>NZ_JAGEQS010000001.1:0-1117978 GCF_017572235.1 Salmonella sp. 32010601201800023SM
TGGCGAGGCGGTGGCGGCCTGGGAGATGATGCTGAAGTTACTGCCGGCGGGTGACGCCCGGCGGGCGGTGATAGAGCGCAGTATCCGGCTGGCGCAGGAGAAATAAGACCCTGACGGCCCGGTGGCGCGGCGCCACCGGGCCTGGCTTGTTACTGCATTCCGCGTGTTTGTAAAAATAGAATGGTCGCCGCGACGCGCGAGCGCACGTTTAGCTTGCGAAGTAGATTACGAATGTGCACCTTAACCGTCTGCTCAGAAATATTCAGTACTGACGCAATCTGTTTGTTAGAAAGCCCCTGCGCCAGCTCATGCAAGACATCTAACTCTCGTTCGGTCAGGATACTAAAGGGATCTTCCTGCGCGCCAAACCGTTCACGCTCACGCAGATATTCATTGACCCGATCGCTAAAGACTTTACCGCCGTTAGCGCCTTTGCGAATGGCCTCCAGCAGCACTTCCGGATCGCTATCTTTGAGCAGATAACCGTCGGCGCCGGCGTCGATCAGCGCGTAGATGTCGCTGGCGGAATCCGAGACGGTAAGAATAATAATTTGCGCCGTCACACCATCCCGGCGTAGCGCGTTCAGGGTATCTAACCCGCTCAGACCTTTCATATTCAGATCCAGCAGGATCAGATCGGGCTCAATGCGATTCGCCAGATCGATCGCACTCGCCCCGTCACCCGC
Organism: Salmonella sp. 32010601201800023SM; assembly: GCF_017572235.1. Lineage (NCBI taxonomy): Bacteria > Pseudomonadati > Pseudomonadota > Gammaproteobacteria > Enterobacterales > Enterobacteriaceae > Salmonella > Salmonella sp. 32010601201800023SM. The sequence goes on from NZ_JAGEQS010000001.1 coordinate 687, forward strand.
TTCGGCAACGACATGAAAAGCCGGGTCCAGTTCCAGTAATTGACGAATACCTCGCCGCATAAGTGGATGGTCGTCCACAATAAGCACCTGAAAAGGTGTTACTTCAGGCATGCTATATCTCCTGAGTTTTATTAGAATGATTATTGTTTTCAGCGCGGAAATCGTCCAGATTTGCCACATTGTCAAGCGCGTAAATTTTACCCTAATTAGTGCATGGGTAAGTAGTAAAACCTGTGACAGGCGAGTAATTAGCTGAACGATAGAAAGGATAAAACAACCCGTTGTGAGAGAAAACAGAATACTCCCTGAAGTTGAATACTGGTCTGGACGCTTTTTTCGGACAATGTGACATAACAGAAGTGTGGCATATGTTGCTGCGCCCTTGCCCCCGTAAGTCCAGACTATCTTTACTGGCAGGAAATTCCTTATTAAAAGTCATAGCGTCTAAAGCTTGTCATTATTAACAAATTATTTTAACTGAATTTATTTATGGTTTTATTAATGTCAATGAAATACATCTGAGCAGAACGAATAAACCGCGACATCTGTTAAATTAAATATTAAGTCAATAGCAGAGGTATTTTTATGCGATAAAGAGATTCTGACGATATTCTTATCATAAATGAAAATGTGGTCAGAAATGAGTGTCATTCACTTATAACTTATCCTGGATGTGCCTGAACAACACTCGCGGCGTTTTGAGCACCCGTTGGGGCGACTCAAGGGGAGAACGTAGTGTGGATGCTATATCAGCCGTTTCTGTGAGCGTAAGCGTGGCGTAGAAAATTTTAAATATGTTAGCCGGTTAAAAATAACTATTGACATTGAAATGGTGGTGGAGTGTATATGAAGAGAATATTTATATATCTATTATTACCTTGTGCATTCGCATGTTCTGCTAATGATAATGTTTTTTTTGGCAAGGGCAACAAGCATCAGATCTCTTTTGCTGCGGGAGAAAGTATAAGAAGAGGAGGGGTTGAGCACTTATATACGGCTTTTCTGACATACAGTGAACCCAGCGATTTTTTCTTTTTACAGGCAAGAAATAATCTGGAGTTAGGAGGATTTAAGGCTAAGGGTAGCGATGATTGCAGTAAACATTCTGGCAGCGTTCCCTGTAATAAATATAACCAGGGCGTATTGGGTATCTCGAAGGATGTGGCGCTGGTTCATTTCGCTGGTATCTATACCGGTATTGGTCTGGGGGCTTATATAAAATCTAAGTCGCGAGATGATATGCGTGTCAATTCTGCATTTACCTTTGGAGAAAAAGCGTTTCTTGGCTGGAACTTTGGGGCTTTTTCTACAGAAGCTTATATCCGGCATTTCTCGAATGGATCACTTACGGATAAAAATTCAGGGCATAATTTTGTAGGTGCTTCAATTAGTTATAATTTCTGAAGTTGAATAACAATTAGCGAGTTGCTGGCTGAAGGAGTAATTAATCACCGTACGTTGTCTACAAAACGTGTTGTGAATAGCCGATCGTTATCGACCCTATGGCGACAGGGAGGCTAATTGTTAGCGACAAAGGCGTGGTAGGCCGTTTACCTTACCAGAACGTTTTATTATTGCTGCGACAGATTGCTTACTCATTTACCTGCCACTGCAAACATTTTTTCCAGTATAGGGTGTAGATGCGCTTTTTCTGTTTTAGTACAAACATGGTTTACGTTAGTTGCCTGCATTGACTTTACTGTGACCACTGCACAGGAAAGATGTCCAATCAGTTCATGCAAAATCAGTTCATGCAAAATAACGTCTCTGGCATCAGCTAACTTTTTAATTGTAGGCATAAAAAAACCAGCCCTGACAGGCTGGTTTTCAAGGGGAATTTTGGTCGGCAGCTTCATCCGCAGCATCTGCGGAGAGCAGCGCAGGTACGGCGACCACAAAAGCCGGGGAGGCATCAGCCAGCGCGGCGTTGGCTGACACAGCCAGAACGGCGGCAGCCGCCTCGTCATCAGCATCGGAGGCATCCACCCACGCCGCCGCATCTGATACCAGCGCATCACTGGCAGCGCAAAGCAGAGCTGCAGCCGGAGAATTGGCAACCAGAGCCGAAGAGGCCGCGAAACGGGCCGAGGATATCGCAGACGTGATTTCCCTGGAAGATGCAAGCCTGACGAAAAAAGGTATCGTTAAATTAAGCAGTGCCACGGACAGTGACAGCGAAGCGCTGGCGGCCACACCAAAGGCGGTAAAAACCGTTATGGGTGAGGTACGGACCAAAGCGCCGCTGGACAGCCCGGCATTCACTGGAACGCCGACCACACCGACGCCGCCAGGCGATGCTAAAGGGCTTCAGACAACAAACGCGGAGTTTGTCCGCAAACTGATTGCCGCGCTGGTTGGTTCCGTACTGGAGCCACTGGACACCCTGCAGGAACTGGCTGACGCGTTGGGAAATGATCCGAACTTTGCCACCACGGTACTGAATAAACTGGCGGGCAAGCAGCCGCTGGACGAAACCCTGACGGCGCTGTCAGGAAAAAGTGTTGACGGTCTTATCGAATACGTTGGTTTGCGAGAAACCATAAGTCGTGCCGCCGATGCATTACAAAAATCACAGAATGGCGGCGATATTCCGGACAAGGATTTGTTTGTGCGTCGTATCGGTGCCGCGCGAGCGTTTGATGGCGCAGTTATTATCGGCTGTGATGATAATCCGTGGACGACGGCGGAGTTTATCGTCTGGCTGGAGTCTCAGGGCGCATTCAATCACCCTTACTGGATGTGTCGTGGCTCCTGGTCTTACGCTTATAACAAAATCATCACGGATACTGGCTGCGGTAATATCTGTCTCGCTGGCGCAGTGATTGAGGTAATGGGAGTGCGTGGCGCGATGACTATTCGGGTGACAACGTCCCATTCAGTATCTGGTTGGTGATACGTGGGTGACAGCCCCAAGTGTATAAGAAGGAATAATTATGACAGCGGAAAAAAAATAAAAAGAACAAACAGTTTTTAAATATTAAAAATTTCATTCCGTATGCACCGGAACCAGATGACACATTATTCGCCGATGCGGCGTATCTTAAATCAGAGGATGGTCAGGACTGGTATGGGTGCCAGCAATTATTTTCAGCAGACACGCTGAAAATTACCTACGACGATAACGATGTTATTACGTGTATTACGCGTGATGTTTCCGGGCTGTGGCCTGCTGGCCAGAGCGTTGCAGAGTTGCCTGATACGGATGAAAACCGTCGCGCTGATATTCATGCTGCTGGCAGTTTAAAGACGGTAAAGTCGTTCAAAGGGTTTATTCGCCGGAAGAGCTGCGCAGGCAGGCAGAATCGAAAATTGAACGCCCGGGCGTTGATACCGGATGATCTGGTCATCGTGGAAAGCGACCCTGAAAAAATCGACACTTTAGCTGTAAAATGACAGTCCCGCCATCCGGTCATCATAACGGATTTTTCTTCTGCACCTTCTGAAGCCCGCCATGTCAGGACGACCATGAATCCGCCGATAACCTTATTGTGAAATTAAGACCAGGAAGAGATGATGTCTGCCGGACAGATACTATATGTAAATTTATAAAGGTTTTTTGTTATGCCCTTTCATATTGGAAGCGGATGTCTTCCCGCCACCATCAGTAACCGTCGCATTTATCGTATTGCCTGGTCTGATACCCCCCCTGAAATGAGTTCCTGGGAAAAAATGAAGGAATTTTTTTGCTCAACGCACCAGACTGAAGCGCTGGAGTGCATCTGGGCGATTTGTCACCCGCCGGCCGGAACGACGCGGGAGGATATGATCAACAGATTTGAACTGCTCAGGACGCTCGCGTATGCCGGATGGGAGGAAAGCATTCATTCCGGCCAGCACGGGGAAAATTACTTCTGTATTCTGGATGAAGACAGTCAGGAGATATTGTCAGTCACCCTTGATGATGCCGGGAACTATACCGTAAATTGCCAGGGGTACAGTGAAACACATCGCCTCACCCTGGACACAGCACAGGGTGAGGAGGGCACAGGACACGCGGAAGGGGCATCCGGGACATTCAGGACATCCTTCCTCCCTGCCACAACGGCTCCACAGACGCCAGCAGAGTATGATGCTGTCTGGTCAGCGTGGAGAAGGGCTGCACCCGCAGAAGAGTCACGCGGCCGTGCAGCAGTGGTACAGAAAATGCGTGCCTGCCTGAATAATGGCAATGCAGTGCTTAACGTGGGAGAATCAGGTCTTACCACCTTGCCAGACTGTTTACCCGCGCATATTACCACACTGGTTATTCCTGATAATAATCTGACCAGCCTGCCGGCGCTGCCGCCAGAACTGCGGACGCTGGAGGTCTCTGGTAACCAGCTGACTAGCCTGCCGGTGCTGCCGCCAGGACTACTGGAACTGTCGATCTTTAGTAACCCGCTGACCCACCTGCCGGCGCTGCCGTCAGGACTATGTAAGCTGTGGATCTTTGGTAATCAACTGACCAGCCTGCCGGTGTTGCCGCCAGGGCTACAGGAGCTGTCGGTATCTGATAACCAACTGGCCAGCCTGCCGGCGCTGCCGTCAGAATTATGTAAGCTGTGGGCCTATAATAACCAGCTGACCAGCCTGCCGACGTTGCCGTCAGGGCTACAGGAGCTGTCGGTATCTGATAACCAACTGGCCAGCCTGCCGACGCTGCCGTCAGAATTATATAAGCTGTGGGCCTATAATAATCGGCTGACCAGCCTGCCGGCGTTGCCGTCAGGACTGAAGGAGCTGATTGTATCTGGTAACCGGCTGACCAGTCTGCCGGTGCTGCCGTCAGAACTGAAGGAGCTGATGGTATCTGGTAACCGGCTGACCAGCCTGCCGATGCTGCCGTCAGGACTACTGTCGCTGTCGGTCTATCGTAACCAGCTGACCCGCCTGCCGGAAAGTCTCATTCATCTGTCTTCAGAGACAACCGTAAATCTGGAAGGGAACCCACTGTCTGAACGTACTTTGCAGGCGCTGCGGGAGATCACCAGCGCGCCTGGCTATTCAGGCCCCATAATACAATTCGATATGGCGGGAGCCTCCGCCCCCCGGGAAACTCGGGCACTGCACCTGGCGGCCGCTGACTGGCTGGTGCCTGCCCGGGAGGGGGAACCGGCTCCTGCAGACAGATGGCATATGTTCGGACAGGAAGATAACGCCGACGCCTTCAGCCTCTTCCTGGACAGACTGAGTGAGACGGAAAACTTCATAAAGGACGCGGGGTTTAAGGCACAGATATCGTCCTGGCTGGCACAACTGGCTGAAGATGAGGCGTTGAGAGCAAACACCTTTGCTATGGCAACAGAGGCAACCTCAAGCTGCGAGGACCGGGTCACATTTTTTTTGCACCAGATGAAGAACGTACAGCTGGTACATAATGCAGAAAAAGGGCAATACGATAACGATCTCGCGGCGCTGGTTGCCACGGGGCGTGAGATGTTCCGTCTGGGAAAACTGGAACAGATTGCCCGGGAAAAGGTCAGAACGCTGGCTCTCGTTGATGAAATTGAGGTCTGGCTGGCGTATCAGAATAAGCTGAAGAAATCACTCGGGCTGACCAGCGTGACGTCAGAAATGCGTTTCTTTGACGTATCCGGCGTGACGGTTACAGACCTTCAGGACGCGGAGCTTCAGGTGAAAGCCGCTGAAAAAAGCGAGTTCAGGGAGTGGATACTGCAGTGGGGGCCGTTACACAGAGTGCTGGAGCGCAAAGCGCCGGAACGCGTTAACGCGCTTCGTGAAAAGCAAATATCGGATTATGAGGAAACGTACCGGATGCTGTCTGACACAGAGCTGAGACCGTCTGGGCTGGTCGGTAATACCGATGCAGAGCGCACTATCGGAGCAAGAGCGATGGAGAGCGCGAAAAAGACATTTTTGGATGGCCTGCGACCTCTTGTGGAGGAGATGCTGGGGAGCTATCTGAACGTTCAGTGGCGTCGTAACTGATGCACCAGGTGAATGAGGTGCGGTGCGACAAAGATATTCCCGGACGAACAACATCAGACAGTACGGATGATGTACAGGTGAAATAGGGGAGACTTCTTCAGTCAGGGCGCGGCGCAACTTTTTCGATGATAACGCGCCGCGCGCCGGTAGCGAGAAGCCGATGGAAGTACTGGATCACCTGAATGCAAAGAAGGGCTGGGGAAAGCTGTACTTTGCCGGGGAGGGTATCCAGCAACAGTGGGCTATGAAGAGAAACATACTGTCATCCCGATATACCACCCGCTATGAAGACCTGCTTCAGGTTAAGTGACAGGTTTACCCTGATTTTCAAATTTCTGATGTGATGGTGTGCCGCAGCCACATTGTATGCAAGAACGGGCTGCGGCAAACTGGCGATCGTTCGATAGTGCGTGTATTGAATAGTTACCAGTCGTGGCGGATTCTACTGGTTAAGGATGACTAATCAATGTATTTAAGTCATCTGTTCAACTTTTCGCGTTGGAGGGAGCTTGAAGTCAATTTGCAGTGACCTTCGATAGCTATTTCACCATCATTTCACCATTTGCAAATTGGATATATAAAAAAACCAGCCCTGGCAGGCTGGCTTTTAAGGGGAATTTTGGTCGGCACGAGAGGATTTGAACCTCCGACCCCCGACACCCCATGACGGTGCGCTACCAGGCTGCGCTACGTGCCGACTTGTGGGTGCTAATACTACCTCTTTCCAACGCGAATGCAAGGGGAAACGGTGCTAACTGATTTATAATTAATCAGTTAGCGATAAAACGTTTCTCTTCTGTTAGCACTTGCAGCAGCAGACTGAGCTGCGGCTTCTGATCTTTGATCTTCTCGCCGTGTAAGTCATAGGTCTGATAATGACCGTTATTATTGAGCACCAGGGTCATTTGCGGCGTCGTGATAGCCAGCGTACTGCCGTCTGCCGCCGTTACCCAGTTATGACGACGTGGAACGGTAAAGATGTCCTGGCCCTGTGAATATTCGTTCGCTGGCGTGCTGACATGTAACAGGCGTTGCATCAACGTGGTCATCACATCGGTATGATCGGTAAGCACATTAATACGCTGCGCAGGCGTCCCCGGCCAGTGGATCACCAGCGGTACTTGCAGATGACCTTGCGACCAGTCGAAGCGATTTTCTTCCGGCGTCAACGGTATGCCGCGTCCTGCGGTAATGATCACGACAGTATTGTCGAATTTACCGGCCTCTCGCAGCGCGTTCAGAACCCGATTGATTTGCGCATCCACGTCGCTGGCGGCACTGGCGTAACGCTTAACAAAATTTTTCTGGTTACTGTCATCAATGTTAGTACCGTTAAACGATATCCATGAGAACCAGCGGTTATCTTCCTGTGCGTAGCGCCCAAGCCAGTCTATCCACTGGCTGGCCGTTTGCGCATCAGACTGCGTTTGCGCTGCCGGCATCGAGAAATCGGACAGTAATGCCTGACGATAAAGCGGGCTGGCGAAGCCATCTGAAGAAAACAGTCCCAGTTGGTAGCCTTGCTGATTCAAGGCGGTAATGAGCGCCGCAGGGGTTCTGGTGGATAACACGCCATCCATATAGCCTGGCGATATGCCATAGAACAGGCCGAAAATACCGTTATCAGTGGTATTCCCTGAACTCATATGACGGGTGAAGTCGATGTTTTGCTCGGCAAATGTAGCCAGCTCCGGCATCTGCTTCTCAAAGCGAGAATAGTTCAGGCCGTCTACGGTAATGAGCAGCACATTCTGACCGGTGCCCATATCGCGATAGTGCAAATTGCTGAGCGGGTACTGTACGGAGACCGCTTCCGGATTGCCTTGCTCTACCAGACGGCGCTGATATTCCTGCGCATCCAGCAGACCGTGTTTTTCAAGAAAACGTCGCGCCGTCATCGGATAAGAGAGCGGCAGGTTTGCCCGCTGCATGGTAATCGGCCGGTAAAAATTAGCATCTGCCCAGATGTAGATAAGATGCGATGCGATAAAGGAGACGAAAAAGAATGCCGCAAGCGGCCTTGCGAAATGGCGACGGCGCGTGAGACTGCGCAGCTTTTGCCAACTCCATGTCGCAAATAGCATCTCAATCAATAAGATAACCGGCACGCTAATAAACATAAGCTGCCAGTCGCGCGCCATTTCGTTCTGGTCAGGGTTGATGACCAGCTCCCAGACAATGGGGTTAAGATGCAGGTGAAAACGGGTAAAGACTTCGCTGTCGATAAGCAACAACGTCATACCTGCGGTCGCCAGTATGGCTGATAAAAACCGCATCAGCCGCTGGGACATCACGATAAACGTGAGCGGAAAAAGAATAAGCAAATAGGTGGCGAACACCAGAAAGCTAAAGTGTCCGACAATGCTCAGGTAGGAGTATATGCGACCCGCAAGCGTTGTCGGCCAGTCGGCGACAAACAGGTAACGGCTGCCGAGCAACGTAGCCAACAGTATATTAAACAGAGCGAACCAGTGCCCCCAGCTAACCATCTGGGAGACTTTTTCACGGTAGCGCTGACGATGAGTTACCATACCTGTCGCTTGTTTCTCCGGAGTCGGCTTTTTAGTGTGCGTTGTCTTCGCTAATCGAAGACTGCAAGGCGCGGGCAAAAGAGTTCGCAATCGCCTGGCGTTGAGCCGGCGCCACGCTGGTGTTGATAAGGTTGGTGACCATATTTCCCAGCACCATCAGGGAAAGATCGGTCGGCGCCTTATGTTTTTCCAGTACACTGAGCAGTTCGCTCAGCAGTTGTTCAACATGTTCATCACTATAGCGGGAGAGTTGTGGCATAAATCAAAATCTGTTTGTTCATGAAAGGGCAACATATTACCGTAGCAACAGTTTTTTTTCTGCATTTTTATCCCCTAAATCATTCGCGTTACGGATAACGCCTGAAATGACAGGGCGATTGCTTGCGTCTTCCGGCAGGCGGTGGTTGAATACCGCCCGGTCTTAAAGGAGAGTTTATCATGAGTCTGGATATCAACCAGATTGCCCTGCACCAGCTTATCAAGCGCGATGAGCAAAATCTTGAGCTGGTCTTGCGCGATTCATTGCTGGAGCCGACAACCACCGTTGTCGAGATGGTGGCTGAACTGCATCGGGTCTATAGCGCCAAGAATAAGGCGTATGGCCTGTTTAATGAAGAGAGTGAACTGGCGCAAGCGCTGCGGTTGCAACGTCAGGGGGAAGAAGATTTTCTTGCCTTTAGCCGGGCGGCGACCGGACGCCTGCGTGACGAACTGGCGAAATATCCCTTTGCGGACGGCGGCATTGTATTGTTCTGCCATTATCGTTACCTGGCGGTGGAGTATCTGCTGGTTACGGTACTGAACAACCTGAGCAGTATGCGGGTCAATGAAAATCTGGACATTAACCCGACGCATTATCTTGATATTAACCATGCGGATATCGTGGCGCGTATCGATCTTACCGAGTGGGAAACTAATCCGCAATCGACCCGCTACCTGACGTTCCTGAAAGGTCGGGTAGGGCGCAAGGTCGCTGACTTCTTTATGGATTTCCTCGGCGCCAGCGAAGGGTTGAACGCCAAAGCGCAGAATCGCGGCCTGTTGCAGGCAGTGGATGATTTCACCGCAGAAGCGCAGTTGGATAAAGCAGAACGTCAGAACGTGCGTCAGCAGGTGTACAGCTACTGCAACGAGCAGTTACAAGCCGGGGAAGAGATTGAGCTGGAATCGCTGTCTAAAGAGCTTTCCGGCGTCAGTGAAGTCAGCTTCAGCGAATTTACCGCCGAAAAAGGCTATGAGCTGGAAGAGAGCTTCCCGGCGGATCGCAGTACGCTGCGCCAGCTAACCAAATATGCCGGCAGCGGCGGCGGGTTAACGATTAACTTTGATGCGATGCTACTGGGCGAGCGGATTTTCTGGGACCCGGCGACCGATACCCTGACTATCAAAGGGACGCCGCCGAATCTGCGCGACCAGTTGCAGCGACGCACGTCGGGCGGGAAATAAAGGCATACGACATAAAAGGACGCCGTAGTGAGTAAAGGAATACGTCAGAAGCCGCCTGTTAATTTCAGTTTATTTCGGCAGGTTTTGTATGCGCACATTGTCGCATTTTTGATGATGTTGATGCTCGGCATGGTGTTCACCGTTCTCTCGTTGGTACTGTTTTATACTTATGGCGCCAACTGGTTACTGAGCTTGTTCATATGCCCGCTGTTCTTGTTAAGTGGTTTATCCATTACTGGATTTGCTTTTAAATCAACCTGGTCCAGCATACGTTACTATTACGACAAGGGGCAGTTGAAACGGTATGGACTCAATCTTGATGCAACTTTGACGCATAAAGAGAAGGTGGAAATACGCATCGATAATGCAAAGCGTCAAGTGCGTGTAGATGAACTGGAGCTCCATGTCTTATTTGATTTTCAGTTTGATAGCAAGACATGGAGCTGCGGCGACTTACTGACCAATGAAAAGGTATTTGATGCGTTGAATGACGGGCAAACGATACCAATACGAATTTTGCCATGGAAACCAGAAAGTGCCAGCGTTCGACAACGGGCATTATTCAATCGGCTTAAAGGTATGAATACCGCGGCGGAAACTACAGATCCTCGATTAGGGGAGGCGCTAATTGAATATGGCGAGGTGTAAGAAAGCAGAAAAGCAAAGTGGGTTCTCGTTGCTCTGCATGTCGTCAAATTCAATTAAACGCATAAAAAAACCCCGCCGGGGCGGGGTTTTTCTTCAACTTCCAGGCGATTACGCGCGAACGAAGTCGATGTGAGTCAGCTTCGGTTTGTAAGCGTGACGCTGTACAGCCTGAGCTTTAACTTTTACTTCTTTACCGTCAACAACGAGGGTCAGAACTTCGCTGTAGAATTCAGCTTTAGCTTGCATGTTCATCACCTGGTCGTGGTCCAGTTCGATAGCAATCGGGGCTTCAGAACCGCCGTAGATGATTGCCGGGAACTTGTTAGCGGCGCGCAGGCGGCGGCTCGCACCCTTACCCTGCTCTTTACGTACTTCTGCGTTGATAGTAAACATTTAAATCTCTCTTTAATAATTCCTGCTACAGGCGACCCAGCAACAGGTAAGTGATCTGCTTTGCGTATGCAAAGGCGGGCGGGATTCTATACTCAAATCGCCGTTACATCAATGAAAAGTACAATTAACCACGTAATTCGTGCGCCCGGCGGAAGCGGCCTTCATAGTCGAACACTTTTTCACGCACCTGCCAGTACTGGCCTTTCATCCGCGCGACCACAAAATCGGGATGCCGCAACAGCGCCTGCTGCGCGACAATATCCGCCGCCGTGATCCAGCGTAAAGGAACGCCGGGCGTGCGGGTATGCGGGCGAATAAATAGCTGTTCGAAAGCGGTACGCTGGGCGGGCGTGTGCAAGCGGAAGCGCTCACTGACATCCGCGCCGTCCTCGTCATAGTAAGTGATTTTCAGCCATTCGCCTTTCTCATCCTGCCCATGCTGCATCGTCATTCCGCTACAGCGCAGGACTAACGCATCCTTGAGCCTGAGCGCCGCTTTTAACATATCGTCCGGGTCGACCAGAATAGCGTCACATTCCCGGCAGCGTCGGGCGGCAATATCGTTTTCGGCATTACACTGCGGGCAGTTTTTGAAGCGAAAGCGAAAATCGCACTGCTCGCGATGGCCGTCGTCATCGTCAAACCAGCCCTGGCAGCGACGGCCAAAGTGTTCAATCAGCGTGCCGTCGGCAGTGGTTTTCCCCCAGAAGGTGTTGGCAAAGCCGCAGGCCGGGCAAAATACCTGGACAGGGACGTTATCGCTTTTTCCCTTCGGGCTACCGACCTCCGGGGCATACAGGTCGTGCGGGTTGCCTGCGTAATCAAGAATCAGGCAATCGGTCTTTCCCGGCGCAAGGCGCAGACCACGCCCGACAATTTGTTGGTAAAGACTAACTGACTCGGTGGGACGTAGAATCGCGATGAGATCAACGTGTGGGGCGTCAAAGCCGGTGGTCAGCACCGAGACGTTAACCAGATAGCGAAAACGCTGCGCCTTGAAATTATCAATCAGCGCGTCGCGCTCGGGCCCTGGCGTATCGCCGGTAATCAGCGCCGCGTCGTCCGCCGGAAGCAGACCGACAATCTCTTTCGCATGTTCGACCGTGGCGGCGAAAATCATCACGCCTTTGCGCGTTTGCGCAAATTCCATAATCTGGCTGATGATGTGCGGCGTAATCCGCTGCTGCTTTTTCAGCTCACGGTTCAGGTCGGCTTCGCTGAACAGCCCATTGCTTTGGGCCTGCAGGCGGCTGAAATCGTATTGGACCACTGGCATATCAAGCCGCTCAGGCGGCGTCAGATAGCCGTGTTTAATCATATAGCGCAGCGGCAGTTCATAAATACAGTCGCGAAACAGCGCGTTGTCGTTGCCGCGCACCATACCGTGGTAATGAAATTGATAAATCCAGCCTTTTCCGAGGCGGAAGGGCGTGGCGGTGAGTCCAAGCAGACGTAAGTGAGGATTAACTTTACTCAGGTGAGTGAGGATTTGCTGATACTGACTGTCTTCATCGTCACCGATGCGGTGGCATTCATCGACAATCAACAGCGAAAACTCCTCCTGGAAGGCGTCAAGATTACGCGCCACCGACTGTACGCTGCCGAACACGACTTTGCCCTGACTCTCTTTACGTTTGAGTCCGGCGGCGAAAATATCCGCTTCCAGCCCCAGCGCGCAATATTTGGCGTGGTTCTGCGCGACCAGCTCTTTCACATGCGCCAGCACCAGTACCCGTCCGCGGGCGACGCGCGCCAGTTCGGCGATCACCAGGCTTTTACCTGCGCCGGTCGGCAGAACAATCACGGCGGGCGTACGGTGGCGGCGAAAGTGGCTGAGCGTGGCGTCTACGGCTTCTTGCTGGTAGGGGCGGAGTGTAAAAATCATGGTCTCACTACGTTAAACGGTTCCGGGAATAGTATGCCATGAATCATTTCCCTTGAGGGATATAGTTAGCCCGCTATACTGAGCGGATAGCAATTCCCTTTTTTCGGGTAGAATGCCCGATTTCCGTATTATTACAGGCTAAATCACACACATGCGACTTGATAAATTTATCGCTCAGCAGCTTGGCGTCAGCCGCGCTATTGCCGGGCGTGAAATTCGTGGTAACCGCGTTACCGTCGATGGCGACATCATTAAAAATGCGGCCTTCAAACTGCTCCCGGAACATGCGGTTGCGTATGACGGCAATCCCTTAGCGCAGCAACACGGGCCACGCTATTTTATGCTTAACAAGCCGCAGGGATACGTTTGTTCAACCGATGATCCCGATCATCCAACGGTGCTGTATTTCCTGGATGAGCCGGTGGCGTATAAGCTGCATGCCGCAGGACGTCTGGATATCGATACTACCGGTCTGGTGTTAATGACAGATGACGGTCAGTGGTCGCACCGCATTACGTCGCCGCGCCATCACTGTGAAAAAACCTATCTGGTGACCCTGGAGTCGCCGGTGGCCGACGATACGGCAGCGCAATTTGCGAAAGGCGTGCAGTTGCATAATGAAAAAGATCTCACTAAACCCGCTACGCTGGAGGTGATAACGCCTGTGCAGGTCCGTCTGACCATCAGCGAAGGCCGTTATCATCAGGTGAAGCGGATGTTTGCCGCAGTAGGCAATCGCGTTGTGGAACTGCACCGCGAACGGATTGGCGCCATTACGCTGGATGAGAATCTGGCTCCCGGCGAGTACCGCCCGTTGACTGAAGAAGAAATCGCCAGCGTCGGCTAACTATCTCGTTAATTTCAGGAGTTCGATGTGACCACCCGGCAGCACTCTTCCTTTGCCATTGTCTTTATCCTTGGCCTGTTGGCCATGTTAATGCCGCTGTCGATTGATATGTATCTTCCTGCGCTGCCGGTGATTTCTGCGCAATTCGGCGTGCCTGCCGGTAGCGCGCAGATGACGCTCAGCACCTATATTCTGGGGTTTGCGCTGGGTCAGCTTATCTATGGACCGATGGCGGATAGCCTCGGGCGTAAGCCGGTCATCCTGGGCGGGACGCTGGTATTTGCCGCTGCGGCGGTCGCCTGTGCGTTGGCGCAGACTATCGATCAACTGATCGTGATGCGTTTCTTTCACGGTTTGGCGGCTGCGGCGGCAAGCGTCGTCATCAATGCGCTGATGCGGGATATTTATCCAAAGGAAGAGTTTTCGCGCATGATGTCATTTGTCATGCTGGTCACTACGATAGCGCCGTTAATGGCGCCCATTGTTGGCGGCTGGGTGTTGGTATGGTTAAGCTGGCACTATATCTTCTGGATACTGGCCATTGCGGCGATTCTGGCGTCAGTCATGATCTTTGCTTTGATTAAAGAGACGCTGCCCGTTGAGCGGCGTCAGCCTTTTCATATTCGTACCACAATAGGTAACTTTGCCGCGTTGTTTCGCCACAAACGCGTACTGAGCTATATGCTGGCGAGCGGGTTTAGTTTTGCCGGTATGTTCTCTTTTTTGAGCGCGGGGCCGTTTGTTTATATCGAAATTAATCATGTTCCGCCGCAGGATTTCGGCTACTACTTCGCGTTGAACATCGTATTTCTGTTTGTGATGACGATTATCAACAGCCGTTTTGTCAGACGGGTAGGGGCGCTAAACATGTTTCGGGCCGGGCTATGGATTCAGTTTGCGATGGCGGTGTGGATGGTTTTCAGCGCGCTGATGGGCATTGGATTCTGGGCGCTGGTGGTTGGCGTTGCGGCGTTTGTCGGCTGTGTGTCGATGGTTTCGTCCAATGCGATGGCGGTCATTTTGGATGAGTTTCCGCATATGGCCGGAACGGCGTCTTCGTTGGCGGGCACTTTCCGCTTTGGTATTGGCGCTATCGTCGGCGCGTTGCTGTCGCTGGCTACCTTTACCAGTGCGTGGCCGATGATCTGGTCGATTGCGCTTTGCGCCGCCTGTTCCATTCTGTTTTATCTCTACGCCAGCCGTCCCAAAAAACGGTGACGGGCGCGCTGCCCCTCAATGGCGCCGAAGAATGCGCAGGCGGCGTTGGGGGACGCTATCCGCTACACGATGGCAAAGCCAAACGGCTTTCATAGTTGATGTATATCAATTACCAATTCATCATTTTCCTCCTTTATGTTTATTTTATGTAAAATCCATTTATGTAAAAAGTCACATCATTGTAGTTAAAAAGGTTGAGTTAGATCGCAGAAACGGGTACATATAGCCCGCCGCTATCTCCGCGTCGGTAAAACTATTTTAACTCCCGCTTGCTGTAGAGCCACTGACGGAGAGAAGGGCGTTAGCAATCTGTTTAAGGACGGGTTGTCAATGATGTGTTAATATAAATGTAAGTAAATTGTGAAGTAATTGTGCTTCCGGGGAAAGAAAGTGAATACATTACAGCTCTCAATTGTTCACCGTCTGCCGCAAAACTATCGCTGGTCGGCGGGTTTTGCGGGGTCAAAGGTTGAACCGATTCCGCAAAACGGGCAGAGCACCGAGAATAGTCTGGTGGCGCTTAAACTGTTGAGTCCGGCAGGCGATAGCGCGTGGTCAGTGATGCATAAGCTCAGCCAGGCGCTAAGCGATATTGAAGTTCCTTGCTCCGTGCTGGAGTGCGAAGGGGAGCCGTGCCTGTTCGTTAATCGTCAGGATGAGTTTGCCGCCACCTGTCGGCTGAAAAATTTCGGCGTGGCGATAGCGGAACCTTTTTCTAACAATAATCCTTTTTAGGCGTCAGCTTAACGCGAGTAGCTGACGCGTATAGGCCTGTTGCGGTGCGGTAAACACGCGCTCGCATTGCCCCTGTTCAACCACCTCCCCCTGCCGTAGCACAATAACCTGATGGCACAGCGCGCGTACTACATGCAGATCGTGGCTAATGAAGATATAGGCCAGACGGTGCTTTTGCTGGAGCGATTTCAGGAGGGCAAGAATCTGCGCCTGAACGGTTTTATCCAGCGATGAGGTCGGTTCATCCAGAATAATAAGCGACGGTTTTAAAATCAGTGCCCTGGCGACGGCGATACGTTGACGCTGGCCGCCGGAAAACTCAGCGGGGTAACGATGCCGCGTTTCCGGGTCCAGGCCGACTTCCATCATGACCGCTTTCACCTGCTGTTCGCGCTGCGCGCCTGAAAGCGTAGGCTGGTGGACGCGCAGGCCTTCTTCGATAATTTGCAATACGTTTAAACGCGGGTTTAGCGATGAGTTCGGGTCCTGGAATACGACCTGGATACGGTGGCGAACAGGTAAAAGCTGGCGGCGGTTTAACGTATCCAGCGATTGACCGTCAAACACGATGCGGCCTTCGGAGCGGATAAGCCGTAACAGCGCCAGACCGGTGGTGCTTTTTCCCGATCCTGACTCGCCGACCAGACCCAGCGTTTCGCCTGGATGCAGGGTGAAACTGATATTGTTAACCACCACATTATGATCCACGACGCGCTTCAGAATGCCTTTGCGGATTGGGAAGGCGACGCGCAGCTTGTCCACTTCCAGCAACGGCGCCTGCCCGGCGGGGAGCGGAACCGGATCGCCAGTGGGTTCGCTGTTGAGTAGTTTTTGCGTGTACGGATGGGTCGGCGCGGAGAGCAGCGTGTCGGCGCGTTGGTTCTCTACGCACTTGCCGTGTTGCATTACCGCCACTGAATCCGCCAGTTTTTTTACAATGCTGAGGTTATGGGTGATAAACAGCAATCCCATATTGAGCTCGCGCTGGAGTTCCCGCAGTAGAGATAAGATCTGCGCCTGTACGGAGACGTCGAGGGCGGTGGTCGGCTCATCGGCGATCAGTAATTCCGGCTGTGTTAACAGCGCCATGGCTATCATGACGCGCTGGCGTTCGCCGCCGGAAAGCTGATGCGGATAATCGCGCAGACGCTGGCTCGCCTGGCGGATACCGACCCGATCCAGACAACCGATCATCTCCGCCCTTGCCGCCTCCCGACGCATTCCCCGATGGAGCGACAGCACTTCATAGAGCTGTTTTTCCAGCGTATGCAGTGGGTTAAGTGAAACCATCGGTTCCTGAAAAATCATGGCGATTTTATTGCCGCGCACGCCGCGTAACGTCTGCTCGCTGGCATGAAGCAATGATTCGCCGTGAAAGCGAATATCGCCGGAGAGGTAGACGGCGGGAGGGGTAGGCAAAAGACGCAGAATGGAAAGCGCCGTCACGCTTTTCCCTGACCCTGACTCGCCGACCAGCGCCAGCGTTTCCCCGGCGTTCACCTGTAACGAAATGGCGTTAACGACAGGGCGCACGTGCTGTTGCTGACGGAAACCTACCGATAAATTTTCAATCGCAAGCAATGGAGATGTCATCTTATACCGCCTTAGCAGGATCAAAGGCGTCGCGTACCGCTTCGCCGATAAAAATCAGCAGCGATAGCAGAATGGCGACAGACAGAAAGGCGGCGATCCCCAGCCAGGGAGCCTGTAAGTTGTTTTTCCCCTGTAAAAGAAGTTCGCCGAGAGAAGGGGAGCCAAGCGGCAGACCGAATCCCAGAAAATCCAGCGACGTCAGGGTGGTGATGGAGCTACATAAAATGAACGGTAAAAATGTCAGGGTAGCGACCATCGCATTAGGCAACATATGGCGCAGGATAATGTCACGATCGCTGACGCCAAGCGCCTGCGCGGCGCGGATATAGTCAAAATTGCGGGTCCGTAAAAACTCGGCGCGCACCACGCCCACCAGACTCATCCAGCCAAACAGCACGGTTATGGCCAGCAGCCACCAGAAGTTAGGCTGCACTACGCTGGAAAGTAAAATAATCAGAAACAGGGTCGGCATCCCCGACCAGACTTCGATGAGACGTTGTCCCCATAAATCGACTTTGCCGCCATAATAGCCCTGTAGCGCGCCCGCCAGTACGCCCATGACGCTGGAGCAAATCGTTAACATCAGGCCGAATAAAATAGAAATGCGGGTGCCGTACAGGATGCGGGCGAAAACGTCGCCGCCATTCGCATCGGTGCCCAGCCAGTTTTTCGCCGAAGGCGGGGAGGGGAAAGGCTGCGTGGTGGCAAAATTAATGGTATTGGCACCAAAGCGTACGGGGGCCCACAACACCCAGCCCCGATTCTCAAGCTGCCGTTGTAGCCAGGGGTCCTGATAATCCGCCGTTGTCGCCAGCGGGCCGCCGAAATCGCGCTCGCTGTAATTTTTTACCAGCGGAAAATACCACTGGCCTTCATAGCGCACCAGCAATGGCTTATCGTTAGCAATCAGTTCCGCGCATAAGCTCAGGCTGAACACGACCAGGAAAATCCATAGTGACCAGTAGCCCCGGCGATTATGGCGGAAACGCGCCCAGCGGGCCTGATTGACCGGGCTTAATCGCGGCATTATCGTCCCTCAAAATCAATGCGTGGATCGACCAGCGTATAGCTGATATCGCTCAGGATATTCAGTAATAAGCCAATCAGGGTAAAGATATAAAGCGTACCGAACATCACCGGATAGTCGCGCGAAACGGTTGCTTCATAACCCAGCAGCCCCAGGCCGTTGAGCGAGAACATGACTTCAATTAGCAGCGAGCCGGTGAAAAACATACTGATAAAAGTGGCGGGAAACCCGGCGATCACCAGCAGCATGGCGTTACGAAAAACATGTTTCCAGAGAATGTTTTTTTCACTCACGCCTTTAGCGCGAGCGGTAACGACATACTGTTTACGCACCTCGTCGAGAAACGAATTTTTCGTCAGCATCGTCAGGGCGGCAAAACCGCCGATGACGGTCGCCAACACCGGCAGCGTAATATGCCACAAATAATCGGTGATTTTCTGGTACCACGGTAATGTGTCAAAGTTGGCTGAGACCAGGCCACGTAGCGGAAAGATATCGTAGTAGCTGCCGCCGGCAAAAAAGACGATTAATAAAATAGCGAACAGAAAGGCGGGGATCGCATAACCAATAATGATAAACGCGCTGCTCCACACATCAAAGCGACTGCCGTTATGGACGGCTTTGCGAATCCCCAGCGGGATAGACACCAGATAAATAATCAGCGTGCTCCATAATCCCAGGGTAATGGAGACGGGAAGGCTATCTTTGATCAGCGTTAGTACGGATGCGCTGCGAAACAGACTGTCGCCGAAGTCAAAAGAGAGATAGTCCCGTAGCATCTTGAAATAACGCTCATGCAGCGGTTTGTCGAAGCCGTAGCGATGGGTGATCTCCGCGATCACCTCCGGATCGAGTCCCCGGCCGCCGCGATAATGGCTGTCGCTGATATTGCCGACGCCGGTTTGCGCATGACTGGCGCGAACGCCTTCGCCGCTGGCGCCGGGCAACGCGCCGCCCTGGCCAAATTCAATCGCGGCAATCGCCTGATCGACAGGGCCGCCGGGAGCGATCTGCACGATAAAAAAGTTAATGGTAATAATGGCCCATAGCGTGGGGATCACCAGTAACAGACGGCGGATAAGATAGGCGCCCATTGATTCTTACTACCTCCTGGCTGCCGGTAGTTTGGCGGCTTTGTTGACATCATACCACCAGGTATCTAACCCGATGGTATATACCGGGCGAATCGCCGGATGGGAGAATTTATCCCACCAGGCGAGCCTGTCTTGCGCCATATACCACATCGGCAGCATGTAATAGTTCCAGGTCAGCACGCGATCCAGCGCCCGTCCCAGCGGCACCAGTTTCGCTTTATCACCCTGCGCTGCGATAATTTGCGCGATCAGTTTATCCACCACCGGGCTTTGTACGCCGGGAGCGTTATAACTGGAGTCAATGTATTCCGACGCCCATGAGATTTGTAGATCGGAGCTGGGCCAGGGCATCGCCCGCCATAGCCTCGGCATCATGTCATAGTCGCGGCTACGCATCCGGTTGGTGAGTTGAGAATTATCAACCTGACGGATAGTCATCGTAATGCCCAGACGCTGAAGATTATGCTGGAAGGGCAGAACCCACTGGCTATTACTGCTGGCAGGAAGGAGAAGTTCAAACGTCAGGGGCTTACCGGTGACGCTATTGACCCGTTGCTGTCCGTTGATCACCCATCCGGCCTGCGTCAACAAGGCGTCAGCTTTAAGAAGATTTTCGCGATCGTAGCCGTCGCCGTTAGAGACCGGCGGCTGATAGATCTGAGTGAAGACTTCAGGAGGAAGATCTTTTTTCATCGGCGCGAGTAATACCAGTTCATCGGCGTCAGGGTAATTTCTGGCGGCGTACTCGGTATTCTGGAAGTAACTGTTGGTTCGGCTCCAGGCATTATAGAACAGCGCTTTATTCATCCACTCAAAATCGAAGGCCAGGGTGACAGCTTCACGTACCCGCCGGTCTTTAAATACCGGGCGCTGAATATTAAAGGCCAGCCAGCGTGTGTCCTGCGCCGACTCGTTTTTCTGTTCTTCTTTAATGATGTAATGATTATCGAAATTTTTACCGATATAGCGCGTTGCCCAGTTTTTAGCGTCGTTTTCCAGCCGTAGATCAAATGCGCCCGCTTTAAACGCCTCGAAAGCGACATTGTCATCAAGGTAGTAATCGTAGCGGATAGTGTCGAGGTTAAAACGTCCACGATTGACCGGCAGATTAGCCGCCCAGTAGTTTTTGACGCGTGAATAGACAATGTACTGGCCCATTTTCCACTGAGTAATCCGGTATGGCCCGCTGGCTAAGGGCGGCGTTGAAAGCGGATCGCTGAGCTTGTGATTTTTCCAGAATTTTTCGGGCATGATCGGTAATGAAAACAGACTAAGCATGTCTTCTTTACCAGGCTTCGCCAGCTCAATTCGCACGGTTAAAGGCGCAATCGCCTTCACGGTAGTACCTTTATAGACCAGACGGAACTGCGGTACGCCTTCGGTCATAAACTTATGAAAGGTAAAGGCCACATCGCGGGCGGTAATGGGCGTGCCATCGTGAAAACGAGCGCGGGGATTAATCGAGATTTCCACCCAGGAATAGTCGGCGGCATAGCGGGCATGGTCGGCAATCAGCGGGTAATAGCTTCCGGGTTCATCATCCGAGGTGGTAAAAAGCGTATCGTAAAGGGCTTCGGTACGTACGCCGGGATTGCCGCGCAGCGAATAGCGATTGAAATTATCGAACGTACCAATGGCGGAAAGCGTCATCTGACCGCCTTTCGGCGCAGCAGGATTCACATAATCAAAGTGATCAAAGTTAAAAGCATACTTAGGTTCGCCGAGTACGGCGAAAGCGTAGCTTTCTTTGATTTCCTGGGCCTGGGCGCCAGCGCTAACCAGTGCGACAAGCAGAAGCATTACGCGCGCAATCATCTGAAGGCGGTTTCCTTATCGTATTGCCCGCTGCAAACCGGCAGGCGTTTCGCTGAATAATAAGTGACGTTGCGTCTGATGTGAATCCGTTAAAACCGTAAGGGGACTACCATTCAGGCACGGAAGGCGCCGACATCCACAGCACGAAATCTTTAAGGGGTAAAGGACGGCTAATCCAGTACCCCTGCAAGTAATTAACACCGTGATCGCGTAGCCAACGGGCCTGCTCCGGCGTTTCAACGCCCTCGGCCACCGTCAGCATATTCAGGCGTCTGGAGAGCGTCAGCACGGTATCCAGAACCGGCGACGTGACGGTTTCCGTGCCGATCGCCTGGATAAAGCCGCGATCGATTTTCAGATAATCTAAAGTAAATCGCTCCAGATAAATCAGGGCGCTATGGCCTGTACCGAAATCATCTATAGCGATTTCAAACCCGGCGGAATGCAGCCATTCGAACAGTTTGGCCGCTTCATACTGCTGGAGCATATCGCGTTCAGTGATTTCCAGCACGATATGAAAATGGTGCGCGGGCAGGGCGTCCCTGAGCCGGTGCATATCCTCTTTAAAACTGTCGCTGTGCAGATGTTCCGGCGCGATGTTAATGCCAAATTTGGCACCGACGGGCATCACCTTCTGTAGCGTGGGCGCGTCGCGGGCGATCAGCTCGAACAGATGCTGCGTTAACGGTACGATAAGTTGCTGCGCTTCGGCATAGTGGATAAAGGCATCCGGCGGAATCTCGCCTGCCGTAGGGTGACGCCAGCGCAGTAAGACTTCAAGCCCGGTGACGCTCAGCGTACGAGTATCGACGACGGGCTGATAAACCACATAAAACTGCTCGTGTTTGATCGCCGTTAAAATCTCTTTGCCCGGTCGCGTCCGGAGGGCATAGATAAAGTAACAGATAAACCCTGCTACGATGCCGCTAATGCAGCCCAGCATCAACGCATACCACAAGTCATTGTAGGTCCAGCTATCGGCATAAAGCTGTATTTTAAGCGGCAGGCCGTTGATAGTTGCCTGTCGTGATGGCGCGCCCGGCAGCTCCGCGACGGTCAGCAGACGCGAAGAAAAGGTCGACAGCGCGGTATTGCCGACAATCAGCGCGATGCCGTTAAAATCATCCTGGCGCGTGGTATAGAGTAAGTAGGGCGTCAGGTTAATATTCAGCGATGTGAATACGCCGCTGTCATTTAATAATGGGTTTCGATACCAAATCACCATTGTCGGTTTGTTGGGCATCATTGGCGTGCCGGGCAGAATCGCCATAGCAACGTCTTTGCGGATATCTATATCCGGTACCAGTTGCTGAAGCGGCATATTCATGGCGCCAGTGGCGGAAGAGCAGAACACTTTTTTATCTTTAATCAATAAGAAGGCGCGGACATTAAGGCTAAAAGCGGCTCTTGAGGTGAGTTCTGCGCCAACCTGCTGACAGGTGTTGATCGTCAACGGCTGAAGAATATCGGTGGTGGCTTTCAGGTCGGCGAAATAGCTGGCCAGGTAATGTTGTACATCAGAAAGGAGCGTATTGTATTTAACATCCCGTTTATGCCACGACAGGAAAAATTGCAGGCTACCAATAAGTAATGCTGCCGCTATCCCCGTAATGATACAGGTAAGCAGGATTTTCCGACCGGAAGAGGAGTCGCGTGTAAGCATAATTCCTGGTGTGACCTGAAAAGGCGGATGCCGGTTAAACTGGTTGATTTATAAGACTATAGCCTGGATTACCCCGGATAGTCATGCTTTTCTGTGATGCGCAGGAAAGCGTATTGTCGCAGTAGTCGTTGGCGGAAACGACCTGAATGTCTGATGACGCTATGTTTATCAGGCCTATGTTCGTGTGTTGTAGGCTGGATAAGAGGCGACACGTCGCTATTCGGTAAAACGGGTTCAGAAGGGATAATAAGCAAAAGCACTGCTGAAGCAGTGCTTTTTATGTCGTCTCATCAGGTAAGCCAAGGGAGGTGCTGCCTGATGAAGATTAACTGCGGCTCAGAACTCGACGCGCTTCATTGTAGCGTTTTTTCCAGTACGGTTCGTTCATACTGGAGATAATGACGCCGCTACTGGTAGACGCATGGACAAACTGGTTATTGCCGATATAAATACCGACATGGCGACCAGTGGAGCCGGCGCGGAACAGAACCAGATCGCCCGTACGCAGGTTATTGCGTGAAACCGCTTTGCCCATTTCCTGCTGTTCATAGGTTGAACGCGGAAGCTCTAAACCAAACTGTTCACGGAAGGTGCGCTGTACAAAGCTGGAACAGTCGACGCCTTTCTTAGTGCTGCCGCCCAGGCGGTAACGCACGCCTTTCCAGTCAGCATACTGATCCATAATCCGCGACTTAACGTCGAGGTTACGCACCATATTTTCAAATTCATCCTGAGAGGCTTGCAGTGAAGAGCTATCGCTATTGCCCACAGCATGCGTCTCAGAATGCATATTCTTTGCGGTATTGGTGGTTGTGCTACAAGCAGAAAGCAGAACCGCAACTGCAATCGCAGGAATCCCGCGCAAAATATATCTCAAAATCGGTTGAGATTTGACCATGTTGTTTGTTTTCCCTTGAAGTCCTTAACGATAAATATCGTTATAAAAATGCCAAACGTGATGAGACTAATTACCTGCACAGCTTGAGACAATTCTTTGTGCACAAATCTGTGGCGGAACGCACAAATTTATTCGCAATGAGAATAATTATCTGGCGAGGCAAAACGAGTTTGAGATTACCCGATTGTTGCTGTCATTGCGAGCGATTTCGCGTGATTTTTTATAAGAATTTATGATACAAAAAGTGAACTATCAGCACGGGTCAAATTAAGCGCAAATCGTTTAAAAATCGGGCAAACTGTTCATTTTGCAGAGGAATAATATGACCGAAAAATGATGGGCTGGGGGAATATCATCATAAATTACCTTCAACGATGTAAAACTATCGCTGAAGGTAATGTTAATTACATAGGTTATTTGTTTAAAATTTGTTTATTTCCGCCCGGGAGATAATTCTCAAAAAGCGCTATCGCCCGGTCGCTGAGCGGGGTCATCAGCCACCAGGGGAGGCCAATCAAAATAACCGTGAGCGACCCGACCACAATATCGGTGAACCAGTGAGCGCCAATCATAACGCGCGGAAACGCGAAAACCACAAATATAATAAGGGCGATAATCCCCGCAGTTTTGCCGAAATAACGCAGCATAAAGGCGGAAAATATCAGCAGCATCATACCGTGATCGCCTGGGAAACTGTCTTTTGACGCGTCTTTTGTCGGGATGTGCAGCAACTCGCTGACGCGATAAATATGCTCAAAAGAGAGCGTTGGGCTGGCGCGCTTGACGGGGATCAGCGCCTGACCGAGTTGGTTAAGCACCACCGCTGTTAGTAGCATGACCAATCCGATTATCACAATGCGCCGCCGGCCCGATGCGTTTTCTTTTAGCCAGAAACTGAGCATCAGTCCGCCCATCGCCAGCAGCGAACAGCCGTCAAACGCCCGATTATTGGTAATAGCGACCCACCAGAGGAACGCGTGGCTTTCCACCAGTTTCTGGTTAAAGAAGTGGAATATGCCGGAATCAATGGTGAACCAGAAGCCGTGATTGACGGGAAGATACCATGACAAAAACAGCGCCAGACCGGCGGCATTAAGCAGAATTATCAAGGAATAGCGGGTTTTCATCGTCATTTCGCCATAGTTTTTAAACGGTGGCAACCTTACGCGTGCGTCGCTAAACGAAGCTTCAACAAGGCCGTCTGTAACGTATTCCAGTCGGTTTCTGTGTTTGAGATAAGTTCAACCCGGCTGTCCGGCGGCGCGACACTCTGTGTTTCGATGTGCAGGTCATCGCCCTGGCGATTGATGCGTACCAGCCCCTCTTGTATGCGCATAACGCCTTTCACCCGGCCCACCGGCGCCAGACGCGCCCATTCGAGGAGGCCAATGGTGTCAAACACGGTATCGGCATCGAAAATCCAGCCGCAGGCCTGATGACCTTGTCCGCTATTGAGGCTGCGTCGCCAGCGCTGCTGGGCGGGCAGATTTAGCGCGGCGAGTCCTTTTTTACTGGCATGAGTGTGAGAATGCGCGGCGCTGGCCGGCAGTTCCGCCAGATTTTGTCGCGGTAAATCCAGAAGCTTACCGTCTATCTGTCCATGTTCGGCATGAATCAGTTGACGATCGCCGCCGTACTGTCGCCACCACTGTTGCAGGGCGGCATCGCTCTGCGCCGTGGCGCGATCGGTCTTATTGGCGATGATAATATCGGCTGAGGCGAGCTGATCGCGGAAATTTTCATTGGCGACACTCTGTTGGTCCAGTAGCAGACGAGGGTCAAGGATGCAGAGCGTGGCGCGTAAATCAATCCACGGCTCATAAACCGGCGCAGTTAATAAATCCAGAATCTGTTTTGGGTGCCCCAGTCCGGTTGGTTCAATCAGCAACCGGTCAGGTTTGCCCTGGCGCAGCAGCGTGTTGAGCCCCACCTGCATAGGCAATCCATTGACGCAGCACATGCAGCCGCCGGGGATCTCTTTTAGCAGTGCGCCGCTGTCGGCAAGCAGCGCGCCGTCAATACCCACTTCACCAAATTCATTAACCAGGACGGCCCACTTTTCAGCCGGATCTTTATGAGCTAATAAATGAAGGATAGAGGTGGTTTTTCCGCTACCGAGAAATCCAGTAATAAGATTGGTTTTGGTCACGTCAGCTCCAGGATATTGATACAACATAACAACTTTTAATAATCCTGGCGAATAAACGTGAAAAAGAGAAGTGCTGAGTTGACGAAGTCGTGCTTCTGCCATCTTAAGAGCAGAAAATGTTAAATTTTTAACGTTTCTCTTGCCTGGTGCAGAACAGTCAATAAATAAAAGGGGCAGACTGCGCCCTGGGGCGCAGCCGAAAAATGTGAAACTTAATCCGCGCGCCCCATATAACGGCGCTCTTCGATATGAATGCGGATTTTCTCACCTGCGCTCAGGTATTCGGGAACCTGAATCACCAGACCGGTGCTTAATGTCGCGGGTTTGTTACGTGCGCTGGCGGACGCTCCTTTAATACCCGGCGCGGTTTCGACGATTTCCAGATCCACGGTCTGCGGAAGCTCTAGCGCCAGCAGTTGGCCGTCCCAGGTCAGAACCTGCATATCCGGCATTCCGCCTTCAGGCATAAACAGCAACTCTTCTTCAATCTGATCTTTGGTGAAGGTATACGGCGTATAGTCTTCTTTATCCATGAACACATATTCGTTGCCATCGACATAAGAAAAGTCAACGCCGCGACGGCTCAGGGTGACGGTATCAACGATATCGTCGCCTTTGAAACGTTCTTCCACTTTCAGACCGGTGCGGACATCGGAAAAACGCATTTTATACAGTGTGGCGGCGCCACGGGCGGTAGGCGACTGAATGTCGATATCTTTCACAATCAGCAATTTGCCGTTGTAGTTCAGTACCATACCTTTTTTGATTTCGTTCGCTCTTGGCATCGAGGAGATCCTGTTGTAGAGATTATCTAAAATATCGCGTAAAACTACTCGCGCCGGGCCGTCCAGGCAAGTGGAATTGTCACTTTTGCTGGTGCAAAAAAGGTGATACTGTTCGCCCGCTTTCCGCTCCGCGTTCAACGAGAATACGCGATGGCATGTCGCCCGGAGGGGGGAAGTGTGCTGTGTTGTCCCTTCTGTTTCCAGCCTTGTCTTCGGAATGTCTGAGGGCAGGTCTGATCATGATGACGTCCACATTTTAAATCTGGATTTTTCTTTGGACAAATTCTGTTATCTTTCATTTGGTTATAAATAGAGGGCTGAGCATGGACTGTCGTAGCGGTTGTGGCGCTTGCTGTATTGCGCCTTCAATTTCGTCGCCGATACCCGGAATGCCGTATGGCAAGCCGATGAATACCAGATGCGTGCAGCTTTCGGAAGATAACTTGTGCCTTATCTTTGGCTCGCCTTTACGCCCAAAAGTGTGCTCTGGTTTGCAACCGACAGGGGACATGTGTTTAACGACCCGGGAAGAGGCCATTATTTATTTGCTGGAACTCGAACAGAAAACCTTACCATGAGCTATGCCGTTTTTGATAAACGTGCAGGGGCTTACGTTATATCCCGAAATAGTCTGCAAAAGCTGCGCCTCAAATTACCTCCTTTTACCATTAAATAGCGTAATACATGCTTCCCTTATTTCGTGGCTTCTGAAGCGGTAGATGTCGCCGCTCAACCCCGTTGGTGCCTGAACGTGTACCGAATAAACCGTCACATAAAACAAAAACGATCAATTTTATTTATATGATAGTTTTTATCTATTAAAAAGAGGAATTTTGATCGATTTTAATTATTTATAACGATCGATATCATGAATTTGATAGTTTATATCTATCATTGATGTATTTACCGATCGATATAACCAGTGTGAATGTGTTGTTATTTTCCTTTAAAATACTCGAATTCTTATGTGTGGGTTTTATCTTATGAAGAAATATACGTTCGCAGCCAGGGCGTTTATTTTTACGCTGGTGTTGCTTTTTGTTATTTCAGTATTCGGGTTGACTATTAGCGTTTTAAAAGGGATGTGAAATGCGGGGAGAAAATAGTGAAATTGATTTAGTCGACGTTTCCTTATTCCTTATAAGAAAATGGCTAAGTATCGTGATCGTTACCTTTATTTTTGTCGCCATTGGCTATGTTTTTGTGAGCGTGCAGCATGATACAAAGGTTGTGAGTATTACAATCAAACCTAATCTGGATACGCCTGCTACCTATGCGTTATGTGGCTATACTAATGATATTCAATGTAAAACAACGGTTATCCTTAACCAGTTTAGCCGTTTCTTGCCTGCGGAATATAAAAATAAAATAAGTTTTGACGCGAAAAATCAGCTTGTCCTTTTTAAGGCGCAGGGGAGGGAAGAAAGCGTCAATAATATTATTTCCACCCTGAAAAATAGCGTCGATAAAATGGCAGCATGGTATATCGATGATGGTGACATTAAACGTTATAGCGTGCATAAAAACATGTTACAAACGGAAACATATACAAAGCTATCCTTGTTATCGGAGGCGGTTAAAAATAATGCTAACATTGAAGTGATAGATGTTGCTGTCACACCAAAATATAAGATGCGGCTGGTGTTGGTTCTTTGCGGACTGATGGGCGTAATTTTCTCAATAACCGGTCTCTTATGTAAGAGGGCGCTAACAGAATATCGTATTGAGAAAAAGACAATGAATGACCGCGCATGAACATCGCGCAGAAATAAATTCTGCGCTGAAATGTGTCGAAGAGTAAAAGTATCAGGCTTGCAAGTTAAACATCTTTAATACGCGCCAGGCAGAACATGGTGGCGACAATCATGACTAACGCAAACCAGAAGACCGCATGATAATTCCAGATTTCTGCGGCGATTCCCGCCAGCGAACCGGCAATGATCCAGCCGACGCGAATGGTATTGGTATACAGCGTGGTGGCTGAACCCGCCTGGCCTGGCATGAGATCCTGAAAATAGAGCATGCCAATCCCGCCAAGAATGCCGATGTAAATCGCGTTCAGCAACTGCAAGCCGAGCAACGTCGCCGGTGCGTGCGCCAGCAACATACCCACATAAAAGCACAGTCCGGCGACAACGGCGATGCACATTAACAGGCGTTTTCCCAACCGTTTGGCGAAGTAACCTGCAATCAGCATTGTGGGAATCTCCAGCCCGGCGGCGGTGCCCATCATCACGCCTGCAAGTTTTTCCGGAAGATGCAGCTCATTGATGATAAACAGCGGCATATTAATGATATACAGGCTGTTAGTTCCCCACATTAACGTACAGATGACAAACAGCAACAGCGTATCGCGGCGATTACGACGCGGTGCTTCCAGCGTGCCGGTCGCCAGCGGCGCATCTTTGCGCATTGACGGTAAAAAGAACCACACCATGACGCCGCAGACGATAAAAGCTACCGCCGCGCTCAAATACATCACCGTAAAGCTAAAACCCATCGCCAGCGCATAGGCCAGCGGCGGCCCAATGACCCAGGCCAATGAGACCTGGGCGCGGAGGATTGAGCTGAACATCACCGCTTCACGACCTGTACGATCGGCATGTTCTCGGGCCAGCGCAAACATCTGCGGGTTGGCGGTAGAGCCGAAGCTACTGAGAAAGACGCCGATGAACAGCAAAATAAAGTAGTTGCGGTTCCAGGCAAACAACACGCAGGCCAACATGCCCAGCACGCAACAGAAAACGATCAGTTTTTTGCGATCGCCTTTTTTATCTGAGCGACCCGCCAGAAACTGGCTCACGATAATGCCGATAACCGCGCTGCCGGTAAAAAAGAAACCCACCATGCCGGGACGGGCGTGAACCTCATCCGTCAGAAAAATACTGAGCGTCGGCGTCTGTAACGCACCGGCAATACCGGTGAGAAAAGCGACGATCAAAAAGGCGGTAGACGTCAGGTCAAACGATTTGGGCGCAGCGGCGGCGGGACTGTTGTGCATGTTTCTATATCAGTGGTGTGAAGAGAGGCGGAGTTTACGCTGCCCATCAGAAAATAAACAGGCGTCTGAATCAAAATCGACACGAAAAATCAAAATAGCATTCCAGTTTGTTACCAGGGCGTGCTGACGCAAGCTGAAAGAAAAAAGCTGAAGCCTTTTATGCGTCAGCTATTGAGGGTCTGTTGGAGAAAAAATGTGCTTCACCTCAAAAAATTGCTACAAAACCGGTAACTTTTCTTGCGTGCTGAAGCAGAAAGATCCAGACTTCTTGAAACGTTTCAGCGCGATCTGGTTTTTTTGATAACTCAGATTGGCGCTTTTTTTCTCATAGTAGCTGAATCGTTTCAATTCAGCAGGAGAGGAGACACATGTTCCAGTTATCGGTTCAGGACATTCATCCGGGCGAGCAGGCCGGAAATAAAGAAGAGGCCATTCGGCAAATCGCCGCCGCGTTAGCGCAGGCGGGGAATGTGGCGGGCGGCTATGTTGACGGTATGCTGGCGCGCGAACAGCAAACCTCGACCTTTCTTGGCAATGGTATTGCGATTCCCCATGGCACAACAGACACGCGCGATCAGGT
The DNA here is from genome assembly GCF_017572235.1 of Salmonella sp. 32010601201800023SM. Lineage (NCBI taxonomy): Bacteria > Pseudomonadati > Pseudomonadota > Gammaproteobacteria > Enterobacterales > Enterobacteriaceae > Salmonella > Salmonella sp. 32010601201800023SM. The sequence goes on from NZ_JAGEQS010000001.1 coordinate 30,923, forward strand.
GCTGAAAACCGGCGTCCAGGTCTTTCAATTTCCGCAGGGCGTTACCTGGGGAGAAGGCCAGGTCGCCTACGTGGCGATTGGTATTGCCGCCAGTTCGGACGAACACCTTGGCCTGCTGCGTCAGCTGACGCATGTGCTGAGCGATGACTCCGTGGCTGAACAGCTGAAATCCGCGACAACGGCGGAAGAGCTGCGCGCATTGCTGATGGGCGAGAAGCAAAGTGAACAATTAAAACTTGATAACGAGACGATGACGCTGGATGTCATCGCCAGCTCGCTGGTCACATTGCAGGCGCTAAATGCGGCGCGTCTGAAAGAGGCGGGAGCGGTTGATGCGGCGTTCGTCGCAAAAACGATTAACGATAGTCCGATGAATCTGGGACAAGGCATCTGGCTGAACGACAGCGCGGAAGGCAATTTGCGCAGCGCTGTTGCGGTAAGCCGTGCGACCCAGGCGTTTGACGTAGAGGGTGAAAAAGCAGCCTTATTAGTCACTGTCGCGATGAACGACGAGCAGCCGATTGCCGTGCTAAAACGCCTCGGCGACCTGTTGCTGAACAATAAAGCCGATCGTCTGCTGAGCGCTGACGCCGCGACGCTGCTGGCGTTGCTGACCAGTGATGATGCGCTGACGGATGACGTACTGAGCGCGGAATTTGTAGTGCGTAATGAGCATGGTCTCCATGCCCGTCCGGGCACCATGCTGGTGAATACGATTAAACAATTTAACAGTGAAATTACCGTGACAAACCTTGATGGAACCGGCAAACCGGCAAACGGACGTAGTCTGATGAAAGTGGTGGCATTAGGCGTGAAGAAAGGCCATCGTCTGCGCTTTACCGCGCAGGGTGAAGATGCTGAACAGGCGCTGAAAGCGATTGGCGATGCGATCGCCGCCGGTCTCGGGGAGGGCGCATAATGAGCAGGCGTGTTGCCACCATTACCCTTAATCCGGCTTACGATCTGGTTGGGTTTTGCCCTGAAATCGAACGCGGCGAAGTGAACCTGGTGAAAACCACGGGTCTGCACGCGGCGGGCAAAGGCATTAACGTTGCCAAAGTGCTGAAAGACTTAGGCATCGACGTCACCGTCGGCGGTTTTCTCGGTAAAGATAACCAGGACGGTTTTCAGCAATTATTCAGCGAACTGGGCATCGCTAACCGCTTTCAGGTGGTTCAGGGCCGGACCCGCATCAACGTGAAGCTGACGGAAAAAGATGGCGAAGTGACCGACTTCAACTTTTCCGGCTTTGACGTGACCCCCGCAGACTGGGAACGCTTTGTTAACGACTCCCTGAGCTGGCTGGGCCAGTTCGATATGGTCTGCGTCAGCGGTAGCTTACCGGCTGGCGTGAGTCCGGAAGCGTTCACCGACTGGATGACGCGTCTGCGCAGCCAGTGTCCATGCATTATCTTTGATAGTAGCCGTGAAGCGTTAGTCGCCGGTCTTAAAGCTGCGCCGTGGCTGGTGAAACCGAATCGCCGCGAACTGGAAATTTGGGCGGGTCGTAAGCTCCCGGAAATGAAAGATGTAATTGATGCGGCGCACGCGTTACGCGAACAGGGTATCGCTCATGTGGTGATTTCGCTGGGGGCGGAAGGCGCGCTGTGGGTTAACGCCTCAGGAGAATGGATCGCTAAACCACCGGCAGTGGACGTGGTAAGTACCGTCGGCGCAGGCGATTCCATGGTTGGCGGATTGATTTACGGCCTGCTGATGCGCGAGTCCAGCGAACATACGCTGCGTCTGGCGACGGCGGTTGCCGCGCTGGCGGTCAGCCAGAGCAATGTGGGTATTACCGATCGTCCTCAGTTGGCCGCAATGATGGCGCGTGTCGACTTACAACCGTTTAACTGACAGCAGGAGAGGCATAATGAAAACGCTGCTGATAATTGACGCTAATCTCGGCCAGGCTCGCGCTTACATGGCGAAAACCCTGCTTGGAGCGGCGGCGCATAAAGCAAATCTGGAAATTATCGACAATCCGAATGATGCTGAGCTGGCGATCGTGCTGGGCGAATCTCTGCCGAACGACAATGCTCTGAACGGCAAAAAGGTTTGGCTGGGGGATATTGGTCGCGCCGTCGCGCATCCGGAACTGTTTCTGAGTGAAGCCAAAAGCCATGCGACCCCTTACAGCGCCCCTGCTGCGGCTGCTCCTGCGGCGAGCGGCGGTCCGAAACGCGTGGTCGCGGTAACGGCCTGCCCGACCGGCGTCGCTCATACTTTTATGGCGGCTGAAGCCATTGAAACAGAAGCGAAAAAACGCGGCTGGTGGGTAAAAGTCGAAACGCGCGGCTCCGTGGGGGCCGGCAATGCCATCACCCCGGAAGAGGTGGCGGAAGCGGATTTAGTGATTGTGGCGGCGGATATCGAAGTGGATCTGGCGAAGTTTGCCGGTCTCCCGATGTACCGCACGTCGACCGGCCTGGCGCTGAAAAAGACGGCGCAGGAGCTGGATAAAGCCGTAGCGGAAGCGACGCCGTATCAACCGGCGGGTAAGGCATCGCAAGCGGCGACCGAAGGGAAGAAAGAGAGCGCTGGCGCATACCGGCATCTGTTGACGGGCGTTTCTTACATGCTGCCTATGGTGGTTGCCGGGGGACTGTGTATTGCGCTTTCCTTCGCCTTTGGTATTGAAGCCTTTAAGGTGCCGGACACGCTGGCGGCGGCGCTGATGCAGATTGGCGGCGGTTCGGCGTTTGCGCTGATGGTGCCGGTACTGGCGGGCTATATCGCTTTCTCCATCGCGGATCGCCCAGGCCTTACGCCAGGTCTGATTGGCGGTATGCTGGCGGTTAGCACCGGTTCCGGTTTTATCGGCGGGATCATTGCCGGCTTCCTTGCCGGGTATATGGCGAAGCTTATCAGTACCAAACTGAAACTTCCGCAAAGTATGGAAGCGCTGAAGCCAATCCTGATCATCCCGTTAATTTCCAGTCTGGTGGTGGGGCTGGCGATGATTTACCTGATCGGTAAACCGGTTGCCGGGATTCTGGAAGGGCTCACCCACTGGCTGCAAACCATGGGGACGGCAAACGCGGTGCTGCTGGGCGCGATTCTCGGCGGGATGATGTGTACCGACATGGGTGGCCCGGTGAACAAAGCGGCGTATGCGTTTGGTGTTGGTCTGCTGAGTACGCAAACTTACGCGCCGATGGCGGCGATCATGGCCGCAGGTATGGTACCGCCGTTAGCGCTGGGTCTGGCGACGATGGTGGCGCGCCGTAAGTTCGACAAAGCGCAGCAGGAAGGCGGTAAAGCGGCGTTGGTGCTGGGGCTGTGCTTTATCACTGAAGGCGCTATTCCGTTTGCGGCACGCGACCCGATGCGTGTACTGCCGTGCTGTATCGTTGGCGGCGCGTTGACCGGGGCCATTTCTATGGCGGTAGGCGCAAAATTGATGGCGCCGCATGGCGGTCTGTTTGTTCTGCTTATCCCAGGCGCAATTACGCCGGTATTGGGATACCTGCTGGCAATTGTGGCCGGTACGCTGGTGGCAGGGCTGGCTTATGCCGTCCTGAAACGTCCGGAGACGGAAGTCGCGGCAAAAGCGGCATAAGAGAAACACGCTAAAAAAGGCAGAGCGCGCTCTGCCTTTTTTATTGCCTGAAGAACATTGAGCGTCAGGCCATCGCTTCGGCAATTTGCTGGGCTTTTAACCACGCAATCTCTTCCGCCCAGATATCAGGATTGATGGTCTCCAGTATCAGCGGAATACCGTCAAAACGCCCATCCTGCATAATCCAACGAAACGCATCGTGGCCGATATTGCCTTCACCCAGACTGTGATGGCGGTCAACGCGGCTACCGAAGGCGCTTTTGGCGTCGTTCAGGTGCATTCCGCGCAAATACTGAAATCCGACAATTTTCCCGAATTCGGCGAATGTTTTTTCGCACGCCTCTGGCGTACGCAGATCGTATCCGGCGGCAAAGGCATGGCAGGTATCGATACAGACGCCAACGCGCGACTTATCTTCCACGCCGTCGATGATGGCGGCTAACTGTTCAAACTCAAACCCCAGATTACTGCCCTGACCGGCTGTATTTTCGATAACCGCCGTAACGCCCTCGGTCTGCGCGAGGGCAATATTGATGGATTCCGCGATCCGCGCCAGGCAATCCTCCTGTGCAATCTGCATCAGATGGCTACCGGGATGAAAATTAAGCAAGGTTAAGCCGAGTTGTTCACAGCGTTGCATTTCATCGAGAAAGGCATCGCGTGATTTTTCCAGCGCTTCACTGACCGGATGGCCCAGATTAATCAGGTAACTATCGTGGGGAAGGATTTGCGCCGCTGAAAAATGATACTTTTCACAGGCGATTTTAAAGTCATCAATGACCTGGGGAGTAAGGGGGGCGGCACGCCACTGACGCTGGTTTTTTGTGAAAAGCGCAAAGGCCGTTGCGCCAATTTCAGCCGCGCGGGCAGGGGCGTTAGCCAGACCGCCAGCAGCGCTGACGTGCGCTCCGATGTATTTCATAAAAGACTCCTGTTAAACCCGCTAACGGTTCATTACGAACGCTATGATAACGGGTTAACAGGCGTGAAACGTAATAATTTATGCGATAAGGCTATGGATTAGGACGTTAATGGCGCCACCGCCAATAATCAGCCAGGCGAATAATGCCAGCGCCATCAGCAGCGGTTTCGCCCCCGCTTTTTTCAATGCGCTAACGTGAGTGGTCAGACCCAACGCCGCCATTGCCATCGCCAGCAGCACCGTATCCAGCGTCACCAGCATATCCACCACGGCTTTCGGCAGCAGGTGGAAAGAGTTGAAGATCGCCACTACGATGAAGAAAATAGCAAACCACGGAATGGTAATTTTGCTTTTTTCCGCGCCGGTCGCCGGTGAAAGCTGTTTAACGCGTGCCGCCAGAATGATCAGGAACGGCGCCAGCATCATGACACGCAGCATCTTAGCGATAACTGCCGCATTTTCCGCATCCGGGCTAACGGCGTGACCCGCTGCGACCACTTGCGCGACTTCATGCATGGTTGAGCCGATATAGATGCCGTAAGTTTCCGGGCTGAACCAGTGCGCCAGCAGCGGATACATTGCCGGGTAAAGGAAAATAGCGATGGTGCCGAAAATAACGACAGTCGCGACGGCTACAGTAACCTTACTGGCTTCCGCTTTTACCACCGGTTCTGTCGCCAGTACCGCCGCCGCGCCGCAGATACTGCTACCGGCGCCAATCAGCCAGCTGGTATGCCTGTCCAGACCAAAGACTTTTTGGCCTAAGAAGCAGGCCAGCATGAACGTGCTGGAAAGCGTTAATACGTCAATCACAATACCGCTAATACCCACGTCGGCGATTTGTGAAAAGGTAAGGCGGAAGCCGTAAAGGATAATCCCTAAACGCAGCAGATGTTGTTTTGCAAACAGCACGCCGCCGTCGCATTGTTTCCATATTTGTGGATAGACGGTATTCCCGATAACCATACCCAGCAGGATAGCCAGGGTCAGGGCGCTGAACCCCGCGCCTGCAACGGCAGGGATAGCGCCGCCCCACAGGGCGACTCCTGTAATGACGGCGCTCAGAGCGAGCCCCGGTATAAAATGCCACATTGTACGACGATGATTCTGCAAGGTGAGTTCTGTCATAACCTTCTCCTGTATATGGACAATAAGGTTACGGTGATCTGGTTTAAAAATAAAATTGATTATATATTTATAATTAATCTTTATAAGTGGTAAGTGAAACGCTATCGGTGGGATACGACTATGCATATTACGCTACGACAACTTGAAGTGTTTGCTGAAGTACTGAAAAGCGGTTCAACAACCCAGGCGTCGGTCATGCTGTCATTATCGCAGTCCGCCGTTAGCGCCGCGCTCACCGATCTGGAAGGTCAGCTCGGCGTACAGTTGTTTGATCGGGTGGGGAAACGGCTGGTGGTCAACGAACATGGGCGCTTGTTATATCCGCGCGCGCTGGCATTGCTGGAGCAAGCGGTAGAAATTGAGCAGCTATTTCGTGAAGATAACGGCGCGATACGGGTTTATGCCAGTAGCACCATCGGCAATTACATTTTACCCGCCATGATTGCCCGCTATCGCCAGCATTATCCGGCCTTGCCGCTGGAACTCAGCGTGGGAAACAGCCAGGACGTGATTAACGCGGTGCTGGATTTTCGGGTTGATATCGGCCTGATTGAAGGACCATGTCACAGTACAGAGATTATTTCTGAGCCGTGGCTGGAAGATGAGCTGGTGGTCTTTGCCGCGCCGTCCTCGCCGCTGACGCAGGGGCCGGTGACGCTGGAACAGCTTGCGGCATCCCCATGGATTTTACGCGAGCGCGGTTCCGGTACGCGGGAAATTGTCGATTATTTGCTGTTGTCGCATTTGCCGCGCTTTCATATGGCGATGGAGTTGGGGAATTCAGAAGCGATCAAACATGCGGTGCGTCATGGACTGGGGATAAGCTGTTTATCGCGCCGGGTGATTGCTGAACAACTCCAGGCGGGAACCCTGGGCGAAGTCGCGGTGCCGTTACCGCGCCTGGTGCGCACGTTGTGGCGTGTTCATCATCGGCAGAAACATCTTTCTAACGCGTTGCAGCGTTTTTTGAGTTACTGTGAATAAAGGTGAAGAGGAGGGCTGCCCGGGCGGCATCGCCATTTTTAGTATCCGCTTACGTATACGTTATTCTCTGCTTTACTTATAATCCGTGGCCGGTCATGAAGGTCTCTTATAACCGCGCATTTGTGTCGGAAGGATAGTATTTCGTCTGTTACAATCGCGCCTCATTTTTTGGATGGATAGCATTTTCACATGGGTTCCAAAACTAAAACCACAGAAGCGCCCGCGCTACGTCGCGAATTAAAGGCGCGTCACCTGACGATGATTGCCATTGGCGGCTCCATCGGGACAGGTCTTTTCGTTGCATCTGGTGCGACAATTTCTCAGGCGGGGCCAGGCGGCGCGCTGTTTTCTTATATTCTGATTGGTTTGATGGTCTACTTCCTGATGACCAGTCTTGGCGAGCTGGCGGCCTATATGCCGGTATCTGGCTCGTTTGCGACATATGGTCAGAACTATGTGGAAGAAGGCTTTGGTTTCGCGCTGGGCTGGAACTACTGGTACAACTGGGCGGTGACTATCGCTGTTGACCTGGTTGCCGCGCAATTGGTGATGGGCTGGTGGTTCCCGGACACGCCGGGCTGGATCTGGAGCGCGCTATTCCTCTGCGTCATTTTCTTGCTGAACTACATTTCCGTGCGCGGTTTTGGCGAGGCGGAGTACTGGTTCTCGTTAATTAAAGTCGCGACCGTTATTATCTTCATCATCGTTGGCGTAGCGATGATTATCGGTATCTTTAAAGGTGTCGAGCCGGTCGGCTGGAGCAACTGGACGACGGGCGATGCGCCTTTTGCTGGCGGTTTTGCGGCAATGATTGGCGTCGCGATGATCGTGGGCTTCTCTTTCCAGGGAACTGAGCTGATTGGTATTGCCGCCGGGGAATCTGAAAACCCGGAGAAGAATATTCCGCGCGCGGTGCGTCAGGTGTTCTGGCGTATTCTGCTGTTTTATGTTTTCGCGATTTTGATTATCAGCCTGATCATTCCTTATACCGATCCAAACCTGCTGCGTAACGACGTCAAAGACATTAGCGTCAGTCCGTTTACCTTAGTGTTCCAGCATGCGGGCTTGTTGTCTGCGGCGGCGATAATGAATGCGGTTATCCTGACGGCGGTACTGTCTGCGGGTAACTCCGGGATGTATGCCTCGACCCGTATGCTCTACACCCTGGCCTGTGACGGTAAGGCCCCGCGTATTTTTGCGAAATTGTCCCGCGGCGGCGTACCGCGCAATGCGCTTTATGCCACCACCGTGATTGCCGGTCTTTGCTTTTTGACCTCAATGTTCGGCAACCAGACGGTCTATCTGTGGCTGTTGAACACCTCCGGTATGACGGGCTTCATCGCCTGGCTGGGGATTGCCATTAGCCATTATCGCTTCCGTCGCGGTTACGTGATACAAGGGTATGATGTGAATGATTTGCCGTACCGTTCCGGGTTCTTCCCGCTGGGGCCGATTTTCGCCTTTGTACTGTGCCTGATTATTACGTTGGGGCAGAACTATGAAGCGTTCCTGAAAGATACCATCGACTGGGGCGGCGTCGCGGCGACCTATATCGGTATTCCGCTGTTCCTGCTTATCTGGTTCGGCTACAAGCTGATAAAAGGTACGCATTTCGTGCGCTATAGCGAAATGCACTTCCCGGAACGCGTTAAAAAGTAACGCGGTATTCTCGTCGTAGGCCGGATAGGCTTTTATGCCGCTATCCGGCACTGACTGCCTGAATCTGACTCTTCTAACCCTCTCATTCGAGAGGGTTTTTTGTTTTTTCTTCATGATTGGTTCAAATGACATAATTATTAACAATTAAATTGATAATTATTATCGTTTGCTTTATCGTTACGCTCGAAATCAGAAAGGATGAAGATTCGGGCGCGACCGTCACTAATGAGCCCGACTCGCCTGCATAAAAAGAGTTCGCCGTGATAACCGTTATCGCAGGCGAAACGTAATGCGTTGTGAGCGATAACCGATTTTTTTGTCGTATTTACCTCATGGAGAAATGGAATGTTTAGGTTTAACCCTTTCGTTCGGGTAGGGCTTTGTATGTCCGCAGTTACGTTGGCCTGGCCGGTTGCCGCGGCAACGGATGATGGTGAAACTATGGTCGTTACCGCGTCCGCCATCGAACAAAATCTGAAAGATGCGCCAGCAAGTATCAGCGTCATTACCCAGCAAGATTTACAGCGCAGGCCCGTGCAAAACCTGAAAGATGTCCTGAAAGAGGTGCCGGGCGTACAGCTCACTAACGAAGGGGATAACCGTAAAGGCGTGAGTATTCGTGGTCTGGACAGCAGCTATACGCTGATCCTGATCGACGGTAAGCGCGTTAACTCCCGTAACGCGGTCTTCCGCCATAATGATTTTGATCTGAACTGGATACCGGTTGACGCTATCGAACGTATTGAAGTGGTGCGTGGCCCCATGTCCTCGCTGTATGGCTCCGATGCGCTGGGCGGCGTGGTCAACATTATCACCAAAAAAATTGGTCAGAAATGGCACGGCAGCGTCACGGTTGACTCCACTATTCAGGAACATCGCGACCGTGGCGATACTTATAACGGTCAGTTCTTTACCAGCGGTCCGCTGATCGACGGCGTGCTGGGAATGAAAGCCTACGGTAGCCTGGCGAAACGCGAAAAAGACGAGCAGCAGAGTTCCGCCACCACCGCTACGGGTGAAACGCCGCGCATTGAAGGATTTACCAGCCGGGATGGAAACGTCGAGTTTGCCTGGACACCAAACGAAAATCATGACGTTACCGCAGGCTACGGTTTTGATCGCCAGGACCGGGACTCCGACTCGCTGGATAAAAACCGTCTGGAACGGCAAAACTATGCGTTGAGCCATAACGGACGTTGGGATCTCGGCAATAGTGAGCTCAAATTCTACGGCGAAAAAGTGGAAAACAAAAACCCCGGCAACAGTAGCCCTATTACGTCAGAAAGCAATTCGATTGACGGGAAATACGTTCTGCCGTTAGCGTCTGTCAACCAGTTCCTCACCTTCGGCGGCGAATGGCGTCACGATAAACTGAGCGATGCGGTCAACCTGACCGGCGGTTCCAGTACTAAAACCTCCGCCAGCCAGTATGCTCTGTTCCTTGAAGATGAGTGGCGCATCTTCGAACCGCTGGCGCTGACCACCGGTATTCGTATGGATGACCATGAAACCTATGGCGATCACTGGAGCCCGCGTGCTTATCTGGTCTATAACGCAACGGATACCCTGACGGTGAAAGGTGGGTGGGCCACGGCCTTTAAAGCGCCGTCGCTATTGCAATTAAGTCCGGACTGGGCGACCAACTCCTGCCGTGGCGGATGCCGCATTATCGGTAGCCCGGATCTGAAACCTGAAACCAGTGAAAGCTGGGAGCTCGGCCTTTATTACCGGGGCGAAGAAGGCATACTGGAGGGCGTGGAAGCGAGCGTTACCACGTTCCGTAACGATGTGGACAATCGCATCAGCATTAGCCGTACCCCTGACGTTAACGCCGCGCCCGGCTATTCCAACTTTGTCGGTTTCGAAACCAACAGTCGGGGACAGCGCGTTCCGGTCTTCCGTTATTACAACGTGAATAAAGCGCGTATTCAGGGCGTGGAAACCGAGTTGAAAGTTCCGTTTAACGAGGCGTGGAAACTGTCGTTGAATTACACCTATAACGACGGACGCGACGTCAGTAATGGCGGGAACAAGCCGCTTTCCGATCTGCCGTTCCACACCGCGAACGGTACGCTGGACTGGAAACCGGTGCAGCTCGAAGACTGGTCATTCTACGTATCAGGGAATTATACCGGGCGTAAGCGGGCCGACAGCGCAACAGCGAAAACGCCGGGCGGGTACGTGGTCTGGGATACCGGCGCGGCATGGCAGGCGACGAAAAACGTTAAACTGCGTGCGGGCGTTCTGAACGTGGGCGATAAAGATCTCAAACGCGACGACTACGGTTATACCGAAGACGGACGTCGTTACTTTATGGCGGTGGATTACCGTTTCTGACAGAGACTGGCGACAGCCGCGTTTTGCCGCTGTCGCCAGAATGTTATAACCGATGCAGCCTGGAGAGCAACGCCAGCGACAGAGTCGTTAGCAGAATGGCGATTAACGCATAGATATAAACGCCCGACCACGCCCAGCTATTTTTCACCATAATTACCGGCACACCGGCCATTGCCGCGCCGACATAGCTGAACAATCCCCGAAAGCCGGTAATCGATCCCGCCGCATCCTTATGGGTCACATCCAGACAGCCGACGGCAAAAAGCATATGCGGTCCGTATAAGGCGAAGCCCATGATGGTGAACAGAATCGCGGTGAGGGTGTAAGAGGTATCCTGAACCAGCGGCACCAGCACGATGCATATGCACAGCGCCAACGCGAAGATTAATCCGGTCATCCAGCGGTTACTTTTGAACATAAAGTCAGACAAGTAGCCTGCCAGCAACCCACCTGCCAGTCCGCCCGCCTCAAACCAGGAAATAATCGAGTTCGCTTTTATCAGACTCCAGCCGTGAACCTGCGAATAGTAAATCTGCGGCCAGTCGTTAAGGATGGTGCGCGCAATATAAACTGACATATCACCGATAATAATGATCCATACCAGTGGATTGGTCAGGATATATTTCACAAAAATCTGCCAGAAGCTCAGGTTGACCGGGCTGGCCTTGACCTGGGCCAGTTCCGTCGGGTCGTTACGCCACTGCCCCACGTTGGGCAAACCTAACGTACCGGGACGATCTTTAATGGTAAATAGCGCCACTATCCCCATCAGCAGCGAAATGGCGCCGGGAACATAAAACCCCATTTTCCAGCTACCGCTAAAGGCGATAGCAAAACTGGTCAGCAGCGGCGCGAGGCTGCCGCCGATATTGTGCGCCGCTTCAACGATAGCCCACCAGCGTCCCCGTTCGTTTTTCGAAAACCACGAGGCCATAATTTTCGCCATCGGCGGAAAGCTGGTGCCCTGTAATATCGCGTTGAGACTGTACAGCACGTAGAATGCCGCCACGCTGTCGGAAAAGCCGAACAGAATATTTACAATCCCCACGCCAATCAGCACCGGGCCGGTCATGGCTTTCGGGTTAATTTTATCGACCAGCATCCCGCCGACAAACTTCATCGCGCCATAAAGAATGTAAAAAATAGAAGACATAATGGCGAAGTCTTCTGCGGTCAGCGACGTTTCCGTCAGCATGGCCGGCATCGCGGCGGAGAAGTTTTTACGGGTAAGATAAAAGACGGCATAAGAGATAAAGACCGAGGCGATAATCTCAAAACGAAATTTTTTATAGGTCTGGTCTATCTCTTTTTTCTCTTTTACAATCGGCTTATCGGGCTGGCTGAAAATAAATGTTTTTATACTCATTTTAAAATTCCCTTCCGGCGAGGTGAGTCGCGTTATAATTCATCTTCAATAAGAAAAAGAAGCAATTCGAAACCGTGATAATTAATCTGATGGTGGATTTTTTCCCGTACAACCGGCTTCGCTTTCCAGGCAATACCGGTGCCAGCATGTTCTAACATCGGCAGATCGTTGGCGCCATCACCGCAGGCAATAATATTCTCCGTGGCAATATTTAACCGGGCAGCCAGGTCAACCAGCGTCTGTTTTTTGTTTGCGGCGTTCATAATCGGCAAGGTAATGTTATCCGTCAGAACGTTATCGCGTATTTCAACCGTATTCGAAAAGGCATAATCCAGTTGATACCGTTCTTTTAGACGCTGGGTGAATATATCCAGTCCCCCGGAGATAATCGCGGTTTTAAATCCTTTGGCCTTGATGACTGGCAGAATAGTTAACAGGCCTGGCGAAAGGGTCATGCGATCGCATACGGCGTTCAGCACTGCTTTCGGTGTGCCTTTCAACATTCCGATACGTCGGGTAAAACTGGCGTTAAAATCAAGCTTGCCCTCCATCGCCTGTTGGGTAATGGCGGTGATTTGCGTCGACATGCCAAGCTCGCGGGCAATTTCATCCACGCCTTCTTCCGCAATAAATGTCGAGTCCATATCAAACGCGATAATACCGTTAGCAGGCAGTGGCTGCGGCTTAATAAAAAAATCAAACTGCCATTGCAATGAGAGTTCGCGTAAATAGCGATAAAATTCAGGCGTCAGACATTCCGCTGGCAGCGTAAGCTTTAAATAAGCGGTATTGATAAGCGCGGCATAACGTTTATCAAATAATAGCGGAAACGGCATGGTGACGGCATTAAATAACGTTTCATGTAATTTTTTCTGAAACGTATCGATATCCTGTGTAGTAATAAAATAAATAATACTCATATGATAACTCCCTTAATTTACGGGTATTATAATGGCTCTTTTGCGGCGTGGAATCTCGTGCTATCACAGATATCACAGCCAGAAAAGGGCTAAAAAAGCGTTGTTTTTGATACCAGGTAAAGTTCAGACACAAAAGGTATCACTTTTGATATGCCAACTGTGCGAGGATGTTATTTATTACTGAACGCGAATGACACTGAAAGGATTGATATAACGATGGAGAGTTGCCTTGATATATTCAAAATAGTAATAGGTCCATCCAGCTCACGTACCGTAGGGCCGATGCGCGCCGCCTGTCACTTTATTTCATTGCTCAGAGAACAAGAGACGTTACCGCTAATTCGGGAAATTGAAATCGAGCTGTATGGCGCGTTATCGTTAAGCCGCAAGTGCCACAATGTGGATACCGCCCTTTATCTTGGGCTGCTGGGTTGCCAGCCGGAGAATGTCGATCTCCGTTCGTATATGGCGGTGATTAAGCGTGCGGAAAATGAAAACAAAATCGAACTCCCGCTCTCCGACGCGGGCGGAATCACGATAAAAGTCAAGATTATCGCCAATCACCAGGCGCATCCAGGCCATCCTTATGCCATGACGTTTCGCGCCAGAGATGATTATTTCACGGTGTATGAAGAGACCTGGTTTTCGACCGGCGCCGGACAGGTTCGCAAACATGGCGAGCCGCTGACGCCATCGCTTCCTTTGCGTACAGTGTCGCCCTTTGAATTTAGTCATGCCGCGCAGTTGCTGGCGCTGTGTCGGCGTAACGGCCTGTCCGTGGCGGCGCTGATGATGAAAAATGAGCTGTGCCGCCACTCGCCACAGATGTTGCAGAATTATCTGGCGCAAATATGGGACGTGATGCAGCAGGCGGTTTATCGCGGCCTGCATACTGAGGGGGTATTACCCGGCCCCTATCAGGTACCGCGGCGCGCCTGTGCGTTACATAAGACGTTACAGGCTAACCGCTCCGCCAGCGATTTTTTAACCGCGCTGAACTGGGTCAATGCCTTCGCGATTGCGGTAAGCGAAGAAAATGCCAGCGGCGGACAGATTGTTACCGCGCCAACCAATGGCGCGTGCGGCATTATTTCGGCAGCGCTCTGCTGGTATGATAAATTTGTCACGCCGCTGGAATCCGGTGCTCTGACCCGTTTCTTCCTGACCGCCGCCGCTATCGCGATATTGTTTAAACAAAACGCCTCTATTCTGGGATCTGAAGTTGGCTGTCAGGGGGAAGTCGGCGTGGCGTGCTCAATGGCGGCGGCGGGCCTGGCTGAACTGATGGGCGCATCCGTGGAGCAAACGCTGAGCGCCGCTGAAATTGCCATGGAACATCATCTGGGATTGACCTGCGATCCGCTGGGCGGGCAGGTACAAATTCCCTGCATAGAGAGAAACGCCATCTCTGCCGTGAAAGCGATAAACGCGGCGACGATGGCGATGAGTCGCGTAAGCGAACCCTGTATCTCGCTCGATGAGATCATTGCTGCGATGTACGAGACCGGTAAAGACATGAGCGCTAAATACCGTGAAACGTATCATGGTTCGCTGGGGAAAATTCAGCCGCGCAAGAGAGGGTAACAGCGTGAAATACAATACGATGAATAACGACGAGATTATCCTGTCGTTGTGCGCCCGCTTAAAGGAGACGCGTCTGTCTCTTTCGATGACCCAGCAGCAGCTTGCCGATCGCGCGCACGTTGGCATCGCCACCATCAAGCGTATCGAGAAGGGGGGAGGGCTTAATCTTGATACGTTAATTTCTCTCCTGCGGGCGCTGGATAAGTTGCATAATCTTGATGCGGTGCTGTTTGAATCCGAGCTGCGTAATTTTCACGAAAGTTATGAAGGCGGAGAGGGCAGCGGCCGCCTTCAGGTACGCCAGCAGGCCGCGGATTTAAATAATAAATCTTCCGCGCCGCAGTCGGAGGAGGTGAACTACAGCGCGGCGCTGGAAAATTCATTATGTTGGTGACGTCTCACGCTCGTCCCGTAAATACCGGGCATGAAAGCGCAGATGGTCCTCGATGAAGGACGCAATAAAATAATAGCTATGATCGTAGCCAGGCTGGATTCGTAGCGTCATCGGCCAGGCGGTTTGCCGCGCGGCTTCCGCCAGTACGGCGGGCTGAAGCTGATCGGCGAGGAATTGATCGCTGTCGCCCTGATCGATGAGCACAGGAATGGCGTCCTGCGGCTGGCTGGCCAGCATTAATTCGCAGCTATCCCACTCAGTCCAGGCTGATTCATCTTCGCCGAGATAAGCGGTAAGCGCTTTGATTCCCCACGGCACGCGGCTGGGGTTGACGATAGGCGCAAAAGCAGAGACGCTGGTGTATTTACCCGGATTTTTCAGCGCCATGATTAATGCGCCGTGGCCGCCCATCGAGTGCCCGCTGATGGCGCAACGGTCGCTGACGTTAAACTGTGTCTGGATAAGCGCCGGAAGCTCATCGCGCAGGTAATCGTACATGCGATAATGGCTGGCCCAGGGCGGCTGTGTGGCATTGAGATAAAACCCGGCGCCGTGGCCTAAATCGTATCCGCTATCGTCGGCGACCTGTTCACCGCGTGGACTGGTATCCGGCATCACCAATACAATGCCCAGTTCTGCTGCGATACGCTGCGCGCCTGCTTTGGTGGTAAAGTTCTCATCATTGCAGGTCAACCCGGACAACCAGTACAGTACCGGAGGCGGTTCATTATCCTGAGTCGGCGGAAGAAAAATGCTGAATGTCATGGCGCAGTTTAGCGTGGCGGCATGATGACGCCAGCGCTGCTGCCAGCCGCCAAAACATCGGTGCTCTTCGAGCATTTCCATGCGGGGGCTCCTTTTATAGTGAACCTGATAAGGTATGCAGATTCTTCATAATACAGATTATTCACCGCGTTGTGAGTAACTTTCACTTCCGTAATACATAAACATGCTTCATCATTTAAATAACGTTGCGTTAACAAATATGCCCTTTGTCCTGCCATCATTCTCGCACCGGAAAAGATGTCATGAAAGGCAGCGACAATTTCAACAATTATGGGCGTGAATACTGGATTATGTGCGCTACCTCACGCACAATAATCACACTGTCACAATATTGACAAACTTTGCCCCATGCAGGGCAGAGGCGCCACACCTGCAGGAGAACACGATTAATGCCATCACTCAGTAAAGAAGCGGCCCTGGTTCATGACGCGCTGGTTGCCCGGGGGCTGGAAACGCCGCTGCGCCCGCCTATGGATGAACTGGATAATGAAACGCGAAAAAGCCTTATCGCAGGGCATATGACTGAGATTATGCAGTTGCTGAATCTCGATTTGAGCGATGACAGTCTGATGGAAACGCCGCATCGTATCGCTAAGATGTACGTTGACGAGATTTTCGCCGGCCTCGACTATGCCAATTTCCCGAAAATTACCCTCATTGAAAATAAAATGAAGGTGGATGAAATGGTCACCGTCCGCGATATCACGCTGACCAGCACCTGTGAACATCACTTTGTGACCATTGATGGCAAAGCGACCGTCGCGTATATCCCCAAAGATTCCGTGATCGGCCTGTCGAAAATTAACCGCATCGTGCAATTCTTCGCCCAGCGTCCGCAGGTTCAGGAACGTTTGACCCAACAAATTCTGACGGCGCTGCAAACCTTGCTCGGCACCAATAATGTAGCGGTATCGATTGATGCGGTGCATTACTGCGTGAAAGCGCGCGGTATTCGTGACGCAACCAGCGCCACGACGACGACGTCGCTGGGCGGATTGTTTAAGTCCAGCCAGAATACGCGCCAGGAGTTTCTGCGTGCCGTTCGCCATCATCCATGATTAAGGCGGAGACGATGGAACGTAATGTCACGCTGGATTTTGTACGTGGCGTCGCTATCCTCGGTATCCTGCTTCTTAACATTAGCGCCTTTGGATTGCCGAAGGCGGCTTATCTCAATCCCGCCTGGTACGGCGCGATCGTTCCCGAAGACGCCTGGTCCTGGGCGGTTCTCGATATTGTGGCGCAGGCTAAGTTTCTTACGCTGTTCGCGTTGTTGTTTGGCGCGGGGCTACAAATGCTGCTTCCGCGTGGTAAACAGTGGATTCAGTCGCGCTTAACGCTATTGGTACTGTTAGGTTTTATCCATGCGTTATTCTTTTGGGACGGCGACATTCTGCTGGCCTACGGTCTGGTCGGGTTAATTTGCTGGCGACTGGTACGCGACGCGCCTTCGGTAAAAAGCCTGTTCAATACCGGCATACTCCTTTATCTGGTAGGGATTGGCGTGCTACTGCTGCTGGGCGTGGTATCGAGTAGCGAAACCAGCCGCGCCTGGACGCCGGATGCGTCGGCAATATTGTATGAAAAATACTGGAAGCTGAACGGCGGCATGGAGGCTATCAGCAACCGGGCAGAGATGCTGTCGAATAGTTTACTGGCGCTCGGCGCGCAGTATGGCTGGCAACTGGCGGGTATGATGCTGCTGGGCGCCGCGCTAATGCGTAGCGGCTGGCTGAAAGGTCAGTACAGTCTGCGGCACTATCGCCGTACCGGGGCTCTGCTGGTGGCGTTAGGGCTACTGATCAACCTGCCTGCGGTCATTTTACAATGGCGGCTGGACTGGGCGTACCGCTGGTGCGCCTTTTTATTGCAGGCGCCGCGTGAACTGAGCGCGCCGTTGCAAACGCTGGGCTATGCCGCGCTGATGTTTGGCTTCTGGCCGCAGCTTAGCCGATGCAGACTGACGCTTGCCATTGCCTGCGTAGGGCGAATGGCGCTGACCAATTATCTGCTGCAGACGATCATCTGTACCACGCTGTTTTATCAGTTTGGCTTATTTATGAAATTCAATCGACTGGAACTCTTGTTCTTTGTCGTTCCGGTATGGGCAATAAACCTTCTCTTTTCCGTCATCTGGCTACGTTTCTGGCGACAGGGACCGGTCGAGTGGTTATGGCGTCAACTCACGTTGCGCGCGTCAGGATCGCTCAGATAACGATCTGGATCACATTCATTAACAAAATGGCTGTAACCGTTTCCATCCCTGTGATGTTTCTCACGCAGCCCTGGGCAGGGTGCTGACAAAATAGCCGCCTGCTAACGGGGCATTTGTGAGCATTTTTGAACTCAAACAGGGCAGTGAATATGATCACCATTCGTGATGTAGCGCGCCAGGCTGGCGTGTCTGTAGCGACCGTTTCCCGCGTACTGAATAACAGCGCGTTAGTCAGTCCCGACACCCGTGACGCCGTTATGCAGGCCGTCACCCTGCTGGGATATCGGCCAAATGCGAATGCGCAAGCGCTGGCCACCCAGGTGAGCGACACCATCGGCGTCGTGGTCATGGATGTTTCCGATGCCTTTTTCGGCGCTCTGGTGAAAGCCGTAGATCTGGTCGCGCAGCAGCACCAGAAATATGTTCTCATTGGCAACAGTTATCATGAGGCGGAAAAAGAGCGCCATGCGATTGAAGTCTTGATCCGTCAGCGTTGTAACGCATTGATTGTTCACTCAAAAGCCTTAACCGATCGCGAGCTGAGCGACTTTATGGATCAGATCCCCGGTATGGTGCTGATTAACCGTATCGTGCCGGGTTATGCGCATCGTTGTGTTTGTCTCGACAATGTGAGCGGCGCCAGAATGGCGACCCGAATGTTGCTGAATAATGGACATCAACGCATCGGCTACCTGGCCTCCAGCCACCGTATTGAAGATGACGCGATGCGCAGAGAAGGGTGGTTACACGCGCTGCAAGAGCAGGGGATTGCTGCGTCGGAGAGCTGGATAGGCACCGGCACGCCGGACATGCAGGGCGGCGAGTCGGCAATGGTTGAGTTGCTGGGACGCAATCTGCAACTGACGGCGGTATTTGCCTATAACGATAACATGGCGGCGGGCGCGCTGACGGCGTTAAAAGATAACGGCATCGCCATTCCCTTGCATCTGTCTGTCATCGGTTTCGATGATATCCCTATTGCTCGTTATACCGATCCTCAGTTGACTACCGTGCGCTATCCTATTGCTTCTATGGCGAAAATCGCGACCGAGCTGGCGTTACAGGGGGCTGCAGGCACGCTGGATATCACGGCGACGCACTGCTTCATGCCGACCCTGGTACGGCGCCATTCGGTGGCATGGCGACAGAATGCGGTACTGATCACTAACTGATTACGCACCGCATGTAACCGTTTTCAATCTGTGAGTAAATTCACAGTTTATTAACATTGTGATAGCTATGATGACAACGTTTGTCGCACTGTAACTAACGTGTAACAGTTAGTTGTCAGTTTTGCTGGGGTATTTCGCTTATAAAAACCGTTATCACAATATCCCGCGACTACCGGACAAAAATAAAGAGTTGAATAAGAGCTTATCCCATTAGGGCTATTTTACTTGCCATTTTGGACCTGGTCAGTGCTCGCCAAAACGCGTTAGCGTTTTGAACGCCGCTTGCGGCGGCCCGAAGGGCGAGCGTAGCGAGTCAAACCTCACGTACTACGTGTACGCTCCGGTTTTTGCGCGCTGTCCGTGTCCAAACTGGCTGCGCCAATAACGCCTGGTGGGATAGGCTCTAAATACGCTTCGGCGTTCAGTAACACGCGTTAACGTGCTGAACAGCCGGGCATTTTTTTACGCTATACCCTACATAATAAAACCGGAGCTACCATGAATAAGAAGGTACTGACCCTTTCTGCCGTGATGGCAAGTCTGTTATTCGGCGCGCACGCGCAGGCGGCTGATACTCGTATTGGCGTGACGATTTATAAATATGACGATAACTTTATGTCCGTGGTGCGTAAGGCTATTGAAAAAGATGGCAAATCCGCGCCGGATGTTCAGCTACTGATGAATGACTCGCAAAACGATCAATCTAAACAGAATGATCAAATTGACGTTTTATTGGCGAAAGGGGTTAAAGCTCTGGCGATTAACCTGGTCGACCCGGCAGCCGCCGGTACGGTGATTGAGAAAGCGCGCGGGCAAAATGTGCCGGTGGTGTTCTTTAACAAAGAGCCTTCCCGCAAAGCGCTGGACAGCTATGACAAGGCGTATTATGTCGGGACTGACTCTAAAGAATCCGGTGTGATTCAGGGCGACTTGATTGCCAAACACTGGCAGGCGAATCAGGGTTGGGATCTGAATAAAGACGGTAAAATTCAGTATGTTCTGCTGAAAGGCGAGCCGGGGCACCCGGATGCTGAAGCTCGTACGACGTATGTGGTGAAAGAGTTAAATGCTAAAGGTATTCAGACCGAGCAACTGGCGTTAGACACCGCCATGTGGGATACCGCGCAGGCAAAAGATAAGATGGATGCCTGGCTATCTGGCCCGAACGCTAACAAGATTGAAGTGGTTATCGCGAATAACGATGCGATGGCGATGGGCGCGGTAGAGGCGCTGAAAGCGCATAATAAATCGTCGATTCCGGTCTTTGGCGTCGATGCGTTACCGGAAGCCCTGGCGCTGGTGAAATCGGGCGCGATGGCCGGTACGGTACTGAATGACGCCAACAATCAGGCGAAAGCGACATTCGATCTGGCGAAAAACCTCGCCGAAGGCAAGGGCGCGGCTGACGGCACCAGCTGGAAGATTGAGAACAAAATCGTGCGCGTGCCTTATGTCGGCGTGGACAAAGACAATCTGAGCGAATTTACCCAAAAATAACTTTTCCGTCTGTGGGCGCAATTTTGTTGCGCCCTGAAACCGTGGAAGGGTGACGCGCCGCAGACCGGATAACGTATTTCTTTTGCCATCCGGCGCGGATAGTCATAATTAAAAAGGCCGACAGGGTATCATTATGGGCAGCACGATCTCTCCGTCGTCGGGTGAATATTTGTTGGAAATGCGTGGCATTAACAAATCATTTCCCGGCGTGAAAGCGCTTGATAATGTCAACTTAAACGTTCGTCCGCACTCTATTCATGCATTAATGGGCGAAAACGGCGCAGGCAAATCAACATTATTAAAATGTCTTTTCGGTATTTACCAAAAAGATTCCGGCAGCATTGTATTTCAGGGAAAAGAAGTGGACTTCCATTCGGCGAAAGAAGCGCTGGAGAATGGGATTTCGATGGTACACCAGGAGTTAAACCTGGTATTACAACGTTCGGTCATGGATAACATGTGGCTGGGACGTTATCCCACCAAAGGTATGTTTGTCGACCAGGATAAAATGTACCAGGATACCAAAGCGATATTTGATGAGCTGGATATCGATATTGACCCACGCGCGCGCGTAGGAACGTTATCCGTTTCGCAAATGCAGATGATCGAAATTGCGAAGGCGTTTTCCTATAATGCTAAGATCGTTATTATGGATGAACCGACCTCATCGTTAACTGAGAAAGAGGTTAATCATCTGTTCACCATTATTCGCAAGCTGAAAGAACGCGGCTGCGGTATTGTTTATATCTCGCATAAAATGGAAGAAATTTTTCAATTGTGCGATGAAATTACTATTTTGCGCGACGGTCAGTGGATTGCCACCCAGCCGCTGGAAGGGCTGGATATGGATAAGATCATTGCGATGATGGTCGGGCGTTCCCTGAACCAGCGCTTCCCGGATAAAGAAAATAAGCCGGGCGACGTGATTCTGGAGGTACGTCACCTGACCTCGCTACGCCAGCCTTCCATTCGCGATGTCTCCTTTGATTTGCACAAGGGCGAAATTCTGGGCATTGCCGGTCTGGTTGGGGCAAAGCGTACCGATATCGTCGAAACGCTGTTTGGCATTCGTGAGAAGTCGTCCGGGACAATCACTTTACATGGCAAGAAAATTAATAATCACACTGCGAACGAAGCGATTAACCACGGTTTTGCGCTGGTGACGGAAGAGCGTCGTTCCACCGGAATTTACGCCTATCTGGATATCGGATTTAACTCATTAATTTCGAATATCCGTAATTATAAAAATAAAGTGGGGTTACTGGATAATTCCCGGATGAAAAGCGACACCCAATGGGTCATTGATTCCATGCGGGTAAAAACGCCGGGGCATCGCACGCAAATTGGCTCACTTTCCGGCGGCAATCAGCAAAAGGTGATCATTGGACGTTGGCTATTAACGCAGCCGGAAATATTAATGCTGGACGAACCGACCCGCGGTATTGATGTCGGCGCAAAATTTGAAATTTATCAGCTTATTGCGGAACTGGCGAAAAAAGGCAAGGGGATCATCATTATCTCTTCTGAAATGCCGGAGCTGTTAGGGATTACCGATCGTATCCTGGTGATGAGTAACGGTCTCGTTTCCGGCATTGTCGATACTAAAACAACAACGCAAAACGAAATTTTGCGTCTTGCTTCTTTGCACCTTTAAGATCAGGGGCTCCTTATGAGTGCGTTAAACAAGAAAAGCTTTTTGACCTGGCTGAAAGAGGGCGGAATTTACGTCGTTCTTTTAGTGTTGCTGGCGATTATTATTTTCCAGGACCCGACTTTTTTAAGTTTGTTGAATTTAAGTAATATTCTGACGCAATCTTCGGTACGTATTATTATCGCGCTGGGCGTGGCGGGACTCATTGTCACACAGGGGACAGACCTGTCGGCGGGGCGTCAGGTAGGGCTGGCGGCGGTCGTGGCGGCAACATTACTGCAATCAATGGAAAACGCCAATAAAGTGTTTCCGGAAATGGCGACCATGCCGATTGCGCTGGTTATCCTGATTGTCTGCGCGATTGGCGCGGTGATTGGCCTGGTGAACGGCATCATCATTGCTTACCTGAACGTGACGCCGTTTATTACCACGCTTGGCACGATGATTATCGTTTATGGGATCAACTCCCTTTACTATGACTTTGTCGGCGCTTCGCCCATTTCCGGCTTTGACAGCGGCTTTTCCACCTTTGCGCAGGGCTTTGTGGCGATGGGCAGTTTCCGGCTCTCATACATCACCTTTTACGCCCTGATTGCGGTAGCGTTTGTCTGGGTGCTGTGGAATAAGACCCGTTTTGGTAAAAACATTTTTGCTATTGGCGGCAACCCGGAAGCGGCAAAAGTTTCCGGCGTAAACGTGGCGCTGAACCTGCTGATGATTTATGCGCTCTCCGGTGTGTTTTATGCCTTCGGCGGCTTACTGGAAGCAGGGCGTATTGGTTCTGCCACCAACAACCTCGGCTTTATGTATGAACTGGATGCGATTGCCGCGTGCGTGGTCGGGGGCGTATCGTTTAGCGGCGGAGTGGGGACGGTCTTCGGTGTGGTGACCGGCGTCATTATCTTTACCGTCATCAACTATGGCCTGACCTATATCGGGGTAAACCCGTACTGGCAGTACATTATCAAAGGCGGCATTATCATTTTCGCCGTGGCGCTGGACTCGCTGAAATACGCGCGTAAGAAGTAGTTATCCAGACCTATTGCCTTGCTTATCAGATAACCCGGCGCAGCGAAACTGCGCGCCGGGCTTCATACCGCGAGCTACAGTGTTAACGCGTGCTCTTTTTCGCCTTTTTTAAATTTGACCTCGCCTAAATCAATACAGGCGACCGGGCAGACATGACCGCACAGCAGACAACCGACGCATTTTTCCGTATTGCAATGCGGCGTGCGGCTGTGTTCATCCCACTCCATCGCCTGATGACCGCCGTCATAGCAGGAGATATAGCAACGTCCGCAGCCGACGCATTTCTCCTGATTAATCCGCGGATAGACGATATAGCTGCGATCCAGGTCTTCCGCCGGGATAATATTGCCATTCGCCAGCCCGATCATCTCCTGTAATGAGGCAAATCCCTGATCGGCCAGATAGTGGCTGAGGCCGCTCGCCATATCTTCTACAATGCGGTAACCGTATTGCATAATGCCTGTCGTCACCTGTAGGGTCGCCGCGCCCAGCAGCAGAAATTCGGCAGCGTCTTCCCAGGTTTCAATGCCGCCGATACCGCTAATCGGGAAATCGCGCAGTTCAGGGTGCATTCGCAACTGCTGGATAAAACGCAGCGCAATGGGTTTCACCGCTTTTCCTGAATAACCGGAGATACTGGATTTACCGTTAACCACCGGCATCCCGATTTTGCGGTTCAGGTCGATGTTAGTAATGGATTTCACGGTGTTGATGGTGGCGATACCGTCGGCTCCGCCGCGTTTAGCGGCCAGCGCGACTTCACACATATCGCCAATATTCGGCGTCATTTTCGCCAGCATTGGCAAAGATGAACCGCGTTTTACGGCGCGGCAGTATTTTTCAACCAGCTCCGGGCTTTGCCCTACATCGCTTCCCATGGCGTGCGAGGTCATCTGCGGGCAAGAGAAGTTACACTCAATCATATCCGCGCCGGCTTCTTCAACCAGACGCGCCAGTTCCTGCCACTGCTGCTCATTTTCCCCCATGATGGAAGCAATCAGCACCTTATCCGGATAATCCTGTTTTAACCTTCGAATGGCGGCCAGGTTCTCTTCCAGCGGATGCTCAGCAATTTGCTCCATGTTTTTGAAACCAATAAAACCGGTATCTTCTTTCGTCAGGTGGTCAAAACGTGGAGAGACTTCGTTGGCAATAAAAAAACCAATGGTTTTAAAAACGATCCCGCCCCAGCCGGTATCATAGGCTTTGGCGCACATCTCATAACAATTGCCTACCGGAGAAGAAGAAAGACAAAACGGATTGGGAAACTTAACGCCGCAAAAGGTAACAGACAAATCTTTTGTTAACATGAGCAGGCCTCCTCTAAATAATGATGAATAGCCTGAGCGGCTTCTTTTCCGGTTTTTACCGCATAAACGACGGTCTTATCGCCTTTAACAATATCGCCAGCGGCAAAGATCGCCGGGTCGTCGGTTTGATAATTGTGCGTGTCGATAATATTATGCTGCGCTTTTATCTCCGCAAAGGTATCCAGTCGCGCGTGCTGCCCCACGGCCAAAATAATATTTTCCGCTTCCAGCGTCAGTTCTCCTGAGTGGCGTACATGGTGGAAGGTCACTTTATTTCCGCTGACGGCGACAGGCGTAAAGCCATCAATAATCGATACGCCTAATGCCTGTGTGCTGGTAAATTCTTTTTCGCTGGCGGGGAATTCGGCTAATTCTTCCCGCGCCACGCAGGTGACGGAAGGGCAGCCGAGAATTTTTAACGTACTGGCGACATCCATCGCTACGTCGCCGCCGCCAATAATTAATGCGCTACGCGGAACGCTAATATCGCCGTCGGCCTGACGGGCGCGCTGTAAAAAATCAACGGCAATCTCTACGTGACTGGCTTGCTCAAATAACGGTAAACCAGAGCCACAGGACATCCCGACGGTCATCAGCACGGCGCGATATTCGGCTTTGAGTTGCGCAAGCGATAGCGACCCGCCCACCTCACAATTACATTTAATATTGACGCCCATTTCTACAATGCGGGCAATTTCCTGATCGAGTACGCTTTGCGGCAGACGAAATGCCGGGATGCCGTGACGCAGCCATCCGCCGGGCTGCGGCTGTTTTTCGTAAATGGTGACGTCATAGCCTAAATGCGTGAGCGTCACGCTTGCCTGCAAACCTGCCGGACCCGCGCCAATAATCGCTACTTTCCCGCGTGTTTTACTCCCGGGCTGATAAATCTGCATGGCAGTCTGCTGTTCAAAATCGGTAATAAAACGTTGCAGGCGTGCAATATCAATAGGTTTATCTATTCCGGAACGTGTACATCCGCGCTGGCATAATTTTTCCGTCGGACAGACTCTGGCGCAGACGGCGCCAAGCGCATTATTTTCCCGGATAGTTTCCGCTGCGCCTTTAAAATTGCGAAAGTAAATAGAACGAATAAATTTCCCCGGATCGGTTTGCGCCGGGCAAGCCTGACTACAGGGCGCATCGTGACATAATAAACAACGTGAAGCCTCTTTTATTGCCAGTAATGGCGTAAAACCAGGCGTGAGTTCATCCAGATAATTTTGTTGCGGCATATAATCTTCCTTAATGCTTGAATAAATTAAGGCGAAACGCAAATAACGCGTTTTAATGATCCAAAATCTACCGCCAGCCTAAGCATTGAAAGAAGGGTATTCTGTGAAAGAATTCACAAAAAAATGAAACCAGAATGCAAAACAGCATTTGTTCCTTATATCATAATAATAACTATTCTCAATTTTAAAGGGATAATAAATAGATTAACGATAAAAAAGAAGATAAATAATCATTCCAGTAAATAAAAAACCGCAACCGGTATAAAGAAAAAGATAAGACCAATATTGTACGGGATCGGCATGGCGATAGACATAAACCGGTTTTCGCGCATTTTTGACAACTTTATCTACCGCGCCGGTTCGCCAGCCTTTCCAGGCCTCACGGAAGCAAAAAAGCGGGAGTAGCAGAAAGGCTAATATGACAAATATCGTCTGTACATCCATGATCATTTCCCTTTTTTCTTTTCCAGTTCAAGCAATTGTTCCGGCGTAACGGCCGGATATCCCTGGGCGTCATTCGGCACCTGATGCTGCGTGGGAATAGGTACCAGCGGGCCTAAAAAACGCGGTTCGCGTTTAAAAATATAGAGATCCGCCAGCGCGCTAAAGCGGGCGCCAAATTCGCGCAGGCGCACTGTCAGCATATTTTTGGGCGAAGGTACCGCGTAACACTGCGCCTGAATGCCCATATGCAACGCAATAAACAAGGCGCGTTCGCAGTGGAAGCGCTGAGTGATGATAATAAAGTCGTTGGTATCAAACACTTTGCGGGTACGCACAATGGAGTCAAGCGTACGGAAGCCAGCGTAATCAAGCACAATGTCCGCAGGATCGACGCCCGCCGCGATAAGGTCTTTGCGCATGGTCATCGGTTCGTTATAGCTTTGCAGGGCATTGTCGCCGCTGAGCAGCAGGTAATTGACTTTACCGCTATTGTAAGCGTTTAACGCGCCCTGGATACGATAACGATAGTACTGATTAATGACACCCTTGCGATAGTATTTGGCTGTCCCTAACACGACGCCAACCTGGCGGTAGGGGAGATCCTGTAGCTCGTCATAGATATAGGGCGCTGTTTTCCAGCTCATCCACCGATCGAGGCCAAGCACCGTCAACAGCAGCAAGCCTACCAGGACCAACAGGCTGTAAAACACGCGCTTTAACATGCAGGAAACTCGATACCAGGATGAAAGTACGATCAGGCTACTGTACCCGAAGACGTAGCGCAAGAAACCGCCGTCTGATTGCGGAGATTTTCAGCATGATTTCCCTTGTATCGGGTCGCGGAAGAGGAGAGTCAGGCCGGATAAGACGCCAGTGCGTCGCTATCCGGCACATTTGCTTAGCCGAGAAGCACGCGGTCAATATTATGGCAACCTAACGCTTTCAGCGTTGCGGCGGTGGCATCCCATTGAATTAATGCTGCATCGCCTTTTTCCGCCAGAATCGCGCGCTGAATATCCGCATAGTCATAGCCATTGAGACTCAGCAGGTTTAGCGCGCCTTGCAGCGGGGGAAGCGTAGGGTTAAAGGCGGCGTTTTCCGCATAGCTGCCGGTGAAAATACGGCCATCTTTACATTCCAGCGCCACGCCGCTCGGTGAGTGGCTATAAGGCATATGGCTCTTATTGGCTGCCGTTATCGCCGCTTGCGTTAGCGTATCGCCCGTTAACGTAAAGCCATGATCCTGCTCGTCCATCAGCAGCGTTTTGATCTCCAGATCTTTTGGCCCGAAAGCGTCAGGCAGATAATCGCGTAACGTATGCGGCGCGCGGCCCGGCAGATGAATGCGCAGATCCAGACCGCTGTTCAGCTCGTTCATAAACTGGCGACAGTGGCCGCAAGGCGTGTAGTTAACGGTGACGGCGGCGAGCCCTTTTTCGCCGCGTAGCCAGGCGTGGCTAATCGCGCTTTGTTCAGCATGCACAGTTTGTTGCATGGTGGCGCCCAGGAACTCCATATTCGCGCCGAAATACCAGTTGCCGCTAACGCCGCGCGCAATCGCGCCGACGTTAAAATGGGACAAATCGGTACGGGCGCAGGCCGCCGCCAGAGGTAACAGTGCGAAAGCCAGCGCGTCTTCGTCCAGTCCCGCCGTATTTTTAAGCGTCGAGACCTGCTCTGCGGTCAGCATGGCGGGAAAATGGTGGTCCGCCAGGATAGGGGCCAGCGCTGATTGCAAATTATCCGCAAGCTGGGCAAAAGCAGTTTGAAAACGTGGATGCATGGCGTTGCCTCATAACAATGTAATGGAACCGTAGTTTACGGGCCTGCTATGTCTTAATATGTGATCTAAATCTCATTGCTTATGCAACTTGTGAAACTTAAATAAAAAATGCGCGACGTATCGCAAATTTTAACCCGGTCTTTTGTCCCGTCGTTAGCGCATTACCGCCAGAATGAGCGGAAACAAAAAGGGCGCTACCAGCGAGGTAATAATGCCGCAGATTACCAGCGCCAGGGAGCTAAACGCGCCTTCCTGGTAATCCAGCTCGGCGCAGCGCGCAGTACCGAGCGCATGTGAGGCGGTCCCCATTGCCAGCCCGCGTGCGGCCTTAGTACGGATGTGCATCGCGTTTAACAGCGTGTGGCCAAACACCGCGCCCAGAATACCGACAAAAATTACGCATACCGCGCTGATCGCAGGGATGCCGCCGATGCTGCCGCCCACCGCCATCGCGATAGGCGTAGTCACGGATTTAGGCAGTACCGATGCCGCGATTTCAGGCGTTGCGCCCATCAGCAAGGCAACGGATGTTCCGGTAATCATCGCTACCAGACTGCCGACAAAACAGATGCTAATAATGGATTTCCAACGCGCGCGAATCTGGTGCAATTGTTCATAAAGGGGATAGGCCAACGCCACCACCGCCGGTTGCAGCAGATCGTTAAGTACTTCGCTGCCTTTGAAGTAGTGCTCGTAGGGAATACCGGTCAGCAACAGAAAAGGAATAATGACTACCATTGCCACCAGCAGCGGATTCAGCAACGGCATTTTAAAATGCGCCGCCAGTCTGCGGGCGGCGAAAAATACCGCCAGCGTCAGCGGTAACGACCACCAGATATATGTCATCATTTTTTCGTTCCCTTCTGCCCAACCACTTTACGCTCACCGTGTATCAGATGTGAACTCCAGCTTACGACCACAAAAACGACCAGCGTACTGATAGCGCAAGAGACCACCACCGGGCCGAATTGCGCGCGCAGTAAATCAAAATATTGCATGACCCCAACGCCAATCGGCACAAACAGCAACGCCATATAACGAATCAGCACATAACAGCCGGGGTTAACCCACTTTGCCGGCAGAATTTGCAGCGCCAGCAATACAAACAGAATTAACATCCCGATAATGCTGCCGGGAATAGTGATAGGAAGCAGTGATGCAAGAAAAATGCCTGCGTACAAACAGGCATAAATCAATACAAAAGCGCGTATATATTGCCAGATAATATTCAGTGACTTACTCATGTTTAAAGCCCTTGATGAGATGGATTCATCATACAATTAAACGTTAAAACGTGCTACCGATCACATCATGAATTCTTAGCATAGTGGGTATAGACAGCAGGAACATCGGGCAATGCCCCTGGTCGGCGGTGTTAAACCTGGGCTAAAAAATACAAAAAGCGACTCAGGGCCAAAGACGGCGTCTCATTCTTACGCCAGAACATCCCTACGCTGCCTTTTTGCTCAATTTTTGGCAAGTTTAAAATCGCCAGTTGCCCCTGGCTGGCATAGCGTTGCGCCAGCCGTAAAGAAAGAATAGAGATCATATCGCTGCTTTGCAGCAAATTGGTGCTGACGTTCATTGACGCCGATTCAATGGTGTTTTCCGGGAGCATGACGCCATTATCGACGAGGGCGTTATCAATACTGATGCGAATAGGGGTGCCGGTTGGCCAGACTATCCACCGCCAGTGTGCCAGATCGCTCCAGGCGATCTGCGCTCGCGCGGCCAGCGGATGGTGCGGACGCGCCACAAAGCAGACCGGCTCGGTATAAAGTACCTGATAATTAAGCGGCAGTTGCAGGGCGCGGCCGCCGACACGCCCTACCACCACATCCACCTGACCGGCAAGCAAATCGTGCAGCAGCGGCGTCATTACCTTTTCTTCAATATTCAGATGCAGCGTCGGCATTTCGTTAAGCAGGCTCAGAATCGCCTGTGATACGCAGTCAGTCGCCACGGGCGAACAGCCGATCTTCAGGCTGCCAACCAGGCCGCCCTGCTTGAAACGGGCGATTTCATACTGTGAACGCTCCAGATCGTTAATTAGGCGCTGGGCGTGCTGGAGCAGTAATTTACCGCCTTCCGAGGGCCGTAGTCCTTTACTGTGGCGCTCAAAAAGCGTGATGCCTATCTCATCTTCGAGTTGAGATAACCACTTCGATAGCGCCGGCTGGGAGATATTCATCATCCGGGCGACATGCGTCAGGTTGCCCTGTTCGCCCAGCGCAACCAGCGTTTGCAGGTGATGTAATTTCAATTTCTGCGCCCAGTTCGCCATTCGCTATAACCTCCAGGTTATGTCTCTGCCTGAAAAGCCATTGTACATTTTATCGCTCACTCTACAAACTCGTAACATAGCAAACATAAAAACAACATCTATCTCCCTGCACTGAGGCATTAGCTATGACTCAACGACGTGATCTACAAGCCCTTATTGATGCCGCGCCCGTCGGCAAAATGCAGTGGCGCGTTATCATCTGCTGTTTTCTGGTGGTTATGCTCGACGGTTTCGACACCGCCGCGATTGGCTTCATCGCCCCGGATATTCGTACTCACTGGCAGCTAAGCGCCAGCGAACTTGCGCCGCTGTTTGGCGCAGGGCTGCTGGGGCTTACGGCCGGCGCGCTGCTATGCGGGCCGCTGGCGGATCGCTTTGGCCGCAAGCGGGTCATTGAGCTTTGCGTGGCGCTATTCGGCGCATTGAGCCTGCTTTCCGCTTTCTCGCCGGATATAGAAACCCTGGTGTTGCTGCGCTTCTTAACCGGTCTGGGACTGGGCGGAGCGATGCCGAATACCATCACCATGACGTCGGAATACCTTCCCGCTCGTCGACGCGGAGCGCTGGTCACGCTGATGTTCTGCGGTTTTACCCTGGGGTCGGCGATGGGCGGGATTGTGAGCGCGCAACTGGTGCCGCTGATTGGCTGGCACGGAATTCTGGCGCTAGGCGGCATCTTGCCTTTGATGCTGTTTTTCGGCCTGCTGTTCGCGCTGCCGGAATCTCCCCGCTGGCAGGTACGCCGCCAACTACCGCAAGCCGTTGTCGCCCGGACGGTCAGCGCCATTACCGGCGAGCGCTATCACGATACGCAATTCTTTCTGCATGAGACGGCAGCCATCGCCAAAGGCAGTATTCGCCAGCTTTTTGCCGGGCGACAGCTTGTCATTACCCTGATGTTATGGGTGGTGTTCTTTATGAGCCTGCTCATTATCTATCTGCTTTCCAGCTGGATGCCGACGTTACTTAACCATCGCGGTATTGATCTGCAACAGGCGTCGTGGGTGACTGCCGCATTCCAGGTTGGCGGCACGCTTGGCGCGCTGTTACTCGGCGTGTTGATGGACCGGCTTAACCCGTTCCGGGTACTGGCGGTGAGCTATGCGCTGGGCGCAGTTTGCATTGTCATGATAGGCCTGAGCGAAAACGGCCTTTGGCTGATGGCGCTGGCGATTTTTGGTACCGGCATCGGTATTAGCGGTTCCCAGGTAGGGCTTAATGCTCTGACGGCGACGCTGTACCCCACCCAAAGCCGGGCGACGGGCGTGAGCTGGTCGAACGCCATTGGACGCTGCGGGGCGATTGTCGGTTCGCTCTCCGGCGGCATGATGATGGCCCTCAATTTCTCTTTCGATACGTTGTTTTTTGTCATTGCTATTCCGGCGGCTATCAGCGCGGTAATGCTTACCCTGCTGACGGTGGTTGTCCGCCTTTCGATTTCTGTACCTGACGACCTGCCGCGTGCCAGCGTCGTAAACGAATAAGGAGAATCTCCATGTCTGAAATAAATCAGAACGTAAAAGATAGCCGTCAACAGTATTACCAGCATATTTCCGGGCAGAATCTGACGCCGCTGTGGGAGTCGTTACATCACCTGGTACCGCAGACGCCAAACGCCAACTGCGCGCCGGCCTACTGGAATTATCAGGAAATTCGTCCGCTACTGATGGAAAGCGGCAATGTCATTGGCGCGAAAGAGGCGATCCGCCGGGTGCTGGTGCTGGAAAATCCGGCATTGCGCGGTCAGTCGTCGATTACGGCGACCTTATACGCTGGTTTACAGCTGATCCTGCCCGGCGAAGTCGCGCCGAGTCATCGCCATAACCAGTCGGCGCTGCGTTTTATCGTCGAAGGTAAAGGCGCATTTACCGCGGTGGACGGCGAGCGCACGCCAATGCATACCGGCGATTTTATCCTGACGCCGCAGTGGCGCTGGCACGATCATGGTAATCCGGGATCAGAGCCGGTGGTATGGCTGGATGGTCTGGATCTGCCGTTAGTCAATCTCCTGGGCTGTGGTTTTGCGGAAGACTATCCCGAAGATCAGCAGCCGGTGACGCGAAAAGAGGGCGATTATCTGCCGCGCTATGCAGCGAATATGCTGCCGCTGCGCCACCAGCGCGGGAACTCGTCGCCGATTTTCAACTACCGTTACGACCGCAGTCGCGAGGCGTTGCACGATCTGACCCGTATGGGCGATCCGGATGAGTGGGAAGGTTACAAGCTGCGTTACGTTAATCCCGTCACCGGCGGTTATCCGATGCCGTCGATGGGCGCGTTCCTGCAACTGTTGCCAAAAGGCTTTGCCTCGCGTGTGGCGCGGAGCACCGACAGCACTATCTACCACGTCGTTGAAGGGGCAGGACTGGTCACTATCGGCAACGAAACTTTTCATTTTTCCGCAAAAGACATTTTTGTGGCGCCGACCTGGCATGAGGTGTCGTTTCGCAGCAGCGAAGACACAGTGTTATTCAGTTTTTCGGACAAGCCGGTTCAGGAAGCCCTGGGGCTGTTCCGCGAAGCACGTTATTAATTAGGGAGAGAGAACATGACCAAATATGTATTCCAGCCGCAGGCTCCGGTAACAGTACCCGTGGCGGGCAGTGATGAGCAGTTTCCGGTACGTCGCGTTTACTGCGTGGGTCGCAACTATGCCGCCCATGCCCGTGAAATGGGCTTTGATCCCGACCGCGAACCGCCGTTCTTCTTTTGTAAACCAGCGGACGCTGTCGTCCCGGTAGCGGCGGGGGATACCCTGGAACTGCCGTATCCGGCGCAGACTGATAACTACCATTATGAAATTGAGCTGGTGGTGGCGATTGGTAAAAAAGGGAGCGATATTCCGCTGGAAAAAGCCCATGAATATGTCTGGGGATACGCCACCGGTCTGGACATGACGCGTCGCGATCGTCAGATGGAAATGCGTCAGATGGGACGCCCGTGGGAAATCGGCAAAGCGTTCGATCTCTCCGCGCCCATTGCGCCATTACACAAAGCCGCTGAAACGCATAATGTGGATAACGCCCCTATTTGGCTACAGGTTAACGGCGAAGACCATCAGCGCAGCGATATTCGTCATCTGATTTGGTCGGTGAATGAAACCATCAGCTATTTGTCCGGCTTCTTTGAATTGCAGCCAGGCGATTTGATTTTCACCGGTACGCCAGAGGGGGTGGGCGCAGTGGTGAAAGGGGATGTCATCACCGGGAACGTAGAAGGTCTGACGCCGATTGCTGTGAAAATTGTCTGAGGTGAACGATGAAGCTGTACAGTTTCTTTAATAGTTCGGCGTCTTATCGTGTACGTATTGCGCTGGCGTTAAAGGGGATTGATTACCAGACAGTGGGCGTCAATATTCGTATCGGCCAGCAGAATGCGCTGGCCTACCGACGGATGAATCCGGTAGGCCTGGTGCCGACGCTGGTCACTGATGACGGCGAATCGTTGGGGCAATCACTGGCCATCGTCGACTGGCTGGACCGACATTTTCCGCAAACGCCGCTGCTGCCGACGAGCGACCCGGCGCGCAGCCAGGCGCTGGAAATTGTCTACGCTATCGCCTGCGATATACACCCAATCAATAACATGCGCGTGTTGCGCTACCTGACCGATGAGCTGAAGGTTAGCGAGGAGGATAAAAAACGCTGGTACGCCCACTGGATACAACAAGGGTTAAGCGCGGTAGAGCAGCTATTGCGTAAAAGTCAGTCCGGACGATTCTGCGTGGGCGACGCGCCAGGACTTGCGGACTGCTGCCTGATTCCTCAGTGGGCGAATGCGCTCAGGATGGGCTGCGATTTATCAGGCTATCCGCGCTGTAAAGCCGTTTATGACGCCTGCGTACAGCTACCGGCGTTTATTGCCGCCGCGCCGGAAAATCAACAAGATAAAATCCCGGCCTGAAAAGGAGAATGACCATGACTCACGTGACAAGCGCAATTATTGTAGGTGGCGGAATCGGCGGCGCGGCGACCGCGCTGTCGCTGGCGCGCCAGGGAATAAAAGTCATGCTGTTGGAAAAAGCGCACGAAATTGGCGAGATTGGCGCGGGTATTCAGCTTGGGCCGAACGCTTTTTCGGCGCTGGATAGTCTCGGTGTGGGCGATGTTGCCCGCCAGCGTGCGGTGTTTACCGATCACATTACCATGATGGATGCCGTGAATGCCGAAGAAGTGGTATGCATTGAAACCGGGCAGGCGTTCCGCGACCATTTTGGCGGGCCGTATGCGGTAATTCACCGGGTAGATATTCATGCAACGGTATGGGAAGCGGTGCTGACGCACCCTGGCGTGGAGTATCGTACCTCGACCCATATTGTCGATATCCGCCAGACGCCGGATGACGTTACGGTGTTTGATGAGCAGGGAAATAGCTGGACGGCGGATATTCTCGTGGGCTGCGACGGCGTTAAATCGGTCGTGCGGCAAAGTTTACTCGGCGATGCGCCGCGCGTAACGGGGCATGTAGTTTATCGGGCGGTGATTGATTGCGACGATATGCCGGACGATTTACGTATTAATGCGCCGGTGCTGTGGGCAGGCCCGCATTGTCACCTGGTCCATTATCCGCTGCGCGGAGGCCAACAGTACAATCTGGTGGTGACATTCCACAGCCGCCAGCAAGAAGAGTGGGGCGTGAAAGACGGCAGTAAAGAAGAGGTGCTCTCTTATTTTGCCGGCATTCATCCCCGCCCGCGCCAGATGCTGGATAAGCCGACCTCCTGGCGCCGCTGGTCGACCGCCGATCGCGAGCCGGTCGCGAAATGGGGAACCGAGCGTATCACTCTGGTGGGCGACGCCGCGCATCCGGTGGCGCAATATATGGCCCAGGGCGCCTGTATGGCGCTGGAAGACGCCGTCACGCTGGGCAAAGCGCTGGAACGCTGCGACGGCGACGCGCAGCAGGCATTTGCGCTGTATGAGTCGGTGCGTATTCCCCGCACGGCGCGTATCGTCTGGTCTACCCGCGAGATGGGGCGTCTCTATCACGCCGCCGGGGTGGAGCGTCAGGTGCGTAATCTGCTGTGGAAAGGGAAATCGCAGGAGGCGTTTTATCGCGGTATCGAATGGCTGTACGGCTGGAAAGAAGATAACTGTCTTGAGCCGCGTTGAGCGCCTTACGTGACGTAGCGTAGCGTTTGCGCCGCCACCCGGCAAAAAGTTTTGCTCATCGCAGAGAGGCGTTATGATAGCGCCTCTTTTTTTGCTGTGGATACCGATATGCGTGTTTTACTGGCGCCGATGGAAGGCGTGCTCGACGCGTTAGTGCGCGAGCTGCTGACCGAAGTGAATGATTACGATCTGTGCATCACCGAATTTGTGCGCGTGGTGGATCAGCTGCTGCCGGTAAAAGTGTTTCATCGCATCTGCCCGGAGTTGCATCACGCCAGCCGCACGCCGTCCGGCACGCCGGTGCGTATTCAGCTTCTGGGCCAGCATCCGCAGTGGCTGGCGGAAAACGCCGCGCGGGCGACGGCGTTGGGATCGTATGGCGTGGACCTGAACTGCGGCTGTCCGTCAAAAGTGGTGAACGGCAGCGGCGGCGGCGCGACATTGCTCAAAGATCCCGAACTCATCTATCAGGGCGCGAAAGCGATGCGGGCCGCGGTACCGTCGCATCTGCCGGTGACGGTAAAAGTGCGTCTCGGCTGGGATAGCGGCGATAGAAAATTTGAAATCGCCGATGCGGTGCAGCAGGCCGGCGCCAGTGAACTGGTGGTGCATGGCCGTACCAAAGCGCAGGGCTACCGCGCCGAGCATATCGACTGGCAGGCGATCGGCGAAATACGCCAGCGTCTGACTATTCCGGTTATCGCTAATGGCGAAATCTGGGACTGGCAGAGCGCGCAGGCATGTATGGCGACCAGCGGCTGCGATGCGGTGATGATTGGCCGCGGGGCGTTAAATATTCCTAACCTGAGCCGGGTGGTGAAGTATAACGAACCGCGTATGCCGTGGCCGGAAGTGGTTGCGTTATTACAAAAATATACCCGACTCGAAAAGCAGGGCGATACCGGTTTATATCATGTCGCGCGTATTAAACAGTGGCTGGGATATTTACGTAAGGAATATATTGAGGCGACGGAACTCTTTCAGTCGATTCGGGCGTTAAACCGTTCGTCCGAGATTGCGCGGGCGATTCAGGCTATTAAAATCTAATCTCTACAGCGTCCAGAACGTGTGCCGGACAGATACTATCACTGCCCGGCGCAGGAATCAGAAAATCATCTTAAACACGCCCGTTACCACCAACAGCCCAATCAGAAAAATAATTAAGATTGCCCATAGAAGAATTTTCATTGTTTGTCCCTTTATTGGTAAATACAAACAAAGTATAGGAAAGTATTAAGCCATCTGCTGCCTTGTTGGGCGCGGCGACGTTTAACTCATGAAGGCTGCTGGCGCGTATTGCAGCAAAATCGTTCATTTATGAACGGGTTAGTGGGACTTTTCATTGAAGTATTACATCAAAAAATGTATCAGATGAAATTATTTGCTAATCATATAAATTTCAAAATATGTCTTTTGTTGTCTGATGATGTATTGCCACGCGTAACTAAAAAATAGATCGCCGTAAGACGTACTCTCTGCGCACCTTTTTTTATCAGAACACCTCCATGAATCGTAATTCTTTCCTTGCCGCGACAGCGAGCTTACCGCTTTTTATTTTGCTGGCGGGCTGCGCCCCTATGCACGATACCCGCCAGTCGCTGACCCAGCAGACGCCCTCTTCTCATGTTGATTCCAGCCTGCCGGCGGCATTGAAAAACGGTTGGCCGGATAGCCAGTGGTGGAAGGCGTATCACGATGCGCAGCTTGACGCGCTGATTGATAATGCCATACAGCATTCGCCGGATATGCAGGTGGCTGAACAGCGTATTCAACTGGCGGAAGCGCAGGCGAAAGCGGTTGAGGCGCAGGACGGCCCGCAGCTCGACTTTTCTGCCGACATTGAGCGCCAGCGAATGTCCGCGGAAGGGCTGATGGGGCCATTCGCGATTACCGACCCCGCGGCGGGAACGACCGGGCCGTGGTATACCAACGGTACATTCGGCCTGACGGCGGGCTGGGATCTGGATTTATGGGGGAAAAACCGCGCTGAAGTTACCGCGCGGATCGGGGCGGTCAAAGCGCGCGAAGCGGAGCAGGAGCAGACCCGACAATTGCTGGCAAGCGGCGTGGCGCGACTCTACTGGGAGTGGCAGACGCAGGCGGCGCTGAAAAATGTGCTGATGCAAATCGAGCATGAGCAGCAAAACGTGGTGACGGTAAACCGGGAGCTGTATCAACACGGCATTACTTCTTCTGTTGAAGGGGTCGAGACCGATATCGACGCCAGCAAAACCCAGCAGCAGTTGAATGACGTTAACGGTAAAATGAAGGTTATTGAAGCGCGGCTCAGCGCGTTAACCAATACGCAATCGGCGGCGCTCAAGCTGCGTCAGGTGAGTCTCCCCGCCGTTGAAAGCCAGTTACCGTCGCAACTGGGGTATTCGTTGCTGGCGCGCCGGGCGGATCTACAGGCCGCGCACTGGTACATTGAATCCTCGTTGAGCAGCATTGACGCCGCGAAGGCCGCGTTTTATCCCGATATCAATCTGATGGCTTTTTTACAGCAGGATGCGTTACATCTGAGCGATCTGTTCCGTCATTCCGCACAGCAATATGGCATTACCGGCGGGCTGACGCTGCCGATTTTCGACAGCGGCAGGCTGAATGCCAACCTCGATATCGCCAAAGCGCAAAGCAACCTTTCTATCGCCAACTACAACAAAGCGGTGGTAGATGCGGTTAATGATGTGGCGCGCGCCGCCAGCCAGGTAGAGACGCTGGCGCAGAAAAATCAGCATCAGCAGCAGATTGAGCATGACGCGCAGCGTGTGGTCGGTCTGGCGCAAGCGCGCTTTAATGCCGGCATTATTGCGGGTTCCCGCGTGAGCGAGGCCAAAATCCCGGCACTGCGCGAGCAGTGTAACGGCTTGCTGTTGCAGGGCCAGTGGCTGGATGCTTCTATTCAGCTTACCAGCGCGCTGGGCGGCGGTTATCATTCCTGATTTTTCCGGATGATTCAGACAGGGTTCCTATACTTAGGCTGTGTATGAATCATCCGGAGAGGAATATGACCAAAGTCGCAATTGTAACGGCATCAGATTCGGGAATTGGCAAAGCGTGTGCATTGTTATTAGCACAAAACGGTTTTGATATTGGTATCACCTGGCATTCCGATGAACGCGGCGCGCAGGAGACGGCGAAAAAAGCGGCGCAGTTTGGTGTGCGGGCAGAGACCATTCATCTTGACCTGAGCCAGTTACCCGAGGGCGCGCAGGCCATTGAACATCTTATCCAGCGCCTGGGGCGCGTTGACGTGCTGGTCAATAATGCCGGGGCGATGACCAAATCCGCGTTTATTGATATGCCGTTTACGCAGTGGCGGCAAATTTTTACCGTGGATGTCGATGGCGCGTTTCTCTGCGCGCAGATCGCCGCCCGGCATATGATTAAACAAGGAGAGGGAGGGCGCATTATCAACATCACCTCCGTCCATGAGCATACGCCGCTTCCGCAAGCCAGCGCCTATACCGCGGCGAAACATGCGTTGGGGGGATTGACTAAATCCATGGCGCTGGAACTGATTGAGCATCATATTTTGGTCAACGCCGTCGCGCCAGGCGCTATCGCCACGCCGATGAATGATATGGATGACAGCGACATTGAGCCGGGATCGGAACCCTCGATCCCTATCGCCCGACCGGGTTCTACGCATGAAATAGCCAGCCTCGTCGCCTGGCTGTGTTCGGAAGGCGCAAGCTATACCACCGGTCAGTCGCTGATTGTCGACGGCGGGTTTATGCTGGCGAATCCGCAATTCAACGCAAAATAAACGCCGGGGCCGGATGGCGGCGTTATGCCATCCGGATACCATCGGGTTTAACGGGCCTCCGCTTTGCCGCGTCTTTTCAGCCACCAGCGCACGCCCACCACCAGGACGATGGCCAGAATCAGCCAGACTCCGTGCCTGAGATGCTGATCGAGGTCGTGCAGCCATGGCGCGATCACCTCGCCGCCAAGATATCCCAGCGTGGTAAACAGCAGCGCCCAGATCAGCGCGCCTACAATATTCAGCGGCAGAAAAATTTTAGGCGGCAGGCGGCTGGCGCCAATCAGCAGCGGGCCAACCACCCGGAAGCCGTACATAAAACGCGTGCCGATCACAAACAGATACGGATGGCGTTGGATCATTTTCTGCGCGCGACGAATCTTCGTATGATAACGGGGGAAACGACGCAGGATCTTCCCGCCATAGCATCGTCCTAACAGATAAAGTAGCTGATCGCCCATCATCCCTCCCAGCGCGACAGCCGCCGCCACCAGCGGAAACTTGAGCAATCCCTGATGCGCCGCGACGCCCCCCAACAGGGTGACGGTTTCACCTTCGGCCATACTGCCGATAACCAGCGCCGCATAGCCATAATGCGTAATAAGCGTGTTGATATCCATGCGTAAACCACCTCCGGCATTAAGCATACACCCTGGCAAGAGGCGTGCGCGGCAAAGCCGACGTTTTGCCGGAGACTATTTTGCCATTGCTCATAAAATAACCAGAAACTGAATTATACTTGAACATACTGGCATCTGAGGCAGCAGAAGGGGGCAGTATGAACCATGTATGGGGGCTTTTTTCCCATCCCGATCGGGAAATGCAGGTGATCAAAAGCGAAAACGAAACCGTTTCGCATCACTATACGCACCATGTTTTGCTGATGGCGGCGATTCCCGTCGTCTGCGCCTTTATCGGCACGACGCAAATCGGCTGGAATTTTGGCGACGGCAACGTGTTACAACTCTCGCTGTTTACCGCTTTTGCGCTGGCGGTCTTGTTCTACGGCGTGATGCTGGCGGGCGTCGCGGTGATGGGACGCGTCATCTGGTGGATGGCGCGAAACTATCCGCAACGGCCATCGCTTGCGCGCTGTATGGTTTTTGCCGGCTATGTCGCAACGCCGCTGTTTTTAAGTGGTCTGGTGGCGCTCTATCCCCTGGTATGGCTATGCGCACTGGTCGGCGCTGTCGCGCTTTTTTACACCGGCTATTTGCTGTATTTGGGTATTCCGACTTTCCTTAACATTAATAGAGAGGAGGGATTAAGCTTCTCCAGTTCGACGCTCGCTATCGGCGTACTGGTCCTGGAGGTGCTGCTGGCGATCACCGTGATCCTGTGGGGATATGGCTACCGCCTGTTCTGATGCGAAAAAGGGCTGGCGCAAAAGCCAGCAATGCAGCATTTGCTGACGATTCTTCTGTAGCGGCAACGCTGGCGTGCCGCTATGATGCCACTGCTAGCTTGAGTATAATCTTAGCTCAGGCGGTGTGCGTTACGACGCGCGTGAATCATTATCAGAAATCTCATCATGCTGAAATTCCGAGCTTCATTCCTGAGCCTTGCTCTGATGTTGGCCGTTCCTTTTGCCCCGCAGGCTGTGGCGAAAACGGCAGCGACAACCGCGGCGTCTCAACCTGAGATTGCCTCCGGTAGCGCAATGATTGTTGATCTCAACACCAATAAAGTGATCTATTCGAACCACCCGGATCTGGTGCGTCCGATTGCCTCGATAACCAAATTAATGACAGCGATGGTCGTGCTCGACGCGCGATTGCCGCTGGATGAAATACTGAAGGTCGATATCAGCCAGACGCCGGAAATGAAAGGGGTTTACTCCCGCGTGCGCCTGAACAGCGAAATTAGCCGCAAAAATATGTTGCTGCTGGCGTTGATGTCATCCGAAAACCGTGCGGCGGCAAGCCTGGCGCACTATTATCCCGGCGGTTATAACGCATTTATTAAAGCGATGAATGCGAAGGCGAAAGCGCTGGGCATGACGCATACCCGCTTTGTTGAGCCGACGGGGCTGTCGATTCATAACGTCTCGACCGCGCGGGATTTAACAAAATTGCTGATTGCCACGAAGCAATACCCGCTGATTGGCCAGCTAAGCACCACGCGCGAAGATATGGCGACATTCTCGCATCCGGCGTATACGCTGCCGTTTCGCAATACCAACCATTTGGTCTACCGTGATAACTGGAATATCCAGTTAACGAAAACCGGCTTTACCAATGCGGCGGGGCATTGCCTGGTGATGCGTACCGTGATCAATAACAAACCGGTCGCGCTGGTGGTCATGGACGCGTTCGGCAAATATACCCACTTTGCGGACGCCAGTCGCCTGCGTACATGGATTGAAACCGGTAAAGTCATGCCCGTTCCGGCTGCCGCGCTGAGCTATAAAAAGCAAAAAGCCGCGCAAATGGCGGCAGCCAGCGCCAGCGCCGGAGCGCAAACCGCACAGAACGATTAAGTCGCCGCAGGCCCGGCAGGCATCGCGCCGCCGGGCATTCACGGTAAACCACACCGTGTTAATGCGTTTCGTCGGGCGTATTTTCCTGCCAGAATTTCCGCTTACTCGTTTTGCCGATACCGGGGTTCATACTGTTGGTTGGGTCATTTTGCCGATAAAAACGCGTCAGCGTTTCCGGCGCTTTATACAGATGTCCAACGTTGTGCTCCGCCGGGTATTGTGCCCCGCGCGCCTGCAACAGCTCCAGCATTTGCGCTTTCAGCGCATGGACGTCGACGCCTTTCTTCACGATATAGTCCTGATGAAAAACGTGGCACATAAAGTGACCGTAATAGAGTTTATGTACCAGTTGGCTGTCGATTTCCGGCGGCAGATGCTCGAACCAGTCGGTATCGTTGCGGCGCAGAGCGATATCCAGCGCCAGGATATCTTCCACTTCATCAGCGTGTACGGCCTGGTAACGAATCGCTGCGCCAGCAGCGGCGAAGCGGTGCAGGAAGGCTTTGCTGCCTTCTTCCGGCGTACAGGTAAAGAAACCGCCCTCAGCGGATTTAAAAAATTCATTCAGCCAGCGTTGCGCTTCTGCGACGCCGTCTCCCGCCATTTTTAACAGCAGATGATGCTCATATTTATCGCGCCAGTTTTTCATTCGCGGCGGCAGATGGCTGGGAAACAGGTGGCCGAATTTCTGCATCGCGCGGTCGGTGAAATGCGGTCGGAAAAATTTTACTTTTTCCAGCATCGCATCGGTTCGGCCTTTTAGCGTGAAAAAGAATGGCATCTTGTCGGTGCCGAGTTTATCGATCATCAGAAAGGTATCTTTACCGTACTGCTCCGCAATATCGTAGATATCGCGATGCATATATTCTCCCGCCACTGGCAGATTGTCGAAGTTCGCCAGAATATGCCGACGGATTTCAGTCAGTACCGCGGGCTGATTGGTGCCGATATAAAAAACCTGCTGATTTTTTTCCGCTGCAAAGGTATCAAGGCGAACGGCAAAAACCGCCAGTTTTCCGGCGCAGCCGGAAGATTCAAACAAACGGTCCGGGTCGGCGTTATAGCGGGCGGGCGTATCGGCGTTGATATCTCGTACCCGCGTCACGTAGTCGTGATCGTGCGCATGACGACCATCGTGGCGCACATCCTCATCTTTAATCCGTTCGTCATCCAGCTTGCTCAGGATCTGCTCCGGCGTATGCCCAAGATCGATACCCAGATGATTGACCAGTTGCAGTTTGCCTTGGTCGTCAATACGGGCAAAGAGCGACATCTCGGTATAGGCCGGGCCGCGCTGCACCAGCGAGCCGCCGGAGTTATTACAGATACCGCCGATGACCGACGCGCCGATGCACGACGAACCAATCACCGAGTGCGGTTCACGGCCCAGCGGTTTAAGCGCTTTTTCCAGCGCATAGAGCGTCGTACCGGGCCAGGCCAGAACCTGTTGGCCGTTATCCAGTAAGTGCAGCTTATCCAGCCGCTGGGTGCTGATAATCACAATATCGCGATCGTAGTCGTTGCCGTTCGGCGTGGAGCCTTCCGTCAGACCGGTGTTGGCGGCCTGCATCAGAATAATTTTGTCAGCGTTAACGCAGGCGTTGAGCACACGCCACAGTTCCAGTAATGAACCCGGGAAAACAACGGCCAGCGCGTCGCCCTGACCGGAACGGAAACCCTTGCGATAGCGGGCGGTTTTGGCGGGGTCTGTCAGCAGGTGAGAATGGCCTACCAGGCGGGCCAGCTCATTCAGGAACGTTTTATTATCAGTCATTGTTATGGAAGACATTCTCCACTCCTTGTGGTGGGACAAAATATCAGCGTTAAGCATAGCGCTTTGTATGACAATACGCTTTCTCATTCAAATTGTTTCTGTGTTGGTGGTATTCATTTGCCGCCTTGATACCATTTGCTGGCGGTTGTGTATTCGACTGTGCGGAAAATTAGGAGAATAACCTTCGCTTTCTTCTCCTCTCGCGTTTAGGCTTATGGCAAACTGCGGTTTTTATTCTGTTTTTACCACCTCGTCGGGATAAAGATAAAGAGAGACTCAACATGAAATGGTTATGTTCAGTAGGTGTTGCTGTGAGTCTGGCGATGCAGCCAGCATTGGCGGAAAACCTGTTTGGCAATCACCCGCTGACGCCCGAAGCGCGCGACGCGTTCGTCACGGATTTACTCAAGAAAATGACTGTCGATGAAAAAATTGGTCAGTTACGTCTGATTAGCGTCGGCCCTGATAACCCGAAAGAAGCGATTCGCGAGATGATCAAAGACGGGCAGGTAGGGGCGATTTTCAATACCGTCACCCGCCAGGATATCCGTCAAATGCAGGATCAGGTGATGGCATTGAGCCGCCTGAAAATTCCTCTCTTTTTTGCCTATGACGTGGTACACGGCCAGCGAACCGTCTTCCCAATAAGCCTCGGTCTGGCTTCTTCTTTTAATCTGGATGCGGTAAGAACCGTAGGACGCGTATCGGCGTATGAAGCGGCGGACGACGGTCTGAATATGACCTGGGCGCCGATGGTGGATGTCTCCCGCGATCCGCGTTGGGGACGCGCCTCCGAAGGCTTTGGCGAAGATACATATTTAACCTCCATCATGGGCGAAACCATGGTGAAAGCGATGCAGGGCAAAAGTCCGGCGGATCGCTATTCGGTGATGACCAGCGTGAAACATTTTGCCGCCTATGGCGCCGTTGAAGGCGGTAAAGAATACAACACCGTGGATATGAGTTCCCAGCGTCTGTTTAATGACTACATGCCGCCGTACAAAGCGGGGCTGGATGCGGGGAGCGGCGCGGTGATGGTGGCGCTGAACTCGCTGAACGGCACGCCTGCGACGTCAGATTCCTGGCTATTGAAAGATGTCCTGCGCGATGAGTGGGGCTTTAAGGGAA
Source organism: Salmonella sp. 32010601201800023SM (assembly GCF_017572235.1). Lineage (NCBI taxonomy): Bacteria > Pseudomonadati > Pseudomonadota > Gammaproteobacteria > Enterobacterales > Enterobacteriaceae > Salmonella > Salmonella sp. 32010601201800023SM. The sequence continues at coordinate 75,443 of NZ_JAGEQS010000001.1, forward strand.
TTACCGTTTCCGACCACGGCGCTATTAAAGAACTGATTAAACACGGTACCGCGGCCGACCCGGAAGATGCGGTGCGCGTGGCGCTAAAGGCAGGGGTGGATATGAGCATGGCGGATGAGTATTACAGCAAATATCTGCCGGGTCTGATTAAGTCGGGCAAAGTGACGATGGCGGAACTGGACGACGCGACACGCCATGTGCTCAACGTAAAATATGACATGGGATTGTTTAACGACCCCTATAGCCATCTGGGGCCGAAAGAGAGCGATCCGGTGGACACCAATGCCGAAAGCCGCCTGCATCGTAAAGAGGCACGGGAAGTGGCGCGGGAAAGTGTGGTACTGCTGAAAAACCGGCTGGAAACGCTGCCGCTGAAAAAATCGGGCACCATTGCCGTTGTTGGGCCGCTGGCCGACAGTCAACGTGATGTAATGGGAAGCTGGTCTGCTGCTGGGGTCGCGAATCAGTCAGTGACGGTGCTGGCGGGTATTCAAAATGCCGTCGGCGACGGGGCGAAGATCCTCTATGCCAAAGGGGCGAATATCACTAATGATAAAGGCATCGTCGATTTCTTAAACCTGTATGAAGAGGCGGTGAAAATCGATCCGCGCTCACCGCAGGCGATGATTGATGAGGCGGTGCAGGCGGCGAAACAGGCCGATGTGGTGGTCGCGGTGGTAGGCGAGTCGCAGGGGATGGCGCATGAAGCCTCCAGCCGTACCAATATCACCATTCCGCAGAGTCAGCGCGACTTAATCACCGCTCTGAAAGCCACCGGTAAGCCGCTGGTACTGGTATTAATGAACGGCAGACCGCTGGCGCTGGTAAAAGAAGATCAACAGGCCGATGCGATTCTGGAGACCTGGTTTGCCGGGACGGAAGGCGGCAACGCCATTGCCGATGTGCTGTTTGGCGATTACAACCCGTCAGGCAAACTGCCGATCTCCTTCCCGCGTTCGGTGGGACAAATTCCGGTCTATTACAGCCATCTCAATACGGGACGCCCGTATAATCCTGAAAAGCCAAACAAATACACCTCACGCTATTTTGACGAAGCGAATGGCCCGCTCTATCCGTTTGGTTACGGTCTGAGCTACACCACATTTACGGTGTCTGACGTCACGCTCTCCTCACCGACAATGCAACGCGACGGCAAAGTCACGGCCAGCGTAGAGGTCACGAACACCGGTAAACGCGAAGGGGCAACGGTCATCCAGATGTATTTACAGGATGTCACGGCATCAATGAGCCGCCCGGTGAAGCAATTAAAAGGCTTTGAAAAAATCACCCTCAAGCCTGGCGAACGTAAAACCGTGAGTTTCCCGATTGACATCGAGGCGTTGAAGTTCTGGAATCAGCAGATGAAATATGACGCGGAACCCGGCAAGTTCAACGTCTTTATCGGCGTGGATTCCGCTCGCGTTAAACAAGGATCGTTCGAGCTACTGTAAGCCTGCCGTCAACAGGGCGCGATAGCTGCGCCCTGTCTGGCAATGGCTTTTCCTGTCCCCCCTTTTATTGCCTGCCACGTCACTTAAACTGCCAGAAAATCCCAGGTTAAACGCAGACTTTTCAACTATGCTTTTTTCTCAAGTCTCTGAAAAAGGCCGTAAAAGGATGAGGAAAGCATCATGACGATCTCAAAGCTATGGGTAAGTTCGCTGGCGTTGCTGGCGACGGTGAGTTTACCTCTACAGGCGGCATCGCCCGTGACGGTCGGGTCAAAGATTGATACCGAAGGCGCGCTGCTCGGCAACATGATTTTGCAGGTACTGGAAAGCCACGGCGTTAAAACGGTCAATAAAATTCAGCTCGGGACGACGCCAGTCGTTCGTGGCGCGATTACCGCCGGAGAGCTGGATATCTATCCGGAATACACCGGTAACGGGGCGTTCTTTTTTAAAGATGAAAACGATCCGGCATGGAAAAATGCAAAGCAAGGCTTTGAGAAAGTCAAAAAACTGGATGCGGAGCAGAATAAGCTGGTCTGGTTGACGCCTGCGCCGGCAAATAACACCTGGACCATCGCGGTACGTCAGGACATCGCGGAAAAAAATAAACTCTCCTCGCTTGCCGATCTCAGCCGTTATCTGAAAGAGGGCGGCACTTTTAAACTGGCGGCGTCTGCGGAATTTATCGAACGGGCGGATGCGCTGCCGGCATTTGAAAAAGCCTATGATTTTACCTTGAATCAGAACCAGCTCTTGTCGCTGGCGGGCGGCGATACGGCGGTCACGATCAAAGCCGCCGCGCAACAAACATCCGGCGTTAACGCCGCGATGGCGTATGGCACCGACGGCCCTGTCGCCGCGCTGGGTCTGCAAACCCTGAGCGACCCGAAAGGCGTCCAGCCTATCTATGCCCCCGCGCCGGTAGTGCGTGAATCGGTGTTACAGGCCTATCCGCAGATAGCCGACTGGCTGCAGCCCGTTTTCGCCAGCCTTGATGAGAAAACGCTGCAACAGTTGAACGCCAGAATCGCCGTAGAAGGGCTGGATGCGAAAAAAGTCGCCGCAGATTACCTCCGACAAAAAGGGTGGGTGAAGTAATCTGTGAGTGATGCTGCCAAAAAAATTACGGTTAATCGTGTGCTGTTGCTGTTGGTTGTTCTGACCCTGCTTGCTGTCGCGCTACCTTTCATTAATTACGCCCCGAATCGTCTGGTGAGCGGCGAGGGGCGCCAGTTATGGGAGATCTGGCCGGCGGCCATCTGGATGCTGACTGGCGCGGGATGCGCGCTGTTTACGCTGTGCTTTGTACCCGGTAAACGCGGTAGCGTACTGACGCTGATGATGGCGCAGACGCTTTTTATTGTCATGCTGTGGGGAGTCGGCAGGGCGGCGACCCAGTTGGCGCAGGAGGGCAGCCCGCTGGCGCGTACCAGTCTGGGAAGTGGATTGTGGCTGGGCCTCGGTCTGATGCTGCTGGCCTGTAGCGATGCGATCCGCCGTATTACCGTTGGGCCGCTGTGGCGCTGGTTGCTGCACGCGCAAATTGTCATTGTCCCGCTGGCGCTGCTGTTTTCAGGCACGTTCGACAACCTCTCGCTTCTGAAAGAGTATACCAACCGCCAGGATGTTTTCGATGCCGCGCTGGTGCAACATTTAATGTTACTGGCGGGCACGGTGCTGCCGGCGCTGGCGATCGGATTACCGTTGGGCGTCTGGTGTTATTTTTCCGCCTCGCGCCAGGGGCCGGTGTTTACCGTACTGAATGTGATCCAGACTATCCCTTCCGTCGCGCTGTTTGGCCTGCTGATCGCGCCGTTGGCCGGGCTGGTGAAACAGTTTCCGTGGCTTGCCGCATTCGGCGTCGCGGGAACCGGCATGACGCCTGCGCTGATAGCTCTGGTGCTCTATGCGTTATTGCCGCTGGTGCGCGGCGTGGTCGCCGGGCTCAATCAGGTGCCGCGCGATGTGCTGGAGAGCGCAAGAGCAATGGGAATGAGTAGCGGCCAGCGCTTCAGGCATGTGCAACTGCCGCTGGCGCTGCCGGTCTTTTTACGTAGCCTGCGGGTAGTAATGGTCCAGACAGTGGGAATGGCCGTCGTCGCCGCGCTGATTGGCGCGGGAGGTTTCGGCGCCCTGGTGTTTCAGGGGCTATTGAGCAGCGCCATTGATTTAGTCCTGTTGGGCGTCATTCCGGTGATTGCGCTGGCGGTAGTGATCGACGCGCTGTTTGATTTATGGATCGCGTTTTTGAAGGGAGCAACCGATGATTGAATTTAACCATGTCAGTAAAACCTTCGGCGATCAACAGGCTGTTAGCGACCTCAATTTGCATTTTAGCGAAGGCAGCTTTTCGGTGTTAATTGGCACCTCCGGCTCGGGAAAATCGACCACTCTGAAGATGATTAACCGGCTGGTAGAGCATGATAGCGGAACGATCCGTTTTGCCGGGGAAGAGATCCGCAGCCTGCCGGTGCTTGAACTGCGCCGTCGCATGGGCTATGCCATTCAGTCTATCGGCCTTTTTCCCCACTGGACGGTGGCGCAAAATATCGCCACCGTACCGCAACTACAAAAGTGGTCGCGTGCGCGGATTAACGATCGTATTGATGAACTGATGGCATTATTGGGTCTGGAAAGCGCGCTGCGCGATCGCTATCCGCATCAGCTTTCCGGCGGGCAACAGCAGCGGGTCGGCGTTGCGCGGGCGCTGGCTGCCGATCCGCAGGTATTGCTGATGGACGAGCCTTTCGGCGCGCTTGATCCGGTAACGCGCGGCGCATTGCAGCAGGAGATGACCCGCATTCATCAGCTACTGGGGCGCACCATCGTACTGGTGACGCACGACATCGACGAGGCGCTACGCCTCGCCGACCATCTGGTGCTGATGGACGGGGGCAATGTTATCCAACAGGGATCGCCACTTTCTATGCTGACCTCGCCGGAAAATGATTTCGTGCAGGCGTTTTTTGGCCGCAGCGAGCTGGGCGTAAGGCTGCTTTCGTTACGTAGCGTAGGCGATTATGTACGTCGGCATGAACAGCTCAGCGGCGATGCGCTGGTGGAAGAGATGACGCTACGCGATGCGCTATCGATGTTTGTCGCCCGTCGGTGCGACGTCCTGCCGGTGGCGAATCAGCAGGGCGAGCCCTGCGGTACGCTCCATTTCCGCGATCTGCTTTCGGAGACGTCCCCCCGTGAAACGACTGTGTGATCCGCTTCTCTGGCTTATTGTTCTGTTCTTGCTTCTGCTGTTTGGATTGCCTTATAGCCAGCCGTTCTTCGCCGCGCTGTTTCCCGATTTACCGCGCCCGGTCTACCAACAGGAGAGTTTTGCCGCCCTCGCGCTCGCCCATTTCTGGTTGGTGGGCATCTCAAGTCTGTTTGCCGTCGTGGTGGGCGTCGGCGCAGGGATTGCGGTCACGCGAGAAAGTGGGAAAGAGTTTCGTCCCCTGGTGGAGACTATCGCCGCCGTCGGGCAGACCTTTCCGCCGGTCGCGGTACTGGCGATCGCGGTACCCGTCATGGGTTTTGGTCAGCAACCGGCCATTATCGCCTTGATCCTGTATGGGGTGCTGCCCATCCTGCAGGCGACCCTGGCCGGGCTGGGCGCGGTGCCTGCCAGCGTGATGAGCGTTGCCAGCGGTATGGGAATGAGCCGTCGCCAACAGTTGTATCAGGTTGAGCTGCCGCTGGCCGCGCCGGTGATTCTGGCGGGCATCCGAACCTCGGTGATTATCAATATTGGTACGGCGACCATCGCTTCAACGGTGGGGGCCAGTACGTTAGGCACGCCGATCATTATCGGGCTTAGCGGCTTTAATACGGCCTATGTTATCCAGGGGGCGCTGCTGGTGGCGCTGGCGGCGATCATTATCGATCGCCTGTTTGAAAGGCTGACGCGCGCGCTTACCCGGCACGCAAAATAAAACTGTAACCTGCCAGCATCACGCCGCCGATACCGCCAATAGCCATCAGCAGGAAAAGGGCGATCACCCCGATTTTCGCTACGCGCATTATGTACTCCTTATGTTAATAAAAGGAGTATACATTAAAGCGAATTTGTTAGCTGCTGTTTAAACGCCAAGGGGATGAATGTCGCGTCCCTGGGCGCGCCAGGCCAAAAGTTGCTGCTGCTGCGCCAGCGTCTGGTTTTCTCCGCACCATACCAGTAACGTCTTGCCGTCAAACAGTTCCGGGCGGAACTGGCTAAGCGAATGCGCCAACACGTCGATTCGCCATCCCTGTTGGCTGGCGACCCAACCTTCCAGCCACAGGCGGGTGGTATCATGGATATTCCAGCCGATCACCAACGCATCTTTTCCCTGTTTCTTACGCGCAGACGCCAGGCAGAGCGCAATATAGTTGATCAGGATACCGTCAAGAATGCCGAGCAGCGCCTGAAGGGCGGGTTGTTGGCACTGTAATCGTCGCCGCAGCGGGACGAACAGGTTAGTGGTCAATGTTTGGGCTGGATAATCCTGACCGCGTTCTTTGACCCATAACCGTAAACTGTGCAGATTACTGCTTTGCAGATAGTGCAGCAGGATCTCCTGCTGTTCGCGCCAGCCGTTAGGTTGTTCGCTACTGTCGCTACTGAGCAGCACTTTGACTTTGCTGACCTGGACGCCGTTATCTATCCAGCGCTTGATTTCGCGGATTCTGTCGATATCGGCATCGTTAAACAGACGATGACCGCCATCCGTTCGCTGTGGTTTTAAAAGTCCATAACGTCTCTGCCACGCGCGCAACGTGACAGGATTGATATCACAAAGCAAAGCCACTTCACCAATTGTGTAAAGCGCCATCGTTTCACCCTTGCTCGCGAGGTCCCGGTTTAACTTTAGACGCTCTTTTAGGAACCAGGAAGTTTTGCCTGTTTTTTATGCATTAAAACGCGAAGTAGCGGGTTGCAGCGCGGCGTTTAAGTGATCGTATTCACGAATTCATATTTTTATGCAACAGTTCAAAGAAAGTTAATCGTACTCAATGTATGTTACGCGCTTTTAATTGAAGTGTGGTTTGCGGGTATGTACGAGTTTAATCTGGTGTTGCTGCTGCTTCAGCAGATGTGCGTGTTTCTGGTCATTGCGTGGCTAATGAGTAAAACGCGCCTGTTCATCCCGCTTATGCAGGTCACGGTTCGTCTGCCGCACAAGCTTCTGTGTTACGTCACGTTTTCTATCTTCTGCATTATGGGCACTTATTTTGGGCTACATATCGAAGATTCGATTGCCAATACCCGCGCGATTGGCGCGGTGATGGGCGGCCTACTCGGCGGGCCGGTCGTCGGCGGGCTGGTCGGCCTGACCGGTGGGTTACATCGGTATTCTATGGGCGGCATGACGGCGCTGAGCTGTATGATTTCCACCATCGTCGAAGGGCTGCTGGGCGGGTTGGTACACAGCGTTCTCATACGTCGCGGACGCCCGGACAAAGTGTTTAGCCCGCTGACGGCGGGAGCAATTACGTGTGTTGCCGAACTGGTGCAGATGCTGATCATTTTACTGATAGCCAGGCCGTTTGACGATGCCCTGCATCTGGTCAGTAATATTGCCGCGCCGATGATGGTGACGAATACCGTTGGCGCCGCGCTGTTTATGCGTATTTTGCTCGATAAGCGCGCCATGTTCGAAAAATATACTTCGGCATTTTCTGCTACCGCGCTGAAGGTCGCCGCGTCAACGGAGGGGATTCTGCGTCAGGGATTTAACGAAGTGAACAGTATGAAGGTGGCGCAGGTGTTATATCAGGAGCTGGATATTGGCGCCGTCGCCATCACCGATCGCGAAAAACTGCTGGCTTTTACTGGTATTGGCGACGATCACCATCTACCGGGCAAACCCATTTCATCAGGTTATACGCTGAAAGCAATTGAAACCGGAGAGGTGGTTTATGCCGATGGCAACGAAGTGCCGTACCGCTGTTCGCTACACCCGCAGTGTAAACTCGGCTCGACGCTGGTGATCCCGCTGCGTGGCGAAAATCAGCGAGTCATGGGCACCATTAAATTGTACGAAGCGAAAAACCGGCTGTTTAGCTCAATTAACCGCACCCTGGGAGAGGGTATTGCGCAGCTTTTATCCGCGCAGATCCTGGCCGGGCAGTATGAACGGCAGAAGGCGTTGCTGACGCAGTCAGAGATCAAGCTGTTGCACGCGCAGGTGAACCCGCATTTTCTGTTTAACGCGCTCAATACCATTAAAGCGGTGATTCGCCGCGACAGCGAACAGGCCAGCCAACTGGTGCAGTACTTGTCGACCTTTTTTCGCAAAAATTTAAAACGCCCGTCGGAAATCGTCACGCTGGCGGATGAAATTGAACACGTAAACGCTTATCTGCAAATTGAAAAAGCGCGTTTTCAGTCGCGTCTGCAGGTGCAGCTTGATGTTCCATCGACGCTTTCACGTCAGAAATTGCCTGCGTTTACATTACAGCCGATTGTTGAGAACGCCATTAAACATGGCACGTCGCAACTGCTTGATACCGGCAACGTCGCTATTCGCGCCCGGCGCGAAGGGCAGCATTTGATGTTAGATATTGAGGATAATGCGGGACTGTATCAGCCTTCCGCCGGCAGTAGCGGGCTGGGGATGAGTCTGGTTGATAAACGTCTGCGCGAACACTTTGGCGATGATTATGGTATTAGCGTGGCCTGCGAGCCGGACTGTTTTACCCGAATTACATTACGACTTCCACTGGAGGAGGACGCATGATTAAAGTGCTGATTGTGGATGATGAGCCGTTAGCGCGGGAAAATCTGCGGATTTTGCTCCAGGGGCAGGATGACATTGAGATTGTGGGAGAGTGCGCGAACGCGGTAGAAGCGATTGGCGCTGTACATAAGTTGCGACCTGATGTGCTGTTTCTGGATATTCAGATGCCGCGTATCAGTGGACTGGAGATGGTAGGAATGCTTGATCCGGAACACCGCCCGTATATCGTTTTTTTAACCGCGTTTGACGAATACGCCATCAAAGCCTTTGAAGAACACGCTTTTGATTATCTGCTCAAGCCGATAGAGGAGAAACGGCTGGAAAAAACATTACATCGTCTGCGTCAGGAGCGCAGTAAACAGGATGTTTCGTTGTTGCCGGAAAACCAGCAGGCGCTTAAATTCATTCCCTGTACCGGACACAGCCGGATCTATTTGTTGCAAATGGATGATGTCGCCTTTGTCAGTAGCCGTATGAGCGGCGTTTATGTGACCAGCAGTGAAGGGAAAGAGGGGTTTACCGAGCTGACGCTGCGCACGCTGGAAAGCCGGACGCCGCTACTGCGTTGTCATCGTCAGTTTCTGGTGAATATGGCCCATTTGCAGGAAATTCGGCTGGAGGATAATGGGCAGGCAGAGCTGATTTTACGCAACGGCCTGACGGTGCCGGTAAGCCGTCGCTATCTGAAAAGTTTAAAAGAGGCGATTGGCCTGTAAAAGACTGTTAGAATATCGTTTTGCCATAGAAACGACCGAAGGCCTCATGCTGAGTAACGATATTCTGCGTAGCGTGCGCTACATTTTAAAAGCTAATAATACCGATCTGGCGCGTATCCTGGCGCTGGGTAACGTTGATGCTACGCCGGAGCAGATTGCAATCTGGTTGCGCAAAGAAGAGGAAGAGGGGTTTCAGCGTTGCCCGGATATCGTGTTGTCCTCATTTCTCAATGGCCTCATTTATGAAAAACGCGGCAAAGATGAGGCGGCGCCTGCATTGACGGCGGAACGTCGTATCAACAACAATATTGTGCTGAAAAAGCTGCGTATCGCCTTTTCGCTAAAAACAGATGATATCCTGGCGATACTTACCGGTCAGTTGTTTCGTGTCTCAATGCCAGAGATCACCGCGATGATGCGCGCGCCGGACCATAAGAACTTCCGCGAATGCGGCGATCAGTTTATGCGTTATTTTCTGCGCGGTCTGGCAGCCCGTGAACACGCGGCGAAGTAATTCTGCGGTATTGTTCCCGGCAGCGTCCTGTCTGACCGGGAAAACGCATTATTATACTAATTGATTCTATGATATCCGCTCTCTTCCAACAGTTTCTGCGAGCGAATCATTGACAGATAGTACGCGGAACAGTTGTCAATTGATGATCCTGGCAATTTACAGAGGTCGCTTATTTTTGCCTGGGTAAAATCAATATCCACATATTCCGTAGCATAGCTATCATAATAGTCGATTCGTTCAGTCAAACCCGGCATACCCTGATAAGCTTCGCCGACTTGACTCAGCATTTTTTGTGCTTCTTCTTTATTATTGGCTTTCAGGGTCTTATAAAGTAGTTTATGTTCAGATATTTGACGTAAAACGATATCCCCTTTGTAGTAATAGGTTAACTTGATTTCAATACCGTTGAGATTACCTACATAGCGTTGTGTTTCCTCTGACTCTTTGCTAGCGGCTATCTTCTTGATAAACGCTGTCATGTTATTTTGCTTTTCCTGGGGAGTATCGTTTTTCTGATCGCAGCCAGTTATGCTAACCGATAGAGAGAGCGCGAATAGTGGCAGTGCCATAAGGCGTAGAACCCGCATAACAATTCCTTGTCGTTAAGTATTGGTGTGGCCAGGAATTCAGGGATTATAGGCTTTGGCGAGGGGACTTACAGCGAGGCTGTCTTTTTTCGGAATTCATAAAGAAAAGACGCTGCCGAAGCAGCGCCCTGAGCGACTTTACCAGTCGATGCAATACATTATGCCTGCCAGTTATTTCGCTTCTTTAAAACCAGCAGCTTCCAGCAGCGTCTGGGTTTGTTTCATGCTGATACCTTTGCTGGTATCGCCGGACACCATCGTCCCTGAGATTTGCTGTAACGCTTTAAAGTCCACTTTTTCCATATCCACAGAGACGTTTTCCTGGGCATAGGTATCTTCATAGGTTAATTTTTCTTCCACTCCGGCGATATTTTTATATTTCGCGCTCAGCGGATCGAGAATTTTGGCGGCATCTTCTTTCGTTTTAGCGCCTACAGTGGCATAGCTGATTTTACTTTCAGACGTCTGCTTAATGATTTTGTCACCTTTATAGGTGTAAGTAATTGAAATTTCTGTCCCCGCCAGGTTTGCGTTAAAGGTCTTTGATTCTTCTTTATCGCCACAGCCAGTAAGAGAGAACACCAGTACGGAAGCCAAAGCCGCGGACAATAACTTGCCAGAAATTTTCATCTAAAACTCCATTTTATATAATGATTGGGTTTTTAAAATAATTTCAATGAATTAATTTAACCCAGTAATAGCAATGTATCAGGGAGAGATAGAATATGACTTTTAGCCGTTATTTAGCAGTCCGGATATGGAGTCTTAACGCTATTGCTTATTAAGGAAAAAGTTAAAACACGCGGATGGGGTGATATGCCAGTCAGGATTAAGCGGTTAAAAAAGCCGGAGCATGCTCCGGCTTGTTGCTTATTTCACCTGTTGGCCAGGCTTCGCGCCGTCATCAGGGCTTAACAGGAAGATATCTTTCCCGCCAGGTCCTGCGGCCATCACCATTCCCTCGGAGACGCCAAAGCGCATTTTGCGCGGCGCGAGGTTGGCGACCATTACCGTCTGGCGGCCAATCAGCGCCTGCGGGTCCGGGTAGGCGGAACGAATGCCGGAGAAGACGTTACGCTTCTCGCCGCCCAGATCCAGCGTCAGGCGCAGCAATTTGTCAGAACCGTCTACGAACTCAGCATTTTCAATCAATGCTACGCGCAGGTCAATTTTGGCGAAATCGTCAAAGGTGATGGTTTCCTGAATCGGGAAGTCGGCTAACGGGCCGGTAACCGGCGCAGCTGCGGCTTTCACCTCTTCTTTAGACGCTTCAACCAGCGCTTCAACTTGCTTCATGTCGATGCGATTGTAGAGCGCCTTAAAGGTGTTGACCTTGTGACCGAGCAGCGGCTGTTCGATGGCATCCCAGTTCAACTCACTGTTCAGGAAGGCTTCAACGCGTTCAGAAAGCGTCGGCAGTACCGGTTTCAGATACGTCATCAGCACGCGGAACAGGTTGATGCCCATTGAGCAAATGGCCTGCAGGTCCGCGTCGCGGCCTTCTTGTTTAGCCACCACCCACGGCGCTTGCTCGTCAACATAACGGTTAGCGATGTCGGCCAGCGCCATAATCTCACGGATAGCTTTACCGAATTCACGGCTTTCCCATGCTTCGCCAATCACCGCAGCGGCGTCAGTAAAGGTTTTATACAATTGCGGATCGGCCAGTTCAGCCGCCAGCACGCCGTCGAAACGCTTATTGATAAAACCGGCGTTACGCGAGGCCAGGTTGACTACTTTATTGACGATATCGGCATTGACGCGCTGGACAAAGTCTTCCAGGTTCAGGTCGATGTCATCAATGCGTGAAGAAAGCTTCGCGGTGTAGTAGTAGCGCAGGCTGTCGGCGTCAAAGTGTTTCAGCCAGGTGCTGGCCTTAATAAAGGTGCCGCGAGACTTAGACATTTTCGCGCCGTTCACCGTCACGTAACCGTGAACGAACAGGTTGGTCGGCTTACGGAAGTGGCTGCCTTCCAGCATGGCAGGCCAGAACAGGCTGTGGAAATAGACGATGTCTTTGCCGATAAAGTGGTACAGCTCGGCATCGGAGTCTTTTTTCCAGTACTCATCAAAACTGGTCGTGTCACCGCGCTTATCGCACAGATTTTTGAAGGAGCCCATATAGCCAATCGGCGCGTCCAGCCAGACGTAGAAATATTTGCCCGGCGCGTTCGGGATTTCGAAACCAAAATACGGCGCATCGCGGGAAATGTCCCACTGCTGGAGGCCGGATTCAAACCACTCCTGCATTTTGTTCGCCACCTGCTCCTGCAGCGCGCCGCTGCGGGTCCACGCCTGCAGCATTTCGCTGAATGACGGCAGATCAAAGAAAAAGTGCTCGGAGTCACGCATTACCGGCGTCGCGCCGGACACCACGGATTTCGGTTCGATAAGTTCGGTCGGGCTGTAGGTCGCGCCGCACACTTCACAGTTATCGCCGTACTGGTCTGCGGATTTACATTTCGGGCAGGTGCCTTTCACAAATCGGTCCGGCAGGAACATGCCTTTTTCCGGATCGTAGAGTTGAGAGATGGTGCGGTTCTTAATAAAACCGTTCTCTTTCAGGCGCGTATAAATCAGCTCGGACAGCTCGCGATTCTCGTCGCTGTGCGTTGAGTGGTAGTTGTCGTAGCTAATATTAAAACCGGCGAAATCGGTCTGGTGCTCCTGGCTCATTTCACCGATCATTTGCTCCGGCGTAATACCAAGCTGCTGCGCTTTCAGCATGATCGGCGTGCCATGAGCGTCATCGGCACAGATGAAGTTAACCTCATGGCCGCGCATTCGCTGGTAACGGACCCAGACATCAGCCTGGATGTGCTCCAGCATATGGCCGAGGTGGATAGAGCCGTTGGCGTACGGCAGCGCGCACGTTACCAGAATTTTCTTCGCGACTTGAGTCATAGTGGGTATTACTTCTTCTGTTGTAAAAAAGGGCTTTGATAGTACCAAAATGGTAATTACTGCGCCAATCGATAAGGGCATTTATCCGTAAATGAATAATTGTTACCGCTGGAGTAAACTACAAAGTTACAATCGTACTTTTCAGAACTACAAAAGGAGTCGGGATGAACGAACAATCCCAGGCCAAATCACCAGATACCCTGCGAGCGATGGTCGCCGGGACGCTGGCGAATTTTCAGCACCCAACCCTGAAGCATAACCTCACCACGCTTAAGGCGTTGCACCACGTCGCCTGGATGGATGATACGCTGCACGTTGAGCTGGTCATGCCGTTCGTCTGGAACAGCGCGTTTGAGGTATTAAAAGAGCAATGCAGCGCCGATCTGTTACGTATTACGGGCGCAAAAGCGATCGACTGGAAACTGTCGTACAACATTGCGACGCTGAAACGCGTCAAAAATCAGCCTGGCATTAATGGCGTGAAAAACATCATTGCCGTGAGCTCCGGTAAAGGCGGGGTGGGGAAATCGTCCACGGCGGTAAACCTGGCGCTGGCGTTAGCGGCTGAAGGCGCAAAGGTCGGGGTTCTCGATGCCGATATTTACGGTCCGTCGATCCCAACCATGCTTGGCGCAGAAGATCAGCGCCCAACATCGCCAGACGGTACGCATATGGCGCCGATTATGTCTCACGGCCTGGCGACCAACTCGATCGGCTATCTGGTGACTGACGATAACGCGATGGTATGGCGCGGCCCAATGGCCAGTAAGGCGCTGATGCAGATGTTACAGGAGACGCTGTGGCCGGATCTGGATTATCTGGTACTGGATATGCCGCCGGGAACCGGGGATATTCAGCTAACGCTGGCGCAGAACATTCCTGTTACCGGCGCGGTGGTGGTGACTACGCCGCAGGATATCGCGCTAATCGACGCCAAAAAAGGTATCGTGATGTTCGAGAAGGTGGAAGTGCCGGTGCTCGGCATTGTGGAAAATATGAGTATGCATATTTGTAGCAACTGCGGCCATCACGAACCGATCTTCGGCACGGGCGGCGCGCAGAAGCTGGCGGAAAAATACCATACTCAGCTTCTGGGTCAGATGCCGTTGCATATTAGTCTGCGCGAAGATCTCGATCGTGGTACGCCGACGGTGGTTAGCCGTCCGGAGAGCGAATTTACCGCGATCTATCGCGAACTGGCCGATCGCGTTGCGGCACAGCTTTACTGGCAGGGTGAAGTGATTCCGGGAGAAATCGCCTTCCGCGCGGTGTAATCCTCCTGACGTATTCCAAAGAGAATATGACATTCACTGCATTAATATATATTGATGCAGTGAATGTATTAATAAAATAATAGCCCCCGCATTGTTAATTCCTGCTTAAACAGACAGGTGTTTATCTGAAATAATCGGCAAAAACATTATTTGAATTGATCATACCTATCCTACTGATTTATTTTTTCAATTGGTTTTAAGGTATCGATACGTTCATACTGCTCATCAGGACGGCCTGCATACTGTTTGACGTTCACCAGAGGAACAATTGCTCACTATGAAAAAATATTTGCTGATGGGAATTATAGTTTCGGCTTATGGGATAAGCGTACCCGTTTTTGCCTCCGACACCGCAACATTAACCATCAGTGGAAAAGTGACCGCGCCAACGTGCAGTACAGAAGTGGTAAACGCGCAGTTGCAGCAGCGTTGCGGCAACACTATCCACGTTTCAACGCTGCAAACACCCGCCGCTACGCCGATGAGAGGTGTGACAACGCAGCTATACACGGTGCCTGGTGATAGCACCCGACAGATTATAGTTAATCATTACGACTAATTCTTATTAATTCCGCAGGCCCATATCATTGATATCAATGATATGGGCTTTTTTATTTGTTGTGTTTATATTTAAGGGCAGTAAATTTCGGAAATTAATAAGTTTACAAAATAATGATAAGCAATGATTATTTGTTGCAATTATATTGCAATCTGTAAATTGTTTTAAATCAACAAAACATCGTGTTTACATTGCGATAACCTCCTGTCTATGAGAATTTTCTTTGCAAGGGTTAATAACTCTTAACAAATAGAAATTACTTCATTAAGGAAGAGATTATGAAACGTTCACTTATTGCTGCTTCTGTATTGTCTGCTGTATTTATGAGCGTAGGGGCTTTTGCTGCTGATGAAGATATGGGGGAATTAAAAATCAACGGAGAAGTGGTAGGAACATCCTGTACGTTCGAAGGCGCAAATAGCGCGACTATTGAATTATCCCAGGTAGGTGTTGATAGATTGACTGACTTAAACCCTGGCGATATATATACAGGATACACTAGTCCAGAAGCGATTTTAAAAGTAAAATGTTCGAATACAGCTAATCCACGAATTAGTTTTAACCGTTCTCAATTTGTGGATAATATGCAAATCACCAAAAATAATGCTACTAATAATGGTGCGGGCTTCGCTGTTTATCTTGATGGTATTCAGGTGAAACCGGATGAGTCGGGGAATTACACTCTGAATTCAAGTAAGTTTGAAAATGGTGTATATACCCTGAACTTTTCTGCCCGCTATGCCGCCGTTGAAAATACTGTAACACCTGGTTCTGTTGAATCTGTACTGACAATGACGGTATTAACTGATTAACAATCGTTTTTTGGCGGCTAAGCTTTTAGCCGCTTGTATCTCTTTTATAAGGTTATCGGCCATGAAACGGATGATTGCACTATGCCTGGCTTGTGCCGCTATGCCTGCGTGGAGCGGCATTTATATATATGGTACACGTATTATTTATCCGGCGCAGAAAAAAGATATTACCGTACAATTAATGAATGACGGTAAGCGAAGCTCACTCATCCAGGCGTGGATTGATAACGGTGATACCAGCCTGCCGCCAGAAAAACTACAGGTTCCATTTATTATGACCCCACCTGTAATTAGAGTCGCGGCAAATTCAGGTCAGCAGTTAAAAATAAAAAAACTCGCTAATAACTTGCCTGGCGATCGTGAAAGTCTTTTCTATCTCAATGTACTGGATATTCCACCAAATTCAGACGAGAACAAAGATAAAAACATCATTAAATTTGCGCTACAAAACCGGATAAAGTTGATCTATCGCCCACCGGGGGTACAGAAAGTCGATAAAGCAACATTTTCCCGCTTGCAGTTGCTTCGTGCGCCAGGGAGTATTAGCGTGAAAAATAATTCCGCAAACTGGATCACTATTCCAGAAATTAAAGCAAAAAGTAAAGTAAATAAATAAACCTTATTACTGGCTCCATGGTCATCGCAGAGTATCACCACAACGGTAGTCGTAAATAGCTATACCGTGACGCTAATTGATGATTCTGGTAATTATTTAAACGAGACTGTCAAAATAGAAAATTAAAAGCGGGGAATCCACCTAAGGATAGATAATGGAAAAGTTAAACGCCATCACGCTGTCACTTTTTGCAGCATTACTTATTTCACCCGCCTGGGCTGAAGAAGAAACATTCGATACTAACTTTATGTTCGGTGGGTTGAAAGGTGAAAAGGTGTCCCGTTATCAGATTGATAGCACCAAACCCATGGCTGGCGTTTATGAAATGGACGTTTATGTCAATAAAGAATGGCGTGGAACTTATGAGGTTAATATTCAGGATGACCCCGATAGCACCTGTATTTCTCCGGACCTGATCGCCAGCCTGGGAATTAAATTTACCCCGCAGAGTACAACAGTAGAAAATGAATGTATTGCGCTGAAAACGGTGGTTCATGGAGGTAGTGTTTCTTATGACACTGCCGCTTTTAACCTTTATCTGAGCGTCCCTCAGGCTTATGTGCTGGAATATGAAGCGGGCTATGCGTCTCCAGAGACATGGGACCGTGGAATTAACGCTTTTTATACATCGTATTATGCCAGCGAATATTACAGCCATTATAAAAGCGGCGGTAGTGAGAAAAATACTTACGCAAATTTTGTCAGCGGATTGAATCTGCTTGGATGGCAATTACATTCTAACGCTAATTTTTCCAAAAGTGAAAATTCAGCTGGCAAATGGCAGAGCAATACTCTGTATCTGGAACGTGATTTCCCGGCGGTACTGGGGACAATGCGTCTGGGGGAACAGTACACCAGCGGGGATATGTTTGATACGGTGCGCTTTCGCGGGGTGCGCTTCTGGCGTGATATGCAAATGCTGCCGCACTCTAAGCAAAATTTCGCTCCGGTTGTGCGTGGCGTGGCGCAAAGTAACGCCCTGGTGACGGTTGAACAGAATGGCTTCATTGTTTATCAAAAAGAAGTTCCGCCTGGCCCCTTTGTATTTGAAGATCTTCAGCTGGCAGGGGGGGGAGCCGATCTGGACGTGAGCGTTAAAGAGGCTGACGGTACTGTTTCACGGTTTATTGTTCCGTATTCTTCCGTTCCCAATATGGTGCAGCCCGGCGTAGCAAAATATGATTTCGCCGCCGGACGAAGCAGAATTGAAGGAGCCTCTCAGCAAACTGATTTTCTCCAGGGAACCTATCAGTACGGGGTCAATAACCTGCTAACGTTGTATGGCGGAACGATGTTAGCCAGCGATTATCGCTCATTTACCCTTGGCACAGGATGGAACACGCTGATTGGCGCGGTATCTGTCGACGGTACGTTGTCTCATAGCAAGCAGGATAATGGCGATGTTTTTGATGGGGAAAGCTACCAGGTTGCCTGGAATAAATATCTCCCGCAATCGGCCACCCATTTTTCTCTGGCAGCGTATCGCTACTCATCACGTGATTATCGCACTTTTAACGATCATGTCTGGGCTAATAACCGGGATAACTATCGTCGCGATGATGACGATATTTATGATATTGCTGATTATTATGAGAATGACTTTGGGCGTAAAAATACTTTCACTCTCAATATTAATCAGACGTTACCCGATGGGTGGGGATATTTTACTGCCAGCGCTCTGTGGCGCGACTATTGGGGGCGTAGCGGCACGGGAAAGGATTATCAGTTAAGCTACAGTAATACCTGGCAGCGGCTCAGTTTTACGCTATCGGCAACTCAGACGTATGACAGCAATAACCGTGAAGATAAGCGCTTTAATATCTATTTATCGATTCCCTTAACATGGGGATTAAAGGAGAATGGGGGAAATCGTGATATCCATTTATCGAATTCCACCACCTTTGACGATCAAGGTTATGAGGCGAATAACACCAGCCTTAGCGGCACGTTCGGTAATCGCGATCAGTTTAATTATACGACTAACCTCAGCCAGCAGCGACAGGAACACCAAACGACATTCGGGGGATCGGTAACCTGGAACGCCCCGCTGGCGACAGTCGGCGGCAGTTACAGCCAGTCCAATAAATACCATCAGGTGGGCGGAAATATTCAGGGAGGGCTGGTTGCATGGGCCGATGGCGTGCATTTAGCCTCTCGCCTTAATGATACTATCGCGATTATTAACGCGCCGTACCTGGAAGGCGCGGCGGTGCAGGGGCGTCCCTATTTACGTACCAATGCAAAAGGTTATGCCGTATTTGAAGCATTGACGCCATACCGGCAAAATTTTATCTCTCTTGATGTCTCTGAGAGTGAAAGCGATGTCGCCCTGTTGGGAAATCGAAAAGTTACAGTGCCTTATCGCGGAGCCGTAGTATTGGTTCATTTTGAAACAGAGACCAGTAAACCTTTTTATTTCCTGGCGCGGCGCGCAGATGGCGAGCCTTTAACGTTTGGTTATGAAGTGGAAGATGACGAGGGAAATAATGTAGGACTGGTAGGTCAGGGGAGCCGGGTATTTATTCGTACTGAAAAGGTTCCCGTTTCGGTAAAAATCGCAACAGATAAACAACAGGGTCTTTTCTGTAAGATCACTTTTGATAAACAGATTGATGAAAATAACGTTTATATTTGTCGGTAATCTTTAGGTGACGCCATGAAAAGACTACTATTTTTATTAATAATGATGCAGTTTACGCAGTTGGGTTACGCGGCGTGTAATGCGACCTTAACCAACACGAAGGATTATACGATTCAATCCGATAGCTTAATGCTGGGGGGGGAGGAGTCAGCCATTATTACAAATGGTTTCACTGATGCCAATTGTTCTAATAGTGATGTTGTGACTAAATTAGAGACATCCGATCATATTATCGGTATGGGGCCGAATGATAGTGTTAAGTTAAAATTAAAAGTTGAATGGCAAAGCAGTAGTGCGATAAATATGCGCAACCAAAACGGTGTAATTGAAGCCCCCTATAAGATAACGATTTCAGAAATAAACTCATTGGAGGCGGTGACTGTGTCTGCCAGGGGGGGGTACTCGGTTACGATAGATAATATAACGGTGATGTCGGGTGCAAAGAATCAATGGAGCGGTAGCGATTGGGTGGTATTTATTTTAAAGTATATTGGCTGTTGGGGGAATAGAGAGTGTGTTGCAAACGTTATCACTGATCTGAATGGGAAAGGCGTTTATAAAGCCAATTTAACGATAAATTACAACCGTAAAGAAACTACCTGCGCCCCCCAGAATCTCACCATCACACTGGACCCGGTGCCTATGACTAAACTCCGTGCTAAAGGAGAGGTTAGTGAGTTTTCTAAGCAGGGTGATATTATTCTGGATTGCAAAAATCAGGTGCGGAATGCGATGCTGACATCACGGCAAATAGCGGTAAATCTACGTAGTGATTTAGTCTGGGATGAGAATGAAGCAGTCCTGAAACCGGATAACGATAATGGCGTTGGGTTTATCTTAAGAGATTCAAATCGGAGCCTGCTTAAAATAAACAAAGGAGCAACAATAAACAGTATTTTCAAAACCTATGCCAAAGGCAGCGCAGTGAATTCGGTGGAAGCTATTCCTGTCTTTGCCACATATTATGTTCTCGATCCTGCAAAAGTTAAAGCGGGGCCATTACAATCGAAAGCATTAATCGTGGTATCTTATAATTAATTTTATGCTGTACGCACTCTTTATACAAAGAGTGCGTACATCATTATCGATGATAAAAAATCTCGCCATCATAGGCTTTGATAATTTTTCCATCGGTATCGTTAATCAGTACATACGCGCCGCCCATATAGGTCCAGTGAGTACCGGCATCTGGCGCGGGCAGATTACGTAATTTCCACTGTTTAATATTGTACTCATCGGTGCGGTACATCTGCGGAACGGTATCGCCGGGCTTGAAGTGGGTGAAGTCGGCGATAAAGCTTTTTAACTCATATTGATCAATGCCCGTTGTCGCGGGGGCGGCCCATGCAAAACTGGTTGCAAGCAACAGCGCGCAAGGCAGCAACTTACTTTTCATACTTTTACCCTCCACATATGCGGGTCAGTTAACATCGTGTGTATCATTTCTGCTGGTGGCGTATCTGACAAGCGCTATTTTGTTATCTCACGCCCCTTTTCGTAAAAAGTGTAAACGAAAGCGTCGTGCAGCAACATATCCGCCAGCAAGTTTGCCAGAACCGAATAGGTTTTGAGAACTATCTGATAACGCTGAAATTATCGTCCGCGGCTGGCTGTAAATTTACATTGTCTGGCGCAGACAGTATGCTTAATAGCGAAACCCCGCTTAACACGGTGGGGCTTGACGACTCGGGGTGCCCTTCTTTGTGAAGGCTGAGAAATACCCGTACCACCTGATCTGGATAATGCCAGCGTAGGGAAGTCTGACACTGCTCGTGTCCCTTCTTCACGCGGGCAGGAGCTGAACCATGCAGCCTGACCTGCACTGCCGCACGCTTGCGGCGCATACGTTAAAACACTTTCGCGCGCTCTCCCCGCTTACGCACTGTATGACGAATGACGTCGTACAAACGTTTACCGCCAATACGTTGCTGGCGCTGGGCGCTTCACCCGCCATGGTGATTGATCCTGTCGAGGCCAGACCGTTTGCCGCCATCGCCAACGCCTTGCTGATTAATGTCGGAACATTAACTGCCTCACGCGCTGACGCGATGCGTGGGGCGGTAGAAAGCGCTTATGATGCCAAAACGCCGTGGACGCTTGATCCTGTCGCGGTGGGCGCGCTGGAATTTCGTCGGCGATTTTGCCTGGATCTCTTGTCCCTGCGCCCGGCGGCAATACGCGGCAACGCCTCGGAAATCCTGGCGTTATCCGGCATGGCGCTGGGCGGACGCGGCGTAGATACCACCGAGGCGGCGTTGGCCGCACTGCCTGCGGCGCAGGCGCTGGCGCGTCAGATAGACTGCATCGTTGTGGTTACCGGAGAGATAGATTACGTCACTAATGGTCAGCGCACGCTGAGCATTCCCGGCGGCGATCCGTTAATGACTCGCATTGTAGGCACCGGCTGCGCGTTGTCGGCGGTCGTCGCCGCCAGTTGCGCGTTACCGGGCGCCGCGCTGGACAATGTCGCGTCGGCCTGCTGCTGGATGAAACTGGCTGGACAGGCCGCGGCAGAGCGTAGCGAAGGACCGGGTAGCTTCATCCCGGCTTTTCTTGATGCGCTCTATCATCTGGATGTGGAGGCGGCCAATGCAACGAATTAACGCGCTGACGATTGCCGGTACCGATCCCAGCGGCGGGGCCGGTATCCAGGCGGATCTCAAGACCTTTTCCGCGCTGGGCGCGTATGGCTGTTCGGTCATCACCGCGCTGGTGGCGCAAAATACCTGTGGCGTACAGTCGGTGTACCGGATAGAGCCGGGCTTTGTCGCCGCTCAACTTGATTCCGTGTTCAGCGATGTGCGCATTGATACCACGAAAATCGGGATGCTGGCGGAAACCGATATTGTCGAGACCGTGGCGGAACGGTTACAGCGTCATCATGTACGTAATGTGGTGCTGGATACGGTGATGCTGGCGAAAAGCGGCGATCCGCTGCTCTCGCCCTCTGCGATAGAAACATTACGCGTCCGGCTGTTGCCGCAGGTATCGCTGATTACGCCTAATTTGCCGGAAGCCGCAGCGTTGCTGGATGCGCCCCATGCGCGTACGGAACAGGAGATGCTGGCGCAGGGGCGGGCGTTACTGGCGATGGGGTGTGAAGCGGTATTGATGAAAGGCGGGCATTTAGAGGATGCGCAAAGCCCGGACTGGCTCTTTACCCGTGAGGGCGAGCAACGTTTTAGCGCGCCGCGTGTGAACACCAAAAATACGCATGGGACGGGCTGTACGCTGTCGGCGGCGCTGGCGGCGTTACGGCCCCGGCATCGCTGTTGGGGAGAGACGGTAAACGAGGCGAAGGCATGGCTTTCGGCGGCGTTGGCGCAGGCGGACACGCTGGAAGTGGGGAAGGGCATTGGTCCGGTACATCATTTCCACGCGTGGTGGTAGTATACTGCCTACAGACCCGTCGTCAGGAAAGATAAATGGAACAAGCGCATACCCGGCTCATCGCGCAACTGAATGAACGAATTTCAGCGGCGGATAATACGCCGCTATACATGAAATTTGCCCAGACGGTAAAGGATGCCGTGCGCAGCGGTATTCTTGAGCACGGTAATATTTTGCCTGGCGAACGCGATCTCAGCCAGCTTACCGGCGTCTCGCGTATCACGGTACGGAAAGCGATGCAGGCGCTGGAAGAAGAGGGTGTCGTCACGCGCGCCCGCGGCTACGGTACGCAAGTCAATAATATCTTTGAATATTCCCTGAAAGAGGCGCGGGGATTTTCTCAGCAGGTTGTCTTGCGCGGCAAAAAACCGGATACGCTATGGGTTAACAAACGCGTGGTAAGTTGTCCGGATGAGGTCGCGCAGCATCTGGCGATCCCCGCAGGCAGCGACGTCTTTTTACTCAAACGCATTCGTTATGTTGATGAGGATGCGGTATCGATTGAAGAGTCCTGGGTGCCCGCGCATCTGATTCATGATGTCGACGCGATTGGCATTTCGTTGTATGACTATTTTCGTCGCCAGCACATTTACCCTCAGCGTACCCGATCCCGCGTCAGCGCCCGGATGCCGGATGATGAGTTTCAGTCGCATATTCAAATGGATGGTAAAGTGCCGGTGCTGGTGATTAAGCAGGTGGCGCTCGATCAGCAGCAGCGGCCTATTGAATACAGCATCAGTTATTGTCGTAGCGACCTATACGTTTTTGTGTGCGAGGAGTAGCGCCTCGCGCGTGGGCGCGCAGTCGCCGCCGCGATGCCCGACCACCCAGCTTGCCACCGCATTTCCCAGCAGTACGGCATCCGCGAGCGGCCAGCCTGACGCCAGTCCTGCCAGCACGCCGCCAGCATGGCTGTCGCCTGCGCCGATGGTATCCACCACGGTTGCCGGAAACGCTGGCACAACGCCGGAAGATTGCGCGCTAAAATACCACGCTCCGTCTTTATCGTGGCGCACCACCAGCGGCGCGGAAAAGCGGTTTACCCATGCTTCGCCGAAAGTGCGCGTATCGGTCGCAAGCCCGGCGCGTTCCGCAGCGATGATGGCTTCCTGGCGATTGAGGGAGACGATGGGTCGGCAGGCCATAATGCGCGCCATTACATCGTCTGTAATATCACCGATTCGTGGGCCAAAATCGATAAAAGGCGTGACATCGTCGACGGTTTCCAGCCACTGGATCAGTGGCTCGCCACAGGACGAGGCCAGTTGATAGCCGGACAGGTAGACAAGACTGCCCCGCGGTGTCCTGAGCTGCGACAGCCAGTCCGCATTCCACTGGTTTTCCACGCCGCTAAAAGACATAAACGTGCGTTCGCCATCCGGTTCGACTAACGCCAGACACCAGCCGTTATCTCCTTCAACCGCGTCAATCACGCTGGATAATCCCTCTTTTGCCAGACGGCGGCGAATTCTCTCCGCCCACACGCCCTGGCCCAGCGGCAGCGCATTGCTGGCGTCAATCCCCAGCCGTTTCAACGCCACGGCAATATTCAGCGCACAGCCGCCGACATTGACGCTTTGTTGTTGCAGTTCAAGATCGCCTCCGCGACGCGGCAACGTCCAGGCGTCGGCAATGATATCGATTACTGCCGCGCCGATAACGGTGAGCGGACGCCGGGTATGCAGGGTCGGTAATAATGTCAGCAACCGTGCGCCGTTCATAGTGCCTCCCGCCGTTGACGATAACTCGCCAGCGCAACGGCATAGCGCGCAAAATCCAGCTGATTAACCTCGTCCAGCGTTTGCTTTAACTGGGGGTTAATGGCGCTTACCCCGTGCAACGCGCCGCAAATGGCGGTAGCCATCGCGCCGATAGTGTCGGTATCGCCGCCGAGGTTAGCGCACAGCACGGCACAGCGGTTAGGATCGGTATTCGCCAGCTCCACCATGGCGATAGCGCAGGGAACCGATTCAATGGTGCTGGTTCCCGCGCCGATGATCTGATAGAGCTGTTCGCTGGCAGATTCGACGCCGTCGGCGTGGCGGACAATGTTTAGCGCCAGTTCCAGACGTGCCGATAGCGAGGCGCTAAACGTGGTAATACGCGCTGTCTGCGCCTGATGGGCGACGGCGGGGAGCGAGTCGGCAATACTTTGCCACGTGTCGCCGTTAACCGCTCGCGAGACGGCCCAGGCGACAACCACGGCGCCAGCCACCGCCAGATCGGATTTATGCGTCGGGCTGGAGGCTAACGCTACTTCTGCTATAAAGGCTGTCAGGTTAGTTGGCGGCAACAGGCAGCCCAACGGCGAAACGCGCATGGCCGCGCCGTTAGTCACGCCGTTGTTTTCCAGCGCCGCGATGGGTTTGCCGTCGCGAATCGCGTTCAGCGCAATTTTTGACGTCGGGCCGAGTACATTTTTATTGAACGCATCAAAGCGTTCCGCCCAGGCGAGGATGTTACGCCCAATAATCTCGGGATCAATGTTGCCTTCGCATTCGAGTAGCGCGTCGGCCAGGCAGAGCGCCATTGCGGTATCATCCGTAAACTCCGCGCGGTTAAAATAGCAGGCGGCATTATTCTCTTTTGGCCCGGGCAGAAAGCGGTCAATCCAGCCGAAATGCGCTTTGACGCGCGTTCTCGGCCACAGCTCAGAGGGCATTCCCATCGCATCCCCTAACGCTTGCCCGTAAAGAGCACCGAGAATACGTTCTGCTTTCATTTTACTTCCCCTTGTGTCAACGCAATATCGCGATCGTCAATAGCAGTGATCTCTTTGTCCGATTCGCGAAAGAAAATCATAAACAGTAGCGCGATGACGGCAATCATCACTGCGCCAAACGTCCACATGCCCGCCCAGTTGAATGTCAGACCGTTAACCGGTTGCGGATAAGCAAACATTTTTTCCATCATCACGCCGCCGAGACGATAGCCCAGCAGGCTGCCGAATCCCTGACAGCAGAGGGTGATAAGCCCTTGCGCAGCGGTACGCATATGAACCGGCGCTTTTTTATCGACATAAATGTAGGCGGTGACGTAGTAGAAATCGTAACTTACGCCGTGCAGCAAAATACCGAGGAACAGCAGGGCGTAAGTGAAGTACGTCTCCGCGCCGCCATAGACAAAAAAGCCGTAGCGGATCGCGGCGGTAATAAGACCAAGTAATAATACCTTTTTAATACCAAAGCGCTTAGTGAAAAAGGGTAGCGCCAGCATAAAGAAGATTTCAGAGAACTGGCCGAGCGTCATCCAGCCGGTGGCGTTTTTCATTCCCACTTCTGTCAGATAGCCGTTAGCGAAGATGTAGTAGAAGGCCAGCGGCATCGCAAACAGGAAGGAACAGAAGAAGAAAACGAGAAAGTTTTTATCGCGCAGCAGAACCAGCGCATCCAGCCCCAGCATCACTTTAATATCCATCTTGCCGGTGCTTTTTGGCGGCGTGTCTGGCAGACAGAACGCAAATACGCCCAGCAACGCTGAACTTGCGGCGGTTATGAGCAGTGGAATGTTGGTGGGGGAAATATCGTTATAGCCTAACATTTGCGGCAAGAATCCACAGGCGAGGCCGGAGGCAATCCACCCAATGGTTCCCATAACGCGAATGCGTGGAAAATCGCGTTCAACGTCCGGTACGTTAGCGAAGGCAATGCTGTTTGTCAGCGCGATGGTCGGCATATAGGTCAATGAATAGGCCAGGAGCAGCGGAAAGAATCCGGCAAAGGTGGTTTGCTGTGCCGCGAAATACATCAGTACGGCACCCGCAAACATCAGTACCGCCAGGACTTTTTGCGCCGAGAAAAAACGGTCGGTAACGGAGCCGACCAGAATCGGCGACAGGATCGCCGCAATGGCGGTACAGGCATAAGACCAGCCTATTTCACCGGCGGAAAACCCGCTTTTATTTAGCCATAGCCACAGGGGGACGAACCAGGCGCCCCAGATAAACCACTCCACGAACATCATGAACGACAGTTTAAAGGTCGTTTTCATTTTTGAATCCTTCATGACAGGTAAGGTACGCCATGACAATACCATTTAATAATACCTTTTAAATACCATTGAGCGTTAATTTTGACCGAACTAACACTTTTTCGGACGTGAATCGAGTCAGCAGATAGCGCCGAAAAAATGCGCTAAAGTTGGCAAAAATGGTCGGTCAGTACCAGGCTTATTGCGACCCGCAATCTGCGGGGCAGGACTATTCACCTTCCGATACCCTATCGGAACTTACGGGAGCATAGCTATGACTGATATTGCGCAGTTGCTTGGCAAAGACGCCGACAGCCTTTTACAGCATCGTTGTATGACCATTCCTTCCGATCAGCTTTATCTACCCGGCAAGGATTACGTTGACCGGGTGATGATTGACAATAATCGTCCACCAGCCGTTCTGCGTAATATGCAGACGCTCTATAATACTGGACGTCTGGCGGGAACAGGATACCTTTCGATACTGCCCGTCGATCAGGGAGTGGAGCACTCCGCCGGCGCCTCTTTTGCGGCCAACCCGCGCTACTTTGACCCAAAAAACATTGTTGAATTGGCGATTGAGGCCGGCTGTAACTGCGTGGCCTCTACCTACGGCGTACTGGCCTCGGTTTCACGGCGCTATGCGCACCGTATTCCGTTTTTGGTCAAACTGAATCACAACGAAACATTGAGCTATCCGACAGAGTACGATCAGACCCTGTACGCCAGCGTTGAGCAGGCGTTCAATATGGGCGCCGTGGCGGTAGGAGCGACGATCTATTTCGGTTCGGAACAGTCCCGTCGCCAGATTGAAGAGATCTCCGCCGCTTTTGAGCGTGCGCATGAGCTGGGTATGGTGACCGTATTGTGGGCTTACCTGCGTAATTCTTCCTTTAAAAAAGACGGCGTCGATTACCATGTATCCGCTGACCTGACGGGGCAAGCCAACCATCTGGCCGCTACGATTGGCGCGGATATCGTGAAACAGAAAATGGCCGAGAATAATGGCGGTTATAAAGCGGTCAACTTCGGCTATACCGACGACCGCGTGTACAGCAAACTGACCAGCGATAACCCGATCGATTTGGTACGTTACCAGTTGGCGAACTGCTATATGGGACGCGCCGGGCTTATCAACTCCGGCGGCGCGGACGGCGGCGACACTGATCTCGGCGACGCGGTTCGTACCGCGGTGATCAACAAACGAGCCGGTGGAATGGGGCTAATTCTGGGACGTAAAGCCTTTAAGAAATCGATGGCTGATGGCGTGAAGTTGATTAACGCCGTACAGGATGTCTATCTGGATAGCAAAGTCACCATCGCCTGAGTTCAACGAAGAAAAGCCGGATGTGAACGCATCCGGCCAGCGGCAGGTGTTATTAACGTAGCAACGGGCAGTCTGGTGGCAGTCGACAGCGTAATGCGCCAGGCAGCACCTCAATATGAAATTCTTGTCCGCTGAGTGGTTCGCCATCCAGATTAAACGTGATTTCATGCGGCGCATGAATATCAAACCACGCCGAGGCGCCGTCAATAATATTCGGATTGTCATCTGACTGCGTGAGTGTGGAAAACAGCGCCGGCAGCAGTTCTTCGCCGGTAAAAATCCGTAGCTGTAACAGTCCGTCGTTAATCAGCGCGGTGGGACATAATTGCTGCCCGCCGCCGGCCTGACGACCGTTGCCGATGCCGATCACCAGCGCATCTCCCTGCCAGTGAAAGTTTTCGCCACGTATTTCGCAGCGGTCAGGGGTCAGCGTATCCATTCTCATCAGACCGTGAATAAGATAGGAGACGCCGCCCAACGCGGCTTTAAGTTTTTCCGGCGTTTCGGTGGTAATGCGGGTGCCAAAACCGCCCGTCGCCATATTGATAAAACAGGTTTTATCATTGACCCTGGCCATATCAATTTCCATCGCGTTTCCGGCAATCGCCAGTTTCAGCGCTTTGTCCAGCGCTTCAGGAATACCGGCGCTGGTGGCAAAATCGTTGGCAGTGCCGAGCGGCAAAAGGCCCAGTGCAGGGGCTACGCCGTCGCGGATCTGGATGAGCGCGGTCGACACTTCATTAATGGTACCGTCTCCGCCGCCGGCAATCACCGTTTCAACGCCCAGTCTACGGGCTTCATCAACGTAACGCTGCGCGTCGCCTTTTTCCCAGGTTACCCGAACGTGAATCTGTATGCCTTCGTCGCGAAGTAGAGTAATGGCCTCACGTAGCGGCTGGTTATCAGCGCTTTTGCCATTGAGGATCAGTAAGCTGGCGGGAAAGTTAGCCATCCGTTATGCCTTAATAGGTTGAACAACAATCTCCAGAAAGTGTATAGCAGAAATGAAAAAGCGAGGTCAGAACAGGATGAAAATTGAAATGTTGCGCACTTATTGCTTTACCGTTTTTCTTCCTACTGTACGCAGCGGTAAGCGAAGCATGGTTTAAGGCAAATGGCGACAAGAGAGATGCCGGTATGCGCATTGAGTATCGCTTGTAAGAGTGCAAGGAAACCACAAGGGGTAGTCAGACGCTTTCCGATATAGCGCCTTTAATAACGAAACGGAGAATTAACAAGACGAACATACGTCAGTTATCAGTATTAATTTCAAACTTCATAATATCAGATAAAAACCTGATATTTATTACCAAACATACTTTTTAATAGCATAAAATCGAAATGTTCTTTAGACTCTTTAGCAGAAACACGGCGCACTATTAGAAGCACGCTACTATATATCAAATAAAACCTATTTAGATGATGGCTTAGCGCGGTGTCCTATAGTCGTACCGTTGCCTGATGTATCGCTTTTCTCATAAACATAAACAGGCATGTGCATGAAGAGGTTTATATGAATGTCACTTCAGGCGTGAATGCGCAAACGCCATTGCTCCCTCCTTCTGAACGGGGTAATGACGAAAAACCGGTAGCTGAAATCGTTGATTTTAACGCTTACGGCAATAAACCCAGATGTTTAATGTGCCTGGGAACCACGGCATTGTTTACAGGTGTTTTCAGTGGGGTATGCTCAGGGGCTGTCGCCAGTGTCAGTAGTGGTACTGCATATACTACCGCCCTGACGGTTTTAGGCGCATCGTTTGGCATGGGGGGAATTGGTATGATGGGAATATGCGCCGGACTATACCTTAGCGCAAATGGCATCAGAACCCGGCCAGCCTGGCCATAAATGAGCAAACACAGCAAGTCATAGGGAAAAGACGAATTCCGACGATGACACGGGGTGTTAAGCGTCCAGACCAGAGGCTTATGACTTATATAGGAACGCTTTAGATAGAGTATGGGGTGTTATGTATTCAAGAGCCGATCGCTTATTAAGACAGTTTTCACTAAAATTAAATACCGATTCAATTGTCTTTGACGAAAACAGATTATGCTCATTTATTATAGATAACCGTTACCGTATCTTACTAACAAGCACTAACAGTGAGTATATAATGATATACGGTTTTTGCGGAAGACCTCCGGATAATAATAATCTTGCTTTTGAATTTCTCAATGCTAATTTATGGTTTGCAGAGAATAATGGACCACATTTGTGTTATGATAATAACTCACAATCATTATTACTGGCTCTCAACTTCTCACTCAATGAAAGTTCTGTAGAGAAACTTGAATGTGAAATTGAGGTAGTTATTAGATCAATGGAGAATCTGTATCACATTTTACAGGATAAAGGAATAACTCTGGATACTGATTATACGTGACGGTGGGAAGGGGATTTGGTGATCTGGTGGCAATAGAGGATAATCAATCCCAGCAAAACTTACATGGCCTGATGAAGGTGGACTGAGCGTAGGTGCGATGGTTTGAGTATTACTTTGACATGAAATCAAACCTCTAATCCGGGAAACATTATTTTAATCCTTGTAAAAGCGGCATTAAAACGTGCCATACCTTTGCACGCTTAAATTATCAGTTTTTAACCTTAATTTAATAATCTGGAAACTTTTTGTGTAAGTTCTCACAAAGCAGTTATTGATTTAATTCACTGATGTTAAACGTAAACGTCAGAATGCTAAGTCCTGAGTCCGACCGGATGCGGGGAGGATTGTGACTTGCTGGCTGGCAATGGATAGGGGAGGTCTCTAAACCTAAGCGCCCATTTGCGCTTTGGTTAGTGTGGTCAATTTTGGATATGGCGGGAAGTACCACTTTTTTATGGATTATACGCAAAAAATAAGCCTGCGTAAGGGAGATTACGCAGGCCAAGGAGGTGGTTCCTGGTACAGCTAGCATTTATGGGTTATGTTTTTCAGCGCGTTGAATAATACCCGCATTGAGCGAAGCGGTATGTGATCAATTTCTAAGAATCTTCCCGCCATGAAAAAATAACCGCAATTAACTACTTAGCATGGGGGTTACGCGTTGATTCGCCTGAGAAATTACGCATCAATAGTGCGTAATCCAGCGTAACGTCCTGCGGGACGGGCATCCAGACGGTATAGCCATCGCCAGGTGCCACCGGCATAGCGTCGCCTTTGGCGTTCTCCATCTGTTCCAGGGTGAAATTGATATTTCCCTGCGGTGTCATCAGCTCCAGACTATCGCCAACGGAGAATTTATTTTTCACCGCCACGGCCGCCAGTTGGCCTTTACGCTCGCCGGTGAACTCGCCGACAAATTGCTGGCGTTCGGAAACGGAGTACCCGTACTCGTAATTCTGGTAATCGTCGTGCGTATGGCGACGCAGGAAACCTTCGGTATAGCCGCGATGAGCCAGACCTTCCAGCGTTTCCAGCAGCGTAGGGTCGAAGGGTTTACCCGCGGCGGCGTCGTCGATGGCCTTACGGTAGACCTGCGCGGTACGGGCGCAGTAATAAAAGGATTTGGTGCGGCCTTCGATTTTCAGCGAGTGGACGCCCATTTTCGTCAGGCGCTCCACGTGGGCGATAGCGCGTAAATCTTTTGAGTTCATGATATAGGTGCCATGCTCGTCTTCGAACGCGGTCATGTATTCGCCCGGTCTTTGGGCCTCTTCTATCATAAACACTTTATCCGTCGGCGCGCCGATACCGAGCGTCGGCTCAACGTTCTGTACCGGAATCGGTTCGTGCTTATGCACGATGTTGCCGACAACGTCTTCTTTTCCTTCCTGCACGTTATATTCCCAACGGCAGGCATTGGTGCAGGTGCCCTGGTTCGGATCGCGTTTATTGATGTAGCCGGAAAGCAGGCAGCGGCCGGAATAGGCCATGCATAGCGCGCCGTGGACGAAAATTTCTATTTCCATATCCGGCACCTGCTGGCGAATTTCCTCAATCTCTTCCAGTGACAGCTCGCGGGAGAGAATCACACGGGTCAGCCCCATCTGCTGCCAGAATTTTACCGTCGCCCAGTTTACGGCATTAGCCTGTACCGACAGGTGAATCGGCATTGCCGGGAAGTGCTCGCGTACCAGCATAATCAACCCTGGATCGGACATGATCAGCGCATCCGGGCCCATCTCGACGACGGGTTTCAGGTCACGGATAAAGGTTTTGAGCTTGGCGTTATGCGGGGCGATGTTCACCACCACGTAGAATTTTTTTCCGAGCGCGTGGGCTTCGTTGATGCCAAGCTGCAAATTTTCGTGATTGAATTCGTTATTACGCACGCGTAAAGAGTAGCGCGGTTGGCCCGCATAGACGGCATCGGCACCGTAAGCGAAAGCGTAACGCATATTTTTCAGCGTTCCCGCCGGCGAAAGAAGTTCTGGTTTAAACATCATTTTCTCGTTCTGATGACAGGTCAGATCCGCCTCACCTGATGAGGCGGCTTGAGGAGAGTCCTCACTTTAAGGGCGGGCATTGTACGCTTACGGACAGGCCGAGTAAATATTGCGAGAGTATATTGGCGCTAATAGAACACCGGATGTTAATGGAGAGCCAATGATGAAAATGAGCCGCACGGCCATCGCGTTGAGTCTGCTGGGAATGGTCGCGCATCCCGTTTGTGCCGCTCCGTCGTTTGAAGAGACGGCAAGACAGGTGATTATCGCTTTTCAGCAGCGAGACAACGCGAAAATTAATGCCCTGATTGATAAAAAAGTCGGGATGTATGTGCTGTACCGAATTGGGGCTGGGTTTGATTATAAGTGGATGAAAAAATTTGATATTAATAAACCGATACCTGACTTTAACTACCTGTTAGGGCAGGTAGGTTGGTTTTCAGAGCATATTCCTGTGGATAACGAATTTGATCACCACACGGAGGCTGAGTACGTTTGTGAAAAGGGATGGGATCACGCCGGTTTTTTTGTCAGCTATACCGGTACTAATAATGCGCTGCTGACGTTTAGCATGGTGAATGGAGCGGATAGTGGGGATCAGGCGTCGGATACCCGTATAGCAAACGCTAGGCGGCTTGAGCTGCAATCAGAGCGAGTGGTGGCAGTGCCGAAAAAATGGGGTGATGGTTTGATTTTTCATCTGAGCGAACTTCATGGCTTGGGCAAAGGGTGGAGTTTAACGCTGCTGGATTTGGTCACGGAAGATTGTAGTGCGTGAGGCATATATGTTTAATCAGGGTAAATAGCTGCTTATTTATATCTTTCTGCTATCAGGATGTTATGGCACCCCCTCAATATTCAGAATTTAAATAAAGCATTTCCTGAATATGAAACTAATTCACTAAAAAATAAAGGTGAAATCACCTCGGCAACATGCATTAAAGAAAATACAAAAGGTCATTTGACTTATTATAGCGTCAGTGATCCCGTCTTTGACTAATTTGGCTCACGTTATGTATCCACTATGGGGAATCTTTATATATTCCGAAAAAAAACACAATGATATTCTTAATGTAGATAAGAGAGTAATCTTAGGGGGTGCAGGTTTGTAAACCAGGGTATGGCGGTAGCGTTATTTTTTTACGAGATATCATCAGAGATGCAATTAATGATCGCAGACATACTCAGTACTAAGAGGAAATTAGGTTGAGGTTGAACAGAAAATGTTAATTACGTATTGATAAGATGGAATCCATTTAATCTACTTATTAGTATATTTTATTATGAAAATATATTTTTCTTGATGTTTTTTACGCATTGCGCAATAGCAAATCATTGCCGCCTTGATGCAACTTGAGTGATTTTGTGTATAGTGTGACAATGCTGAATACTGAATTGATACCTTCTACATATTAAATCAGGGGTTAGTGGTATGAGCGATTTTATAAAATATCTATTTATTTTTCCTTGCTTATGGTGCGCAAATTCTTTTGCAATTACTCAAACTCAATGGGATGGTAACTTTAGAGTCGAGGAACTTGGCGAGCAGTTAAATGATGGGAGTCAGGTTTTTTTACAATATAATTTAAAGATAGATAGTAAAAATAATCGTGCTTCTTTATCCATGACAACCTGGCATGCGGGGATAACATGCATTGGTGACTACTCTTTAAAAATCAATTCTGGTGTTTTGGCATTATACTATAACGGCGACGAGGAAAATGCATGTCCATATCCATCACCGCAATTTGAGATAAGCAATAAAGGAAAAGCATATTATATAAAAGGAAAAATGTTTTCATATTCTCAGCCTGGTAAGTGGTTGCCACTCAAACGTATTACACTAAAATAATTCTATATTTCATAAATTATGATGATGAAATTGATGATGGTATGAAATATTAATTGGATATGTCGTGAACATATTTTTGTTATATGTTTTCAATGTGTATAACAAGAAAATTTGCATGAAAACATTATATGAGACGATTTGAAAGATGAATGAAGTTTACATAAAAGCAAGGTCATTCTGAAACGAATTTGTCAAATTTACTGAATTGTATATGAATAATTCCTGACTATCGACAATAATGTAAAATCGAGTACAAACTCACGGATTTGTAGTAATTAGGCAAAGAACAAGTCAGGTAAAAGTTTCTCATTATTTAATCAAAAAGCAAGTGCAAACTGTTATTTTGAATTTGTACTTCTTCATAGAAGTGTTGAATAATATTGACGTCAAACATGTTCTGCCTTTTTTTACTAAACTGAGTAAGATAACTTTAATATTATAATTGCAATGATACGAAATCACATCAATATATAATGAGGAAAATTATATGCCCGCCGTCGCTCGACTAAACGACAAAGGTATGCGTTCGACCTGGATAGGGTGTTAATATGAAAGCGAATAATGTGATTATTTTTGTGATTCTATTTTTATCCTCTGTGAGTTATTGTTTTGCTGATATGAAGATATTAAAAATAAATCAGTCCCATTATATGAGTCCTTATAATAAAGAGTCTGGGGATAGAAACTTATGCAATAAATGGGTTTTAAATGCAAGTCAGATAGAAAAAATATTTTCGTTAAGTGATAAATATAAGGAAATGAGTGATACCATGACTGGATTTTGGCTCTGGTTTCCTTGTGAAATAACGGGTGAGTTGATTTATAATAAGAAAAATTGGCATTTTTCTATTAATGCTGCTGCCACGGCAGAATGGTCCGATGGTAAGGAAACGATATACTGGGGGTGTTCCAGGGAAAAATGTGATGACATGTTTATACTTCCATATCCAGGCCGGAGTTATATAGGTGGTGGTGGCAAGTTGATTTGGTGACGAGGTAGATCTTCATCCTGGTTTTAGCCTTTTAAAATGAATTAAATTTAACCTTCAGCATCATGACGAGAGTATGAAAGTATATTTTTGTACACACCGGGATAAAGAATAAAATAACCAGGAGTCGTATATTTATCACGTTAAATACAACTTTTTAAATACAAGTCAGTGCTGGATTTTACAGATCAATGTTGCGTTATTACTAAATTCATAAATTAATGTTTGAGTTATGGTTGTTATGATCTTTCCCTGATAGAACAGTGCTTTCAGGCAGAGGTGGCATTACCACCAACAAACATAATGTTCATTTTTATGGGCGTAGGGGATTCACCCTTATTTAAAGATTACAAAGAGATATATTTCTCATTGAATGTTAAATAACATGTGACTCATATTGTCAGTGATGTTCCGGATGAGCTAATTTCTTTTACATTTGAATGGAAGGGTTAAAAAACTATGTGTGACGGTATCTTTTCGTTCAGAGAAACATAGCGGAAAGAAAGAACCGGAAATGTTGGGTGAGATATTATATAAGTTCAGCGGATTTAACAGCAGAAAAATTTGCTAATGCGATGAGAAGTCATTGGGATGTGGAAAATAAATTGCACTGCGTTTGGATGTGGCGATGAATGAAGATGATTGCAGAATAAGAAGGGAAAATGTCAAGAGCTTTTTTGAAATAATAAAATCGGGTGAATATGAAATTTGGGGATGTGAGATAATGAGATGGATAAGAATAAATAT
The DNA here is from genome assembly GCF_017572235.1 of Salmonella sp. 32010601201800023SM. NCBI lineage: Bacteria > Pseudomonadati > Pseudomonadota > Gammaproteobacteria > Enterobacterales > Enterobacteriaceae > Salmonella > Salmonella sp. 32010601201800023SM. The sequence continues at coordinate 110,894 of NZ_JAGEQS010000001.1, forward strand.
ACTTAAATGTACGTTAGTATTTTGCCTGGCTTGTGGTTTTTCATTTGCAAAAACACCATGTACTAATATGTCTGATAAATTGAGTGCTACACAAAGAGATTCTTTGCAAAATAATATCAAAAGGCAACTAAAAACAGAACGATTAAATATACTCGAATTTTTTAAAGAGCAAAATAGTTCAATCGTCTATATAGAAACATATGGTGCCGATGAGGCGTTTGTTTTTTATTCTGGAGATGAGTTTAAGGATGATTTTATCACAATATGGAGTGGTGCGGCTGAGATATCAGAGGAAAAAAATATAGAAAAATGGGTAAAAGATCATGTTCCATATATTCCAGATAGGTTGGCTCGATGTTTCGCATGGTACACAATCTATAGGCATGACTGATCTGAGATTTAAGATAACTTTGTCGACGTGCGGAAATATGGTGAATAGGGAACCTGTCGGGTGAGGAAAATCCGGCGTACCTGGAGCAGGTGATACGGCTGCCGGGGCAGCAATACGATGAGGAGTCGGGGCTGTATTATAACCGGCACCGTTATTACAATCCGGAACAGGGAAGGTACATCAAGCAGGATCCGATTGGGCTGATGGGAGGATGGAACCTGTACCAGTATCCACTAAATCCGATTAGCAGAAGTGACCCTTTGGGGCTGGTTAACCTTGGACAAGGTATCCCTGGGGCTAATGGTCCTACTTCGGTACATGCGAACCCTGGCCTGGAGGCCACAGATTTTCGGCCTGACCATGCTCCAGATCATATTCACTTAGCGAAAAATGATGGTCCTCGTGTAAGTACCGATACATGGAAACCTCTTTCTGAAGCAGATTCAACTAAAATGACAAAGGAACAAAGCTCATTTTGTAGAAAACTATCTGATGCAAGTAAGAAAATTCTAACTGCCAGGCAGAAGATGATTTTTAAATTTGGTAAGTTATTGAGTGCTGACCTTTTACTATTACAATATATATCAATGGGGGCTGCTCGAGAAGGGTGTTTGCGTGGGGATGTGTCGATGTGTGAGATATTCGAAAGGTTAGGTGGAGAAATTAAATATACTGGTGCGGATCCTGTTTAATAAGGTGGTTTATGAACAAAATAGAGTTTATAACATTAATGTCTTTTCCAATGGAGTGGTTAGACCTTGATATGTATCCTGATTTATTGTTTTTAAAACAACTTAATGGATATGAGGTTGGTCATGAGGATAGTTCGGATCATGATCGGAATGGCGCGTTTCATTGGTGGTTAAAGAAGAAACCATCTAAAGATGAATTGATGAAATTAGTTAGGTTGGCACTTATTGATCCCGACCAATTTTTATCGGAAGATATCATTCGATATATAAAAAAGTCATCACACTTTGATCGTGATGTCGATGCCCTTATCGAAAAGTTACGTGATGAAAAAACGCAGCAAACGAGGAGAGCCAGTAGAGGCATGCATCGTGACCAGTAGGTAAAAACCACCTATATTATCGTGGTTATTAGAGACTATCGCAGATGTTAATCGGCGTTAATAGAAGTATTGTATAAGTTAGTAGCATTTAATGAATGGGAAAACCTGTCGGGTGAGGAAAACCCTGAGCACCTGGAGCAGGTGATACGGCTGCCGGAGCAGCAATACGATGAGGAGTCGGGGCTGTATTACAACCGGAATCGTTATTACAATCCGGGATAGGGAATATATATCACGCAGGATCCTATCGGATTAGCCGGGGGATGAAACCTTTATAAATATCCGCTGAAGCCGGTCACAGATATAGATCCATTAGGATTGGAAACACTAAAATGTACTAAACCATTGCATTCACTAGGAGGTACGGGTAAAACAAGTGGCCCTGATATATGGGGTAATCCTTTATATCATCAATATCTTTGTGTTCCTGACGGGGAAAATGGATATGTTTGTGGTAGTCAGGATCAACGAGGAGAATGGCCAACTGATGGAATGTTAGGACCAGGAAAAGCGAGCAACGATACGAGAGAAGGTGCTATCCGGTGCGAATCGGTCGAACCAGATAATGATTGTATTGAAAGCTACCTAAAAGAAAAACTTAAAGGAGCAAGGCCTTTTTATACCGTATTACCCGACTGGATGTTCCCGATGAAATTTGGATTGGTCAATAATTGTCAGGATTGGTCTAATGATACTTTAAAAACATGTCAGATGAAATGTTCCGGGAATAATGCAGGACGGCTTATGAGATTTATTTTAACTGGAGTGTTATAATGAAACACTTTATTAGAAGTATAAAAATGATCTGGATAATAATGTCAATCTCTATATTATGTGTTTCTTTACTTAGACTTTCTCAGTTAGATTCAAATTACGATATAAGTGAACTGAATAGTATTATGATGTATGGGATGGTAATAATATCATTTCCGACAGGAATAATATTTGCTATTGTTTTGTTTTTATTTTTATTGTCTTTTGGTTTTATTTTTACAACCATTCACAGTGAATATGTTTTGACAGTGGCAATATGGGGGTGGTTTTTATTTGGTGGATATGTTCAATGGTTTTTTTTGGTGGGGAAAATGATAAAAAACGAGGAGTATCACAAGTGATAAATACGTACATACCTTATTCCTCACATCAAATTAAATAATAAAAGGAATTGAGTGATGAGCGGAAAACTAGCGGCGCGCCAGAACGACATGACTATGAAGGGCGGGAAAATCGTCCAGGGTTTAGCGGGGGCGCTGATTACCCCGGACAATACGGTGGCGTGGCGCGGGGAGTATGATGAATGGGAAAACCAATTGGGCCAGGAAAATCCGGATCACCTGGAACAACTGATACGGCTGCCGAGGCAGCAATATGATGAGGAATCGGGGGCTGTATTATAATCGGCACCGTTACTATAATCCGGGGCAGGGAAGATATATTACGCAGGATCCGATAGGGTTTATGGAGGGATTAAACCCGTATCAACGACCACTGGAACGCTTCAGAAAGCAGGAGATATAAAATAAATTTATATGATGAGGAAATAAATGCGATTTGTTATTATATTTATAATGTTAATAGTATCATTTTACACATTTGGTGGCAAAATGGCTAAGTCTAGAGACGGTAATAAATGGAGGTCGGAATCCACTTCCACCATCTATAATCTAACGGATGGGCAAAAATTCGAGCTTGAAAACAAATCGAAAGATGGAGACTCGGAAGCATCATTTCGATTATATCAATATTATTGCTTCACCATAAATAACATTGACGAACAATTAAGGTATTTGGAGATATCTGCATCTCAAGGAAATATCATAGCTCAATATAATTATGGTATTTATTTATCCAATACAAATCCAGCCTTTTCAAAGTATTATGATTTGGACAAAGCTATTTATTGGATGGGATTGGCTTCAAAAAATGGTGATATAGGTGCTCAAAACAAGCTACAAGAACTGAAAAAATTAAAGAATTAGCGATGATGTAAATATTTTTTATTATCAATGAGTTGTGTAAATTTTAGTCAAGAGGGACGGGCTGACGCCGGAGCAGATGACGGGGCAACTGGAGTCACACCATGAGCCGGAGAGAAAACTCCACCTTTGCCACTGTGACCATATTCTGATGGAAAAGTAGAGCATTGGGGGGGGGGATGTTGGTCCAAACAAGAAATGGATACAACTCAACCAGGGTCAATCTGGCCGGGATCTCAAAAAATGCATTGAACTAAAATGGGACTATTTGCAGAAGCACTGCGGATGCTGTGCTTTATGAATTGTCTACTGGTGAGAAGGTCGGCGGCAGAGAATATATTGAAAGATTTACAGCGAGCTTTAAGGGGAGAGTAATGGATAAAATGATTGCTGACTATGTGGATAAATTTAGTTCTTTTTCGGACTCTATATCAGAAACAATTGGGTCCGTTAATGAGTATTGGATTCCTGATGAGTCACCGTTGATTATGCTATTTTCGCAGATTGGTAAGTCTTTGGTAGCGATATTTTCTGAACTTGATTGTGTTAAAAAAGAGTTATTGTTTAAATATATTGAAGATGGAATAACTTCAGATAATGATGAATTAGCCACTGCCATAGCAACAGGTCTTGTTGAGGCAATAGTTACATCGACAGACGCCAATCAATATTTATGGGGGGAAATAGAGGGGTTGTTGGGAGTAAAATCTAAGGAACATGCTCTGGCTTGGAGGAATTTTGAGACACCATGATGGTATTTATTTAAATATGTAGAATCCGGTGATGACGCAAATTTATTGATAGTGATTGATTGTCAGATACCAGCTAATGATCTTATCGTGCCGTGCATTTTTTCTGACTTTGAAATATTGGTTTTGAAAAGGATGCCTATGCGACAGGGAATAAAATAAAATCTGATATGAAAAAAATAACTGATGCAGGTGATAATTTATGTCAAAAAAATTTTTCTCTATAATTATGGTCATATCATTCGTTGCGGCGATAACAGCTTGCCAGTCTTCCATTCCTGAATATGTCAGGAGTATCCTCAACGGGCACTCTATCCAGGATGTTTTGGTGTATATGAAGGGATTGCCTTTAGATAAAAGGTATGATTTTTATTATTATGGTACACGTGCTAAAAGACCATATCCATTATGGATGGCTGATGGTATTGCCCCTATGGGATCGAAGGCTATTCCTCTATTGAGAGACAAACTTTCAACCACAAATAGTTCTTTTGAAAAAATGACAATTATATATTTGTTATCTGTGATGTCAGTTCATGGTTGCTATGATGTTAAGTCTGACAGCGAATTGTTTTCGTTGGTTATGCAGAAGGAACGTGAATTAAATGATGATAATTATCATGATTATATCACTAATATGAACGATTTTTATGAGTTTGGAAGTTCTTTAAATAGTACAGAAAGAATAAAGTGTGAATAATGTGGTGTTTTGTAAACGACTCCATCCTCTGGGGCAACGTTTTGTGGAGGATGCAGGGGTAATGCCTTCAATCGATAGAGTTTATGGTAATGTACTGTTATTTTAGGTTTTCTATGGTTACTGTTGTCATTCAGATGAAATTTATCGTCATGGTCATAGTTCTTCCCGGCACGAGAGCTTTCGTTGCCGGTCATGTAGACGCGTTTTCCAGTTGTCTTATACCTGTGAAGCCCGTACGCCCGGCGTCAAAGAACACATTGTTGATATGGCCTTTGATGGTGCTGACGTGCGCGATACAGCAAAAACGCTAAAAATTGGTATCAACACCGTCATCTGCACATCTTAATAATTGACGCTTATTTAGCAATCATATCATGAGTTTTTTAATTGAAAAATACAATAATGCATGATGACAATATTTTATTATATAGTTTTCTACATATAACCCAATATTACTGCCGACTATGAATAGTTATAGATTAACTTTTTCTTTATGTTTACTGCGTTCGGCCATATTGTTTGGCATTATTTTAACAAGTGTTGGTTGTAATAATCAAAAGAGTAAGGCGTTGCTTCTACCTGTTGATTCTACGCAGTTTGCACAATTGGCTTGTTATTATAAAGATATTAATTCCGATGATAATATAATGGAGTTAAAATTACCAAGTGAATATAAAGAGAAAACTAACTTATTTAATCAACAGGAAATTAAGGTGCCGGTAAAAGGTGAGAATTTTCTTTCTCCGTATATTGGTGATGGTGTCCATTATTATGAATTAGGGTACTTTGAACATGATGGTAATACTTACAAATTGATAATTTATAATAAAATTGGAGAGTCTGATACGTTATTGCTTAATGTACAAATAAATAGTTATGATGCAAAAGGAAACCTGGTGGATGCTTTATTGCTTAGTAGCTTTTTTGCTTATGAAGATATCGTGCGTTTTTCTGATTTTGTCATCCGCCAGGATTACACAATAAGCATTGATAGTTGTGTTATATATAGGTGGTATGAGGACAGCAAAGATGGTCATCTTGTAACTATAAAGTTTAAAGATCAGGCGCCTCAGATTTATATAAAGGAACAATATCAAATGGAAAATGGTCGGTTCAAATTGATATCCAGAAATGAAGTATCACAGGGTAAAAAAAAGAAGCGAGCGTTAAATATACCATGCTTACGACATGAATAATTGTAATGGAGGTGTTAAGGTAATATGGATAGCAGGAAAGAATGAGGAACGTTATGAGAATTATAAATAGATTGTTAATTTCAATTGAACTCAGGTTAATCATAAAATTTCAGTTTCCGCGCCAGATTTATTCAACGCGCAGATAGTGCCCGTCGGCGCGGACATTTGCGCCAAAACCGCAGTCCACAAACGTATCGGTGCTGGCATCAATGGTTTCAGAAGAAAAAGCCAGCGAAATGTCGCAGTGAATATCATCGCCTTCCCGAAGCGCCACGATGGTTTTATCGTTTTCCAGCGTTACCGTTGCGGAGAACTCGCCGATATTGGGGCCGAAGTAGATCCCCATTAAACCGAACCAGTAACCCTGAAAATTAACCTGATAGCGTGATGGGGTGGGTAATGCCTTCACGCTAAGCACGTTCCAGGAGGCGCGCCCGGCATAGCGCCAGTATTCACCCGCCGCAAAAACCGGTGGCGGCAGGGCCGATTGCTTATCTTTGATCAGTTTCAGGTTGTAGATCGACTTGCTATCATTCGGCCTTAGCATCAGCCAGGCGCGGGCTTTACGCCACTCGCCTTCGCGTATCCAGGTTAGCGCCACGTTGTTGTAGGCCGTCGCGATGGCGCTGTCGTCAAGGGCGCAGCTTTCGCTCCATGCGGCCTGCTGTTCAAAAGCGTCGCGCGCTTTGGCATATTTTTGGGTCTTGTAAAGCTGTTCGCCCTGGCTGGCCAAAACTGGAATTTTTGCGCAGTCGGCCTCGATCTGCTGCTCCGTAATTTCAGCCCTGGCGGTGGCGCAGAGTAGAAGCAGGGCGCAAAGAAATAGAGATTTTCTTTGTATTATCACTCCATTACACCATTGAGTTGACCTGTCCCGGCAGCTCTGAATTCGGGATACGGACGGTATACCAGGCGAAACGAAAGCGTTTCCAGAAAGAATCGAAATGCAGGTGGTCCAGGCAGTCCATAACGATTTCATTATCCGGGTAAAGCGTGAAGGCAAAATGCGCCCAGCGTGCGCTTAGCTTCATATTAAACAGCGTTCGATCGTGTTTATTACCGTGCAGGCGCGATAGGGTCACCATAGCGTGTAGCGTGCCTTTGTTGGCCTCTTGTTGCACCAGTTCCAGATGCTTATGCGCCAGCGTAATATCCTTCACTTCAAAAATATTCAGCAGGAACAAGCCCCAGGCCTCTTTATGCCCGTACTGATGCGCCAGCCAGAGATTATCGAGCAGTTCTTTTTCATAAGCGGAACGTTTTTCGGTATCAGGTTCTTGTTTACTCAGACGCTGGTTGCAGATGCCGATGCTGAAATGAATATTTTGCAGGTCATTTTCATAGTCGGTATAGCCTCCGTTATCTATTAATTTGTACGGGGTGCTCTCGCGCAGCGCTAACTGCCGGTACAAAATCTCCGCCGCGCGCTGAAAATACCCTAACGCGATGGCAGGATCGTAAGGTAGTAGGCCGTTGTTCTCTTTATTATTATGTTCAAGGCCCAGCAGGTTTAGCGCGGCGGGTATATTTCTTTGTGCGCCCAGCTCTGCCAGCGGCACAAAATGTTCCGGGAGCCCGAACCAGTCGAAATTTTTAATCGCCGCCCGCCAGTTATGGTTATATTGAATGTCGGCGACGCTATCGAGCCAGGCGAGGCCTTGCGCCTCATCCTTTTCGAAACCCAATAACCCGGCGTACTGAAAGTAGCCACGACGGATTTTCGGCACTGCGAATTCCGTTTGCTGCGCATTCTGACAGAGAAAATTATACATCCACCAGGTGTCAGGAAAATCGCGCAGGGCGAACTTTATCGTGTCATCAGAGAAGTAATTGTTGAACTTAACTTTTTCCACGATCGAACGCTGAAGGGTTCGCCAGAGCGCGTCATTATCGTCCAGATCGCTATAGCAGACCCGCAGCCACTTCAGCGCGTTGTGGCGAGATTCCTGGATATGCGCTCGCAGGCTAATCTCTTCGGCTTTGGCGATAATGCGTTCCTGTTCTGCCGGGGAGTCAACCTCTTTGATGCGCAGATCGCGGTGATCGTCCCACCAGATCAATAGCTCCAGATGTTCACGTTCTGCGGCAGAAAGGTGATCGCATACGCTTGATTCCAGAAATTCGCGGATTTCCTCGTGAGACCCTCCCCAGCGCGGCATACGAAACGGGATATATTCATCCAGCACGTAAAATGCCGTCGGGAAAATAGCCAGGCAGACGGCGAGCCAGTATTTTTGTCCGGCATCGTCATTGCACTCCGGCAGCACGGACGGGCGCGGCAAATTTGGGCAAACCGCGTCGGCAAACGACAGCCCGGAATGGGCCATCAGCGCGTCCACCTCCTGCGGTGAATGGCGATGATATTCAGCCAGATCTTCCATTAATGGCTGCCCGGCAACATCCGCGCCCTCGAGGAACTCAACCAGCCAGTCGGGCTGGCCGAAGACTTTTGAGTTGGTGCTGGTCAGGGCCGCCGCCATCCACTGGCGCGGTTCACAGTCGATAGCATTGAGCACGGCGATGACCATCCGTTCGTTGCAGGCGGCGGCGCAGATCCACATCGCTCGGGTGGTTTCTCTCGCCCAGCCATAGCTGCGATACAGCCACGCACGGTGATTCCAGTATTGCGCCTCGGCAAGCCAGGCGTGAGTGGAGCGGGGACGAGCGCGCTGCCAGTTTTTGATCAGCGCTAATCCTTGCGGCCCAGCCTCAACCAGCGTGTCCATATCGTAAAAAGGGTTGTCCATTTGATTCCAGGCGAAGAAATAGCGCTTTTCCGCTTCGCGGCTGGTAAAGCTCTCCGTCAGCGCCTGGTTGTAGCGTTCGTCCAGTTCGTCATAGCGTTCTTCGCGCAGCAGGCCGGAAATATCGGCGATATGCCACTCTCGTTGCCCGTCATTGAGGGGATTTTTGTGGTTGCACATCTCAAACATAGCGTTGAGCAGACGATCATCCTGTTCCATAAAGCGTCCTTTAAATCGGCTCGAAAATTTTGAATTCATTCCACGGCAGTTGTCGCCAGCGGCTGACAGGGTCTTGCAGATAATGGGTGGCTTCCTGTAAATCCCGTCCGGCAAGCGCTGTTGGCGTGTCACGTAGCGTGAGCCATACCCGGCGGGCACGAACGTAGGCGGTGGCGTAATCCTCCCAGGAATCAAAACAGTCCTGAGCGCGCTGGGCGTTGAGCAATAGCACCAGCCAGGCCTCGTTTTCGTTACACCAGCCGAGCCCGGCGATACAGCGGGTCAGAAAGGCGGTGCGCATACAGTCGAAGGCCAGCGCGTCGCGGACCTGGCCCTGGGCCGCCAGATGATGATAAAACGTGCGCGGCGAGCTGCCGATGCCCGCAGGCCAGCGGCGTAAGATATCCTCAACCTTGTGGCGTAACGCCGCGCCGTCGAGGTTTTCGCTCAAGCCCAGCTCTTTTTTTACCTGCTGCGCCAGATAGCGGCGTTTGTCATCGTCAAGTTTAAATACCAGCTCAACGCCTTTGATCGGTAGCCCGTTGCGCCGGGCGAGGATATCAGCTAGCGCCAGCGCCCGTTGCCGCCGTCGGGTATCGCGACGCAGGTCTTTCAGGCGATCTTTTTCTTTCTCCTCGGCGATACGGGCCGCAATCAGCGGTTTGTTTTTTTTGTAGTTGCGCCAGCTAAAAAATAGGGCGGCAATAATAAGAACAATCCAGAACATTATTGCACCTCCTTGATGACAGGAAGGTAACGCGTGGTTTGTAGCGTCAGGCTTTCAATTTCGAAAGGTTCGCTACTGGTGTTTTTTCCGGCAAGCGTAGGGTGCCATTCATGCCGTGGAAACAGCATTTCCGCAGCCGTCGCCACGTTAGGGTCAACAACCTGAAGGTAGCGCAGCGCCTCCGGGGCGCTGTGCAGCAGCAGCCACTGTAAAGCCACCGGAGGCGTAGGGAAGTGCTCCATTAAATGAAAATTGTCATGCAGCACATTGAGCAGAAAATTGAGGTCATGAATATGCGTAATAAATTTCCAACCTGAATATTCCGGCGTCGATTCATAAACTATTCCCATCCCTTCGCAATCGGCGTGGCGCTCAGGAAGTGGTTGCAGATGGCGTAACAGAGATAAAACATCGTTAGCATATTTCTTAATAGGATGGCGATTTTGCTTACCTTTAATCTGATCAATGCTCAGGCCGTTATTACCAACCACCAGGCTTATTGTAACGTGGGGAATATTATTGCCGTCGCGCAGGCTGAACAGGCGAAGTTTCTGTTGTTCAATTTGCCGGGCGTAGTAATTGCCGTAGCCGCCGGAAAGCGCGCCTTTATTATCAAAATCTCCGACGCAGTGTTGCATATGCCAGGATTCATACGCCATCTCACTGCGCAGGCCGGGGTTTGTTGCATCAAGCTCAACCAGTACGCCGTTATTCACCGTCATCACCGGTTTTAGCGCCTCGCTGTTGGAGGGATACCAACCTTGTTCACGCAGGCGCTGCATTTTTTGATGCTCCGCTTCGCGCATTGCCAGCACGGTAAAGCAGTTGATGCGCTGTAGTTTAGTTTCCAGCCGCGTTCCTTCCTGACGCAAAAGAAATTCCACTAAATCTCTTTCCATTGCCACGAGTTGCGGGTGCTGAACGTTAAGGTAGTAAAAGCGCTCATCGCCACCCAGCTTTGGCGCCAGCCAGGCGGGGATTTCTGCATCAGCGCTAAAATAAACGGCATAATCGGCGACGGAACGCACAGGATAAACATGAGGAAAGTCACCGATGATCCAACGATAAAAATGGTTGCTTAACCAGCGCTGGATAATTTCGCTGTCGCCGCGTTGTTGGCTCCGGGAAAAAATAGACGATTTTACATTTGGCGCATTTATTATATTGCGTGGTTTATAGCGGTGAGATGACGTTTCTGTCATAAAAATCCATGTATAATTAAGCTGGTATTATGTTTATGTATTTTTAGATTCACTTAATGAATTAATGCGCAATAAGTTTAAAAAACTACTCACAGTATATCGGTAAACTAAAAAGAGCGGCCAAATAATTTATTGTCCCCGATCGCGTTCGTCGTGGTTTTCGGGATACCGCTCGGCCAAAGGAAAGAGGACTGTGTGTTAATTCCGCCAGAATAGCGTTGGCGGAAAATATCGTCTTACGACCTTGTTATTGTTATGCCAATAATCATTATACCAGGCGACACGCATCCGCTTCCCAGCGATATCCCACCCCGTAGACCGCGCGGATAAATGACTGTTCGGCATCCAGCGATTCCAGCTTGCGGCGCAGGTTTTTAATGTGGCTGTCGATAGTACGATCGGTCACCACACGGTAGTCGTCGTAGAGGTGGTTTAGCAACTGCTCGCGGGAAAAAACTTTACCCGGTTCAAGCGATAAGGTTTTTAGCAGGCGGAATTCAGCGGGGGTTAAATCCAGCGCTTTACCACACCAGGAGGCCTGAAAGCGGCTTTCATCAATCATTAACGGGCTTTCGGCATCCTGCTGCTGGAGTTCGCGCTGCGGTTTACAGCGGCGCAAAATGGTTTTCACGCGGGCCACGACTTCGCGCGGGCTGTAAGGCTTACAGATATAATCATCGGCGCCGATTTCCAGCCCAAGCAGCCGGTCGATCTCTTCGATTTTGGCCGTGACCATCACAATGGGGATGTCGGAAAAACGGCGAATCTCCCGGCATAGCGTCAGACCATCGGTACCCGGCAGCATCAGATCCAGCAGGATCAGATCCGGCGGCGTTTGACGCACATACGGCAGTACCTTGTCGCCGTGATTGATGAGCGTGGGGGCGTAACTCGCCGCGCGTAAGTAGTCAATAAGCAGCTGTCCCAGCTTGGGTTCATCTTCAACAATCAAAATGCGCGGCGTGTTTTCATCAATGGGTAATTCAGTCATACTTCTCTCTGTAAATCGCGATCCAGCGGTAACTCTACTGTAATGCTAACCCCGCCAAAAGGCGAATGAGCGGCGTGAAGATGACCGTTATGCGCGTGTACAATATTGACGCATATCGCCAGCCCCAGTCCAGAACCGCCGCTGGCGCGGTTACGGGACACTTCCGTGCGGTAAAAACGGTCAAAAAGCTTTTGCAACTGTTCATCGCTGACGCCCGGTGCAGAATCGGCAAAGGTCAGGAATAATGATTTGTCGCGTTGTTCGGCGGAAATATGCAGGCCGCCGCCGCTGTCGGTGTAGCGCAGACTGTTTTCCAGTAGATTATTAAACAGTTGCATCAGGCGATCCGGGTCGCCGAAGACGGTCATACTATCCGGCAACGCGTAATGTAGCGTTAGCCCCCGGCTGGTAAAGCGCTCTCTGAACGCGCCGCCAGCGACTTCCAACAGGGGAACAAGATCGACGGTCGTTTTTTGATAAGCCAGCGCGCCCTCGTCAGACAACGACAGCTGATGCAGGTCGTCAACCAGTTTGGTAAGCGTACCGACTTCCGCCTGTAGCGAGGTAACCGATTCTGGCGTGAACTGGCGAACGCCATCCTGAATGGCTTCCAGTTCGCCGCGCAATACCGCCAGCGGCGTGCGCAGTTCGTGGGAAATATCCGCCATAAAGTCGCGGCGCATCTGCTGGTTTTTTTCCAGCGTACTGGCAAGCTGGTTAAAGTCCTGCGCCAGTTTTCCCAGCTCATCGGCGCTGGTTGGGGTCACGCGCGTGGTAAAATCCCCCGCCGCCAGTCTGTGCGTACCCTCGACCAACCGTTTGACCGGGGCGAGCAGGCCACGCGCCAGCAAAAACGTCGCCAGCGCGGCCAGCAACGTTGATAACGCCACGATCATCCAACTGGCGCGCCGCTGCTGCATATCAAAATTAATATCCGTATTGCGCGTCAGCCGCTCGACAGGAGAGGCGATAATCGCGCCGACTTCGGCGCCATTGACCAGAATGGGGCGGCGAGTACCGTCATGCGGCACCGGACCGCGTGGGCCGACCAGCACCCGGCCATTTTGATCGACGACCCAGAATTGGGTGCGCCAACCGTGCGGCGGCATACCGGGGCCGGGTTTATCGCGGTCGTTGTCATGCTCAAATGAACGCAAAATCTGGAAAACGAAGCGATCGTTGTTGCGTAAAAAACGCCAGTTGCCGTGTTGCTGGTACTGGTCGCCCAGCGCATCGCCCAGCATTTGTAGCCGCTGCTCGTTGCCGTGTTTGATATAGTCAATAAATCCGCGTTCAAAACTGACGCGCACGGCCCAATGCATACTGATCAGCAGCACGATGCAGGTGGCGAAAATCGCCAGAAACAGCTTGCCGGTGATTCCGGGCCGCCAGACTTTCATTACAGGCTCCTTTTACGCCGTGAAATGACCATGTTTTGCTGTGTATCGTTCGGCACGCGGGCAAAAATTATCGCCGGTAGCGCGATAATAACCGCCATACATAACCAGGTGTACATAAAGACGTGATGTGTGGCGCTACTGTCTATCCCGATATGCTGTTGGCCAAACATACCCAGCAGCATTCCGGCAATAGTGACGCCGATACTCATCGAGAGCTGCATAATCATCGATAATAAGCTATTGCCGCTGCTGGCCAGCGTATCGGGAAGGTCTTTTAGCGTTAAGGTGTTCATGGAAGAAAAGCGCGCCGAGTTCACCATTCCCTGCAAAAGCAGTACCAGCGGCAGGAGATAATACCAGCCGAGCAGCGCGACCGACATAAACAACAGGCTAACCAATGCCAGTCCGAGCGTAGTCGCCACCAGAACCCGACGATAGCCAAAACGGTTAACTATCTGCACTACAATCCGCTTCATTCCCATGCTGCCCAGCACCATGGGGATCATCATCAAACCGGCATGAAACGGTGAAAAACCAAGACCAATTTGCAAAAAGACCGGCGTCATAAACGGCAGCATACCGCTGCCGATACGCCCGGCAAAACTGCCCAGCAACCCCAGTGAAAACGTGGGCGTGCGGAACAATCGCAGGCTGAATAACGCGCCTGAGTTTTTTTTGGCATGGAGGAGATAGAGCAGAATGGCTGCCGCGCCGCCCGCAGCAAGTCCGGCTAATGTCCAGGGCGAGATCCCCATGCTTTTACTACCGTCCAGCGCCAGCGTGAGTACCGCCATGCCGATAGCTAACAGCAGGAACCCCGGCAGATCAAAGCGCCGGGTCTCTATGGTGTAGTTTGGCATCAGCATAAAGGTTGCCATAGCGCCGACGATTCCCACCGGGATATTGATCAGAAAGATCCAGTGCCATGAAGCATATTCCACCAGCACCCCGCCCAGCGCGGGGCCGAGTAATGGCCCGATCTGTCCCGGTAGGGTGACGAAGGTCATTGCCGCCATATATTGCGCGCGCGGCACGATTTTCATGACCGTCAGGCGTCCGACCGGCACCATCATCGCGCCGCCTACGCCTTGTAAAACCCGCGCTAATACCAGTTGATTAAGCGTGCCGGAGAGGGCGCAAAACAGCGAACCCAGCGTGAACAGCACAATGGCGGCAAAGAAAATATTACGCACGCCGATTTTATCTGCCAGCCAGCCGCTGGCGGGGAGCATCACGGCGACGGTAAGAACATATGACACCACTACCATGTGCATATGCAGCGGGCTTTCCCCCAGGCTTTTCGCCATGGAGGGCAGCGCAGTGTTGACGATGGTGGTATCCAGCGACTGCATAAAAAAGCCGAATGCCACAATCCAGAGTTGCCAGCGGGTGTTGTCAGGAAGTTCTGTCATATCTCTACTACCGGTTTGCTATTTTTACGCGAAAAACGCAGCCGCAGACGGTCGAAAAAGAGGTACACCACTGGCGTGGTATAGAGCGTCAGAAGCTGGCTCATGACCAAACCGCCGACAATGGTTATCCCCAACGGCTGCCGTAATTCCGAACCGTCTCCGCCAGATAACACCAATGGCAGTGCGCCGAACAGCGCCGCCAGCGTGGTCATCATTATTGGACGGAAGCGTAACAAGCAGGCCTGGAAAATGGCTTGTTCCGGCGTCAGGCCGCCGCTTCGTTGCGCTTCAAGCGCAAAATCGACCATCATAATGGCGTTTTTCTTCACAATGCCAATTAATAGCATGATCCCTATCAGGGCGATTAGGCTGAAAGGGGCATTGAAGAGCTCCAGCGCCAGAAGCGCCCCAACGCCCGCCGATGGCAGAGTAGAGAGAATGGTCAGCGGATGGACGTAGCTTTCGTACAGTATCCCCAGCACAATGTAGACGGTAGCGATCGCCGCCACTATCAAAATAAGCTGCGAATTCATGGTCTGCTGGAAGACTTGCGCCGTTCCGGAAAAACTGCCGCGTACCGTCGAGGGGACGCCAAGCTGCGTCATGGTGCGATTAATGGCCTCCGTCGCCTGCGATAACGATGTGCCGGTCGGCAGGTTAAAGGCAATCGTGGACGCCGCGGAAAGTCCCTGATGGTTCACCGACAGCGGCGCATTGGCGGGCCGCCATTGGGCGAAATAAGAGAGGGGGATCGCTTTTCCGTCACGGTTGATAACGAACATTTTCTCCAGCGCGCTGATATCCTGGCTATAGCGCGGATCGACTTCCATCACCACTTTATACTGGTTCATCGGCTGATAAATGGTGGAAATTTGCCGCTGGCCGAAAGCATTATTTAACAGACTGTTTGCGGCCTGAACATCAATGCCCAGCCGTGACATGGTGTCGCGGTCGTAGATAAGGTTCATCTCCGCGCCATTATCCTGCTGGTCGGAGTTTACGTCCGCCAGTTGCGGCAGGGCCGAGAGCGCTTTGCGTATTTTCGGCTCCCACTCGCGCAGCTCCGCCAGAGAGTCAGACAGCAATGTGTATTGATAACTGGCGTTAGCCTGCCGCCCACCGACGCGAATATCCTGTACCGCCATCAGAAACAGCCTGGCGCCGGGTTCTTTTGCCAGTTTGACCCGCAGTCGATCAATGACCTGCTGCGCCGTCTCTTTGCGTTCGCCGCGCGGCTTCAGCGTAATAAACATCATGCCGCTATTCACCCGCGATCCGCCGGTAAAACCAGTGACATTATTCACCGCCGGATCGTCGCGAATAATTTTCATAAAATCCTGCAGCTTGCCGCGCATGGCCTGGAAAGAGATGCTCTGGTCAGCCTGAATACCGCCCATCAACACGCCGGTATCCTGCTCCGGAAAGAATGTTTTAGGGATGGCGATATAAAGCCAGATGTTCAGCGCAACGGTGCCAAGAAAAACCACACCGACAAGACGCGTATGGTTAAGCACCCATTTTAACGACGTGCCGTAACCCTGTTGCAAGGCGACCAGCAAACGGCCAACGCCCCGTTTACGCGGTTGGGTGCGCGGTTTGCTTGATTTAAGCATCCAGCCGCACATCATCGGCGTCAGCGTGAGCGAGACCACCAGCGAAATGCCAATCGCCACCGAGAGGGTAACGGCGAATTCCCGTAATAATCGCCCTGGCAGGCCGCCCATTAACAGCAGCGGCAGAAATACCGCCACCAGCGACAGACTCATGGAGATGACCGTAAATCCAACTTCTCGCGTACCCTGTAATGCCGCCTGCAAAGGTTTCATTCCCGCCTCCAGATGGCGGGCGATATTTTCCAGTACCACAATGGCATCATCAACGACAAATCCGGTCGCGATAGTCAGCGCCATCAGCGACAGATTGTTGAGGCTGAAGCCGCACAGATACATGGCGGCGAAGGTGCCGATGAGCGAAACGGGAACGGCGACGGCGGGGATTAGCGTGGCGCGCCCGGAACGCAGGAATAAAAACACCACCAGGATCACCAGCGCGACAGAGATAGCCAGCGTCTCTTCTACTTCTTGCAGCGACGCGCGAATCGTCGGCGAACGATCCTGGGCGATTTGTAAATCGATAGCGGCGGGGATCATTGCCCGCAGTTCCGGCAGTTTTGCCCGGATGCCGTCGACCGTCTGAATAATATTGGCCTCCGGCAGCTTGCGGATCATCAACAAAATAGCGGGTTTAGCGTTCGTCATCCCGGCGTTACGGACATCCTGCACCGAGTCGGTGACGCTGGCGACGTCGCCCAGGCGTACCGCCGCGCCGTTGTTATAGTGAATAATCAGCGGCTGGTATTCGGCAGCGGTTTTCAGTTCGTCGTTGGTCTGGATTTGCCAGCGGTGGACGCTATCTTCAATTGCGCCTTGCGGTCGGCGTACGTTGGCGCTGTCGATCGCTTCGCGGACCTCATCCAGCGAGACGCCCTGGTTAAAGAGCGCCTGCGGGTTTAAGCCTACACGTACTGCGGGCAGGGAGCTGCCGCCGACGTCAACATCGCCGACGCCGTCAATTTGCGCGATGGTTTGCGCCAGTTGGGTAGAGGCGAAATCATACAGTTTGCCCTGTGACCAGCTCTCTGAGGTGAGCGTTAAAATCATAATCGGCGCGTCGGACGGGTTGGCCTTGCGATAAGTCGGGCGGCTGGGCATTCCGCCTGGCAACAAGCTTTGCGCGGCGTTAATGGCGGCCTGCACGTCGCGCGCCGCGCCGTTAATATCGCGATCGAAATTAAATTCGAGAATAATGCGCGTACTGCCGAGCGAGCTGCTGGAAGTCATTTCATTGACGCCTGCAATGCGTCCCAAAGAACGTTCCAACGGCGTCGCCACCGACGAAGCCATGGTTTCCGGCGAGGCGCCCGGCAGCGAGGCACTAACCATAATCACCGGGAAATCGACCTGCGGCAGCGGGGCGACCGGCAGCAGACGAAAGCCCAGAATGCCGCACAGCGTAATGGCGGCGGCAATCAAAATGGTGGCGACCGGGCGGTAGATGAAAAGGGCGAAAAAGCGCATCTACGCCTCCTCTTTATGGCGCGGAAAGCGGCTTTTCACGTACAGCGACAGGCGGTCAAACAGGAGATAAATCACCGGTGTGGTAAACAGAGTTAATACCTGGCTGACCAGTAGGCCGCCCACCATCGCGATCCCCAACGGGCGACGTAATTCCGCGCCAACGCCGGTACTCAACATTAATGGCAATGCCCCGAGCAACGCCGCCAGCGTGGTCATCAGAATCGGTCGAAAACGCAGCAAACAGGCCTGGAAGATAGCGTCGCGCGGACTCATCCCCTGTTCGCGTTCAGCGGCGAGGGCGAAGTCAATCATCATGATGGCGTTTTTCTTCACGATGCCGATCAGCAAAATAATGCCGATAATGGCGATAATATCGAGCTCGCTACCAGCGATGATCAGCGCCAGCAGCGCGCCGACGCCCGCCGTCGGCAGCGTTGAGAGAATCGTGATCGGATGGATAAAACTCTCATACAGCACGCCGAGCACGATATACATCGCCACCACGGCGGCGACAATAAGCCAGACGGTGCTGCCTAGCGCCGCCTGGAAGGCGAGCGTACTACCCTGAAACTGCGTTGTAATATCCGCTGGCAGGGCGAGCGTTTTTTCCGTATCGAGAATCGCCTGCACCGCATCGCCGAGCGAATAGCCCTCCGGCACGTTAAACGAAAATGTCGTAACCGGGAACTGATCTAAATGATTGATGGAGAGCGGGGCGAAGCGCTGCTCAATGCGGGAAATCGCGCTGAGCGGTACGGTGCCGCCGTCGCGGCTCGTCAGGCGAATCGTCTCCAGCGCCGCCAGGCCCGGCGTGCTGGCGGTATTATGTTCCAGCACGACGCGGTACTGGTTCGCCTGGGTATAAATCGTTGAAATCAGGCGTTGTACGAACGCGTTGTAGAGCGCGTTATCCACATCCGCCATGCTGATACCCAGACGGCTGGCGCTGTCGCGGTCGACATTCACCCAGGCCGCTAATCCCCGATCTTGCCAGTCGCTGCTTACCTCAGAGAGCTGTGGCAACGACTGTAGCGCGTTCTGCAGTTTTGGCACCCAGTGGCTGAGCGCATCGAGCGTCGTGGCCTGCAGGGTAAACTGATACTGCGTGCGGCTGACCTGCGTGTCGATGGTTAAATCCTGCGTCGGCTGGAGATACAGCGCCACGCCGGGAATCGTCGCCACGGCGGTTTGCAGCCGGGAGATCACCTGCTGCACGCGGTCATCACGCGCATCCAGCGGCTTGAGGTTAATTTGCAGGCGCGCGCTATTCAGCGTGGGATTAGCGCCGTCTACGCCAACAAAAGTCGTCAGGCTTTGCACCGCCGGGTCCTGTAATATCCGCTCCGCCACCTGGCGCTGACGTTGCGCCATACTGGCATACGATGATGATTGCGGCGCCTGCAGCGTCCCCTGGATAATGCCGTTATCCTGTACCGGAAAGAACCCTTTCGGGATGACTATCCACAGCATAACGCTGAGCAGGAGCGTGGCGAATGCCACGCTCAATGTAAGCCACGGATGGTTGAGCACTTTCGCTAATCCACGTCCGTAGCTGGCGATCACGCGGTCAAACATCCGCTCGCAGGCGCGGGAAAAGCGGTTTTGTTTACGCAGAGACTGCTGGCTGAGCATACGCGCGCACATCATGGGCGTGAGCGTCAAAGAGACGACGGCGGAGATTAAAATCGCTACCGCCAACGTCACCGCAAATTCGCGGAACAGTCGACCAACAATATCGCCCATAAAGAGCAACGGGATCAGCACCGCAATCAGTGAAAAGGTGAGGGAAATAATGGTAAAGCCGATTTCGCCCGCGCCTTTGAGCGCCGCCGCCAGCGGTTTTTCTCCTTTTTCGATGTAGCGCGAGATGTTCTCGATCACCACAATCGCATCGTCCACCACGAAACCCGTGGCGATAGTGAGCGCCATCAGCGTCAGGTTATTAATGGAAAAATCCAAAAATACCATCACCGCAAAGGTGCCGATAAGCGACAGCGGTACGGCGACGCCGGGAATAATTGTGGCGGGAATGTTACGTAAAAACAGATAGATAATCATGACGACCAGCGCGATCGCCAGCATCAGTTCAAACTGGGTATCGCGCACGGAAGCGCGAATATTGGTAGTGCGATCGGACAGGACCGTGACCTTCACCGATTTCGGCAGGCTTTCGGTAAGCTGGGGCAGCATCTGGCGAATGCTGTCCGCTGTCGCAATGATATTGGCGCCAGGCTGGCGTTGAACGTTCATCACGATAGCCGGCGCTTGATTCGCCCATGCGCCGAGCCAGCTATTTTCCGCCCCCTGTTCGACGGTGGCGACATCGCCCAACCGTACCGGCGCGCCGTTTTGATACGCGATGATAAGCCTGCGGTATTCGTCGGCAGACTGCATCTGATCGTTAGCAGAAAGCGTCACTGCCCGTTCGGGGCCATCCAGACTGCCTTTCGCCGAGTTGACGTTGGCGCCGGTAATTGCGGTACGGATCGTTTCGCTGGTCAGACCGAGCGCGGCGACAGCCTGAGCATTCAGTTTTACGCGTACCGCAGGGCGCTGCCCGCCGGCAAGCGTCACCAGCCCGACGCCGGAGACCTGCGAGATCTTCTGCGCCACGCGGGTTTCTACCATGTCCTCTACCTGGGTCATCGGCATCGCGTTTGAGGTGACGGCAAGCGTCATAATCGGCGGGTCCGCCGGATTGACTTTGCTGTAAATCGGCGGATTCGGCAGGTCGGAAGGCAATAAATTGGTGGCTGCGTTAATCGCCGCCTGTACTTCCTGCTCGGCAACGTCCAGCGGCAGCGTCAACTGAAACTGTAGCGTTACCACCGACGCGCCGCCGGAGCTTTGCGACGACATCTGCTTCAGTCCTGACATCTGGCCGAACTGGCGCTCAAGCGGCGCGGTGACGGCGGAGGTCATGACATCCGGGCTGGCGCCAGGGTAGAGCGTAACAACCTGAATAGTGGGGTAGTCGACCTCCGGCAAAGCGGCGACGGGCAGGAAGCGATAGCCGATAATCCCGGCGAGTAAAATCGCCGCCATCAGCAGAGTGGTGGCCACGGGGCGCAGAATAAACAGACGCGAAGGGCCGCCCGTGCTGCCCGGAGGTAATACCTGCATCAGGCGCGCGCTCCTTTTTGACCTTCATGGCGGGAAGGGGATTTTTCATCCGCCACGGTGGTTTGCGGCTCAACGACCTCGACTTTTGCGCCTTCCGTCAGCCGATCAATACCATCGGTAACGACGCGATCGCCTGCCGATAAGCCTGCGCTGATCACCACGTTTCGGTTATCCTGAATACCGATTTTTACCCGCTTCTTGCTGACGTTATTTTCGTCGTTCAGCACCCACACAAAGTGGCCCTCATTGCCCATTTGCACCGCCGCGGCAGGCACCACAACGGCATTTTGTTCGGTATCGACCAGCATCCGGGCGTTCACAAATTGATTGGGGAATAGCGTATCGTCCTGATTGGTAAAGCGCGCTTTAATTTTGATCGTTCCCGTCGTGGGATCAATCTGGTTGTCCAGACTGAGCAACACACCTTCGCTCAATTTGTGCGAGTTAGTCCGATCCCAGGCTTCTACGACCAGCGTTTTCCCCGCTTTCTGCGCCTGAACCACGGTCGCGATATCGCTTTCCGGCAGAGTAAAAATGAGATCAATCGGGTGCGTTTGCGTAATGACGACAATACCTGCGGTATCGCTGCTGGAAATCTGGTTGCCGACATCCACCTGTTTCAGACCCACGCGTCCCGAGACCGGGGCCGTGATACGACTCCAGTCGAGCTGTAACTGCGCGCTGGCGACATTAGCTTCATCCGCTTTAATGGTTCCTTGGGTTTCGTTGACCAGCGCCTGTTGCGCATCCAGTTCCTGACGGGAAACCAGATTGGTTTTTGCCAGTTGCTGATAGCGCGCCAGATCACGACGCGCATTCGCCAGCGTAGCGTTATCTTTCGCCAACTGTCCCTGAGCCTGCGCCAGGGCGACCTTAAACTGGCTGGGATCGATTTGCGCCAGCAGATCGCCTGCGTTGACCTGCTGACCTTCCTGAAAGTGCAGGGCGATGAGTTGACCGTCCACGCGGCTACGCACCGTAACGGTATTCGCGGCGGTTACGGTACCCAGCCCGCTCAGATAGCGCGGTACGGCCTGCGTGGTCGCGGTCGCGGCCTGTACCGGCGCCAGAGGGCCGTCGCGCATACCGCGGCGACCTGCGGCGGCGGTATGCGGCGCTTGCGCGGCGACGCCCGGCGCGGCGGTCGGGCTTTCGCTACGGCTATGCCAGAACCAGAATGCGGCGGCGGCCACTACAACCCCAATCGCGATTGCCCAGCGGAAAGTATTACTGCCTTTCATCGGTATAAGTTTCTCATCCTGAAACGTTTTGCGGAATGTTGCTCCCTCTATTGTAGTCAGCAGGGAAGGGAGAAAAATGGAGGAATTATGGAACACGGTCGGGATTATTCTGAATGGCGACCCGCTTTGCGAGGCGCTACGCAACTCTCATCGGTGAAAATCGTTAACGCGCCGGAGTGCGGTAAAGTGGCGGCACGGCAATGAAGGTAAGCCACCGATTTCAGCAGGACGCTGAAACGGGAAAGCCCCTCCCGAGGAAGGGGCCAAAATAAGGAAAGGGTTATGATGAAGTTAGTCATCATACTGGTGATACTCTTAGTGATTAGCTTCCAGGCTTACTAAGACACCAGGGGGAGGAGGAATCCTCCCTTACCCTCACTCCTGACGTTAAGCCACATCAAAAATAATGTCAATCCATCAGCGCTGGGCTTGCGAGGCGCTTAGCGGAAAACGACCTCTGCCCAGCGCGCCAGTCCTGCGGTGACGGAGCCGAAATCATCGCCGCCAGCGACGGGTATGCCCGGTAACTGTTCGGAAAGCGCTTTTTTAATCAATGGCGAACGGGCGCTGCCGCCGGTCAGATAGATGACATCCGGTTTTTCCTGCGCGCTGTCCAGCGCCAGTTGCACCTGTTCCAGAATACGCGCCAGCGGTTGATCCAGCGCCGCTTCCAGTCCTTGCTGGCTGATAGCGACCGCCAGGTCGTCGCTGATAAATGGCAGCCTCGCCGTAACATCCGCCTGGCCGGAAAGGGCGATTTTGCTCTCTTCCGCGCAGCGTACCAGGCGGTAACTAAGCCGCTGACGCCAGACCTTGAGCAGCAACGCGACCTTGTCTGCTTCACGCGCGTTGCGAACCAAATCGTTCAACAGACGACCATTCGCGCTACTGTAAAAATCGCTTTGCGCCGGGACGTCGTTAATCGCGACGGCGTTCCACCACGGCAGCACCGGCAGGGCGATACCTTTTTCGGTTTCGCCGCCCATGCCCAGCAAAGGCATCAGATTTTTAAAGGCCAGCGCGATATCCAGATCGTTTCCGCCCACGCGGCAACCGCTGTGCCCCAACAGGCTGTTTTCACGATCGGCGCGCTGACGCCACTGCGGCCCCATCAGCAGCATGGAACAATCGGTGGTGCCGCCGCCAATATCCACGACCAGCACACGCTTCTCTTCCCGCAGCGTAGCTTCGTAGTCCAGGCCCGCCGCAACCGGTTCATACTGGAATACCACCTCCTGAAAACCGGCGCGTTTTGCCGCCCGCTCCAGAATACCCTGCGCCTGGCGGTTCGCGTCATCGCCGCCCAGTCCCTGAAAGTTGATCGGGCGACCGATCACCGCCTGGGTAATGGCCTCCGGCAATTGGCTGTGCGCCGTATGACGAATATGTACCATCATGGCGCAGACCAAATCTTCAAACAGCGCGACCTGCTGCGGTTTCAGGCCGCTGGCGCCTAAAAAGGATTTCGGCGATTTGACAAACCAGACCTCCTGGGGATCGTCAATATAGTGCGCCAGAGACGCCAGACCAAACTGTACGCTTTGCGCCCCAACCTCAATATCTTCCTCGCGGTTGTAGCGTATCGCGCGGCGTAGCAGCGCCTGGGTTTCTTCGTCCGTTGCCGGCACATCATGATGGCGATACAGCCACTCGCTCACCGCTTCGCGCGTCGGCGCGCACAGCATAGACGGCAGTAATGCGCTGTTATTCTCCATTGTCAGCAACTGTGGATGCCCGTCGCGCATAATGGCGACCGAGCAGTTTGCCGTACCGTAATCAAATCCGATAAACACCTTAAAATCCCCATGCCAGTGAAGAAGGGGCGTGACTTTAGCGAAATGTCGTCGCGGCGACAACTGGAATATGAAAGCAAGGCGTTACGTGCGATTAGCGTTTATGCTGAAAGGTCAAATAAAGGAGAAAAGTATGTTTACCCTGAGCTGGCAGCCGCCTTACGACTGGTCGTGGATGTTGGGCTTTCTTGCCGCGCGTGCGGTGGACGGCGTGGAAACGGTAGGCGAGGGCTTTTATGCGCGCAGCCTGGTGGTGGGCGAGCATCGCGGACTGATCAGCGTGAGCCCCCATCTGCCCACCCACACTGTGCAGGTCAGCGTGAGCGCCGGATTACTTCCCGTCGCGCCGGCGTGTCTGGCGAAGGTTTCGCGTCTGTTTGATCTTGACTGCCAGCCCGCGCAGGTTGCCGCCGTGCTGGGGCCACTGGGCGAGGACAGACCGGGGCTGCGTTTACCGGGATCGGTTGATACGTTTGAACAAGGCGTGCGGGCGATACTGGGGCAACTGGTGAGTGTCGCGATGGCGGCAAGGTTGACGGCGAAAGTGGCGCGCCGCTATGGCGAGGCGTTGCCGGATGCGCCCGATTATGTCTGTTTTCCCGGTCCGGAAACGCTGGCGTTGGCCGATCCGCTGGCGCTGAAAGCTCTGGGGATGCCGCTGCGGCGCGCCGAAGCGCTGATTCATCTGGCGCAGGCGACGCTGGCGGGAAAACTGGCGCTCGCCGCGCCGCCGGATATTGAGCAGAGCGTTAAAAATTTACAAACGTTTCCGGGAATTGGCCGCTGGACGGCGAACTATTTCGCCCTGCGCGGTTGGCAGGCAAAAGATATCTTTTTACCCGATGATTACTTAATTAAGCAGCGCTTCGCCGGGATGACGCCCGCACAGATCCGTCGCTACGCGGAGCGCTGGAAACCGTGGCGTTCCTACGCGCTACTGCATATCTGGTATACCCACGGCTGGCAACCGTCAATGGATAGCGAAATAGCTGGTATTCAGTAACAAATCCAGCGGTTGCGCTTCGGCGATAGTGTCGCCATAAATTAGATCCACGCCAATACGGGAGAGCGTATCCAGCACCTGTGGGTTTTGTACCGGCCCGGCGAGCGTTTTGATGTCCAGATGCTGGGCGTGTCCCTGGATGATCGAGGTCAGCATTTCATCCATTAAACTTTCATGAACGTTGGCGATAAGGTCGCTATCCAGCAGTAAATAATCGACGATATGCAGGGGCAGTAAATTAAACAGCTGTAAATCGCGCCCGACATGGCTGAGAATCACTTGGCAGCCGCGTTGCCGCAGTTTTCGCAGAGTCGCAGCGGCGGTCTGCGCCTGCTTAACGATAACGTCAGCCGGGATAATCAGGTGTAATAACCGTGGCGGCAGTGGACTATGCTCCAGTTGTTCCAGCAGCTCATCAATAAGGGTCGCGCTGTATAATCCCGCGGCGGACAGCGGCAGCGCAACGCTTAATCCCTTGCTGGCGACGGCGGTCGCCGCATGGTGGAAAAATTCATGGAATACCCGTCGGTCAAGCGCGTGATGCAGCGCGGAGTCGGCTAACCCTGCCCGGAACGCGCGCTCTTCCATCACTTCCCCTTCGCTGGTCCACAGCCTGAGTGAGACCAGCCAAAAGCTGGTGGCCTCCGGCGTACGCGGCGGCGCGACGTTTCTGGCAAGCATCAGCAGGTGGTTATTTTTAATCATATGCCACTGTTCTTCCAGCGGCATCATTCCCTTTGAGGAGGTTAATGCGTGCTGCGGTTCGTACACGGTCAGACGGCCTCGACCGCTATTTTTCGCGGCGTAGCAGGCAATATCGGCCTGAGACACGACCTCTGTGAGCTGGCAGTTATGTTCATTTATCATTGTGATCCCGGCGCTGGCGCCGATCCGATGCAGGCGTCCTTCCCACATAAAGTGATATTCATTAATGGCGTTGATAAGCCGCGTCGCGATAAAGCGCGCGCTGTCACTATTACAATCCGGCAGCAACAGGCCAAACTCATCGCCACCCAGACGGGCCAGGAGATCGCCGGATCGAAGCATACTGAGCATCAGTGACGCGAGCTCGCGCAATAAGGCGTCGCCGGCGGCATGCCCCGCGCTGTCGTTAACCGCTTTAAAACGGTCCAGATCGATAAACACCAGCGCATGATGTTGAGGCGATTCCTGTATTGTTTGCAGGCGCTGTTGCAGCTGTTTTTCAAAACTGGCGCGGTTGGCAAGTTGGGTGAGGGCGTCATGCGTTGCGCTGTAGCTGAGCTGGCGTAACATTTTTCGTGATTCGGTAACGTCCTGGATAACCAGAACCGAACCAATCTTATCGCCGTCAAGCGTACTGAGCGGCGTGATACTGTAATGAATATCGTAGCTGCCGCCGTTATGGCAATGGAGCACTATCTCCTGTTCCATGTCCGATCGCGACCTGTCGGCGCGATAAATATCCTCCAGCAGCGGCCCCTTATCACCTGACGTAATGCGCAGAACCGTTAATAATGGCGCGCCTAAAGCATCCTCTTGCCGCCAGCCGCTCATCTTCTCGGCGATCGGGTTCATAAAGGTGATATTCATCGCGACATCAATACACACCACCGCTTCTCCGATAGAGTCAAGCGTGATGTGCAACCGTTCTTTTTCCTGAAACAGCGCCTCGTTCGCCTGTGTAATACGCTCCATCAACCGCTGGTTTTCCTGCTCGCTTTGCTTGAGATCGTTAATATCTTCGATCTGAGCAATAAAATAGAGAGGTTTATTGTCTTTATGACGAACCAGCGAGACGGCCAGTAGCGCCCAGACGACATCGCCGTTGCGGGTGTAGTAGCGTTTTTCCATGGAATAGCTATTGATGTCGCCGCGCACCAGCATGTTTAGCTGTTCAAGGTCATTATTCAGGTCTTCCGGCCAGGTCAATTGCTGAAATGTCATCGTGCGTAATTCATCCTGGCTATAGCCAAGAAAATGGCTCAGAGATTTATTGACCTGTAGCCACTGACCCTCCGTACCGACCAGCGCCATACCAATGGCGGAATACTCCATCGCGTTGCGAAAGCGGGATTCGCTCTCGGTGATATGTTTACGCTCCGTGCGAAACGCGTACATCACCATCGTCATCATATTGGCAGGCAGCAGGATCATTAAAAAAGGCAGCCACGGCATATTGACCATCACGTCGGTTTTCGGCGTGGCGAGCAGCGTGGGGTCATTGGCCAGCATGAGCGAGACCACGATAACGGTAGCTAAAAAAATTAAAAACGCCTCCATTCGCGGCAGGCGCACCGCACTCCACATCAACAGGACGATAACGCACGTAAACGGCCACGGAATATAGCGCATAGCGAGCCAGCTTAGCGCCAGCGTAATGACCAGCGTCAATAGCGTTTCCAGCAACAGATGCGGGTCGCGATGACGCAACAGATAGTGTGGTTTAAACAGTAAACCTAACGGCACCAGCGTCAGCGCGCCGATGGCTTCCGATAATACCCAAATCAGAAACGCTTTCGAGGCGACCGCTTCCGGCGCTATTAGCCAAAATAACAGGCCGCCGAGTAGCGGCGGAATCACGGCGCTGCCGATAGCCAGACGAAACCAGTCATTCAAATTTTGTAAGGGGTTGTAGCTGGGGAGCAGTTTTCGCAGCAGTATCGCGCCAGTGGCCGCCTCGATAATATTTATTGCCGTCCAGCTAAAGTTAAGCGAGGCGGCAGGAAATAAAGTCAGTGAGGCGCCGATGCTGCCGAGTGAGCAGGCGACCGCGATCCCTGGCCACAGACGGCCCGCATGGCGGTAAAACGCGACCATCATAATGGAGGTGGGGAACCACAGCGGCGCGAGTTGGGTGCCGACACGCGATAATACGAGCGAAAAGAGCGTAAAAACAAACGCGACCAGGCCTAAACTGACCAGACGCAATAGCGGGTGGGGGACGGTAACGAAAACATGTTGGGATGGTTTACTCATTACCACTCTATCCGAATCGCCGGTAACGTCGCGGAATACCGGACGCGTCAGTTTACTCTGTGATTATGCTAGTATAAACGCGTAATGATTTATACGCTGGCTGAATATAAATTGTGGCTCCCGGCGTATTCCTCCTCCAGACGGGTCGATAAATCCGCTGTCCGCGTTAAAACTGAACGCTTTTACGTCGCGACGTCGAATGCGCCGCCAACAAATTCACCGTGGCATAGCGCCGGACTGGTATCGCGCTGCTGAAATCCCTATAATTGCCGCGTTTGGCGTTTCGGCGCCCCCCTTCCTTACATCCAGGTTAATCAGGTCGCTAAATTTATGACTGATCAGTCTCATCAGTGCGTCATTATCGGTATCGCTGGCGCATCGGCTTCCGGCAAGAGTCTTATTGCCAGTACCCTTTACCGCGAATTGCGTGAACAAGTGGGTGACGAACATATTGGCGTTATTCCCGAAGACAGTTATTACAAAGATCAAAGCCATCTGTCGATGGAAGAACGCGTAAAAACCAACTATGACCATCCGAATGCGATGGATCACAGCCTGCTATTTCAGCATCTTCAGGCGCTCAAGCGCGGTTCGGCGATTGAATTACCGGTATACAGTTATGTTGAGCATACCCGTATGCAGGAAACGGTTCGCGTAGAACCGAAGAAGGTGATTATTCTTGAAGGTATTCTGTTACTGACCGACGCGCGTTTGCGTGAAGAGATGAACTTCTCTATTTTTGTCGATACGCCGCTGGATATCTGTTTGATGCGCCGTATCAAACGCGATGTGAACGAGCGTGGTCGCTCAATGGATTCGGTGATGGCGCAATATCAGAAAACGGTGCGTCCGATGTTCCTGCAATTTATTGAGCCTTCCAAACAATATGCGGATATTATCGTGCCGCGCGGCGGTAAAAACCGCATCGCTATTGATATTCTGAAAGCGAAAATCAGCCAGTTCTTTGAATAAATCTGGCGAATTGTGTACCGTTCAGTGATAACCTGGTTAGCCCTTGATGTGCTTGATTTAAGGGCTTGATGCGCGAAAGGAGAAAGTGCCATGCGTTTATGCGACCGAGATATTGAAGCCTGGCTGGATGAAGGCCGTTTGTCTATCACCCCGCGACCTCCCGTAGAGCGCATTAACGGCGCGACGGTCGATGTACGTCTTGGCAATAAATTTCGAACCTTCCGTGGCCATACGGCGGCGTTTATCGATCTGAGCGGGCCGAAAGATGAGGTCAGCGCGGCGCTGGATCGCGTGATGAGCGATGAAATCGTTTTGCCGGACGGCGAGGCATTTTATCTGCATCCGGGCGAGTTGGCGCTGGCCGTCACCTTTGAATCCGTTACCCTGCCGCCGGATTTAGTGGGCTGGCTGGATGGTCGCTCCTCGCTGGCGCGTCTGGGATTGATGGTGCATGTGACGGCCCACCGTATCGATCCCGGCTGGTCGGGCTGCATTGTGCTTGAGTTTTACAACTCCGGGAAGCTGCCGCTGGCGTTGCGTCCGGGTATGCTCATCGGCGCGCTGAGCTTTGAGCCGCTGTCCGGCCCGGCGGCGCGGCCTTATAACCGCCGTCAGGATGCCAAATATCGCGATCAGCAGGGCGCTGTCGCCAGCCGGATTGATAAAGACTGAGCCATTCGGCGCAATACTGCCGGTCCATTGAGGGTAGCATGAGACGATTTCTGACGACGCTGATGATTCTCCTGGTCGTGCTGGTGGCCGGATTCTCTGCGTTGGTATTGTTGGTCAATCCGAATGATTTCCGCGCCTATATGGTGCAGCAGGTTGCCGCGCGTAGTGAATATCAGTTGCAACTGGACGGGCCGCTGCGTTGGCACGTATGGCCGCAACTCAGCATCCTTTCCGGGCGAATGACGCTAACGGCGCGAGGCGCCAGCGAACCGCTGGTGCGGGCTGACAATATGCGCCTGGATGTCGCTTTATGGCCGCTGTTGAGTCATCAGCTTCATGTTAAGCAGGTGATGCTGAAAGGCGGGGTGATTCAATTGACGCCGCAAACGGAAGCGGTACGCAGTGATGATGCGCCGGTCGCGCCGAAAGATAATACCTTGCCGGACGTAGCGGAAGATCGCGGCTGGTCGTTTGATATTCGTAGCCTGCGCGTTGCCGACAGCGTGCTGGTTTTCCAGCATGAAAATGATGATCAGGTCACGGTGCGCGATATTCGTCTGAATATGGAACAAGATGCCGAGCATCGCGGCACGTTTGATTTTTCGGGACGCGTGAACCGCGATCAGCGGGATCTTACTTTATCGTTCAGCGGAACGGTGGATGCTTCCGATTATCCGCATAATTTAACCGCGGGTATTGAGCAACTGCGCTGGCAATTGCAGGGCGCGGATCTACCGGCGCAGGGGATTGAGGGGCAGGGACAATTGCAGGCGCAGTGGCAGGAGGCGCAAAAACGTCTTTCATTTAACCACTTAAATTTAACGGCGAATGACAGTTCGCTGACCGGGCATGTTCAGGTAACGCTGGCGGAGCAGCCGGAATGGCAAATTGACCTCCGGTCCAGCAAGCTTAATCTGGACAACCTGTTGCCGCATCATAGCGCCGTGGCGCAGACGGGCGGCGCGGTGTCGCAGGGGCAAAATACGCTCCCCCTGACCAGGCCAGTTATCGCGTCGCGTGTTGGTGCGCCGCCTTATCAGGGGCTGCAAAGCTTTACGGCGGAGATTGCTTTACAGGCGGATTCAGTTCGCTGGCGGGGAATGGACTTTACCCAGGTTTCGACGAAGATGTCTAATCAGGCCGGATTGCTGGATATTACCGAGTTGCAGGGGAAACTGGCCGACGGAGAGATGTCGCTGCCCGGCACGCTGGACGCCCGCACCGCCAGTCCGCGCATCGAATTCCACCCTCGCCTCAACCATGTTGAGATTGGGACTATCCTGAAAGCCTTCAATTATCCGATTAGCCTGACCGGTAAGATGTCGCTGGTTGGCGATTTCTCCGGGGCGGATATTGACGCGGAGGCATTTCGCCACAGCTGGAAAGGAAAAGCGCATGTTGACATGAGCAATACGCGCCTCGAAGGAATGAATTTCCAGCAACTGGTGCAGCAGGCCGTAGAGCGAAGCGGCGGCGACGCGCAGCAGTCGCAGGAAAATATGGACAACGCGACCCGACTGGATCGCTTCACGACCGATCTGACGCTAAATAAGGGCACGCTGACGCTCGACGACATGGTCGGGCAATCTTCTATGCTGGCGTTAACCGGCAGCGGAACGCTGGATCTGGTTAAGCAGAGCTGTGATACACAATTTAATCTGCGTGTGCTGGGCGGCTGGAACGGCGATAGCAACCTGATCACCTTCCTGAAAGAGACGCCGGTGCCGTTGCGCGTCTATGGCAAGTGGCAGGAGCTGAACTATACCCTGCAAGTGGATCAGTTATTGCGTAAGCATTTACAGGATGAGGCGAAGCGTCGGCTCAATGACTGGGCGGAGCGCAATAAAGATACCCGTAACGGTAAAGATGTGAAGAAGCTGCTGAATAAGCTTTAGTTTTTGGCCAAAGGGCAGAGCCGGATGGCGAGGCTAACGCGCCTCCGGCCTGCCTGGTAAGCAGGCCAGGGCAGGCGAACAGACGTTACATCTCCTGGTCTGGCTCGCCGTTATGCAGCGGAATTAACTGCACTTTCTGCACTCGATGGCTTTCTACCTGCAATGTTTTCAGCAAATAATCGCCCACCTGAACCTCTTCACCGGTTTGCGGTATGCGCTGCAAATATTCCATCAATAATCCGGCAATCGTATGGTATTCCCGTTTTTCATCCAGCGGTAGCGGCACGTACTGCACCAAATCCTCCAGCGGCATATGGCCGTTTGCTGTCCAGGAACCGTCCGGGTTCTTCTGAATATCGTGGCGGGCGTCAATTTCCTCGACTTCATTCGGCAGATTACCGGCGATAGTCTCCATGACATCGCTTAATGTCACAATGCCTTCAACCGAGCCAAACTCATCTACGACAAAGGCAAAATGGGTTCTGGCGTTACGGAACTGCTCCAGCGCAGGCAGCAGCGGCAATGTTTCCGGGAAAACCAGCGGTTGGCGAATCAGCGCCCGCAGGTTGAGCGGTTCGCCGCGCAGCGATTGTTGCAACAGATCGATGACGTGGACGACGCCGAGTAAATCTTCCTGTTCATTTTCACCCGTCACGACCAGACGCGTATGCTGGTTCTTTTCCAGCAGAGCGCGGATTTCCGCTTCCGGCGCGTTGAGATCGATATGCTCGATATCGTGACGCGACGTCATGATGCTACTTACGGTGCGCTGGTTGAGATTCAGCACCCGCTCAATCATCCTGCGCTCCTGCGGATTAAAAATCTGGCTGTCGTCATGGTCTGCCAGCATCGCGGCGGTTTCCGCATCCAGTTCGGCATCCTCTTTTTTACCGCTAATCAGCCGCATCACGGCCTCCGTTGTGCGCTGGCGCAGCGTATGGTTAGCGGAAAGAAAACGGCGGCGGTTAAAAATAGCCAGTTGGTTGAGCGCCTCGATCATCACCGAGAAGCCGATAGCCGCGTACAGATACCCTTTCGGAATGTGGAAACCAAACCCTTCCGCCACCAGGCTAAAGCCGATCATTAGCAGGAAGCTAAGGCACAAAATGACAATGGTGGGATGGTTGTTCACAAATCGGGTCAGGGACTTGCTGGCGAGCAGCATCAGGCTAATGGCGATTATCACTGCCGCCATCATGACCGCCAGGTGATCGACCATCCCCACGGCGGTAATCACGGAGTCGAGAGAAAAGATAGCGTCCAGCACCACGATTTGCGCGACCACCGCCCAGAATTTCGCCCCCTTACGCTGGGTAGGGTTGGCGCTATCTTTCCCTTCCAGCCGTTCGTTGAGCTCCATGGTGGCTTTAAAGAGCAGGAAGAAGCCGCCGAACAGCATAATCAGATCGCGGGCGCTGAAGCTTAACGCCTGTACGCTAAAGAGCGGCTTAGTCAAGGTGACCAGCCACGAGATTGACGCCAGCAGCAGCAGGCGCATGATCATCGCCAGTATCAGGCCGGTAATGCGCGCGCGGTCGCGCTGCCCCGGCGGTAGTTTTTCAGCGAGGATGGCAATAAAGACCAGGTTATCAATGCCGAGAACAAGTTCGATAACGATTAACGTTACCAGTCCGGCCCAGATTGACGGATCGGCAATCCATTCCATAGTAAGAGCAATACCTTCTGTAATATGACAATTGTCACAATTCGATCATGGATAATACGGCGGAAAAATGCAATGCCGCAGAGCAATTTATCTTTGTTACGCGGCTATAAAATAACTTTAAAATAGCCGTAATGTTTCTGTCGGAAACTAAATAATGTCAAGAATATATTTAGGAAATATCGCAGGTGGAGTGGGGTAAATAAATATTGTCAACATCAATAAAATCCTAAAATCATCTGTTAATTCATTTAATATTAATCTTAAAAATATAGAATGGCGGGTTTGTTACCTTGCCTGTCATTAGGTTAGCTGCAACAATTCTTGCAGGATTAAGATAGCGCTCTTAAATATCCTGTCACGACATCGAGAAAACTATTAATACGTAACCTTTATTTCGCTGAAGATTTTTATCTGAACGAGGATGAAATCGGAGGGGAATGCGAAAATTTAGAATAATCAGTGTATTGGTAGCTAAAAAGCCAGGGGCGGTAGCGTGCCTGAAAGCCTGAATATAAGCCTTTATTATTCTGTCAATAGCCTGCGGATGAATTGATTTTTTTTCAGAATGATGCCAGTTAATTTTCTCTGCTATTAACTGCAAGGTAAATGTGCACGGACGAAGCCGCTATTTAAATTGCACAGGATAATGACTCTGCCAAAGTGATAAATAATCAATGATGAAATCCAAAATGAAATTGATGCCATTATTGGCGTCGCTCAGCTTGATAAGTGGTTGCACAGTACTTCCGGGCAGCAATATGTCTACGATGGGGAAAGATGTGATCAAACAGCAAGACGCTGACTTTGATCTCGACCGGATGGTCAATGTGTATCCGCTGACGCCACGGCTGGTTGAGCAATTACGCCCGCGGCCCAATGTCGCGCAACCGAATATGTCGCTGGACCAGGAGATCGCCAGCTATCAGTATCGCGTCGGGCCTGGCGATGTGCTGAATGTCACCGTCTGGGATCACCCGGAATTGACCACGCCAGCAGGCCAGTACCGTAGCTCAAGCGATACCGGCAACTGGGTACAGCCGGACGGCACCATGTTTTATCCCTACATTGGCAAGGTTAGCGTCGTCGGTAAAACTTTGTCAGAGATTCGCAGCGATATTACCGGGCGTTTAGCGAAATACATCGCGGACCCGCAGGTGGATGTCAATATCGCCGCTTTCCGCTCGCAAAAAG
Source organism: Salmonella sp. 32010601201800023SM (assembly GCF_017572235.1). Taxonomy (NCBI): domain Bacteria; kingdom Pseudomonadati; phylum Pseudomonadota; class Gammaproteobacteria; order Enterobacterales; family Enterobacteriaceae; genus Salmonella; species Salmonella sp. 32010601201800023SM. Next base: position 145,264 of record NZ_JAGEQS010000001.1, read on the forward strand.
CGTATATCTCCGGCCAGGTGAATAAATCCGGTCAGCAGGCCATTACTAACGTCCCGCTAACCGTCCTGGATGCGATTAACGCTGCGGGCGGCCTGACCGATATGGCGGACTGGCGCAACGTCGTGTTGACGCACAACGGCAAAGAACAGCGCATTTCGCTACAGGCGCTGATGCAAAATGGCGATCTTAGTCAGAACCGCTTGCTCTACCCTGGCGACATTCTGTATGTGCCGCGCAATGACGATCTGAAAGTCTTTGTCATGGGCGAAGTGAAAAAACAGAGCACCCTCAAAATGGATTTCAGCGGCATGACGCTCACCGAAGCATTAGGCAATGCGGAAGGCATTGATCTGACCACCTCCAACGCCAGCGGCATTTTTGTGATTCGTCCGCTGAAAGGCGAGGGGGGACGCGGCGGCAAGATCGCCAATATCTACCAGCTTGATATGTCTGACGCCACGTCATTGGTGATGGCGACGGAATTCCGACTTCAGCCTTACGATGTGGTGTACGTCACGACCGCGCCGGTTGCTCGCTGGAACCGTCTGATCAATCAGTTGCTGCCGACCATTAGCGGTGTCCGTTATATGACGGATACGGCCAGCGACATTCATTCCTGGTAATCGTTATGTTTAACAAAATCTTAGTGGTCTGTGTGGGGAATGTTTGCCGTTCCCCGACGGCAGAACGTTTGCTAAAGCGCTTTCATCCTTCGCTGACGGTAGCGTCCGCCGGGTTAGGCGCGCTGGTCGGCAAAGGCGCCGATCCTGCGGCGGCGAGCGTGGCGAGCGCCCACGATCTGTCTTTGGAAAATCACTGCGCAAGGCAAATTTCCGCGCGTCTGTGCCGGGAATATGACCTGATTCTGACGATGGAGAAACGTCACATCGCCGCCCTGTGCGACATTGCGCCGGAAATGCGCGGCAAGGTAATGCTGTTTGGTCACTGGGACAGCGAGCGTGAAATACCGGACCCGTATCGCAAAAGCCGCGATGCGTTTGAGGCGGTGTACACATTACTGGAAAGGTCTGCCCGCCAGTGGGCGCAGGCACTGAATGCAGAGCAGGGAAAACCATGACAGAAAAAGCAAAACAATCTGCGGCGGTTACGGGTAGCGATGAAATCGATATCGGGCGCCTGGTCGGAACGGTGATTGAAGCGCGTTGGTGGGTGTTGGGGACGACGGCCATATTTGCGCTGTGCGCGGTAATTTATACGTTCTTCGCCACGCCCATCTATAGCGCCGATGCGCTGGTGCAGATTGAACAAAACGCCGGTAATTCGCTGGTACAGGATATCAACAGCGCATTAGCGAATAAGCCGCCGGCTTCCGATGCGGAAATTCAGCTCATTCGATCGCGCCTGGTGCTTGGGAAGACCGTTGACGATCTGGATCTGGATATTGCCGTCACCAAAAACACCTTTCCGCTGTTCGGCGCCGGGTGGGAGCGGCTGATGGGGCGTCACAATGAAATGGTGAAAGTCACGACATTCACCCGACCAGAGACGATGAGCGGACAGATCTTCACCCTCAAAGTGCTGGGCGACAAACGTTATCAGTTGGTTAGCGACGGCGGATTTAGCGCGCAGGGCGTTGTGGGCCAGCCACTCAATAAAGACGGCGTGACGATGCGGGTAGAGGCGATTGACGCCCGTCCTGATACAGAATTTACGGTGAGTAAATTCTCAACGCTTGGCATGATTAATAACCTGCAAAATAACCTCACCGTAACGGAAACCGGCAAAGATACCGGCGTTCTGAGCCTGACGTTCACGGGAGAGGATCGCGACCAGATCCGCGAAATTCTCAACAGTATTACCCGTAACTATCTGCAACAGGATATTGCGCGGAAATCTGAAGAGGCGGGGAAGAGCCTGGCGTTTCTGGCAAAACAACTGCCGGAAGTCCGCAGCCGTCTGGATGTGGCGGAAAACAAGCTAAACGCTTTCCGCCAGGATAAAGACTCGGTGGATTTACCGCTGGAGGCGAAGGCGGTGCTCGATTCGATGGTTAATATCGACGCCCAGTTGAATGAGTTGACGTTTAAAGAGGCGGAAATTTCCAAGCTCTTTACCAAAGCGCATCCGGCTTACCGCACCCTGCTGGAAAAACGTAAAGCGCTGGAAGATGAAAAAGCCAAACTGAACGGGCGGGTGACGGCAATGCCGAAAACCCAGCAGGAGATTGTGCGTTTGACCCGCGATGTGGAGTCCGGCCAGCAGGTTTATATGCAACTGCTTAATAAACAGCAGGAGCTGAAAATCACCGAAGCCAGCACCGTTGGCGATGTGCGCATCGTTGACCCGGCGATTACCCAGCCGGGCGTGCTGAAGCCGAAAAAGGCGTTGATTATTCTCGGCAGCATTATTCTGGGATTAATGTTATCGATTGTCGGCGTGCTGCTGCGCTCGCTGTTTAATCGCGGTATCGAAAGCCCGCAGGCGCTGGAGGAGCACGGGATCAGCGTCTATGCCAGTATTCCGCTGTCGGAATGGCAAAAAGCGCGCGATAGCGTCAAAACCATTAAAGGGATTAAGCGTTACAAGCAGAGCCAACTGCTGGCGGTGGGCAATCCGACCGATCTGGCGATTGAGGCGATTCGCAGCCTGCGCACCAGCCTCCATTTCGCCATGATGCAGGCGCAAAATAATGTACTCATGCTCACAGGCGTCAGCCCCTCTATCGGTAAAACCTTTGTTTGCGCCAACCTGGCGGCCGTCATCAGCCAGACGCATAAACGGGTATTACTGATCGACTGCGATATGCGCAAGGGCTACACCCATGAACTGCTCGGCACCAATAACGTGGACGGCCTATCTGACATTCTGGCGGGCAAAGGCGAGATAGCCTCCTGCGCGAAACCTACGGCGATCGCTAATTTTGATCTTATTCCGCGCGGTCAGGTGCCGCCTAATCCATCGGAACTGCTGATGAGCGAGCGCTTCGGCGAGCTGATCGCCTGGGCAAGCAGCCGCTACGACCTGGTATTAATCGACACGCCGCCGATTCTGGCCGTGACGGACGCCGCGATTGTGGGTCGCCACGTCGGGACGACGCTGATGGTGGCGCGTTATGCCGTCAACACCTTAAAAGAGGTGGAAACCAGTCTGAGCCGTTTTGACCAGAATGGCATTCAGGTCAAAGGCGTCATTCTCAACTCCATTTTCCGCCGGGCGACGGGCTACCAGGATTATGGTTATTACGAGTATGAATACCAGTCAGATTCCAAATAAAAAATAAGGCGTGCCGGATGGCGCGGCCTGTGACTGTAGGCCGGACAAGCGTAGCGCCATGCGGCAAAACTATCTGGGGAATAAGCATGACAACAGACAATCCGCTGATCTCAATTTATATGCCAACCTGGAACAGGCAGCAGTTGGCTATCCGGGCGATTAAATCAGTACTACGTCAGGACTACCGCCACTGGGAGATGATCATCGTGGATGATTGCTCCTCGTCTTATCAGCAGCTACAACAATTTGTTGAGGAGCTGAACGACCCGCGCGTCCGTTATACCCATAACGCCAGGAATACCGGCGCCTGCGCGGTTCGCAACCAGGCCATTATGCAGGCGCAAGGACACTACATTACCGGTATTGATGATGACGATGAATGGACGCCAAACCGTCTGAGCGTGTTTCTGGCCCATAAACACCAGTTGACTACGCACGCCTTTTTGTATGCCAACGACTATGTGTGCGAGGGCGAGGTCTACTCTCAGCCTGCCAGCCTGCCGCTGTATCCGAAATCCCCTTATTCGCGCCGCTTGTTCTACAAGCGCAATATTATTGGCAATCAGGTTTTTACCTGGGCCTGGCGTTTTAAAGCGTGTTTGTTCGATACCGAACTCAAGGCGGCGCAGGATTACGACATTTTTCTGCGTATGGTGGTGGAATATGGCGAACCGTGGAAAGTCGAAGAGGCGACGCAAATTTTACATATCAACCACGGCGAGATGCAGATTACCTCTTCGCCGAAAAAGTTCTCCGGCTATTTCCATTTTTATCGTAAGCACAAAGATAAATTCGATCGCGCCAGCAAAAAATACCAGCTTTTTACCCTGTACCAAATTCGCAATAAGCGAATGACCTGGCGCACGTTGCTGACGTTGCTCTCCGTGCGTAACAGCAAACGCCTGGCGGCCGGGCTGCGGGGGCGATAACGATGCTGGAAGACTTACGCGCGAATAGCTGGAGCTTACGCCCCTGTTGCATGGTGCTGGCCTACCGTATCGCTCATTTTTGTTCCGTCTGGCGCAAAAAGAATGTGCTGAATAATCTGTGGGCCGCGCCGGTGCTGGTGCTGTATCGCGTGATCACGGAATGCCTGTTCGGGTATGAAATCCAGGCCGCCGCGACCATTGGTCGGCGGTTCACTATCCATCATGGTTACGCGGTAGTGATTAACAAACATGTCGTCGCCGGCGACGATTTTACCATTCGCCACGGCGTCACCATTGGCAATCGCGGCGCGGACAGCCTGGCTTGTCCGGTGATTGGTCACGGCGTTGAGCTGGGGGCGAATGTCATCCTGCTTGGCGATATTACTATTGGTAATCACGTCACGATTGGCGCGGGTAGCGTGGTGCTTGACAGTATTCCGGACCATGCGCTGGTGGTGGGAGAAAAAGCACGGGTGAAGGTCAGCACATGAATATTCTGCAATTTAATGTACGGCTGGCGGAAGGCGGTGCGGCGGGAGTGGCGTTGGATCTCCATCTGCGGGCATTGCAAAAAGGGCTGACGTCACGTTTTGTCTATGGTTATGGCAAAGGCGGAAAAAAAAGCGTCAGTCACCACCGCTATCCGCAGGTGATAAAACAGACGCCGCGCGGCACGGCAATCGCTAATATCGCGCTGTTTCGTTTCCTGAATCGCGATCTGTTTGGCAATCTCGACAATCTTTACCGCACGGTTATCCAGACATCCGGCCCGCTGGTGCTGCATTTTCATGTTCTCCACAGTTACTGGCTAAACCTGGCGGACATCGTGACGTTTTGCGAAAAAGTCAAAGCGCAAAAACCAGACGTCACGCTGGTCTGGACGCTGCACGATCACTGGAGCGTCACCGGGCGTTGCGCCTTCACCGACGGTTGCGAGGGTTGGAAAAGCGGCTGCCAAAAATGCCCGACCCTAAGCAATTATCCGCCGGTCAGGGTGGATCGGGCGCACCAGCTTATTGACGGCAAACGTCAGCGCTTTCGGGACATGCTGCGGCTGGGCTGCCAGTTTATTTCGCCGAGCCAGCACGTGGCCGAGGCCTTTAACAGCGTTTATGGCGCGGGGCGCTGCCAGATTATTAACAACGGTATCGATCTGGCGACCGAGGCGATTCTCGCGCAGCTATCACCTGTGCCGCTGAATCCGGGCAAACCGCGGATCGCCATTGTGGCGCATGACTTGCGTTATGACGGCAAAACTGACCAGCGTCTGGTACACGACATGATGGCGCTGGGCGAAAAAATTGAACTGCACACCTTCGGTAAATTTTCGCCTTTTACCGGCCAAAACGTTGTTAATCACGGTTTTGAAACCGATAAGCGCAAATTAATGAGCGCACTCAATGAGATGGATGCGCTGGTCTTTAGCTCGCGGGTCGATAACTATCCGCTGATCTTGTGTGAAGCGCTCTCGATCGGCGTACCGGTGATCGCCACCCACAGCGAGGCGGCGCAGGAGGTGCTGGCGAAATCCGGCGGCCAGACCTTTGCCGCTACAGATGTACTGCGCCTGGCGCAGCGGCGTAAGCCAGAGATTGCTCAGGCGGTATTTGGCGCCACGCTGGACGCCTTTCGTATGCGTAGCCGCGTCGCGTACAGCGGTCAACAGATGCTGGAGGAGTATGTCTCGTTCTATCAGAATCTGTAGCTATCTGCTGCTGCCGCTGATCTACCTACTGGTCAATGTCAAGATTGCCCAACTGGGGGAAAGCTTTCCCATTACCATCGTCACTTTTTTACCGCTGTTGCTGCTGTTATTTGTGGAACGCATTAGCGTAAAAAAATTAATGATCGCCTTAGGCATCGGCGCGGGGCTTACGGCATTTAACTTCCTGTTCGGCCAGTCGCTGAATGCCGGTAAATATGTCACGTCCACGATGCTGTTTGTCTATATTGTGGTCATTATCGGGATGGTCTGGAGTATCCGATTCAAAACCATTTCCGCGCATAACCACCGAAAGATTTTGCGTTTTTTTTATCTGGTGGTGGGTATAGTGGTCGCGCTCGCCGCGGTTGAGATGGCGCAAATTATCCTTACTGGCGGCAGCAGTATTATGGAAGGAATTTCGAAATATCTCATTTACAGTAATAGCTACGTACTGAACTTCATAAAATTTGGCGGTAAGCGTACCACTGCGCTTTATTTTGAACCGGCATTTTTCGCTTTGGCACTAATCTCAATTTGGCTGAGCATCAAACAGTTTGGTATCAAAACACCGAAAAGCGATGCTATGATTCTGGCAGGGATAATATTATCAGGATCATTTTCAGGGGTAATGACCTTTATCCTGTTTTACCTTCTGGAGTGGGCGTTCCAATATTTGAATAAGGATGCGATAAAGAAAAAACTTCCACTGGCGCTGGTCTCATTAACCCTGTTTTTGGTTGGGGTAATTATTGCATTTCCTTATATCGCGACACGACTTGGCGATTTGGGGACGGAAGGCTCATCTTCTTATTATCGTATTGTGGGCCCGTTAGTCATGGTCGGATATTCCTTGACCCATATTGATGGTGTAGTCAGATTTGGCTCACTTTATGAATATGTTGCATCATTCGGAATCTTTAACGGTGCGGATGTCGGGAAAACCATAGACAATGGATTGTATCTGCTGATTATTTATTTTTCCTGGTTCGCAGTGCTAATGACGCTGTGGTATATGGGGAAAGTTTTAAAAATGGCGCTAAATGCGTTTGGCGATAATCGTAATTTTCGGGTGCAGCTCTATCTTTTTACGCCGGTGTCGCTGTTTTTTACCGGTTCAATATTTAGCCCGGAATATGCTTTTTTAATCGTCTGTCCGTTCATTTTGCGCAAGGCGTTAAAAATTTCATAACGGGGTGGTGGCATGTTTTTAAGCGTCGTTACCGTCGCCTTTCGCAATTACGAAGGGGTGGTAAAAACCTGGCGCTCGCTGCGCAATCTGGCGCGCGATCCGGGCCTGTCATTTGAATGGATCGTAGTGGATGGCGGTTCGGAGGACGGCACGCGCGAATTTCTGCAAAAACGTCACGGTGAGTTTAACCTGCGTTTTATCAGTGAAAAGGATCACGGTATTTATGATGCCATGAACAAAGGCATTGCCTTGGCGCAGGGGCGCTATACCCTGTTTCTTAATTCCGGTGATGCGTTCCATGATGATGCCGCGCTGTTTGTCCGCCAACTGGCGCGACAAAAGGGCGAGGCGATGTATATTGGCGACGCGCTGCTGGATTTTGGCGGCGGGCATAAAATACGCCGGAAGGCTAAACCCGGGTATTATATCTACCATAGTTTGCCAGCCAGCCATCAGGCGATATTTTTCCCGACGGCAGCGTTAAAAAAGTATCCTTATGATCTGCAATATCATGTCTCTTCAGATTATGCGCTGGCGGCCCGTCTCTATAAAGCAGGCTATCCTTTTCGGCGAATTAACGGACTGGTATCTGAATTTTCAATGGGCGGCGTGTCAACCTCGAATAATCTGGAATTATGTCAGGATGCAAAAAACGTACAGCGAAAAATATTACGTGTGCCAGGATTTTGGGCGCAATTATCCTATTTATTACGTCTGAAAACGACGGGTAAAACAAAAGCGCGGTATAACAAAGTCTAATCACCGGGAGTTATTATGCAGGATCTTAGCGGCTTTACGGTGCCGAAGGGGTTCCGCGGCGCTAATGCGCTAAAAGTACAATTATGGTGGGCGGTACAGGCGACATTATTCGCCGGGTCGCCGCAAATATTGTATCGCTGGCGAGCCTTTTTGCTGCGTCTGTTTGGCGCCAAAATTGGAAAGAATGTGGTTATTCGACCGTCAGTAAAAATTACCTATCCGTGGAAATTAACCGTTGGCGATTATGCCTGGGTAGGCGACGACGCTGTGTTATATACGTTGGGTGAAATTAATATTGGCGCACATGCGGTCATTTCACAAAAAGGGTATTTGTGCACCGGTAGCCATGATTATACCAGCGCCCATTTCGATATTAACGCCGCGCCGATTGTTATTGGCGAAAAATGTTGGCTGGCGACCGATGTTTTTGTCGCGCCCGGCGTGACGATAGGTCATGGCACCGTCGTCGGCGCGCGCAGCAGCGTATTTAAATCATTACCGGCAAATGCGATTTGTCGGGGCAATCCCGCAGTGGTAACGCGCCAGCGCGTTCAGAAAGTTACTCCCTAACGGGACTATTTGAGGAAATGAAAATGTCAAAAGTCGCTCTCATTACTGGCGTAACCGGACAGGATGGGTCTTACCTGGCAGAATTTCTGCTGGAAAAAGGGTATGAGGTGCATGGTATCAAGCGCCGCGCGTCATCGTTTAATACCGAGCGCGTGGACCATATTTATCAGGACCCGCACAGCTGCAACCCGAAATTTCATCTGCATTATGGCGACCTGACCGACGCCTCCAACCTGACCCGCATTTTACAGGAAGTGCAGCCGGATGAGGTCTACAACCTGGGCGCGATGAGCCATGTGGCGGTGTCGTTTGAGTCGCCGGAATATACCGCCGATGTGGATGCGATGGGCACGCTGCGCCTGCTGGAGGCGATCCGCTTCCTCGGTCTTGAAAAGAAAACGCGGTTCTACCAGGCCTCCACCTCTGAACTGTACGGGCTGGTGCAGGAGATCCCGCAGAAAGAGACCACGCCGTTCTACCCGCGTTCCCCCTATGCGGTGGCGAAACTGTACGCCTACTGGATCACCGTCAACTACCGTGAATCCTACGGTATTTACGCCTGTAACGGCATTCTGTTTAACCACGAGTCCCCGCGTCGCGGCGAAACCTTCGTCACCCGTAAGATCACCCGCGCCATCGCCAATATTGCGCAGGGACTGGAGTCCTGCCTGTATCTCGGCAACATGGACTCGCTGCGCGACTGGGGCCATGCGAAAGATTACGTACGGATGCAGTGGATGATGTTACAGCAGGAGCAGCCGGAAGATTTCGTGATTGCCACCGGCGTGCAGTATTCCGTACGCCAGTTTGTGGAGCTGGCGGCGGCGCAACTGGGGATAAAACTGCGCTTTGAAGGCGAAGGCATTAATGAGAAAGGGATCGTGGTATCCGTTACCGGACACGATGCGCCGGGCGTGAAACCGGGGGATGTGATTGTGGCCGTTGATCCGCGTTATTTCCGTCCGGCGGAAGTGGAAACCCTGCTGGGCGACCCGTCCAAAGCGCATGAGATACTGGGCTGGAAACCGGAAATCACCCTGTCGGAGATGGTCTCCGAGATGGTGGCGAACGATCTGGAGGCCGCGAAAAAACACTCACTGCTGAAATCTCACGGTTACGAGGTGGCCATCGCGCTGGAGTCCTGAGAATGAATAAGCAACGAATTTTTGTGGCGGGCCATCGCGGGATGGTGGGCTCCGCCATTGTACGGCAGCTTGCGCAGCGCGGCGACGTGGAGCTGGTGCTGCGCACCCGCGATGAGCTGGATCTGCTCGACGGGCGTGCGGTACAGGCGTTCTTTGCCGGGGCGGGTATCGACCAGGTTTATCTGGCGGCGGCGAAAGTGGGCGGCATTGTCGCCAACAACACGTATCCGGCGGATTTTATTTATGAAAACATGATGATAGAGAGCAACATTATTCACGCCGCGCACCTGCACAACGTGAACAAACTGCTGTTTCTCGGTTCGTCCTGTATCTATCCGAAACTGGCAAGGCAGCCGATGGCGGAAAGCGAGCTGCTGCAGGGGACGCTGGAGCCGACCAACGAGCCGTATGCCATCGCCAAGATCGCCGGGATTAAACTGTGCGAGTCCTACAACCGGCAGTACGGTCGCGACTACCGTTCGGTGATGCCAACCAACCTGTACGGCCCGCATGACAATTTCCATCCGGACAATTCACATGTGATCCCGGCGCTGCTGCGCCGCTTTCATGAGGCCGCGCAGAGCCATGCGCCGGAGGTGGTGGTGTGGGGCAGCGGCACGCCGATGCGCGAATTTCTGCATGTTGACGATATGGCGGCGGCCAGCATTCACGTGATGGAGCTGGCGCGCGAAGTGTGGCAGGAGAACACCGCCCCGATGCTGTCGCACATTAACGTCGGCACTGGCGTGGACTGCACTATCCGCGAACTGGCGCAGACTATCGCAAAGGTGGTGGGTTACCAGGGCCGGGTGGTGTTCGACGCCGCGAAGCCGGACGGCACGCCGCGTAAATTGCTCGACGTCACGCGCCTGCATCAGCTTGGCTGGTATCACGAAATTTCACTGGAGGCAGGGCTTGCCGGTACTTACCAGTGGTTCCTTGAGAATCAGCAACGGTTCCGGGGGTGACAATGTTTTTACGTCAGGAAGATTTCGCCGCCGTGGTGCGGGCCACGCCCCTCATCTCCCTCGATTTCATTGTGGAAAACGGCCAGGGGGAAATTTTACTGGGCCAGCGTCTCAACCGTCCGGCGCAGGGCTACTGGTTTGTGCCTGGGGGGCGGGTGTGCAAAGACGAAACGCTGGAGGTCGCCTTTGCACGCCTGACGCAGGCGGAACTGGGCGTGCGTCTGCCGCTGGCGGCAGGGACGTTTTATGGCGTCTGGCAGCACTTCTATGACGACAACTTTTCCGGTGAGGATTTTTCAACTCACTACATCGTGCTCGGCTTTCGTCTGCGCGTGGCGGAGAGCGATTTACGCCTGCCTGACGCGCAGCATGGCAGTTACCGCTGGCTGACGCCGGAACAGCTTCTGGCAAGCGACAATGTTCATGAGAACAGTCGGGCCTACTTCCTTCCTGACGCGCCGGCGGTGGGCTTATGAAGATCCTGGTCTATGGCATTAACTATTCGCCGGAACTGACCGGTATCGGCAAATATACCGGCGAAATGGTGGCGTGGATGGCGCGGGAAGGCCATGAGGTGCGGGTCATTACTGCGCCGCCGTACTACCCGCAGTGGAAGGTCGGCGAGCGCTATTCCGCCTGGCGCTATCGCCGGGAAGAGGGCGAGGCTACCGTCTGGCGCTGCCCGCTGTATGTGCCGAAACAGCCCTCCACCTTAAAACGACTGCTTCATCTGGGGAGCTTTGCATTGAGCAGTTTTTTCCCACTGATGGCGCAGCGTCGCTGGAAGCCGGATCGGATTATCGGCGTTGTACCGACGCTCTTTTGTACGCCGGGAATGCGCCTGCTGGCGACACTCTCCGGCGCGCGTACCGTACTGCATATTCAGGATTACGAAGTGGACGCCATGCTCGGCTTAGGAATGGCGGGAAAAGGCAAGCGCGGCAGCGTAGCGCGGTTAGCGACGGCCTTTGAACGCAGCGCGCTGCGTAACGTTGATAATGTTTCGACCATCTCTCGCTCCATGATGAATAAAGCGCGGGAAAAGGGCGTCGCGGCGGAAAAAATCCTCTTTTTTCCGAACTGGTCGGAAGTGGCGCGCTTTCAGGACGTTAATGACGCTGACGTGACGGCTTTGCGTCAGCAGCTTGGCTTGCCAGAGGGCAAAAAAATTGTGCTCTATTCCGGCAATATCGGCGAAAAACAAGGGCTGGAAAAGGTAATTGACGCCGCGGAACGATTACGCGATCGACCGTTGATTTTTGCGATTGTCGGCCAGGGGGGCGGCAAGGCGCGGCTGGAGAACATGGCCCGCGAACGCGGCCTGGCAAATATTAAATTCCTCCCGCTGCAGCCTTACGACGCCTTACCCGCGCTGCTGAAAATGGGCGACTGCCATCTGGTGGTGCAAAAGCGCGGCGCAGCGGATGCGGTACTGCCCTCCAAGCTGACCAACATTCTGGCGGTCGGCGGTAATGCGGTGATTACCGCTGAGCCGCACACCGAATTAGGACAACTTTGCGCGCGCTATCCGGGCATCGCCGTTTGCGTGGAGCCGGAGTCGACCGACGCGCTGGTCGACGGGATTAGCCTGGCGCTCGCCATGCCGAAAAACAACACGACGGCACGTGAATACGCCGAACGCACGCTCAATAAAGAGAACGTGCTACGCCAATTTATTGCAGATATTCGGGGATGATAATGCGTCAGACAAAACTTTACCCGGTTGTGATGGCCGGTGGCTCCGGTAGCCGATTGTGGCCGCTTTCTCGCGTGCTTTATCCAAAACAGTTTTTGTGCCTGAAAGGCGATCTCACCATGCTGCAAACCACCATTTGCCGTCTGAACGGCGTGGAGTGCGAAAGCCCGGTGGTGATCTGCAACGAACAGCACCGTTTTATCGTTGCCGAACAGCTCCGCCAGCTCAATAAGCTGACGGAGAACATTATTCTTGAGCCCGCCGGGCGCAATACCGCGCCGGCGATTGCGTTGGCGGCGCTGGCGGCGACGCGCCAGCATACGGACTGCGATCCGCTGATGCTGGTACTGGCGGCGGATCATGCGATCGCCAATGAAGAGGCCTTCCGCGACGCGGTGCGCGGCGCCATGCCCTATGCCGACGCGGGCAAACTGGTGACCTTCGGTATCGTGCCGGATCTGCCGGAAACCGGCTATGGCTATATCCGGCGTGGTGATGTCGTGCCGGGCGCGACGGATGCGATGGCTTTTGAGGTGGCGCAGTTCGTTGAGAAGCCGGGGCTGGAAACCGCCCAGGCCTACGTCGCCAGCGGCGATTACTACTGGAACAGCGGCATGTTTCTGTTCCGCGCCGGACGCTATCTGGAAGAGCTGAAAAAGTTCCGCCCCGATATTCTGGCCGCCTGTGAACAGGCGATGCGCGGCGTCGATCCGGATCTTGACTTCATTCGCGTGGATGAAGAGGCCTTCCTCGCCTGTCCGGAAGAGTCCATTGACTACGCGGTGATGGAGCGGACGGCGGACGCGGTGGTGATGCCAATGGACGCGGGCTGGAGCGATGTCGGCTCGTGGTCCTCGCTGTGGGAAATCAGCGCCCACACCCCGGAGGGAAATGTCCACCACGGCGACGTCATCAGCCATAAAACGGAAAACAGCTACGTTTACGCCGAATCCGGCCTGGTGACCACCGTCGGCGTGAAGGATCTGGTGGTGGTGCAGACCAAAGACGCCGTGCTGATTGCCGATCGCCACGCGGTGCAGGACGTGAAAAAGGTGGTGGAGAAGATCAAGGCCGACGGACGCCATGAGCACCACATGCACCGCGAGGTTTACCGTCCGTGGGGCAAATACGACTCCATCGACGCGGGCGAGCGCTATCAGGTGAAGCGCATTACCGTTAAGCCGGGGGAAGGACTGTCGGTGCAGATGCACCATCACCGTGCCGAGCACTGGGTGGTGGTGGCGGGGACCGCCAGAGTCACCATCAACGGTGAGGCTAAGCTGCTCGGTGAAAACGAGTCCATCTATATTCCGCTGGGGGCGACCCACTGCCTGGAAAATCCGGGAAAAATACCGCTCGATTTAATTGAAGTGCGTTCCGGCTCGTATCTCGAAGAGGACGACGTGGTGCGGTTCGAGGACCGTTACGGGCGGGTCTGACGCCTGCAATTATGCCCGGTAAGCGCAACGCGCCATCCGGCAATGAATAACAATAACGATGCTGGCCATTTACGGTCAGGGCTAACTGTTGCCTGAAGAAGGGTAAGAACATGACAAAATTAACCTGTTTCAAGGCCTACGACATTCGCGGCAGGCTGGGCGAAGAGCTCAATGAAGATATCGCGTGGCGGATTGGCCGCGCCTACGGCGAATATTTAAAACCGAAAACCATCGTGCTGGGCGGCGACGTGCGCCTGACCAGCGAGGCGCTGAAGCTGGCGCTGGCGAAAGGGTTACAGGACGCGGGCGTCGACGTGCTGGATATCGGTATGTCCGGCACCGAAGAGATTTACTTCGCCACCTTCCACCTCGGCGTGGACGGCGGTATTGAAGTGACCGCCAGCCATAATCCGATGGACTACAACGGTATGAAGCTGGTGCGCGAGGGCGCCCGCCCGATAAGCGGCGACACCGGTCTGCGCGACGTTCAGCGTCTGGCAGAAGCGGGCGACTTCCCGCCGGTGAACGAGGCCGCGCGCGGCAGCTACAGACAAATCAGCCTGCGCAACGCCTACATCGGCCACCTGCTCGGCTATATCAGTGTTAACAATCTCACCCCGCTGAAGCTGGTGTTTAACGCCGGCAACGGCGCGGCGGGGCCGGTCATTGACGCCATCGAAGCGCGCCTGAAGGCGCTGGGCGCGTCGGTGGAGTTCATCAAAATCCACAACACCCCGGACGGCACCTTCCCGAACGGCATTCCCAACCCGTTGCTGCCGGAGTGTCGCGACGACACCCGCAAGGCCGTTATTGAACACGGGGCGGACATGGGCATCGCCTTTGACGGCGACTTCGACCGCTGCTTCCTGTTCGATGAGAAAGGGCAGTTTATCGAGGGGTACTACATCGTCGGGCTGCTGGCGGAAGCGTTTCTGGAAAAACACCCGGGGGCGAAGATTATCCACGACCCGCGCCTGACCTGGAACACGGAGGCAGTGGTGACGGCGGCGGGCGGGACGCCGGTGATGTCAAAAACCGGGCACGCCTTTATCAAGGAGCGGATGCGTACGGAGGATGCCATTTATGGCGGGGAAATGAGCGCGCATCACTATTTCCGTGATTTTGCCTACTGCGACAGCGGGATGATCCCGTGGCTGCTGGTGGCGGAGCTGGTGTGCCTGAAGGGGCAGTCGCTGGGTGAACTGGTCCGTGACCGGATGGCGGCGTTCCCGGCGAGCGGGGAAATCAACAGCAGGCTGGCGGAGCCGGCGGCGGCCATCGCGCGGGTGGAAGCGCACTTCGCGGAAGAGGCGCAGGCGGTGGACCGCACGGACGGCCTCAGCATGTCGTTCGCCAACTGGCGTTTCAACCTGCGCTCGTCAAACACCGAACCGGTGGTGCGCCTGAATGTGGAATCACGCGGCGATATACCGCTGATGGAAGCGCGAACACGCACTCTGCTGGCGCTGCTGAATCAGTAACGTCAGATCTCCCCTTACCGCCTGCGGGTAAGGGGCCAATCACAGGAACAACGATGACAAATCTAAAAAAGCGCGAACGAGCCAAAACCAATGCATCGTTAATCTCTATGGTGCAACGCTTTTCAGATATCACCATCATGTTTGGCGGGCTGTGGTTCATCTGTGAAGTCAGTGGACTGCCATTCCTGTACATGCACCTGTTGGTGGCGCTGATTACGCTGGTTGTTTTTCAAATGCTGGGCGGGATGACCGATTTTTATCGCTCCTGGCGCGGCGTCAAAATGTCGACAGAGTTAACGCTGTTACTGCAAAACTGGACGCTGAGCCTGATCTTCAGCGCCGGTCTGGTGGCGTTTAATGATGACTTTGACAACCGCCTCGCCACCTGGCTGGCCTGGTATGCGCTGTCCAGCCTGGGCTTAGTGTTATGCCGTTCATTTATTCGTTTCGGCGCGGGCTGGCTACGCAATCGTGGTTATAACACTCGCCGGGTCGCCGTCGCCGGAGATTTGCCTGCGGGTCAGGCGTTGCTGGATAGCTTCCGTAATGAGCCGTGGCTGGGTTTTGAGGTGGTGGGCGTCTATCACGATCCTAAACCGGGCGGCGTCTCTGCTGACTGGGCCGGGAACTTCGAGCAGTTAATTGACGATGCGAAAGCCTCGCGAATTCACAATGTTTATATCGCCATGTCAATGAGCGACGGCGCCATGGTGAAAAAACTGGTGCGCGAGCTGGCCGACACCACCTGCTCGGTGATCCTTATTCCCGATGTGTTCACCTTTAATATTCTCCACTCGCGCGTGGAGGAGATGAGCGGCGTTCCGGTCGTTCCGCTATATGACACGCCGCTGTCAGGGATTAACCGTCTGCTTAAACGGGCAGAAGATATCGTGCTGGCGTCGCTGATTCTGCTGCTCATCTCACCGGTACTGTGCTGCATTGCGCTGGCGGTCAAATTGAGCTCGCCCGGGCCGGTGATTTTCCGTCAGACGCGCTACGGGATGGACGGCAAGCCGATCAAAGTCTGGAAGTTCCGCTCAATGAAGGTGATGGAGAACGATAAGGTCGTTACCCAGGCGACGCAAAACGATCCGCGCGTCACCCGGGTAGGTAACTTTTTGCGTCGTACCTCGCTGGATGAATTGCCGCAGTTTATCAACGTATTAACCGGCGGGATGTCCATCGTCGGTCCTCGCCCGCACGCGGTGGCGCATAACGAACAGTATCGTCAGTTGATTGAAGGTTACATGCTACGCCACAAGATGAAGCCGGGCATCACCGGCTGGGCGCAAATTAATGGCTGGCGCGGTGAGACCGATACGCTGGAGAAAATGGAAAAACGCGTGGAATTCGACCTGGAATACATCCGCGAATGGAGTATTTGGTTCGATATCAAAATCGTTTTTCTGACGATTTTTAAAGGGTTTGTTAATAAAGCGGCGTATTAAGAACCTGACCCACAAGGCTATTTTACTTGCCATATTGCACCAGGGCAGTGCTCAATCTGGCTGCGCCAATGACGCCTTGTGAACAGGTTCTGGAGAAAAGAATGAGTTTACGACAAAAAACGATCAGCGGCGCTAAATGGTCGGCTATCGCCACGATAGTGATTATCGGTCTGGGGTTAATTCAGATGACGGTGCTGGCGCGGATCATCGACAACCACCAGTTTGGCCTGTTGACCGTCTCGCTGGTGATTATCGCGCTGGCCGACACGATCTCGGACTTTGGCATCGCGAACTCGATTATCCAGCGTAAAACGATTGGGCATCTGGAGCTGACCACGCTTTACTGGCTAAACGTTGGGCTTGGGATTG
The DNA here is from genome assembly GCF_017572235.1 of Salmonella sp. 32010601201800023SM. Taxonomy (NCBI): domain Bacteria; kingdom Pseudomonadati; phylum Pseudomonadota; class Gammaproteobacteria; order Enterobacterales; family Enterobacteriaceae; genus Salmonella; species Salmonella sp. 32010601201800023SM. The sequence goes on from NZ_JAGEQS010000001.1 coordinate 162,196, forward strand.
TGGTATTTGCGGTGGTCTTTTGGCTGAGCGATGCGATTGCCCATGTTTTGCATAATCCGGATCTTGCGCCGTTAATCAAAACGTTGTCGCTGGCGTTTATCGTGATCCCTCACGGGCAGCAGTTCCGCGCGCTGATGCAAAAAGAGCTGGAGTTCAATAAGATCGGCATGATCGAAACGACCTCCGTGCTGGCGGGGTTCACCTTTACGGTGATTAGCGCCCATTACTGGCCGCTGGCGTTAACCGCGATTCTCGGCTATCTGGTGAACAGCGCGGTGCGAACGCTGCTGTTTGGTTACTTTGGCCGCAAGATTTACCGTCCGGGGCTGCATTTTTCGCTGGCATCGGTGTCCACGAACCTGCGTTTTGGCGCGTGGCTGACGGCGGACAGTATCGTCAATTACATCAACACGAATTTATCGACGCTGGTACTGGCGAGAATTCTCGGCGCAAGCGTCGCCGGGGGATATAACCTCGCGTACAACGTGGCGGTTGTGCCGCCGGCGAAGCTTAATCCCATCATTACTCGCGTGCTATTTCCGGCATTCGCCAAAATCCAGGACGATACCGAGAAGCTGCGCGTCAACTTCTATAAGTTGCTTTCCGTGGTGGGAATTATCAATTTTCCCGCGCTGTTGGGCCTGATGGTAGTGGCGAACAATTTTGTGCCGTTAGTGTTTGGCGAGAAGTGGAACAGCATTATCCCGATCCTGCAATTGCTGTGCGTGGTGGGGCTGTTGCGCTCGGTCGGCAACCCGATTGGTTCGCTGCTGATGGCGAAAGCGCGCGTGGATATCAGCTTTAAGTTCAACGTCTTTAAAACGTTTCTGTTTATCCCGGCAATTCTCATTGGCGGCCATCTGGCGGGGGCGATTGGCGTGACGCTGGGGTTCCTGGTGGTGCAAATCATCAACACCATTCTGAGCTATTTCGTGATGATTAAGCCGGTACTCGGCTCCAGCTATCGTCAGTATATTCTCAGCCTGTGGCTACCGTTTTATCTCTCATTGCCAACATTTATTACCAGCTACGGCGCAGGAAAGCTGGCCGACGGCTATTTACCGTTGTCAGGGGTATTCGCACTACAGGTTATGGTCGGTATTTTGAGTTTTATTTTGATGATTATTTTTTCACGCAATGCGCTGGTGATGGAAATTAAAAATCAGCTTGTTGGCAGTGCAAAAATGAAAAAGTTATTACGTGTCGGATGACGGGGATATAAGAGGCTATTTATGAAATTATTAATTTTAGGCAACCACACATGCGGCAACCGTGGTGATAGCGCCATTATGCGCGGTTTGCTTGATGCCATCCGTCAACAGGCGCCGGAGGCGGAGATGGATGTGATGAGCCGTTTCCCGGTGAGTTCCGCCTGGTTGCAGGGGCGCCCGATTATTGCCGACCCGCTGTATCAGTTAAGCCAGAAACAGCAGGCGGCGGCAGGGCTTAACGGTCGGGTGAAAAAAGTATTACGCCGTCGTTTTCAGCATAAAATTTTATTGTCTAAAGTCGCCCAGGAAGGATCGCTGCGTAATTTTGCTATCGCGCCGGAATTTGCCGAATTCGCGCAATTTATTGCGCAGTATGACGCCGTCATTCAGGTGGGCGGTTCAAACTATGTCGACTTATACGGTTTGACTCACTTTGAATATCCGCTGTGCGCGTTTATGGCGAACAAACCAATTTATATGGTGGGACATAGCGTCGGCCCTTTCCAGAACCCTGACTTTAACCAGCTCGCCAATTATGTTTTTGGGCGCACCCGTGCGCTGATCCTGCGTGAAACCGTCAGCCGCGATCTGATGACCGCCGCGCAGATCGATACCCGGAAAGTGGAGCTGGGGGTGGATACTGCCTGGTTAGTCGAACGCCGTCACGACGAGTTTGTCGCCAGTTATGCTGTGCAGCACTGGCTGGACGTCACCGCGCGCCGCAAAACCGTCGCGATTACGTTGCGCGATCTGGAGCCGTTTGATAGACGCCTGGGCACCACTCAGCAGGCCTATGAGCAGGCATTTGCCCAGGTCGTGAATCGCCTGATTGCGGACGGTTATCAGGTACTGGCGCTGTCAACCTGCACCAGTATCGATCGCTATAACCGCGATGACCGGATGGTTGCGTTACGGATGGCGAAGTATGTAAACGACTCAGAGCATTTCCATATCGCGATGGACGAACTCAATGACGTGGAAATCGGAAAGATCCTCGCATCCTGCGTACTGACCATCGGGACGCGCCTGCATTCCGCCATTATCTCCATGAATTTTGGCACGCCCGCTATCGCCATTAATTATGAACATAAATCCGCCGGGATTATGCAGCAGCTAGGCCTGGCGGAATTGGCTATCGATATCCGTCACTTGCTGAACGGTTCATTACAAAGCGTGGTGGCCGATACGCTCAATCAATTGCCTGCGCTAAAGGCAAAAGTGGCTAACGCCGTTACCGAGGAGCGGGCGAAAGGGTTCACGATGATCAAATCCGTTCTCGACAGAATTCGGGAGGAACAATGAAAGTCAGCTTTTTTCTGCTGAAATTTCCACTCTCATCGGAAACCTTTGTGCTGAATCAAATTACTGCGTTTATTGATATGGGCCATGAGGTGGAGATTGTCGCGTTACAAAAAGGCGATACCCAACATACTCACGCCGCCTGGGAGAAGTATGGCCTGGCGGCGAAAACCCGCTGGTTACAGGATGAGCCCCAGGGACGGCTGGCGAAACTGCGCTACCGGGCATGTAAAACGCTGCCGGGGCTGCATCGGGCGGCGACCTGGAAAGCGCTCAATTTTACCCGCTATGGCGATGAATCACGCAATTTGATCCTTTCCGCGATTTGCGCGCAGGTGAGCCAGCCTTTTGGGGCGGATGTGTTCATCGCACACTTTGGTCCGGCGGGCGTGACGGCGGCCAAACTACGCGAACTGGGCGTGCTTCGCGGCAAAATCGCGACTATTTTCCACGGGATTGATATTTCCAGCCGCGAAGTGCTCAGTCATTACACGCCGGAGTATCAGCAGTTGTTTCGTCGTGGCGATCTGATGCTGCCCATCAGCGAACTGTGGGCCGGTCGCCTGAAAAGTATGGGCTGTCCGCCGGAAAAGATTGCCGTTTCGCGCATGGGCGTCGACATGACGCGTTTTTCCCATCGTCCGGTGAAAGCGCCAGGGATGCCGCTGGAGATGATTTCCGTCGCGCGCCTGACAGAAAAAAAAGGCCTGCATGTGGCGATTGAAGCCTGTCGGCAACTGAAAGCACAGGGCGTGGCGTTTCGCTACCGCATTCTGGGGATTGGCCCGTGGGAACGTCGGCTGCGCACGCTCATCGAGCAGTATCAGCTAGAGGATGTCATTGAGATGTCGGGGTTTAAACCGAGCCATGAAGTGAAGGCGATGCTGGATGACGCCGATGTTTTTTTGCTGCCGTCGATTACCGGTACGGATGGCGATATGGAAGGTATTCCGGTGGCGCTGATGGAGGCAATGGCGGTAGGGATTCCCGTGGTATCTACCGTGCATAGCGGTATTCCGGAACTGGTGGAGGCCGGCAAATCCGGCTGGCTGGTGCCGGAAAACGATGCGCAGGCGCTGGCGGCCCGACTCGCTGAGTTCAGCCGGATTGACCACGACACGCTGGAGTCGGTGATCACGCGCGCCCGTGAAAAAGTGGCGCAAGATTTTAATCAGCAGGCGATTAATCGCCAGTTAGCCAGCCTGCTACAAACGATATAAACGAGGTGGTATGCCCGCGACTAAATTCTCCCGACGTACTCTCCTGACGGCAGGTTCCGCGCTTGCTGTTCTTCCTTTTCTGCGCGCCTTGCCGGTACAGGCGCGTGAACCTCGCCAGACCATCGATATTAAGGATTATCCGGCGGATGACGGTATCGCCTCGTTCAAACAGGCCTTCGCCGACGGACAGACCGTGGTCGTACCGCCAGGATGGGTATGTGAAAATATCAATGCGGCGATAACGATTCCGGCGGGAAAAACGCTGCGGGTACAGGGCGCGGTGCGTGGGAATGGCCGGGGACGGTTTATTTTGCAGGACGGGTGTCAGGTGGTGGGGGAGCAGGGCGGCAGTCTGCACAATGTGACGCTGGATGTTCGCGGGTCGGACTGTGTGATTAAAGGCGTGGCGATGAGCGGCTTTGGCCCCGTCGCGCAAATTTTCATCGGTGGTAAGGAACCGCAGGTGATGCGTAATCTCATTATCGATGACATCACCGTTACCCACGCCAACTACGCCATTCTCCGCCAGGGATTTCATAACCAAATGGACGGCGCGAGGATTACGCATAGCCGCTTTAGCGATTTACAGGGGGACGCCATTGAGTGGAATGTCGCGATTCACGACCGCGATATCCTGATTTCCGATCATGTCATCGAACGCATTGATTGTACCAATGGCAAAATCAACTGGGGGATCGGCATCGGGCTGGCGGGTAGCACCTATGACAACAGTTATCCTGAAGACCAGGCAGTAAAAAACTTTGTGGTGGCCAATATTACCGGATCTGATTGCCGACAGCTTGTGCACGTAGAAAATGGCAAACATTTCGTCATTCGCAATGTCAAAGCCAAAAACATCACGCCCGATTTCAGTAAAAATGCGGGTATTGATAACGCAACGATCGCAATTTATGGCTGTGATAATTTCGTCATTGATAATATTGATATGACGAATAGTGCCGGGATGCTCATCGGCTATGGCGTCGTTAAAGGAAAATACCTGTCAATTCCGCAAAACTTTAAATTAAACGCTATTCGGTTGGATAATCGCCAGGTTGCTTATAAATTACGCGGCATTCAAATTTCATCCGGTAACGCCCCCTCATTTGTTGCCATCACCAATGTACGGATGACGCGTGCTACGCTGGAACTGCATAATCAACCGCAGCACCTCTTTTTGCGTAATATCAACGTGATGCAAACTTCAGCGATTGGCCCGGCGTTAAAAATGCATTTCGATTTGCGTAAAGATGTCCGTGGTCAATTTATGGCCCGCCAGGACACGCTGCTTTCCCTCGCTAATGTTCATGCCATCAATGAAAACGGGCAGAGTTCCGTGGATATCGACAGGATTAATCACCAAACCGTGAATGTCGAAGCAGTGAATTTTTCGCTGCCGAAGCGGGGAGGGTAAGTACCGCTATTTTTACGAAAATTCCTGGGAAAAAGTTGTTCATACTTAATGTCATGGTGCCGACTAAGACGTAATGTAGAGCGTGCCATCATTATCCCTGGCAGCAGAGTAATTCATGCTGGCGAAAACAAGCTAAAGAGCTATAATTCAGCAACCATTTTACAGGTGGAAGAAACAATGATGAATTTGAAAGCAGTTATACCGGTAGCGGGTTTGGGTATGCATATGTTGCCTGCCACCAAGGCAATCCCAAAAGAGATGCTACCGATCGTCGACAAGCCAATGATTCAGTACATTGTCGATGAGATTGTGGCTGCAGGGATCAAAGAAATCGTGCTGGTGACTCACGCGTCTAAAAACGCCGTTGAGAACCACTTCGACACCTCTTATGAACTTGAATCACTTCTTGAGCAGCGCGTTAAGCGCCAGCTTTTGGCGGAAGTGCAATCTATCTGCCCACCGGGCGTGACGATTATGAACGTTCGCCAGGCGCAGCCGTTAGGGCTGGGGCACTCTATTCTGTGCGCGCGTCCGGTCGTGGGCGATAACCCTTTCATTGTGGTACTCCCGGATATTATTATTGATGATGCTACCGCCGATCCGCTGCGCTATAACCTTGCGGCGATGGTGGCGCGTTTCAATGAAACGGGTCGCAGCCAGGTGCTGGCGAAGCGCATGAAAGGTGATTTATCGGAGTATTCCGTTATCCAGACGAAAGAACCTCTGGATAATGAAGGCAAAGTCAGCCGGATTGTGGAGTTTATCGAAAAACCGGATCAGCCGCAGACGCTGGATTCCGATTTGATGGCGGTAGGCCGTTATGTGCTTTCAGTCGACATCTGGGCGGAACTGGAAAGAACCGAACCGGGCGCCTGGGGCCGTATCCAGCTCACCGATGCCATTGCAGAACTGGCGAAAAAACAGTCGGTTGACGCGATGCTAATGACGGGTGACAGCTATGACTGCGGTAAAAAAATGGGCTACATGCAGGCATTTGTGAAGTACGGGCTGCGCAACCTGAAAGAAGGAGCCAAGTTCCGTAAGAGCATAGAGCAGCTTTTGCATGAATAAGTATTAACAACCGTGATAAATGGTTGGTGATAAACATAATAACGGCAGTGAACATTCGAAGCGGCAAGTTGGCTGAAACGAATGTTGACTGCCGTTTTAGTTTTGTATAAAGGGCTTAAGTAACAAGGGGTTATCTGGAGCATTTTAATGCTGATTTTATAAGATTAATCCTTGTTTCCGGATGCAATTAATAAGACAATTAGCGTTTAAGTTTTAGTGAGCTTTGCCCTGCCGGGCGAGGTCTGTAACAAGTCGATATGTACGCAGTGCACTGGTAGCTGATGAGCCAGGGGCGGTAGCGTGTCCTGAATAATTATAATATCGTATTTATAAAGATTATTTTTAGAAAACAATAAGAATAATTTTTTATTTGAGAGACTTAGCATGATATATTATATTTTTATTGTAATTTTTCCGTTCTTTTCATTTGTTAAGAATAAAAATATAAAAATTTACGCCTTGATGCTAAGTTTTTTATTTCTTGTCTCGTTTTGTTCTTTACGTTGGCAGACTGGTACTGATTGGCTCCCCTATTACGATGATTTCATGAGTCCAGGGAATCGACATGACTTTGAAATCGGGTATGTATTATACGTCAAATTAATAAGATATTTGACAGATAATTATACATTGTTTCTATTCACTACATCAATTATTCCTATCGCGTTAATATTCTGGGGATGCCTGAAAACACAAAAAAATATATCATTAACTATTCTGTCTGTTTGTGTTTTTTATAGTTATTATTATCTGGGGTCTTTTTTTGGGGCCGAAAGAAGAATTATTGCAATTGGGTTATCTTTTTTCGCTTTAATCCAATATAAAAGTAATAAAAAGGTGCAATCGCTTATTCTTATTCTATGTGCGTCGACATTTCATATCTCGTCTTTAGTTACCTTATCTGTTTTTTTAATCAATAAGTTATCTTTAAACTTATATAAAATATTACTTGTGCTTGGTGCCATTCTATCATTGCCTTTGTCACATTATTTATCAGATATAATTTCTTCCGTTATTAGTCTAATTCCTGTCGAAATTGTTCGCTATAAACTCACTGTTTATACTCAAAATGCACAAGAATATGGTTCCATAAGTATATCTGGAATTTTAAAAAGGGTGGTAATTTCTGCTATTTTTATTTACACATTATCTTTTGATATAAAAAATAATAAGGCAAATTTATTTTTGGTAAAAACATATTTATTTGGAACTATCATATATTTATTTTTATCTCCGATCTCAGCCATGTTCTCAGTAATTAGTATATATTTTACTATAGTCGAAATATTGTTGATTCCTGCAGTATTAGTGCGTGTAGGAATTTTTACACGGATTCCTGCTCTGATTTTTATAGTGATTTTTTATTTTGGCTATCAAGTTTACTCTATACTAGGGTCTTATCCTGAACTTTTCTATCCTTACATATCGGTATTTTCAGAAATTCAGCGTCAAGGTATTTACTAATGTTATTAATATATACGGGTTCGTATCCAGATGATAAATGTGGAGTAGGTGATTATGTTTATAATCTAAACCAAGAAATTAAAAAGAATTATACAGTTAACGTTGTCAAACTATCCTTATTCGAATTAATCTATAAAATAGTTTCTAATAGAAAAATTATCAAACTTATTAATATTCAATATCCATCGATTGGATTTTCGACAAACAAAATTGCGGCTTTTAAACCTCATGTTGCATTTATCTTAGCTAAGTTAGTTGGCTTAAAAACATCGATAACGCTACACGAATTTAGTAGTTTATCAAAGAGAGCTCAATATTTCCTAAAAATTTTTAAGCTTGCTGATTATATAATCTTTACAACTCAGTATGAGAAGAATATAGGTGAAAAAACATTATTTAATTCTGCAAAAACAAGACTAATTCCTATCGCATCTAACATACCTTCTTGCCAAAAGAAAGAAAAAAAATTTGATCTTGTTCATTTTGGTATAATTTCCAAAGGAAAGGGAATAGAAGAATTTATCTGGATTATTAAAGAACTTAATAAGAAAAATATTAAATTCCGCTCTGCCTTGATTGGTTATGTTCCTGGTGCTGACAATAGTTATGCCAATTTAATTATAGAACAGTGTACAGAACAAAAGTGCGAGTTACTTTTAAATAAATCAGCAGCCGAAATATCAAATCTGCTAGCTGAAACTGACATGGCTATATTACCATATCCCGATGGCATCTCAGAACGGAGAGGTACTGCCCTTGCTGCGATGATTAATCGAGTATTAGTATTTTCCCTAAGGGGGCAGTTTTCGTCTGAATTTGAAAATATTGCCGTATTAGGGAACGATAAAAATGATCTTTTGAGTAAGGTTTTATATTATATAAATAATACAGATAGCTTTGCCAAAATTAATGATAGTGCCTATGAGTACTCTGAAAAAAGAAATTGGCAGTCGATCGCTCAACTGTATATAGGACTAATAAACAATGATAGTAATAAATAATTATTTTAGTGGTGTTTTAAAAAGAGGAATACCGATTTATACTGAAGAGTTAGTTCTTCAAATGAAAAAGGACTCTATGCAAGTCTGTGAATTAACTTGTCCAAAAGTCCTATACCCTTTACCTGCTTTTATACATAATTTTTTATTCATATTCTATGAACAAATACTTACTCCGCTTATTGGACTTATATTAAAGTCAAAATTTAATATCTATCCATATAATAGTACATCAATTATAGACGCGTACTTGGGTAAATCAGTGGTTATTATTCATGATCTAATAAGCTTAAGAAAAAAGAACCATTCTTTATCCGCGAAATATGTGTCATATTGTATGCTCAAAGCATCACAATTAAAAGCCGATTATATATATATATCAAAAACAACTAAGCGTGTTATAGATAGCATTGAACTCTTTAAAAATTGTAAAGGCTATTATTTCCCAAACACATTTTTTCGTTTCGAGGAAATTGCGAAAAAAAATACGATTCTTGATCTTGAATATATATTATTGGTAACAGGGGTGGGTGATAATAAAGATCTCGATGGTGCTTTGAAATTATATTCATCTATTAGCAAGGATGAACGATTGCCGCTTAAAATATTAGGCTGTGGAAATGCCATAGAGAGGGTAAAAAAAATAATTGATGACCATAGAGTCCAAAGTGAAATTGAAGTTATTCCTTTCCTGGATCTTGATGATGTTGTAAGTCTTTATTGTAACTCTACCTTTATTTGGGCACATTCGAAATATGAGGGTTATGGAAGAGCTGTAGCAGAGGCTAAGTTGTCCCATAAAAAGATTTTATGTACACAAATATCAGCCTTTATGGAACAAAAAGATGAAAATGTATATCTTTATACTAATCAAAATGACTTTCACATCCAATATAAAGCTGTGTTAGCTAGCAAGTATAAAGATATCCATGGACAATTGATAGAACATGAAATTTTTAAATCCCAACTCGAGTTTTTATATGGAAAAAAGTAAAATACTCATCCTCACCCCACGATTTCCGTATCCAGTGGTAGGAGGGGATAGGTTAAGGATATATCGCATTTGTAAGGAATTGTCTAAATACTACACATTAGATTTGCTAAGTCTATGCGATAGTATCGAAGACTTAAATTTTATAGTAAAAAATGATCACGTCTTTGATAAAATTTTCCGGATCTATCATCCTAAAATAAAAAGTTATTTTAATGTATTAAAAGCATTACCTGGTAGAAAACCACTTCAGATAGCTTATTATAAAAATACTGAATTTGAAAATAAACTTAATGAGATAATTGGGAATTATGATTTGACTCTTTCTCATCTCATTCGTGTTGGTGATTACACTTTAAATAAGCCTGGCTTGCATATTCTTGAAATGACTGATGCAATTTCCTTAAATTATTCGCGTATAAAAAAAGAAGCTCCGAAAAATTCTTTAAAAAGCATCATTTACTCTATCGAACAAGAGCGATTATTAAAATATGAAAAAGAAGTTTATGGCCGCTATTCACTCATATCGTTAATATCAGAGGTTGACAAAAAATTCCTTTTTGGGAATAGGAATGATAACATTTTGGTTTGTAATAATGGAGTTGATCTTGAGGATTATCCTTTTACAAAGAGAGTCATTGAAAATACCAATATAATTAATCTTATTTTTATTGGGAACTTGTGTTCATTCCAAAATTTTGACGGAGTGAAATGGTTCGTAAAAAATATTCTACCATCAATAAATAAAAATAATAACGGTAAGAAATATATTTTCCACATTTTAGGTAAAATAAACAAAAGTGATAAACTATATTTACAAGGTTTTGAAAATGTTGTGGTGAGTGGCAGCGTTACAAATATGGCTGATGCGGCTAAAATAGGACATATCGGAATTTGCCCAGTTCGGTTTGGTGCAGGTGTACAAAATAAAATATTAGAATATATGGCTCTTGGACTTCCAACTATCACATCCCGAATGGGTTATGAGGGTATAGAAGCAAATATTGGTGAAGAGATATTAATTGCTGATAATAGTGATGAGTACTTGAAGTCGTTAGAAACTTTGAGTGAAAATTCTGTATATCAAATGATTGCTAAGAATGCGCGAAATTTTGTTGCGGAGAAATTTAATTGGTCAACGCGTTTATCAGTTTTGGTGAAAAATATTGAGAGGTTAACAGGAAAATGATTACACCAATAATTATGGCTGGGGGAAATGGAAGTCGGTTATGGCCACTTTCTCGAACGTTATATCCTAAACAGTTTTTATGTTTAGATGGCTCTCAAAGTATGCTTCAGACCACAATTACGCGAATTAATAATTTGAATGCTTCAGATCCTATTGTTATTTGTAATGAGCAGCACAGGTTTATTGTTGCAGAACAGCTTAAAGAATTATCTAAATCATCTGGCGATATAATTTTAGAACCTGTTGGACGTAACACGGCCCCTGCAGTAGCCTTGGCAGCTTTAAAATGCCTTAAGAAAAACGCTTTACTGTTAGTATTGGCTGCTGACCATATAATTAAGGACGAAGAAACGTTTTGTAAGACTATACAAGACGCTAGAAAATATGCCGAAGCAGGAAAATTAGTTACGTTTGGTATTGTACCTACCATGCCAGAGACAGGTTATGGTTATATACGGCGTGGGCAAGCTCTTTTCTCTGCAGAAAATGATTGTTCTTTGGCGTTTAGGGTGGCTGAATTTGTCGAAAAACCCAATCTAGAAACGGCTCAGAGTTATCTTGATTCTGGTGAGTATTACTGGAACAGCGGTATGTTTTTATTTAGGGCAGATCGATATATTGAAGAGTTAAAAAAATTTCGCCCTGATATTTATAAAGCTTGCTCATTAGCGATGGAATCTGCTGTTACGGATCTCGATTTCATTCGAGTGGATGAAGATTCATTTTGCGCTTGCCCGGATGAATCAATTGATTATGCAGTGATGGAAAAGACGAATGACGCGGTTGTCGTACCTTTAAATGCGGGTTGGAGTGATGTCGGTTCGTGGTCTTCTCTTTGGGAGATAAGTGATAAAGATAGTAATGGTAATGTGACTAAAGGCGATGTATTAAGCCACAATGCAGATAATTGCTATCTCCATGCAGAAACGGGTTTGGTAACCGCTGTTGGTGTCAAAGATCTTATAGTCGTGCAAACGAAAGATGCCGTTTTAGTTGCAAACACAAACTGTGTTCAAGATGTTAAGAAAATTGTTGAGAAAATTAAATTAGAAAATCGTCATGAGCATATAACTCATCGGGAAGTTTATAGACCATGGGGTAAATACGATTCAATCGATTTCGGTGAGCGTTATCAGGTAAAGAGAATCACTGTAAAACCCGGAGAAGGAATTTCAGAGCAGCAACATTATCATCGCGCGGAACACTGGATTATCGTTGCAGGTACCGCAAAAATAACCATAAAAGGTGAAGTGAAAATTTTAACTGAAAATGAATCCGTATATATTCCTGTCGGTGTTAAGCACTGCCTTGAAAACCCAGGGAAAATTGCACTTGAACTTATTGAAGTAAGATCCGGCGCATATTTAGGGGAGGATGATATTGTTCGTTTTTCAGATAAGTATGGTCGTAATTAAGGAATAACGTAATAATGAATAATTTAACTTGTTTTAAGGCCTACGACATTCGCGGCAGGCTGGGCGAAGAGCTCAATGAAGATATCGCGTGGCGGATTGGCCGCGCTTACGGCGAATATTTAAAACCGAAAACCATCGTGCTGGGCGGCGACGTGCGCCTGACCAGCGAGGCGCTGAAGCTGGCGCTGGCGAAAGGGTTACAGGACGCGGGCGTCGACGTGCTGGATATCGGTATGTCCGGCACCGAAGAGATTTACTTCGCCACCTTCCACCTCGGCGTGGACGGCGGTATTGAAGTGACCGCCAGCCATAATCCGATGGACTACAACGGTATGAAGCTGGTGCGCGAGGGCGCCCGCCCGATAAGCGGCGACACCGGTCTGCGCGACGTTCAGCGTCTGGCGGAAGCGGGCGACTTCCCGCCGGTGAACGAGGCCGCGCGCGGCAGCTACAGACAAATCAGCCTGCGCGACGCCTACATCGGCCACCTGCTCGGCTATATCAGTGTTAACAATCTCACCCCGCTGAAGCTGGTGTTTAACGCCGGCAATGGGGCGGCGGGGCCGGTCATTGACGCCATCGAAGCGCGCCTGAAGGCGCTGGGCGCGCCGGTGGAGTTCATCAAAATCCACAACACCCCGGACGGCACCTTCCCGAACGGCATTCCCAACCCGTTGCTGCCGGAGTGTCGCGACGACACCCGCAAGGCCGTTATTGAACACGGGGCGGACATGGGTATCGCCTTTGACGGCGACTTCGACCGCTGCTTCCTGTTCGATGAGAAAGGGCAGTTTATCGAGGGGTACTACATCGTCGGGCTGCTGGCGGAAGCATTTCTGGAAAAACACCCGGGGGCGAAGATTATCCACGACCCGCGCCTGACCTGGAACACCGAGGCAGTGGTGACGGCGGCGGGCGGGACGCCGGTGATGTCAAAAACCGGGCACGCCTTTATCAAGGAGCGGATGCGTACGGAGGATGCCATTTATGGCGGGGAAATGAGCGCGCATCACTATTTTCGTGATTTTGCCTACTGCGACAGCGGGATGATCCCGTGGCTGCTGGTGGCGGAGCTGGTGTGCCTGAAGGGGCAGTCGCTGGGTGAGCTGGTCCGCGACCGGATGGCGGCGTTCCCGGCGAGCGGGGAAATCAACAGCAGGCTGGCGGAGCCGGCGGCGGCCATGGCGCGGGTGGAAGCGCACTTCGCGGAAGAGGCGCAGGCAGTGGACCGCACGGACGGTCTCAGCATGTCGTTCGCCAACTGGCGTTTCAACCTGCGCTCGTCAAACACCGAACCGGTGGTGCGCCTGAATGTGGAATCACGCGGCGATATACCGCTGATGGAAGCGCGAACGAAAGAAATTCTTCAGCTACTCAATTCATAAAAAGCAGCCCTTCTTTATGGAGGGCTAACTTTTCGGATATTCTCTAACCAATTCGTAGTATAAAGCCAATAAATATTAAGTGTGTTTGATTGTTGTTGGTTTCCATTTCTAATAAATATAAGGTTTTCGCTATGTTCTTTTCGGACAGTATAAATAATCATTGATGTGATTATTTATTTTACCTTCCTAGTAATATTAATTATTATGGGGCTAATAATAATTGATGTAATCCTGTAATTTCCCACGAATATTTATTTACTTTAAGTTTACATCCGGAAAGTAAAAATGCGAACTATAAAAGCGATTAACAACTTTAAAGTTGATTTATTTATTACTTTTTTTCTTATTGCGCTAGGATTTTATCTTCGAACTATATTTGTCTCTAAGATGGGCGCTGATTTAACAGGTGTGATGTTGTTATTTACACAGCTGACTGCTTATTTAAATCTCGCCGAGCTTGGCATAGGGGTGGCTGCAGCAAGCCTTTTATACAAGCCGCTGAGTGAGGGGGATTATGCAAAAATAAAATACTTAACTTTATTGCTGACCGCAATCTATAGATATATTTCGTTTTTAGTTTTATTGATAGGTATAGTAATTGGCTTTGGTATTTACTTTTTCATCGATTCTGTTAATGCAGTAAGTCACGTTTTTATTTATTGGGCATTTTTTGTAATAAATACATCTTTAACTTATTCTTATGCAAAGCATTCAACTCTATTAACTGCAAATCAGCAATATTCAGTCGTCCGTAAAGTACAGGGTGGCGGGAAAATATTAATTATTGCGCTGCAAATATTGCTATTAGTCACCACACATAATTTCTTACTCTATTTGCTTGTTGAAACTATTGGCGTGATAGTACAGTATTTTATATTTAAAAATATTATTAATAACGACATCCATTTTAAGGTAGTTCCACAATCTATTAGCGATGATGAAAAAACAACATTAAAAAATGAATTAAAAATAAAAATAAAAAACATGTTTTTTCATAAGATTGGTGGTGTGTTAGTTTTAAATACTGATTATTTGCTAGTTTCAAAATTTCTTAATTTAAGCTACGTCACGATTTATGGAAGTTATATGATGGTCTTCCAGGTTGTGACTGTGCTTATGTCCAGTTTTGTTAATGCTATTACAGCTAGTGTGGGTAATTTTTTAATCAATCAAAATGATGATGAAGTTACCAGTATTGCAAAGCAATTTAACACAGTATTTATAGCATTGGCTACCTTCATTTCTTTGAATATGTATTTTTTGGTTAATGACTTTATTACCAGCTGGATAGGCGAAAAATTCATACTAGGTAATGGTATTGTTATATTAATGCTTGTTAATGTATTTATAAGTGTCATTAGAATTCCTTGTGATATTTTTAAAAACGCAACTGGTTTTTTTGGGGATGTATATTATCCTTTGCTTGAGGGAGTGGTTAATTTATTTTTTTCCGCGCTCCTGGCTTTTTATATTGGTCTTCCCGGTATTATTATTGGCACGATTATATCTAATGTATTAATTACATTAATTGCAAAGCCATTATATCTATATGGTAAAATGTTTGGTAGATTTAATGCATTAAAAAAGTACTTGTCATTTGTACTGAAACCTTTAATATTCTCATTTGTTATTTTTGCTGTTTTTTATTTTACAAGAGAACAAATAATTTTCTTTAAAGTTTCCAACTGGTTTGACTTTATAAGTAAGCTTACTATTGTATCGCTGGTAAGTATGATTATAGTTTTTGCGGTTTTTTATGCAGATGCTAACTTTAGGTCTTTTGTTAAAAGAATTTTACGCGTGGTATTTTAAGTTAACCAAGCGGGAAAATATCCGCCGAACCACAATGTGCTATTAATGGACAAGTATTTAATATGCTTTACGCTGTAAAATTTGTAGCACATAATGGTGAAATATATGTAACTTCCACACCTGACAGGAGTATGTAATGTCCAAGCAACAGATCGGCGTCGTCGGTATGGCAGTGATGGGGCGCAACCTCGCGCTCAACATCGAAAGCCGTGGTTATACCGTCTCCGTTTTCAACCGCTCCCGTGAAAAGACCGAAGAAGTGATTGCCGAGAATCCCGGCAAAAAGCTGGTGCCTTATTACACGGTGAAAGAGTTTGTTGAATCCCTCGAAACGCCTCGTCGTATCCTGTTAATGGTGAAAGCGGGCGCAGGTACTGATGCAGCTATCGATTCGCTGAAACCGTATCTGGAAAAAGGCGATATCATTATTGATGGCGGTAACACCTTCTTCCAGGACACAATCCGTCGCAATCGCGAGCTGTCTGCGGAAGGTTTTAACTTTATCGGTACCGGTGTTTCCGGTGGTGAAGAGGGCGCGCTGAAAGGGCCATCTATCATGCCTGGCGGTCAGAAAGATGCCTATGAACTGGTGGCGCCGATCCTGACGAAGATTGCTGCTGTGGCAGAAGATGGCGAACCGTGCGTGACCTATATCGGCGCCGATGGTGCTGGTCACTACGTCAAGATGGTCCACAATGGTATTGAATATGGCGATATGCAGCTTATCGCTGAAGCTTACTCCCTGCTGAAAGGCGGCCTGAATCTCAGCAATGAAGAGTTGGCGAACACTTTTACTGAGTGGAATAACGGCGAGCTGAGCAGCTATCTGATCGACATCACTAAAGACATCTTCACTAAAAAAGATGAAGACGGAAACTACCTGGTGGATGTCATTCTTGATGAAGCCGCCAACAAAGGGACCGGTAAATGGACCAGCCAGAGCGCGCTGGATCTGGGTGAACCGCTGTCGCTGATTACCGAATCCGTCTTTGCGCGTTACATCTCTTCGTTGAAAGCGCAACGTGTTGCCGCATCTAAAGTGCTCTCCGGGCCGAAAGCGCAGCCGGCAGGCGACAAAGCTGAATTTATCGAGAAAGTGCGTCGCGCGCTGTATCTTGGCAAGATCGTCTCCTATGCGCAGGGCTTCTCGCAGCTACGCGCCGCGTCTGATGAATATCACTGGGATCTCAACTACGGCGAGATTGCTAAGATTTTCCGTGCGGGCTGTATCATTCGCGCTCAGTTTCTGCAGAAGATCACTGATGCTTACGCAGAAAACGCCGGTATCGCTAACTTGCTGTTAGCGCCTTACTTCAAGAAAATTGCTGATGAGTACCAGCAGGCGCTGCGTGATGTCGTGGCTTACGCGGTGCAGAACGGCATTCCGGTGCCGACATTCTCTGCGGCAGTGGCCTACTATGACAGCTATCGCGCCGCAGTACTGCCAGCTAACTTAATTCAGGCGCAGCGTGACTACTTTGGTGCGCACACCTATAAACGTACTGATAAAGAAGGCATTTACCATACCGAATGGTTGGAATAATTTCTGCAAAAATGTTTAAGCCCGGTTTAATACCGGGCTTTTTTTTTATCTCTATTCTTATTGATTTATCGCTTTTGCTTAATATTAACTTAATAATCTGTGTTTATCGTAATGAAGATAATCTGAATTGTTTTCGTCTGCGTTGCACTTTATATACTCAGGCGTTAAAACTTTAATATCTTATCAGGATGCGAAATACATCATGATTCATAATTAAGTTAATTCTGAGAGCGAATAATGAAAATCACGATATCCGGGACGGGTTATGTTGGCTTGTCTAATGGTTTGCTTATTGCACAACATCATGATGTGGTGGCGTTAGACATTGTTCCTTCCCGTGTTGAACTGTTAAATGATCGGATATCTCCGATTGTTGATAAAGAAATTCAGCAATTTTTAAAGGAAGATAACATCAGATTCAGGGCAACGCTGGATAAGTTTGATGCGTACCAGAATGCAGATTACGTCATCATTGCTACGCCTACGGATTACGATCCCAAAACCAACTATTTTAATACGTCCAGTGTGGAATCGGTCATTCAGGATGTGATCAGCATCAACCCCGCAGCCGTGATGATTATTAAGTCTACGGTGCCGGTTGGCTTCACGGCGGCAATGCGTCAGAAGTTTGCGACAGAAAATATCATTTTCTCTCCGGAGTTTTTACGTGAAGGTAAAGCCCTTTACGATAACCTTTATCCCTCCCGTATCGTGATTGGGGAACAGTCTGAGCGCGCCAGAGAATTTGCCGCATTACTCCAGGAAGGCGCTATTAAACAGGAGATTCCAACGCTGTTTACGGACTCCACTGAGGCGGAAGCTATTAAACTTTTCGCCAATACTTATCTCGCTATGCGAGTCGCTTATTTTAATGAATTAGACAGCTATGCTGAAACGTTAGGATTAAATACCCGACAAATTATTGAAGGGGTGTGCCTCGACCCGCGTATTGGCAATCATTATAATAATCCCTCTTTTGGTTATGGCGGATATTGTTTGCCAAAAGATACCAAACAGTTGCTGGCCAATTATCAGTCGGTGCCTAATAATATTATCTCCGCTATCGTTGAAGCAAACCGTACGCGTAAAGATTTTATTGCCGACGCTATCCTCGCCAGAAAGCCTAAAGTGGTGGGCATTTATCGCCTGATTATGAAGAGTGGCTCCGATAACTTCCGCGCCTCATCGATTCAGGGGATTATGAAGCGCATTAAAGCGAAAGGCGTAGAGGTCATCATCTATGAGCCGGTAATGGAAGAAGATACTTTCTTTAACTCACGTCTTGAACGTGATTTGCACTGCTTTAAACAGCAGGCGGATGTCATTATTTCCAACAGGATGGCGGCAGAGCTTTTGGATGTCGCTGAAAAAGTGTATACCCGCGATCTTTTCGGTAGTGATTAATAAGGCAATCGGGGCTGATGAGTCCCGATGATTTATTGACCAAATGGAAATAATGTCTGATTTTTATCATTAATCCTATGGCATATATTTGCTTTATGGCTACACTGTCTCCAGCTTCATCCTTTTTTTAGTTAGGGTATCTATGACAGTGGATAGTAATACGTCTTCCGGGCGTGGGAACGATCCGGAACAGATTGATTTGATTGAGTTATTGCTACAGTTATGGCGTGGGAAGATGACCATTATTGTAGCCGTTATTATCGCCATTTTGCTGGCTGTAGGCTACCTGATGATAGCCAAAGAAAAATGGACATCCACGGCGATTATTACCCAACCTGATGCCGCGCAGGTTGCCACCTATACCAACGCGCTCAACGTCTTGTATGGTGGGAATGCCCCCAAAATCTCTGAAGTGCAGGCGAATTTTATAAGCCGCTTTAGCTCTGCGTTTTCCGCATTATCGGAAGTGCTGGATAATCAGAAAGAGCGGGAAAAGCTTACCATTGAACAGTCGGTAAAAGGGCAGGCGCTGCCACTCTCGGTTTCTTATGTGAGTACTACCGCTGAAGGGGCGCAGCGTCGGCTGGCGGAATATATCCAACAGGTGGATGAAGAGGTCGCTAAGGAACTGGAAGTTGACCTGAAAGATAACATCACGCTGCAAACCAAAACGTTGCAGGAGTCCCTTGAGACGCAGGAAGTTGTGGCGCAGGAGCAAAAAGATCTGCGTATTAAGCAAATCGAAGAAGCGTTGCGCTATGCGGATGAGGCCAAAATCACGCAGCCGCAGATTCAGCAAACCCAGGATGTTACCCAGGACACGATGTTCCTGCTGGGGAGCGATGCGCTAAAATCGATGATACAGAACGAAGCGACGCGTCCACTGGTCTTTTCTCCGGCCTATTACCAGACGAAGCAGACACTGCTGGACATTAAAAATCTGAAAGTGACTGCCGATACGGTGCACGTCTATCGTTATGTAATGAAGCCGACGCTGCCGGTCCGTCGCGATAGCCCGAAAACAGCCATTACCCTCGTGCTGGCTGTGTTGCTGGGCGGGATGATCGGCGCCGGGGTTGTGCTGGGGCGCAATGCGCTACGTAGCTATAAGCCAAAAGCCTTGTAAGCTTCTTTGCCGGATGGTGGTCGGCTTCGAAAGGTAAAATTTCTCATTAAAAAACCGGGCATTGCCCGGTTTTTTTACGCTTATTGATGACGCTTACGAAGATTGTCGATCACGGTGGTGAGGTTGAGATCCTGATCCTGCAACAGCACCAGCAGGTGGTACATCAAGTCAGACGCTTCATTGGTCAGCTCAACACGATCGTTAACGGTGGCCGCCAGCGCGGTTTCCACACCTTCTTCGCCAACTTTTTGCGCAATACGTTTAGTACCGCTGGCGTACAGTTTCGCCGTGTAAGAGCTGGCCGGATCGGCGGTTTTGCGCTCTGCCAGTAGCTGCTCCAGTTGATACAGGAATAACCACTGATGGCTGGCGTCGCCAAAGCAGCTGCTGGTACCTTTGTGGCAGGTCGGCCCGACAGGATTTGCCAGCACCAGCAGTGTATCGTTGTCGCAATCCGGCGCAATGCTGACGACATTCAGCACATGGCCTGAGGTTTCGCCTTTGGTCCATAAACGCTGTTTCGTGCGTGAGAAGAACGTGACATGGCCGGATTCAATGGTTTTGTCCAGCGCTTGTGGGTTCATATAGCCCAGCATCAATACTTCGCCGGATACCGCATGTTGCACGATGGCTGGCATCAGGCCATCGGTTTTTTCCCAGTCCAGCTCGCGGCGTTGTTGCTCTGTTAACATATCCTGATCTCCACGCCCTGGCCTGCCAGGTACGCTTTTAATTCGCCAATATTGATGATTTGCTTGTGAAAAACGGAGGCGGCAAGCGCGCCGTCGACATCGGCATCACGGAATGCCTCAAGAAAGTGTTCCATCGTGCCCGCGCCGCCGGAGGCGATCAGCGGCACGCGGCAAACGTCACGGACTTTTTTCAACTGCGTCAGATCGTAACCGTTACGCACGCCGTCCTGGTTCATCATATTCAGGACGATTTCCCCCGCGCCGCGCTGTTGTACCTCTTGCACCCAATCCAGCGTCTCCCACTGCGTCACGCGGGTACGGTTTTCATCGCCGGTATACTGGTTAACATGATATTTCCCCGTGGCGTCGTCAAACCAGGTATCAATCCCGACGACAATGCACTGTACGCCAAAACGGTCAGCCAGACGGGTAATCAGCGTTGGGTCAGCCAGCGCCGGGGAGTTGATAGAGATCTTATCCGCCCCGAAAGAAAGAATTTTGGCGGCGTCGTCAATTGACCGGATACCGCCCGCTACACAAAACGGAATGTCGATCACCTCGGCAACGCGCGCCACCCAGCTTTTATCGACTACGCGGCCATCGCTGGAGGCGGTAATGTCATAGAACACCAGTTCGTCCGCGCCTTCGTCGGCATAGCGTTTGGCCAGCGGAACGATATCGCCAATGATCTCATGGTTGCGAAACTGTACGCCTTTCACCACCTGACCATCACGAACATCCAGACACGGAATTATACGTTTTGCCAGCATTGGATGGCCTCCTTAACGGTAAATTTCCCTTCCAACAGCGCGCGTCCGACAATCACGCCGCGCACGCCGGTGCCGCGCAGGGCGGCAATATCATCGATATCGCCAATACCGCCGGAGGATTGAAAGGCGATCTGCGGATATCTGGCGCATACCTCTTCATACAGCGACACGTTAGAGCCCGCCAGCGTGCCGTCGCGAGAAATATCGGTACACAGTACATGTTTCAGACCGACGGGGAGATAGGTCTCCACCAGTTGTTCCAGCGAGACGCCGGAATTTTCCTGCCAGCCGCTAACCGCCACCTGCTTGTTGCCGTGTTCGTCTATGCGAACGTCCAGCGCCAGTACCAGCGCCTGCGCGCCAAAACGTTCAAACCAGCCTTTCACCACGTCAGGGGATTTCACCGCCGTTGAACCGATGACCACACGGGCAACGCCAGCTTTCAGTAATGCCGCAACGTCTTCTTCGGTACGCACGCCGCCGCCGACCTGAACAGGCACGTTCACGCCCGCGACCAGGGTTTTAATCAGCGGTATCTGTCGCTTAGCCGGATCTTTAGCGCCGGTCAGATCTACCAGATGCAGCACCCCGGCGCCCTGGGCGGCGTAATCCTGCAAACGGGGCAGGGGATCGTTACCGTAATCCCGCTGCCGGGCGTAGTCACCCTGGTGGAGACGCACCACGGTGCCGTCAATTAAATCTAATGCCGGAATAATCATTACATCTCCAGGAAGTTTTTCAGCAACTGTGCGCCCGCCGCGCCCGAACGTTCCGGGTGGAACTGTACGCCGAAGAAATTATCTTTCTGTACCGCCGCGGTAAACGGCTCGCCGTAATTGCACTGGGCGATAGTCCACGGGTTGACCGGCATCGCGTAGCTGTGAACAAAGTAAAAATAGGCGCCATCTTCAATGCCCTGAAACAGCCGGTTGCCCGCCTGCGGATACACGCGATTCCAGCCCATGTGCGGCAGCGGCAGACCAAAGTCGGTCATTTTCGGCACGTCTTGTTCGATAATGTTCAGCAGATCCACGCCGCGCGTCTCTTCGCTGCGACGACCCAGCAGTTGCATCCCTAAGCAGATACCCAGTACCGGCTGAGTACACGCTTTAATTAAGTCGATCAGTTCACGTTCGCGCAGTTGATCCATAGCGGCCTGCGCCGTGCCGACGCCGGGCAGAAAGAGTTTGTCAGCGCGTAATACGATTTCCGCTTCGCGGCTGACCACCGGGGTGTAACCGTGGCGCGCCACGGCGGATTTTACCGAGCTTAAATTGGCGCAGCCGGTGTCAAGGATGACGACGTTCATCACAGCACTCCTTTCGAGGACGGTAATGTATCGCCCTCCACGCGAATAGCCTGGCGTAGCGTCCGACCAAAGGCTTTAAACAAACTTTCGACACGGTGGTGATCGTTCTTACCTTTAGTCTTGAGATGCAGAGTGACGCCCATCGTGTAAGAGAGTGAGCGGAAAAAGTGTTCAATCATCTCTGTGCTCAAATCGCCCACACGCTGGTAGGTAAATTCAGCTTTATATTCCAGATGCGGACGACCGGAAATATCCAGCGCGCAGCGCGCCAGACATTCATCCATCGGTAGTACAAAGCCAAAACGGCAGATACCGCGCTTGTCGCCGAGTGCCAGTTTTAATGCCTCACCGAGCGCCAGTCCGGTATCTTCTACCGTGTGGTGATCGTCGATATAGAGATCGCCCTTAACGGTAATCTCCATGCGAAAGCCGCCGTGGGTGGCGATTTGATCGAGCATATGGTCAAAGAAGCCGACGCCGGTATTAATCTTGCTGTTGCCTTCGCGATCCAGCCAGACGCTGACATCAATCTGTGTTTCTTTGGTGTTGCGGACCACATGCGCATAACGATCGCGTTTCGTTAGCTGTTCGCCAATCATCGTCCAGTTCAGCGTTTCACGGTGATAGCGTAAACCAGTAATGCCCATGTTATCAGCGAGCTGGATATCGGTCGCACGATCGCCAATCACATAGCTGTTGGCGCTATCCATCGCTTGTTCCGCAAGATAACGCTCCACCAGCTTCACTTTGGGCTTGCGGCAGTCGCAGTCGTCTGCGGGCAGGTGAGGGCAGATCAGCACCTCATCAAAGCATACGCCCTGAGAGGTGAAAATCTGCATCATCAGGTTGTGCGGTCCGTCGAAGTCCGCCTGCGGGAAGCTTTGCGTGCCAAGTCCATCCTGGTTAGTGATCATCACCAGCTTAAAACCGGCTTTTTGCAGCTTCAGCAATACGGGAATCACCTCTGGCTCAAAGGCCAGTTTATCAAAGCGGTCTACCTGAAAATCGCTCGGCGGTTCGGAAATTAAGGTTCCGTCCCGGTCGATGAAAAGATACTTCTGACTCATACTGGCTCCGCACGTAAGGCGTCAATGACGCGCTGGTTTTCCTGGCGGGTGCCGACCGTAATCCGCAGGCAGCCGCTTAAAGAAGGTTGTTTATTCTGATCGCGTAAGATAATGCCCTGATCCCATAAGGATTTAAACACGCTGCTGGAGGCGGTAAACCGCGCCAGAATATAGTTGGTTTCAGAGTCAAAGACGTGTTCTACGCAGGCGGTCTGTTGCAGGGCATTCACCAGATACTGACGTTCCTGCACTGTCTGCGCCACGCGATCGCGCATTGCGTTTATTCCCTGCGGGCTCAGCGCCTGGGCGGCGATATCCGCCACTGGCGTAGAAAGCGGATAAGGGGCGATCACTTTTAACAGCAGGTTGATCACCTCTTCATTAGCCAGTGTAAAGCCGCAGCGCAGACCCGCCAGCGCAAAAGCTTTCGACAATGTGCGCAGGATAACCAGATGAGGATATTCAACCAGCCAGCCTGTCAGCGTGGCCTGCGGGCAAAACTCAATATAAGCTTCGTCGGCGACGACTATCGCTTTACCGCGTGTCAACTCCAGCAGCGTGCGCAGATCCTGCGGGTTGATAAGTTGCCCGGTGGGGTTATTGGGGCTACAAACGAACACCACTTTTGCGCCGTCAAGGTTGTCGGAAATCCCCTGTAGATCCAGCTGCCAGTTTTCAAGCGCGGGAACCGTCCGGCGCTCTACGCCAATGGTTTCGGCGCTGACGCTGTACATACCATAAGTGGGCGGACAGTAGAGAATGGCGTCTTTCCCCGGTTCGCAGAAGGCGCGGATCACCAGTTCGATCCCTTCATCCGCGCCGCGGCTGACCAGCACCTGCTCCGGCTTTACGCCAGCATATTGCGCGTAGTTTTCAATCACGGCCTTTGGCTGGCATTCCGGGTAGCGGTTAAGCGTTTGTTGGGTGAGCTGAAACTCCACCGCTGTCGGGAATTCATTCGCGTTCAGCCAGACATCGCCGTTACCGCCCAGACGGCGGGCGGACTGATACGGTACCAGGTTGCGGACATTTTCACGGGCTAAGTCAGCGACGCTGAGAGTGTTTTCAGTGCTCATGCTTGCTCCTTGAGGGCGTTTACGCGCAGGGTCACGGCATTTTTATGGGCGGTCAGACGTTCTGCCGCCGCCAATGTTTCAATGGTTGATGCCAGAGCGGAAAAGCCCGCTTTCGACAGTTCCTGAACGGTCATCCGTTTCTGGAAATCCGCTAACCCAAGGCTGGAACAGGTAGCAGTATAGCCATAGGTCGGTAAAACATGGTTGGTTCCGGAAGCGTAATCACCGGCGGATTCCGGCGACCAGTCGCCGAGAAATACCGAGCCTGCGCTGGTAATCGCATCCACCAAATCGCGCGCATTGCGCGTCTGGATGATTAAGTGTTCCGGCCCATACTGATTAGAGATGGCGACGCACTGCGCTAAATCTTTGGTCACAATCAGACGACTGGCGCTCAGGGCCTGCCGGGCGGTGTCCGCGCGCGGCAGTTCCGCCAGTTGACGTTCTACCGCCTCCGCCACCTTGCGGGCAATGTCAGCATCAGGCGTCAGCAGGATCACCTGCGAATCCGGACCGTGCTCAGCCTGGGAGAGCAGGTCAGACGCGACGAAATCCGGTGTTGCGCCGCTGTCGGCGATCACCAGTACTTCAGACGGCCCGGCTGGCATATCGATAGCCGCGCCGTCGAGGCGCTGGCTGACCTGACGCTTGGCTTCGGTTACAAAGGCGTTGCCGGGACCAAAAATTTTATCCACTTTCGGTACGGACTCGCTGCCGAAGGCCAGAGCGGCAATCGCCTGCGCGCCGCCGACGTTAAAGATTTCCTGCACGCCACACAGTTGCGCCGCATAGAGGATTTCATCAGCGATGGGCGGCGGCGAGCACAGAACCACGTTCTGACATCCCGCAATGCGTGCTGGTGTTGCCAGCATCAGCACCGTTGAGAAGAGCGGAGCCGAGCCGCCGGGAATATACAGACCGACAGACGCGACGGGACGCGTAACCTGCTGGCAACGCACGCCTGGCTGGGTTTCCACATCTACAGGCGGTAGCGTCTGCGCGGAATGGAACGTTTCAATATTTTTGACGGCAGCGGCCATCGCCTGTTTTAATTCGTCGCTCAGACGCGCGCCGGCGGCGGCGATCTCTTCAGGGGTGACGCGTAGCGCTGTCACTTCTGTTTTATCAAATTTAGCGCTGTATTCACGCAGGGCATCGTCACCGCGCGTTTTTACATTATCCAGAATATCGCTGACCGTCCGGGTAATACTGTCAGAGGCGGAAATCGCCGGACGCGTCAGCAGCGCACGCTGCTGTTCAGGGCTACAGCTGTTCCAGTCAATCAGGGTATTGAAACTCATGGTCTTTACTCCATCACAGGGTTCCGCCTTATCTGGCCTACAGAACCCAAAATATCAACGCATTACGTAGGCCTGATAAGCGCAGCGCCATCAGGCGTCAGATCACTCCATCATCTTCTCGATCGGCAGTACCAGAATCGAGCTGGCGCCAAGCGCTTTCAGTTTCTCCATGGTTTCCCAGAACAGCGTTTCGCTGCTGACCATGTGCATCGCCACGCGCTGTTGCTCGCCCGCCAGCGGCAGAATTGTCGGCCTTTCAGCGCCTGGCAGCAGGGCGATAACCTCTTCCAGGCGTTCACTTGGCGCGTGCATCATGATGTATTTCGATTCGCGCGCCTGAATCACGCCCTGAATACGGGTCAGCAATTTATCGATCAGCTGCTGCTTGCTCTGTGCCATCTCACCGTCGCGCTGAATCAGACAGGCTTTAGAGCGGTAGATAACTTCGACTTCACGCAGGCCGTTAGCTTCAAGCGTCGCGCCGGTAGAGACCAAATCGCAGATAGCGTCGGCCAGCCCCGCGCGCGGCGCGACTTCGACAGAACCATTTAACAGACACGATTTAAAAGAGACGCCTTTCTGGTCGAGGTAGCGTTTGAGGAGGTGCGGATAAGAGGTAGCGATACGTTTACCGTCCAGCGCCGCCGGGCCGTCCCAGGCTTCGTCAACCGGCGTTGCCAGTGATAAACGGCAGCCGCCGAAGTCAAGACGGCGCAGGGTTAAATAGCGTGGATCTTCGCCCTGCGCGCGGCGGTTGAGTAGCTCTTCTTCCAGCACGTTTTCGCCGATAATGCCGAGATCGACCACGCCATCCATCACCAGACCCGGAATGTCATCATCACGCACGCGCAGGATATCAATCGGCATGTTTTCCGCCATCGCAATCAGGCGCTGAGTGTGTAAATTAATTTTTATGCCGCAGCGGGCCAGCAATTCTCGTGAATCATCGCTTAAACGGCCTGATTTCTGAATAGCTATGCGTAAGCGGGTGTTGTCTAACATTCTGCGTTCCTCTTTATCCTGTCTGAACCGGTCTGTATCGCGCGCCAAAAAAAAGCCCCCGGAAGATGATCTTCCGGGGGCTTTCTCATGCGTTCATGCACCACTGGAAGATCTGAATGTCTTCCAGCACACATCGCCTGAAAGACTAGTCAGGATGATGGTGATGATGGTGGTGTTTAAATTGAACGCGTGTCATAAAAATTCCGATGAATGCTTATTCATTTGATACCTTTTAACCTAAACCACTTTTACGCCTTAAAGCAAGCGCTTTTTTCATTTCGCATTTATAGTATGAATTGTCAGTCACGGCGGGCTGGCGTAGCCTTATGTATAAGGCGTTAAAGTCAGGAGAAAATGGATGAAAAAGGTCGCAATTGTCGGTTTAGGTTGGTTAGGCATGCCGCTGGCAATGTCGCTGGCAGCGAGAGGCTGGCAGGTTACCGGCAGCAAAACCACCCTTGACGGGGTGGAAGCGGCCCGTATGAGTGGAATTGAAAGCTATCCGCTGCGTCTGGAGCCGGAGCTGGTCTGTGAGGCGGACGATCTTGACGCTCTGCTGGATGTCGATGCGCTGGTGATAACACTGCCCGCGCGCCGTAGCGGTCCAGGAGAGGATTTTTATCTGCAGGCGATGCAGGAGCTGGTCGACAGCGCGCTGGCTTATCGTATCCCGCGTATTATTTTTACCAGTTCGACGTCTGTTTACGGCGATGCGCAAGGCGTGGTGAAAGAGAATACGCCGCGTAATCCGGTCACGGCCAGCGGGCGTACCCTGAAGGAACTGGAAGATTGGCTGCATAATCTGCCGGGCACGTCAGTAGATATTCTGCGGCTGGCGGGGTTGGTCGGGCCCGGGCGCCATCCCGGTCGTTTCTTTGCCGGAAAAACCGCGCCGGATGGTCAACACGGGGTCAATCTGGTGCATCTTGAAGACGTGGTTGGCGCAATTACCCTCTTGCTACAGGCGCCAAAAGGGGGGCACATCTATAATATATGTGCGCCGGCGCATCCAGCCCGCAACGTGTTTTATCCGCAAATGACGCGCTTGCTGGGAATGGCGCCGCCGCATTTTCGTGACGCACCGGACAACGGCAAAGGGAAGATTATCGACGGTAGCCGGATTTGTAATGAGCTGGGATTTGAATATCAATATCCCGATCCGCTGGTGATGCCGATGGAGTGAGTCGCTGTCCAGCAGGTGGTCGCCATATAGCGCAAGGGGACGAGTATGAAACCACTGCTGGACGTTCTGATTATTCTTGATGTGTTAGAAAAAGAAGGCAGCTTCGCGGCGGCGTCGGCAAAATTATTTAAAACGCCGTCCGCCCTCAGTTATACCGTTCATAAGCTGGAAAACGATCTTAATATCCAACTGCTCGACCGTAGCGGGCATCGCGCGCGATTTACGCGAACAGGTAAGATGCTACTGGAAAAAGGCCGTGAAGTGCTGCACACCGTCCGCGAGCTGGAAAAGCAGGCGATTAAACTGCATGAAGGCTGGGAGAACGAACTGGTCATCGGTGTGGATGATACCTTTCCCTTTTCTCTTCTGGCCCCGCTTATCGACGCTTTTTATCAACGCCACAGCGTGACGCGCCTTAAATTTGTTAATGGCGTTCTCGGCGGTTCATGGGAGACGCTGACGCAGGGAAGGGCGGATATCATCGTTGGCGCCATGCGCGCGCCGCCGCCTGACACCGGCTTTGGCTTTGCAAGACTGGGCGATCTTGAACTGGTGTTTGCTGTCGCTCCGCATCATCCGCTGGTTCATGAAGAGGAACCGCTTAGCCGCCAGACGATCAAACGTTTTCGCGCGATTGTGGTTGGCGATAGCGTCCATTCCTCGCGATCAATAGGGTCTGAACTGCTCGACGCTCAGGAAGCGATTACCGTGTTTGATTTTAAAACCAAGCTGGAGCTGCAAATTAGTGGCCTGGGATGCGGCTATTTACCGCGTTATCTGGCGCAGCGATTTTTGGAAAGCGGCGCGCTTATAGAGAAGAAAGTTGTGGCGCAAATCGTCTATGAACCGGTGTGGGTTGGCTGGAATGAACAGACCGCCGGGCTGGCCAGCGGCTGGTGGCGGGATGAAATTTTAGCAAATAATGCTATTGCTGGGGTGTATGCAAAATCGCCGGTTTAAAAATCAATCGCTTATGAAAAATAATTTTTTGAACGCGCTCGCATTCTCTTGTCATTTCACTTCAATTTAGGGCAGAATACGCCGCTTGCAAAAAATGACACTAACCGACGTTTTAATACGCGTCGGTTATTTTTTTGCTTCAAACACATCATTCAATACCAAGAGGCCGGGCTTCGTACCGGATAGATACTTACTTAAAAATCGACAGTTGTTGTCGCTGAGGAATCCAGAAAATGGGGCAATTTTTTGCTTACGCGACGGCATTCGCCGTAAAGGAGAATGACCATGTCGCATAACGTTACTCCAAACACCTCTCGCGTGGAATTACGTAAAACGCTTACGTTAGTTCCGGTTGTAATGATGGGTCTTGCCTATATGCAGCCGATGACGCTGTTCGATACATTTGGTATCGTTTCAGGCCTCACTGACGGTCACGTACCGACGGCGTATGCATTCGCGTTAATCGCGATTCTGTTTACGGCGTTAAGCTACGGGAAACTGGTGCGTCGCTACCCTTCCGCGGGTTCGGCGTACACCTATGCCCAGAAATCCATCAGCCCGACCGTTGGCTTTATGGTGGGTTGGTCTTCTCTGCTCGATTATCTGTTCGCGCCGATGATCAACATTCTGTTGGCGAAAATTTATTTTGAAGCGCTGGTGCCCTCCATTCCGTCATGGGTGTTTGTCGTGGCGCTGGTGGCCTTTATGACGGCCTTTAACCTGCGCAGCCTCAAATCGGTCGCTAACTTCAACACCGTGATTGTAGTGCTACAGGTGGTGCTGATTGCGGTCATTCTGGGCATGGTGGTTTATGGCGTATTTGAAGGCGAAGGCGCCGGTACGCTGGCGAGCACCCGTCCGTTCTGGTCCGGCGATGCGCACGTTATCCCGATGATTACGGGAGCGACGATCCTGTGCTTCTCCTTTACCGGCTTTGACGGCATCAGTAACCTGTCGGAAGAGACCAAAGATGCTGAGCGCGTGATCCCGCGTGCGATTTTCCTGACCGCGCTGATTGGCGGCCTGATCTTCATCTTTGCAACCTATTTCCTGCAATTGTACTTCCCGGATATCTCTCGCTTTAAAGATCCGGATGCGTCTCAGCCGGAAATCATGCTGTACGTGGCGGGTAAAACCTTCCAGGTGGGCGCGCTGATCTTCTCTACTATCACCGTGCTGGCTTCCGGTATGGCTGCGCATGCAGGCGTAGCGCGCCTGATGTACGTAATGGGGCGCGACGGCGTATTCCCGAAAAGCTTCTTCGGTTACGTTCATCCGAAATGGCGTACGCCAGCGATGAACATCATCCTGGTCGGGGCGATCGCGCTGCTGGCGATTAATTTTGACCTGGTGATGGCGACGGCGCTGATTAACTTTGGTGCGCTGGTCGCGTTTACCTTTGTTAACCTGTCGGTGATTTCGCAGTTCTGGATCCGTGAGAAGCGTAATAAAACGTTGAAAGATCACTTCCAGTATCTGTTCCTGCCGATGTGCGGCGCGCTCACGGTTGGTGCGTTGTGGGTTAACCTGGAAGAGAGCTCAATGGTACTGGGCCTGATCTGGGCGGGTATCGGGCTGATTTATCTGGCGTGCGTAACTAAAAGCTTCCGCAACCCGGTTCCACAGTACGAAGACGTCGCGTAATCGCGCGTATTATCGGCAATAGTAAAACCGGAGGCAGTGCCTCCGGTTTTTTGTCTGTCATCCAGCACGTTTGCCGGATGGCGATGTCACTATTTATCCGCTCTGGATTAACAATGCCCGTCAGGCATTGGTCAATTACACAATCTCGGTTGCGTACTGCCACAGTGATTTCAGCAACCCCAGCTTCGTTTTATCTTCCGCATACTGCTGAGAAAGCATCTGCAATTCATTGGCATACTGTTGTAAAAACTCCGGCGTCAGCACCTGACGGCGATGCTCCAGCCAGCGCTGCTGCTCTGCGTCATCCAGCGTACCGGGAAAATTGCGTGCGCGGTAATTAAACAGCAGCTTCTCAATGCGCTTATCGACAAAGGTAATATCCAGCGCGGGCAGGTTACGCGGCTCGGTTTCGAGTACGATTTTCATGGCTGCGCGATCGGCATCGCTGAAAAAACCATCATAGAGCTGGGCATCAACGTTATCCGAGGCGGCAAAAGGTTCGGCTTCGGCAAAAATCGCCACCACTTTGTCGCGGACCTGCGGGTTTTCACGCAACACTTTCAGGTTATCCAGGCAGTGCTGGCGGTTAATTCCCAGCCGGTCGGCATCCTCCGGGCGCAAGGTATTCGCCTGCGCCAGTACCGGACATTTATTGATATGCACCAGCTTTACCGGCACTGCGACGTGATCGCCAAGATCGGCTTTGGCCATATAAAGCCGCTCGCGAAGGGTGTCGCTGTCCAGCTCAAGAAGAGGAGAAATATCGCCTGCTAAATCGACCATGATCACCGCGTTACGGTTTTCAGGATGCCACGCCAGCGGCGCGACCCAGCTTGTATTACCGCGCCACGCGCCAAACATGCCGGAGACATGCACCAGCGGCTTCATCTGCGGAACGTCAATCAGCGCCGCCAGTTTATGTTTACTGCGGTGGCTATAAAGATAATCAAACAGTCGCGGCTGGCGTGTTTTCACCAGTTGCGCCATCGCAATAGTGGCGTAGACATCCGCCATCGCATCATGCGCGTTGCTGTGTTCGATCCCGTTCGCCTGGGTTAAATGTTCCAGACGAAAGCTGGGCAGGCCGTCGTCGTTTTCCGGCCAGTTAATTCCCTCCGGGCGCAGCGCATAACAGGCGCGCATGACATCCAATAGATCCCAACGTGAATTATCATGCTGCCAGCTCCAGGCGTAGGGATCGTAAAAGTTGCGATAAAAAATATTGCGAGTGACTTCATCATCAAAGCGCACATTGTTGTAGCCCACAACGCAGGTTTTAGGAACGGTAAACAGCGCATGAATGCGTCTGGCGAAAGCGGCTTCGTTTTCTCCTTTCTCACGCGCTTCCTGCGGCGTGATGCCGGTAATCAGCACTGCGCCGGGCTGCGGTAGATAATCATCGGCGGGTTTGCAATAAAACACCTCCGGCTCGCCAATAACGTTGAAGTCGTTATCCGTACGGAGCGCGGCGAATTGCGCAGGTCTGTCGAGGGCCGGATGCGTACCGAAGGTTTCGTAATCGTGGAAGAGGAATGTGCTCTGTATGCTGTCGTTTTTAACTGTCACTTGATGTACACGCCTGATGTTATATGTATATGAAATATTTTATTCTTTTATTTTGTCGTTGATTGATTGTATTTGTACACCAATTGATATTGTTGCTAATGTTCGTACATGCGATGGTGAGTACATAAACATTAAAATCATTGAGTACAAAATACTAAAATGACCATCAGCGACACTAAGCTACGCTCCCTCTATGGTAAACCATATTCCGGTCCATCTGAAATTACTGATTCTGATTTAGTACTGTATGGAATTTAGGCCAGGGGCAATCTGGCCGGGATCTCAAAAAATGCATGGACTAAAACGGGTCTATGTACAGAGGGACACAACGCTGTGTCCCTTAATTCCATGCGGGTTGAGGCTGGACTACGCCCAGGCCAGTGGCAGGATGGATGACAGAACACTCGGGAAATATTTTCTGGCATGACGTTGCATACTATCCGCCACAACGCTGGTACAGGTAAAGGCGCCATGGAGGCCGTGAAAACGGTCGGACCACTCGGTAAACTGTTCGCTGGATGGGAATATCGCCGGAGACAGCTCCCAGGCTTTCTGCATCAGCGCCTCCGCATAGCCTCTCAGGGCCGGCGGAGAGTCATGCTCAGTGCCGAAAATGGCGCTGGAGGAATAGCGTGCGAATGCGGTACTGAGACAGAACAGGGTTTCCGCCTGCTTCTGTGGGGTGGCGTCCGTCAGGTGATAAGCACTGAGGATGTGCTGGTAGTGTGCCGGGCTGAGTTTGCCTTCAGGAAGCAAGGGGTCAAAAATGGTGGCCAGACGCGACACTGAGGCATCATCAATCAACTTCACGGTGGAATGTTTCTGGTTCGTGGCGGCAATAAACTGCTGGTTCAGCTCCCCGTGCTCTTCAGTGCTGAGGATGATATCAATCAGCTCCCCAAAGCGTCGCTGCGTGGCCTGCTGATTAAATGCGGCGAGAAACACCGGAAAGTCATGACGGAATAACTCTACCGGAGAGATTTGCGCGGTGGAAACGTTCTCTCCGGCTCGCAGCAGGTAAAAGTTGTCCCATGTGGTGTCAGGAGTAGGGTTTAGCATTGTTAACAGCGTGTCAGTGGAGAGCATCATCGCCGTGTCTGAATCTTGGGAGGAAAGCAGCAGGAAATTATCTGCAGCGCGGGTTGTCCAGTCCGGGCTGCCATCATAATTGCCGAAGAGCCCATTATGGATGTGGGGAGACACCGCCGGGTGAGCAAGATACTGTTCATAAAGCGCTGCAGCTTTCTGGCGGGTGCCATCAGTGCAGTCCACGCCTGTCATACAGTGTAAAATCACCTGATTAAAGAGTCCGCTGTGAGTGGTCATGGCGGCGCTGTTCCTGTCAAACGAATCCAGCAACACAGGCAGTATGCGCTGCTGATAATATGTGTCAGGAGCCGGCAGGGGAACGTCATTATAGGTCTGGCACTGGTGGGCAAAAAAACGTTCCTGAACAGGCCCGAGCCACTCGCTGATAAGCGCACTTTGCGTATAGGGGGGGTGGGCCAGTACGCTTACCAGCGAACTTTCAACTGGCCGGATACATGCCTCTGTTAAGCGGCCACCCCGCAATGACTTAACCAGGTCTTCCATTGCCTGGACTTTTTCCTGACTGTATTTATCGGGCAGGCTGTCAATGGTCATCAGAATACTTTTACCATTATTGTGCTCATGATTTAAAAATCCATCCACAGCGTTCTCAGTCCAAAGGAGTGGCATTTGCAGCCAGATATCACCTAGACGAATAAAATTTCCGCCCCCTGACACTGACGGAGGTGATGAATTATCCGGTTCATTTAAAATAACGCCAGAGAGGTTGGCTTTGTGACGTATAAGCGTATTTTTTAATGTTGTATCAATAAACGAGGGCTGTTGTTGTGTAGTAATTGAATACTGTAAAAACACTTCATTCATGTCTGAATTACTAAATTTCGTATTACTGCAGACTACATCACTCAGTGTCGAATAAGTGAATCGGCATTCGTCAAAATGTAAATGAGATATATCAGAATAAGTAAATTTTGAATTTGAAAAGTTGAACCCCTTAATAATATCGCCGTCTCGCTCCATGAAGCTGGGGGGCAATATTTTGCTGAATGTAATATTACGGAAATCTGCGTTTGAAAAATCGCGATCTGCGGCCGTAAGGGTTTCTCCGGCTTTCTGTCGTAAAACTGCATCCGTGAGTTTCTTAGCCCAGTCGGCAGGTGATGACGGGGAAGAGGTAGCCTGAAGTGAGAGGGAGGGGGATACTGGTGGTGTTCTACCTTCAGAAACCGTGGGCCTGTTATTGGCTGATACAGAGACTCCACCGGGGAGCGGGGCCGCACCTGTCATTCTGTAATTATAATCACATGTTTGATTTGCAATATGCTTACGCATGAATGCTGCATTCATTTTTGAGACATCTTCTGCTGAAATATTTTTCTTGCCTGCATTATTTGTATCTTTAATATTTTTAACAGTAATCAATGTTTTGTTTAAGGTGTTTTTATCTTTCGGCTGAAAGAAGTCTTTTATTTTTTGTGGTAACGCGAACTCAATCGGTGAGTCCTTTCCTGTTTTAAATTTTTCATTTAAAGATGTATGCGTGTTTTTAACACTGGTTATTTTTGAGGTGAGCCCGTTTTTCGTATGTTCACGAATAGAGGTAATTAATTTTTTAACCTGGTTAGGAATAGTAGAAAAATTAATTGCGCCTGATGATATCTTCATTAGAATTCCTTATCAACATCATTATGGAAAAACGGTCTGGATTTTTAACGCCTTAAAAGTAAGCTTCATATGTCGGTATGGCGATGGAGATCACAATTCACCATGTTATCTGGCAGGTTTCTTTCAGAAAGTGTCCATCCTGTCATCATGTCACCGTATTGTGGGACGCTGACGTATCTGCGGAAAAATCAAGGCATAAGGGAGCGGGTCGGGTAACGAAGCCCGTGTGCACGCAAAAGTAAACCCGCTTCGATGCTCAACCAGCGTTTTTCGCCGGCATTCGGGATATCGTCGGCGGACGTTCCGGCGCGTATGAGAAAGAACTGCGTAAAGCGCGTGAAATCGCTTTTCAGGAAATAATCGTTTTCTTTTAAATATTATTACGTGTTATTGGAATTGTATCATTTTTATAATTAACAGCGGGTTGTTTGGTAATTCTGCTGATTATTCAATGACAGTCCATGTGCGTGTTCAGGAAATGTAAAATATTTATAAAATAAAAGGTTTTATCGTGTTGACATGCTCATTTTAACAACTATTTCAAATTGTGATTGAAGCCGATATTTCATAATACAAATTAAATATAATCTTCAGCTATATCTAATAACAGGAGGTTATATGAGCATTAGTCGTCGTTCTTTTTTGCAGGGGGTAGGCATCGGCTGCTCTGCCTGCGCGCTGGGCGCTTTTCCGCCCGGGGCGCTGGCGCGCAACCCGATTGCCGGCATTAACGGTAAAACCACGCTAACGCCAAGCTTGTGCGAAATGTGTTCCTTTCGTTGCCCTATTCAGGCGCAGGTAGTCAATAACAAGACCGTTTTTATCCAGGGCAATCCTTCTGCGCCGCAGCAGGGGACGCGCATATGCGCCAGGGGCGGGAGCGGCGTCAGCCTGGTCAATGACCCGCAACGGATTGTAAAACCTATGAAACGCACCGGGCCACGCGGCGACGGTGAATGGCAGGTGATTAGCTGGCAACAGGCTTACCAGGAAATCGCGGCGAAAATGAATGCCATCAAAGCGCAGCATGGCCCCGAGAGCGTGGCTTTCTCTTCCAAATCGGGCTCGCTCTCCAGCCATCTTTTCCATCTGGCTACGGCCTTTGGTTCGCCTAATACCTTTACGCACGCCTCAACATGCCCTGCCGGGAAAGCCATTGCGGCAAAAGTGATGATGGGCGGCGATCTGGCGATGGATATCGCTAACACGCGCTATCTGGTTTCGTTTGGCCACAATTTGTATGAAGGGATTGAAGTTGCCGATACCCATGAGTTAATGACCGCGCAGGAGAAGGGGGCCAAAATGGTGAGCTTCGATCCGCGTTTGTCGATATTTTCCAGCAAGGCGGATGAGTGGCACGCTATTCGTCCCGGGGGGGATTTAGCGGTTCTGCTGGCGATGTGCCACGTCATGATTGATGAACAGCTCTACGATGCGTCTTTTGTTGAGCGTTATACCAGCGGATTTGAACAGTTAGCACAGGCGGTAAAAGAGACGACGCCGGAATGGGCCGCCGCGCAGGCCGATGTCCCAGCCGACGTTATTGTCCGGGTGACACGCGAACTGGCTGCCTGCGCGCCTCACGCTATTGTCAGTCCTGGTCATCGCGCGACGTTCTCGCAGGAAGAGATCGATATGCGGCGTATGATTTTTACGCTTAATGTGCTGCTCGGTAATATTGAGCGCGAAGGCGGGCTATATCAGAAAAAAAACGCGTCTGTTTACAATAAACTGGCCGGAGAAAAGGTCGCGCCAACGCTGGCGAAACTCAACATTAAAAATATGCCGAAACCGACGGCGCAACGCATCGATTTGGTCGCACCGCAGTTTAAATATATCGCCGCTGGCGGCGGCGTGGTGCAAAGCATTATTGACTCGGCGTTAACCCAGAAGCCTTACCCGATAAAGGCGTGGATTATGTCGCGGCATAATCCTTTCCAGACCGTCACCTGTCGTTCGGACCTGGTAAAAACCGTTGAGCAACTGGATCTGGTGGTCAGCTGCGATGTCTATTTGAGCGAGAGCGCGGCATATGCCGACTATCTGCTGCCGGAATGCACCTATCTCGAACGGGACGAAGAGGTATCCGATATGTCGGGACTGCACCCGGCTTACGCTCTGCGCCAACAGGTCGTAGAGCCGATTGGCGAGGCGCGTCCGAGTTGGCAAATCTGGAAAGAACTTGGCGAGCAGTTGGGATTAGGGCAGTACTATCCGTGGCAGGATATGCAGACGCGCCAACTCTATCAGTTGAACGGCGACCATGCCTTAGCGAAGGAACTGCGACAGAAAGGGTATCTCGAATGGGGCGTTCCGCTGCTATTACGCGAACCAGAATCCGTTCGTCAGTTTACGGCGCGTTACCCCGGCGCTATCGCGACGGACAGTGACAACACCTATGGCGAACAGCTTCGCTTCAAATCGCCCTCCGGCAAAATCGAACTTTATTCCGCAACCCTGGAGGAATTGCTCCCTGGCTACGGCGTTCCGCGCGTTCGTGACTTTGCGCTGAAAAAAGAGAATGAGCTTTACTTCATTCAGGGCAAGGTGGCCGTGCATACCAATGGCGCGACGCAGTACGTACCTTTACTCAGCGAGCTAATGTGGGATAACGCGGTCTGGGTTCATCCGCAAACGGCGCAAGAAAAAGGCATTAAGACCGGCGATGAGATCTGGCTGGAAAATGCCACGGGTAAAGAGAAAGGTAAGGCGCTGGTGACGCCCGGTATCCGCCCGGACACGCTTTTTGTCTATATGGGATTTGGCGCTAAAGCTGGGGCCAAAACGGCGGCGACGACACACGGTATCCACTGCGGAAATTTACTGCCGCACGTGACGAGTCCGGTATCCGGTACGGTAGTGCATACCGCAGGCGTGACGCTGAGCCGGGCATGAGGGAGGAGGGAACCATGAATCATTTAACGAATCAGTACGTCATGCTGCATGATGAAAAACGTTGTATCGGCTGCCAGGCGTGTACC
Organism: Salmonella sp. 32010601201800023SM; assembly: GCF_017572235.1. NCBI lineage: Bacteria > Pseudomonadati > Pseudomonadota > Gammaproteobacteria > Enterobacterales > Enterobacteriaceae > Salmonella > Salmonella sp. 32010601201800023SM. The sequence continues at coordinate 200,004 of NZ_JAGEQS010000001.1, forward strand.
GTTGCCTGCAAAGTGCTTAATGACGTACCGGAGGGATTTAGCCGCGTACAGGTACAAATTCGCGCCCCTGAACAGGCATCCAACGCACTAACCCATTTTCAATTTGTCCGCGTCTCCTGTCAGCACTGTGAAAATGCGCCATGTGTCAGCGTTTGTCCTACCGGAGCGTCATATCGTGATGAAAACGGGATCGTGCAGGTGGATAAATCGCGCTGTATTGGCTGCGATTATTGTGTTGCCGCGTGTCCTTTCCATGTGCGCTATTTGAATCCGCAAACCGGTGTCGCCGACAAGTGTAACTTCTGCGCCGACACGCGGTTGGCGGCTGGCCAGTCTCCGGCGTGCGTATCCGTTTGCCCAACGGACGCGCTGAAATTCGGCAGACTGGATGAGAGCGAGATCCAGCGCTGGGTCGGTCAGAAAGAGGTCTATCGCCAGCAGGAGGCGCGTAGCGGCGCGGTCAGTCTGTACCGTCGTAAAGAAGTCCATCAGGAGGGTAAAGCATGAATACTATCTGGGGAGCGGAACTACATTATGCGCCAGATTATTGGCCGCTGTGGTTAATTTACGCAGGCGTCGTGGTGCTGCTCATGCTTGTTGGGCTGGTTATCCATGCGTTATTGCGCCGGATGCTGGCGCCAAAAACGGCGGGCGGTGAAGAACATCGTGACTATCTCTACTCGCTGGCGATTCGCCGCTGGCATTGGGGAAATGCGTTACTGTTTGTTTTATTACTGTTAAGCGGTTTATTTGGTCATTTTTCTCTCGGCCCTGTAGCGCTAATGGTACAAGTGCATACCTGGTGTGGTTTTGCCTTACTGGCTTTCTGGGTCGGGTTTGTGCTGATCAACCTCACCACAGGTAACGGGCGTCACTATCGGGTAAATTTTTCCGGACTGGTAACGCGCTGCATACGCCAGACGCGTTTTTACCTTTTTGGCATTATGAAAGGGGAAGCGCATCCGTTCGTGGCAACAGAGCAGAATAAGTTCAATCCACTGCAACAACTGGCATATCTGGCGATTATGTACGCGCTGGTACCGCTGTTAATCATCACCGGTTTGCTGTGTCTCTATCCGCAGGTTGCGGGTCTGGGCCCTGTGATGCTGGTGCTGCATATGGCGCTTGCTATCATCGGCTTACTGTTTATTTGCGCGCATCTCTATCTGTGTACTCTTGGCGACACGCCGGGACAAATTTTCCGTAGCATGGTTGACGGCTATCATCGTCATCGTACCGCGCCGCGCGGGGATAAGTCCGCCGTCTGAGCGTATCCATAAAATAATGTCAGCAAGAAAATGTGCCTTGTGTCACATTTTCTTGCAATTTATCCATGTTTGTTTAACTGAACTTCCGTAAAAAGAACGGCAAATAGAGACCATCCTGAGGACATGCTGTTGAAACGCCGTTTGTTTATTGCCGCTTCTTTATTCGCGATGCACCTTTCTCCTGCGCTTGCGGCCGATGCCGTAAGTTTTGCTCCCCAACCGCCAGCCATTGATGCAGGCGCCTGGGTGTTGATGGATTACACTACGGGACAGGTTCTTACCGCCGGTAATGAACACCAGCAACGTAATCCCGCCAGCCTTACCAAGCTAATGACGGGCTACGTCGTCGATCGCGCCATCGATAGTCATCGTATCAGCCCTGACGATATCGTCACCGTTGGGCGCGACGCCTGGGCGAAGGATAATCCGGTGTTTGTCGGCTCCTCGTTGATGTTTTTAAAAGAAGGGGATCGCGTGTCGGTACGCGATTTAAGTCGTGGCTTAATTGTGGATTCCGGTAACGATGCCTGTGTGGCGCTGGCGGATTATATCGCGGGCGGGCAACCGCAGTTTGTGGCGATGATGAACAGCTATGTGAAAAAACTCAATTTACAGGATACCCATTTTGAAACCGTCCACGGTCTGGATGCGCCGGGACAACATAGCTCCGCGTATGATCTGGCCGTACTCTCCCGGGCGATTATTCACGGCGAACCTGAATTTTATCACATGTACAGCGAGAAAAGCCTGACCTGGAACGGCATCACGCAGCAGAACCGCAACGGCTTGTTATGGGATAAGACCATGCATATCGATGGGCTTAAAACCGGACACACATCGGGGGCGGGATTTAATCTTATCGCATCGGCGGTGGACGGGCAGCGCCGACTTATCGCCGTCGTGATGGGAGCGAAAAGTTCGAAAGGTCGTGAGGAACAGGCGCGAAAACTGTTGCAGTGGGGCCAGCAAAACTTTGCGACGGTGCAGATTTTGCACAGCGGTAAAAAAGTGGGCAGCGAGCGAATCTGGTATGGAGACAAAGAAAAGATTGCGCTGGGTACGGAACAGGATTTCTGGATGGCGCTGCCCAAAGCGGAAATTCCGCATATCAAAGCAAAATATGTGCTGGATAGAAAAGAGCTGGAGGCGCCAATCGCCGCTCATCAACAGGTAGGTGAAATAGAGCTCTACGATCGGGATAAACTGATCGCTCAGTGGCCGCTGGTCACTCTGGAATCGGTGGGTAAAGGCGGTATGTTCTCTCGTCTGAGCGACTATTTTCAGCATAAAGCGTAAGCCGTTGTCACACACACCGTTCACCGTCATCTGAGGTGTCAAAAGGGCGGGATTGCGAGGTTGCTCACAAAATGATCACGCTGTCCTTGTGACCGTAAAAGGCTGTAATTATACTGTACATTCATACAGTATGGTGAAGTGACGGAGGCAGCATGGATTACGAAATCAGGCAGGAACAAAAACGCAAGATAGCCGGTTTCCACATGGTCGGTCCATGGGAACACACCGTGAAGCAGGGTTTTGAACAACTGATGACGTGGGTGGATCGACAGCGGATCGTGCCAGTTGAATGGATTGCCGTCTATTACGACAATCCAGATGTCGTACCTGCAGAAAAACTCCGCTGCGATACCGTGGTGTCCGTGGCAGAGAATTTCATCCTGCCGGACAATAGCGAAGGCGTAATCGTGACCGCCATTGAAGGCGGCGAATATGCCACTGCTGTCGCGCGAGTGGAAGACCGTGACTTTGCGAAGCCGTGGGAACGGTTTTTTGACGTCCTCGAGCAGGATAGCGCTTATCAGATAGCCTCTGCGCCCTGTTTTGAAACCTATCTGAATAACGGCATGGAAGATGGATACTGGGATATTGAAATGTATATTCCGGTACAGCGGAAGTGATCGACTGGTTTCCTGGCTGAAAAGAGCGGACGGATAATGTGTTCCGTCCGCCAGTGCGCTATTTTTGCTATAAAGCAGGTACAATGCATTTTTTGCCATTCCCGTAAGGAGCGCAAGCGTGCGTGCCGATAAGTCATTAAGCCCTTTTGAAATACGGTTGTACCGTCATTATCGCATCGTGCATGGCATACGTATCGCCCTGGCGTTCATTCTTACCTTTCTGCTGGTTCGTCTGTTTTCTATTCCCGAGGGCACATGGCCGCTAATCACGTTAGTGGTGATTATGGGGCCCATCTCATTCTGGGGAAATGTAGTGCCTCGTGCTTTTGAGCGCATAGGCGGTACGATTCTGGGCGCGGCGTTAGGGCTGGTGGCGCTACGCCTGGAGCTCTTTTCCTTACCGCTGATGCTGGTGTGGTGTGCGATAGCGATGTTTTTGTGCGGCTGGCTGGCCTTAGGGAAAAAACCGTATCAGGCGCTACTGATAGGCATAACGCTCGCCGTTGTTGTCGGCGCTCCCGCTGGTGATATGAATACGGCATTATGGCGTGGCGGGGATGTGATTTTGGGGTCGCTACTGGCAATGTTGTTTACCGGCATCTGGCCCCAGCGCGCCTTTTTGCACTGGCGCATCCAACTGGCGCATTGCGTCACGGCGTATAATCGGGTGTATCAGGCAGCGCTGTCGCCGAATTTGCTGGAGCGCCCCCGGTTGGATAAACATTTGCAACGGTTGCTGAACGATGTCGTCAAAATGCGCGGGCTGATAACGCCAGCCAGTAAAGAAACCCGGATACAAAAATCTATTTTCGAGGCCATTCAGACCATCAACCGCAATCTGGTTTGTATGCTTGAATTACAAATCAATGCCCACTGGGCGACGCGCGCCAGCCATTTTGTGATGCTTAACGCGCACACATTGCGTGAAACCCAGCAGATGACGCAGCAAACCTTGCTAACGATCGCCCACGCGTTGTTTGAAGGCAACCCGCAGCCGGTACTGGCAAACACCGGTAAACTGAATGATATTGCTGCCGAGTTGCGGCAGCTAATGAACGAGCAGCAGGGCGACGCGGTGGCTGAAACCCCCATCCACGGCTATGTTTGGCTAAGTATGGAAACTGCCCGACAGTTGGAACTGCTTTCACATTTGATCTGCCGGGCTTTGCGCAAATAAAAAGCAGATGGGGCGAATGAATTTGTTGCTGCTTCGATTCAGCAAAGATTAAGAGTATGATACTAATATAAGGATAAAATGAGTGCTACTGGCAACGATTTTATCCCCGAACCTTCAGGTTTCCCCAGACGGCGACGTAACGGTGTTTCCTCTGGCGGCTTGAAGTATGACGGGGATAAACGTAATGTTTATCCACTAGCAGTTGCTTAACGAATCCGAATCTCACATTATCAGGGGTGTAAAAATGGAAACAACCAAGCCTTCTTTCCAGGACGTGCTGGAGTTTGTTCGTCTGTTCCGTCGTAAAAATAAACTGCAGCGTGAAATTCAGGACATTGAGAAGAAGATCCGTGACAACCAGAAGCGTGTGCTGCTGCTGGACAACCTGAGCGACTACATCAAGCCAGGTATGAGCGTTGAGGCGATTCAGGGTATCATCGCCAGTATGAAAAGCGACTATGAAGATCGCGTTGATGACTACATCATTAAAAATGCCGAAATCTCCAAAGAGCGTCGCGACATTTCCAAAAAGCTGAAAGCGATGGGCGAAATGAAACACGCCGATGTAAAAGCCGAATAATGCGCTACGGCAGTGGGAGCGTATATCAGGCTCTCACTGCAGTTTGACCCCGCCTGTGACCATCTTGAGTAAATGTTGTTTTGGCCAGTGTCGGGTAAGTTTTTTCTCTGCCAGCTTACCTTTCAGGCGCGCAATATCATGACGTTTTCGGTCCAGCATCAGACCCACCACGCTACCGCTATGTGCCACGTTCAATCCGTATAAATCACACTCTTCGACCAGCGACAGCAGGGCGGTAAATCCTGGCTTAGGTAACAGCGTCTGGCTGGCGATAGCGCTAAGCGTAGCCGCCTCACCCAGTCGGAGCGGATTTTGCGTTATACAGGCTTCCTGCACCAGATTCCAGGCCTGCTGCAAGGTTGGTGAACTTGCTATTAATTTCTGCTGGCGAGGGAGACGGTGGTAATCTTGCGTGCGCAGTGTGACCGGGCTTTCCAGTACCAGCAAATCGATTGGCGGCGGTGGCTCGCAGGCGATTTGCGTGGCCGCATTATTATGATCAAACAGCGTTAACTGATGAAAAACGGTGCTATCGGTGGGTTCGATTGAGACGCAAAGCTGTGCAAGGGTGGTTTCATCCAGCGAATGGCCAAGATGATGTGCCGTTGCCACTGCCGTAGCGGCAATATCTGCGGTGCTGCTGGCCATGCCTTTGGCAACGGGAATTGACGAACGCACATCGACGCGAATCTCGTTACTCCAGTGCGCAGGATACTGCCAGTGCGCCAGAACTCGCTCCACCATCGCCCGCGACAATGGACGCTCGTTTACCAACGGCGGCGCAGCCGTGACTGCTACGGTGCTGTACCAGTCAACGGGGCAGGAGACCAGTTTCTCACTGCCCAGAATCCATCCCTGGATAAGTTCCCCGCATGAGGCGGGGCATTGCGCAACAGCCACGTTATCACCTTTCAGGTACGAATAGTGTGCGCGCATAGTGTCATGGTAAAAGCGTTATTACCATGACTTGCCGCAATGCGTCGTATAACCCTCTCAGGCTGGTACACAAAGCCCTTCCGTGGCCGGTAGCGCAATGCGCATAACGTCTTGTGCGATCATTAACTCTTCGTTGGTGTTGATGACGGCGACTTTCACCAGGGCGTTCTCCGTCTGGATAAATGTTGCATTACGCTGATTTTTCTCTTCATCAACGGCTAAGCCTAAAAATTGCAAATTATGGCAAACCGCCGATCTGGCGCGCGCTGAGTTCTCGCCAATGCCCCCAGTGAATACCAGCGCATCCAGTCCTCCCATTTGCATAATATAGCTGCCAATGGTGGCGCGAATGCGTTCGGCAAACAGAGTGAGAGCGAGTTTAGCCTGCCGGTTACCGGTATTGGCTGCCTGTTCGACATCGCGGTAATCAGACGACACGCCAGAAACGCCCAGCAAGCCTGACTCATTATTTAATAACTGATTCAACTGTTGCGGCGTTTTGCTTTCGCGCTGGGCTATCCACGGCAGAATAGAGGGATCAATATCTCCGCTACGGGTGCCCATCATCACGCCTGACTGCGGCGTAAAGCCCATCGACGTATTGACCGAACGTCCGTTCTTGATGGCGCAGATGCTGCTACCGTTTCCAAGATGACAACAAATCACCCGTAATGCGCTGAGTGGTACACCCAGTTTTTCCGCCAGAACGCCGCTGACATACTTATGGCTGGTGCCATGAAAGCCATAACGGCGAATCCCCAGTTCCGCGTAATAATGCCAGGGAAGCGGGTAAATATAGGCGGGTTCATCCAGCGTCTGGTGAAATGCCGTATCAAACACGGCTACGGAAGGGGCATCAGGCAACAGTTGACGAAAAACGTGAATACCCAACGCGTTTACCGGGTTGTGAAGCGGGGCCAGTTCAGCAAGACGTTCGATTTGCGCTAACGTTTCATCCGTGACCAGCGTCGAGTCTTTAAAAAACTCACCGCCGTGCGCCACACGATGGCCCACCCCATCAATGTCCCGCAGACTGTTAATGATTTGATAACCCTGCAGCTTTTCCAGAAGCAGCGTTACCGCATCGCGATGATCGGCAACGGGGACGGTTTCCTGCCATTTTTGGCTGTGCGTCTTAATTGTCACCTGCGCATCTGCCATACCGATACGCTCAATCAGCCCCTGACAGAGCATGTCGCCCTGCGGCATCTCCAGCAGCTGAAATTTTAACGATGAGCTACCGGCGTTAATGGCCATTATTTTGTAAGACATAAAGGTTCCTTCGAATTCAGAAAATCCAGCACGGCGTCGAGACCCGAGTTATTCAGCGCGCTGGTAATAAAAATCTGCTGTGCGCCAGCCTGCGTAAGCCATTCCGCAACCAGCGAAATACGCTGCGGCTCGGCGAGATCGGCCTTGGTGACCAGGCCAATCGTCGGGCGGTTCATCGGGGCGGTAAACCCCGGAGAAAAGGGCGACCACTGGGCGTCGGCATTTAACACCAGGGCGATAACGTCGGCCTCGCAGGCGCTGGTTAGCAGGGCGCTGTACAGGCAGCGGTTCTCTAGGTATTCGCCCGGCGTGTCGATGGCCATCGGCGACCATTCAATGGCCTGGGTTTTCTTATAATGGAGCGCTTCGCCGCGCAGGCTTTGGGTCAGCGAGGTTTTTCCGCACTGGCTGGGGCCGATAAACATCAAACGCTTCATGACGTTACGTCCGGGTGATCGAGCAAGTGGTGAACTGCATCATTTCGCCCAGCGTGCGCGTTACCTGCTTGAGGGCATACTCGACGGCAGAAACGTCGCCGGTCAGCACCACGGCACCGGTAAAGCGATCGAGAAAACCAATTTCCACCGCGCCGGATTTGGTGGCGATATCGCAGGCGATAATCGATGCTTCGCTCGGCGTGATGGTAAGGATGCCAATGGCGGACACCGCATCCTGCAGGCCCAGCTTCTTAAAGAGATCTTTCCCTGGATTAGCAATCAGGTGCGCGAGAGTGACCTGTTTCCCCGGCACGTATTCCTGAATCATGCGATCCGTTGTCGGTTGTCTTTCCATTACCCCTCCACCATCTGTCGCCACATGGCTTCATGCGGGCGTGGGATCACCGAACGGTAAACCAACAACCCTTTCTCGCCCGCGCTTTCGCTGGCAACCGTCACGGCGTTATTGACGTCAGAAACGTCGCCCGCCACCACCATGTAGCATTTACCGCCGATACCGAAGGCCATATGCACCCGCACCAGGGTGACGTTTGAGCCTTTCACCGCCCGGTCTGCGGCGCTAATGCAGGCCGCCACGCTCCAGGTTTCGACGATACCTACCGCCTGGCGCTTATCGACGCTGTTCAGGCCGCTGATGGCCGGAAGTACGCTGGGATGAATATTCGCCAGCACCAGGCTGTCGACGAGCATCTCGCCGGCCTGCGACGTACCGGTTTCAATGGCCTGCTGGATAGCGCCGATATCGCCGCCCAGCATCAGTAAAAACTTCCCCGGACAGATGGTCTTGCTGACCAGTAGATCGACGTTGGCGCTTTTCAGCATCGCATCGCCGAGTTCCATCCCTTTGGCGATGCTGGTGAGTTCTAAAATTCCTATAGCCTGAGACATGGTTAACCTCTTACAACCGTGATGGCCTGTTCGCTGATGACCGATACAACGCCGTCGATGCTGGCGTGAATGGGTGCGCCGAGCGCGCCAGGCGGGACATCAGCAACGCATTGCCCGCGCGTCACGCGTTCTCCCACCGCAACGTTCGCTACCGCGCTGGCACCAATATGCTGGCGCAGCTGCAAAGTGACTTTTTCTACTGACGGTTCTTCTTCAACCAGCGGCGCTTCCTGGTACCAGGGGCTTAGTCCCAGTTTGGCGATCAGCTGCTTCACCGGCACGAGGCGATATTTCGCCATCTCGTCGGCCGGATTCAGCGGCCCTTCGTAGCGCTGGTTTTGCGCCCGTAGCTCGCGTTTTAACATGCGGTTGATGCGCATCGGCGAGATCCCCACCGGACAGGCCACGCTTTCGCAAACGTTGCATTCCGAACAGGTAAGGGCGCTCAGCAGCAGCTGCGGCGTGGCAGCCTGATGAAAGTTCACCGCCCGCACCAGCAGGTGCGGAGAGAGTTCGTGGCCGATCAGATGCCGTGGGCAGAGATCGGTACACAGTCGGCACTGCTCGCAGACCGTGCGCGCCACGGAAAGCACCGTGCGCTCGTCCTGCATCCTGCGCTGGATAAGCGGATGGCTTTTGGGGAGCACCAGCAGGCCGCCGGTGGTTTTTGTTACCGGGTTATCAAGAGAAGTAATCAGGCCACCCATCATCGGGCCGCCGTTAATAAAACCAGGGTCGTCGACCGTTGCGCCGCCCGCCAGTGCCAGCACTTCATGCAGTGACATGCCGACAGGAACGGTAACGGTCAACGGTCTGGCGACTGCGCCGTTCACGGTCAACGTGCGACGAGTGACCGGAAACTGCTGCTCAACCGCCCGGGCAATATTCAGCACCGTTTGCACGTTATTGACGGCCACGCCGACGCTGGCCGGTAGCGCAGCCGGGGCGACCCGGCGGCCGGTTGCCATCCAGATAGTCAGCACCTCATCGCCCGCGGGATATACATCCGGCAGGATATGCAGGCGGATACCGGCTGGCAGTAGTGGGGTGAGGGCGTCGATGGCCCGGCGGTATTTTTCTTTCAGGGCTATCACCCCTTCGCGCGCGCCGGTTGCCGTCATCGTGTACTGCACGCCGCGAACAAGACGCGCGGCCTGCTGCCACATCAGTTGCTGGTCAACTTTGAGCATCGGTTCACACTCGGCGGCGTTCACCAGAAAAATCTCTACCTGCGCCTGTAGTTTGACGTGAGCGGGAAAACCTGCGCCGCCCGCGCCGACAACGCCCGCTGCGCGAACGCGCTCGCGAATTTCATCAGCGCTATAAGACATTTCAACGACGTTGACGGCGGTACTCATAGCAGTTCCTCCAGCAGTTCGCGAATTTCCTCGGCGTTGGCCGGGCGCGGGTTGGTGCGCAACGTGATGTCCGCCAGTGCAGCCTGCACCATCGCCGGAATGCGTGCGGAAAAGTCGGATCTTCCTTCTTTAAGCGCAACGGCCAGTGAGGGAAGGGCGCAGCGTTGCTTAAGCAGTTCGATTTGCTGAATCAGCGCATTGATTGCCGCGATATCATTGGCTTCTGCCGGGCAAAAGCCGCAGGCTTTGGCCATCCGCGCGTAGCGTTTGGCGGCGCGTGGAACTCCGGCGTTAAAACGGATCACCGCCGTGAGCAGCAGCGCATTGGCCAGCCCGTGCGGCAGATGAAACTGTCCGCCAAGCTGGTGGGCGATAGCGTGGTTAAGCCCCAGCCCCGCCTGGCTGAAGGCCATCCCGGCGAGCGTTGAGGCGTTGTGCATTTTTCCTCGTGTCGCCACGCAGTCGCCTTTTTCCACCGCCGTGGGCAGATACTGGAACACCAGTTTGGCGGCTTTTTCCGCCAGCGCGTCGGTAAAGTCGCTGGCGTGCGGTGACACCCACGCTTCCAGGGCGTGGGTCAGCACGTCCATACCGGTGTTGGCGGTAATCTGCGGCGGCACGCTGACCACCAGCTCCGGGTCGAGGATCGCCATATCCGGATACAGCGCATTGTTGAACAGCGGATACTTGATGCCTTTATCCGGGTCGCTAATTACGCAGGCGCTGGTCACTTCCGAGCCGGTGCCGCTGGTGGTCGGGATCGCCACGCAGGTTTCGATGTTGATCCCGCTCTGCTGGCTAAACCAGACAATCGCTTTCGCCGCGTCCATTGCCGAGCCGCCGCCAAAACCAATCACCACCTGCGGTTGCAGAGCCTGCATTTGCGCAATGCCCTGAACCACTGTGTGGATGGTGGGGTCCGGCGTTATCTCGCTAAAGACGCTGATGCGGTTATCTGCGGGCAGCGCGTTACGCAGGGTATCCAGCAGCGGCGAGCGAGCCAGAAAGCCATCGCAGATTATCCAGATGTGCTTATTGGTAAAGCGCTTGAGCACCGCCAGGCTGCCCTGACCGCTGTACAACCGCGTTTGTAGTGAGAAGGTATTCATCGCGACCTCAGTTAGCGAATAGAAAAGCCGTTGGTCAGTACGCAGCGCCGGGAACGGGCAAAAGTACGCGCTGACGTGGTCCCTTCACCGGTTGGCGTGGCGATAGTGAAGGTGGTAAAGCCTTCGCCGCCGACGCCGATCCCGGCATAAGAGGGGCCGTTTTTGACGAATATCGAGGTTTGCAGGGTGCGGGCCGCGAGGTTCAGGCGCGACACGTTCTGCGAGTGCATAATGGCGGTATGATGCAGTCCCTCTTCAACCTTCAGGGCCAGTGCCAGCGCGCTATCGAAATCGTTAACTTTTACCACCGGCAGCATCGGCATCAGCTGTTCGCTGGTGACCCACGGATCGTCAGTGTTAACCAGCGCAATCAGCAGACGCGGCGCTTTTGCAGGGACAGCGATCCCGGCGGCTTCCAGCATGGCCGATGGGCTCTTGCCGACCAGTTTTTTATTCGCCTGGCCTTCTGGCAGGCAGGCGGCGCGGAGTTTGTCGGTATCGGCAGGGCTTAGCAGCAGCGCACCGAAGGTTTGCATTTGCTGCACCAGACGCTCGGCGACGCTCTCCACTACGATCAGGCTCTTCTCGGCAATGCAGGGCAGGTTGTAATCGAATGACGCGCCGTTAATGATATCTTCCGCCGCTTTCACCAGGTCCGCTGTTTCATCGACGATGCAGGGCGGGTTACCCGCGCCCGCGCCAATCACCTTCTTACCGCTCTTCATGCCCATTGCCACAATGCCCGGACCACCGGTAATCGCCAGTACTGCGATGCGCGGGTGGGCCATCATCTGCTGGGTCGCTTCGAAGGTGGGTTCAGCTACAGTCACCACCAGATTGCGGATGCCGCAGCAGCGGAAGGCAATCTCTTCAATCAGGCTAATCAGCTTCAGAGAGACCTTTTTCGCGCCCGGATGCGGGCTAAAGTAAATACTATTGCCCGCCGCCAACATGCTGATGCTGTTATTGATGATGGTTTCCGTCGGGTTGGTGCTTGGGGCGACCGAACCGATGACGCCAAACGGCGAGTATTCAAAGAGCACCATGCCGCCGTCACCGGTCAGCGCGGTGGTGGTGAGATCTTCTACGCCCGGCGTGTTGTCCAGCGCAGCCTTGTTTTTGAGAAATTTATCTTCTTTGTTGCCCATCCCCGTTTCATTGGCGCTCTCTTCCGCCAGGGGCGCCAGCAGCGGCGTCAGCTCCTGACGCATCGCGCTGATAATGGCGCTGCGGGTTTTTAGCGGGCACTGCTGATAACGTAAGAACGCCTGGTGCGCGGCGTCGATGGCCTCGCTCACGGACTGGAAAATCCCTTTGCCCTGAGGCTGGACCGGCGTTTGCGCCGGCGTGGTTAATTGCTCGCTAAGAATGGTGCGAATCAGGGTTTCGAGTTCAGAAGTATTCATTGATGAGTTCCCACGTTAATAGCCGCGATGGCGGTCTGTGCTATGTCCATGTCCTGCTCAACGCTGCCGCCGCTGATGCCAAGACCCCCAATTAATATGCCGTCGCGCCACAGGGCGTAACCGCCGCCAAAGGTGACCACTTTTCCCTGTAAATGACTTTCCAGACCGTAAAGCGCGGCGCCCGGCTGAACGACATCGCTCAGCTCATGGGTCGCCGTTTTCATCGCCACTGCGGTCCAGGCCTTTTTCGGCGCCAGCTCGCTGCTGACCAGCAGGGCGTCCGGCATCCGCCAGGTCACAGTTTCCGTGCCGTGCGCGTCAACGATGCTGACGACTACCGGAACCTGCAGTTGCTGCGCGCGTTCAACGGCGGCGCGGGTGAGCTGGTGCAGATCGTGGAATGAGAGGGCCACGGGCGTTGTCTCCTTGCTGCGGGTCGGCTGGCTGGCAGCCAGATAGCGCTTGCTAACTTCGCGGATGATGTTGGCCTGGTGCGCATCGCTATCTTCCGCGCGGGCCAGGGCGTACAGGCAGTCCGATAAGCGGTTGATGTAGCGCATCAGCACCTGGCGTACGTTGACTTCAGTTGCCAGTTCAACCAGACGGCGTTCGGCGCGGCGCGCCAGCGTGCGGGCAAAATGTAATCGGCTCGCGGCTTCGCAGCGTCCGGGTAAAATAAAGCTGTGCAGCGGTTCGACGCGGGCCATTGCCCGATCGATAGCGGCTTCCAGGGCCGAAATCTCTTCGCTGCTGATGTAGCGCTGTTTGGGCGACGGCTGCTCGCTGTCGCTGGCCAGCTCTGCGCTAAACCAAAAAAGTTGCTGCTGGATGGCCTCGAGTAAGGTGCGGTGATTTTCATCCGCAGCGGCGCAGGCGCACAGGCTCAGCGCGGCGTTCAGCTCATCCAGCGTGCCGTAGGCTTCAACCCGCGGGTGGGTTTTGCTCACCCGCTGGCCGGTAAACAGTGATGTGGTGCCAGCGTCACCTGTTCGGGTATAAATCGCCATAACCGCCCCTTAACGCGAAAGCGTATCTACAATGCCGACAACGGCGAGGTCGATGGCCTCATTTGGCCCGGAAAAAACGTGCCTGGCGCTGGAGCCGCCGCTGAGCAAAACCAGTTCGCCGACGCCCGCGCCGACGGAGTCCACGGCCACTTCATCGCCGGAGGTGGGCGAGGCGGGGAGTTCGCCATCGGCGCTGACCCGACGCACCAGCAGCAGCTTTTTCCCAATCAAAGAAGGTGATTTTTGCGTGGAGACAACCGCGCCCGTGACTCGTGCCAGATGCATGATTTACTCCTGCTTAATTAATTGAATATTCCGCGCATTGGCCGCGTCACGCGCCATGGCGGTCACGATGCATTTGCGGTGGACAACCAGACGCCCCCGGCTTAGCAGCGCGACATCGTGATAGCTCAGCACCGAACCCGCATGCAGAACCAGCGGCAGTCCGTGCTCGTCGGTGAATACCAGCGGCAGACGAGCCAGTTTTTTTACCGGGATAACCGGCAGCAACTGGCTGTGCAGGCTGAGCTGTACGCGGATGCCAAACGCCAGCGCGTCGTGAATTTTCCGGGCGGCGGCATCGTCGGTTTCTGCATCCGCAAGCTGACCCAGCAGCGGCAGGTCGACGAGCAGGATGCGCAGCGACGCGTGCTGACAGAACAGTGCTGGACAGTCGGCATCGCGAAGTTGCGTAACGCTCAGCGTCGCCGTGCTCTGGGCACGGCGATGCAGCCGGGAGACAATCTCCTCGACAATGCGCTGCAGGGTTTCGCCGTTCATCGCGGGCCTACCAGCCGGGCAAAGGCATGCGGGTTATCGGCACCAGCGGCGTTGGCTTCATCGGTATCAATGTGCATTTCGAGGCGCATGTCCGGTGAAACGCGAATCGCCACGTTGTTGAAAATCAGCCCGCGATCGTCGCCTTCAATCGCCACGGAGACCATATCGCCGTGGGAAACCCGCAGGATCAGCGCATCAAGCGGCGACATATGGATATGCCGCTGCGCGACGATAACCCCGGAAGGCAGCTCCAGTTCGGCAAAGGGGCTGACCAGGCGGATGCCCGGCGTCCCCTTCAGGTTGCCGGACATTCTCAGCGGCGCGGCAATCCCCAGCGTTCTCGCATCGGTACGCGAAATTTCCACCTGGCTTACCGAGCGCAGCGGGCCGAGCAGGCGCACATTTTTGAGCTGTCCTTTCGGCCCTACCAGGGTGACGGTTTGCTCCGCAGCATATTGTCCCGGCTGCAGTAGCGCTTTTTTTTCGCTGATGGGATGGCCAGGAAATAGCTGCTCATAATCCTGCGCGGACAGGTGGATATGACGATTTGAGACGCCCAGCGGAATAGGACGCTGGCGCATCTCGTCAAGAACTTTACTGACCGTTGATTGCAGAAGCTCTTTATCCATTACGCTTCACCTCGCTTGCCAGAATGAATGCAAAGCGTACGAGGTTCGCCCTTCTGGCGCGGACATTTTGGATCCAGACACAGATTGCAGCTGACCAGTTCTGATTCCTGCGGGGCCTCTTCGGCTGGCGCTTCAGAAACGACATCAGCTATCTCTGACGCTTCAGGCTCAGGTTCAATGACGGAGGGAGAGGGTGTCTCTGCGAGCAGGATCCCTTCTCCGGGCCTGGCGATAACCTTGTGGGCCACCAGACCATTCCGCTGTTCGGCAAATTGCGCACCGGTGGTGATGGCCGCCTGCACGGAGGCCACATCACCGGTAATTTTAATCACCATCCAGCCTGAACCATTGGTCTTTTCGAGGGCGAGCAGCGTGATAGAAGCGGATTTCGCCATGATATCGGCGCAGCTGATAGCCAGTGCCAGACCACAAACTTCAAGTAATCCCAGTGATTGCTTCACGCGGTGCTCCTTATTCGCCATCGATTAGGCTGATTTCGGTAAAATGGCCTCAACATCACTGTGCGGACGCGGGATAACGTGGCAGGATTTCACTTCACCCACTACGCTTGCCGCCGCGCTGCCGGCATCTACGGCTGCTTTAACCGCGCCGACGTCGCCGCGAACCATGACGGTAACCAGGCCAGAACCAATTTTTTCGTAGCCCACCAGCTGTACGTTGGCGGATTTCACCATGGCGTCGGCAGCTTCAATGGCGCCTACTAACCCTTTTGTTTCAACCAGTCCCAGTGCGTTATTCATACTGCAGTTCTCCTGTTGCTTAGCTATTCAGATCCCGGAAAGGGATCCCTTTGACCAGCCGTGCCGCGTTATTACCGGTGTTGCGTTGGGCCTGACTGTCCTGATGATGCATCAGCGTAAAAAGCGGCGCCGATGCGGGTAAATTCTTGTAATGCACGACCAGCGAGTGTCGATCGCAGGCAATGCCGACCAGCAGCGGCGAGCTGCGCGCCGCCTGCCAGGCGCTGTCAACGATATCTCCAGCCGGGTGATGCTGAAGCAGGAAAGGGATGCCTTCCTCTTCGATACCCAGCAGCACTTCGTGCCAGAGGCTGGCGCAGTCGTTGATAACGGTAATGACGATGGCCGGGGCGCTGTGATTACTGTCCATGTGCAAACTCCTTGTGCCAGGAGAGAATCAGGCCGGTGGCCACCGCGTTTCTTGGGCCTTCGCTGCCGCGAATATTTCCTCGCCCGGCGACCAGGCGGTAGTGCGCCAGCGCATCGGTGACCAGCTGCGGAACTTCGAAATCCAGCGACGAGCCGCCGACCAGCACCACGAACGGAATATCGCGAATGTTGCCGGTTGGACTGACCTGGCGCAGCGCGCGCAGGGCGTTGGTGACAAAGACGCGTTCTTTAGCGCTGCGGCGAATGGCGCGCACTTTTTCCAGCGCTAAGTCGCCGGGAAGCGGCACCAGTTCGTCCGGTTTCACCACGCAGACGCGGGCGAACACCGTAGGAGGCAGCGGCGTCGGGAAGAACTGGACGCTGCCATCCTCGTGGCGTAAGTGGAACAGGCTTTCGACCTTCGCCAGCGGGTATTTTTTGATCTCTTCCGCCAGATAGCGGTCTTCCAGCCCCAGTTCGCGGGCAATAATCATCGTGACCATGTCGCCTGCCCCGGCGAGATGGGTGGCGATGATTTCGCCTTTAGGGTTGATGATGGAGGCATCGGTGGAGCCCGCGCCGAGGTCGAGGATCGCCAGCGGTCGGGTGGTACCCGGCGTGGTCAGCGCGCCCAGAATGGCGGCTTCAGCCTCAGCGCCGCCGATCTGCACGTCGATATTAAGCTTCTGCTCAATTTCACGGGCAATCATCGCCATCTGCAGACGGTCTGATTTCACCATCGAGGCGATGCCGACGGCCTGCTCCAGCGAGAACTCCCCGGCCAGACCGCCGGTGACGCTCACCGGAACCGAGGTGTCAACGGCCAGAAGATCCTGAATGAAAATCTCGCTGCTGGGCTTATTGGTTAGCTCGGCCATGGTCTGGCGTACGTGCTCCAGCATGCCGCCGATATTGGTCCCGGCCTCGCCGGTGACGTTGTCGAGCTTGCCGCAGCCGTCCACCGCTTTCATGATAGCTTCGGCACCGGCGGCAACATCCACGCGCACGGTACGACCCTGCGCCTGCAGCTCCAGGTTACCGGCGGGTATTGCGCGCGCTTTGACGTCGCCGGATGGCGTTTTAACCACCACGGCGGAACGGTTGCCAATCAGCGCGCGCGCCATCGGGACGATGTTTTTCGTCTCATCGGCGTTGAGGTTGAATACGGTGGCGATGCCGTAAGGGTTGGAGAGGGTCTCGATAACCTTCCCCGGCACGGCGACTTCAATCGCCGCCAGCATCCCCAGAGGAATGCGGTCGATGTACAGAACCTCGTCAACGATCGGCAGCGATTTTTCCAGCCGGTTGCTGACTAGTACGCCATCGTCGCGCTGCAAAATGACGCCGGTAATCTGGTATCCGGCACGCATTGAGGCGTTGATAACATTGGCGATGTCGGCAAAATCGAATGCCGATGACACCACCAGAATATAGGACGAGTCCGCCGGGCGGGTTAACAGCTCCTCCGGCGTAATCGTGATACCCACACCAAGGCCTACTCCGCCCGGCGTTTTTGGGTTATGGCCGATCATTGTCGATTCGGTGATGATGGTTTCGGTAATGGTTTCCATCGCCACATCGCCAATCACCGGCGTGGCTTCGTTAATGCGGATGAGCGAAATATCGCTGACATTGATCCCCGCGCGCTTTGCGACGAGGGCGAGCGCTTCCTGAATGCCGAACACGTTACGCAACGTGCCTTTGATCCCGGTGGTTTCCGCCAGCGCGCTGTGCGTAATCGTCAGTGCGCCAGTCTCATCTTGCCGCGCCAGTGCGACTTCCGTTGATGAGTTACCGATGTCAATGCCAGCTATATATCGCATTGTCTACCCCTAAAGTTAATCGTCGCCTTTGAGTTTTTTACGCTCGACATACAGCGTTGCCGCTTCGCGAACGAAAGCTGCGCAGATCTTCGCCTGATAGCGGTTTTCGAGATCGTCGGCGATAGCGAGCAGCTCTTCTTTCGTTGAACGATACGGACGAAGGGCGTTGTAGATTTCAAGAATGCGATCGTCCGGTACCGCGGTCAGTTCGGCGGCGCGTTCGAAGTTCATCGCCAGCCGGTCGCGGCCCGCATCTTTGGCGATAGACGCCTGTAAGCGCAGGGTTTCCGGGGTAATGCGCATATCCTGAGCGGTGACTTTATTGCTCAGCACGTTTTCCAGCGTAAAGTCGTCCAGCGTTTTATTGGTGGCGGTTTTCACCCATTCCGGGTGTTTGTTCGCCAGCGGGTAGTCGCTGACCTTTGCGCTGCGGGACGTGCCGCCTGCCGCAGGAGCCGCTGCTGGCGCATCGCCCTGCAGGCTGTTCATGCGGCTCAATACGTCCCGAACCATCGATTCAATTGCGTCGGTATTCATGGAGTTATCCTTTATCAAAGCGCCACGCGCAGTTCCTGCGGGTTTTTGCCCGTCACGACGTACTTGGTCTCTTTAATGTGCAAAATGGCCGACTTTGCCTGGTACTTCGGGCGTGCCATCTGGTCATTGAGCGTAGGGACCGGCTGTGGTGATTCGCGTTTCGCATAACGGGCGGCGTTTTTACCAATCTGACGGTAGGTTTCCAGCGTCAGCAGCGGCGCCTGTGGGAACAGTTCCAGGTTGGAGAGCGGCGGTAGCCCCTGCTGGTGGATAACCGTAGTGCCTTTCGACTGGATGCCGATGGAGATGCCGGAGCCGCTCAGGCGGTTACCTTCCACGGCGACGAACGCCACGTCGGAAGATTTAAAGCAGCGAATCACGCGCGCCCTGATACCTTCTTCTTCAATACCGGCAATGACTTCGCGCAAAATGCTCTTATGCGGTAAGCCGACGATATTGACGGTTTGCGCCAGGCCAAATGCCGGGCCGACGGCGATAATGACTTCGTCCTGCTGAGTGCCCTGGCGCGCTTCGCCCACTTCGGTCAGAAAGCCGTCGCCCGCAGGCGCAGCGGTCTGTGGTGCTGTGGATACCGTAGGCGCATTAAACGAGACGGGTTTATCGCTGCCCTTCATATCGCGAAGCACGTCTTCAATTATCTGGCGCAGCAATTTTTCATTAATTTCCATTTCTCACCCCTTAATCAATCTCGTTGGGATCAAGAGCGCCAGGGATGTTTTTAATCTCTTCCCAGCGTTCTCCCTGCAGGCGATAACCTGTTGCCGGACCGGCATAGTCATTGACGTCATTAACCGCAGAGAGCACTTGTCCGTCGCCGACGATAATGGCGGAGGTGTGCAAATAGTCGCCGGTTAGCTTGGCTTTCTGGATGTTGAGCATGTCCTGGGCCACGTCGGTAAACCCGCCCTGCGCCAGCGCTTTAACGACTTCCAGACCGTTGCGGTTTTTATTGATGATTTCCTGGGCGAACTTGATGTCTTCGACGATGTTACGCTCCGGCATATCTTTCGAACCGTGGGCATAGGTCGCGGCTTCAACTTCTTCATCGGTAATCGGCGGTAGTCCCATTCCGGCAAACACGGCCTGCAGCGCGCGGGCGGCTTTGTTACGGATGGCGATAACGTCCTCTTCACGAACCGGGCGCAGACCGCCGTCCACTTTCAGGTCACGCTGGATAACGTTGTAGTCGTCAAAGTCTTCCGCATCTTCGTTGGAACCGGCGAACATGTTGTCGTAGTTCGGCACCGCGGAATAACCGGAGGAGATAAAGTCGGTACCCGGCAGGAACTGCATCAGCAGGCGCGCGGTACGACGCATATCGGAGTGGGTGAAGGTCTGGTCGTTACTGGAGGCGCATTCCAGATCCAGCGAAGAGCAGATCAGGTTTTCCGCCAGCACGGCACGAATGCCTGACGGCACGGCAGACGGTACGCCGATACAGCTTACGGAGCCGTTTTGCAGACCCTGAACGCCAGCCGCTTTGGTGATATAGATGCAGCGCGCTTCCAGATACAGCATGGATTTGCCTTCGGCGTAGCCCATCTGCACTTCGGATCCGGAGCCGGAGGTGAAGCGCATTTTCAGGCCGCGAGAGGCGTAGGAAGAGGCTAAGAAGCCTTTCGACCATGGCGTATCGTCACCGTCGGTGAAGACCGGCTCGGTGCCGTAAACGGAGATGGTTTCGGCGTAGCAGGTGTGGCCCAGCATGCCGAGCTTCAGCTCGGTGGCCTCTTCCAGGGAGCACTGCGTCAGTACGCCCGGACGACCAACCTGAGAGCCGACCAACAGCGCGATGGCGTTGAACGGCGCGTAGCGTGCTACCGCAACAGTGGTTTCTTGTTCGTCAAACCCGCGCCATGCGCCTTCGGCGGCATCGGCGGCAATTTGCACCGGGTTGTCTTTAACGTTGGTGACGTGCGCCTGTTGAGATGGAGTACGGCGGGCGCGCATTTTCTGCATCGCCATCATCATCTCAACCACGTTCATATGCGAAACTACTTCAACAATTTTCGCCGGGGTCATCGCGGTGGTTAGCGGAACGATTTCGCTGCGCTTGACGTTAGGATCGCACAGCATATTGGCCAGCTTGACCGAATCCATCGCCATCACTTCTTCGGCGCGGTTCAGGTTGATGCCGTAGCGGGCGATAAAGTGGTCGATCAGGTCGAATTCGCTAACCGGTTTTCCGTCCAGCTCGGTTACCGCGCCGTTAACGATTTTAATCGACGGTTTCGGATCGTTCGGGCTTTCCATTGCGATAAAGCCTTCTTCGATCCACTCCTTAACAAAGCCGTCCTGATTCACAGGGCGTTTCGCCAGTGCTTCAAATCTTTTCGATCTCATGAATCAGCCTCGTGGGTATCAGATGTAGGACGGGCGATCGTTTTTCGGTTCAGAACCGAGGGTCGCAAGGACGGTTTTGCCGATTTCGCGGGCGGAGGTCACTGCCTGACGGACCGCGCCGGAGTCGCCGGAAATCACCAGAATGGCTTCGTTACTAAAGCTGGTGCCGTGCGCCGGAGAGCTGTACGCCACGACTTCAACGTTGGCTGACTTCAGGGCGGTATCGGCCATCAGTACGCCAACGGAAGCCGGAGCGCCGACGATGACGCCGCAGGCACGGCCAATCGGCGCGCCGAACGCTTTTTCCAGGGCGTAGCTGGCGCGAGCGGTGTACTGCAGCTCGATATGCCCGGCTTCGTTGCCGTAAACATCGCCGAAGGTGCGGTCCAGCTCTTTCAGCGCGACTTCGATACCGCGCTTGACATCGGATACATCGTTACCGCCTAAAATAATCAGCGAACCGTGGCCCGCTCCGCCTTTGGTATCGCGCGGCAGCTCAATGCTGACCACTTCGGTGTTGGTGGCTTTCACCGCTTCGTCCGCCGCCATAATGTGCGGGCCTGCGCCGGTGCGGGCGCCGAGAATGCCGATGGAACGATAGCGCTTCTCAAGCTTCATCGCGTCCAGCAGGGCGGTATCGACGTTGGCGATAACCAGGCCCAGGGTATCGCCAATGGCGGTCCCGACAAATTCCGTTAAACTGCAGCTTTTTTCTGCCATAGCCGTCTCTCGTATAGGTTGGGGTTGACCAGGGATGGCCTGTTGTTCCGGCGTTGCCACACGGGCAATCACCTGCGCCATGATCTGTTCCACCAGCTCATTGCTGCTCATTGGCTAATTCCCTTCGGTAAGATTTTTTCTACATCGGTGTGAGGGCGTGGGATGACGTGTACGGCTTTCACTTCACCCACGTTGCGTGCGGCTGCGGCACCTGCATCGGTGGCCGCTTTGACCGCGCCAACATCGCCGCGCACGATGACGGTTACCAGCCCGGAGCCAATCTTTTCATAGCCCACTAACATCACATTGGCTGACTTAACCATTGCATCAGCGGCCTCTATGGCTGCGGTTAAGCCTTTGGTTTCTACCATTCCTAGTGCTTCTTGTTGCATAAAGACCTCGCATGGAGTGTTCCGATAGTTGGGACTATAAGAAGATGCGAGGAAAAAGAATGGCTGACTTGCTGTTGAGCATCAGAAAATAATGGGAAAGCAATATGACTAAATTGTCTTTTGCTTTTATAACTTATTGATAAATTACATTTAATTTATTATTGTCTATATGATTATTTTGTTTTTATTATTTCATTTTTACATTTTTGTTAGTGACGAGAGTATTTTTATTTGATATGGCGAAAGACGCAAAATGTGATGCTTATTCGAAATTGATAAGTTGGCTTGTGCAATATTTTATTATTTTCACAGGCGTATTTTATAGCTCGAATCTCCCGTATGATGGGCTGCTAAAAATATCGGAAAAGCAAAATTTTGCTATCGCAACACGATTTTTCCGGGAGACAGGTTCGCAGGTTGCCAACAATTTACAGGCGGCACTTTTTATAGTGAGGTTAGCTGTACTCTACCGCCAGCCGAAACTTGCGCTGGCCAGGACACGAACTTTGCTCAGAAGGTGTCACATGAATGATTCTCTAAAGGCGCAATGTGGTGCGGAATTTTTAGGCACCGGACTCTTTTTGTTTTTTGGTATCGGTTGTTTGAGCGCGCTCAAAGTCGCAGGCGCCAGCCTCGGATTATGGGAGATTTGCATTATTTGGGGGCTTGGAATTTCACTGGCCGTTTACCTTACTGCCGGAATCTCCGGCGGACATCTTAACCCTGCGGTGACGATTGCGCTGTGGCTGTTTGCCTGCTTCCCCAAACAGAAAGTATTGCCTTATATTATTGCCCAGTTTGCCGGCGCTTTTGGCGGCGCTCTGCTGGCGTATGTGCTTTATAGTAGCCTTTTTACTGAATTTGAGACTGCGCATCATATGGTGCGCGGTAGCGTCGAAAGTTTGCAATTAGCCAGCATTTTCAGTACCTATCCGGCCGCAGCGCTAAATGTATGGCAGGCTGCGTTGGTGGAAGTGGTCATTACGTCGATTCTGATGGGCATGATCATGGCATTGACGGATGATGGCAATGGCATTCCTAAAGGGCCGCTTGCGCCTTTGCTTATTGGGATACTGGTTGCCGTTATCGGCGCGTCTACTGGACCCCTTACCGGTTTTGCAATGAACCCGGCGCGTGATTTCGGTCCCAAACTGTTCACATGGTTAGCGGGGTGGGGGAACATGGCGATGAGCGGTGGGCGAGAGATCCCTTATTTTATCGTGCCGATTGTCGCGCCTGTTATCGGCGCCTGTGCCGGAGCAGCCATATATCGCTATTTTATTGGTAAGAATTTACCTTGTAACCGCTGTGAACTGTAAGAAAATGCGAACCAGATTCACAGCAATGATGTATCGTAAAAACAGGTGAGATAATTTCGTGATCTGCTTTCACGAACTGATCAAAACGTCTCCCAGCAATGGGAGACTTTTGATATTGTCATTGTACTTTTTATCAGGGCCAGGATAATGCTAATAAAAAGTGAATGTAAATAATGTGTTTTGTTTATAACAATAAATTAACTGAGGGGTTTTATCATGATTTCTGCGAGCGCTCTGAACTCAGAACTCATTAATAAAATCGCACAGGATTTTGCACAAGCCACCGGTCTGGCGGTTGTGGTTGTCAATATTCATGGTGATGAAATATCTGAGCTATTCAATTTCACGCCGTTTTGTCAGTTGATGCGGCAGCATCCCCAGCATAGTACACGTTGTCGTATGAGCGATCGCTGCGGGGGACTGGAGGCATCGAAGTCCGATCAACCCTGTATTTATCGTTGTCATGCCGGTCTAACGGATTTTTCTATTCCGCTGGTAATCGCAGGGCATTTAGTTGGCTTTGTTTTATGCGGGCAGGTTCGTTTAAGTAATGACGTGGAGCTGGTAAACATTCTTAATGTTGACGATCGCTGGCAGGCTGACCCTGAGCTCTTGAATGAATTTCGGAATGTGCCAGAGATGGACTATTCACGCGTTATCGCTTCCGCCGATCTTCTTAAACTGATTGTTGAGAATTGCCTGAAAAAACAGCTCAATTTCGTGGTTATCAAAGACAATCCGCAGCAATCGGAGGCAAATAAAACCACTCGTGGTCCCACTCCGCATGACAGTAAAATGAAAAAAGCGCTTCGCTATATTGATGCGCATTTGTCCGACGATCTTCGTCTTGAGGATGTCGCCTCACATGTCTATCTCAGCCCCTATTACTTCAGTAAGCTATTCAAAAAATATCAGGGAATCGGATTTAATGCGTGGGTAAACCGCCAGAGAATGGTTAGTGCCAGAGAATTGCTTTGCCATAGTGACTGGAGTATTGCCAGTATTGCGCGTAATTTAGGCTTTTCGCAAACCAGCTATTTTTGCAAAGTCTTCCGCCAGACCTATCAGGTTACGCCGCAGGCTTATCGCCAGCAGATAAATGAGAATTCTCATCCTCCATCGTTATGAATAGCAATATTTTGCTATTGCCGATTTTTGATAGTCTTTTGTATCTTAATCATTTCAGAAAGAAAATTTATCTGGTGTAACAATAAATTGTCATAGCGCAACAAAATAATAAAATTTAGGGCATAAACTGCATCAGTTTTTATTTTTGTGATGAAGTACAGTGTCAGGAAAGATAAGTTTTATTACGCTTTGTCGATACGTTTTATCGTCAATATACCGGTAAGGATGAGTAGATTAACGTCAGATGAGCAACCGCTCAGGCTATTGCTCACAGAAATGTAAAACGTAGCACATTATTAATTGCCGTTATGGGTGTGCCGTACAGCCATAACGTAAACCAACAGGTTTGCCACATTTGTGGTAGGGAAGGGGGTGAAAATCCCCCGCAGCCCCCGCTGCTGTGATGCTGACGACCCCGTAAAGACCACTGATCGCAAGATTGGGAAGGACGGGCGAGGAGGACGCTAAGCCAGAAGACCTGCCTGTCGGTGATAACCAACAACTTCGGTGGGAAGTGGGTTGCGAAGACGCGTACAGTCGAAAGACTGAACATGCGCGTACCTGTATACCCCTACCACCCTGAACAGGATCAGGGTAATGGCGGCAAGGCATCACGCATTTATTCTTGCAGGCACAGGAAGCGGTTGCGGCAAAACCACGGTGACGCTTGGTTTGTTGAGGCTGCTGCAAAAACGCGCGCTGCGCGTACAGCCGTTTAAAGTTGGGCCAGATTACCTTGATACCGGCTGGCATACCGCTATCTGTGGCGTGGCGTCCCGTAATCTTGACAGTTTCATGCTTCCTCCTCCTGTTCTCAACGCCTTATTTTGCGAACAAATGCGGCAGGCGGATATCGCTGTCATTGAAGGCGTCATGGGGCTGTATGACGGCTATGGCGTCGACCCCAATTACTGCAGCACAGCCGCGATGGCCAAACAGCTTGGTTGCCCGGTCATCCTACTGGTGGACGGCAAGGCTGTTTCAACGTCGCTTGCGGCTACCGTTATGGGATTTCAGCACTTCGACCCGACCCTCAACCTCGCGGGCGTGATTGTGAATCGCGTCACTAGCGACGCCCACTATCAGCTCCTCAAAAATGCCATTGAACATTATTGCTCACTGCCGGTACTGGGGTATGTCCCTCCTTGCGACGGCGTCGCATTACCTGAACGCCACCTGGGGTTGATTACCGCCAGAGAATCCCTCGTCAATCAGCAATCATGGCATGATTTTGCCGCCTCGCTGGAACAAACAGTGGATGTGGATGCGCTACTCTCGCTGAGCGTGTTATCAGCGCTTCCGACGGGAATGTGGCCTGAGCGCCCCGATAACACAGCGGGGGCAGGGCTGACGCTTGCTCTGGCGGATGATGAGGCCTTTAACTTTTATTATCCCGATAACATCGATTTGCTGGAGCGTGCCGGCGTTAACATTGTGCGTTTTAGCCCACTGCATGACCGCGCATTGCCTGATTGTCAGATGATCTGGCTGGGCGGTGGATATCCTGAATTATACGCCGCGGATCTGGCGGCAAATACGGCGATGTTAAAACATTTGCGGGCGGCGCATCAGCGCGGCGTGGCGATTTACGCGGAGTGTGGCGGTCTGATGTATCTGGGGAGCACTCTGGAGGATAGCGGTGGGGAAATTCATCAGATGGCGAATATTATCCTCGGTCACAGCAAAATGGGTAAGCGACTTACCCGCTTTGGCTACTGTGAGGCGCAGGCTATGCAGCCAACGCTATTGGCGGCGCCTGGCGAGATAGTGCGCGGCCATGAATTTCACTACTCAGATTTTATCCCCGAAACACCCGCCGTTATGGCCTGTCGTAAGGTTCGCGATGGCCGCGTGTTACAGGAATGGACTGGCGGCTGGCAGACAGGCAACACGTTTGCCAGCTATCTGCACGTCCATTTCGCCCAGCGTCCGGAAATGTTGCAGCACTGGCTGGCGGCGGCGAGGCGCGTATTATGACGATTCTTGCCTGGTGTATCGCCTGGGTGCTGGATTTTATCATCGGCGACCCTCAACACTGGCCCCATCCGGTACGCTGGATAGGTCGTTTAATCACGTTTGTGCAGCGTATTGTGCGTCGCTATTGTCCCGGCGATAAAGCGCTGCGGATTGGCGGCGGCGTAATGTGGGTTGTGGTTGTCGGGGCGACCTGGGGCGTGGCATGGGGCGTACTGGCGCTGGCGCAGCGGATTCACCCCTGGTTTGGCTGGAGCGTCGAAGTCTGGATGATCTTTACCACGCTGGCCGGACGCTCTCTGGCCCACGCCGCGCAGGAGGTTGAACGACCGTTACGGAAGAACGACCTTGCGGAAAGCCGAATAAAACTCTCCTGGATCGTCGGGCGCGATACGTCGCAACTTCAGCCAGCGCAGATCAATCGCGCCGTGGTGGAAACGGTTGCAGAAAACACCGTTGACGGCATTATCGCGCCGCTCTTTTTCCTCTTTCTCGGCGGCGCGCCGCTGGCGATGGTCTACAAAGCCGTCAATACCCTGGATTCAATGGTGGGCTACAAACATGAAAAATACCGGGCGATTGGTATGGTCAGCGCCCGTATGGACGACGTAGCGAACTATCTTCCTGCCCGACTGAGCTGGCTGTTGTTGGGCATTGCGGCAGGACTGTGTCGCCTGAGTGGTTGGCGGGCGCTGCGTATTGGCTGGCGTGACCGTTATAACCACAGTAGCCCAAATTGCGCCTGGTCGGAAGCGTGTGTGGCCGGCGCCTTAGGAATCCAGCTCGGTGGCCCAAATAACTACTTTGGCGAGCGTGTGGACAAGCCCTGGATAGGCGACGCGCAGCGCGATATTTCCGTGGACGATATTTCCCGAACGATTCGATTGATGTGGGTCGCTTCAACCCTGGCGCTGGCGCTGTTTATTGCGGCGCGGTGCGGGTTATCTGGCGTGGCCTGAGGACGACAGTATGCATTATATCCAGCAGCCACAAACCATTGAGGCCAACAGTTTCACCATTATTAGCGACATTATTCGCGAAACGCGTCCTGATTACCGTTTCGCCAGTCCGCTCCATGAGGCCATTATCAAGCGGGTTATTCATACCACCGCCGATTTCGACTGGCTGGACATTTTGTGGTTCTCTGCCGATGCGCTGGAGCAGCTTTGTGATGCGTTACGCCATCCGTGCATTATTTATACCGATACCACGATGGCGCTGTCCGGCATTAATAAAAGATTACTGGCGACGTTTGGCGGCGAGTGTCGCTGTTATATCAGCGATCCGCGCGTGGTGCGCGCCGCACAAACGCAGGGGATTACCCGTTCAATGGCCGCCGTCGATATCGCTATCGCCGAGGAGGAGAAAAACAAGCTCTTTGTTTTCGGTAATGCGCCGACGGCCCTGTTCCGTTTACTTGAACATAACGTGACGGTGAGCGGCGTGGTGGGCGTACCGGTAGGCTTTGTCGGCGCGGCGGAGTCCAAAGAGGCACTCACCCATAGCCATTTCCCCGCGGTTGCCGCGTTAGGGCGTAAAGGCGGCAGTAACGTGGCTGCCGCTATCGTCAATGCGTTGCTCTATCACCTCCGGGAGGCCTGATGAGCGAGCTTTCTTTTGACGCGCCGGTCTGGCACCACGGTAAAGCGTTACGTAAAGGATATACCACCGGTTCCTGCGCGACGGCGGCGGCAAAAGTCGCCGCGCTGATGGTATTACGTCAACATCTGATTCATCAGGTCTCCATCGTCACGCCGTCGGGCGTCACGCTATGCCTGAACGTGGAGTCGCCGCACATTGAAGGCCAGCAGGCGATAGCCGCAATTCGTAAAGATGGCGGCGATGATGTGGATGCCACGCACGGAATGCTGATTTTTGCCCGCGTTACGCTCAACGACAGCGGTGAGATTACGCTCACTGGCGGCGAAGGTATTGGTACGGTAACGCGTAAAGGGGTTGGACTGCCGCTCGGGAGCGCCGCCATCAATCGTACGCCGCGCCATACCATTGAGTCAGCGGTGCGCGAAGCGATAGGCCCGGCGCGTGGGGCCGATGTGGAGATTTTTGCCCCGGAAGGCGAAGCGCGGGCGCAAAAAACATATAACTCGCGGCTTGGCATTCTTGGCGGCATTTCCATTATTGGCACTACCGGCATTGTGACGCCGATGTCGGAAGAAAGCTGGAAACGCTCGCTATCGCTGGAGCTGGAGATCAAACGGGCGTCAGGATTAACGCGGGTGATACTCGTGCCGGGCAACCACGGCGAACGGTTTGTTCGCGAGCAAATGGGCGTCGACACACAGGCGGTCGTCACCATGAGCAATTTTGTCGGCTACATGATTGAAGAGGCGGTACGGCTGGGATTTTGCCAGATAGTGCTGGTGGGGCATCCTGGAAAATTGATCAAAATCGCCGCCGGGATTTTTCATACCCATAGCCATATTGCCGATGCGCGCATGGAAACGCTGGTCGCGCATTTAGCTTTACTGGGCGCGCCGCTGGAGTTACTCACCCTGGTCGGCGATTGCGATACCACTGAAGCGGCAATGGAGCACATTGAAGCATATGGCTTCGGGCATATCTATAACCATCTTGCCAGGCGCATTTGTTTGCGAGTCATGCAGATGCTGCGTTTTACCAAAACGCCGCCTGTCTGCGACGCCATCCTGTTTTCTTTTGATAACCATATTCTCGGCAGTAATCGTCCCGTCGACGAGATTGCTAAGGAGCTGCAATGCTAACGGTCGTGGGAATGGGGCCCGCCGGACGGCATTTGATGACCCCTGCGGCGCTGGAAGCGATAGACCACGCCGATGCGCTGGCAGGCGGTAAACGGCATTTGGCGCAGTTTCCGGCGTTTGGCGGCGAACGATTTACGCTGGGCGCGGATATTGGCGCGTTGTTGTCCTGGATTGCCGCCCGCTGGGATAAAGGGATCGTGGTGCTGGCCTCCGGCGATCCGCTGTTTTATGGCATCGGTACACGCCTGGTGGCGCATTTTGGTATCGAACAGGTTCGCATTATCCCTGGCATCAGCGCCGTACAGTATCTGTGCGCACAGGCTGGAATTGATATGAATGACATGTGGTTGACCAGTAGCCACGGTCGTTGCGTCAGCTTCGAGCAGTTGGCGAACCATCGCAAAGTGGCGATGGTCACGGATGCCCGCTGCGGGCCGCGGGAAATCGCCCGGGAACTGGTCGCGCGCGGTAAAGGGCATCGCTTAATGGTGATTGGTGAAAATCTGGCGATGGAAAATGAGCGGATCCACTGGCTACCCGTCAGTGCGGTCAACGCCGACTATGAAATGAATGCAGTGGTGATCCTGGATGAAAGATGAGCTTTTTCTGCGCGGCGAGAACGTGCCAATGACCAAAGAGGCGGTACGGGCGCTGGCGCTGTCGAAACTTGAGCTTCACCGCGCCAGTCACCTGATTGACGTCGGGGCGGGAACGGGAAGCGTCTCAATTGAAGCGGCGCTGCAATTTCCTTCGTTGCAGGTGACGGCTATCGAGCGTAATCCTGCCGCGCTACGGCTGCTTGATGAGAATCGTCAGCGCTTTGCCTGCGGCAATATCGATATTCTCCCCGGCGAAGCGCCAATGACCATAACCGGGAAAGCCGATGCGGTGTTTATGGGCGGCAGCGGCGGGCATCTGACGGCGCTGATTGACTGGGCGATGGGCCATCTGCATCCCGGTGGCCGTCTGGTGATGACCTTTATCTTACAGGAAAACCTCCATAGCGCGCTGGCGCATCTTGCGCACATCGGCGCATGTCGAATGGACTGTGTACAGCTTCAGCTTTCATCGTTAACGCCGCTGGGGGCGGGACACTATTTCAAACCGAACAACCCTGTTTTTGTTATCGCCTGTCAGAAGGAAGAAAACCATGTCAGAGACATTTGATCCACGCTGTGTATGGTTCGTCGGCGCCGGGCCGGGCGATCGCGAGCTGATCACGCTTAAAGGCTACCGCCTGCTGCAACAGGCGCAGATAGTTATCTATGCCGGTTCGCTGATCAATACCGAACTGCTGGATTACTGCCCCGCGCAGGCAGAACGCTACGACAGCGCCGAACTGCATCTTGAGCAGATTATCGAGCTGATGGCCGCGGGCGTGAAAGCGGGAAAAACGGTGGTGCGGTTGCAAACGGGCGATGTCTCGCTGTACGGCTCCGTACGTGAGCAAGGCGAAGAGTTAACTCGCCGTGGTATCGACTGGCAGGTAGTGCCTGGCGTCAGCGCGTTTCTCGGCGCTGCGGCGGAGCTGGGTGTGGAATATACCGTACCGGAAGTATCGCAGAGTCTCATTATTACCCGTCTGGAAGGGCGTACGCCAGTACCGGCGCGGGAACAACTGGAGGCTTTCGCCAGTCACCAGACGTCAATGGCGATTTATCTCTCCGTTCAGCGTATTCACCGGGTGGCGGAACGTCTCATTTCAGGTGGTTATCCGGCAACTACGCCTGTCGCGGTCATCTATAAGGCTACCTGGCCGGAAAGCCAGACCGTTCGCGGCACGTTAGCGGATATTAGCGACAAAGTACGTGATGCTGGCATCCGTAAGACGGCGCTGATTCTGGTCGGGAATTTTCTGGGTAAGGAGTATCACTACTCAAGACTTTATGCAGCGGACTTTAGCCATGAATACCGTAAAGCCTGAATCCATTGCGTTGTTTTGCCTGACTCCCGGCGGCGTGGCGCTGGCAAAGAGACTCGCCGCGATGCTGCCGTTAACCTGCTTTACCAGTGAAAAACTGCGGGAAGAGGGATTTATTCCCTTCGATGGCGGATTCGCTAATACCGCCCGGCAGGCTTTTACCACTTATACCGCGCTTATTTTTATCGGCGCGACCGGCATTGCCGTTCGTGTCCTGGCGCCGTTAGTGAACGACAAGTTCAGCGATCCGGCGGTGGTCGTCATTGATGAACGTGGTCAGCATGTCATTAGCCTGCTTTCCGGTCATGCGGGCGGGGCCAATGCCTTGACGCGCTACCTGGCAGGAATGTTAGGCGCCGATCCGGTGATTACCACGGCAACGGATGTCAATGAGATGTCCGCGTTGGACACCTTAGCTTTCCAGCTTAACGCCCGCATGACCGATTTTCGCACGGCGGTAAAAACCGTTAACCAGATGTTGGTCAGTCATCAACGTGTGGGGTTATGGTGGGATGCCGAACTAACGGAAGAGATCGGCCAGTGTGATATTCGCGGTTTTATCCCTGTTGATGATTTGCAGCGGCTGCCTGAACTGGATGCGCTTATCTGCGTCTCTTTGCGTAATGACCTCCCTGAGCTTCCCGTACCGCACTGGAAACTGGTGCCCCAGCGCGTGGTGGCGGGAATTGGCTGTCGCCGCGATACGCCATTTCCCCTGTTAGCGACATTACTGGCGCGCCAGCTTGAAGCGCAGAAACTCGATCCGCTGGCGTTAAAAGCGATTGGCAGCGTCACGCTCAAAAAAGGGGAGCCGGGGCTTATTCAGCTCGCCTCCTGCTGCCGCGTGCCTTTTAAAACCTTTACCGCCGAAGCGTTGCGCGAATTCGAACACCATTTTCCCGGTTCTGGCTTCGTCAGAAAAACGGTGGGCGTTGGCAGCGTATCCGGCCCGGCTGCGTGGTTATTAAGCCAGGGACAATTGTTAGGCGAGACCCTGCGAGAACAGGGCGTCACTATTACTTTAGGAGTTGCACACTGATGTTGAGCGTAATTGGTATTGGCCCCGGCTCGCAGGCAATGATGACGATGGAAGCGATTGAGGCGTTACAGGCGGCGGAAATCGTCGTGGGCTACAAAACCTATACCCATCTGGTTAAAGCATTCACCGGCGACAAACAGGTGATCAAGACCGGCATGTGTAAGGAAATTGAACGCTGCCAGGCGGCTATTGAACTGGCGCAGGCCGGGCATAACGTCGCGCTGATTAGCAGCGGCGACGCCGGTATTTACGGCATGGCGGGTCTGGTGCTGGAACTGGTCGGCAAGCAGAAACTGGACGTCGAGGTGCGGCTCATTCCTGGCATGACCGCCAGCATCGCCGCCGCCTCTTTACTGGGCGCGCCGCTAATGCATGACTTCTGCCATATCAGCCTCAGCGACCTGCTGACCCCGTGGCCGGTTATTGAAAAACGCATCGTTGCCGCCGGAGAGGCAGACTTTGTTATCTGTTTTTACAACCCGCGCAGCCGCGGGCGCGAAGGGCATCTGGCGCGCGCGTTTGACCTGCTTGCCGCCAGTAAAAGCGCGCAAACGCCGGTTGGCGTGGTGAAATCCGCCGGACGTAAGAAAGAGGAAAAATGGCTGACTACGCTCGGCGATATGGATTTTGAACCGGTAGATATGACCAGTCTGGTCATCGTCG
The DNA here is from genome assembly GCF_017572235.1 of Salmonella sp. 32010601201800023SM. Taxonomy (NCBI): domain Bacteria; kingdom Pseudomonadati; phylum Pseudomonadota; class Gammaproteobacteria; order Enterobacterales; family Enterobacteriaceae; genus Salmonella; species Salmonella sp. 32010601201800023SM. The sequence continues at coordinate 232,539 of NZ_JAGEQS010000001.1, forward strand.
GTAATAAAACGACCTATGTTCAGGATGGGCTGATGATAACGCCGCGAGGTTACACGCTGTGAATGAGGGGGATGTGCTGGTGGTGGGCGGCACCAGCGATGCGCGCGCGTTATGCCGACAACTGGATGCGGCGAACGTCGCGTACACCTTATCCGTGGCGACGCCAGCCGGAAAAGCGCTGGCGGGCGACATTAAAGGGCAGGTGCGCTGTGGTCGTCTGGAGTACGGGCAGATGGTCGCCTGGCTAAAAGAAAACCGTACTCGCTGGGTAATAGATGCATCGCATCCTTATGCAGAAATGGTCAGCCATAACCTCCTTCGCGCCTGTGAAACGGCAGGCGTGTTGTTAAGTCGTTATCAGCGTCCGGAGCAGCTTAGCAATCTGACGCATCCGCTTCTCTATACGGCGCGCAGTATTGCCGATGCCTGCGAGATAGCGAGGCGTTTTGGTCCGCGCGTGTTACTGACGACCGGCAGTAAAGATCTGGCCGTCTGGCGTGCCGGGCTGGCGGAAAAAACGTTGCTGGCGCGCGTACTGCCCGTGGCGGAGGTGATTCAACGCTGCAGCGAACTGGGGTTCGGCGTTGGAGAAATTTTCGCTCTGTGTGGGCCGTTCAGCGCTGATTTTAACGCCGCGTTTTACCACCAGTGCCGGGCCGACGTAGTCATTACCAAAGCGTCCGGCGCGGAGGGGGGATATCAGGAAAAAGTTCAGCCCTGTCTGGATGCGGGCATTCCCTGCATCGTTATTGCGCGCCCGACGCCGCTTGTGACGGGTGATGAGTTACTGGAAAGCCAGGCCGCCTTTGCGCAGCGTTTATCGCGCTGGCTGGCCGCAGCTAAGGAGTAAAAATGAAAAAAGCGCTTCTGGTAGTCAGTTTTGGCACCAGCTATCACGACACCTGTGAAAAAAACATTGTGGCGTGCGAACGTGATCTGGCGGCGTCCTGTCCCGATCGCGACCTGTTTCGCGCCTTCACTTCCGGAATGATCATTCGCAAGCTTCGCCAGCGTGACGGTATCGACATCGATACGCCATTACAGGCTTTGCAAAAGCTTGCCGCACAGGGATATCAGGACGTGGCGATTCAGTCGTTGCACATTATTAACGGCGACGAATATGAAAAAATTGTCCGTGAAGTACAAATCTTGCGTCCGTTATTCACTCGCCTGACGCTGGGTGTGCCGCTACTGAGCAGCCATAACGATTATGTTCAGCTAATGCAGGCGTTGCGACAACAGATGCCATCGCTCAGACAAACGGAGAAAGTCGTTTTTATGGGCCACGGCGCCAGCCATCACGCATTCGCAGCTTATGCCTGTCTCGATCATATGATGACCGCGCAGCGCTTTCCGGCGCGCGTCGGCGCCGTAGAAAGCTACCCGGAGGTCGACATCCTGATCGACAGCCTGCGTGACGAAGGCGTCACCGGCGTACATTTGATGCCATTAATGCTGGTGGCGGGCGATCACGCCATTAATGATATGGCTTCAGACGACGGCGACTCATGGAAAATGCGCTTTAACGCGGCGGGCATTCCGGCGACGCCGTGGCTGAGCGGGCTGGGAGAAAACCCGGCTATCCGGGCGATGTTTGTCGCGCATTTGCACCAGGCGCTGAACATGGCGGTGGAGGAGGCGGCATGAACGGTAAATTATACGCATTAAGTACCGGGCCAGGCGCGCCCGACCTGATAACCGTCCGCGCAGCGCGGATTCTTGGCTCGCTGGACATTCTGTATGCGCCCGCCGGTCGTAAGGGGGGCGATAGTCTGGCGTTGTCGATTGTGCGCGACTATCTCGGCGAGCAGACGGAAGTACGTTGTTGCCATTTCCCTATGAGCGCTGACGGCGCCGAGAAAGAAGCGGTCTGGAACGAGGTTGCCGCCGCGCTTACCGCAGAGGTGAAAGCGGGTAAACAGGTCGGTTTTATTACCCTGGGCGATGCGATGCTATTCAGTACCTGGATTTTTTTACTCCAGAGAATCGGCTGCCCGGAGTGGCTGGAGATTGTCCCCGGCGTCACGTCCTTCGCCGCGATAGCCGCCCGCGCGAAAATGCCGCTCGCCATAGAACGGCAATCGCTGGCGGTTATTTCTTGTACCGCGCCGGAAGCGGAAATAGCCCAGGCGCTACAACAGCATGATAGCCTGGTGTTGATGAAAGTGTATGGCCGATTCGCCCGTATTAAAGCGTTGCTGGCGCAGGCTGGCCTGCTGGAATGCGCCTTAATGATGTCCGAGGCCACGCTGCCCGGCGAGCAGTGCTGGCGCCACCTCCACGAGGTCAACGATGATCGAGCGTTGCCCTATTTTTCGACCATTCTGGTCAATAAACAGTGGGAGTATGCAGAATGAAACTTGAACAGCAGCTTAGACAGTTGTCTTTCAGTGGACTGGCTGCAGCGCTATTGCTGATGGTTGTCCCGCAACAGGCGTTTGCGATGCATATCATGGAGGGCTTTTTACCGCCAGTGTGGGCGCTGGCCTGGTGGTTACTGTTTTTACCCTGCTTGTGGTATGGGCTGGTACGCTTACGGCGTATTGTGCAGGAGGATAATCATCAGAAGGTACTGCTGGCGCTGTGCGGCGCGTTTATTTTTGTCCTGTCCGCGCTCAAAATTCCGTCGGTAACGGGGAGTTGTTCACATCCGACCGGCGTTGGTCTGGCGGTTATCTTGTTCGGGCCTGGGGTGGTGGCGATTCTCGGCGCGGTTGTGCTGTTGTTTCAGGCGCTATTGCTGGCGCACGGCGGCCTGACGACGCTTGGCGCAAACGGAATGTCGATGGCGGTGATTGGCCCGGTTGTCGGTTATCTGGTGTGGAAAATGGCCTGCCGTGCCGGACTGCGCCGCGATGTCGCCGTTTTTCTGTGCGCGATGCTGGCGGATTTGGCAACCTATTTTGTGACTTCAGTCCAGCTTGGCGTTGCGTTTCCCGATCCCCATGCCGGAGCGACAGGGTCTGTTGTGAAGTTTATGGGGATTTTCTGCCTCACACAGATTCCTGTCGCTATTGCTGAAGGTTTATTAACCGTCATGATTTATGACCAGTTAACCAAACGGCAAGTGATTACCGTACAAGGACATTAAAATGAAAAAAACGTTGATGTTGTTAGCGATGGTGGTGGCGCTGGTGATTCTGCCGTTTTTTATTAACCATGGCGGTGAATATGGCGGTTCAGACGGCGAAGCGGAAAGCCAGATTCAGGCTATTGCGCCGCAGTATAAACCCTGGTTTCAGCCGTTATATGAACCTGCCAGCGGTGAAATTGAAAGCCTGCTGTTTACCCTTCAGGGCTCTCTTGGCGCGGCGGTGATTTTTTATATCCTGGGGTATTGCAAAGGTAAACAACGCCGTGATGACCGGGCTTGATCGACTCAGCTATCAAAGCCGCTGGGTACACGTTGCGCCGCAGCGCAAGTTTTTGCTGTGGCTGGCGATGATGATACTGGCGTTTGTTCTGCCGCCTGTAGGGCAGGGCATTGAGCTGCTGATCATTGCCGGATTGAGTTGTTGGCTATTGCGCATATCCCTCTGGCGCTGGTGTCGATGGATGGCGATACCTTTTGGATTTTTGTTGGTCGGCGTGATAACGATTATCTTCAGCATCAGCCGCGAGCCGCAAATGCTGCTGGCTGGCATCTCTGTCGGGCCGTACTGGATCGGGATTACCCGTGCGGGCGTGGTTACGGCGAATGAAACGTTCTGGCGTAGCCTGACGGCGCTGTCCGCGACGTTGTGGCTGGTGATGAACCTACCGTTTCCGCAGTTAATTAGCTTGCTTAAGCGCGCGCATATTCCACGCCTGCTTACCGAGCAAATCCTGTTAACGTGGCGCTTTCTCTTTATTCTTCTGGATGAGGCGGTGGCAATCCGTCGTGCGCAAACGCTGCGTTTTGGTTATTGCAGCCTGCCGAACGGCTATCGATCTCTGGCAATGCTGACTGGACTCCTGTTTACGCGGGTGTTAATGCGTTATCAGCAAATGACCACCACGCTGGATATCAAACTGTATCAGGGTGATTTTCACCTGTAAGGACTATTATGCTTGCCACTTCAGACCTGTGGTTTCGTTATCAGGATGAGCCGGTACTTAAAGGGTTAAATCTGGATTTTTCGCTCTCGCCTGTTACCGGTTTGGTGGGCGCGAACGGTTGTGGGAAGTCTACGCTTTTTATGAACCTGAGCGGCCTGTTGCGTCCGCAAAAAGGGGCCGTATTGTGGCAGGGAAAACCGTTGGATTACAGCAAGCGCGGACTACTGGCGCTGCGCCAGCAAGTTGCGACGGTTTTTCAGGACCCTGAACAGCAGATTTTTTATACTGATATCGATAGCGACATTGCGTTTAGTTTACGTAATTTGGGGGTGCCGGAAGCGGAAATCACGCGTCGCGTCGACGAGGCGCTAACGCTGGTTGACGCCCAACATTTTCGCCATCAGCCCATTCAGTGTTTGAGTCATGGGCAAAAAAAACGTGTGGCTATCGCCGGAGCGCTGGTGCTACAGGCGCGCTATCTATTGCTGGATGAACCCACTGCTGGTCTCGATCCCGCAGGGCGCACTCAGATGCTTGCTATCATCAGGCGGATTGTGGCGCAGGGAAATCATGTCATTATCTCCAGCCATGATATCGATCTTATTTATGAAATTAGCGATGCCGTATACGTATTACGCCAGGGCCAGATCCTGACGCATGGCGCGCCTGGCGAGGTTTTCGCGTGTACGGAAGCGATGGAACAAGCGGGGCTAACCCAGCCCTGGCTGGTCAAACTTCATACTCAACTGGGACTGCCGCTGTGTAAAACAGAAACGGAGTTTTTTCATCGAATGCAAAAGTGCGCATTCAGGGAGGCGTCATGACGCAGGCAGTTATGTTGCAGGGGACGGCATCCGACGTCGGCAAAAGTGTGCTGGTGGCCGGTTTATGCCGCATTTTTTATCAGGATGGTCTGCGTACCGCGCCGTTTAAATCGCAAAATATGGCGCTTAATTCTGGTATTACGCCGGATGGTAAAGAGATGGGGCGGGCGCAAATTTTTCAGGCGGAAGCCGCGGGGATCACGCCAGATGTGCGTATGAACCCGGTGCTGCTCAAACCGACCAGCGATCGCCTGGCGCAGGTCGTGCTGATGGGGAAAGTGGCGACCAATATGGATGCGGTTAGTTACCATGACTATAAACCGCGTTTGCGTGAGCAAATCCTTGCGGTCTATAACAGCCTGGCGCAGGAATATGACGTTATTGTGCTGGAAGGCGCCGGAAGCCCGGCGGAAATCAATCTGCGCGATCGCGATATCGTCAATATGGGAATGGCGGAAATGGCCCAGTGTCCGGTTATTCTGGTGGCGGATATCGACCGGGGCGGCGTATTCGCCGCTATTTATGGCACGCTGGCGCTGCTGCATAAACAGGAGCGTGACAGAGTAAAGGGCGTCATTATCAACAAATTCCGCGGCGACGTGGCGCTACTCTATTCCGGTATCGAACAAATCGAATCGCTTACTGGCGTCCCGGTCCTGGGAGTGATGCCATGGCTGGATGTGGATCTGGAAGATGAAGATGGCGTCGCGCTGCAAAACGATAAATATCGCGGTAACGCCCCCCGTGATATCACTATTGCCATTGTGCAACTGCCACATATTTCTAACTTTACGGATTTTAACGCTCTGGCGGCGCAGCCGGATGTGCGCATACGCTATATTCGCCGCCCGGAAGCGTTGACTGACGCTGATCTGGTGATCCTGCCGGGCAGTAAGAATACGCTGAGCGACCTCGCCTGGCTGCGTGAAAGCGGGATGGCGGATGCGGTATTGCAGACACATCGGCAGGGCGTGCCGGTGATGGGGATTTGCGGCGGCTACCAGATGCTGGGCGACACCATTGTGGATGAGGTGGAGTCGGGGCTGGGTACGCAGCCGGGCCTGGGGCTGCTTAATACGATCACTCGCTTTGCACAGGATAAAACCACGACGCAGGTTAACGCGACAATGTCAGGCGAGCTGCCCGGCTGGCTGGCTGCCGCGGCGGGGCTACCGGTACGCGGTTATGAAATTCACATGGGGGAAACGGTGCTGCAGGAAGGATGCTGTACGGCCATGACGTTACAGAAAAATGGATGCTCTGTGGCGGATGGCGCGGTCACCGCCGACGGACTGGCGTTTGGCACTTACCTTCACGGCCTGTTTGACAGCGATGCGTTTACCCGTGCGGTGGTCAATGGGTTACGGGCGCGAAAAGGACTTGCGCCGTGGGAAACGACTTTTTGTTATGCGGAGCATAAAGCGCGGCAATTTGATCTGCTGGCGGAAGCGATGCGGCAACATATTGATATTGATGAAATTTATAACATCATGCAACAACATCAGGAGCCGGTATGATGATTCTGGTGACGGGCGGGGCGCGTAGTGGTAAAAGCCGTCATGCTGAAACCTTAATTGGCGATGCGCCGCAGGTACTGTATATCGCCACCTCGCAGATTCTTGATGACGAGATGGCGGCGAGAATTCAGCATCATAAAGATGGCAGGCCGGCACACTGGCGGACCGCAGAATGCTGGCGGCATCTTGATACGTTGATTACCGCGGATCTTGCCCCTGACGACGCGATTTTGCTGGAATGTATTACCACCATGGTGACGAATCTGCTGTTTGCGCTGGGAGGCGAAAACGATCCCGAACAATGGGATTATGCAGCGATGGAGCGCGGCATTGACGATGAAATTCAGATTTTAATTGCAGCCTGCCAGCGCTGCCCGGCGAAAGTGGTACTGGTGACAAATGAGGTGGGAATGGGGATCGTCCCGGAAAACCGTCTGGCGCGCCATTTTCGTGATATTGCCGGTCGGGTCAACCAACGACTGTCGGCAGCGGCGGATGAGGTCTGGCTGGTGGTCTCAGGTATTGGAGTCAAAATTAAATGAGTAAGCTGTTTTGGGCCATGCTCGCTTTTATTAGCCGCTTGCCCGTGCCGTCACGCTGGTCGCAGGGACTGGATTTCGAGCAGTATTCGCGTGGGATCGTGATGTTTCCCTTTATCGGGTTGATTCTGGGGGGCGTAAGCGGCCTGATTTTCATCCTCCTGCAACCCTGGTGCGGTATTCCGCTAGCGGCGTTGTTCTGTATTCTGGCGCTGGCGCTGCTGACCGGTGGTTTTCACCTGGATGGGCTGGCCGATACCTGCGATGGCATTTTTTCCGCGCGCCGCCGTGAGCGAATGCTGGAGATTATGCGCGATAGTCGTCTGGGAACCCATGGCGGGCTGGCGCTTATTTTTGTGCTCCTGACAAAAATTCTGGTGGTCAGCGAACTGGCGTTACGTGGAACGCCAATGTTGGCGGCGCTGGCAGCGGCCTGTGCGGCCGGACGCGGCAGCGCCGTTTTATTGATGTACCGTTATCGCTACGCCCGTGAAGAGGGGCTTGGCAATGTATTTATCGGTAAAGTCAGCGGACGGCAAACCTGCATTACTCTGGGATTGGCGATAATCATCGCCACGGTATTACTGCCTGGTATGCAAGGACTGGCCGCAATGGTGGTCACATGCGCGGCGATTTTCATCCTTGGCCAGTTGCTTAAACGTACGCTTGGCGGTCAAACCGGCGATACGCTGGGCGCGGCGATCGAACTTGGCGAATTGATCTTTCTGCTGGCTCTGTTATGAGCCGATTATTACGGACGAGACATCTTATGCAGACACTACACGCTTTACTCCGTGACATTCCTGCGCCGGACGCCGAGGCGATGGCGCGTGCGCAGCAACATATTGACGGCCTGCTCAAACCGCCGGGCAGCCTGGGCAGACTGGAAACCTTAGCCGTTCAGCTCGCGGGTATGCCGGGTCTTAACGGTACGCCGCAGGTAGGTGAAAAGGCGGTGCTGGTGATGTGCGCCGACCATGGCGTCTGGGATGAAGGCGTAGCGGTTTCGCCCAAAATCGTGACGGCGATTCAGGCGGCGAATATGACGCGGGGAACAACCGGCGTATGCGTGCTTGCCGCTCAGGCCGGTGCGAAGGTGCATGTCATTGATGTCGGTATTGATGCCGAACCTATTCCTGGCGTAGTTAATATGCGCGTCGCGCGCGGCTGCGGAAATATTGCCGTTGGCCCGGCGATGAGTCGCTTGCAGGCTGAGGCGCTTTTGCTGGAGGTTTCCCGCTACACCTGCGACCTGGCGCAACGCGGCGTGACCTTATTTGGCGTAGGGGAGCTGGGAATGGCGAACACTACGCCAGCCGCCGCGATGGTCAGCGTTTTTACAGGAAGTGATGCAAAAGAGGTGGTGGGGATTGGCGCGAATCTTCCGCCTTCCCGCATCGATAATAAAGTGGACGTCGTGCGGCGGGCGATTGCGATTAATCAGCCCAATCCGCGCGACGGCATTGATGTGTTGTCGAAGGTGGGTGGTTTTGATCTGGTCGGGATGACCGGCGTGATGCTTGGCGCGGCAAGGTGTGGCTTACCCGTATTGCTGGATGGCTTTCTTTCCTACTCGGCAGCGCTGGCGGCCTGTCAGATTGCGCCTGCGGTGAGACCTTATCTGATCCCGTCGCACTTTTCGGCGGAAAAGGGCGCCCGCATCGCGCTCGCGCATTTGTCTATGGAACCCTATTTGCATATGGCGATGCGGTTAGGTGAAGGAAGCGGCGCGGCGCTGGCGATGCCGATCGTGGAAGCCGCGTGCGCCATGTTCCACAACATGGGGGAGTTGGCGGCCAGTAATATTGTCCTGCCGGAGGGGAACGCAAACGCAACATAACCCGGGCGCACAACACCAGCCATGTGAGAAAAAAGCTATACTTAACGCACACCTGCCGCGACAAAGGAAGGGATATAATGCGTCGTATCACACCTTTTTTTCCGTTTTTCGTCTTGTTGGTAAGCCATTTCTCGCTGGCTATAAGCTATCCGTTGCCGCCCGAAGGCAGTCGTCTGGTAGGACAGCCTGTCACAATCGCCGTACCGCAGAACAATACTCAGCCCTTAGAGTCATTTGCCGCCCGCTATGGTCAGGGGCTGAGTAATATGCTTGAAGCGAATCCCGGCGTGGATGTGTTTTTACCTCAGTCTGGTTCCACACTGGTAGTGCCGCAGCAGTTGATTCTGCCTGACACCGTTCGTGAAGGTATTGTGGTAAACGTCGCCGAGATGCGCCTTTATTATTATCCCGCAGGCACGAATACGGTTGAGGTGCTACCCATTGGTATTGGTCAGGCTGGCCGTGAAACGCCGCGCAACTGGGTAACTGCGGTTGAACGCAAACAAGATGGCCCGGTTTGGGTGCCAACGGCTAATACGCGTCGGGAATATGCTAAAGAGGGAAAAACGCTGCCCGCGATGGTGCCTGCGGGGCCGGATAACCCTATGGGGCTATACGCAATATATATCGGCAGGTTATATGCCATCCATGGCACTAACGCTAACTTTGGCATTGGCCTTCGCGTCAGTCAGGGCTGTATCCGTTTACGCAATGACGATATTAAATATTTATTCGACCATGTTCCTGTAGGAACCCGCGTTCAGATTATCGACAGGCCCGTTAAATTTTCGGTAGAGCCGGATGGCAGTCGTTGGCTGGAGGTACACGAACCGCTTTCTCGCAACCGTGCTGAATTTGAGTCAGACAAAAAAGTTCCATTGCCCGTTACGCCAGTGCTGCGCACGTTTATCAAAGGGGATGACGTTGATACTTCGCGGGTTAATGAGGTGCTGGAGCGCCGTTCCGGAATGCCGGTCAACATTAGCGCGGGCAGGCCTGGCCTTTAAATATCCTGCCACATTGCTGGTTTTCATGGGCTGGAGCATCTGTATTAGTAGTGAGTGTCATGGCAGGGGCTCCATTTCTCAGCGAACCGCGAGCCCTCCGATTAAGCTCAAAGTCATAAATCTTTTCTCCGGCATCGCCGGAGGTTTTTTATATGCGTCTGCAAGGCTCTCTTATCCACCGCGCCGAGTATTCTTTTCGGTCGAAATGATATTTGAGATACCAGAGGCATGAACCGCCCGGACTGACAAGCAGATACAGACCGTGAGAAGCGGTCAGTTTAAAGGGAGTTGGTGAAGGTTTAGTAGCGCGGATTTTACTGTCAGTAAGGGGCATGTGGTGATCACTCCTTTATCTAACTGAAATGACCCCAAATCAGACCACCAATTTGTCCCGATGCGGAGAGATAAATCAATATGCACTGAGACAGTTTTCTACGCTAACTCTCTGAATCAAAATACTATTGAGACATGCTGAGATGCCTGAAAACAGGAATTTGGCTCCTCTGACTGGGTGCGTTTTTTATCTCATTGAATAATAAAATATTTATTTTCTAAATTCAAAATAAGGCCCTTATAAAAGCCCCGATCGTAATGATGCACTAAGAATGTGATTTTTATCACATTTTAAAAGTGGGATTATTTCCCCCCATCTTGCCATTTCCACTAGATATTATTAACGGATACTTGAATTAATTCGATTATTCAATAATGATTGAAATATTGAATCATAGAGGGCCGCCCCACATTATGAACAAACAAACTGCCACAACCATCTTTGAATCCCTCTCCTCCGGTGTACGTCTGGACGTATATCGCCTACTGATAAAAATGGGTACCGAGGGCATGGTTGCCGGGGAGATCGCTTCAACGCTGGATATCCCGCCGACTAACTTATCGTTTCATTTAAAGGCGCTGACGCAAGCCGGGATGCTGACGGTAGAACAGGAAGGTCGTTACCAGCGTTATCGTGCCAACATCCCACTGATGCTGGATTTAATCGGCTGGCTGACCGAGGAGTGCTGCTCAGGCCACCCGGAACAATGCGCGGATTTTCGTTCGGCTTCTTCCTGCTCAGAAGCCGTTTTACCACCACTCAACACCACGAAAAAGAGTAAATCATGAACGTACTTTTTCTCTGTACCGGCAACTCCTGCCGTTCCGTGCTGGCCGAAGCCACGTTTAACCATCTGGCTCCTGCCGGATGGCGCGCCATGAGCGCAGGCAGTCACCCGGCGGGTTACGTACATCCCCGAGCACTGGCGTTGTTGGCGCGGGAAGGCATTTCAACAGAAGGCTATTTCAGCAAATTGTGGGATGGCCTGCCGCAGACGCCGGATATTGTCGTGACAGTCTGTTCAAACGCTGCCGGAGAAACCTGTCCGGCCTGGCTCGGTAACGTGATGCGTACCCATTGGGGCGTTGACGATCCGGCTCGTGCTACCGGTAGCGATGCCGAAATCGATACGGCTTTTGTCACTGCTTACCAGACATTACGTGCGCGTATTGAAGCTTTTCTGGCGCTGCCGCTGAATGAATTGCTGCACGATCGCGCTCGTCTGAAAGTTGAACTGGATCGTATTGGCGAAATTTTTTAACGACCTGTATTTCAATAATTGATGGAGAGTCAAATGAAGACGATTCAGATTTTCGATCCCGCATTATGCTGTTCTTCCGGCGTCTGTGGCCCGGAAACCGATCCGGCGCTGGTCGCATTCGCCGCTGATTTTGAGTGGGCCAGAACGCAGGGCGTCAATATTGAGCGTTTCAATCTGGCGCAGCAACCATTGCTCTTCGCACAGAACGAAATCGTTAAAGGCTTTCTGGCCCGTTCCGGCAAAGAGGCGCTACCGCTGATTCTGGTGGATGGTGAAGTCGCACTGGCTGGTCGCTACCCTCGCAGAGAGGAACTGGCGCGTTGGATGGGGCTTACCGTCTATTCGAGTTTTACGCCAGCGGCTTCCTCCTGTTGCGGCGGCGATAAGTGCTGCTGACGGACTGATTTCCCGCTTTATTTAATTTAAAGGAGTCTTTTTTATGCTGATGCTTCGGCAGGTGCCCCCCTTTTTGTTTTTTACCGGTAAAGGCGGTGTGGGTAAAACATCGCTGGCCTGTGCTACCGCGATTCATCTGACCGCCTCTGGCAAACGTGTACTGTTGGTCAGCACCGATCCGGCTTCCAATGTGGCGCAGGTATTTGAACAGACTATCGGTCATCAGATAACCCCGATTGCAGCGGTTAACGGACTGGCTGCGCTGGAAGTCGATCCGTCCGCTGCCGCAGCGGCATACCGTGAGCGCATTGTTGGACCGGTGCGTGGAATTCTGCCGGACGACATCGTAGCGGGTATTGAGGAGCAGCTTTCCGGTGCCTGTACCACCGAAATAGCCGCCTTTGACGAATTCACCGCGCTGCTGACTAATCAGCAACTGCGCGATGAGTACGATCATATTGTGTTCGACACCGCGCCAACCGGGCATACGCTACGAATGCTGCAACTGCCCGGCGCGTGGAGCGGTTATCTCGACAACAGCCAGCACGGTGCGTCCTGTCTCGGACCGCTGGCCGGGCTGGAAAAACAGCGCAGCCAGTATCGTGCCGCCGTAGACGCACTGGCGAATGCGGAACTGACGCGAATGGTGCTGGTCGCCAGAGCGCAAACCGCAACATTGAAGGAAGTATCGCGCACTTATGACGAACTAGCCGCCATCGGCCTGACGCAGCAGTATCTGGTCATTAACGGCCTGTTGCCTGATCAGGAAGCCGCACACGATAAGCTGGCGCAGGCACTGTATCAACGTGAACAACAGGCGCTGCAACATTTACCTGATAACCTGCGAGCATTGCCTTGCGATCGCCTGCCGCTAAAACCGTTCAATATGGTGGGTCTGGTGGCATTACGTGGCCTGCTGGACGACAGCGCAACAGGCGCGCCGGTGGAAAGCGGAGATATACCGCCCGTTGACCTCCCTTCGCTGTCATCGCTAATCGATGGGTTCGCATCTCAGGGACATGGCCTGATCATGCTGATGGGCAAAGGTGGCGTGGGGAAAACCACGCTGGCGGCGGCTATTGCCGTTGAACTGGCCCGTCGCGGTTATCCGGTTCACCTGTCCACATCCGATCCGGCGGCGCACCTGACCGACACGCTGGATGGCTCATTCGACGGTCTGACCGTCAGTCGTATCGATCCACTGGCCGAAACCGAGCGTTACCGGCAGCAGGTGATGGCTGAGCAGGGTAAAAAACTCGACGAACAGGGTCGTGCCGTTCTTGAAGAAGATCTGCGTTCTCCCTGCACGGAAGAAATTGCCGTGTTTCAGGCTTTCTCCCGCATCATTCAGGAGGCAGGTAAGCAGTTTGTCGTCATGGATACCGCACCAACCGGCCATACGTTGCTGCTGCTTGACGCTACTGGCGCTTACCACCGTGAGATTGCCCGACTGGCCGGGGAACACGGTCAGCCCGTACTGACGCCCATGATGCGCCTACAGGACAGCGAGCAGACGAAAGTTCTCATCGCCACGCTGGCGGAAACCACGCCGGTGCTGGAAGCCGCTCATTTGCAGGACGACCTGCGTCGCGCGGGGATTGAACCGTGGGGCTGGGTCATTAATAACAGCCTGATCAATACGCCGACTACATCGCCGCTGCTGCGCCAGCGTGCCGAACGCGAACGGTCGCAGATTGATGCCGTCTGTACCCACCATGCCCGACGCTGTGCGCTGGTGCCGCTACAGGCGGAAGAGCCTGTCGGTGTGGAACGTTTGCTACAACTGAGCACAACGGGAAAATAAACCTAAAGGAGCCTGCTATGTCCGCACAAACCCAGGCCGCTCCGGCCATGAACCTGTTTGAACGTTACCTGAGCGTCTGGGTTGCGCTCTGCATCGCCATCGGTATTCTGCTCGGGCAGGTAATGCCGGGCGTCTTTCGCGTTATCGGCGGTCTGGAGATTGCCCGCGTCAATTTGCCGGTCGGTTTGCTTATTTGGGTAATGATTATTCCTATGCTGCTGCGCATTGATTTCGGGGCATTGGGGCAGGTCAAAGCGCACTGGCGCGGGATCGGCGTAACGTTGTTTATCAACTGGCTGGTTAAACCATTCTCAATGGCGCTGCTCGGCTGGCTGTTCATCCGTTATTTATTCGCGCCGTGGCTGCCAACCGATCAGCTTGACAGCTACATCGCCGGGCTTATTCTGCTGGCCGCCGCGCCCTGTACGGCAATGGTGTTTGTCTGGAGCCGACTCACCAACGGCGACCCTTATTTCACGCTGTCGCAGGTGGCGCTGAACGATGCCATCATGATTTTCGCCTTTGCGCCGATTGTTGGGCTGCTACTCGGCTTGTCCTCAATCATCGTGCCGTGGGCCACCCTGTTAACCTCCGTGGTACTGTACATCGTTGTGCCGGTTATTCTGGCCCAGCTCTGGCGTAAGGCCCTGCTACGCAAGGGGCAAGCGGCATTCGATAATGCGCTGACGAAAATCGGCCCGTGGTCAATGGCGGCATTACTGGCAACGCTGGTGTTACTGTTTGCGTTTCAGGGCGAAGCCATTCTGCAACAGCCGCTGGTCATTGCCCTGCTGGCGGTGCCAATTCTGATTCAGGTGCTGTTTAACTCGGCACTGGCCTATGGGTTGAATCGACTGGTGGGCGAAAAGCACAATATTGCCTGTCCATCCAGCCTGATCGGCGCATCGAACTTCTTTGAACTGGCTGTCGCAGCGGCAATCAGCCTGTTTGGTTTTCATTCCGGTGCGGCGCTGGCGACCGTGGTTGGGGTGCTCATTGAGGTGCCGGTGATGCTGCTGGTTGTGCGAGTGGTGAATCGTTCGAAAGGGTGGTATGAGAGAGCTTAGCGGAGATATTATCCCTCTCTAATTATCCGTTCGCGGCAAACATTCAGACAGTTTCTCAAGGGGCAGGGCCGGGTAATGCTGTGTTTCAGGCGGCGTGAACTCACCATCCAGATTTTGCGCAGGGTTCGACCTGATTAACTGTTTTTTCACCGCATAGGGGCCAAAAGCCAGCTTCTTCTCTTTCTCGTCAATGCGGTACTTCATGTACCAGAGTTTCGAGCCGTTGGGTTTGATCAGCAGGTAGAGTCCTGAACTGTCGGTAATCTTGAAGGATTTCTCGGTGGGTTTGATCTTGCGGATAGCGGTATCGGTTAATGCCATCGGCGGGGGCTCCATTTCTCAACGAACCGTGAGGCCCCCGATTAAGTCCCCAAAAACTATAGGTGTCAAAAAACCCGGCAAACCTTATCAGGTTAACCGGGTAAAGATAAGTTCTTGTTTTTTAAACATCTCCGGACTCACCAGGATGTCCCGAAACTAAAATCTGGCTCCTCTGACTGGACTCGAACCAGTGACATACGGATTAACAGTCCGCCGTTCTACCGACTGAACTACAGAGGAATCGTGTGGGGTCGTATATTAGCGGCGGAAAAATTTTTGTCAAACCCCATTTAACCTCTTACAGATTCGATTGCGGGTTATCTCATCACTTTGTTGCATTTGCAGACATTTTTTCTGCAAAAAGCTTTGCAGCCTTACGATTTCTCGCTCATTATTGAAATGTGGTTTCAACTCTCTTCTTTAAGGTCCATTTTGAACGTCTCCACTGCCTTACGCCAGGCTGTCGTCCGTACGCCCTGGTATGCCAAACGCAAGAGCTACAAAGTGTTGTTCTGGCGTGAAATCACCCCACTTGCTATCCCCATTTTTCTGGAAAATACCTGTGTTTTGCTAATGGGCGTGCTCAGTACTTTTCTCGTCAGTTGGCTGGGCAAGGAAGCAATGGCGGGCGTGGGGCTTGCCGACAGTTTTAATATGGTAATTATGGCTTTTTTTGCGGCTATCGATCTTGGTACTACGGTGGTGGTCGCCTTTAGCCTCGGCAAGCGCGACAGGCGACGCGCAAGAGCAGCGGCGCGCCAGTCGCTGGTGATTATGACGCTATTTGCCGTTGTGCTGGCAGTGGTCATTCATTATTTCGGCAGTGAAATTATTAATATTGTCGCAGGCGAGGCGACGCCAGAAGTAAAGGGGCTGGCGTTAACGTACCTTGAACTGACGGTGCTGAGTTATCCGGCTGCGGCAATTGCGCTAATCGGTAGCGGCGCGCTGCGTGGGGCAGGGAATACGAAAATCCCGTTGATGATTAACGGCGGGATGAACATTCTCAATATTATCATCAGCAGCATCCTGATTTACGGGGCTTTCTCCTGGCAAGGGCTGGGTTTTGCCGGCGCGGGGCTGGGATTAACCATTTCGCGCTACATCGGCGCGGTAGCGATTATTTGGGTGCTGATGATTGGTTTTAATCCGGCGCTGCGCATTCCGCTGAAAAGCTATCTGAAGCCGCTGAATTTCGGCATTATCTGGGAAGTGATGGGTATCGGTATTCCGGCGAGCATTGAATCAGTGCTGTTCAACGGTGGCAAGCTACTGACGCAAATGTTTGTCGCAGGAATGGGCACTAACGTTATTGCGGGCAACTTTATTGCCTTTTCCGTGGCGGCGCTTATCAACCTGCCGGGTAACGCCCTTGGTTCGGCGTCGACTATTATCACCGGTAAGCGTCTTGGTACCGGGCAAATTGGTCAGGCAGAGCGTCAACTGCGCCATGTATTCTGGATGTCGACTATCGTACTTACGGCAATTGCGTGGGGGACGGCGCCGTTTGCGGGTCTGTTTGCCTCATTTTATACCCAGGAGCAGGACGTAAAAGAGGTAGTTAAAGTTCTGCTCTGGCTTAATGCTGCCTTTATGCCAATTTGGGCGGCCGCGTGGGTGCTGCCGTCGGGTTTTAAAGGCGCGCGCGATGTGCGATTTGCGATGTGGGTATCGATGCTGGGGATGTGGGGCTGTCGCGTTGTGGCAGGGTATACGCTTGGTATTGTGCTGGGTATGGGGGTTGTAGGGGTTTGGCTGGGGATGTTTCTTGACTGGGCCGTGCGCGGCGCGCTGTTTTACTGGCGTCTGGTAAGCGGGCGCTGGCTGTGGAGATACCCGCGCGTAAAGAGGGAGTAAGCGCTTTTTGCTGTGAAAATCATCAGGAAACGGTGAATTTTAACCGAAGTGTGGAATAAAGCAGCAAACGAACTTTTTTTGTGAAAACAGGCTTTGACAAGCCAGGGGCACCTCGTTAATATTCGCCCCGTTCACACGATTCCTCTGTAGTTCAGTCGGTAGAACGGCGGACTGTTAATCCGTATGTCACTGGTTCGAGTCCAGTCAGAGGAGCCAGATTTTAGTTTCGGGATATCCTGGTGAGTCCGGAGACGTTTAAAAAACAATAAATTATCTTTACCCGGTTGACCTGAGAAGGTTTACCGGGTTTTTTGACATCCATAGTTTTTAGGGGCTTAATCGGGGCCTCGCGGTTCGCTGAGAAAATGGAGCCCCCACCTATGGAATTAACCGATACCGCTATCCGCAAGATCAAACCCGTATCAGTATGCTGACATATAGATGTGTTCGGTTCAAACGGAGCGATCACACAAGCTTGCCAGGTGATGCCCCTAGTGGGAATCGCGACTGCCTCTTTCATCTGATTTCAGATATTTCCAGTGATCTTGATCCGTTCTTTCCCAAAAGATTGATTTCTTTCATTCGAAACAAGGATGTACAATAAGTAAACCAAAATAGTAACTATAGAGTTTCTAATGGATACAGTAGAAGAACTAAATGGAACATACTTCTATGCAGGAAAATCCAATCTGACTGCTGCCGAACTTCTGTTATGATTTTCTGTGAGAATACCGCAAGCCAGTTTGGGATTGGTGTTGCAGATTTCGGGGCTGTTGTTGCTTTGGCATCAGGTCGTAATAATCTTTGGACAAGGGCGAAACCCGCTGGAGCGACTAAAGGCACATCATACGCGTCCAGGACTGCACGTGCAGTGTTTAAAAAGTCAAAATTTCCCTTTGGAATATCCCTTCCGACATGGTTAGGCGGTTACACCCCGTGGACAGCCAGACGTGTTATGGTTCGTAACATTGCGCCGTTTGTTGGACGTTTCATTCCTTTGATCGGGGAAATTATCCTTGCCGCAGATGTGTCACAAATAACATATCGCACTATACGCGACTACAATACCATTGTTCGGGGCAATGATAAGTTATGGTAGACAATATTGAACAGCAAGTTTACGAGCTTGTACGGCCTTATGCTGGCACATATCTGTTCAACATTAAGCAAGTGGAATTAACACCAGAGATTGACCTTGATACTGATCTGAGCATTGATGAACTTGAAGCCGAAGATCTCATGAATAAATTCTTCGAGAAACTCAATGTCGAGCGAGGTAACTTCAGAATAGAAACCTATTTTCCTAATCACCCTTTTTCATGGCATCCGTTCAAGAAAACGGAACCTGTACCCGTCCCAGATTTCACTATCAGCATGCTGATCGAGTCAGCAAAAGCCGGGAAATGGTTATATGACTAATTGTAATGAACTTAACAAATGGCTGTACCAGTACCCTTCTTTTTGAGCGATGATGGTGGCGCTAAGATAGTTCTCTTTTCTTTTTAAAGGGTTCATGTTTACTGCCGTCGCCCTTACGCTAACCCCTTTAGTTTCCTCCTTTGCTGTCATACTATCGAATGACGTGCCTCACCTGTGAACGCTAAGGAGAATAATATGGAAAATAAAGGCACAAACCTAACGCCCGAGCAGGCGCTGGATCGCCTGGAGGAGCTATACGAGCAGTCGGTTAACGCGCTCCGTGAAGCCATCGCTGACTATGTTGATAACGGTACGCTGCCCGATCCCCACGCCAGGCTTAACGGACTGTTTGTTTATCCTTCGCTGTCTGTAAGCTGGGATGGCGCGACACCGAACCCGCCTAAAACACGCGCTTTTGGACGCTTTACTCATCCCGGCTGTTATACCACTACCGTTACGCGGCCTGCGCTATTTCGCGCTTATCTTCTGGAACAGCTTAACCTCGTTTACCATGATTATGGCGCGCATATTGCGGTAGAGGCCTCGCACCATGAGATCCCGTATCCTTATGTGATCGATGGCTCGGCTCTGACGCTGGATCGTTCTATGAGCGCCGGGCTAACGCGCCATTTTCCTACCACAGAACTGGCGCAGATTGGTGATGAGACGGCAGACGGTCTGTTCCACCCCGGCGAATTCTATCCGCTATCGCACTTCGACGCGCGTCGTGTTGACTTCTCGTTGGCCCGGTTACGGCACTATACCGGTACGCCGGTTGAACATTTTCAGCCCTTCGTTTTGTTTACCAACTACACCCGCTATGTCGATGAGTTTGTGCGCTGGGGATGCAGCCAAATTCTTGATCCTGACAGTCCCTATATCGCGCTTTCCTGTGCCGGCGGAATTTGGATCACGGCAGAAACGGAAGCGCCGGAAGAGGCTATTTCCGATCTGGCCTGGAAGAAGCATCAGATGCCCGCCTGGCACCTGGTAACGGCAGATGGGCAGGGGATTACGCTGGTAAATATCGGTGTCGGCCCTTCAAATGCTAAAACGATTTGCGACCATTTGGCCGTGTTGCGGCCTGACGTCTGGCTTATGATTGGGCACTGTGGAGGGTTACGAGAAAGTCAGGCGATTGGTGATTATGTGCTGGCCCATGCCTACTTACGCGATGATCATGTGCTGGATGCCGTTCTGCCGCCTGATATTCCTATTCCAAGCATTGCGGAAGTACAGCGTGCGCTGTACGACGCTACCAAAGCGGTTAGCGGAATGCCCGGTGAAGAGGTGAAACAGCGACTGCGCACGGGAACGGTCGTCACCACGGATGATCGTAACTGGGAGCTTCGTTATTCCGCATCGGCGCTGCGATTCAACCTTAGCCGCGCGGTCGCGATTGATATGGAGAGCGCGACGATTGCAGCCCAGGGCTATCGCTTCCGCGTGCCTTACGGCACGCTGCTTTGTGTTTCTGACAAACCTTTACACGGTGAAATTAAACTGCCCGGGCAGGCAAACCGGTTTTATGAGGGGGCTATTTCAGAACATTTGCAAATTGGTATTCGTGCTATTGATTTACTACGCGCAGAAGGTGATCGTTTGCACTCACGTAAATTACGCACGTTTAATGAGCCACCGTTTCGCTAACGAAATGAGCTGTCGCCTGCTGCTGGACAGGAGTGGAAGAGGCGTATTTATGTGATATGGAAAGCGGCTGAATGAAGCCTTAGCGGGAGGCGATTCTGCATCCCGCTAAGGCCTTATTGTGCCGCGAGCTTCATCACCATCGCCGGATACCTGTCGCCGATAACCGCGTCTATGCCAGGAAACGCGCCGGAAGGCGAAAACATTGCGCCACACTTCACGCTCCTTGAGCGCCTGACCCACAAGCCCGGATTAACAAGCAGATACCGACCGTGAGAATCGATCAGCTTAAAGGGGTTATCAGAAGGCTTGATACTGAGGATTTTCGCGTCGGACAGGGATATAGGGTGGTCACGCCATTATCGAACTCATAGCGCCACGAGTGGCGCGGAAAGCCTTCATCATCATAGTGGCGCACGTCGGTAAAGCGCACCAGCCGGTGCTCGCCGTTCCATTCAAATCGGTGCTCCCGGCACTGCGCCTTGCCCCAGCGGTCAGCGATGGGATTGCCGAACTCGTCGTACTCATAGTGGTGGTCTGCCCTGTAGCAGCAGGCGGTCGCCTTTGACTTTCGCCTGATGCTCGCCACCTTCGGGCGGCATGTTCATGCCCAGCAGGTTGTCGTCGTCGTCAAAGCTGAACTCCTCGTGCAGGGCGTTCCAGCGCGGGTCTTCCGGCAGGCGGTGTTGGGTCAACATTAATATCTTGCGGTAATCTCTGTGGGTTTGGATTCGAATTTACGTTAGTGCGTGTGACCGGTAAATCCCGCGACGATCTGCAGGCAGCGATGGTGCTGATGCGCGGCGGCAATCTGGGCCAGCCGTTCCAGTTCAAAAACTTCCGCGATTGATTTTTCCCGCCCGCCGCCTTCCCGCATGTGAGAAAGGTGGCCGGGCGGGTAAATCGATTAAGGCGTGGCTTTTTTAGGCTCTGCGGCCTTGTTATACAACGCCTGAATCAGCGTCTGCTGTTCCGCTCCCGGTATGATACCCAATCTGTGAAAAATATTCCCAATCTGATAAAGCTGCTGATTACCGGTGTCGTCCTGGCGGGTAATCGACGCCTGCGTGGTTAATTTTTTCAGCGTAAAGGTAATATGTTCCTGACACTCGGGCGTGTTTTCAGAACAAATATGGCGTAACAGCATCAGGTTTTTATTATCGACCCTATCTGCGTTAATCATCAATTCCCTTGCCTGACTCCACTGTTTTGCATTCATGTAGTGGTCGATCATCGCCTCCTCTTCGAGAGAGGGAACGTGCTGGTGTAACACCCGTTTGGCATTCACCGTGTCGTTGCCATAGCCGTAAAGCTCTGCAAGTCTTTGAAAGGAAAGCGACATATCTTCATCAGGCCAGGCTTTTGCTTGGCTGAGGTAAATCGCCTCGGCGCTGACGGCTAATTTTTGCGCTGCCTCAGGATGACCAATTGCTTTGAGTACTTCACCCATTTCATTTGTTGCATCTTCCCATTCGGCGAACGTCAGGGTTTGCGCCTCGGCGGAGAGGGTTGCGATATGCTTTTCCGCCACAGCATTCTGCTTATGCTGAAAGAGATTCTTCAGCGCTTTGATTTTGTACTCGTAGCAATACCTGTCGTCGTAGCAGGTATATTCCGGCGCGCTCATCAGCAAATCGATACGCTTATTCATCAGCGCAACATCATCAAGCTTGCTTAATAAATCAATCAGCTCCATTTCAATGCGCGGCGAAGGGGCAAAATTGAATATTTTATCGACCTGCGTCACATAGGTTGAAAGCGTCTCCTGATAATTCTGTGTCAGCTCGTTTTTCTTATAAAAAGAGAGCAATCCCGGTAATGAATACTGGAAATAGCTTCCTTTATTGCCGGTTGCTTTGCGCAATCTCGCAGACAACGCCATCGCTTTCTCTTTATTACCCGTGGCGTAATAGATCTCCATCAGGTCGAGATACTCCTGATAACGGTAGGCTTCAGCACTCGGTTGTTGAGCAATAGCCGTATCAAACATTTTCAGCGCGCTATCTGCGTAAACCAACGCCTTTGCGGTGTCACCCTTGGCATGGTACTGCTTCGCAATAATAAGCAGCATTTTTAGCTGAGTATAAGGAACAACAATTTTATCAGCATAATTTTCATTATAAATAGCGGCGGTTTTATCAGGATCTGAGTGCCAGGATTTTAAAACCGTGGCTAAATAAAAATTCCTCGCGTCGGCATTTTTGCTAAGAAGGGCTAAGGCTTTTTCAGGCTGTTTGCGATTAACCCAGCCATCAACGTAGCTCTCGTAGGCGGTAATGCTCGACGGTTTATCGAGACCAATTTTGGACAGGAAAACCATCGCGGCATCCGGGCTATTATTTTCAGCGATCCACGAGGCCTCATGGTTTAGCGAAAACTTCGCATCATTCGATTGTGTGTCCAGCTTTTTCAGTAATGCATCCGCACGGCTCATCGGGCCGTACATAAACAGTTCCCTGTGTAATTCAAACCAGGCTGCCTGCGATTTAAAAGTGGTGTTTTCATTTAAAGGGACGGCATTTTGCAGTTTCTGTTCGACAACTGACCAGACATCAGGCGATTGCTGACTTTGTGCAACGCTCTGATAAGAGTAAAAAACCGTGGCGGCTGTGAGTAATGTGGCGAATTTAAATTTCATAGCAACGTGTATCCTTTCAGTTCCGTTTGAATAGCCTCTTTACAGCAAAGTCATATTTACTTAGTTTGAGGCGTTAATTCCTTTAAGGCTGCCAGTGCAGGTTTGACGCCGCCTTTTACCGCCGCTGTAAGATGAAGTTTGGCTTTGTTGAGGTCTTTCTCAACGCCATCACCATTCCTGTACATGAGTCCAAGGTTATAGTGCGCCTGAGCATTTCCCTGGTCAGCGGATTTTTTAATCCACTTATAGGCTTCCGGCAGGTTTTTCGGCATTCCTTCGCCGATAAGATTTAAATATCCCACTTCTAACTGCGCATCACTTTCGCCAAGCTCTGCCGCTTTGAATAAATAGGAGAGATATTTTTTGCTGTCTTGCGTTACGCCATCACCGTCGTTGTACGCATAGGCCAAAAAGAGAAGCGCGCCGGGATGATTTTGCTCTGCGGACTGAGTTAACCATTTCATCGCCGCATCGTAGTTTGTGCATTCAAACTCATACTTACCTAAATGATATTGCGCAGTGCTGTCACCCTGCTTTGCCTTATTGGTGACGTCAGTCGGCGCATATAGCTCTGAAAGCTCTTCATCGTTGTGGTAACAACGGATGTATTTTATGCCGTCTTCATCATAGGCTTCTTCTGTACCTTCCTTGTCGCCATCGACATAGGGCAGCGCACTTAAGACCTTACCCGTACGATCGTTAAACTCTCTTTTCAGGCCGTTTCTTTCATCATTAGCAAACATAACCTCTTCAACAAGTTTACCGGTACGTTCGCTCCAGCGGCGATCGGCTCCCTGCTTTTTATCGTCTTTATATTCGGTGGTATAGGTGAGTTTGCCCTGTTCATTCCAGTGCTTAGCATCCCCATTTAGCATACCGTTTTTATAGGGATAGACTGATTCGCGGTGACCATTTTCGTACCACTTTTCGGAATCCCCGTCTAACACATCATGTTTATACATTTTGGATGAGGCAGGCTTTCCGTTGCTGAACCATTCTTTGACCGCACCATGTTTACGGCCTTCACTATCAAAAGAGGATTCTTCTTTGGGATGCCCATTTTCATACCAGCTCTGAGCAGAAAGCTGTTTGCCATTTTTATAGGTCGCTTTAGAAAGGAGTTTGCCCTCTTCACTGTATTGTTCGAACGTTCCGTCGTTTTCACCTTGGTTATTTCTGTGGTAAACACCACGAATTTTACCGGTAGAATAATATTCCGTACTGGTGCCGACAATGGTGCCTTTACTGTATGAATATTTCCCCTTTATTTTCCCATCAGGGAAATATTCAAATGCCGGGCCTTCCAGTTTCTGATTTAAATAGCTGTGTTTTTGTTTTAAAACGCCGTTATCATAAAAATGTGGGCATTCGCCATCTTTAATTTTACCTTGGGCAAAGTAACGTTTACTTTCAACGGCTCCGTTTTCATGGTATACGATGTATTCCCCTTCGGGTTGACCATCTTTAAACGTCAGCGTTTCCGCTATTTTGTCTTTTTCATCAAAGTAAGTTTCAGCTTTTCCGTCACGCTTATTTTGCGCATTATAATGATAAATACTTTTGAGATTGCCGCTTTCATAGAAAGATTTAAATACAGAAACACGTTGTCGGTTAGCGAAGTTTTCTTCGTTGGTATAGCCTTCAAAGGCTATCTGTTTACTCTGCATCACCTCCCCTGTTTCTTCTGAGGATTCCAGATACCAGCCGGTGACTTTCCATAATTTTTTCTCTTTGTCATAGGGGAGGGGCATATGGACTACTGTTGTTGCCTGACGTTTAACCGTCGGTTGCAGTTCATCATCCAGCCACAAGTCAGACGATCTTTTCATGTATTCGGCACCGCACAGCGCTTCGGTACATAGCTCGATTCCAGTCAGCATGGGCGTGCCGCCAGCATCGCACTGATCGACCGTCAGGTAAAAATAACGGTCATCGAGAATAGCCGGTCTTAAACTGCGTATTTTATTAATATATTCTTCTGTCGTCAGTCCCATTGATTCTGCGCGCGCAGAAAGGGTATTAGTATTACAGGGTGTTTTATCTTTAAAATAATAACGGTCGGCGAGTAAAAGTTTCAGGTCACTGCTAATGGCGGTTTTATTAAAATCGATATTTTCAATTTGGGCGATGAAATTAACGGGTTTGGATTCTGTACTGGGGGATTGTTTTGCACATATATTCGCGCAATATAATGAAACTATAATTGTTATGAATATTTTCTTCAAGATGTTCTCCTTGTATGAATAATAACTCCCTGAAACTTATTTCATGCTATAGAAACAAAGAGTTAATGTAAAGGATGCGAGGAGCATATTCTGGCAGGAGAGAGTTTTCTTCAGTTACCAGTAAGAATAATTTAAGTATTACGAGCGCGTTGTTTTTAATTTGATAATAACGCGCTGATGATTATTAACGATTATATATCCAATAAACCTCAAGATGCGGGAGTGAGCACCTGAAAGTGATCTTTAATTCGGGATGTCAGTGAGTCCGCTATATCCGGCAGCGTCTGGTTAAAAAAGACAGATATTGCGTCCCTGAACTCTCGCGTACTGCTGAAGTAGCGATTATTCCGGGCATGTTCGTTCATTAATTTCCACATTCGTTCTATCGGATTCAGGTTTGGACTGTAAGGGGGAAGGTAATGCAGCCTGATATTTACCACCTCCGCCCAGTCTTTCACTAACTGTGAACGGTGGTAACCTGCTCCATCCGCTGCTCGCTCTTAGCCAGCTGTCAAATTTGCCCATACACCTGCGCCACATACCGCCCACGCCCGTCCCCATGCCCCAGATCCATTGCACGCTCTGCACCGCTTCCTGTGAACGTAAGCCCATCAGCCTCGCCAGTTCCAGCGCCGCCGCCAGTCCCGGATCTTTCATGCGGGCCGTCTCCAGCACATGATGATAATGTTCCGGCGTGATCGCCTGTCGCGTACCGTTGCGCGATGCACCAGACAAACCCAGCGATTTATTAGTCAGCCACTCATGCTCTGCCACCTGTTTACGCCCGGCCTGTTGCAGAACAGCGCGCAGCGAGGCCATTTCATTTTGCAGCGTGCGTTTGCCGATCCCCTGCGCCAACCTTTCATGAATATAGCTTTCAATGTGGCGCACCTTAATCTGCGCAACCCGCTGGATATGGACGTTCAAAGCCCGTAAGTGGTGATCGAAACGCTGCACGATATGAATGCGATCGTGCACCGTTTTATGGCTACCGCCACAGTGCTTTGCCAGTGCCTTCATTTCACCACCTAACTTGCCCATACACTTCTCCTGTGATTTTGAGAACACAAACAGTCTCCGGCGTATGCTTTTTGGCTGCGCCAGAACGATACCTTTACGCCGGAGTGGCAGTTTGTTGAGGTACAGGGAGTTTCAGACTGTACGCGGTACAGGCTGCCTGCGTGAGCAGGAATTCTCCGGGGCATCATGCCCCCCTCGGTATCGATCTTTTTCTCTTCTTTCTTGCTGACAGCGGCCCCAAAAAGGCGTGTCAGATTCGGGAATGAACGCCGGAACCCCGAAAACAGGGGCATGGCGCGGTGTAGTGGTTGTGCGTCACTTTGTCGCTTTGCGCGACGAAAGTGACGCACCGGTTGAGTGCCGGGCGCGAAAGATCGCGGATTCTGGCGCAGATTGACGGTCACGCGGCAGCAAAGCCGGACGTCTTTGCAGGCCGCAGCCCGTAAAGTAAAAGGCGCTGATGTGGTAACAGGTGCCGGGTGGAATCGCTTCCGTCACGGTGCAGCATTGACCAGAGATCTGGCGCAGGTACCATCGAGATACTCTTTCAGTTCTTTGGTACCGAACGTGTCGATAGCCCGCTGAGCTGCGCCGAGATTAGACGCCAGCTTGTCACCGCCAATGTCTTTATCGGCTTTAACTGCCGCAGTCCAGTCTTCGGTTTGCTTCTGCCATGACTCCGCTTGCTGTTGTTGCACTCCCGCCAGCACTTTCGGATAGACGTCCACCAGCTTCTGCGCCTGCTCTTGCGTCAGGTTCAGTTCACGCGCCACTGGTTCGAACTGCGCCAGCGCGCTGGTATCGAGTTCCTGACCTTCAGGGGCGGTGAACGCGTATTTCTCCGGCGCGCCGGGCGGCGTTTCTTCTTTCGGTGGAGTGGGCTTATTGGGATCGGCGGGTGGATTTTCTGACGGTTTTCCTGTACCCGGATCGGTCTGCGTGCCGCCAGCGGTATCGGTTAATGCCATAGGAGGGGGCTCCATTTACTCAACGAACCGTGAGGCCCGATTAAGCCCCAAAAACTATGGATGTCAAAAAACCCGGCAAACCTTATCAGATCAACCGGGTAAAGATAAATTCTTGTTTTTTAAACGTCTCCGGACTAGCCAGGATGTCCCGAAACTAAAATCTGGCTCCTCTGACTGGACTCGAACCAGTGACATACGGATTAACAGTCCGCCGTTCTACCGACTGAACTACAGAGGAATCGTGTGAACGGGGCGCATAGTAACGATGTGCGATCGGCTTGTCAAAGGGGGAAATAAGGTTGCGCGTTTGTTTGCTGACAAAAACAACAAAGCGTTGAAGTTTTGATCTAATTCCTACTTTGCTCCGGCATGGCGCAACTTTGTCTGTAATTGCACAAGTCAAATGCTGTGACCTTACCGCAATGGCTATGTACCAGCGTCTGATGAAACGTGAAAAACTGGCAGGCACTTGGCAAATAATTCTGAGACATAACGCCGTAGAGATTAAGGGCAGGGAGTAGAATGAACTTTAGACGTGAAATATTTTGTGAAAATGATTGATACAGGCAGTCTGACGCCGGTAGCGGAAATGGCAGATAAATTTCTGGTGCAGGCGAAAAGATTTCCGTCAATATCATAGGCAGAATTATGGTGCATCAGCTTTTGGCGACGACACGGAACGAGCGGGTTTTATCGCGCTTTTCCTGAAGGATTTTTTCATCAGCCTGTTTTTTGCGTTCGGGTCAATCCCCTGATCCAGCAGCCTTTTGACCTCGTCACGGCGTTGTCTGGCATCAGCAAGAGAAACCGCAGGGTAAACCCCAATAGAAAACACCTTCTGTTTGCCATTAAAGCGATAGCCTGACTGCCAGTATTTTGAATCGATAGAGGCCAAACCCGTCAGCGAGCTTGACGGCCTTTTCCGCTGGTCTGGCATTTTTTACTTTAGTATCAGTCAGTGACATGACGGTTCCCTCCGCGTGCTGGTAAAACGCAAATCGAACCAGCTTTACCAGCAAAAGGGTATAGCTTCGAGTGGTTTTTAGTAAACGAGAGTGAACCTGAAGAAGGGGTTAATCAGTTGATATAAATGCAGAAAGCAGACGTCAGTGAACGTCTGCTTCCCTAAATTTGGCTCCTCTGACTGGACTCGAACCAGTGACATACGGATTAACAGTCCGCCGTTCTACCGACTGAACTACAGAGGAATTGTTTCAACGAGGCGCATAATACTGGGCCGGCTATAACGTGTCAACAGTAAAATTAACGCGCCAATTCAATTGGTTAATTAACCCACAAAGTGAGGAATTAATGTTCGGATTCCTCGCCGTAGTCGCCTTCGGCAGCGCTTACCCGTAAGCGCTGAGAAGGATCCTGGCGATAGAACTGGCAAAAACGCTGCCATAGTGCCGGGAAACGTGGAGCAAACAGTTCTGGCGCGCTGAAAAAATACTCTGACAACACGGCAAAACATTCTGCAGGGTCGGTGGCGGCATAGGCATCTATACTGGCAGCGCTTTCGCCAACAAGGTCGATTTCATCCTGAATATTATTCATTGCCGCGTGGAGATCGTGTTCCCAGCCAGCCACATCGCGCAACGGGATGAAAGGGATGCCGCTGGCGCGATCGCCATTACGCATATCCAGTTTGTGCGCGACTTCATGAATAATGAGGTTGAAACCCGAAGCATCGAACGAGTCCTGGATATCCAGCCAGTTCAGAATGATGGGCCCTTGTTGCCAGCTTTGCCCCGACTGTACGACACGCTGGCTGTGCACCAGACCTATGTCATCTTCCCATTCATCATCTACCACAAAGGGCGCGGGATAAATGAGCACTTCATGAAAACCATCAAGCCACTCAATACCGAGCTCCAGGATCGGTAAGCAAAAAATTAACGCAATACGTGCACTTTTTAACGAGTCGAGCTCAAATCCCTGTAGCGCTACCAGTCTTTTCTGCTGCAAAAAACGTTCGGCTAGCGCAATAAGCCGAGCCTGTTCTTGCGCGGTGAGGTTTACCAGAAGAGGTATAGCCAGCGCATTATCCCACGGCCAGTCTTCGTTCTGGGTTATTTCTTGTGCTTTCCAGGGCCACTTAATCATCGTTTTGCTCGTAAACTCGTCACTTGAACAAAATTACCCGAATAGGGTCTGTTAAAATGCCAAATTACCTGGCATCATTGCAATATACGGAGAGATGCCGGAGCGGCTGAACGGACCGGTCTCGAAAACCGGAGTAGGGGCAACTCTACCGGGGGTTCAAATCCCCCTCTCTCCGCCACAATTCAAACACTTAGCTCATCTTCTTTCAGCGATCAGTCTCACACTTAGAATACACTTAGAATATTCTGTTAGAATATTACGTGAAAAACGTATCGCCATCTTATGCTTTTTCTGCCAGAAGAGGGGGCCAGGGATAGTGTTATTTTTACTTTTCGATCATAAGTCAACTCCTGGTTTTCTGCCCCGCTCTTTCGCCGTACCCCATCTGGATTAATATTGATGTCACTAGCGGCGATTTAACGCCGTCGTCCTCGGTAATCGTCGCACCCGGCCTGTTGCCCGACATGTTCCCCTGTAGACATGGGCGCAGGGCGAAAGATTAATTGCTGTCAGGGAAACGCGCTGGCGCGTGGCGATAACTTACGCTGCGGGGCTGTCGACGCTGTACAGAAAATGTGGCCTCCAGACTGGCTAAAATATGCACACATGACAATACAACCGGAAAATTTACAAAACGCATAATTTGAACTGAGAGAGAAACTTACAAACGAAGCGACGAAGATTTCAACAGCCGCAGCGACTCCAGTATCTTGCGCGCATGTTTAAATAATACTACTGTATATAAAAACAGTATTCGAGGTATGGATTATGGAATTTTTCAGACCTACAGAGTTGCGCGAAATTATTCCTCTCCCATTTTTCAGTTACTTAGTGCCGTGTGGATTCCCCAGCCCTGCAGCGGACTACATTGAGCAGCGTATCGATCTTAATGAGTTGCTCGTTTCTCATCCCAGCTCAACATATTTTGTCAAAGCCACGGGTGATTCAATGATTGAAGCAGGCATCAGCGACGGCGACCTGCTGGTGGTGGATAGCTCACGGAACGCTGACCACGGTGACATTGTAATTGCGGCAATTGAAGGAGAGTTCACCGTAAAACGGTTGCAGTTGCGCCCGACAGTGCAGTTAATCCCCATGAACGGCGCCTATCGACCTATACCTGTCGGCAGTGAAGACACGCTCGACATATTCGGGGTGGTGACCTTTATCATTAAAGCGGTCAGTTGATTATGTTCGCGCTCTGCGATGTTAATAGCTTTTACGCTTCCTGCGAAACGGTCTTTCGTCCTGATTTATGTGGCCGACCGGTGGTGGTGTTATCAAACAATGATGGCTGCGTTATCGCGTGTAGCGCCGAGGCGAAGCAGCTCGGTATCGCACCAGGTGAGCCATACTTCAAACAGAAAGAACGCTTCCGGCGATCCGGTGTTGCTTGCTTCAGCAGTAATTACGAGCTTTACGCTGATATGTCGAACCGGGTAATGACCACACTCGAGGAGATGGTGCCGCGGGTAGAAATTTACAGCATTGATGAGGCTTTTTGTGATCTGACGGGAGTACGAAACTGCCGGGATCTGACAGATTTCGGGCGCGAGATAAGAGCGACGGTCCTGAAGCGCACGCACCTGACTGTCGGTGTAGGCATTGCCCAGACGAAAACCCTTGCCAAGCTGGCTAACCATGCTGCGAAAAAGTGGCAGCGCCAGACCGACGGGGTGGTTGACCTGTCGAACATCGATCGCCAGCGTCGGCTGCTGGCCCTGATACCCGTAGAGGATGTCTGGGGTGTCGGCAGACGCATCAGTAAGAAGCTAAATTCCCTGGGCATCAAGACTGCTCTCGATCTCTCTGAACAAAGTACCTGGATCATCAGGAAACACTTCAATGTCGTGCTGGAGCGTACCGTGAGAGAGCTTCGCGGAGAGCCATGTCTGGAGCTTGAAGAGTTTGCGCCGGCAAAGCAGGAAATCGTTTGTAGCCGCTCTTTCGGCGAGCGGGTCACAGACTATGAGGAAATGCGCCAGGCTGTTTACAGCTACGCTGCGCGCGCGGCAGAAAAACTCCGCGGCGAGCACCAGTACTGCCGTTTCATTTCAACATTCGTCAAAACATCACCCTTTGCCCTGAACGAGCCCTACTACGGTAACAGCGCCGCGGTGACGCTTCTCACCCCCACGCAGGATTCACGTGACATTATCAATGCGGCTGTGAAATGCCTGGATAAAATCTGGCGCGACGGCCATCGCTACCAGAAAGCGGGGGTGATGCTGGGTGACTTCTTCAGTCAGGGCGTAGCGCAACTCAACCTTTTCGACGATAACGCGCCGCGCGCCGGTAGTGCGAAGTTGATGGAAGTACTGGACCATCTTAACGCAAAAAACGGGAAGGGGACGCTGTACTTCGCCGGGCAGGGGATGTCGCAACAGTGGGCTATGAAGCGAGAAATGCTTTCGCCTCGGTACACCACAAGATACTCTGATCTACTGCGTGTTAAGTAACTTGTGCGATCAATGCCTGAGATAGTTGCCAAATCATCCCCGTTCTCTAACCGGTTTTGGTCACACAAGATCACTGGAACCTCTCACGATGAGGCGCATGTATCCTGGTTTACGACATCAGGAAATGTGGCGCGTTTATTGCCAGGTAGGCGTTGTGAGACGTCACTTATTTACGCCAGGTTTCAGCCGTAGCGATGGGCATGGATAAAAAGAGTATGGCAATCAGTGTGATAATGCTAAAAAACAATTAATATTTTTTTAACAAAACTAAAGCTTGCTATGTTCAGTTAACCATGCGTTAATGGTTGTGCGGTTTGATACAAACTTATCTGAAGTAGTGATTGTAATATTTCTCATCATTTGTTCCTCTTGAGATCTCCTTTAGGTTTTTTTCTCTCTGATAATTTTCTTCAGGCCATTTTGCCCAAGGGCTCATTCGAAAGGTAACAATATTATGACGACGAAAATCACTGGTTTAGTAAAATGGTTTAACCCTGAAAAGGGCTTTGGTTTCATTACGCCTAAAGATGGCAGCAAAGATGTGTTTGTGCATTTTTCAGCCATTCAAAGTAATGAATTCCGCACTCTGAATGAAAATCAGGAAGTGGAGTTTTCAGTAGAGCAGGGACCAAAAGGTCCATCAGCGGTTAACGTTGTGGCGCTTTAAGGCAACTGATATTACTAATAAAATTCACTTCCGGTGTCCATGTTGCCATGGTTCACAATACAGAACATCGACATTCGATGTTACTGAGCAAAACCCGTTTGGCGCGAAATGTATTTTTTGTAAGTCAACCATGATCACTTTTGATAATGTTGGATTATACATTCGCTCAGGGCAGGTTCCGCTAGATTTTAGAAAATAATTCATATTAGCTCCGTACAGGAGCTTTTTTATGCCCGGATGATTATCATCTATAGACGCTGACATCCATCATCTATAGTGGCATTTACCTTTCCCCAAAGGTGTTATTTCTCTTGCAGACAGCGCCTGAAAAAAGCGACGTTGTCCTCATCTATCCAATGAAACCAGGTCACCTGTCTTTGCGCCGTTATCCGTTATTTAATTCTTGCCCTATAATAACAAGCCCGCGCTAAGCACGGGCTTGACTAACATAAGGCGTCTTAGAACTGGTAGACCAGACCAACACCTACGATATCATCGGTTGCAATACCGTTGTTTGCGTAGAAGTCATCATCTTCGTCCAGCAGGTTGATTTTATAATCAACGTAGGTGGACATATTTTTGTTGAAGTAGTAAGTCATACCAACGTCAACATATTTAACCAGATCTTTGTCGGTGTAACGATAGTTACCATGGCTATCCATATCCTGGCCGCCTAAATCTTTGCCCTTAGACTGCAAGTAGGCGATGGACGGACGCAGACCGAAATCGAACTGATACTGCGCAACCACTTCAAAGTTCTGGGTTTTGTTAGCGATACCGCCGCCACCCAACTTACCGTCTGCAGAGTGATAGTCGCTGTCTCCATAAGAGGTCATATTGCGGGTTTCAGAGTACATCGCCGCCAGGTATACGTTATAGGCGTCATATTTGACACCTACGGTCCAGGCTTCGGCAGTTTCACCGCCGGCATCATTGTTGCCATAGTAACGATGACCATCACCATATCCATTACCTACTTGGGCATCGGTACGGTCAGAACTTGAATAAGCAGCTCCCAGGCTTAACCCGAAGTCAAAGTCATAAGAGGTAGAGAGGCCGAAACCGTCACCGTTTTCTTTATTTGTACCGCGGTTAGTTCCATTACCGGAGCCTTCCTGGCCAAATCCGTTATTGCCACTTTCGTTATTACCCTGGTATTGCAGCGCGAAGTTCCAGCCTTCCACCAGGCCGAAGAAGTCGGTGTTACGATAGGTGGCCAGGCCGTTAGCACGCTGAAGCATATATACATCGGTCTGGGTATAAGTATCACCGCCGAATTCCGGCAGCACATCGGTCCAGGCTTCAACGTCGTAGATAACACCATAGTTACGGCCATAATCGAAAGAGCCGTACTCGCCGAATTTCAGACCGGCAAAGCCCAGACGAGTCCAGGACGTATCCCTGTTACCTTCAGTGCCACTCGCCTGCATGTTGTATTCCCACTGACCATAGCCGGTCAGCATATCGTTGATCTGCGTTTCGCCTTTAAAGCCAATACGGGCGTAGGACTGGTCGCCGTCGCTGCCTGCATCGTCAGAGAAGTAACGCAGACCATCAACTTTGCCGTACAGGTCGAGTTTGTTGCCATTTTTATTATAAACTTCAGCCGCATTTGCTGCGCCTGCCACTAATAACGCCGGGACAAGCAGTGCCAGAACTTTTCTGTTCATTATGTATTCCCTTATGATAATAATTTATATGAATATGTAGCCACTTCAACAAAACTACAAATTGATACTATTCTATGAAGTTCATGGAATTTAAAAAATAACATGTAACAAAGGTATTTAAAATATTTCAATTTGTTTCTGTTTGGTTTTTTATAATACATGCTATATAAGTAATTAAGAATATATATTCTATAATTATCATTTTTTATCAATGGGTTATGTGTTTTGATTTGATGGTTGTTGGCGTGAATATAATTTGTTTTTTATATGTATTTGATGCTTTGATTATGAAAAAGAATAAAAAAAACCGGCATAAATGCCGGTAATGTGGGTAATGATAAAATAAATGATAAAAGGCTAATAACCGAATCATTCTGACACTTAATGCTAATAAAATAAAACGCTATCGCGGTGCGTAAAAATAAGTTGTTCTGGTTATGGGTTATTCTGCATTAGAGTGCGATTCAATCACCATTCCCTTATTTAACAGCAGGTTCAGCGCCAGACGTAACATTAACTGAGAATAAACTATTTGTGGAATGAATAGCCAGAACAGGTGGATGAGGTATTCCATGGTCGAAATGTGATTAATATCACATTATAATGTAATTAATGTCATATGACTTACATCACAAAAGCGGAGTAAAGTTTGAGTACCAGGGAGGACAACGCCACCCGTAGCATGGGCGGCAAATTAGCGTTATGGGTTTTTTATACCTTTTGCGGCTACTTCATCTGGGCGATGGCGCGTTGCGTGTGGCTGATGTCCGCCATACAAACCGAGCCGGTTCTCGGCCCAATCAGCACTCCTGGCAGCACAACGGAAAAATGGCTTAACGCGCTTTCGCTGGGCGTCGTCTGGCTTATTCTGGGGAGTATTGCCTGGTACACCCGGCCTCGCAAAAACAGGGGGTATCCCGCCGACACTCAGCCAGAAACGCGCAAGCACGCAGGGATGTAAAGTGGTGGCGGATATGTCAGGATAGCGAACCCTGTGCTCAGGCATGTAATAAAAATGGTCTGCTATAAAGAGAGGGCGTATGGACTCAGGATACTGGCAATCGCAGTTTGAAGACTGGCTACGTCACCACCACCAGGAACAGGATGCCGCCCATGACATCTTCCATTTTCGTCGTGTTTGGGCAACCGCGCAAACGCTGGGGGAAAACAGTCCTGTCGACTGGCTGGTGGTGCTATCGGCATGTTATTTCCATGACATCGTCAGCCTGGCGAAAAATCATCCGCAGCGGCATCGTTCTTCCATTCTGGCGGCGGCAGAAACCCGGCGTATTTTTCTGCGGGATTTTCCTGACTTTCCGGCAGAAAAACTGGCGGGCATTTGTCATGCTATCGAAGCGCATAGCTTCAGCGCAAAAATTGCGCCCACCACGCCAGAGGCAAAAATCGTACAGGATGCAGACAGGCTGGAGGCGTTGGGCGCCATTGGTCTGGCGCGGGTCTTCGCGGTTTCCGGCGCGCTGGGCGTCGCGCTGTTTGATGCCGACGATCCCTTTGCCGACAGACGGCCTCTTAACGATAAGCAATTCGCGCTCGACCATTTTCAAACCAAACTGCTGAAACTGCCGCTGACGATGCAGACTGAACGGGGCAAGTACCTGGCGCAGCGTAATGCGGATTTTCTGGTGTCGTACATGGCGAAACTGAGCGCTGAGCTGAAAGGCGACTATGAAACACGGGATGAGGCGGTCATCCAGATGTTTGCTACGCATCAGTAACCCCTGCCGCTGAAACGTAAACCGCGTCATTTTATGTTAGTCTGTCGGCAATTATTTTTGGCCGGTTAAATGTATGCAGGAAAATATTTCAGTAACACACGCCCGGAACCTCATCGCCGACGACGCCGGAAGCGAGATCCAGGCGATGCTGAGTCAATTGCTGGAAATCTACGATGTTAAAACGCTGGTGGCGCACCTTAACGGCCTGGGCGAACAGCACTGGAGCCCGGCCATCTTCAAGCGCGTAATGATGAACGCGGCATGGCATCGCTTGAGCGACAATGAACTCACCTGTCTTAAAACAGGGTTGCCGACGCCGCCAGCGCATCATCCGCATTACGCCTTTCGTTTTATTGATCTCTTCGCGGGCATCGGCGGCATTCGCCGCGGATTTGAAGCGATAGGCGGACAGTGCGTGTTTACCAGCGAATGGAATAAGCACGCGGTACGGACATATAAAGCGAACTATTTTTGCGATCCGCTGCAACATCGCTTTAATGAAGATATCCGCGATATCACATTGAGCCACCGGGAAGGGGTCAGCGATGATGAGGCGGCGGAACACATTCGCCAGCATATTCCGCAACATGATGTCCTGCTGGCGGGCTTTCCCTGTCAGCCATTTTCTCTGGCGGGCGTTTCCAAGAAAAATGCGCTGGGCCGCGCCCACGGCTTTGCCTGCGAGACTCAGGGGACGTTATTTTTTGATGTCGTAAGAATTATCGACGCTCGCCGCCCCGCGCTGTTTGTGCTGGAAAACGTGAAAAACCTTAAAAGTCACGACCAGGGCAACACTTTCCGCATTATTATGCAAACGCTCGATGAACTGGGATATGACGTGGCGGATGCCGCTGACAATGGCCCGGACGATCCGAAAATTATCGACGGGCAGCACTTTCTTCCTCAGCATCGGGAACGTATTGTGTTGGTGGGATTCCGCCGCGATTTAAACCTGAAAACCGATTTTACGTTACGCAATATCGCCCGTTGTTATCCACCGCGCCGTCCGACGCTGGCAGAACTGCTGGAGCCCGTCGTCGAAGCCAAATATATCCTGACGCCGGTGCTGTGGAAATATTTATATCGCTACGCGAAAAAGCACCAGGCGCGGGGAAACGGTTTTGGCTATGGCATGGTTTATCCTGACAATCCGGAAAGTGTGGCGCGCACGTTATCTGCTCGCTACTACAAAGATGGCGCCGAAATTCTGATCGATCGTGGTTGGGATATGGCGAAAGGCGAAGTGAATTTCGACGATGCTGGCAACCAACAACATCGTCCCCGCCGACTCACGCCGAGAGAGTGCGCGCGTTTAATGGGATTTGAGGCGCCGCAAACGTACCAGTTCAGGATACCTGTCTCGGATACGCAGGCCTATCGCCAGTTTGGCAACTCCGTGGTGGTGCCGGTATTTGCCGCGGTAGCAAAGCTGCTGGAACCCAAAATTCACCAGGCGGTGACGCTGCGTCAGAGAGAGACGGTAGATGGCGGACGTTCACGATAAAGCCACGCGCAGTAAAAATATGCGCGCGATAGCGACCCGCGATACGGCTATTGAAAAACGTCTTGCCGGCCTGCTAAGCGCGCAGGGGATTACGTTTCATACTCAGGACGCGACATTACCGGGCAAGCCGGACTTTGTGGTGAATGACTATGATTGTGTGATTTTTACTCACGGCTGCTTTTGGCATCATCACCACTGTTATCTGTTCAAAGTACCGGCCACGCGAACGGCTTTCTGGCTGGAAAAAATCGGTAAGAACGTTGAGCGCGATGAGCGCGATATTCAGCGTTTACAGGCGCTTGGCTGGCGGGTGCTGATCGTCTGGGAGTGCGCCTTGCGCGGGCGAGCGAAATTGAGCGACGCGGCGTTGGCGGAGCGCCTGGAAGAGTGGATCTGCGGCGGCGGCGCCAGCGCGCAGATCGACACCCAGGGGATTCATCTACTGGCGTGAATCTTCCGTTTTACACGGCGTGACCACCGC
This sequence comes from Salmonella sp. 32010601201800023SM, assembly GCF_017572235.1. Classification (NCBI taxonomy): domain Bacteria; kingdom Pseudomonadati; phylum Pseudomonadota; class Gammaproteobacteria; order Enterobacterales; family Enterobacteriaceae; genus Salmonella; species Salmonella sp. 32010601201800023SM. The sequence continues at coordinate 269,884 of NZ_JAGEQS010000001.1, forward strand.
CCTGGCGGGAAACAGGTACTTACCCAGAGTCACCAGCACTACGGCAAACACAATCACACCCAGCGCGGCCCATTCAACGGGCGATAACCTCTCACCGCCCAGGCCAGTGCCAAGCAACACGGCGACAACCGGATTCACATAGGCGTAGCTGGTCGCCAGCGCCGGACTGACGTTGCGAATCAGGTACATATAGGCATTAATGGCGATAATAGAACCGAACAACGCCAGGTAGCCGACGGCCATAAGCCCCGATAAACCAGGCAGCGTGGCGAGCTTTTCGCCGGAAAGAAACGCCGCGCAAAGCAATACCACGCCCGCCGCCAGCATTTCAATCGCGCCCGCCATCATGCCCACAGGCAGGGCGATGCGCGAGCCGTAAACGGAACCAAATGCCCAGCTCATCGAACCTATCAGGATCAAAATCGCGCCCCACGGATTGCCGCTTAAGTTGCCGCCGCTGTTCAGCAGAATAATCCCGGCAAGTCCAATGGCAATCCCCACCCATTCTAATTTGCGCGTTTTAATACCAAAAAAGTAGCTAAAGCACAGCGTAAATAGCGGGACAGTGGCGACCACGACGGCAGCAATGCCCGATGGCACGTTTTGATGCTCCGCCACCGTCACCAGGCCGTTACCCACCGCCAGCAGCAGTAGACCAATCAGCGCGGCGTTGATGGTCTGGCGCAGCGGCGGAAGTTTTTCGCCGCGCAGCAGCAAAAACGCCATGAGCAACATCCCCGCCGAGAGAAAACGTACGCCTGCCATCATCAGCGGCGGCCAGCTTTCAACGCCTATGCGGATAACAAAATAGGTAGACCCCCAAATGATGTACAAGGCAAAAAGCGCGCCAAAAAGAGGTAATAACTGCCGGAAACGCATAATCACTCACGGTGAAATAAAAAGGGTGAATATAGTAAACGTCAAAATTATTATGCTGGCGAGCATTATAATTGTCCTTTTGGAATAAAAAGGCGTTGACCCGCGCCGCCGGTTTCGGCATTACGCATTTTGCTACATACTTAACGTCTTAGAAGAAAAGACCGAGGAAATCATTTTGGCAGGAAGTAGCTTACTGACATTACTCGACGATATCGCCACGCTGCTGGACGATATTTCGGTAATGGGCAAATTGGCCGCGAAAAAAACCGCGGGCGTACTGGGGGATGACCTGTCGCTCAATGCGCAGCAGGTGACCGGCGTTCGCGCTAATCGCGAGCTGCCAGTGGTATGGAGCGTGGCGAAAGGATCATTAATCAACAAGGTTATTCTGGTGCCGTTGGCGCTGTTGATAAGCGCATTTATCCCGTGGGCCATTACGCCTTTATTAATGTTAGGCGGCGCGTTTCTCTGCTTTGAAGGGGTAGAAAAAGTCCTGCATACCTTTGAGGCGCGAAAACACAAAGAAGACCCGGCGGAGCGGCAAAAACGTCTTGAGGCGCTGGCTGCGCAAGATCCTTTGGCCTTTGAAAAAGATAAAGTAAAAGGGGCGGTCCGTACCGATTTCATTCTGTCCGCTGAAATTGTGGCCATTACCCTGGGGATTGTCGCGCAGGCGCCGCTGCTTAATCAGGTGTTGGTACTGGCGGGGATTGCGTTGGTTGTGACTATTGGCGTGTATGGCCTGGTGGGTATTATTGTCAAACTGGATGATATGGGGTACTGGCTGGCGGAAAAGCGTAGCGTGCTGGCGCAGGGCGTCGGTAAAGGATTACTGATTATCGCGCCCTGGTTAATGAAAGCATTATCCATTGTCGGTACGCTGGCGATGTTTCTGGTTGGCGGCGGAATTGTCGTACACGGTATTGCGCCGCTACACCATGCCATTGAACATTTTGCGCAGCAGCAGGGGGCTTTCATGGCGCATACGATCCCTGCGGGGCTGAATCTGGTGCTCGGCTTTATTATCGGCGCCATTGTGGTGGCGCTGGTGAAAGGTGTGGCGAAAATTCGCGGTGTTTCGCACTGATTTTCTACAATGAATTATGCAAAATTGTCCATCCTCGTCTAAGGTGAAAACGTTTCATCTGATACAGGAGGCAGGTATGGTCTTTTCTGTCAGTGAGGAAGTTACCGTGAAAGAGGGTGGGCCCCGGATGATCGTCACCGGTTATTCCAGCGGAATGGTAGAGTGTCGCTGGTATGATGGTTTTGGCGTAAAGCGGGAGGCATTCCATGAGAATGAGCTCGTGCCAGGCAAGGAAAGGCGCGTGCGGGACGAAGCCCGATGACAAAACGCCCGGTTAATGCCGGGCGTTTTGCTGTGGAGAAAAAGAGTCGTCGCGCTGCGACATGCTGCTACCTGGTTATGCCAGGATTGAGTGGTATCCCTTGATGAGGTCTGGCTACCGTAAGCCATCAGGGGGCGTTGTATCAATAACCAGGAGTTACCAGGGTGCCGCACGAAACACTGTTAGACAATCAAGGCTGGTTTAAAAAGCTGGCGCGGCGTTTTGGTCCCGGTCATGTCGTCAACACCTGTTTTCTGATCGTGATGCTGTTCTCGACGCTACTTACCTGGCGGGAAGTGATGATACTGAAAGACGCGTATGTCGCCAGTCAGCGCAATCATCTGGGGAGCGTCGCGAATGTCCTTGACCGCCAACTGCAATTCAACATGGACAGGTTGATCTTTTTACGCAATGGTATGCATGAAGCGCTGGTGGCGCCGCTGGCTTTTTCCGCATTGCAAAGCGCGGTGACGCAGTTTGAGCAACGACGCGTCAGACATTTCTGGCAACTGGAGTTGGATAAGCGGCGGACATTGCCGTTATATGGCGTTTCCGATCAATTTGTCGCCCGGACGACGCTTCTTTCGCGGGAGAGTCGTGACCTGGCAAATGAATTAACCGCCACTCTGGAGTTAGGGTATCTGGCGCGTCTGGCTCGCTCATCCGCCATGCTGACGCTGGAGACGATGTATGTTTCTCGCTCAGGGTTTTACCTCTCAACTCTCCCTACGGCGTACGGTAGCGATATTGTCTCCCGTTACTATCAGTACGTGACCCAGCCCTGGTTTATCGAGCAAAGCCAACGGCGTAACCCACAGCGCGGCGTGCGGTGGTTTACCTCCGCACAGCCCTATGTTGCTGACGAGCAGAAAAAAGTGACAGCCAGTCTACCGCTGGATCACGATAATTACTGGTATGGCGTACTGGCAATGGATATTCCCGTCGCGTCATTACAGCGGTTCCTGCGCGATGCGGCCGAAAAGGATATTGAAGGGGAATATCAGCTATACGATAACCATCTCCGTTTGTTGACGGACTCCGCGCCGGAACAACAAACCGCGAATACGTTAAATGACCGTGAGCGCGCCTTACTGGCGCGTGAAATAGAAAAAGATACCCTGGGCGGGCTGCGTTTAGGAACGCATTATGTAAGCTGGGAGCGGCTGGATCATTTTGATGGCGTCCTGCTGCGCGTGCATACATTACGTGAAGGCATACAAGGGAATTTTGGCAGTATTAGTATCGCGCTGACGCTGTTATGGGTGCTTTTTACGGCGATGCTGTTGATCTCCTGGGGCGTTATTCGACATATGGTCAAAAACATGTTTGTTCTGCAAAATTCGCTGCAATGGCAGGCATGGCACGATCCGCTGACCCGGCTATATAACCGTGGCGCGCTGTTTGAAAAAGCGTCCAGGCTGGCAAAGCGCTACCGGGAAGCCCGCCAGCCATTTTCTGTGATACAGCTGGATTTAGATTATTTTAAAAGCGTTAATGATCGCTTTGGTCATCAGGCAGGCGATCGCGTGTTGTCCCATGCCGCTGGGCTCATTGGCAGCACCATTCGAGCGCACGACATCGCCGGACGGGTAGGGGGCGAAGAGTTTTGTATCGTGCTGCCCGGCGCGACGAAAGCGCAGGCGCTGCAGATTGCCGAACGCATACGCCAGCGCATTAATGACAAAGAGATTCTGGTGACGAAAAGCACGACGCTTCGTATCAGCGCGTCAATGGGGATCAGTAGCGCGGAGGAATACGGCGACTATGATTTTGAGCAGTTGCAGTCGCTGGCCGACAAACGGCTTTATTACGCCAAACAGTCCGGACGTAACCGTATTTGCGCCAGCGACGCGACTCAGGAGCGGGAAAAGAAATAGTCCATTCCTTCGCGCCAGCCATCCGGCCCTTCGTTCTGGCTACGGTAGACGCGCTGAGGATCGTCGTTACGCAAATGTACGCCCTCCCGGTTTAGCCCTTTAACGACAACCGCATAATCCATTACATCCAGTAAGGGCGCATCATTGGGGCCGTCTCCCAGTCCCAACGTCAGAGGACGCGCGCGCCACTGCCGACGATATGCTTCAATCAGCCAGTTGGCAGCCTGATCTTTACCGGCGGAGGCGTCCAGCACATGCCAGAAACGGGCGCCATGGACAAATTGCAGTCCCAGGTCATTTAAACGGGCGACAAACTGCGCCATGCGTTCATCGCTATCGCGCCAGATCAGCGACACCGACGCTTCATGCAGACGGGTTAGGGCAGACTGTGCCCGGTTTAGGCCCGTCCATTCGCTTATCACCTGATCGTCAACGTCATCAAACGTGGTGAACTTAAACTGTTCCTTTTCACGCAATTTATGCAGGACGAGGCGGATTTCGTTGTGAGAAATACCGGCTATCAGGCGGGGATAGTTGGGATGGTCTTCCCAATGAACGTCCAGTTGGATCACCGCGCCGTTTTCCGCAATCAGCGGCAGTCCCTGTAGATTTAACGTCGTCTGGAGCTGGAGCATTTCAGCCGCGGTTTTACTGCTACAGAGGATCACGGGCACGCCGCTTTCATGCAGGCGTGTAAGCCAGGGGGCCGCGGGCTGCCACTCAAACGTGTGGCTGTTCAGCAATGTGCCGTCCAGATCGGTAAAAATCAGCAAGGGGTCATGGATTGAGAGCATTTTTTCCTCATTTTCCGTTGCAACGGCGGGCTTATTTCCAGGAAAAGTCCTAAAGCACACCCGAAAGAAGTCGAACGCTAACTGGAACCGATCCCGTCGCTTCCAGGCAGCACATGCGTTGTCACACTTTTGCTACCGAACTATTAGCGTGCTTAATCATTCATGTAAAAAATATTTACTTGTCATGCAAAAAAATTGCAGATAAGGTAAATCTCACATCAGATTTCCTGGTGTAACGAATTTTCAAGTGCTTCTTGCATAAGCAAGTTTGATCCCGACCCGTAGGGCCGGGATTTTTTTCGGCCATTTTTAACGGTTTACTTCTGTTACACTAAAATCATGAATATCTAGCTCGAATGCTTCAGCTAATTCATGCCATGTATGATATTCCCGTCCGTCTACGCTCACCCGCTCAGGATCTTCCTGGCTACGGTGAACCTCGCTTTCGCTGATTTCATTGATGGCCGCCAGTAGCGCATCTACATCGACGCTCACTTCGCGCTTGGCCGTATCACTGTACTCTTTTGCCGTTTTCATCTTCACTACCTCACGGGTTCCTGACAGCCTAAGTATAGACCGTTGAGAAAACCAGCAAACACGCCGGCAAGGCGCTGTCAGACGCAGAAAATTGTTCTACACTGGCACAAAGCGACAGGAGGAAAATGATGAAGGTGAATGATCGGGTAACCGTTAAAACGGACGGCGGTCCCCGCCGACCGGGTGTGGTACTGGCAGTGGAAGAATTTAGTGAAGGCACAATGTACCTGGTTTCGCTGGAGGATTACCCGCTCGGCATCTGGTTCTTCAATGAGTCAGGTCACCAGGATGGTATTTTTGTCGAGAAGGCGGAGCAGGACTAATTGAGCCGGACTGGAGGTACATTGCCAGTCCGGATTTCTCAGCGCATGTTAACAAAAATGCCGTTAGTGACGTTATCTGTCAGCCGCACTACGTGATAGATCACTTGTTTATTATGCGTTTTTATCTTTCTTTTTATATTCCCCTTATGGGAGGATACTGTTTTTGCTTTAATATTCATTCTGTCAGAAATCTGAATGGTTCCCTGACCTTCCATCCACATTCGCAACATGCTGGATTCAGTTCGACTTAACGACAATGTTGGTAAATTTATGGTTCCTGAAATACCCGACTCTTTTTTCAGAATATCGCCAAGAATGGTATCCAGCGAGTCAGGTTTAATCGATTTCGAGCTAATCAATAAGTTTTTTCTTACTAATAAATATTCATCAAAATGCACATTAGCAATTGCCATAAAAACAATAAATAACGTGTCAGGATGTTGATTAATGATTTGCTTTATTTGTTGACTGTCTGAAGGCGTATGAATGAAACAGTCCTCATTAATAAACACCACCGAAGGCTGATGCGCGCCACAAGCGATAGCGAGTTCGTCAACGGTTTCGATGTCGTTGATTTCCCTTTTTTTCACCCCTCTGCTGACCAGATACCCGCTTAACCCTAGCCGGGTGTAACTGCATAAATCCATAATAATCGTTGACATGGCATACCCTCACTCAATGCGTAACGATAATTCCCCTTACCTGAATAACTCACCATAATCAGACGGAACACGAATAGTCACCTTAGACAACGCTTACGCGGTTTTTCAGGCGAACTTACTATCCCGTAAAGTTACATATAATTTGCCAGGAATCATCTTAAAGTAAAGTGAATGTTGCGTTATGTGAGTGAAGTAAAAACAAATAAGGGGCAGCGGATATATCCTGGTGAATGTTTTTTAAAATTTATTTTCGGATAAACCTTAGTAAAACAGGATAAAAATTATGGGTTATTATTTATCGGCATCTCGCTAACAATATCAGCAAGCAAATTGAAAATTTCGCTGAATAAATGTTCGCAAAACGGCGCAATTAATGGCATTAGCGCGGCCATCAGCATAATGCCGACGGTGAGGGTAAGCGGGAAACCGATAACAAATATCGAGAGCTGCGGCGCCATGCGGTTTAATAGCCCCAGCGCCAGGTTGAGCGTAAGCAGGAGGGTAATGACCGGCAATGCCAGCATTAGTCCGTTTAAGAAAATGAGCCCTCCGGCCCTGGCGAGCGCCATAAATGCATTACTGTTCACCGGGTTACTACCGATGGGCAGAGTGTGGAAGGTATCGACCAACAGCGAAATAAGCCATAAATGGCCATTAAAGGTGAGAAATAGTAGCATGGCGAGCATATCCATAATACGCGCCAGAACCGGCATATTCAGGTGGCTGCCTGGGTCGACGAAGGTGGCAAAGGAAAGCCCCATTTGCAGACCGATAAACTCACCTGCGGTACGCACCGCCGCAAAGGCGAATTGCATGGTAAATCCCAGCGCAATACCGATCAGAATTTGTTGCATCGCCAGCCATAAGGCGGCAATAGAAAAAAGCGGCGTATCGTTTGCCGGTAGCGACGGCGCGATAACGAGGGTAATCATTATTCCCAACCCCAGTTTTACCCGCTTGGGAATAGCGCGCTCGCTGAGAATGGGTGCCGTTGAAATCAGCGCCAGTACGCGCAGCAAAGGCCAGAAATAGAGATGCAGCCAGTATAGCCATTGCTCGCTTGTAACCTGTATCATCGTTCTGTTTATCCGATGATATAAGGTAAATTGCTGAACAGAGTGCGTACGTAGTCCAGCAGCAGGTTGAGCATCCACGGGCCGGCAATGATAATTGCGATGAATACCGCGACGATTTTAGGGATAAACGACAGCGTCATTTCATTAATCTGAGTCGCGGCCTGCAAAATACTGATAATGAGGCCGGTAATCAGCGCGACGAGTAACAGCGGCGCAGCCAGGGCGAGAGCGACTTTCATCGCCTCGGTCCCCATCATCATGACGGATTCAGGAGTCATTTTGCGCCTCTAACTGTAAAAGCTTTGGGCCAGCGACCCCACAAGCAATTGCCAACCATCGACCAGCACAAACAGCATCAGCTTAAACGGCAGGGCGATTGTCGCTGGCGGCACCATCATCATCCCTAACGCCATCAATACGCTGGCGATCACCAGGTCGATAATCAAAAAAGGGATGAAAATCGTAAAACCGATCTGAAACGCCGTCTTTAATTCGCTGGTGACATAAGCGGGCAGGAGGATACGCATCGGTACTGCTTCCGGTCCCTGTAACGGACCGCTATTGGCCAGACGGGCAAACAGCGCCAGATCGGCTTCGCGGGTTTGGCGCAGCATGAACGCGCGTAACGGTTGCGCGCCTTTATCCAGCGCTTCCTGCATAGAAATTTTCTGCTCGCTAAACGGCTGGTAAGCATCCACGTAAATCTTGTCAATGACGGGCGACATAATAAAAAAGGTCAAAAACAACGCCAGTCCGAGTAACACCTGATTTGGCGGTGCCGAGGGCGTGCCCAGCGCGTTACGCAACAGGCCAAAAACAATGATGATACGCGTGAAGCTCGTCATCATCAGTAAAATCGCTGGCAGAAACGTCAGCGAGGTGATGAAAACCAGCGTCTGGACGGATAATGACCAGCTTTGGCCTCCGCCCGCTAATGGTTGGCTGATAAGCCCCGGCAGTTGCGCAGCGGCGGCGGGGCTAAAAAACCACAGACCCGCCAGAGAAAGGAATAACAAACGGCGCATCAGGATCTCCCGGAACGCTTGAGTAAGCTCTTCATCATGTTCTGGAAATCCGCCGGTGGGGCAACGGGTGCTTCCGTGTCATTCTCCGCGGGCGGCAGGGTGTGCAGCAGGTTGATCTGCGAGGCGGTCACGCCCAGTACCAGGCGCGCATTTTCGACCTCGACAATCACCACGCGTTCGCGCGGGCCAAGCGAGGCGCTGGCTGACACCTTCAGTCCCCGGACGCTATTTCCTTTGGGCGCGAATCCCATACGCTTAATCACCCAGGCCGCCGCCAGAATGAGCGCAATAATGCCAATTAATGCGCCGCTCACCTGCATGAGCGGCGATCCGGCTGGCGCGGTGGGCTGAGAAACCGTGGCTTCTGTCTTCATCATTAACGACTCAAACGACGCATACGCTCGGATGGCGTAATAATATCGGTGATACGTACGCCGTATTTATCCGCCACGACGACCACTTCACCCTGGGCAATCAGGTAGCCATTAATCAGGATATCCAGCGGCTCGCCCGCCAGCCCGTCCAGCGCGACGACCGACCCCTGCGTCAGACGCAACAGTTCTTTAATGGTCATTCGCGTGCGGCCCAGCTCTACGGTCAGTTTGACCGGGATATCCATAATCAGATCGATATCCTGCATAGCACCGCTGACATCGCCGCCGCCAAGCTGTTGGAAAACCGCGTCGGCGGCGCTTTTAGTGGTGGTCGCTTTTTGCTCGTTTAACGCGTCAGCCCACAGATCATCCAATGCGCCAGTATTCTCATCGGACGGATTATTCATGTCACTCATTTGGGCTGTTCCTCATTCAGCGAATTCAAAATTGGGTTGATCAAATGTTCTACGCGTAGCGCATACTGTCCGTTTACGGTGCCATATTGGCTGGTGAGTACCGGAACGCCGTCCACATGAGCAATAATGCGGTCGGGTTTTTCAATCGGCAGTACATCGCCGGGTTTCAGCTTCAAAATCTGGGAAAGACGTAACGGAATATCGGCAAAATTGGCCACCAGCTCCAGTTCAGAGTGCTGAACCTGGCGTACCAGGTTATCACGCCAGTTCTGATCTTCATGGCGCGAGTTTTCCAGCGGCGGATTCACCAACAGCTCACGCAGCGGCTCGATCATGCTAAATGGCAGACAGATGTTAAATTCACCGGTCAGATTGCCGATCTCCACATGAAACGGCGTATTGACGACGATATCGTTCGGCGAGGTGGTGATATTGGTAAATTTCACCTGCATTTCGGAACGCACATACTCCACTTCCAGCGGATTAATGGCTTTCCATGCGTCGCTATAGCCTTCCAGCGCCAGTTTCAGCATACGGTTGATGACACGCTGTTCCGTATGGGTAAACTCGCGGCCCTCGACTTTGGTCGGAAAACGACCGTCGCCGCCGAACAAGTTATCGACGGCAATAAACACCAGACTCGGCGAGAACACCACCAGCCCGGTGCCGCGTAGCGGCTTCAGGTGGATCAGGTTCAGGTTAGTCGGTACCGGCAGGTTACGCGCAAATTCGTGATACGGCTGAATACGTATGGCGCCCACGGTAATATCCGGGCTGCGGCGCAGCAGGTTAAATAATCCCATCCGGAACTGGCGTGCGAAACGCTCGTTAATAATCTCCAGCGCCTGCAAGCGTTCACGCACGACGCGACGCTGGGTATTGGGATCGTAAGGGCGAATATCGCTATCGCTTGCGATACCGGGAGTGGGTTCGTCTTTGGTGTCGCTGTCGCCGTTCAACAGCGCATCGATTTCAGCCTGAGAAAGAATACTATCGCCCATATCGTTACCGCAGAATAAAAGCTGTATAAAGCACGTCAGTGACGACCTGTTTTGGTTGTCCGGCAACGAGCGGCGCGGCCAGCGTCTCTTTAATGGCGGCAATCAGTTTTTGTTTGCCAGCTTCTGTTGAGAGCTCGGCGGCATTCTGACGGGAAAACAACAGCAGCAGACGGCTGCGCACTTCCGGCAGATATTCATTTAATCGTGCGCGCGTCGCTTCGTCTTTCAGACGCAGGGTCACGCCGATATACAACACGCGATCCGCATCGCCCAGATTGACGGTAAACGTATCCAGCGCAAAAAATACCGGCGCGGGCGGCGGAGCCGGTTCCGCTTTAGCGTTCGTGGTCGGTTGCTGCTGCATACGCCAGTAGCTATAACCGGCGGTCGCGCAGGCGGCGAGGGTAATCAACACCAGCAAAGGTATCCAAATCGAGCGTTTGCTCTTTTTGTTAATCGCGGAGTCAGTCATCTGATACGGGCTTCCTGTTTCGGTACTGCTTATTGGCTGATTATCCCGTGTCCTGTCCACGACAAAGCGTGGAAAAGACGCGGATAATCATGCTACCTCTGGCGTTAGGCGAAGATATCCACTGCGCCATTGCCGCGCGCGGCGGCCTGAAGCGAGGCCGGCGCCGCTAACGCTATGTCATCTTCAGCGCCAAACGCGTCCGTGTGTTGGGCGCGGGAAGACTGTTGTTGCGACGAAGACTGCTGCTGTCCGGCAAAGCTTTCGCTACTGATACTGCTTTGTCCCAACTGAATGCCGCTTTCCGCCAACTGGGTGCGCAACATGGGCAGGGCGGCTTCCAGCGCGGCGCGGACATGGCTGTGCGGCGATACCATCTGGAGCTGCGCCTGATTGTCATCCAGCTTGAGCGAAATATGCACCTGACCTAACTCTTCCGGATGCAATCGAAGCTGCGCGCTTTGCTGTCCCTGACGCGTAAATAACATGACCTGCTGACTGAACGTTTGCTGCCATTCATGGCTGCCTAACGGCGCGCTGAGTACCGGGGCTGAGGCGACAGGTAGCGGTTGCGGTTGCGCCGTGGCGCTGCTGAGCGTCGGCATTGCCGCGCCATGCGTTACTGGCGCGGGCGGGCTATCCACCTCCACTTTCGCGCTGGTCGCGGCGGCAGCGACTACCAGCGGCGTCAGTGCTGGCCCCGTGGCGCGATCGTCGCTGGCGCGCGCAAGCGACGCCTCGGTTTTCCCTTTTTCATGCTCGCTAAAAGAGAGCGTATGTGTCTCTTCCTGCGGCGCCGATGGCATGTCGCCGCGTAACAGTGACGGCAAGGCGATGTGATTTTCAGCCGGCGTTTCTCCGGCGACAGGCGTCGCGACAGGTTGTCCGGGCAGCATGGCGAATAAGGCGCTCAGACTGGCAAGATCCTCATCGCTCAGCGCGGGCGTTTTCTCATCATGCTGCGCCGTCTTACTCAGTGCGGCCAGAGCGCTGGTTTTCAACGATGGCGTTAGCGTAGACAGTAGATGCTGCGCTTGTGTCAGATCGGTAAGCGTTTCATCCGTCGCATTCGCTTTTTGCGCCAGCAGGTCGGCAAGCTTCACCGCCTGGACTGGCTCGCCATGTTGGGTCAGTAGCTCTTTCGATAACTTGCCGCCTGCCGCCTGTAAATCGGCCAGCGTGATGCGGGCGTCTTTGCCCTGTGCGCCGTCTGCGCCTAACGCGCCCGCCAGGAGCGCCAGAAAGTCCTCGGCTGAACCGGTGGTTTTTCCTGACGTCAGACCCGCGGTCATGTCGGTATCGGTGGTGATCAGTTGGGGCAGGGTGATCATTCGGGTTTCCTCATTGCTGCACGCTGAGCAAATTCATCCATCTTTTTCTGATCCATGCGGTTTTCAGCTAACAGCGCTGCCGCGGTTTGTCGGTCCTGTAAGGTTTGCCAGGCCTGAAGTCGCTGCTTTTTCTCACGCCAGCTCTTCAGCGCCAGGTCGACTTTTTGCGTCCACTGCGTAAGCTGGAGGCGATGCTGCTCTATCGCCTTTTCCAGTGTCTGAATAAACTGCTGATAGTTGATCCAGCGATTACTGGCGATGCCGTTGCCCATATCGGTGTTCAAATTACTGCGATACTCATTCTGATAATCGATCAGCATTTTGAGCTGTTCTTCCGCCTGTTGGCAGCCGCGACGCATTTCGCCCAGTAAACGCGCCGCGTCATCTACCTCTTTTTCGGCCAGATCTTTGAGTGTTTCCAGAGCGCCATGTTGTGCCATGATCGTCGCCCTCCTGCTTTATCACACCGTCGGGAAAATTAAATCGAGCGCCTGCAGAGAGTCTTCCCAGTCGGCCCGTTCAAAAATGCCTTGCTGTAAAAACGCTTCCAGTTGCGGCCATAAGGTAATGGCTTTATCGAGCATCGGATCGCTGCCTTTGGCATAGGCGCCGACGCTGACCAGATCGCGGTTACGCTGGAAACTGGAAAGCAACTGTTTAAATAGCCGTACCCGCGCATAGTGCTGCTCGGTAATGAGCGCGGTCATCGCCCGGCTGATTGACGCCTCGATATCAATGGCCGGATAGTGCCCGGCCTCCGCCAGACGGCGGGACAAGACAATGTGCCCGTCGAGGATTGCGCGTGCCGAGTCGGCAATGGGATCTTGTTGGTCGTCCCCCTCGGTCAACACGGTATAAAACGCGGTGATAGAGCCGCCGCCATGGATGCCATTACCGGCACGCTCGACCAGCGCCGGCAGCTTTGCGAACACTGAGGGCGGATAACCTTTGGTGGCTGGCGGTTCGCCGATTGCCAGCGCAATTTCACGCTGCGCCATCGCATAGCGCGTCAGCGAATCCATAATCAGCAACACATGCTGTCCGCGATCGCGAAAGTCTTCGGCGATGCGGGTGGCATAGGCGGCGCCCTGCATTCGCAGCAGCGGCGAAACATCAGCCGGGGCGGCAATCACCACCGAACGCGCGCGACCGTCGGGGCCGAGAATATTTTCGATAAAATCTTTAACTTCGCGGCCACGTTCGCCGATAAGTCCCACGACAATCACGTCCGCCCGCGTGTAGCGCGCCATCATGCCAAGCAGAACCGACTTACCGACGCCGGAACCGGCAAAGAGTCCCATACGCTGACCGCGCCCTACGGTTAACAACGCGTTGATAGCGCGTACGCCGGTATCCAGCACATGTTCGATTGGCGTTCGCTGTAGCGGGTTAAACGGCGGCGTGATTAACGCGCCGGTTTCCAGCGTATCCGGCGCAGGCAGTCCGTCGAGCGGTTTACCGCCGCCATCCAGCACCCGACCAAGCAGGGCCGGGCCGAGCGGTAGCTGTTTGCCGCTTTGCAGACCGTCGCCATGCCCGTTACGGGCGTAAACGCGGGCACCGGGCAGAATGCCTTCGACCTCTTCCAGCGGCATTAAAAACAGACGCTGGCCGTTAAAACCGACGACTTCCGATTCCACCTCTTTGGTTTCAGGGCCGTCCTGGCGCTCAATAATGCAGGTGGCGCCCAGCGGAAGCTGGAGACCGGTGGCCTCCAGTACCAGGCCAGTGGCGCGGGTTAAACGTCCATAACGACGCACCGCCGGCAATAACGCCATTTTGGCTTCAAAGTTGTCGAGCGCGGTAAGCCAGCGGGTCAGGCGCGTGGTCATCAGAGCACTCCCGGCGCCGCCAGGCGACACAACTCTTGCCAGCGAGTAGCGACGCTGGCGTCCAGATCGCCCTCATCGGCAGAGACTTTACACCCGCCGTGATGCAACGTTGGGTCCCCGCGCAACCGCCATCCGTGAAGACTGAGCGTGGCGCCCAGCATCTCTTCCACCCGCTGTAAGTCGTCCGGATGCACGCGCAACTGCGGCTTGCCGCTAAAGAGCGGCTCTTGCTGCAACAGTTGTTGGATCTGTTTAATCAGCGCCGAGTTGTCCACCGCCGGCGTTTGGCCGATGACCTGACGCGCAGCCTCCAGGGCCATTTGCATCAGCCGTGAGGCGATAACGCTATCGAGCGCGTCAAGTGTGTTCTGAAACTCGCTCACTAACTGCTGCATACGGGCATGAATCGGCGCCTGCTGCGTCTGCGCCTGGGCTTGTCCTTGCTCCAGCCCCTGCGCTAACCCTTCCTGGTATCCCTGCGCGTGTCCTTTTTGCCGTCCCTCCGCCAGCCCGGCGTTATAACCTTGTTCATGGGCCTGTATTTTTAGCTGCGCCAGCTCCTGCTCCAGCTGCTGTTCGGCAGTGAGTTCGGGCTCCGGCGTATCGTCTGTCAAGGTCACGTTATCAGCCTCAACCGGCACAAACGTCTCCGGCGGCGGGGCGAGATCGTCGGGGGTCCAGACTTGCCACGACAATTCATTAGACATAGGTATCCTCGCCGCTGCCAATCACCATTTCGCCGGTTTCCGCCAGACGACGCACAATAAGCAGAATCGCTTTCTGCTCGTTTTCCACCTGAGACAGACGAACCGGGCCACGGTTGGCAAGGTCGTCGCGCAGGATATCGGCGGCGCGCTGGGACATATTGCGCAGGAACTTCTCGCGTAATGGCGGTTCGGCGCCTTTCAGAGCGATCAGCAGCGATTCGGAATCCACTTCCTGCAACAGACGCTGGATACTGCGATCGTCCACATCCACCAGATTTTCGAACAGGAACATCTCGTCGATGATTTTCTGCGCCAGTTCGCCGTCGAATTCGCGCACAGCGGTAATAACCGCTTCTTCCTGCTGCGTTTTCATCAGGTTGATAATTTCCGCCGCGGTTCTTACGCCGCCCATTTTACTGCGTTTCAGGTTCTGACCGTCGAGCAGGCCATTCAGCACTTCGGTCAATTCCGCCAGCGCCGCCGGCTGTACGCCGCCAAATGTCGCGATACGCAGCATCACATCATGACGCAGACGCTCGTCAAACAGCGCCAGAATATCGGCGGCCTGACTGCGTTTGAGGTGGACCAGAATGGTGGCGATAATCTGCGGGTGTTCGTCGCGAATCAGGTCGGCGGCACTCTGCGGTTCCATAAAGTTGAGCGTTTCGATACCGCTGGTGGTATCGCGCGTTTCCAGAATATCTTCCAGCAGGCTGGAGGCGCGTTCTTCGCCCAGCGCTTTAACCAGTACGGAGCGCAGGTATTCGTTGGCGTTGATATTCAGCGCGGCGAACTGCTCCGCTTCTTGCTCAAACTCTGATAGTACGTCCGTCAGTTGTTTGTTGGAGATCTGACGCACGTTAGCCATCGCCGTACTTAACGCCTGTACTTCGCGGGTGGAGAGGTGTTTAAACACCTCTGCCGCCCGGTCTTCGCCAATGGTCATCAACAAAATGACGCTTTTATCGGTACCGCTAAGATTACTCATGATCGTTACTCATCCACTGGCGAATGACCAGCGCCACCACGCGCGGATCGTTGTCTGACATTTCGCGAATACGCTGGCTCATCACCTCAGCGCCCAGACGCTGGTTAGCCCGGCGTTGCTGGAGCTGCTCGTCTTTGCTAAGGCGTACTTCCACGGCTTCTTCGGTTTCCTGGCGAACCTGCGCCTGTTCCTGCGCCGCTTTCGCTTCTTCAACGCGGCGCGTCAACTGCGGACGTACCGCTTTGCGCCACAGAATCCAGGCCACCACCAGCACCAGCAACCAGCGACCTGCCGCGAGCAACTGATCGATAAAGGACTGCTGTTGCCAGAAGGGCAGTTCGCCGCCGGTGTTATCCACTGCGCTAAACGGTGAATTCACCACATTTAGCGTATCGCCGCGTTTATCAGAAAAACCCATCGCTTCACGGGTTAGATCCTCGATCTGTTTCATTTGATCGGCGGTTAATGGCAGCGGTTTGCCATCCGCCAGCGTTTTGTAATTCACCACGACGGCCACGGAGAGACGCTCAATATCGCCCACATTCATTTTGGTGTGACGAATGGTGCGGTCCACTTCGTAGTTACTGGTTTCATTACGCTGTGTACTGCGCGGGCCAGCACTGTTACTGTTGGTACTGGTGCTGGTTTGTGGCGTATTCTGCGCGTTTTGTTGATTGGTCGGCGGCGTGGCGATCGGCGCCTCGTTAGGCGGCGCTGGTTGGTTCGACAGCGCGCCAGGCACGCCGCCGGGATAGCCCGCGCCTACCTGTTCGCTAATATTCAACTGACGTGAACGCAGGGTGGCCTTCGACGCATCGCCGTTCGGGCTGTAGTGCTCTTCCGTCTGCTCTTTATTGGCAAAATCCAACTGGGCGGTTACCTGAGCGTGAACATTACCGTTCCCGACGATAGGCGACAGAATGGCTTCGATACGGCGTTGGATGCGGCTTTCCACATCATTAGCAAATTTTAATTGCGCGTCATTAAGGTCGCGACCGCTGGTATTGGATTGCGTGAGCAGATGACCGGATTGATCGACCAGAGTGACGTTTCCTGGCGGCAAACCGGCGACAGCGCTGGAAACCAGATGTACCACGGCGCTAATTTGTCCTTCATCCAGCGCCCGACCCGGTTCCAGTGTGACGGTGACGGAGGCGGAAGGGGATTTTTGTTCCCGCACAAATAGCGACGGCTTTGGCATCGCCAGGTGAACGCGGGCGCTTTTTACCGGACCCAGCGTCTCGATCGTCCGGGCCAGTTCACCTTCCAGTGCGCGCTGATAATTCACCTGCTCGCTGAACTGACTGATACCGAATTTTTCCTGATCAAGCAGTTCAAAGCCTACCGCGCCGCCTTTAGGCAGCCCCTGCTGCGCCAGACGCAGACGCAGTTCATGCACTTTGTCGGCGGGCACTTCAATCGCGCCGCTGCCATTGGCAAAGCGATAGGGGATATTCATCTGGGTCAACTGCGCGACGATCGCGCCGCCGTCCTGATCGGAAAGGTTGCTAAATAGCGTGCGGTAATCGGGCGTTTTGGCCCACAGCACCATCGCAACGACGATCGCCACGGCAGCGGAACCCGCCACAATTAACGGAATTCGGGGATTCGCGCGTAGGCGATTAAGCCACTCGAGAGGTTTAGGTTGGGTTGCAGTCGATGCAGTCGCACTCATCTCGCACCTCGTGACTGATCGTGGACGGCGTTTTTTGCAAAGTGGAACAAGACTCACTCCCGGGTCAGCAAACTCGAAAAATTGACGGTCTCATTATTTGTGGTTTCGAATTTTTCTATGCGCTAAAAACCGAGGTTTTTTATCGTTATTTAACGCCTTTATCTTATTGACAAACTGGTAATCTCTGCTGCGTAAAAAATCATCCAGGGGAATAGCATGGCAGCAATACAGGGGATTGAAGGGGTTATTAGCCAGTTACAGGCGACGGCGATGGCCGCAAGCGGGCAAGAAACACACTCGCAGTCGACGGTGAGTTTTGCCGGCCAGCTACATGCTGCGCTGGATCGTATTAGCGACAGACAAGCGGCGGCGCGCGTTCAGGCGGAAAAATTCACTCTGGGTGAGCCGGGCATTGCGCTTAATGACGTGATGGCCGATATGCAAAAAGCGTCCGTCTCCATGCAAATGGGGATTCAGGTGCGCAACAAGCTGGTCGCCGCGTATCAGGAAGTCATGTCCATGCAGGTTTAAGCCAGGGCTGACAACACATCCGCAGCGAACTCCCGGGCGCTTACCTAAGTCAGCGGCGGGGGACGCGACGCCCATGCAACCAGTGCGTGATTATGTGGGCTTGTTTTTTGCGAGGCGCGCTCATTTTATTGATAAGCGGGTTGCACATTGTTGCAGGGACTTATTAAAAATAGGGTACGCCTGTTTACTGACGCCATTCATTCCTACTATTCGTTCTGACGCTATTGTCATTGAGTTTGCAATCCAGAATGTTCCTGCAATATATGCGCCGTTGCGATAATACACGGTAAATTCTTTATTAATGCCTGGAATATCTGTTTCATGGAGATCCAGTATATACCCATACGGGGACAGATTATCAGCGAGACAGCGGGCAATGGCGCTCGGATGTGCATTGACCACTGTGACGGGTGAGTAACGGGCAGCGGCAAGACAGACGACTCCAATAATGGAGATGAAAATAATTTTTATCATTTTTTTGGCTTCTGCTGTGCATAAATAAATCATCACCTGATAATGTCAGTGAGTAAAAATATAAATACCTGATAGTCTTTTATGACGTAGAGGGAAAATAATAATTATTTTATGTTTTGCTTAAAATAGTCATGGGTTTTTCATCGGCTCAAACAAAATTAAAACGGTATACGTTATATAATAGATTTATGCCACGGCGCACAAGACGACCTTGTCTGATTTCTTTTATGCGTTTTAGATTTTTGCCGGTTATGCCGTAAAAGGTCTCCCGCCGTAACGTACAGCGGGAGTATGCGCTTATTTTTGAATCAGATAACGAATTGTCGGGCCATCCTGTTGGATATCCAGCACCGTATAACCGTGATTGCGCGCATCCAGTGGAATATTATTAATGGACTGCGGACAGTCGCTCACCACTTCCAGGATCTCCCCTTTTTTTAGCTGCGGCATCGCTTCCAGAGTGGCGACCGCCGGGTACGGGCAAGGTTCGCCAACCATATCCAGACGGTAATCAGGGACGATATTTTTCATACAGATTCCTTAGCAGGCGTCAGCCCCGCACGGCGGAAAAAACGTTTTTCCCAGCCGATAATTAACATCAGCGCGGTAAATAACAACAGGTAGGTGACCAGCAGACCGCCCAGCGGACCAAAGGTATTCAGCAGGTTAACTTTATCCCAACTGGTCGCCAGCGCGGGCGCGAAATCATCCCAGTAGTAAGCCAGGATGGTCGAACCGATGACATTGCCGAGGCCCACCCACCAGTAATGCACCTGGCCTTCTACGGCGCGGTACATCCAGCCGGTTTCGCAGCCGCCCGCCAGCACGATGCCAAAACCGAACAGCAGTCCGCCAATGACCGCATTCGGGCCAGCCCACATAATTTTAGGTGCAACGCCCAACTGCACGTAGCTGAAAATACCAATGGCGCTGACCGCCATGCCGAAAATAATCGCTTTCGCCATATGGGCGCGTCCGGAGATCCACAGATCGCGAAAGGCCGAAGTAAAGCAGATTTGCGCGCGCTCGATCAGCAGCCCAAACCCGACGCCGAACAGCATCGCCAGCCCCAGTTTCGGCTGATGCATTGCCGTTAATAACGCCCAGCCAATCATGCCGATAAAGACCAGCATACCGAGCCTGAAACGCCGTCTTGCCTGATCCGGTTTCTGCGTCAGTGGCGAAGCCGCGGAGACCTTCTGCATTTTCACCGGTATGCGAAATATCGGCAGCAACGTAAAGCGGGCGCCGAACCAGGAGCCGATAGCGGTCGCCAGCGCAAAGAACCACGCGTGTAGGGAGAACTGCGGGATCCCGGTAAAAAAGGCGGCCAGGTTACACCCCATCGCCAGACGCGCGCCGAAGCCAGCGATAATGCCTCCGGCCACCGCCTGTACGATACGGATTCGGCTGCGCGGCATACGCAGTTTTACGTTGTTGGCCCACAGCGCCGCGGCGAAACAGCCGCCGAACATGCCGAGGATCATCATGCCGTCGATACGCGTCAGCGGCGTACCTTCCAGATGAATCAGCTTGTAGTAGCCCCACTGTTCGGCATGAACGCCAAAAAGCTGCAAAATTTGCCCGCCCCAGCGGGTAAATTCGCCCGTCACGGCCCAAAACGTGCCGGTGATGCCAAAATAGTAGGTAGAGAGAATACCGGCTGCGATCACCGCAGGGGCCGGCGCCCAGAATTTAATTAACCAGGTTTGCTTGAAGTGTTGCCATGACATGTGTTTAGCCTCTGAACTCAGAAGGTGTGAAACAAGAAGTGCGCATACTACACCGATCACAGAATTTGCCTACACCTAATAAGCGGTAATACCGACTGGATCAAATTGCGGCCAGCGCCTGGAAAGGCTGGCGGCGTCAGGGCTTTAATGCCACAATTCCTCTTTCTTCTGATGCAGGATGAATGATGAAAAAAGTAGCGATCGTTGGCGCATTGCTGGTTCTGGCCGGATGCGCCGAGGTGGAAAACTATAATGATGTGGTTAAAACGCCCGCGCCGGCCGGTCTGGAAGGGTACTGGCAGTCAAAAGGCCCGCAACGTAAGCTGGTGAGCCCTGAAGCTATCGCCAGCCTGGTGGTGACTAAAGAAGGCGATACGCTGGACTGCCGCCAGTGGCAGCGCGTTATTGCTCTGCCGGGCAAGCTGACCATGCTCTCCGATGACTTAACCAATGTTACGGTTAAGCGTGAGCTCTATGAGATTGAGCGCGACGGGAATACCCTGGAATATGATGGCATGACGCTGCAACGGGTCGCTCGTCCGACGCCGGAGTGCGCCGCCGCGTTAGAAAAAACGCCGCTGCCGACGCCGCTGCCGTAATTTCGCTTCCCGGCAGCGCTCTGCCGCCGGGAACGCTCATCACACGTCCTCAATGACCCACACGCTGACGCTGCCTGCGTTGCAGAAGAACGTCGCTTCGCCTTGATCATTAGTTACAACATGCTCACTGCGGTTTCCCAGAAAATCACGCCAGGTCTTGTTAGCGTAATTGTCGCCGAGCAGGAGGTTTTTTTCACCGTCGTCGCCATTGGAAAGTACAACCACACAGCCTGGATTCTCTTCAGTACCGCTGCGACTAAAGGCGATACAGTTAGGATGATCGAAAAAGAGTGTTTGTATACCGTGCGCAAAACTCTGACGAGCGAGGATCAGCCGATCCAGTTGGTTAATCACCGGCATGTCGACCCGACAGGTCTCGCCATTTTCGCCGCTATCCTCATAGCTGGCGCCGTATAAATCGGGATAAAACACCGACGGCACGCCGTTTTCACGAAGCAGGATCAGCGCATAGGCCAATGGTTTGAACCAGGGTTCTACCGGCGCTTCCAGCGCCTGTAACGGTTGTGTATCGTGGTTAGCGACCAGCGTCACCGCATGAAAAGGGTCGGCTTCTACCAGCGTGCCGGTGAAAATGTGGCGCATGTCATACTCCGCGCCCTGGCGCGAGGCCTCGTGAAATTTCATCTGCAACGGCGCGTCGAACAGCATGGTTTTCCCGTCGACCTGATCGATGTACGTTTTCAGTTTATCCACTTCATGCGACCAGTATTCTGCGACAATAAACAGCGGTTTTGGTGCAACCGCCTGTACATGCTCAATCCATTCTTTATAAAACCAGGCGGGTATATGTTTTACCGCGTCCAGGCGAAAGCCGTCACAGTGGGTTTGTTCCATGACCCAACGAGCCCAATATTTAATCTCTTCCGTAACCGCGTGATTGCGAAAATCGATATTTTCCCCCATCAGATAGTCGAAATTACCCAGCTCATCATCAACCTGATCGTTCCAGCCATCGCCGGTATAGTCATTGACGATCTTAAAAATGCCGTCTTCGTCGGGATTCTCGATGTGATCAATGCCGCTGAAACAGTGATAGTCCCAAATAAAGTTGGAATACTGGCCCGCGCGGGCAGGGAAGGTGTAGCGCGTCCAGCCTTCGCATTCAATGATGTTGTCATCGATTTGCGTGCGGTCATCCTGATTCACGCGCTGAACGCGAATACGTTCTTTTTCGTCTGCGCCCATTTTGTGGTTCACGACGACGTCGAGCAGCACCGCAATATTATTTTTTTTGAGCGCGTCTATCGCCGTCAGTAACTGGCGTTTATCGCCGTACTTTGTCGCGATAGTTCCTTTTTGGTCAAATTCGCCGAGGTCAAACAGGTCGTAGCTATCATAGCCTACGGAATAGCCGCCGGAGGCGCCTTTACAGGCGGGCGGTAGCCAGACCATATTGATACCGATATCATTCAGCCCATCAGCACGTTCCGCCAGCTCAGACCAGAGTTTACCGCCGTCGGGATAATACCAGTGGAAGTACTGCAATAACGTGGGGTTTTTCATCTTCCGTGCTCCAGAAGTCGTTTAGCCGACCTCTGGAGTATGGAAGAATTTTCATACGAGACGGGAAAATATTATGAGGCGCCAGGCGCATCTGGCACGAGTAACATACCGGAAAGACGCCCATAAGCGTTGTTGAGTGATTTTTGGCGGGTGGATTGTCCGATCAAACTACTCAGTTCATCCAGTCGCTGTTGCAGCAGCCCTTTCAGGAGCTGCTCATTATCCAGCGTTTGTTTGATGTATCCGGCGACCATATCCTGAATACTTCGCGTAATGCCCGGTGGAGTTTGCTTTTCCATCACCGTTTCAATACTTTGCAGATAGGAGACCTCTTGTTGCAGTAAGAGATCCCATTCACCTCGCTGCGCAAGTTCAAGCAGCGATTGACTGAGCAGCGCAATACGCTGCCAACGGTTGATAAACTCCACGGTTGAGGTCATTAACGAGACTCCTGGAAAGATGCTTTCGGTGAAATCTGTTTCCAGGCTTCTGCAATATTGCTGAGTAACCCTTCCACTTCTTCGATGGCCTGAGCGTCGTTACGCAAATTAGCCTGCAGTAAACGGCGAATCATATAGTCGTATAGCTCGGAAAGATTCGTCGCAATCTCACCGCCTTTTTCCTGATCGAGGCCGGCTTTCAGCCCGTTATCGATAATATTGATGGCTTTGCTTAACGCTTCACCTTTCGCGACAACATCGCCTTGTTCTAAAAACAGGCGAGCGCGCACCAGAGCGCTATTCGCGCCATCAAACAACATTTCAATCAACTGATGCGGGCTGGCGCTCATCACGGCGCTTTCCACGCTGACTTGCGCATAAGCTTTGATACCGCTCGCGGTGTACATGGTGACCTCTGTTATCAGGACTTGTTCATAGCTGTAAATTGCTGGGTCAAATAACTACTGGTGTTATTCAGCTTACTCATCATGGTATCCAGTTGGGTAAACTGGGCCTTGTAACGGGCAACGGTTTCATCGATGCTGTTGCTAACGGACAGGTACTGTTTTGTCAGGCTTTTCAGCGTGGCGTTAACGTTGTCCTGCGCATTATCAATAATGCCGTCATCCGCCAGATAACTTTTCACTTCGGTGGCAATTTTGGTGGTGATCCCCGTTTCTTTACCATCGCCTACCAACAGCTCACGCGCTGCGGCTGTGTTATCTTTCAGTACTTTGGTCAGCTTATCATCATCAATCTTCAGTTTGCCGGAAGTCCCATCCTGGGTGATGCCAATTTCCGCCATTGTTTTGAACGCAGAATTACTGCCGCTATTGGCAAATTGTGCCCGAATCCCGGTCTGGATAGTACGAACCACACTATCGCCTAACAGCGCGCCGTTTTTATCGCTGGCTTCTTCGCCCGGCTCAACGGCGGTATATTTGGTTAACGAGCTAAAGGTATCCACTAGCGAGTTATAGGCATCCACCCAGGATTTAATCGCCTCTTTCGCCTTGGTATCATCTTTCGTTACCGTCACGGTCGCGTCGGTCACTTTCTTCGTCAGGGTGAGCGTAATTCCCTGAGGGGCGTCGGTTACGGTATTGCTCTGACGCTCAATGTCGATGCCGTTTACGTTCAGCTTCGCGTTTTCTGCTTTCACCAGCTCTTGCATATTGCCGGTATTGGTGGTGCTGTCATAAGCGAGTAAATCGTTAAGTTTTGTATCGCCTTCCACCGTGATCTTCATCGTATTGTCGGTACCGCTATTGGCGGTAAGCACCAACTGGAATTCGTTCTCTTTGACCTTAACGATACTGGCGGCGATACCGCTGTCGGCGTCATTGATGGCGTCACGGATCGCCTCCATGGAGGTGTCGCCTTTATCCAGCTTAATTTCCAGCGGCTCTTTACGTCCCGGCTGTTCAATTTTAATTGTCCGGGACGTGACCGACGTATCGCCCAACTGCTCTTTGGTAGTTGCGAAGGTGGTTTTTGTCGCCAGCGACTGTGCGGCGGCAAGCTGGGTTACGTTAATCTTATAAGTCCCTGCGGCAGCGCCAGCGGTAGTACTGACTTTGAGGTCCTCTGTCGTGCTGGACGCCACGGTAGACTTAAATAAATCCGCTTTATTTAACGCGGTATTTGCCGTCTGGAATTTTTCTAATGCGCTTTTCAATGTGCCATAGGCGGTTAGCTTTGCCGAATTCGCGCTCTGCTGTTTGGTAATTGGCGTTAAGCGTCCTTTTTCGTTTTTTGTCAGGTCTGTCAACAACTGGTCTAACGGTAAGTTTGATCCCACACCTAATGATGAAATTGAAGCCATGCCTTCTTCCTTTTTGATTGCAAACAGTAGTTAAGCGCGTTATCGGCAATCTGGAGGCAAAGTTTAATGATAATTTTGCAAAAATAATGCGCGGAATAATGATGCATAAAGCGGCTATTTCGCCGCCTAAGAAAAAGATCGGGGGAAGTGAAAAATTTTCTAAAGTTCGAAATTCAGGTGCCGATACAAGGGTTACGGTGAGAAACCGTGGGCAACAGCCCAATAACATCAAGTTGTAATTGATAAGGAAAAGATCATGGCACAAGTCATTAATACAAACAGCCTGTCGCTGTTGACCCAGAATAACCTGAACAAATCCCAGTCCGCTCTGGGTACCGCTATCGAGCGTCTGTCTTCCGGTCTGCGTATCAACAGCGCGAAAGACGATGCGGCAGGTCAGGCGATTGCTAACCGTTTCACCGCGAACATCAAAGGCCTGACTCAGGCTTCCCGTAACGCTAACGACGGTATCTCCATTGCGCAGACCACTGAAGGCGCGCTGAACGAAATCAACAACAACCTGCAGCGTGTGCGTGAACTGGCGGTTCAGTCTGCTAACAGCACCAACTCCCAGTCTGACCTCGACTCCATCCAGGCTGAAATCACCCAGCGCCTGAACGAAATCGACCGTGTATCCGGTCAGACTCAGTTCAACGGCGTGAAAGTTCTGGCGCAGGACAACACCCTGACCATCCAGGTTGGTGCCAACGACGGTGAAACCATCGATATCGATCTGAAGCAGATCAACTCTCAGACCCTGGGTCTGGATACGCTGAATGTGCAGAAAGCGTATGATGTTCAAGCTACAGTTGAAAACAGTGTCAAACTGGATACTAGTGCTCTTACTGCCGATGCAATTAAAGGTGGCGTAACAGGTGCGACAACAGCTGGTGCCCTCAAGGACGGTAAAGTTTACTCTAATGGTACAGATTACTATGTAGAAGTAAGCTTTGCTGATGCGACTGACTCAGGTAAAAATGGTTTCCTTAAAGTTGACGTTAATACAACTACTGGAGCGGTTACAGTTCCTGCAGCAGCAGCAAATACTGTAGCAGCAAAACCAGCAGGTGTGTCTGAAGTTACTGAAGTTCAGGGACTAAATACACCGAGTTCGGCTGTACAAGATCAGTTAACAGCTGCAGGTGTAAGTGCCGCTGATGCTGCTAAATCTGAAGTTGTGAAAATGTCTTACACGGATAAAAACGGTAAGACGATTGATGGCGGCTTCGGTGTTAAAGTTGGAGACGATATTTATGCTGCAACTAAAAATAAAGATGGATCGATCAGCATTAACGCCACTGAATATACCGATAAAGACGGCAACACAAAAACTGCACTGAACCAACTGGGTGGCGTAGACGGTAAAACCGAAGTTGTTACTATCGACGGTAAAACCTACAATGCCAGCAAAGCTGCTGGTCATGATTTCAAAGCACAGCCAGAGCTGGCGGAAGCGGCTGCTACAACCACTGAAAACCCGCTGCAGAAAATTGATGCTGCTTTGGCGCAGGTGGATGCGCTGCGTTCTGACCTGGGTGCGGTTCAGAACCGTTTCAACTCCGCTATCACCAACCTGGGCAATACCGTAAATAACCTGTCTTCTGCCCGTAGCCGTATCGAAGATTCCGACTACGCGACCGAAGTCTCCAACATGTCTCGCGCGCAGATTCTGCAGCAGGCTGGTACTTCCGTTCTGGCGCAGGCGAACCAGGTTCCGCAAAACGTCCTCTCTTTACTGCGTTAATCCGGCGATTGATTCACCGACACGTGGTACACAATCAAGGCAGCGAAAGCTGCCTTTTTTAATTCCGGAGCCTGTGTAATGAAAGAAATCACCGTCACTGAACCTGCCTTTGTCACCCACTTTTCCTGTTCTGGCTCGGCCTGCCGCGATCACTGTTGTAAGGGCTGGAAAATCACGCTGGATAAGACGACGGTCAAAAAGTATCTCGCCAGTAAAGACACGGCGATTCGTACCATCGCGCAAGACCATATTATCCTGCTGAAAAAGAACAACAGCCACTGGGGGGAAATTAAGCTGCCTTCGGCGCTGGGGAATTGCCCTTATCTGGATGAGGACCGTCTGTGCCGGGTGCAAAAAACGTTAGGCGCAAAGGCATTAAGTCATACCTGTTCCTCTTTCCCGCGGGCGCATCATACCTATAAAAATGAGGTGCGTAACTCTCTGAGTCTTGCCTGCCCGGAGGTGACGTCCCGCATTTTAAACGATCCTGACGCAATGGCACTCAGCGAAAAAACAATCATTCAGCAGACATTCAATACTGCGCCGTTATTCCCAGCGCAGCAAAAGTTACTCAATCTGTTTTGCCTGAGTCTGATCAACCATGCCAACAGCAGTACGGAAGCCGCGCTCTATGCGTTGATTAAATTCGTCATGTATGCACAGAAATTTGCCAAAATTGATGATGCCGCGCTGGGCGAACTGGAACAGGTGTATGCCGCGTTACTTGAACAGTTGCAGACCGGCGTGCTGGCGCAGGAGTTAATGAATATCGCGCCGGATAGCAAGGTAAAAACCTCGCTGGTATTGCAGATGCAGGACTATTTCCGCTCGCTCCCGCTTAATCGTGGCAGTGTTATCCTCGATCACTACATCCAGTGTCTTCTGCGGGTGCTGACGGCGGAAGAGGGCGTTTCAATGGAGCAGAAGGTTAGCGATATTGAGTCCTCATTAGCGCGCTGTTTACAGGCGGATGAGCAGCAGAAGAACTGGGCCTTCAGAAATTTAATTCTCTATAAAATTTGGGAAAATAATTTCCCCAACCAGCCGAATGTCGACCCGTTACGCGCGCTGTATATTATCGTGGCGGAATATGCCTTTATTAAGCTATTAACGGCAGCCAGTGTGCATGAGCGCGGGCGGCTTGAGTGGGATGACGTTACCAATATTGTGTATAGCTTTCACTCCCGCAGCCAGCATAACAGCGAGGTGGCGGCGAATTTTCATCGCCATATAGAAACGGTGCGTACTGGCGACGATCTGTCGATGATTCATCTTCTGACATAGTTTTGTTCGGGGTGGGCTTTTGCGCATCCCGTTTATCCTATCTGGCTGATTTTATTCTGCTCTTTGAACCGCTAAAAAGGCGCTACAGGTTACATAAGTGAAATAACCCTTCTTTTATAGCCTTATTCCTTCGATAGAACCCTCTGTAGAAACGGATAATCATGCCGATAACTCATTTAACGCAGGGCTGTTTATCGTGAATTCACTGTATACCGCTGAAGGTGTAATGGATAAACACTCGCTGTGGCAGCGTTATGTACCGCTGGTGCGTCACGAAGCATTGCGCCTGCAGGTGCGATTGCCGGCGAGCGTGGAACTGGACGATCTGCTACAAGCGGGCGGCATCGGGTTATTAAATGCGGTCGACCGATATGACGCTTTGCAAGGAACGGCATTTACCACTTACGCAGTGCAGCGTATTCGTGGGGCGATGCTGGATGAATTACGCAGCCGCGATTGGGTGCCGCGTAGCGTCCGGCGTAATGCCCGCGAAGTGGCGCAGGCGATGGGACAACTGGAGCAGGAACTGGGGCGTAATGCGACGGAAACCGAAGTGGCGGAACGTCTTGGCATTCCTGTTGCGGAGTATCGTCAGATGTTGCTCGATACCAACAACAGCCAACTTTTCTCTTACGATGAGTGGCGGGAAGAGCATGGCGATAGCATCGAACTGGTGACTGAAGAACATCAACAGGAAAACCCGTTACATCAACTGCTGGAGGGCGACCTGCGACAGCGGGTAATGGACGCGATTGAATCGCTGCCGGAACGCGAGCAACTGGTGTTAACGCTGTATTACCAGGAAGAGCTCAACCTCAAAGAGATTGGCGCGGTACTGGAAGTCGGCGAATCGCGGGTCAGCCAGTTGCATAGTCAGGCCATCAAACGATTACGCACCAAACTGGGTAAGTTATAGGTAGCGCATGATCGCACCCGAAAAGTGCCGCACAACGTATAGACTACCAGGAGTTCTCATGACGGTGCAGCAACCTAAAAGGCGGCCCTTGAGCCGCTATCTTAAAGACTTTAAACACAGCCAGACGCATTGCGCGCATTGTCACAAATTGCTCGACCGCATTACGCTGGTTCGCCGTGGCAAGATCGTTAATAAAATCGCTATTTCACAGCTGGATATGCTACTTGACGACGCTGCCTGGCAGCGGGAGCAGAAGGAGTGGGTGGCGCTGTGTCGCTTTTGCGGCGATTTGCACTGCAAAAAGCAGAGTGATTTTTTCGATATTATCGGTTTCAAACAGTATTTGTTTGAACAAACCGAGATGAGCCATGGCACGGTGCGGGAATATGTCGTGCGTTTACGACGTCTTGGCAATTACCTCAGCGAGCAAAACATTTCCCACGATCTGCTGCAGGACGGTTTTCTCGATGAAAGCCTGGCGCCATGGTTGCCGGAAACCAGCACCAATAATTACCGTATCGCACTGCGTAAATACCAGCAATATAAAGCGCATCAGCAGATTGCGCCCAGACAGAAATCCCCCTTTACCGCCAGTTCTGATATATATTAAAAAAGCATAAGATGTAGCAGAGTCGTGTTGGTGAAACGTGGCAAACCTTCTACATTAGGCTGAGTCCCCCAAAGGTTCGCGAGACGTGACGATGCGCCATGGCGGGACACAGTCTATGGTCATTAACGGCAATATTCGGGGTTACTATGAAATTAGCACTGCTGGGACGTCAGGCACTGATGGGAGTAATGGCTGTAGCGCTGGTGGCGGGAATGAGCGCGAAGAGCTTTGCCGATGAGGGTTTGCTGAACAAAGTTAAAGAACGCGGCACGCTGCTGGTAGGGCTGGAAGGTACCTATCCGCCGTTTAGCTTTCAGGGCGAAGACGGCAAATTAACCGGTTTTGAAGTCGATTTCGCCGAGGCGTTGGCAAAACATCTGGGCGTTAAAGCGTTGTTGAAGCCGACCAAATGGGACGGAATACTGGCGTCGCTGGACGCTAAACGCATTGATGTAGTGATAAACCAGGTCACGATTTCAGACGTCCGCAAGAAAAAATATGATTTCTCTACGCCTTATACGGTCTCCGGCGTTCAGGCGTTGGTGAAAAAAGGGAATGAAGGCACGATCAAAACGGCAGCCGATCTGCAGGGCAAAAAAGTCGGCGTTGGGCTGGGGACTAACTATGAAGAGTGGCTACGTCAACATGTTCAGGGCGTGGATATCCGTACTTATGACGATGATCCTACAAAATACCAGGATCTACGCGTAGGCCGTATTGACGCGATTTTAGTCGATCGTCTGGCGGCGCTGGATCTGGTGAAAAAAACCAAAGGTACGCTGGCCGTCACCGGTGATGCGTTTTCGCGTCAGGAGTCCGGCGTTGCGTTACGTAAAGGCAACGAAGACTTGCTGAAGGCGGTAGATAACGCTATTGCGGAAATGCAAAAAGAT
Source organism: Salmonella sp. 32010601201800023SM (assembly GCF_017572235.1). NCBI lineage: Bacteria > Pseudomonadati > Pseudomonadota > Gammaproteobacteria > Enterobacterales > Enterobacteriaceae > Salmonella > Salmonella sp. 32010601201800023SM. The sequence goes on from NZ_JAGEQS010000001.1 coordinate 299,772, forward strand.
GGCACCTTAAAAGCGCTCTCTGAAAAATGGTTTGGCGCTGACGTGACCCAATAATGCTCTACGTTGCCCGGCAGGCAGAGCGCCGCCGGGCAATATCAACCTCATACTATGTCAGCAAACGGAGGCGCGTGAATCGGCGCCTTTTTTATTTCCGTTGGATCAACGTGCATAATAAAAAGAACACACCACAACGTTACCGGAGGCTCAATGCCACTACATCACTTAACGCGCTTTCCTCGCCTGGAGCTTATTGGCGCGCCGACCCCGCTCGAATACCTGCCGCGATTGTCTGATTATCTTGGCCGTGAGATTTACATTAAGCGCGATGACGTTACGCCCATTGCAATGGGCGGCAATAAACTGCGCAAGCTGGAGTTTCTGGTGGCCGACGCGCTGCGAGAAGGGGCGGATACGCTGATAACCGCAGGGGCGATTCAGTCGAACCATGTCCGTCAGACGGCGGCGGTCGCGGCCAAATTGGGGCTGCATTGCGTCGCTTTGCTGGAAAATCCAATCGGTACCACCGCGGAAAATTACCTGACGAATGGTAATCGCCTGTTACTGGATTTATTTAATACGCAAATTGAGATGTGCGATGCGCTAACCGATCCGGATGCGCAGCTGCAAACGCTGGCGACGCGTATTGAAGCGCAAGGGTTCAGGCCCTATGTGATTCCGGTCGGCGGCTCCAGCGCGCTGGGGGCAATGGGATACGTAGAGAGCGCCCTGGAAATCGCCCAGCAGTGTGAAGAAGTTGTCGGGCTCTCTTCGGTGGTGGTGGCCTCCGGCAGCGCCGGAACGCACGCCGGGTTAGCTGTCGGGCTGGAACATCTGATGCCTGACGTCGAACTGATTGGCGTGACCGTTTCACGTTCTGTCGCCGAGCAGAAACCCAAAGTGATTGCCTTGCAGCAGGCTATTGCCGGTCAGCTGGCGCTGACGGCGACGGCGGATATTCATTTATGGGATGACTATTTTGCCCCGGGTTACGGCGTGCCAAATGACGCGGGGATGGAGGCGGTGAAACTGCTGGCGAGCCTGGAGGGGGTGTTGCTGGATCCGGTATATACCGGCAAAGCGATGGCGGGTCTGATAGACGGCATCAGCCAGAAACGCTTTAACGATGACGGGCCGATTCTCTTTATTCACACCGGTGGGGCGCCTGCGCTGTTTGCCTACCATCCTCATGTATAACCTCCAGGTAATCAACGCGAATGCAAGAAAGTATCCAACTGGTTATTGAATCGCTGCCGTATTTGCTTAAAGGCGCCGTCTTTACCCTGCAACTGAGTATTGGCGGTATGTTTTTTGGTCTGCTGCTGGGATTTGTGCTGGCGCTGATGCGGATGTCTCCGCTATGGCTGGTTCGCTGGCTGGCGCGCTTTTATATTTCGATTTTTCGCGGTACGCCGCTTATCGCCCAGTTATTTATGATCTATTACGGCCTGCCGCAATTTGGGATTGAGCTGGACCCTATCCCGGCGGCGATGATTGGTTTATCGCTCAATACCGCGGCTTACACGTCCGAGACGCTGCGCGCGGCGATCTCGGCTATCGACAAGGGACAATGGGAAGCGGCGGCGAGCATTGGCATGACGCCGTGGCAAACGCTACGTCGCGCTATTTTGCCGCAGGCGGCTCGCGTCGCGCTTCCTCCGTTGAGCAACAGCTTTATCAGCCTGGTGAAAGATACGTCGCTCGCCGCGACGATTCAGGTGCCGGAGTTGTTCCGCCAGGCGCAGTTAATTACCTCGCGAACGCTGGAGGTGTTTACCATGTATCTGGCCGCGTCGTTAATCTACTGGGTAATGGCGACCGTCTTATCGGCACTGCAAAACTATTTCGAAAACCAGCTTAACCGCCAGGAGAGAGAGCCAAAATGAGTGCTATCGAAGTCACCAACCTGGTCAAAAAATTTCATGGTCAAACGGTGCTGCACGGTATCGACCTTGAGGTAAAGCCCGGAGAAGTCGTCGCCATTATCGGCCCGAGCGGCTCAGGGAAGACAACGTTATTACGCTGCATTAACCTGCTGGAACAACCGGAAGCGGGCACCATTAAAGTGGGCGATATTATCATCGATACCGCCCGCCCATTCAGCCAGCAAAAAGGGTTGATTCGCCAGCTACGTCAGCATGTCGGTTTTGTCTTTCAGAGTTTTAACCTGTTCCCGCATCGTACTGTGCTGGAAAATATCATTGAAGGTCCGGTAATTGTAAAGGGAGAGCCGAAAGCCGAGGCGACGGCGCTGGCGCGGGAACTGTTAGCCAAAGTCGGGTTGGCCGGTAAAGAGACCCGTTATCCGCGCCGCCTGTCGGGCGGGCAACAGCAGCGCGTGGCGATTGCACGCGCGCTGGCGATGCGCCCGGAAGTGATTCTGTTTGATGAGCCGACGTCGGCGCTTGATCCTGAATTAGTCGGCGAGGTGCTTAATACGATTCGCCAGCTGGCGCAGGAAAAGCGCACGATGGTGATCGTCACTCACGAAATGGGCTTTGCGCGTGACGTGGCTGATCGGGCAATATTTATGGATCAGGGGCAAATCGTCGAGCAGGGGCCGGCGAAAACCTTGTTCGCCGATCCTCAGCATCCGCGTACCCGCCAGTTCCTTGAGAAATTTTTAGTGAAATAATACCTTTTCAACGCTCGCCCGAATTAGCCGCGCCTCGGGCGAGCGCAATGAATAATTATGAAGTCATTCTGCCAGATTATTAACCTCGCTCTCTGGCGGAAGCCAAAAAACTGTAATGCCGCTCAAGTATTCTATGATTCGTCCGATATTTCTTATATATAAACACTATTTATGTGTTAATTTAAGCCATTCATAATAATGATTATCAATATCAAAGGCGTGACCATAAAATATGCAGGAAAATGATTTCTTCACCTGGCGACGCGCAATGTTGTTACGCTTTCAGGAGATGGCGGCAGCAGAGGATGTTTATACTGAATTGCAATATCAGACACAGCGGCTGGAATTTGATTATTATGCCCTGTGTGTTCGCCATCCCGTTCCCTTTACCCGGCCTAAAATATCGCTTCGTACCACCTATCCTCAGGCGTGGGTAACGCATTACCAGTCCGAAAACTATTTCGCGATCGATCCGGTATTAAAGCCGGAAAATTTCAGGCAGGGTCATTTACATTGGGATGACATGCTATTTCATGAAGCGCAGGCGATGTGGGATGCCGCCCAGCGTTTCGGATTACGCAGAGGCGTAACCCAGTGTGTGATGTTGCCGAACCGGGCGCTGGGCTTTTTATCTTTCTCCCGTAGCAGTTTACGCTGCTCCTCGTTTACCTACGATGAAGTGGAGCTGAGGTTGCAACTGCTGGCGCGGGAGAGTCTTTCGGCGCTGACAAGATTTGAAGACGACATGGTGATGGCGCCTGAGATGCGTTTCAGTAAACGTGAGAAAGAGATTCTGAAGTGGACGGCGGAAGGGAAGACCTCATCGGAGATCGCCATTATTCTGTCGATTTCTGAAAATACCGTTAACTTCCATCAGAAAAACATGCAGAAGAAATTCAATGCGCCAAATAAAACACAGATTGCCTGCTACGCTGCGGCGACAGGTCTGATATGACGTGCTGACGATGCTTCACGCCAGACGCGAAACCGGCTGAAAGCGATGCTAACAGCCGGTTTTTTACTACTGGCGGTAAGCCTGTTTAATTTGCTTAACCGTACTGGAAAATACCGCCGCTTGTGCTTCATCATCCATCTGCGCGATCTGTTTTTCCATTTTAAGAATCACGCGCCCTGCATCGGCCTGGCCCATCGCCTGCAGCATCAGCGTTAACATGGCTTTCAGGCAGTTGACTTCAGTAGCCAGTTCTTGATTATTCTCAGCGGTGGAAAAATCAGGCGTACTCATTTATTTTCCTCGTTATGTTTCAGTGAAAATGTGCGATAGCAGATGTTAAGGCGGCGGAGTATACCATAAGCTACGCTAAAAATAGCAGTGGTTGTTTTTTGATCAAAAAGCGGAGGGGTTACCCACAAAATAAACGTTGCTGCGTGATGCATATATTTTCTTCATTCTTTGTTTATTACGCGTATTTTACTCGTTAATTATTGTTACAAAGTTGATTCCCTAATTAGTGTTTAGACAGCGGAACGTGAAATTTTTGTCACCATTATGAAATAGCAGCCCGGGACAGCGCCGCCAGAAGGGGCTACAACGTTGGTAGTTGCCACACGACGTACAACATAATTTCCAAAAACGAGAGCAAAATCGAATACCCGGTGTTTTTTTACGTTTCAAAGTTGAGATAAAACCAGCTAATATAAGGGCGATTAACTATCAGTAGCGTTATCCCTATTCTGGAGATATTCCTTTGATCAACGTTCTTCTTGTTGATGACCACGAACTGGTGCGCGCAGGGATACGACGCATTCTTGAAGATATAAAGGGCATTAAAGTTGTCGGTGAAGCGTGCTGCGGAGAGGATGCGGTAAAATGGTGCCGTACTAACGCCGTTGACGTCGTGCTGATGGATATGAACATGCCCGGTATTGGCGGCCTTGAGGCGACGCGTAAAATTGCCCGCTCGACAGCGGATATCAAAGTGATCATGCTGACCGTCCATACGGAGAACCCGTTGCCCGCCAAAGTGATGCAGGCTGGCGCAGCTGGCTATCTCAGCAAAGGCGCTGCGCCTCAGGAGGTGGTGAGCGCTATTCGTTCGGTGTATTCCGGACAACGTTATATCGCCTCCGATATCGCTCAGCAGATGGCGCTCAGTCAGATCGAGCCTGCAAAAACGGAAACGCCGTTCGCCAGTTTGTCTGAACGCGAGTTGCAGATTATGCTGATGATCACCAAGGGTCAGAAGGTCAATGAGATTTCAGAACAGCTGAATCTCAGTCCTAAAACGGTGAACAGCTATCGCTATCGTATGTTCAGTAAATTAAACATTCATGGTGATGTTGAGCTGACTCACCTGGCAATCCGCCATGGCCTGTGTAATGCGGAGACGTTAACAAGCCAGTGAGTGAAATATTTGACGCAAAGGCGTTTTTGAAAACCGTTACCAGCCAACCCGGTGTCTATCGTATGTATGACGCCGGCGGTACGGTTATTTATGTCGGTAAAGCAAAAGACCTGAAAAAGCGTCTTTCCAGCTACTTTCGCAGCAACCTGGCTTCGCGTAAAACCGAAGCGCTAGTTGCGCAAATTCAACACATTGATGTCACGGTAACGCATACTGAAACGGAAGCGCTGCTGCTTGAGCATAATTACATCAAGTTGTATCAACCGCGTTACAACGTGTTGTTGCGTGATGATAAATCCTATCCTTTTATTTTTCTGAGCGGCGATACCCATCCGCGTCTGGCGATGCACCGTGGCGCCAAACATGCGAAAGGCGAGTACTTCGGTCCATTTCCTAATGGCTATGCCGTGCGGGAAACGCTGGCGCTGTTACAGAAAATTTTCCCTATCCGCCAGTGCGAAAACAGCGTGTATCGCAACCGCTCGCGTCCTTGCCTGCAATACCAGATTGGCCGCTGCTTAGGCCCCTGCGTTGCAGGACTGGTCAGCGAGGAGGAGTACACGCAACAGGTGGAGTATGTCCGGTTGTTTTTGTCCGGCAAGGACGACCAGGTCTTAACACAACTGATTGCCCGGATGGAAAAGGCCAGCCAGGATTTGGCATTTGAAGAGGCGGCGCGTATTCGCGATCAGATCCAGGCGGTACGCCGGGTCACGGAGAAACAGTTTGTCTCCAATGCGGGCGACGATCTCGACGTGATCGGCGTGGCTTTTGATGCGGGTATGGCCTGTGTGCATGTGCTGTTTATTCGCCAGGGTAAGGTGCTGGGCAGCCGCAGCTATTTTCCAAAAGTACCTGGCGGTACGGAACTGGGCGAAGTGGTGGAAACCTTTGTCGGGCAGTTTTACCTGCAGGGTAGCCAGATGCGCACGCTACCGGGCGAGATACTGCTCGATTTTAATCTGAGTGATAAAACGCTGCTGGCCGATTCGTTGTCGGAACTTGCCGGACGGCGTATTCATGTCCAGACAAAACCGCGCGGCGATCGCGCCCGCTATCTCAAGCTGGCGCGGACCAACGCGGCAACGGCCTTAATCACTAAACTCTCGCAGCAGTCCACCATCACGCAGCGTTTGACCGCGCTGGCGACGGTATTAAAACTTCCTGCGATCAAGCGGATGGAATGTTTTGACATCAGCCATACCATGGGGGAGCAAACGGTCGCATCCTGTGTGGTATTTGACGCTAATGGGCCGTTACGCGCCGAGTATCGTCGTTATAATATCGCGGGCATCACGCCGGGTGATGACTACGCGGCGATGAATCAGGTGCTACGTCGGCGTTATGGCAAGGCCATAGAAGAAAGTAAGATTCCGGATGTTATTCTGATCGACGGCGGAAAAGGGCAGCTCGCCCAGGCGAAAGCCATTTTCGCTGAGCTGGATGTCCCCTGGGATAAGCATCGTCCTTTGCTGCTCGGCGTCGCCAAAGGCGCGGACAGAAAGGCCGGTCTGGAAACACTCTTTTTTGAACCGGAAGGCGAGGGGTTTAGCCTGCCGCCGGACTCGCCGGCGCTGCATGTTATTCAGCATATTCGCGATGAGTCGCACGATCACGCGATCGGCGGGCACCGTAAAAAACGCGCGAAGGTTAAAAATACCAGTACGCTGGAAACTATTGAAGGCGTTGGGCCTAAACGTCGCCAGATGCTGCTGAAATATATGGGCGGTTTGCAAGGGCTACGTAACGCCAGCGTAGAAGAAATTGCAAAAGTGCCGGGTATTTCGCAAGGTCTGGCAGAAAAGATCTTCTGGTCGTTGAAACATTGAGGCCACTGTAGCAACATAGGGGTAATTTCACTGACAACAGATAGTTACCCGTCACTATGCAATTTAATATCCCTACGTTGCTCACGCTGTTTCGCGTCATCCTGATTCCATTCTTTGTCGTGGTGTTTTATTTGCCGTTCGCCTGGGCGCCGATGGTCAGCGCGCTGATTTTCTGTATTGCCGCTATTACCGACTGGTTTGACGGCTTTCTGGCGCGACGCTGGAACCAGAGTACGCGTTTCGGCGCTTTCCTCGACCCCGTCGCCGACAAGGTGCTGGTGGCGATCGCCATGGTGCTGGTCACCGAGCATTATCATAGCTGGTGGGTGACGTTACCTGCGGCGACGATGATAGCCCGCGAAATTATTATCTCTGCTCTGCGTGAATGGATGGCGGAGCTGGGCAAACGCAGTAGTGTAGCGGTCTCCTGGATCGGTAAAGTCAAAACTACCGCGCAGATGGTGGCGCTGGCGTGGCTCTTGTGGCGTCCGAATATCTGGGTAGAGTATGCCGGGATCGCGCTTTTCTTTGTCGCAGCGGTGCTAACGTTGTGGTCCATGTTGCAATATTTGAGCGCTGCACGCGGAGATTTGCTTGATCAGTGATCGTTTCGCCGCAAATTTCAGCAAACGATCGTGAGTGACGAAAAATATCGTTGACTCAGTGCGTCAGGTAAGTAGAATGCAACGCATCGAACGGCAGCACTGATTGCCAGACGATAACAAAATCAAGTGATTAACAAAGTTGCTTGATACTGCGGGAATAGCTCAGTTGGTAGAGCACGACCTTGCCAAGGTCGGGGTCGCGAGTTCGAGTCTCGTTTCCCGCTCCAGTTTAAAAGCATTGGCGTAAAGCGAATGCTGGCTGAAAAGTAAAAAAAATTTGGCGCGTTAACAAAGCGGTTATGTAGCGGATTGCAAATCCGTCTAGTCCGGTTCGACTCCGGAACGCGCCTCCAATTTTTCCCGAGCCCGGATGGTGGAATCGGTAGACACAAGGGATTTAAAATCCCTCGGCGTTCGCGCTGTGCGGGTTCAAGTCCCGCTCCGGGTACCATGGGAAAGACAAGAATAATCAAAGCAATAAGCAGTGTCGTGAAACCACCTACGGGTGGTTTTTTTGTGCCTTCAATTTGTATGCCGACCGCGAGCGTGAACTCTCCAGTGCGATACACAGTAAAAAACACCGGTAGCGGCATTTCTGCCAGTACAACAGTTATGTGCTACCGACCCGCAAGAACTTATGGCTGGTAAATACTAAACGTCGGGTAAATCAGCCGATAAAATCCATTAATCTCTATAAAAAATGCTGATATGTTTTATGCCTGCTTTATTAAAGAGAGTAGGTCTGCCAGTGAAATATACCGATAATGCAAAATTATTTATTAGCTTCATTAATATTGGGATTGTAGGTTGCGCTTTTTTACTTTTTTTTATTTTGTATGAGCCTGAGAGTGCAATCGTAACCTACTCTCTTCCAGGTGAGCTTTCCTCTTCGACATGTGATGCACATAATTTTATTGGCTACGTCGATGCAAATGACTTTGCAGAGTATATAAAAAAAGTAGAACTGACGCGCTACAATATGTATTGTCTGAAAAAAACAGGGGCAGGCCAGTGGAGTATTTATGCAAATTAAACGAGTATATAACTGTTCAGGGGTATTTTCTGCACAATTTAATTAAAGGTAGATAGCGAACTAATATTCATTACAAGGTAATGTGATCCGCATCATAATTTAATCACGTTTTGCAATATTGTCTTAATAACAGGTCAACTACAGATAATTTCAGGTTTTCGTGAATGGCGGTTTTGGTCAGTCTCTATATTATGCTTTCCCCGCTTTACGGAGATGATGATGCAAAAGAAAACCTGGGCCGTTTTATTGATACCATTGTGCCTCACCGCTTGCCACCAGACGACCTACCGATCAACAGCCAAAGATGAAATTGTCGCAGGGAGCTATATTGACCCGACAAAAACACGCTTTCCGTTAGCGGATTATTCACAGTCGGTTGATAAATGGATACCTCCGGACTCAGCTGATTACACTATTCCGGTTATTGATAGTGCTACCCAACAACGCTACTTTAACGCACTAAAATCTCATTATTTCGGAATGGACAGTGAAGCTCACTCGCCGTGGAATGGTTTTTATATTACCACATTGCTGAAAAAAAACGCAGCACAGGCCCGGGATGCCAGTATTAAGCAGTTTCTTAGCGACGGCAGTGCTTATTGGGGGGAAAACTTCAGACTTTATACCTCTCGCTGGAAAGAGGAGGTTAGAGGGAATACGGATACGCAGATTGACAATATCTATCATGCCTCCCGGCGAGGTATTATGGTCAGAGAAAGTTTAGTCAGAGCGCTGCCAACGGACGACCCGCTCTTTAACGATCCCCGTCAGGCGGGCGAGGGGTATCCGTTTGATAATTTACAAATGTCTTCGCTGCGTCCCGGTACGCCGGTCTATACGCTGACGAAGAGCAAAGACCAACGCTGGCAATATGTCGTTTCACCAGCGGTAACTGGCTGGGTTCATAGTGAAGATATTGCCAGTACGGATCAGAAATTTATAACACAGTGGGTTTTGCTCGCTCACAAGCAACTGGGGGCATTTATCAACGCGCCGGTTTCTGTCCATGCCGCAGGCGTCTATTATTTCACCGGGCGACCGGGCACTATTTTACCGTTCCGACATCAACGGGCGGGCCAGTTCCTGATTGCGGCGCCAGTTCGCGACAGCAATGGTCGTGCGTTTATCCATTGGGTCTGGCTAAGCGGTAACGAGTTTACGGCTATGCCGTGGAAAATGACGCCGGAAAATATCGCCGTGCTAATGAAAGCAATGCACGGCGCCCCCTACGGTTGGGGAAATTTTAACTTTTATAATGATTGTTCAGCCGAAGTCCGCAGCCTGTTAATGCCGTTTGGCATATTCCTGCCCAGACATTCATCCGCGCAGGTAGAGGCTGCTGGACGGGTGGTCGATCTTAGTCATAAAAGTCCCCAAATGCGGATCGATTATCTCACCAGATACGGAAAACCGTTTACTACGCTGGTCTATATTCCAGGGCATATTATGCTGTATATCGGTAACACAACCATGAATGGGCAGGTCGTGCCGATGACTTATCAGAATATCTGGGGATTGCGCCCAAACCATGCTAATAGCCGGAGCATTATCGGTGAGGCGGTTTTTTTGCCGTTACTGCGTTTTTATCCTGAAAATCCTGAGCTGATATCGCTGGCTGGTAAGGTTCTGTTTAAGCTTGGTTATATAGAATAGGTTGACAAACTGTGTTATCGCGGAAGACATGATTAAGGCAACCGTGCGCGTGGATATAAAGAGAGTATCCCTGTAAACTGTGTCTGAAAAAAGTATGCGCTATAGTGCGGGCTGTTTATTTGAAATACTATCTGGAGCTGATTCTGGATGTGATTATGTGCCTCACACATTGAAGTGAGAGTTATTGTTGGCGGTATCTGGCTGGAGGCTGGGTGGTAAAAAGACGTAATTTATTGCATTTTAATAACGGTGCCCGGTCAGAGCGCGATCTTGGAGATCTGGTCACTAAAGTTTTTGAGAAAGCGGCGAAAAAAGAACCGCAACAGCTATACACATTTAGCCTGCCGTTGCTGAGTGTGCAGGATGAGATCCGTGTTTACTGTAAGAAAAAAAATATCAAAATAGGGTACGATACGCTGTTTATGGAAATAACCTTTTCTGCTGACAGAGAAGCGGTAGACGAACTCATTAAACACTTTTTTACTGAAAATAAGCTCTATTTGAGAGGGCGGTTTTATCTGTCCGCGGCGGTGGTATAAGTTAGCATGAGTATAATATAGCGAGAAACCCATCTCTCGCTTTTGTGTGGGGCGAGCGCTTCCTGGCGGAAAATCTGCGCCCTGATCCTCCTTTTGTGCGTTAACTTCCGGAATCCTCCTCATTTCGTGTTAATCTGGCCCCTGATGGTTGCCATCCAAACTGCCTGCAAAAAAATTATTTTTATCCGCTGCAATGTAAGAGGCCTACAGGCGGAAGTCATCACTGAGGAAAAGCGTTATGAAAATGGAACCATTAAACGAGAACGAGCTGGAATGGCTGGATGATGTGCTGACGAAATACAATACCGATCAGGCCATTTTGGATGTCGCGGAGCTGGACGGTCTGATTACTGCGGTACTAAGCTCTCCGCGCCCCATCGAGCCGGAACAGTGGCTGGTCGCGATATGGGGGGGACCCGCGTACGTACCGCGCTGGACATCTGAAAAAGAAATGACGCGATTTATGGATCTGGTGTTCCAGCACATGGCGGACACAGCCGCCCGGCTTGAAGACTATCCAGAACAGTTCGAGCCGCTGTTTGGCCTGCGAGAAGTTGATGGCCATGAATTAACGATTGTTGAAGAATGGTGCTTTGGTTACATGCGCGGAGTGTCGCTGTCCGACTGGTCTGACTTGCCGGATACGCTAAAACCGGCGCTGGAAGCGATTGCCTTACACGGCACTGAAGAAAATTTTGCGCTGTTGGATAAAATGAGCCCGGAAGCGTTCGATAAAAGCGTTGACGCTATCCGTATCGCGGCGCTTGAGCTGCATGCCTGGTGGATGGCGCATCCGCACACGACGCCGCTACAGATGCCGATAAAAGCAGAGGTGAAAGTGGGGCGTAACGATCCTTGTCCATGCGGGAGCGGCAAAAAATTTAAGCAGTGCTGCCTGCATTAATGGCTCGTAAACGGCCATAGCGTGATGATTATCGAGCCTGGACGGCGTCCGGGCCCGGTAATCTTTGCCTGGCATTAACCTGGATCGGGCAGGAACCCCAGTGCGATCGAAAACTGGACGCCAATCACGACAATGCCGCAGATAAACACCAGCGCCAGCGCTGGCGTGCCGCCTGCCACACGATATCCCGCCTGAGGGCTCTGTTTACGGCATTGCCAGACCAGCATGGCAGGGATGAGCAGTGCCAGCACTGCCAGCGCTACGCCGGCATAGCCTAATGCCATCACAAATCCGCGTGGGTAGAAAAGCGCAAACGCCAGCGGCGGCAGAAAGGTAATCAGCCCGGTTTGCAGGCGTCCGGACACCGTACTGCGGCGCTGGAATAGATCGGCCAGGTAATCAAATAATCCTAGCGCTACGCCCAGAAAAGAGGTCGCCAGCGCCAGATCGGCGAACAGGTGGACCGCCAGTTCGACATGTGGCGAAGCGACCACTTCTCTGAGCGCCTGCAGCAGGCCATTTAACCCGGCATGGCTGGCCAGTAGCCCTCTGAATGTCGGCGAGTCGATACTTCCCAGCGTGGCGAGCTGCCAAAAAATATAGGCCACTAGCGGAATGGCGCTACCCGTCATAAAGACCCAACGCAGCCGGCGAATGTTGCCGTTCATATAACTCACAATACTCGGTACGCTTCCGTGAAAACCAAACGAGGTGAAAATGACCGGTATGGCGGATAACGCCAGCCCCTGCTGTAAAGGAAGCGTAAGAAGATTTACTTTATGAATATGTGGCGTGAGCAACGCAAGCATGATGACCAGAAAAATGATCTTTGCGCTAAACAGGAAGCGGTTAAAAAGGTCGACCAGCGAGGTGCCCACACACACCACCCCACCGGCAACAAAGGTGAACAGCAGCACCCCGGCAGCGGGCGAGAGCGTGGCGCCAAGCCAGTTATTAATACTGGATGCCAGTAATTCTCCGGCTCCGGAAATGTAGGCGGCGGTGAGCGCATACATTAAGAACATCATACTGAATCCCGTAAGCCACTGTCCGTAACGTCCAAGATAGCGTTTTGCCAACGAGCCCAGTCCGGTATCCGCCGGAACGTGTTGATATACCTCCAGTAATAGTAGCGCGGTATAACACATCAGCGCCCACAGGCCAATCAACAATCCCAGCGTGACGCTGAAACCAACGCCAGCCGCTGCCAGCGGCATTGCCAGCATCCCGGCGCCGATAGTGGTGCCTGCCACGATAAAAATACTGCCCAGAGTTCTGTTTTTCACGCTTTCTACTACCCCGGTAACAAAGAACGGTGATATCCGCGGCGCAGGGTAAGGCATTACGCTATTTTCGTCAAATGGTCGTTACAATGGGTGTACTGTAAAATTTACAGTTCCGGGCATAAAAGCGAATATGGAAGGAGACGCGGGCAACCGCCGTAAACCTGCGCTAGCGCAAAGTCGCTCGTACAAGGACACATTAGGCTACGAGTTTTATTCAGGAGGGGTTATGGATTCCATTCACGGTCACGAAGTACTCAACATGATGATTGAGTCTGGCGAGCAGTACACGCATACCTCGCTGGAGGCGGCAATAAAAGCGCGCTTTGGCGAGCGGGCACGATTTCACACTTGTTCAGCATCAGATATGACGGCGGCGGAACTGGTCGCGTTTCTGGCGGCGAAAGGAAAGTTTATTGCCGTGGAGGACGGTTTTTCAACGCATGAGAGTAAAATCTGCCGCCATTAATACGCCACGGTGAGAGCGCGTCTCACCGTGTAAGGACGTGTTGGATTAATTTTGCGTATCCAGGGTGGAGAGTTCTTTATCAATGAAATAAAGCCCTTCGCCGCTTTTTCCCGCCAGCGTTAATTTATCAATAATAGATTTGAATAATTTTTCTTCTTCATGCTGTTCTGCCACATACCACTGCAAGAAATTAAATGTCGGATAATCCTGGCTGGTCATTGCGGCATGAGCCAGTTCATTAATTTTTTGCGTAATAAGCTGCTCATGCTCATAGGTCGCGCGGAACAGCTCATCCAGCGAGGCGTACTCAGCGAAGGGCGAAGAAACGGTATGAATGCGCGGCAGGCTTCCGGTATCGGTAAGGTAGTCAAACAGGCGCTGCATATGCGTCATCTCTTCTTGCGCATGGCGACGAAGAAATGCGGCCGCGCCTTCAAAACTGTGATAGCTACACCACGCGCTCATTTGTTGATAGAGCAGGGAGGAGTACAACTCCAGATTCATTTGCTCATTCAGTTTATCGATCATTTCTGTTTTCAGCATGGTTCCGCTCCACAAATAGCAAAAGATATACGGTAATGTGGCGCCACTATAATTTGTTATTTTATTATTTGCAAAAGGTAAAATATTAAATTTAATTATTAAAAATACGAATGGGAATAAAACGCATTAACGCCAGTGTATAGGGTATAAAAATAAAGAAAAGCCAGCACCTTCATGCTGGCAATAGCGACCCTGCGCTCTCCTCCATTGTACATGGTGTCGGCGTTAAGCCAGCCGCCTTAATAATAAAGCGGCATAATTTGCGGGACTGCAACGCCCCGGCACTGCCAGGAGAGGGTAAATCGGGTGTTCAGACACAACGAGCCCGCATAAATGCTACAGGTTCCTACCGGCTGACCAAACGAAACGGCATCGGCATAGCCCATCTGCTGGCATTCGCGTGTTGCGGTCCCGTGAGATACATAATCATCTGTCCGTGAAGTAAAAAATAGCGGCTGGTTATACGTCAGGCGCACGATGCCGCTTATCGGGCTGGCTTCGCTGACCTGCGCTTGTCGAGTAATGGTGCATCCCGTCAGGGCTAGCAGTGAAAGAGTAAAAATAAGAGGCTTCATAAAATCGCTCCGACAATTCGGTATCAGACCATGCTACCTCGTGTCTTGCACCGTCAATGGCTGGAATAACTTACGGATTCGCCTTGATTAAAGGTAACGGCAGGAGGTTTACAGCGGGAACAGAAAATGTGTGAGCGTCTCTTCATTTAATGAAACTTGGTTTCATTAAATTTGAATGCGTGTTCTTAAGTGTGTAGTGTGGGCAAAACGTCATGATTTACGCAGACGCGACCGTCTGCATTCAGGAGGAACACGATGAAAATTGCACTGATGATGGAAAATAGCCAAGCCAGCAAAAATGCCATCATTTATAACGAACTTAGCGCCGTCGCCAATGAAAAGGGATTTCCCGTTTTTAACGTTGGCATGTGCGACGAAAATGACCATCACCTGACGTACATTCATTTAGGCATCATGGCGAGTATTCTGCTTAATGCAAACGCGGTTGATTTTGTGGTTACTGGCTGTGGCACCGGTCAGGGCGCGCTGATGTCGTTAAATATTCATCCAGGTGTCATTTGTGGCTATTGCATCGATCCGGCAGATGCTTTTCTGTTTGCGCAGATCAACAACGGCAATGCGTTGTCCCTGCCATTTGCGAAAGGCTTTGGCTGGGGCGCTGAGCTGAACGTGCGTTTCATCTTTGAAAAAGCGTTTACCGGGCGTAAAGGCGAGGGGTATCCGCCTGAGCGCAAAACGCCGCAGGTACGCAATGCGGGCATTTTGAATCAGGTTAAGGCCGCGGTCGTCAAAGAGAATTATCTGGATACACTACGGGCTATCGATCCTGAACTGGTTAAAACGGCGGTTTCAGGGCCGCGTTTCCAGCAATGTTTGTTTGAAAACGGCCAGAATAAAGAAATAGAAGCGTTTGTACGTGAGATGCTGGGGTAATGCCTGGACAAGACAGAGGCGTTTCGCGCCTGTCGGCTGGCATGATGTGCCGATAATACGCCAGTAGCGACAGGCACCACCTCTGGCAAACAGATCAGAAACGGTGTAGGCCGGATAAGCTGCTTCGCGTTGCTATCCGGCTAATAACGTCTCAATATTGTCGCTCGGGGTGCCGCTATCAGTGATGCTGATAGGTCACGACGTTAAGGAGATGCTGATCGGTTTGCGCCAGGCATAGCCCTGCTCGTTTAGCGCTGCGAACTTCTTCGAGAATAGTTTGTAAAAGTACGCCATCCTGCTGCTGCTCTTTTTCCAGGGTATGGAGAAAATCGAGCGTTGAGGCATCATTCAGCGCTTTCGCTTCATCTGCCAGACGCGACAGCGTGCTGGCGCGTTGCTGATAATCCTCCAGGGTTTTCTGGAACAATTCTTCCAGAGAGCAGAGCTCTTCACCCGGAACGTCAATGGCTTTAACGATAGGGGTGGCGCCGGCGTTTTTCATAAAATTAAACATGCGCATCATTTGCGTCACGTTGCCTTGCGCCTGGGTACGAAGAAAGGTGGCGGTGCCTGTTAAACTGTGTTCAGAACACCATTCGCTTAGATGGAGGTAAAGATTTGATGCGTAAAACTCAAGGTTCATTGGCGTGTTGAGCTTTTGAACCATTCCTACAGCTGCCATAACAATATCCTTATTTCCAGAAAGTGTTGATGTGCATGACAGACGAGAATGCAACGGGCCGTTGTCACATTCTTACCTCTATGCACAATAAATACTCTTAGCAGAAGAACTCCGTTCCGCCAGTCCCTTATGCGATCTCATTTCCTGTTTATCGATCGGTAATGAGAATAGCGCGTCAATAAAAATAAGAAAATCCTTAAATGCAATTGTTTATCTTTTTTTACATTTTCAGCGGTGTGATTTTTTCAGGTGTAATGATTTTGGATGAGGGGCAGTTGCAACCATTTGAAAGTTAAATGATATTATATATATTTGTAATTTATGAAACATTGTTTCAGATCATGGGTTAAGCCTTTCAAGTATGTTAATTTCAATAAAATAAACATTAGTCAGTCTGGATATCACACGCATAAACGGTTGAGAGCAAATATGCCTGTTTTTATAAACTAGCCGATTTTGCGGTAGATCATTTTTAATGTCATTAATCATACGAGCACGTTATTCGGTTAAGCGCAGTTTTGATGGGTGACTCGTTAACAAGGAGCAGTCAATGAAAAAGGTCGCGGTGCTGTTGGCGCCAGGATTTGAAGAAGCAGAGGCCATTGTTACTCTTGATATTCTGCGACGTTTGCATATCGACGTCGAAACGCTGGCGTGTGCTGAATCACGGGCGGTGGTGAGTTACCATGATATTCCTATGGTTGCGGACAGCACGCTGAGTGAACGCCAGCAGGCGCTTTTTGATGCGGTAGTGCTGCCGGGCGGTCCGCAGGGGAGCGCTAATCTGGCGGCTAATCCGGCGGTGATCGCTTTCGTTGCGCGTCATGATGCGGCAGGCAAATTAATTTGTCCTATCTGTTCCGCGGCGGCAAGGGTGCTGGGTGCTCACGGATTGCTGAAGGGGCGTCGTTATGTCTGTTCCGGCGACCTGTGGAAAGCGGTTCCAGAAGGTGTCTATGTGGATGCGCCCGTTGTTGAAGATGGTAATTTAATTAGCGGCAAAGGCTTGGGTCATGTCTTTGATTTCGCGCTAACCCTTTCCGCCAGACTGCTGGGAGACGATGCGCCGGTTCGCGAACAGGCTGAACATATCTATTATCCCTGGTAATCGTTATTCACCCAGGGCCGTAAGGATTAGCTGGCTGATGTTATGGATTAATGTGCTGGCTTTCCTGCCTTTTGGCTGATGAATTCGCTCTGGGTTATGTCATGGTGGCTAATGACTTCCCTGGGTTATGAGTTAATCGTTATTTCTGCGTGTGTCTTAGGGGGGGATTCCTGAGAGGCGGCCTCGGAAAAGTCTCATATGTGGTGGCGAGCGTACTGATATCAGGAACGGTGGAGAACGCGATGAACCTGCTCAACATTTCACCTTTTGCACAGTACGTGGTTCGCGGCTGAATCCTTCTGGCAGCAGTTATCTTCGACCATTATAAGCAAAAAGCGAAGCGTACGATTTGATGAATTAACACTCAACTAAACAGTATAGCTTCACGTCATCGCCAGCCGCTACCCCGGCTGGCGATGGTCTTTCTAAATGGCGAGCAGCGTCACACTGTCTATACTTACATGACTAATGAGACCGTTTGTGAGTCTCAATATGATGATAAGGAGGAGACCAGGGTGGCAGAACCGTTAACCGTATCCCCCGAACTCACTGCGAACTATGCGTATTTTTTTGACCTTGATGGCACATTGGCAGAGATAAAGCCTCATCCCGATCAGGTAGTGGTACCGCATAAAATCCTTCAGTTGTTAGACCGTCTCGCGGCGCACAACGCAGGGGCACTGGCATTGATTTCAGGGCGTTCAATGACTGAGCTGGATGCTTTGGCGAAGCCTTTTCGCTTTCCGCTCGCTGGCGTTCACGGAGCAGAGCGTCGTGACATCAATGGTAAAACCCATATCGTGCGCCTTCCTGAAGCGGTAGTCCGTGAGGTGGAGGCGTTATTACGTTCGACGCTTGTAGCGCTGCCCGGAACGGAGCTGGAGACGAAGGGGATGGCGTTTGCGCTGCACTACCGTCAGGCTCCGGAACATGAAGCGGCGCTGTTGGCACTTGCGCAACACGTTACGCAGCACTGGCCGCAACTGGCGTTGCAGCCTGGTAAATGTGTTGTGGAAATCAAACCTAAGGGAACCAATAAAGGCGAAGCGATTGCCGCCTTTATGCAGGAGGCGCCCTTTGCGGGACGGATTCCCGTTTTTGTGGGCGACGATTTGACCGATGAGGCTGGCTTTGGCGTGGTGAATCACGCTGGCGGAATTTCCGTAAAAGTGGGCGTCGGGGCAACCCAGGCGGCATGGCGGCTGGAAAGCGTACCCGATGTCTGGCGCTGGCTGGAACAAATCAATTATCCACAACAAGAACAACAAGTAATGAATAACAGGAGAGATGGCTATGAGTCGTTTAGTCGTAGTATCTAATCGAATTGCCCCCCCGGATAATAAAGGCGGCGCCGGCGGCCTCGCCGTTGGCGTGCTTGGCGCGCTAAAAGCGGCTGGCGGGTTGTGGTTCGGCTGGAGTGGCGAGACAGGTAACGAGGATGAGCCATTAAAAAAGGTGACAAAAGGTAATATTACCTGGGCATCGTTTAACCTGAGTGAACAAGATTACGAAGATTATTACTGTCAATTTTCCAATGCGGTTCTCTGGCCTGCGTTCCACTATCGTCTGGACCTGGTACAGTTTCAGCGTCCTGCATGGGAAGGCTATATGCGGGTGAATGCGTTATTAGCGGATAAGTTATTGCCCCTCATTAAAGAGAACGACATCATTTGGGTGCATGACTACCACCTGTTACCGTTTGCCAGCGAGCTGCGTAAACGCGGCGTGAACAACCGAATTGGTTTTTTCCTGCATATTCCATTCCCGACCCCGGAGATTTTTAACGCTTTACCGCCGCATGATGAACTGCTGGAGCAGTTGTGTGACTTTGATCTGCTAGGGTTCCAGACCGAAAATGATCGCCTGGCTTTTCTGGATAGCCTTTCGAGTCAAACGCGAGTCACGACTCGCAGTGGCAAGCAGCATATCGCGTGGGGTAAAGACTTCCAGACAGAAGTGTATCCTATCGGTATTGAGCCCGATGAGATTGCTCTGCAGGCTGCCGGGCCGTTGCCGCCAAAACTGGCGCAGCTCAAGGCGGAACTGAAAAATGTGAAGAATATTTTTTCCGTTGAGCGGCTGGATTATTCGAAAGGGCTGCCGGAACGTTTTCTGGCGTATGAAGCGCTACTGGAAAACTACCCGCAGCATCGGGGAAAAATTCGTTATACCCAAATTGCGCCTACGTCACGCGGCGAAGTACAGGCATATCAGGATATTCGCCACCAGCTTGAGACGGAAGCAGGCCGGATTAATGGGAAATATGGACAATTGGGCTGGACGCCGCTCTATTATCTGAATCAGCATTTCGACCGTAAACTGTTAATGAAGATATTCCGTTATTCAGACGTCGGGCTCGTCACCCCGTTGCGTGACGGGATGAACCTGGTGGCGAAAGAGTTTGTCGCCGCGCAGGACCCCGCTAATCCTGGCGTACTGGTACTGTCACAGTTTGCCGGCGCGGCGAATGAACTGACGTCGGCGTTAATCGTCAATCCTTACGATCGGGATGACGTGGCGGCGGCGCTCAATCGCGCGTTAACGATGCCCCTTGCCGAGCGTATTTCGCGCCATGCGGAAATGCTGGACGTGATCGTTAAAAATGACATTAACCGCTGGCAGGAACGTTTTATTCATGACCTAAAGGAGGTCACGCCGCGTAGCCCTAAGCGTCAGCAGCAGAACAACGTGGCGACGTTCCCTAAGCTGGCCTGAAATATCGCGAGCGGCGACTAGTCGCCCGCTAACGGTACCAGCAACACATCTACCTGGCTGGCGCTGACGACACTTTTTGCCGAGCAGGACGCGCGCGAAAAGAAACTGTGGTTATGGTTGCCGCAAATGACCAGATCAACATGGTGTTTGCGGCACACAGCCAAAATATGCTGGCTTAACTCACCTGATGCGATGAAAGTTTGTTCAATCGGATAATCCGCCTTTTCCCCCAGCATCTTAAGAAAATTCTCGGTTTCCTCATGCATAACCGCGCGTAAATCCTCCATCATGGGCGCGGCGAACTGGTTATACAGTTCAGGATCGGAAGCGAGAGTAATCAGGCTTACTTTCGCCTGGACAGGGCGGGCGATAGAGACCGCTTTAGCCAGTAGCTGGTGACTTTCCGGGGTGACGGCAACGGCGACAAGAATATGGGTGTAGCTCATAACTCGCTCCTTGATTGCAAGAATATGAGATTGTGCTTTAGCTTTACTCTGTTTATCGCATTTCTGCAATGCGCTAATGCCACATTAATGTGAAGGACATCATAATTAATCATTAATTATTCTTATGTAAAGAGTCGTGGCATAAGACACTTTTTACACACCACCAGGATGCTTCATTTAAATGGGTGAACAATGAAAGCTAAAAGTTAAATCAAATGAGCTTATTTTTAACAGCGGAGGGCGTATGCTGTGACGAGATTAATTAATAACGTTTAATATTTAAGCTACTGTTTACTAAAGGTAAAATAAAAGCGTTTCTAAAATAGAAATAATAGCCTGTTATCTATTATCCTGGCGTTATTTTAACAGAGAGAAACAAAAAAGAATTTGGTGTTGACGTAACCCTATTCAGCAGTGTGGAATAGAAAAAGTGAACATTAGGTTATTAATTAAACAAAGTAAAAGCCATGCTGATGGTTTTATCGTAAGTATTCCGTTAAAATATGTGATCTACATCACATATTTTCTAAAATCGCCGTCCCGCTCCGTTGTATGTCACGAAGCTGACGAGTAGAGTTGCGTCGAATTAGGAAAAATCTTAGGCATTTGTAAAAATTGATGTAAACGTGTAAGGCGAATCTCAGTGGGAGGCTGCGTTATACGTCACAATGTCCATAATGTCTGAGCGCTGCTATGCATTTGACCTTTTTGCTTCTTTTACCGGGCCTTCCCGGCGACATCACGGGGTGCGGCTACGTCGCACAAAAATAAAGTTGGTTATTCTGGATGGGAACAATGCATACATCCGAGTTGCTAAAACACATTTATGACATCAATTTGTCATATTTACTCCTTGCACAGCGTTTGATCGTCCAGGACAAAGCATCTGCGATGTTCCGCCTCGGTATCAACGAAGAGATGGCAAACACACTGGGCGCGTTGACCCTGCCGCAGATGGTCAAACTGGCGGAGACGAACCAGTTAGTTTGTCATTTCCGGTTTGACGATCATCAGACGATCACCCGTTTGACTCAGGATTCGCGCGTCGATGATTTACAGCAGATTCACACAGGTATCATGCTTTCAACGCGTCTGCTCAATGAAGTGGACGATACGGCGCGTAAGAAAAGGGCATGATAATGAGTGAAAAAAGCATTGTTCAGGAAGCTCGCGATATCCAGTTGGCGATGGAGTTGATTAATCTTGGCGCTCGTCTACAAATGCTGGAAAGCGAAACACAGCTCAGCCGTGGTCGCCTCATCAGGCTGTACAAAGAATTACGCGGTAGCCCGCCGCCTAAAGGGATGCTGCCATTTTCGACAGACTGGTTTATGACCTGGGAGCAAAATATTCATGCCTCCATGTTCTGCAACGCCTGGCAATTTTTACTGAAGACCGGTTTATGCAGCGGTGTGGATGCGGTGATTAAAGCTTATCGGCTTTACCTTGAGCAGTGTCCGCAACCGCCTGAAGGGCCGTTGTTGGCGCTGACTCGCGCATGGACGCTGGTGCGTTTTGTTGAAAGTGGGTTGCTTGAATTGTCGAGCTGTAACTGCTGCGGTGGGAACTTTATTACCCATGCGCATCAGCCCGTAGGCAGCTTTGCGTGTAGTTTATGCCAGCCGCCATCCCGCGCAGTAAAAAGACGTAAACTTTCCCGAGATGCTGCCGATATTATTCCACAACTGCTGGATGAACAGATCGAACAGGCTGTTTAACCGAAACGGTGTGGACAAACACTCCAGCAGCGGTAAGTTATTACCGCTGCTTTTTTTTTGCCTTGCCTTCGCGTTAATCGCCCGACTGCGCATCCTGTCATAGTCAACAGCGGAAGGATGATGTCGTGCTTATCTTATTAGGTTACCTGGTGGTTATCGGTACAGTTTTCGGCGGTTATGTCATGACCGGCGGACACCTTGGGGCACTCTATCAACCTGCTGAACTGGTCATCATTGGCGGCGCGGGGATAGGGGCGTTCATTGTCGGCAACAACGGGAAGGCCATCAAAGGCACGATGAAAGCGATCCCGTTGTTATTTCGTCGTTCGAAATACACAAAATCTATGTACATGGATTTGCTGGCGTTGCTCTATCGCCTGATGGCCAAATCACGCCAGCAGGGGATGTTCTCCCTTGAACGCGATATTGAAAATCCGAAAGAGAGTGAAATCTTCGCCAGTTATCCGCGTATTCTGGCCGATGCGGTAATGCTTGATTTTATTGTCGATTATCTGCGCCTGATCATCAGCGGCAACATGAATACGTTCGAAATTGAAGCGTTGATGGATGAAGAGATTGAAACCCATGAAAGCGAGGCGGAAGTCCCGGCCAACAGCCTGGCGATGGTGGGGGATTCGCTGCCTGCCTTTGGTATTGTCGCGGCGGTAATGGGGGTGGTTCACGCTCTGGCTTCAGCCGATCGTCCGGCAGCGGAGTTGGGGGCGCTGATTGCCCATGCCATGGTAGGTACGTTCCTCGGTATTTTACTGGCTTATGGATTCATTTCACCGTTAGCGACCGTTTTGCGCCAGAAGAGCGCCGAAACCACCAAGATGATGCAGTGCGTAAAAATTACACTGCTGTCTAATCTGAACGGCTATGCGCCGCCGATTGCCGTGGAATTTGGTCGTAAAACGCTTTATTCCAGTGAGCGTCCATCGTTTATTGAGTTGGAAGAACACGTTCGTGCAGTAAGAAACCCAAACCAGCAGCAGACGACTGAGGAAGCATGAAAAATCAGGCTCATCCCATTGTCGTCGTAAAACGCCGCAGGCACAAACCGCACGGCGGCGGGGCGCACGGTTCCTGGAAAATTGCCTACGCCGATTTTATGACGGCGATGATGGCTTTTTTTCTGGTGATGTGGCTGATTTCCATATCCAGCCCTAAAGAATTAATTCAGATTGCCGAATATTTTCGTACGCCGTTGGCCACCGCGGTAACGGGGGGAAATCGGATTGCCAATAGCGAGAGCCCGATACCAGGCGGCGGCGATGATTACACCCAACAGCAGGGTGAAGTGGAAAAGCAGCCGAATATCGACGAGCTGAAAAAACGGATGGAGCAGAGTCGCTTAAACAAACTGCGCGGCGATCTGGATCAACTGATCGAATCCGATCCCAAACTGCGCGCGTTACGTCCGCATCTGAAAATTGATTTAGTTCAGGAGGGGTTGCGCATCCAGATTATCGACAGCCAGAACCGCCCGATGTTTAAAACCGGCAGCGCCGAAGTTGAGCCGTATATGCGCGATATCCTGCGTGCGATTGCGCCAGTGTTAAACGGTATACCTAATCGCATTAGCCTGGCCGGCCATACCGATGACTTTCCCTACGCGAACGGCGAAAAAGGCTATAGCAACTGGGAGTTATCCGCCGATCGCGCCAATGCCTCGCGTCGCGAACTGGTCGCTGGCGGGCTGGATAACGGAAAAGTATTACGGGTGGTTGGCATGGCCGCCACGATGCGGCTGAGCGATCGCGGTCCTGATGACGCCATCAACCGCCGTATAAGCCTGCTGGTGTTAAACAAACAGGCGGAACAGGCCATTTTGCATGAAAACGCTGAAAGCCAGAATGAGCCGGTAAGTGTATTACAACAGCCTGCGGCAGCCCCGCCGGCAAGCGTACCCACATCGCCAAAAGCGGAACCGAGGTGATAGCGTGAGCATGGATATTAGCGATTTTTATCAGACATTTTTTGATGAAGCTGACGAGCTGTTGGCTGATATGGAGCAGCATCTGCTGGATTTGGTGCCGGAATCCCCGGACGCTGAACAACTGAACGCCATTTTTCGCGCGGCGCACTCCATTAAAGGCGGCGCGGGCACATTCGGCTTCACTATTCTGCAGGAAACCACACATTTAATGGAAAACCTGCTGGATGAAGCCCGACGCGGTGAAATGCAGCTCAATACCGACATTATCAACCTGTTTTTGGAAACGAAAGATATTATGCAGGAACAGCTCGACGCCTATAAAAACTCCGAAGAGCCGGATGCCGCAAGCTTCGAATATATCTGCAATGCGCTACGCCAGTTGGCGCTGGAGGCGAAAGGCGAAACCACGCCGGCGGTCGTAGAAACCGCGGCACTAAGCGCGGCGATCCAGGAAGAGAGCGTAGCCGAAACCGAATCGCCTCGTGACGAGAGTAAACTGCGCATTGTACTTTCACGGTTGAAAGCCAATGAGGTCGATCTGCTTGAAGAAGAGTTGGGCAATCTGGCTACTCTGACGGATGTCGTTAAGGGAGCGGATTCACTGTCGGCAACTCTGGATGGCAGCGTCGCGGAAGATGACATTGTCGCGGTGCTCTGTTTTGTCATCGAGGCCGATCAGATCGCTTTTGAAAAAGTGGTCGCCGCGCCCGTGGAAAAAGCGCAAGAGAAAACCGAGGTAGCGCCGGTAGCGCCTCCGGCAGTCGTTGCGCCAGCCGCCAAAAGCGCGGCCCATGAACATCATGCGGGGCGTGAAAAACCTGCGCGTGAACGCGAGTCCACCAGCATTCGCGTGGCGGTAGAGAAAGTGGATCAGCTCATAAACCTGGTCGGCGAGTTAGTGATTACCCAGTCAATGTTGGCCCAGCGTTCTAACGAGCTGGACCCGGTAAACCACGGCGATCTCATTACCAGTATGGGTCAGTTACAACGTAACGCCCGCGACTTACAAGAGTCGGTGATGTCGATTCGTATGATGCCTATGGAGTACGTCTTCAGCCGTTTCCCGCGTCTGGTACGCGATTTAGCGGGCAAACTGGGCAAGCAGGTAGAGCTGACGCTGGTGGGGAGCTCCACTGAACTTGATAAAAGCCTGATCGAACGCATTATCGACCCGCTGACGCACCTGGTGCGCAACAGTCTCGACCACGGGATTGAAATGCCGGAAAAACGCCTTGAGGCGGGGAAAAATGTTGTCGGCAATCTGATTCTTTCCGCAGAACATCAGGGCGGGAATATTTGTATTGAAGTGACCGATGACGGCGCGGGGCTTAACCGTGAGCGTATCCTGGCGAAGGCCATGTCGCAGGGGATGGCGGTGAATGAAAACATGACCGACGATGAAGTAGGCATGTTGATCTTCGCGCCGGGATTCTCAACTGCGGAACAGGTCACGGATGTCTCCGGTCGCGGCGTTGGCATGGATGTGGTGAAACGTAACATTCAGGAGATGGGCGGTCACGTTGAGATCCAGTCAAAACAAGGCTCCGGCACCACGATTCGTATTCTGCTGCCGCTGACGCTGGCCATCCTCGATGGGATGTCGGTTCGCGTGGCGGGGGAAGTTTTTATCCTGCCGTTAAATGCGGTGATGGAGTCGCTGCAACCGCGTGAAGAGGATCTTCATCCGCTGGCGGGCGGCGAACGGGTTCTGGAAGTTCGCGGCGAGTATTTGCCGCTGGTCGAATTGTGGAAAGTGTTTGACGTGGACGGGGCGAAAACCGAAGCCACGCAGGGCATTGTTGTGATCCTGCAAAGCGCGGGACGCCGTTACGCGCTGCTGGTCGATCAGCTCATCGGTCAGCACCAGGTGGTGGTCAAAAATCTGGAAAGCAATTATCGCAAGGTACCGGGGATTTCCGCCGCGACGATCCTGGGCGACGGCAGCGTCGCGCTGATTGTTGATGTTTCCGCATTGCAGGGTTTAAACCGCGAACAACGTATGGCGATCACAGCCGCCTGATTGAGTGAGAAGGGAATAATATGACCGGTATGAGTAATGTAAGCAAACTGGCCGGCGAGCCGTCAGGTCAGGAATTCCTGGTGTTTACACTGGGAAATGAAGAGTACGGCATCGATATCCTGAAAGTGCAGGAGATCCGTGGCTATGACCAGGTGACGCGCATCGCCAATACACCGGCCTTTATAAAAGGGGTGACTAACCTGCGCGGCGTGATTGTCCCCATTGTCGATCTGCGCGTGAAATTCTGCGAAGGCGACGTTGAGTACGATGACAATACGGTAGTGATCGTACTGAATCTGGGGCAACGTGTCGTCGGGATAGTGGTAGACGGCGTGTCTGACGTACTGTCGTTAACGGCGGAACAGATCCGTCCGGCGCCAGAATTTGCCGTGACCTTGTCAACAGAATATTTGACGGGATTGGGCGCGCTCGGCGAGCGTATGCTGATTCTGGTGAATATCGAAAAACTGCTTAACAGCGAAGAGATGGCGCTGCTGGATATCGCAGCATCACACGTCGCGTAATAACGTTGCCGGATGGCGTCGCGCCATTCGGCAATATTCACCGTTATGCTTCCGCCAGCGGTGAGAGTGCCTCTTCATCGCCCGCGCCCAGCCCCTGCATTTTGCGCCGGCATCGCCGCTGCGACACTGTCATTGGCAATGTCGTCTTCCGGAACAGCGTATTTCCTTTTTGCAAAAGTAAAGTTATCACCGCAGGTGCCGATAACGTTGATAACTCGTTATCAGGAAGGTGCCTTATGTTTAACCGTATCCGCGTTGTCACAATGCTGATGATGGTGCTGGGGGTTTTCGCACTGCTACAGCTTGTTTCCGGTGGTTTGCTGTTTTCTTCATTACAGCATAACCAGCAAGGTTTTGTTATTTCTAACGAATTACGCCAGCAACAAAGCGAACTCACGTCGACATGGGACTTAATGCTGCAAACGCGCATTAACCTGAGCCGTTCCGCCGCACGCATGATGATGGACGCTTCTAACCAGCAGAGCAGCGCCAAAACGGATTTACTCCAGAATGCAAAAACGACCCTCGCACAGGCGGCGGCGCATTACGCCAATTTCAAAAACATGACGCCATTGCCAGCGATGGCGGAGGCCAGCGCGAACGTCGATGAAAAATATCAGCGCTATCAGGCCGCATTAGCCGAACTTATTCAGTTTCTGGACAATGGCAATATGGATGCCTACTTCGCCCAGCCAACCCAGGGAATGCAAAACGCGTTGGGCGAGGCGCTGGGCAATTACGCCCGGGTGAGCGAAAACCTGTACCGCCAGACATTTGATCAAAGCGCTCATGACTACCGTTTTGCGCAATGGCAACTGGGGGGGCTTGCGGTCGTGCTGGTGCTGATTTTGATGGTGGTTTGGTTCGGCATTCGTCATGCCCTGCTTAACCCATTAGCGCGAGTGATTACTCATATCCGTGAAATTGCCAGCGGCGATCTGACGAAAACGCTCACCGTCTCAGGACGTAATGAAATTGGCGAACTGGCGGGAACGGTTGAACATATGCAACGCTCGCTGATTGACACCGTGACGCAGGTTCGTGAAGGTTCGGATGCGATTTATTCCGGCACCAGTGAAATTGCCGCCGGTAATACCGACCTCTCTTCCCGTACCGAACAACAAGCCTCCGCTCTGGAGGAGACGGCGGCCAGCATGGAACAACTGACGGCCACCGTGAAGCAAAACGCCGATAACGCCCGTCAGGCTTCGCAACTGGCGCAAAGCGCCTCCGAGACCGCACGCCATGGCGGCAAAGTGGTCGACGGCGTAGTAAACACCATGCACGAAATTGCCGACAGTTCGAAAAAAATCGCTGACATTATCAGCGTTATCGACGGTATTGCCTTCCAGACTAACATTCTGGCGCTGAACGCGGCGGTAGAAGCGGCGCGCGCGGGAGAGCAGGGGCGCGGTTTTGCGGTCGTGGCAGGCGAGGTGCGTAATCTGGCCAGCCGCAGCGCCCAGGCGGCGAAAGAAATAAAAGCGTTGATTGAAGATTCCGTCTCGCGTGTCGATACCGGTTCTGTGCTGGTGGAAAGCGCCGGGGAAACCATGACTGACATCGTCAATGCCGTTACGCGCGTCACGGATATCATGGGCGAAATCGCCTCCGCCTCGGATGAGCAAAGCCGGGGTATCGATCAGGTCGCTTTGGCCGTTTCCGAAATGGATCGCGTAACGCAACAGAACGCCTCGCTGGTTCAGGAATCCGCAGCGGCCGCCGCCGCGCTGGAAGAGCAGGCCAGCCGTCTGACCCAGGCGGTATCGGCTTTCCGCCTGGCATCGCGACCGCTGGCGGTAAATAAACCTGAGATGCGTTTGTCAGTGAACGCTCAGTCCGGCAATACGCCGCAGTCATTAGCCGCCAGGGATGATGCGAACTGGGAAACCTTCTGATCGACGTGCGCTGTCGGTTATCGATTAATTTGCGAACCCGCCGATACCTTTCGTCTGGTTCGCATAGATAAAAGCAAAAAATGTGTAATACGGGAAGCATGGCGCTGCCGCAGGGCGCGCCCGTTGTACTTTGAATGTGATTAAGAAGGCGCTATGACATCATCTCTGCCCTCCGGGCAAACGTCAGTATTGTTACAGATGACACAGCGCCTCGCGCTGTCCGACGCGCATTTTCGTCGGATATGTCAATTAATCTACCAGCGCGCAGGGATCGTGCTAGCCGACCATAAGCGGGATATGGTTTATAACCGCCTGGTCCGTCGGCTGCGTGCCCTGGGACTGGATGATTTTGGCCGTTATCTCAGTATGCTGGAGGCTAATCAAAACAGCGCTGAGTGGCAGGCTTTTATCAACGCTCTGACTACCAACCTGACCGCTTTTTTTCGCGAGGCGCACCATTTTCCCATCCTTGCGGAACATGCGCGTCGCCGCCACGGCGAGTACCGCGTCTGGAGTGCGGCGGCATCGACAGGAGAAGAACCTTACAGTATCGCCATTACGCTGGCGGATGCGTTGGGGATGGCCCCCGGTCGCTGGAAAGTATTCGCCAGCGATATTGATACTGAAGTGCTGGAAAAAGCGAGAAGCGGTATTTATCGCCTCAGCGAACTGAAAACGTTATCGCCGCAGCAGCTACAACGTTACTTCATGCGCGGTACGGGGCCGCATGAAGGACTGGTGCGCGTGCGTCAGGAACTGGCCAATTATGTTGAATTTTCCTCCGTTAATTTGTTGGAAAAGCAGTACAACGTACCCGGTCCCTTTGACGCGATTTTTTGCCGTAACGTCATGATCTATTTTGATAAAACGACTCAGGAGGACATTCTGCGCCGTTTTGTTCCACTCCTTAAACCTGACGGACTGTTGTTTGCCGGTCACTCAGAAAACTTTAGCAACCTCGTGCGCGAGTTTAGCCTGCGCGGACAGACGGTGTATGCGCTAAGTAAGGATAAAGCATGAGTAAAATCAGGGTATTGTCAGTTGATGATTCCGCGCTAATGCGCCAAATCATGACTGAAATTATTAATAGCCATAGCGATATGGAGATGGTGGCGACTGCGCCGGACCCGTTGGTCGCCAGGGATCTCATCAAAAAATTTAATCCGGACGTATTGACCCTGGACGTTGAGATGCCGCGTATGGACGGCCTCGATTTTCTGGAAAAACTGATGCGCCTGCGACCGATGCCGGTGGTGATGGTCTCTTCGCTGACCGGGAAAGGTTCTGAAGTGACGCTACGGGCGCTGGAGTTGGGGGCCATCGATTTTGTCACCAAACCGCAGCTTGGCATTCGTGAAGGTATGCTGGCGTATAGCGAGATGATCGCCGAAAAAGTGCGTACCGCCGCGCGGGCCCGCATCGCCGCACATAAACCGATGGCGGCCCCGGCAACCTTAAAAGCCGGTCCGCTGCTCAGTTCCGAAAAACTGATTGCTATCGGCGCTTCAACGGGCGGTACTGAAGCTATCCGACATGTGCTGCAACCGCTGCCGCTTTCCAGTCCGGCAGTGATTATTACGCAGCATATGCCGCCTGGCTTTACCCGCTCGTTTGCCGAGCGTCTGAATAAACTCTGTCAAATCAGCGTGAAGGAGGCGGAGGACGGCGAACGCGTATTGCCAGGTCATGCCTACATTGCGCCCGGCGACAAGCATATGGAGCTGGCGCGTAGCGGGGCGAATTATCAAATCAAAATTCATGATGGCCCGCCGGTAAACCGACATCGGCCTTCCGTGGATGTGCTGTTTCATTCGGTGGCGAAACACGCGGGGCGCAACGCCGTAGGCGTCATTCTTACGGGGATGGGCAACGATGGCGCCGCTGGAATGTTAGCGATGTACCAGGCTGGCGCCTGGACCATTGCGCAAAACGAAGCAAGTTGTGTGGTGTTCGGCATGCCGCGCGAGGCCATCAATATGGGTGGCGTAAGCGAAGTGGTCGATCTTAGCCAGGTAAGCCAGCAGATGCTGGCGAAAATCAGTGCCGGACAGGCGATACGTATTTGAACCAGGAGTAGTATTTTATGGCGGATAAAGAGCTTAAATTTTTGGTTGTGGATGACTTTTCGACCATGCGTCGTATCGTGCGCAACCTCTTAAAAGAGCTTGGATTTAACAATGTGGAAGAGGCCGAAGACGGCGTCGATGCGCTGAACAAGCTCCAGGCTGGCGGCTTTGGTTTTATTATCTCTGACTGGAATATGCCGAACATGGATGGCCTGGAGCTGCTGAAAACCATTCGCGCCGATAGCGCCATGTCGGCGTTACCCGTGTTGATGGTCACGGCGGAAGCCAAAAAAGAGAATATTATCGCCGCCGCACAGGCTGGCGCCAGCGGTTATGTCGTAAAACCGTTCACCGCAGCGACTCTGGAAGAGAAGCTCAACAAAATCTTTGAGAAACTGGGCATGTGAGGATGCGATGATGATGCAACCATCTATCAAGCCTGCTGATGAAGGTTCAGCAGGAGACATCATTGCGCGCATCGGTAGTCTGACCCGAATGCTGCGCGACAGCCTGCGTGAGCTGGGGCTGGACCAGGCGATTGCCGAAGCGGCGGAGGCGATCCCTGATGCGCGCGACCGTCTGGATTACGTCGTCCAGATGACGGCGCAGGCGGCGGAACGCGCGCTAAACAGTGTCGAAGCCTCGCAGCCGCATCAGGATGCGATGGAAAAAGAGGCGAAAGCGCTAACCCAACGTTGGGACGAGTGGTTTGACAATCCGATCGAGCTTTCCGACGCCCGTGAACTGGTGACGGATACGCGCCAGTTTCTCAGGGATGTCCCGGGCCATACCAGCTTTACTAACGCGCAACTGCTGGACATCATGATGGCGCAGGATTTCCAGGATCTGACGGGTCAGGTGATCAAACGCATGATGGACGTGATTCAGGAGATTGAGCGCCAGTTGTTAATGGTGCTGCTGGAAAACATCCCGGAACAGAGCGCGCGACCAAAACGCGAGAACGAAAGCTTACTCAACGGCCCGCAGGTGGATACCTCGAAAGCTGGCGTCGTCGCTAGTCAGGATCAGGTGGACGACCTGCTGGACAGTCTTGGGTTTTAAGCTTTTTTGACCTGATGGCGCTGCGCTTATCGGGTTCGAATCCGTCAACCAGGCCGGATACGAGACTTCCTTATCGTATCCGGCTATCTCTATTAACGCCATAAACCCCGCCTTTTTTACCGCTTACTCTGCCCATTGGCGTAAAGCGGTTCTGGCATCATTCTCGCTTATCAATCTATCCAGGGTTTGCTGCGTGGCAGAAGAGAGCGACGACGACAAAACAGAAGCCCCCACACCCCACCGACTTGAAAAAGCGCGGGAAGAAGGGCAGATCCCCCGTTCCAGAGAACTGACCTCACTGCTGATATTGCTGGTGGGCGTTTGTATTATTTGGTTCGGCGGCGAGTCGTTAGCGCGGCAACTGGCGGGAATGCTTTCAGCAGGCCTGCACTTCGATCACCGTATGGTGAACGATCCTAACCTGATCCTGGGACAGATAATTTTGCTGATTAAAGCGGCTATGATGGCGTTGCTACCACTCATCGCGGGCGTGGTGCTGGTGGCGCTTATCTCGCCGGTTATGCTTGGCGGCCTGATTTTTAGCGGTAAGTCGCTACAGCCAAAATTTTCTAAATTAAACCCGCTGCCGGGAATTAAGCGCATGTTTTCGGCGCAGACCGGCGCGGAACTGCTAAAAGCGGTGTTGAAATCCACGCTGGTCGGCTGCGTTACCGGCTTTTATCTCTGGTATCACTGGCCACAAATGATGCGCCTGATGGCGGAGTCGCCGATCGTCGCAATGGGGAATGCGCTGGATCTGGTTGGACTCTGCGCGTTACTGGTGGTACTGGGCGTGATTCCGATGGTGGGATTTGACGTGTTTTTCCAGATCTTTAGCCACCTGAAAAAATTACGCATGTCGCGGCAGGACATTCGCGACGAATTTAAAGAGAGCGAAGGCGATCCGCATGTTAAGGGCAAAATTCGCCAGATGCAACGCGCCGCCGCGCAGCGCCGCATGATGGAAGATGTGCCGAAAGCGGACGTCATTGTCACTAACCCGACGCACTATTCCGTGGCGCTGCAGTATGACGAAAACAAAATGAGCGCGCCGAAAGTGGTCGCGAAGGGGGCTGGATTAATAGCGCTGCGCATTCGCGAGATCGGCGCTGAACATCGGGTTCCCACTTTAGAAGCGCCGCCGCTGGCGCGGGCATTATATCGCCACGCCGAAATCGATCAGCAAATTCCCGGGCAGTTATATGCTGCCGTTGCGGAAGTGCTGGCCTGGGTCTGGCAGCTTAAACGCTGGCGGCTTGCGGGCGGGCAACGTCCTCCACAACCTGAGAACCTTCCGGTGCCAGAAGCGCTGGATTTTATGAACGAGAAGAATACTGATGGCTAATCTGGTCGCGATGCTGCGCCTGCCCAGCAACCTGAAATCGACGCAATGGCAAATTCTTGCCGGGCCGATCCTCATTCTGCTGATTTTGTCGATGATGGTGCTGCCGCTACCTGCTTTTATCCTCGACTTATTGTTTACCTTTAATATTGCGCTATCGATCATGGTGCTGCTGGTGGCGATGTTTACCCAGCGTACTCTGGATTTTGCCGCGTTTCCGACCATCCTGCTGTTTACCACGCTACTGCGTCTGGCGCTTAACGTCGCCTCAACGCGCATTATTTTGATGGAAGGGCATACCGGCGCGGCGGCGGCGGGAAAGGTGGTGGAGGCGTTCGGTCATTTCCTGGTCGGCGGTAACTTCGCGATCGGGATTGTGGTTTTTATTATCCTCGTCATTATCAACTTCATGGTCATCACCAAAGGCGCCGGACGTATTGCCGAAGTCGGCGCGCGCTTTGTGCTGGATGGTATGCCCGGTAAGCAAATGGCGATTGACGCCGATCTTAATGCCGGTCTGATTGGTGAAGACGAGGCCAAAAAACGGCGTTCGGAAGTCACTCAGGAAGCCGACTTCTACGGTTCGATGGACGGGGCAAGTAAATTTGTACGCGGCGACGCCATCGCCGGTATTCTCATCATGGTCATTAACGTGGTCGGCGGGCTGCTGGTCGGCGTATTGCAGCACGGAATGAGCATAGGCAGCGCGGCGGAAAGCTACACTCTGCTGACCATTGGCGACGGCCTGGTCGCCCAGATCCCGGCGCTGGTTATCTCCACGGCGGCGGGCGTCATTGTGACCCGCGTCAGTACCGATCAGGATGTAGGCGAGCAGATGGTTGGCCAACTGTTCAGTAATCCAAGGGTGATGCTGCTGGCGGCGGCGGTGCTGGGGCTGCTTGGCATGGTGCCAGGAATGCCTAACCTGGTATTTTTACTTTTTACCGCCGCTTTGCTCGGCCTGGCATGGTGGCTGCGCGGGCGTGAAGAAAAAGCGCCGGAGGAGCCGCAGCCGGTAAAAATGCCGGAAAATAACTCGGTGGTCGAAGCCACCTGGAATGACGTACAGCTTGAGGATTCACTGGGAATGGAAGTGGGCTACCGCCTGATCCCGATGGTGGATTTTCAACAGGATGGCGAATTGCTCGGACGTATTCGCAGTATTCGTAAAAAATTCGCGCAGGATATGGGGTTCCTGCCGCCGGTGGTCCACATTCGCGACAATATGGATTTACAGCCTGCGCGCTACCGTATTTTGATGAAAGGGGTAGAGATCGGCAGCGGGGACGCCTATCCGGGACGCTGGCTGGCTATTAACCCCGGCACGGCGGCGGGAACGCTACCGGGCGAGAAAACCGTCGATCCAGCTTTTGGCCTTGATGCCATCTGGATTGAAAGCGCCCTGAAAGAGCAGGCGCAAATTCAGGGCTTTACCGTCGTTGAAGCCAGTACCGTTGTGGCGACGCACCTTAACCACTTGATTGGCCAATTCTCCGCCGAACTGTTTGGCCGCCAGGAAGCGCAGCAACTGTTGGATCGTGTCTCTCAGGAGATGCCTAAACTCACGGAAGATCTGGTCCCCGGCGTCGTGACCCTCACGACTTTACACAAAGTCCTGCAAAACTTACTGGCGGAAAAAGTCCCTATTCGCGATATGCGCACCATTCTGGAAACGCTGGCGGAACATGCGCCGTTACAAAGCGATCCGCATGAATTAACCGCCGTGGTACGCGTGGCATTAGGACGAGCGATTACGCAACAGTGGTTCCCCGGTAATGAAGAAGTGCAGGTGATTGGCCTGGATACCGCGCTGGAGCGTTTGCTGCTTCAGGCATTGCAGGGCGGCGGCGGTCTTGAGCCTGGGTTGGCGGATCGCCTGCTGGCGCAGACGCAAGAGGCGCTTTCTCGCCAGGAGATGCTTGGCGCGCCGCCGGTATTACTGGTTAACCATGCGCTACGTCCATTATTGTCCCGCTTTTTGCGGCGCAGTTTACCGCAGCTGGTGGTGTTGTCGAACCTTGAGCTTTCCGATAACCGTCATATCCGCATGACGGCGACCATTGGAGGAAAATAATGCGTAAATGGCTGGCGTTGTTGCTCTTTCCCCTGACGGTTCAGGCCGCAGGCGAAGGCGCGTGGCAGGATAGCGGTATGGGTGTAACCTTAAATTACCGGGGTGTTTCCGCATCGTCTTCGCCATTGTCGGCGCGCCAGCCGGTTTCCGGTGTGATGACGCTGGTCGCCTGGCGTTATGAACTGAATGGCCCGACTCCCGCGGGCTTACGGGTACGTTTATGTTCCCAGTCCCGTTGCGTAGAACTTGATGGTCAGAGTGGCACGACCCACGGTTTTGCTCATGTTCCCGCAGTCGAGCCGCTCCGCTTTGTCTGGGAAGTCCCCGGCGGCGGCCGACTTATCCCGGCGTTAAAAGTGCGGAGCAATCAGGTGATTGTGAACTACCGCTAACCGCCCCTTTCTTTGCCAGGTAGCAGACCTGACTCTCTTTTTGAATAAATAGAAACGCCGTTTTATAAAATGGTGAGGTAGGTTGCCGAACTCTTTGTGTTTTTGCCATTTACGCTCTGGCAATGGCAGAAACAAAAAGGTTTCCGCCCAGCTTAGCTTTTACTGTAGCGAATCGACTGCGTCGGCGGTAAAACTGCACGCAGCACTGAATTCGACATTACACAGAGGTTAAGCAAATGATGGTTTATCCAGTCAAACACAGTCCGCTATTGCGTCAGCCTGAGCATTTTATCGCCAGAGATGAACTAAAAGCCCTGGTGCAAAAGGTGACGCATAACCTGGTCAATATTAAAGATGAGACAGGCGAATTTTTATTGCGACTGGACGACGGACGCGTGATCGATACTAAAGGCTGGGCCGGATGGGAGTGGACGCACGGTGTGGGCCTGTACGGAATGTATCACTATTACCAACAGACCGGCGACCAGACGATGCGTAAGATCATTGATGACTGGTTTGCCGATCGTTTTGCGGAAGGCGCGACGACGAAAAACGTTAATACGATGGCGCCATTTTTAACGCTGGCGTATCGCTATGAAGAGACGCGTAATCCAGCGTATTTACCGTGGCTGGAAACGTGGGCCGAATGGGCGATGAATGAAATGCCCCGTACCGATCACGGCGGAATGCAGCACATCACGCTGGCGGAGGAAAATCATCAGCAGATGTGGGACGACACGCTAATGATGACGGTGCTGCCGCTGGCGAAAATCGGTAAACTGTTGAACCGGCCGGAATATGTGGAAGAGGCAACCTATCAGTTCCTGCTGCACGTGCAGAATTTGATGGATAAAGAGACGGGGCTGTGGTTCCACGGCTGGAGCTATGACGGTCATCATAACTTCGCTAACGCTCGCTGGGCGCGCGGCAACAGTTGGCTGACCATTGTGATCCCGGATTTTCTTGAACTGCTGGACTTGCCGGAAAATAATGCCGTGCGCCGTTACCTGGTCCAGGTACTGAATGCGCAGATCGCCGCGCTGGCGAAATGTCAGGATGAAAGTGGTTTGTGGCATACGCTGCTTGACGATCCGCACTCTTATCTTGAGGCGTCGGCGACGGCGGGTTTTGCCTACGGTATTCTTAAAGCGGTGCGCAAACGCTATGTCGGGCGGCACTATGCGCAGGTGGCGGAAAAAGCCATTCGGGGGATAGTGAAACATATCTCGCCGGAAGGCGAACTGCTGCAAACGTCATTTGGCACTGGCATGGGCCACGATCTCGATTTTTACCGTCATATTCCGTTGACCTCTATGCCTTACGGGCAGGCGATGGCAATGCTGTGTTTGACGGAATATCTGCGTAACTATTTCTGATGTATGCAGATATTCCGGCCGTATCCTTGTCTGATGGCGCTTTGCTTATTTGACTATGGCGCCTGACCCGGCTGCGTGGTATCAGCCTGTGGATCAAACAGGTGGTCAAGGATTTTTCGCATGATGGGCGCGGCGGTAACGCCGTCGCTTCCGCCGTTTTCCAGAATCAAGGCAATAGCGACCTTAGGGTTTTTATACGGTGCAAAAGCGGTATAAAACACATGATCGCGCAGGCGAATGGGGATCATTTTCGCGTTGTAGGTCTGATTTTCTTTCAGGCTAAATACCTGCGACGTGCCGCTTTTGGCCGCAATGCCGTAGGGCGCGGTGTGAAAGAACTTATAGCCCGTTCCGTTGGGTGCATTCGCCATGCCATACATCGCCTGACGCACCAGTCCCCAGTATGGCGACGCCGGATCGGCTATCTGTGCCGGTGTTCCTGAAGGACGATACGGAACCACCGTTTTGCCGCTCTCTTCATTGAGTAACAGGTGAGGGGCAATCACCTTACCGTTGTTGATGAGCGCCACCATCGCTTTTACCATCTGGATGGGGGTGGCAATCCAGTAGCCCTGGCCGATGCCGACAGAGATGGTATCGCCCTGATACCAGGCTTTTTTATGGACCCGCTGTTTCCATGCGCGGCTGGGAAGCAGCCCGTCATACTCTTCATTAAGGTCGATACCCGTCGGTTTGCCATAGCCGAACTGAGACAACATCGTGTCGATACGGTCAATACCCATCATATAAGCGACCTGATAGAAAAAGGTATCCGCAGATTCCTCAATCGCTTTAGTGACATCCAGCATACCGTGTCCGGTTTTTTTCCAGTCCCGGTAATGACGCTGCGTGCCGGGAAGCGTCCAGGTTGGCGCGCCAAAGAAGGTGGTTTGCGGCGTAATAATCCCGCATAACAGCGCGGACATCGCCATATAGGGTTTAACCGTTGACGCCGGGGGATAAAGCCCTTGCGTCACGCGGTTGATGAGCGGCAGATTTTTATCGTGCAGCAGTTTGCCGTAATCCTGATAGCTAATGCCTTTTACAAAGGGGTTCGGGTCGTAGCTGGGCATAGATACCATCGCCAGCACTGAACCATCGTGCGGATCTTCAACCAGTACGGCAGCACGCTGCCCGGCCAGCAAACTTTCAATGTACTCTTGTAAATGGAGATCCAGCGTCAGGTGAATGTTCTTACCCGCGATGGGAGGAACGTCTTTCAGCAGGCGGACAATACGCCCGTGATTATCCACCTCGACCTCCTGATAACCGGTTTTGCCATGAAGATCGTTTTCGTAGTAACGCTCAATCCCCTGTTTACCGATGTTATGGTCCGCCGCGTAATTCTCTGCCAGCCCTTTTTTATCCAGCGCTTTAAGGTCGTTATCGTTTATCTTTGACACGTAACCGAGAACATGCGCCAGCTCCGCGCCGTAAGGATACTGCCGATCCTGATAGCTATTGATCGTGACGCCGTTGAAATGAAACTGATTGACCGCAAAGCGTGCGATTTCAACATCCGTTAGCGCGTTTTTGAGCACCACCGGACGATAGCGGCTACTGGATTTTAGCGCATGGCGAAAGTCGGCGATATCATCGGGGGAGAGATCAACAATAGGGGTGAGCTGTTTTAGCAGCGCATCCATATCGGCAATTTTATAGGGCGTAACCGCGATATCATACCAGGTTACGTTACGCACCAGCGGAATGCCGTTGCGATCGTAAATGATGCCGCGCGTGGGCGCGACGGGTAGCATCTTGATATCGTTCTCATTCGAACGGGTGGTGTAGTAGTGGTGCTGGCGGATTTGCAAGTTATAGAGGTTGAAGATCAGGATACCAAAGCAGACAACCACTACACCAAACGCCACAATCACACGTCTCAGGAAGAGTTTCTCTTCCGCATCAAAGTCTTTAAAAGTCATTACCTGTACCTGAACAATCCGCCGCCTAATGATACGGGGCGGTCAGCGCCAGCACAGGTAAAAGATGTTCCATCTCTCTATAGAAATGTGTCATTCCTTGTGATTTGTTACAGATATACCGCTGTGGCAATAAAAAGGCCTGAGTCCGTTACCCGGAGTCAGGCCTGATGATGTTAACGACGGCGCGTTTACATGCGTTCTACGGTTTCGATACCCAACGTATCCAGACCCAGTTTCAGCGTCTTCGCCGTCAGTTGCGCCAGTTTTAAGCGGCTATTGCGAACCGCGTCATTCTCGGCGCTGAGAATAGGGCAGTGCTCGTAGAAGCCGGAGAACAGCCCGGCGACGTCATACAGATACGCGCACATGACGTGCGGCGTACCTTCACGCGCGACCACCGTCAGGGTTTCTTCAAACTGCAGCAGACGGGCGGCGAGCTGCGCTTCGCGATCTTCGCTAATGATAACCGGCGCGCTCGCCAGCGCCTGCTCGTCGATATCCGCTTTACGGAAAACAGACAGCACACGCGTATAGGCATACTGCATATAAGGAGCGGTATTGCCTTCGAAAGCCAACATATTATCCCAGTCGAAGATATAGTCAGTGGTGCGGTTTTTTGACAGATCGGCGTATTTCACCGCGCCAATACCGACGGCGTTAGCCAGTTTTTCCAGCTCGTCAGCCGGCATATCCGGGTTCTTCTCCGCCACCAGACGACGCGCGCGCTCCAGCGCCTCATCCAGCAGGTCCGCCAGTTTCACCGTACCGCCCGCGCGAGTTTTAAACGGTTTACCGTCTTTACCCAACATCATGCCGAACATGTGATGTTCCAGCGGAACGGAATCCGGCACATAACCGGCTTTGCGCACAATGGTCCAGGCTTGCATCAGGTGCTGGTGCTGACGGGAGTCAATGTAGTAGAGCACGCGGTCGGCGTGCAGCGTTTCGTAACGGTATTTGGCGCAGGCGATATCGGTAGTGGTATACAGATAACCGCCATCTTTCTTCTGAATAATGACGCCCATCGGATCGCCTTCCTTGTTTTTAAACTCATCAAGGAAAACCACCGTTGCGCCTTCGCTTTCAACCGCCAGTCCTTTGGCTTTCAGATCGGCGACGATGCCCGGCAGCATCGGATTATACAGACTTTCGCCCATCACATCGTCACGCGTCAGAGTGACGTTCAGACGATCATAGGTGATCTGGTTTTGCGTCATCGTGATATCAACCAGCTTACGCCACATCTCACGGAAATAGGCATCACCGCTCTGCAATTTGACGACGTAGTTACGCGCGCGCTCGGCAAACGCTTCATCTTCGTCATAATGCTTTTTCGCATCGCGGTAGAATCCTTCGAGATCCGCCAGCGCCATGTCGCCCGCGTTTTCCTGCTGCTGTTTTTCCAGCCAGGCGATAAGCATACCGAACTGGGTGCCCCAGTCGCCGACGTGGTTAGCGCGAATAACATGATGGCCCAGAAACTCCAGCGTGCGTACTGCCGCATCGCCGATAATCGTGGAGCGTAGATGACCGACGTGCATCTCTTTCGCGACGTTGGGCGCGGAGTAGTCGACGACAATTGTCTGACGAGTCGGCTGAGAAACGCCCAGACGATCGGAGGCCAGCGCCTGTTGCACCTGTTCAGCGAGAAAAGCCGGTTCGAGGAAAATATTGATAAAGCCAGGGCCGGCGATTTCAACCT
Source organism: Salmonella sp. 32010601201800023SM (assembly GCF_017572235.1). Taxonomy (NCBI): domain Bacteria; kingdom Pseudomonadati; phylum Pseudomonadota; class Gammaproteobacteria; order Enterobacterales; family Enterobacteriaceae; genus Salmonella; species Salmonella sp. 32010601201800023SM. Next base: position 340,086 of record NZ_JAGEQS010000001.1, read on the forward strand.
TGCTGGCGATGCCGCTGAGATCCAGATGAGTCAGCACCTGCTCTGCAAGTTGTCGGGGGGCCATACCCAGTTTTTTCGCAACTGCCATCATGCCGTTGGCCTGATAGTCGCCGAACTGAACTTTGGCTGACTGACGAACCTGGGGCTCGCAATCTGCAGGCGCGCCTGCAGCAATCATGGCCTGACTAACTTTTTCTGAGAGAAGAGCCTGAATATTCACCGGAATACCTTACGTTTATGAAGCGGGCTGTATTGCCCGCGCCAGTTTAAGAATTAGGGCGGGAGTATACTGCAAATGCCCGTTGGCGTCAGCATTGCGCGCGCGGCGCGTCGCCTGAAATATACGCAACAATAATCTGCATAAGCATTCAATAAACGCCCAATCAAATCAAAGGTTGGTTGCCGGGGCGCAACAGCGTAAATTAGCGGTTTTCACAGCAAGAAGAGCGTCCTGATATGGCGAACTGGCAACACATTGATGAACTGCATGATATTTCCGCAGATTTACCGCGATTCACTCTGGCGTTCAGAGAACTTTCCACTCGCCTTGGTCTGCAGATTAGCGCCCTTGAGGCCGATCACATTTCATTGCGCTGTCACCAGAATACGACGGCGGAGCGTTGGCGTCGCGGTTTTGAACAATGCGGCGAGCTACTGTCGGAAAATATCATCAACGGCAGGCCGATTTGTCTGTTTAAACTGCATGAACCGGTATGTGTGGAACACTGGCGGTTTTCTGTTATTGAATTACCGTGGCCGGGAGAAAAACGCTATCCACACGAAGGGTTGGAGCATATTGAAATCGTGCTGCCCGGCGAGCCGGAGACCTTGAACGCGAGGGCGCTGGCGTTGTTGTCGGATGAGGGGCTTAGTCAGCCGGGGATCGTGGTTAAAACCAGTTCGCCACAGGGCGAGCATGAACGTTTGCCAAACCCTACGCTGGCTGTGACCGATGGCCGCGTCACGGTAAAATTTCATCCATGGTCGATTGAAGCGATTGTCGCCAGCGAACAGGCGGCCCATTAACCTGCCGAGCGGAGTGAATATGGCGTTACTTGAGATCTGTTGTTACAGCATGGAATGCGCGCTCACCGCGCAGCGAAACGGCGCGGATCGTATCGAACTGTGCGCCGCGCCGAAAGAAGGGGGGCTTACGCCTTCTTTCGGCGTCTTACGCAGCGTACGCGAGCATATTACGATTCCCGTACATCCGATTATTCGTCCTCGCGGCGGGGATTTTTATTACACTGACGGCGAATTTGCCGCCATGCTGGAAGATATTCGCCTCGTCAGAGAGTTGGGTTTTCCCGGGCTGGTTACTGGCGTGTTGACCGTTGATGGGGATGTCGATATGTCGCGAATGGAAAAAATAATGGCGGCGGCCGGGCCGCTGGCGGTGACATTCCACCGCGCCTTCGATATGTGCGCTAATCCCTTCAATGCGCTAAAGAATCTGGCTGACGCAGGCGTAGCAAGAGTACTGACTTCCGGACAAAAAGCCGATGCGGCGCAAGGTTTATCAATAATTATGGAACTTATTGCCCAGGGGGATGCTCCAATCATTATGGCTGGTGCGGGGGTTCGTGCAAATAACCTGCAGAATTTCCTCGATGCCGGAGTACGGGAAGTACACAGTTCCGCCGGAGTCTTACTGCCTTCGCCGATGCGCTATCGCAATCAGGGGTTATCGATGTCTGCCGATATACAGGCGGACGAGTATTCTCGCTATAGGGTAGAGGGTGCGGCGGTCGCTGAAATGAAAGGAATCATTGTTCGCCATCAGGCCAAATGATTTTTACCGTTGCATCATGTCGCCCAATATGATGCTTGCTCGTACCAGGCCCCTGCCAATTCAACAGGGGCCTTTTTTTCTCCTTCATATTTCAAGCCGCAGCAGCGTTGGCCGCCTCGCGCACCCCGGGAACGTAGCTACCTACGTTCCCGGGGATTTGCTGCGTTGCCGCCTTGCTGCAACTTGAACTATTTTGGAGAAACGGTGCTATACGTAACGATCATTCGACAATCCATCACGGTTTACGCGCAATCAGCACCGCGCGCTGCGGGGCGGGATAGCCTTCCACCGTCTTGCTGCGATCGTTCGGGTCGAGGAAATCGGCCAGCGACTCGGTAACCATCCATTCGGTACGGCGTTGCTCTTCGGTGGTAGTGACGCAGACATCGGCGATACGCACATCAATAAAGCCGCATTTTTCCAGCCATTTTTTTAATGCCGGCGCGGAAGGAATAAAATAGACGTTACGCATCTGCGCGTAGCGGTCACCCGGCACCAGTACGGTATTTTCGTCGCCGTCGACGACCAGCGTTTCCAGTACCAGTTCACCCTCGTTGACCAACTGATCTTTTAACTGCCACAGATGCTCCAGCGGCGAGCGACGGTGATAAAGCACCCCCATCGAGAAGACGGTATCAAATGCTTTCAGCGCCGGGAGTTGTTCAATGCCCAACGGCAGCAGATGCGCGCGCTGATCGTTACCCAACAGTTTACGCACCGCCTCAAACTGGCAGAGGAAAAGCTGTGTAGGATCGATGCCGACCGCCAGATGTGCGCCCGCGCCAATCATCCGCCACAGGTGATAGCCGCTGCCGCAGCCGACATCAAGGATCGTCCGGCCGGTTAAATCTGACAGATGCGGCAGTACGCGATCCCACTTCCAGTCGGAGCGCCATTCGGTATCAATATCTACGCCATAAAGCGAGAACGGGCCTTTACGCCACGGCATCAGATTACGCAGCAACGTATCAATACGCTTTAGCTGACCTTCGCTGAGCGGCGTTTCGCTTTCCGCCGTGACGCTGTGCAGTAAATCCAGCCGCCAGGGCGTAATTTCCGGTAAAAATTCTACCGCGTTCGACCACTGTTTAAACAAGCCATGCTGCTGCTCGCGTTGCCAGGCGGCAATCTGCGCGGGCAATGTTTCCAGCCAGTGGGAGAGATGATTTTTAGCAATGAGCTGATAAAAGTTACCAAACTCGATCATGCGGCAACTCCGGCTTTTAACGCGACAAGCGACCCGAAATTAAAGCACTGGAACCACAGTTCACTGTGTTCGAAACCCGCCTTACGCAGGCGCGCTTTATGTGTTTCCACCGAGTCGGTGAGCATCACGTTTTCCAGCATACTGCGCTTCTGGCTGATCTCCAGTTCGCTGTACCCATTCGCGCGTTTAAAATCGTGGTGCATGTTGAATAACAGCTCGCCCACTTTCGCGTCTTCAAAGCTAAATTTTTCCGACAGTACCAGCGCGCCGCCGGGATTCAACCCCTGGTAAATCTTATCCAGCAATGCCTGGCGTTCGGCAGGTTCAAGGAATTGCAGGGTAAAATTCAGCACCACCATCGAGGCGTTTTCAATAGTGATATCGCGGATATCGCCTTCAACGACTTCAACCGGCGTTGGCGCTTTATATGCATCAATATGGCGGCGGCAGCGTTCTATCATGGCCGGGGAGTTATCGACGGCGATAATGCGACAATGCTCATGGCGGATATTACGCCGAACAGACAGCGTCGCGGCGCCCAGCGAGCAGCCCAGATCGTAGACCTGCGTGTTCGGCTGCACAAAGCGTTCAGCCAACATGCCGATCATGGAGATGATGTTGGAGTAGCCTGGTACCGAACGCTGAATCATGTCGGGGAAAACTTCGGCTACTCGTTCATCAAAAGTCCAGTCGCCGAGACGGGCGATAGGCGCAGAAAAAAGCGTGTCGCGGTGAGACATAACGTATACATCCGGGAAAAATAAAGGCGCATATTGTGCGCTAATACAGGGAGAAAACCAACTCCCAGGGCATATACCACAGGTTTGCCAGCACCATCAGCAACAATGCGCACCAGGTAGCGCTCATCCCCGCCCGCCGCCAGCGGAACAGGCGGTGGTGAAAACCGTAATAATGCATCAGCCGACCGGCGATTAAAATGATGCCGCAGATATGCACCATCCACGTTTCGGCGCCGTTCATTTCCATAAACAGCAGCAGCACCAGCGCGACAGGAATATATTCCACCGCGTTGCCATGAATACGGATGGCGCTTTGTAATTCGCTAAAACCGCCGTCGCCATAGGCGACACGGTACTGCATTCGCAAGCGAACGACATTAAAAGAGAACTTCATTAATAATAACGCACCCAAAACGGCATACAGCGCGCTTACCATACAAACTCCCTTTTAAAATGGCTGATGGCACTGTCTATGATAGGGGGCATTTTCAGAAAAGAGAAGATTGCTGTGGAATGGACGGAGCAGTGCCGATTTCCGGTAAGACGCTGCGTAAATCATGCCAAAGTGTATTCACCAGTTCCGGCGCCTGCGCGATATCCGGAGTATGTAAAAACAGAAAAGGCGTGGTGGTCTGCCGCCACTGCGGGAGTTTCTGCAACCAGGCGGCGAAAAACTCACGGTTTTGCGCCATATTATCGCTACCGATAAAACGCACCATCGGATGGCTAGCCGTCACGACAGCATGTACCGGAACTTTGGGTTTTTTTCGCTGCGCGTCGCGGACGGCCTCGCTGTGGGGATGGGCGGCATGTACCGGACGACTATCCAGGATCACGCGGTTTACGCCGCGCGCGTGTAACCCGCGATTGAGCCGCTGTTCATCCTCACCTTTGTCAAAAAAACACGGATGACGAACTTCTACGCCATAGGTAAACGTGGCGGGGAGCGCATCAAGAAACTGCCATAAGGCGGGGAGATCGCGCGGTCCAAAGGCGGCGGGCAACTGCAGCCAGTATTGGCCAATACGCGTTTCCAGCGGCGCCAGGCGGGTAAAAAACGCCTGTACCAGATCGTCGCAATGGCGCAGCGCGGCCTGGTGAGAAATGGTCGCGGGAAATTTAAAGCAAAAACGGAAATCGTCCGTAGTTTGCGCATACCAGCGATCGACAATTTCCGCTTTCGGCAGCGCGTAAAGCGTGGTGTTGCCCTCCACGCAGTTAAAGTGGCGGGCATACTCTTCCAGACTGGTGATGCCGAGCCGCGCCCATTTCGGGTGCGACCATTGCGGCAAGCCAATGTAGATCATAAGGCGTTTAAAATATCCTCTACGCTGCGTACCCGGCCAATGCGCGGGAAAATATGCGTCATACTGCTCTGATGCTGCTCACTGCTGGCGGCGCTACAGGCATCTTCGGCAATAATAAGGTTAAATCCCAACTCCCAGGCGTTACGCGCTGTGGATTCGACGCCGATATTGGTTGAGATCCCGCACAATATGATGGTGTCGATACCCCGGCGGCGAAGCTGTAATTCCAGATCGGTGCCGTAAAACGCGCCCCACTGGCGTTTAGTCACTTCCAGATCGCTGTCCTTTTTACCCAATGCCGTAGGCCAGGTCCACCAGTTTTCCGGCAACGCGTGCGCAGGCGTTGCGGCATCCACGGGTTGTTTTAACGCTTCGGCATAATCATCAGACCATCCGACGCGTACCATAACCACGGGCGAGCCGTTGGCACGACACTTTTCCGCCAGCCGCGCGGCGCGGGCGACCACCTCATTTGCCGTATACGGGCCGCCGGCAAACGGAAGAATTCCTTCCTGTAAATCAATAACCACCAGGGCGGTTGTGGTCGCGTTGAGTTTCAGCATGATAATCACTCTCCTAAAAATAGCGTATTTCACTACACCTTAAGCGCGATTAAAGAGGAAAGCGGTGACAAATATTGTTAATTTTTGTGAGCATACGCAATACCCGCGTGAAAAACCCGGGTACAGTCAGTATGAACCAAGTGTCGATACCGCATGAAACGGGCAAGTTATCGCTCCCATGCTGGATTGACTCTTATCGTGCGGCAGAATTTCCAGTATAATAGCCGCCTTTTTTCATCCAGTTGTGACATACAGCTAAAGCTGCGACTTCGTCGCCTGCATGGCAGGCAACAATCCGCCTGCGGCTAAGTTAAGGGATATCTCATGCGTACAGAATATTGCGGACAGCTACGTCTGTCCCACGTGGGGCAGCAGGTGACTCTGTGTGGTTGGGTCAACCGTCGTCGTGATCTTGGCAGCCTGATCTTTATCGATATGCGCGACCGCGAAGGTATTGTGCAGGTGTTCTTCGATCCGGATCGTGCGGACGCGTTAAAGCTGGCCTCTGAACTGCGTAATGAGTTCTGCATTCAGGTTACGGGCACCGTGCGTGCGCGTGACGCGAAAAACGTCAATGCGGATATGGCGACCGGCGAAATTGAAGTGCTGGCGTCCTCTCTCACTATCATCAACCGCGCAGACTCACTGCCGCTTGACGCTAACCACGTTAATACCGAAGAGGCGCGTCTCAAGTACCGCTATCTGGATTTGCGTCGTCCGGAAATGGCGCAGCGCCTGAAAACTCGCGCCAAAATTACCAGCCTGGTGCGTCGTTTTATGGACGATCACGGTTTCCTTGATATTGAAACGCCGATGCTGACCAAAGCCACGCCGGAAGGCGCGCGCGACTATCTGGTGCCTTCGCGCGTGCACAAAGGTAAATTCTACGCACTGCCGCAGTCGCCGCAGCTGTTCAAACAGCTCCTGATGATGTCCGGTTTCGACCGTTACTATCAGATAGTCAAATGCTTCCGTGATGAAGACTTACGTGCTGACCGTCAGCCGGAGTTTACTCAGATCGACGTCGAGACCTCCTTCATGACCGCGCCACAGGTGCGCGAAGTGATGGAAGCGCTGGTGCGCCATTTATGGCTGGAAGTGAAAGGCGTGGATCTGGGGGATTTCCCGGTCATGACGTTTGCCGAAGCGGAACGTCGTTACGGTTCCGACAAACCAGACCTGCGTAACCCGATGGAACTGGTAGATGTCGCTGACCTGCTGAAATCGGTAGAGTTCGCGGTCTTCGCGGGCCCGGCTAACGATCCGAAAGGCCGCGTGGCAGCGCTGCGTGTGCCTGGCGGGGCGCAGCTTAGCCGTAAGCAGATCGACGATTACGGTAACTTTGTTAAGATCTACGGCGCGAAAGGCCTGGCGTATATCAAAGTTAACGAGCGCGCGAAAGGTCTGGATGGGATTAACAGTCCGGTGGCCAAGTTCCTGACCGCCGACATCGTCGACGCTATCCTTGAACGTACCGGCGCGCAGGACGGCGACATGATCTTCTTCGGCGCAGATAACAAAAAAGTGGTTGCCGATGCGCTGGGCGCGCTGCGTCTGAAACTGGGCAAAGACCTGAGCCTGACCGACGAAGACAAATGGGCGCCGCTGTGGGTGATTGACTTCCCGATGTTTGAAGACGACGGCGAAGGCGGTCTGACCGCGATGCACCATCCGTTCACCGCCCCGCGTGACATGACGGCGTCTGAACTGAAAACTGCGCCGGAAGAAGCCGTCGCTAACGCTTACGATATGGTGATTAACGGCTATGAAGTGGGCGGCGGTTCGGTGCGTATTCACAACGGTGAAATGCAGCAAACCGTATTTGGTATTCTCGGTATCAATGAGCAGGAGCAGCGCGAGAAGTTCGGCTTCCTGTTGGATGCGTTGAAATACGGTACGCCGCCGCACGCGGGCCTGGCGTTTGGTCTGGACCGTCTGACCATGCTGTTGACCGGCACCGATAATATTCGTGATGTTATCGCCTTCCCGAAAACGACCGCCGCCGCGTGTCTGATGACCGAAGCGCCGAGTTTCGCCAACCAGGCAGCGTTGACGGAGTTGGGTATTCAGGTTGTGAAGAAAGCCGAGAATAACTGATATGAACAATGTACACGACATCATTCGCGTGATATCGCGGCGGCCCGCAAGGGGGAGCCTCATCAATGCGCGGCGTCACCCAACAGCCAACAACGAGGTCGCGTGAAGGATAAAGTGTACAAGCGCCCCGTTTCGGTCCTGGTGGTTATTTTCGCGCAGGATACGAAACGGGTGCTAATGTTGCAGCGACGCGACGACCCGGATTTTTGGCAGTCAGTGACTGGCAGCATAGAAGAAGGGGAGACCGCGTTGCAGGCCGCCGTGCGTGAAGTCAAAGAGGAGGTCACGATTGATGTTGCGGCAGAGCAACTGACCTTAATCGACTGCCAACGTACGGTGGAGTTTGAAATTTTTTCACATTTACGTCATCGCTATGCGCCGGGCGTTATGCACAATACAGAATTCTGGTTCTGCCTTGCGTTACCGCATGAGCGGCAGGTGATATTCACTGAACATCTGACGTACCAGTGGCTTGATGCGCCTGACGCGGCGGCGCTTACCAAGTCCTGGAGTAACCGGCAAGCGATTGAAGAGTTTGTCATTAACGTCGCCTGAAAAGGCGCGCTTTTTTTGAGGAAATATTTATGGCAGGTCATAGTAAATGGGCCAACACCAGACATCGTAAAGCTGCGCAGGATGCCAAGCGCGGTAAAATCTTCACTAAAATTATTCGTGAACTGGTAACGGCAGCTAAATTGGGCGGCGGCGATCCGGATGCCAACCCGCGTCTGCGCGCGGCTGTAGATAAAGCGCTGGCCAACAACATGACCCGCGACACTCTGAACCGTGCCATCGCTCGCGGTGTGGGTGGTGATGAAGACTCGAACATGGAAACCATCATCTATGAAGGTTATGGTCCTGGCGGCACGGCCATTATGATTGAGTGTCTGAGTGACAACCGTAACCGTACCGTAGCGGAAGTGCGTCATGCTTTCAGCAAGTGCGGTGGTAATCTGGGTACCGATGGCTCAGTGGCGTACCTGTTCAGTAAGAAAGGGGTCATCTCCTTTGAGAAAGGCGATGAAGATACCATCATGGAAGCTGCTCTGGAAGCCGGTGCGGAAGATGTTGTGACCTATGATGATGGCGCGATTGATGTTTACACTGCCTGGGAAGAGATGGGCAAAGTGCGTGACGCGCTGGAAGCGGCGGGTCTGAAAGCGGACAGCGCCGAAGTGTCCATGATCCCGTCAACCAAAGCGGATATGGATGCGGAAACCGCGCCGAAACTGCTACGTCTGATCGATATGCTGGAAGACTGTGACGATGTTCAGGAAGTCTACCATAACGGTGAGATCTCTGATGAGGTGGCGGCGACCCTGTAATGGTGCTGTTAAACGCCGGCGGGCAGGGGGTATAGCGTGTCGATTATTCTCGGTATTGACCCCGGCTCGCGCATTACCGGTTATGGCGTTATCCGTCAGGTAGGCAGACAACTGACCTATCTGGGCAGCGGATGTATTCGCACCAAAGTCGATGATTTGCCGTCTCGTTTGAAGCTCATATACGCAGGCGTGACGGAAATCATCACGCAGTTCCAGCCGGACTATTTTGCTATCGAACAAGTGTTTATGGCGAAAAATGCCGATTCAGCCCTCAAGCTGGGACAGGCGCGCGGCGTCGCGATTGTCGCCGCGGTCAATCAGGAACTGCCCGTGTTTGAATACGCGGCGCGTCAGGTGAAGCAAACTGTCGTCGGTATTGGTAGCGCGGAAAAAAGCCAGGTACAGCATATGGTTCGTACGTTGCTGAAGCTCCCCGCTAACCCGCAGGCAGACGCCGCAGATGCGCTGGCTATCGCCATTACGCATTGCCATGTTAGCCAGAACGCGATGCAAATGAGCGAGAGCCGACTCAATCTGGCGCGGGGAAGGTTGCGCTAAATCATTCTCCCTCAGCCTCGCGTTGAGGGGTTTCAATTCCACAGGCACTAATTAATTCTAAATTGGGATGTTGCCACAGGCTGGCTGGCGTCACCGTCTTACGATCCCACGGGATTGAACCTAAAAACCAGAACTTCCAGAAGGCGAGTTTCGCATCAGGATTGCTGTGAAGTAATTCTTCGAATGTCTCAATATCGCCTACCGGAATACATAATGCTTCTTTATAGATATCAAACACAAATTTCGAGCAGAACTGGCGCGATGACTCGTATTTAAACCCCGTGTGATAAAACTTATTCAGCCGGGCGGGAACCTGTTCCATGATGGCGAGTTTCTGTTCGACCGTCAGACCGCCGCACAGGCGACGAACCGCGTAACGTTGTCCAGCTGAACGTTGTATAAACAGTGACAGCGTGGTGACGGTTGAGAGGGGGACGCGACTTTCCGCCACCAGATAGTCATCACCATTATGACCAATAATAATCCCAACATGGTTGCTCCAGCACTGTGAAGCGGTGGATATCTGGCCGAAAAGCGCGGCACCTATACAGGTAAAGACGATATCCCCGGTTTCATATTGGACAGAATAATGTTTTTTCATGTTCATGTTCCATTATTACCTAAAATAATATCCTTTATTTTACGCTATTGGATAATTAGCATTATACTCACATAATGACAAGATATTATTATCAATAAATATCCATCATGAATATTATAATTTACGGTGATAATGTTTTTACCTCTTTCCAGAGGTGAAAGTGAAAGGGAGGATAGACGAACGCAGGGAATAAGTGGGCTGTCCTTTCCATATTATATAATTGTTTGTATCGCCATATATTTTTTTGAGTCTATGTTATTGTCTGGTTGTGTTTCTCTTCATGCTTATTGCTTATTGCTTATTGCTTATTGCTTATTGCTTATTGCTTATTGCTTATTGCTTATTGCTTTTGTTTTTAATAGGCATGTGAGGTGTGATCTGGCAAGAGTGGTTGGCGCAAATATTTGGCTGACTCTGCGTTATATTAAGCGCCAGGGGGAACAGGAGGCGAAAGTGCAAAAGGTTAGGTTGCAATGCAAAAAAATATCGAGTCTGTACTGTTCATCAATCGCTGATTATTATTCTTGTAAAGGGTAAGGAAGTGATTAACAACGGTACCGTTTATCTCGTTCATGGTCCAGAGGTTGAAGGACATTTCCCATTAAACCACCTCTGCATATAACGGCTGAGGCGGCTTAATTCAATTAATGCTATGCATTAAACTGTGATGGTAATCTGGCAATTATTGGAAGGACTGCTGGCATTCCCGATAATTTAACCCTTGTGGCCAGGTATCCCGCTCCGTTTCCCCTTGAATCATTTTATCTGCTTTCACAAAGGAGTCTTTATCGCGGGCAATGCAGGAAGTTATCAGAATATTATTAAGCGTGCGGGTTGATGGGAACTGTTTGTAGCGATCTCTCCAACCTTGCAGCATATCGTCCCAGGAGACAATCTGACGTTTATTCAGTAAAGCCATTAATTCAGGTTGGTAATGGATTGCATTACTCCAGATATAAGCGTAGTAAGAAAGTCCCGATTGATCTTTGTTTTTTTCTGCGGCCATTCTGGCGATTTTTTCGACTTCTTCCGGAGAACCACCCCATTTAGGCAAACGAGCAACCATGGCCTCGATATAAATATTTTGATAGGCGGGATATTTTTTGCTGGCTTCTTCCAAAGTGCTATAGAGCAGCTCTTTATCCTCAAGATTGCGTGCGACCATTTCCATTTCCTGATACCAGGTCACATCTTTGTCGGCAATATCTTTGTTCTTTAACAGATACTCTTTTTCCTGAATCATCAGCTTCTTATATTTCGGCCATATATCAGAGTCCACCGTGCTGGCCGCACCTTCACCGCGTAAATTCACGGCTTTAGCATCAAAAACCATTGCTTGCAGCAGCCTTGCACCCGTGGATTTGGGGTTTGCTTTAAGCCACTCTTTTGCCACGCCAGAAATACCATTGTCGGAAACATCTACTGAAAAAAGATTATAGATCCCTCCCCATGCGATAACCAGTTTATGAGTTCCGCCGCTGGTTGTCGGGAATCCGGTATTGTATTCCTGAAACATAGCGTCCAGCTTGTCCCACTTTTGGCTGACAGTATAGGCGATAGCTTGTTGCTCAATGGCCATTCTTTCCCGTGTTTCCGTGAGGCTATTAGCTGACGCCAGCGCAGGAATAGCCATTAATGCACCTATGACAATATTTTTCAATAACATTGAATTTCTGTCCTGAATGATTAAATAACAAGATGATTAAAAATGTTTATAAAGGATGTGCTTTCACCGGAGGAAATTCAAGCTATAGTGATAATGCGTATCTGGACTTTTTATTTATTATTCTTACAGAAAATGTTATTGAATTATATTTATTATAGACACTTATTATATCTCCACATCATGGGGCGCGGCGGCACCCGGTGGTGTTGCGCGACCGATTCGAAGGGAAGGCCATTGAGATAGGCGAATAACGTGTTTTTCATCTGGATAAACATCCAGTCTTTTTTTATGATAGTGCATTATCTTTTCAGCCCTTTACGCAGGAGCTTCATGTGATAGGCAGACTCAGAGGCATTATTCTCGAAAAACAACCCCCGATCGTGCTGCTGGAGACAGGGGGCGTAGGCTATGAAGTACATATGCCTATGACCTGCTTTTACGAGCTGCCGGAGGCCGGGCAGGAGGCAATCGTCTTCACCCACTTTGTGGTGCGTGAAGATGCGCAGTTGCTGTACGGATTCAACAATAAGCAAGAGCGCACGCTGTTTAAAGAGCTAATTAAAACGAATGGCGTCGGGCCTAAGCTGGCGCTGGCGATTCTCTCCGGCATGTCGGCGCAGCAGTTCGTCAATGCGGTTGAGCGCGAAGAGCTTGGCGCACTGGTGAAGCTGCCGGGTATCGGCAAGAAAACCGCCGAAAGGCTGATTGTCGAAATGAAAGACCGCTTTAAAGGGCTACATGGCGATCTCTTTACGCCAGCGGTCGATCTGGTATTGACGTCGCCGGCCAGCCCAACCTCGGAAGATGCAGAACAAGAAGCAGTTGCTGCGCTGGTGGCGCTGGGTTATAAACCGCAAGAAGCCAGTCGGATGGTAAGCAAGATCGCCCGTCCGGATGCAAGCAGTGAAACACTGATTCGCGACGCGTTACGCGCCGCGTTATGAGGTAAAGGATGATAGAAGCAGATCGCCTGATTTCAGCAGGCGCCACGATCGCAGAAGACGTCGCCGATCGCGCCATTCGCCCGAAGCTATTGGCGGAATATGTCGGCCAACCGCAGGTGCGCTCCCAGATGGAGATCTTTATTCAGGCGGCAAAACTGCGTGGCGACGCACTAGATCACTTGCTGATTTTCGGCCCGCCAGGGTTAGGTAAGACGACTCTGGCGAATATCGTTGCCAATGAAATGGGCGTCAATCTCCGAACCACGTCCGGCCCGGTGCTGGAAAAAGCAGGCGATCTGGCGGCTATGCTCACCAATCTTGAACCGCATGATGTGCTGTTTATTGATGAGATTCACCGGCTTTCACCGGTGGTGGAAGAGGTACTCTATCCGGCGATGGAAGATTACCAGTTGGATATTATGATTGGCGAAGGGCCTGCCGCACGTTCAATTAAGATCGATCTGCCGCCGTTTACGCTCATTGGCGCGACGACGCGCGCCGGGTCGTTAACGTCCCCGCTACGTGACCGTTTTGGTATTGTGCAGCGCCTGGAGTTCTACCAGGTGCCCGATCTGCAGCACATCGTCGGGCGCAGCGCAAGGCACATGGGGCTTGAGATGAGCGATGACGGCGCGCTGGAAGTGGCGCGTCGGGCGCGCGGTACGCCGCGTATAGCCAACCGTCTGCTCAGACGTGTGCGTGATTTTGCTGAGGTGAAGCATGACGGGGCTATTTCAGCGGAAATTGCCGCGCAGGCGCTGGATATGCTGAACGTCGATGCGGAAGGATTTGATTATATGGATCGCAAGCTACTGCTGGCGGTTATTGATAAATTCTTCGGTGGTCCGGTGGGACTGGATAACCTGGCGGCGGCGATTGGCGAAGAGCGTGAAACCATTGAGGACGTGCTGGAGCCGTATCTGATTCAGCAAGGCTTTTTGCAGCGCACGCCGCGTGGGCGTATGGCAACGGTGCGCGCCTGGAACCACTTTGGTATTACGCCGCCAGAGATGCCTTAACGCCTGAAGTCGCTGCGCTCATCAGACCTGGGCGATTTTGTAGGCCCGGTAAGCGCAGCGTCACCGGGCAACACACGCTTAGCTTGCCTGCTTTTTCATCATACTGAAGATAAACAGCAGCGCGGCACATAGCACTACGGATGGCCCTGCCGGGGTATCATAAAAGGCTGAGAAGGTCAGTCCACCTGTAACCGCTATCATACCTACACCAACGGCGACGCCCGCCATCTGCTCCGGCGTACGGGCAAAGCGACGCGCGGTTGCGGCGGGGATAATCAGCAGCGACGTAATGATCAGCGCTCCGACAAACTTCATCGCTACGCCAATGGTTAACGCCGTTACCAGCATCAATAGCAGCTTCACGCGCTGTAACTTCACGCCATCGACAAAGGCAAGATCCGGACTGATAGTCATTGACAGCAAGTTGCGCCACTGCCAGAAGAGAATGGCCAGCACAATAACTACCCCAATAGCGATCGAGATAAGATCTTCCGGCGTGACGGCCAGTAAATCGCCAAACAGATAAGCCATTAAATCAACACGGACATTGGACATCAGGCTGACCACGACCAGTCCTAAAGATAAGGCGCTGTGCGCCATAATGCCCAGTAAGGTATCAATCGCGAGGTGAGGGCGTTTCTCCAGCCATACCAGACCGGCGGCCAGCAGCAGCGTAACGGCGATTACCGCATAAAAGGGGTTAACGTCCAGCAACAGGCCAAACGCCACGCCCAGAAGCGACGCGTGAGCCAGCGTATCGCCAAAATAGGACATCCGACGCCAGACCACAAATGAGCCCAAAGGACCAGCGGCGCACGCCAGCATCATCCCGGCCAGCCAGCCGGGCAGTAATAATTCAATCATGAGTGACCATTTCCCCGGCGCAGTACAATACGACCCTGTAAATCGTGGCGATGATTATGATGATGGCGATAAATCCCTAATTGCTCCGCGCCTCGCGGGCCAAACATAGAGATAAATTCCGGATGCATAGACACCACTTCCGGCGCGCCGGAACAGCAAATATGATGGTTCAGGCATAACACTTCATCCGTCTTTGCCATGACCAGATGTAGATCATGCGACACCATCAGCACGGCGCAATCGAGTTCACGGCGCAGCTGATCGATAAGGTCGTATAACGCGACCTGGCCGTTGACATCCACGCCTTGCGTCGGCTCATCAAGTACCAGCAACTGAGGCCTGTTAAGCAGAGCACGCGCCAGCAGTACGCGCTGTGTCTCACCGCCAGAGAGTTTTTGCATGGGCGCGTCAATCAAATGTCCGGCCTGAACGCGTTTAAGCGCCGGGAGAATATCCGTTTTTTGTGTGCCGGGACGTAAACGTAAAAATCGGTTTACCGTCAGCGGAAGCGTGGTATCGAGATAGAGCTTTTGCGGGACATAGCCGATACGGAGTTGCCCGTTGCGCTTGATCACCCCTTCATCAGGGGCTACCAGTCCTAAAACCACGCGTACAAGCGTTGACTTCCCCGCGCCGTTAGGGCCGAGAAGCGTTAAAATTTTTCCGGGGCTCAATTCAAGCGACACGTCAGAGAGGACGCGGCGTTGACCAAATGAGACCGAGACGTTTTCCAGTGAAACTAAACTTGTCATGTTAATTTTAGGCTTGCAGAAGTGATAGAATGTTATAATATCACATTTCACACATTCATTACGATGATTAGTCGCATTATGTTACAGAAAAATACGCTTCTTTTCGCAGCATTATCCGCCGCGCTTTGGGGGAGTGCAACCCAGGCTGCCGACGCCGCCGTTGTCGCTTCGCTTAAACCGCTTGGGTTTATCGCTTCCGCCATTGCTGATGGCGTTACGGATACACAAGTATTACTTCCGGATGGGGCTTCCGAGCATGATTATTCATTGCGTCCATCAGACGTAAAACGCTTACAGGGCGCGGACTTAGTCGTCTGGGTTGGCCCGGAAATGGAAGCCTTTATGGAGAAGTCGGTCAGGAATATCCCTGATAATAAGCAGGTTACCATTGCGCAACTTGCCGATGTAAAACCGTTACTCATGAAGGGCGCGGATGATGATGAGGATGAACATGCGCATACGGGCGCCGATGAGGAAAAAGGTGACGTACATCACCATCACGGCGAATATAACATGCATCTTTGGCTCTCCCCAGAGATAGCGCGGGCTACAGCGGTTGCAATCCATGAAAAATTAGTGGAACTTATGCCGCAAAGTCGAGCCAAACTCGACGCCAACCTGAAGGATTTTGAGGCACAATTAGCCGCAACCGATAAACAGGTCGGTAACGAGCTCGCGCCGCTCAAGGGGAAAGGGTATTTCGTTTTTCATGACGCCTACGGTTACTACGAAAAACACTACGGACTCACCCCGCTCGGTCACTTTACCGTGAACCCTGAGATACAACCTGGCGCGCAGCGTTTACATGAAATAAGAACACAGTTGGTTGAGCAAAAAGCAACCTGCGTTTTTGCTGAGCCACAATTCAGGCCAGCGGTCGTGGAAGCCGTGGCGAGAGGGACATCCGTTCGAATGGGAACACTGGACCCCCTCGGGACGAACATTAAACTGGGTAAAACAAGCTATTCAGCGTTTTTAAGCCAATTAGCCAACCAGTATGCGAGCTGCCTGAAAGGAGATTAACGAGGAAGTGAATACGTGCAACAGATAGCCCGCTCTGTCGCCCTGGCATTTAATAATCTGCCCCGACCCCACCGCGTTATGCTGGGGTCACTTACCGTTCTGACACTGGCCGTCGCCGTATGGCGGCCCTATGTTTACCACCCAGAATCCGCGCCAATCGTTAAAACTATTGAACTGGAGAAAAGCGAGATTCGTTCCCTCTTACCGGAGGCCAGCGAACCCATCGATCAGGCCGCGCAGGAAGATGAAGCTATTCCTCAGGATGAGCTGGACGATAAAACCGCAGGCGAAGTCGGCGTCCATGAATACGTCGTCTCCACAGGCGATACGTTAAGCAGCATTTTGAATCAGTACGGCATCGATATGAGCGATATTAGCCGACTTGCCGCTTCTGATAAGGAGCTGCGCAATCTGAAAATTGGCCAACAGCTTTCCTGGACACTGACCGCCGATGGCGATTTACAGCGTCTGACATGGGAAGTCTCCCGCCGTGAAACGCGTACCTACGATCGCACTGCCAACGGTTTTAAAATGAGCAGTGAAATGCAGCAGGGGGACTGGGTTAACAGTCTGCTGAAAGGTACGGTAGGGGGTAGCTTTGTCGCCAGCGCGAAAGAGGCCGGTTTAACCAGCAGCGAAATCAGCGCAGTGATAAAAGCCATGCAGTGGCAGATGGATTTTCGCAAGCTGAAAAAGGGCGATGAATTTTCGGTTCTGATGTCGCGCGAGATGCTGGATGGCAAGCGTGAACAGAGTCAGTTGTTGGGCGTGCGGATGCGTTCCGATGGTAAAGATTACTACGCCATTCGCGCCGCTGACGGTAAATTCTATGACCGTAACGGTGTTGGCCTGGCGAAAGGCTTTTTACGCTTCCCGACCGCCAAACAGTTCCGCATCTCCTCCAATTTCAATCCGCGCCGTCTGAACCCGGTTACTGGACGCGTTGCGCCGCATCGTGGCGTTGACTTTGCGATGCCGCAGGGTACGCCGGTGCTGTCGGTGGGGGATGGCGAGGTCGTGGTCGCTAAACGTAGCGGCGCTGCCGGTTACTACATTGCGATTCGTCATGGACGCACCTACACCACACGTTATATGCACTTGCGTAAGCTGCTGGTGAAACCGGGGCAAAAAGTGAAACGTGGCGATCGTATTGCGCTTTCTGGTAACACCGGGCGCTCCACAGGGCCGCATCTGCATTATGAGGTATGGATCAACCAGCAAGCCGTTAACCCTCTAACAGCAAAATTGCCGCGCACGGAAGGTCTGACGGGGTCAGATCGTCGTGAATACCTGGCACAGGTGAAAGAGGTTCTGCCGCAACTGCGCTTCGATTAACAAATGCGCTGACAGAGCCGGTACGCGATGTGTGCCGGCTTTTTTGTTTTGTGTGAGACGCAGACGTCGCTACACTATTCACAATTCCTTAATTCCTTTTCGCGTCAGCAGACCCTGGAAAAGCATGGAAACCAAAAAAAATAATAGTGAGTATATCCCTGAATTCGAAAAATCCTTTCGCTATCCGCAGTATTGGGGCGCCTGGTTGGGCGCGGCGGCAATGGCGGGGATCGCATTAACACCGGCATCATTCCGCGACCCTTTGCTGGCGACGCTGGGGCGTTTTGCCGGACGGCTGGGGAAGAGTTCTCGTCGCCGGGCGCTAATTAATCTGTCATTGTGCTTTCCGCAGCGTAGCGAAGCTGAACGCGAAGCGATTGTCGATGAGATGTTCGCCACCGCGCCGCAGGCAATGGCGATGATGGCTGAGTTGGCGATGCGCGGTCCGAAAAAAATTCAACAGCGTGTTGACTGGGAAGGTCTGGAGATTATCGAGGAGATGCGTCGTAACGACGAAAAAGTCATTTTTCTCGTACCGCATGGCTGGGGCGTCGACATTCCAGCCATGCTGATGGCCTCTCAGGGGCAAAAAATGGCGGCGATGTTTCATAATCAGGGTAATCCGGTTTTTGACTATATCTGGAACACCGTGCGTCGGCGTTTTGGCGGACGTTTGCATGCGCGCAATGACGGGATTAAACCCTTTATTCAGTCTGTTCGTCAGGGCTACTGGGGTTACTACCTGCCGGACCAGGATCACGGCCCGGAGCATAGTGAATTCGTTGATTTCTTTGCGACATACAAAGCAACGCTGCCTGCGATTGGTCGGCTGATGAAAGTGTGCCGCGCACGCGTGATACCGCTTTTCCCGGTGTATAATGGTAAAACGCATCGCCTGACTATCCAGATTCGCCCGCCAATGGACGATCTGCTCACGGCTGACGACCACACTATCGCCAGACGGATGAACGAAGAGGTCGAAATTTTTGTCGGCCCGCATCCGGAACAGTACACCTGGATCCTGAAGCTGCTCAAAACCCGCAAGCCAGGCGAGATTCAGCCGTATAAGCGTAAAGATCTTTATCCTATCAAATAAATAAAGCCTCTCGTAAGAGAGGCTTTATGCTGACAAACCCTGTACTACCTGATGAACAGGCGTGGAGGAGTTTTACTCAACGGTCAAAATACGCGTGGTATTGGTTGAACCGACGGTGCTCATGACATCGCCCTGAGTCACGATAACCAGGTCGCCGGAAACCAGATACCCTTTATCGCGCAGCAGATTAACAGCTTCATGCGCCGCGACAACGCCATCAGCCGCGCTATCAAAATGCACTGGCGTTACTCCGCGGTAGAGCGCGGTCAGGTTCAGCGTGCGTTCATGGCGCGACATGGCGAAAATCGGCAGGCCGGAGCTGATACGGGAAGTCATTAGCGCGGTACGACCGGATTCCGTCATGGTGATGATCGCGGTAACACCTTTCAGATGGTTTGCCGCATACATCGCAGACATGGCAATGGCTTCTTCAACGTTGTCGAACTGCACGTCGAGACGGTGTTTAGACACATTGATGCTGGGGATTTTTTCTGCGCCCAGGCAGACGCGCGCCATTGCGGCAACGGTTTCAGAAGGATACTGACCGGCTGCGGTTTCGGCAGACAGCATAACCGCATCCGTGCCATCCAGGACGGCGTTCGCCACGTCCATCACTTCCGCACGGGTCGGCATCGGGTTGGTGATCATCGACTCCATCATCTGCGTTGCGGTGATGACTGCGCGGTTTAGCTGACGCGCACGGCGAATCAGCGCTTTCTGGATACCAACCAGCTCCGGATCGCCGATTTCAACGCCCAGATCGCCACGTGCGACCATCACAACGTCAGAGGCCAGAATGATATCGTCCATGGCGTTTTGGTCGCATACCGCTTCGGCGCGTTCGACCTTAGCCACAATTTTCGCGTCGCAGCCGGCGTCGCGCGCCAGGCGGCGTGCATAGTTCAGATCTTCGCCGCAGCGCGGGAAGGAGACGGCCAGATAGTCAACACCTATCAGCGCAGCGGTTTGAATATCGGCTTTGTCTTTTTCGGTCAGCGCTTCAGCAGAAAGCCCGCCGCCGAGCTTGTTAATGCCTTTATTGTTAGACAGCGGGCCGCCGACGGTGACCTCGGTAAAGACTTTCATGCCCTGGACTTCAAGCACTTTCAACTGCACTCGACCATCGTCAAGCAGCAGGATATCGCCAGGAACGACGTCTGCCGGCAACCCTTTGTAATCAATGCCGACTTTTTCTTTGTCGCCTTCGCCTTTACCCAGGTTAGCGTCTAACAGAAATTTGTCCCCGATGTTGAGGAACACTTTGCCTTCTTTAAAAGTGGAAACGCGAATTTTTGGCCCTTGCAGGTCGCCTAAAATAGCCACATGACGCCCCAGTTTGGCGGCAATCTCACGGACTTTATCAGCACGCATTTTATGATCTTCCGGCGAGCCGTGAGAGAAGTTCATACGTACTACGTTTGCGCCCGCGGCGATAACCTTCTCAAGGTTGTTATCGCGGTCAGTTGCCGGGCCTAACGTGGTAACGATTTTGGTTCTGCGAAGCCTTCTGGACATGTAATACTCCGTTGACTAAAACAACTTGGTGTTGCGTGAACATTGATCCGGTCGTTCTGAAACCTTAACGGTATAAAATGAACGTCCCCGGATGACGAAAAGGGTAGAACATTGTTATTGCTTTTAGCGGTCATCACTCTTGATGAGTAATTCTTTATCAAAACGCGATTCCTTGAGCGCTTCCTTGACACGCTTCAAGTTATCTCTGAATTTTGCCCCGCGACGCAAAGTAAATCCCGTTGCCAGCACATCTATCACGGTCAGCTGAGCAAGTCGAGAGACCATGGGCATATAAATGTCTGTATCTTCCGGTACGTCGAGGGTAATGGCCAGCGTGGCTTCGCGCGCCAGCGGCGTTCCAGCGGAGGTCAGGGCGATCACCATCGCATCGTTTTCCCGCGCCAACTGCGCCAGTTCCACCAGGCTCTTGGTTCTGCCAGTATGCGAAATGAGCACGACGACGTCATCATCGCTACAATTCATACAGCTCATCCGTTGCAGCACGATATCGTCGGAGTAAATCACCGGCACATTGAAGCGAAAAAACTTATTCATGGCGTCATGCGCGACCGCGGCGGAGGAACCAAGACCAAAAAAGGCGATTTTTTTTGCCTGGGTCAGTAAATCGACCGCGCGGTTGACGGCCGATTTATCCAGCGACTGGCGAACATGGTCGAGACTGGCCATAGCGGACTCGAAGATTTTTCCTGTATAGGCCTCGACGCTGTCATCTTCATCCACATTGCGATTAACATAGGGGGTGCCATTTGCCAGACTTTGCGCCAGATGCAGTTTAAAATCAGGAAAGCCGCGGGTATTCATGCTGCGACAGAAACGGTTCACCGTTGGCTCGCTAACGTTAGCTTCCTGGGCCAGCATGGCAATGCTTAAGTGAATCGATCTGCCTGGGGCGGCCAGAATAACATCGGCGACTTTTCGTTCAGATTTGCTTAAATGTTCCAGTTGAGACTGGACTTTTTCCAGCATATTCATGATTAGCAAGGCTCATGGGTATTAGCGATTTCAATGATGCGCGAAACCGAGCGCGTTTTGTTAGATATTACTCCTGGCGACTGCCGAAGGGGGCAAAATGGCTAAAAAAGGTGTCGTTTTTTTTCATTACATGACCGATGTCGGATTTTGAGTTCCAGCTTGTGTGGAAAAGCGACAATTTTATTAGGCGTTTTGCCGATTATATTGCCAATCAAACGCCGGTTCACCCATGAAAAGGCGTTTACGGTTTCCGTAATCTCGTAAAAGCAGTACAGTGCTGTGTAATAAAATTACAACGATATCCTGGCTAAAGTACCAGGAGATTAACTGAGGAGAATGACATGGCGGTAACGCAAACAGCCCAGGCATGTGACCTGGTCATTTTCGGCGCGAAAGGCGACCTGGCGCGCCGGAAACTGCTGCCTTCCCTGTATCAGCTTGAGAAAGCCGGCCAGATCCATCCGGATACCCGGATCATTGGGGTGGGGCGCGCGGACTGGGATAAAGAAGCTTATACCCACGTCGTGCGTGAAGCGCTGGAAACCTTCATGAAGGAAAAAATTGATGAAGGCTTGTGGGATACGCTGAGCGGCCGTCTGGATTTTTGTAATCTTGACGTTAACGATACGCCTGCGTTTAGTCGCCTGGGCGATATGCTGGATCAAAAAAACCGCACCACCATTAACTATTTTGCGATGCCGCCCAGCACCTTTGGCGCTATTTGCAAAGGGTTAGGAGAGGCTAAACTCAACGCCAAACCGGCGCGCGTCGTGATGGAAAAACCGTTGGGTACTTCGCTGGCGACCTCGCGTGAGATTAACGATCGGGTCGGCGAATACTTTGAAGAGTGCCAGGTATATCGTATCGACCACTATCTGGGTAAAGAAACGGTTCTCAACCTGCTGGCGCTGCGTTTTGCCAACTCGTTATTCGTTAATAACTGGGATAACCGCACTATCGATCACGTTGAGATTACCGTAGCGGAAGAGGTGGGGATTGAAGGGCGCTGGGGATACTTTGACCAGGCCGGTCAGATGCGCGATATGATCCAGAACCACTTGCTGCAAATTCTCTGCATGATTGCCATGTCACCGCCGTCTGACCTGAGCGCCGACAGTATTCGCGATGAAAAAGTCAAAGTGTTGAAATCGCTGCGCCGTATTGATCGCTCCAACGTGCGTGAAAAAACGGTTCGTGGTCAATACACCGCTGGCTTTGCGCAGGGTCAAAAGGTGCCGGGCTATCTGGAAGAAGAGGGCGCGAATAAAAGCAGCAACACCGAAACGTTCGTCGCGATCCGCGTCGACATCGATAACTGGCGTTGGGCGGGCGTGCCATTCTATCTGCGTACCGGCAAGCGTCTGCCAACCAAGTGCTCTGAAGTCGTGGTTTATTTCAAGACGCCTGAACTGAATCTCTTTAAAGAGTCCTGGCAAGACCTGCCGCAGAACAAATTGACGATTCGCCTGCAGCCGGATGAAGGCGTAGATATTCAGGTGCTTAACAAAGTACCGGGGCTGGATCATAAGCATAATCTGCAGATCACGAAGCTTGATCTGAGCTACTCCGAGACCTTTAATCAGACGCACCTGGCGGATGCCTATGAACGCCTGCTGCTGGAAACGATGCGTGGCATTCAGGCGCTGTTTGTCCGCCGTGACGAAGTGGAAGAAGCCTGGAAGTGGGTGGACTCCATTACCGAAGCATGGGCGATGGACAACGACGCGCCGAAGCCGTATCAGGCGGGCACCTGGGGACCGGTAGCGTCCGTGGCGATGATTACCCGTGACGGTCGTTCGTGGAATGAGTTTGAGTAAATTTGCCACTCACTCTTAGGTGGTATTTTACCGGTAACATGATCTAACACAGATTGTAGAATCATTTTTGCACTTTTAAGCCTCGTGTGGATTCACCTGCGAGGCTTTTTTTATTACACTGCCTGAAACGATTTTGCCCCATTATCACCGGACATCATGTATTTCACTGTCTTTCCACATTGATGAAACGCATGGTAAACCCGGTAGCCGGACAGATAAATTTCAGGAGCCTCTATGAATCCTAATTTGTTACGCGTAACACAGCGTATTGTCGAACGCTCGCAGCAGACCCGAGAAGCCTATCTTGCCCGCATTGAGCAGGTGAAAACCGCCACGGTCCACCGATCTCAACTGGCCTGCGGCAACCTGGCGCATGGCTTCGCCGCCTGTCAGCCAGAGGACAAAGCCTCGCTGAAAAGTATGTTGCGCAATAATATCGCCATTATTACCTCCTACAATGACATGCTCTCTGCGCATCAACCGTATGAACATTATCCGCAGATTATTCGTCAGGCCCTGCATTCCGTGAATGCGGTAGGTCAGGTCGCAGGCGGCGTACCGGCAATGTGCGATGGCGTTACGCAAGGGCAGGATGGCATGGAGTTGTCATTACTCAGCCGCGAAGTGATAGCGATGTCGGCAGCAGTAGGCCTCTCTCACAATATGTTTGACGGCGCGTTATTCCTCGGCGTATGCGACAAAATAGTTCCGGGGCTGGCGATGGCCGCGCTCTCTTTTGGTCATTTACCCGCGATTTTTGTTCCGTCAGGCCCGATGGCGAGCGGCCTGCCGAATAAAGAAAAAGTCCGTATTCGTCAGCTATATGCGGAAGGAAAAGTAGACAGAATGGCGCTGCTGGAGTCGGAAGCCGCCTCTTACCATGCGCCGGGCACCTGTACATTTTACGGCACCGCCAACACCAACCAGATGGTGGTGGAGTTTATGGGAATGCAGTTGCCGGGTTCCTCGTTTGTGCATCCGGATGCGCCGCTGCGCGAGGCATTGACTGCCGCTGCCGCACGTCAGGTAACACGTCTTACCGGCAACGGCAATACGTGGATGCCGCTCGGTAAAATGATCGACGAAAAAGTCGTGGTGAACGGCATTGTCGCGCTGCTGGCTACCGGCGGTTCCACCAACCACACCATGCATCTGGTTGCAATGGCGCGCGCGGCGGGCATTCTGATCAACTGGGATGACTTCTCGGATTTGTCGGAAGTGGTTCCGTTGATGGCGCGTCTGTACCCGAACGGTCCGGCGGACATTAACCACTTCCAGGCGGCGGGCGGCGTACCGGTATTGATGCGTGAGCTGCTCAATGCCGGATTGCTGCACGAAGACGTTAATACTGTCGCAGGCTTCGGCCTGAAACGCTATACGCTGGAGCCCTGGCTCAACAACGGCGAGCTGGACTGGCGTGAAGGCGCGGAAAGGTCACTGGATAACGATGTCATTGCCTCTTTTGATAAGCCGTTCTCTCCTCACGGCGGTACTAAGGTGCTAAGCGGTAATCTGGGGCGCGCAGTAATGAAGACGTCTGCGGTACCGGTTGAAAACCAGATCATTGAAGCGCCTGCCATGGTATTTGAAAGTCAGCATGATGTGCTGCCTGCGTTTGACGCGGGCCTGCTTGACCGGGATTGTGTCGTTGTCGTGCGTCATCAGGGACCAAAAGCGAATGGAATGCCAGAATTACATAAACTCATGCCGCCACTTGGTGTATTATTGGACCGCCGTTTCAAAATCGCGTTAGTTACTGATGGACGACTTTCAGGCGCTTCGGGTAAAGTGCCTTCAGCTATCCACGTAACGCCGGAAGCCTACGATGGCGGCTTACTGGCAAAAGTGCGCGATGGCGACATCATTCGCGTGAATGGGCAGACAGGTGAGTTAACTCTGCTGGTCGACGAGGCGGAACTTGCCGCTCGTCAGCCTCATATTCCGGACCTGAGCGCGTCGCGCGTCGGAACGGGGCGTGAGTTGTTTGGCGCGCTGCGCGAAAAGCTGTCGGGTGCGGAGCAGGGCGCAACCTGTATCACTTTTTAAGATGACACACTAGTAATCAGGCGAGAGAAGAATTCCGATGAAAAACTGGAAAACAAGTGCAGAAGCAATCCTGACCACCGGCCCGGTTGTCCCGGTCATTGTAGTCAATAAACTGGAGCACGCGGTGCCGATGGCTAAAGCGCTGGTGGCCGGGGGCGTTCGCGTTCTGGAAGTGACTTTACGTACGGCCTGCGCGATGGATGCAATTCGCGCTATCGCTAAAGACGTGCCGGAAGCGATTGTCGGCGCCGGAACCGTTCTCAATCCGCAGCAGTTGGCGGAGGTGACGGAAGCGGGCGCGCAATTTGCGATTAGCCCGGGACTGACTGAGCCACTGCTGAAAGCCGCGACGGCAGGCACTATCCCATTGATTCCCGGTATTAGCACCGTTTCTGAACTGATGTTGGGCATGGACTATGGTCTGAAAGAGTTCAAATTCTTCCCGGCGGAAGCGAATGGCGGCACTAAAGCGTTGCAGGCGATTGCCGGCCCGTTCTCTCAGGTACGTTTCTGCCCAACCGGCGGCATCTCTCCGGCAAACTATCGTGACTATCTGGCGCTGAAAAGCGTGTTGTGCATCGGCGGTTCCTGGCTGGTGCCGGCCGACGCGCTGGAAGCGGGTGATTACGATCGCATCACCAAACTGGCGCGCGAAGCGGTAGAAGGCGCGAAGCAGTAAGCCGTTAAATGCCCGATGGCGCTTGCTTATCGGGCTTACGAGTGGCGATCAGGCAGGTCTGATAAAAATGCGCTAACGTCGCCATCAGGCGATGGCGCATTAGCCTTTTACCGTCACGCGGCTGGCGGCCTTTTTCGCTCTTATCACCGCTTCTTCAACGTTTTCACCTGTCGCTAACGCTACACCAAGACGACGAGTGCCGTCGATCTCAGGCTTACCAAACAGCCGTACCTGTACTCCGGCTCCTACCGCCGCGTGTACATTATCAAACGTCACATTTTGACTGGTAAGCTGCGGCAGAATCACGGCCGAGGCAGCGGGACCATACTGGCGAATAGCGCCTACGGGCATTCCCAGAAAGGCGCGCACATGCAGCGCAAACTCAGAGAGATCCTGAGAAATCAACGTGACCATTCCGGTATCGTGCGGGCGAGGGGAGACTTCGCTGAAAATGACTTCATCGCCACAGACGAAGAGTTCAACGCCGAACAGGCCATGACCGCCTAACGCCAGTACCACATGACGAGCAATCTCTTGCGCCCGCTTCAGCGCCAGTTCGCTCATCTGCTGTGGCTGCCAGGATTCGCGATAGTCACCATCTTGCTGACGATGACCGACCGGCGCGCAGAAATGCACGCCATCGACGGCGCTAACGGTGAGCAGCGTAATTTCAAAATCAAATTTAACCACGCCTTCCACAATCACGCGACCCGCGCCAGCGCGTCCGCCCTGTTGAGCATACTCCCATGCCTGCGCGAGCTGTTCGGCCGAGCGGATAAAGCTCTGGCCTTTGCCGGAAGAGCTCATGACCGGTTTGACGATGCAAGGAAAACCCACTGCGGCTACCGCATCATGAAAACTGGCCTCACTGTCGGCAAAGCGATACGTCGATGTCGGCAGACCTAATTCTTCTGCGGCCAGGCGACGAATCCCTTCGCGGTTCATTGTGAGCTGCGTTGCACGGGCGCAAGGCACAACATTCAGCCCTTCGTCCTCCAGCTCACGCAGCGTATCGGTGGCGATCGCTTCTATTTCCGGCACGATATAATGCGGTTTTTCCTCTGTAATCACATGACGTAGCGCCTCGCCGTCCAGCATATTAATGACGTGTGAACGGTGAGCCACATGCATGGCGGGCGCATCAGGATAGCGATCGACGGCGATAACCTCGATCCCCAGGCGTTGGCATTCAATCGCCACCTCTTTTCCCAATTCACCTGCCCCTAATAACATCACCCGCGTTGCTGCCGGACGCAGCGCAGTGCCTAATAGCGTCATATTTCTGTCCCCTTATTTACCTGCGCGCAGTATATACGAAAACGTTTGCGTATGTCTTTTCGAATAGATTGCTTTTCTTGCTGCCTTGCAATATACTGTATATAAACACAGGTAAATAAGGGGCTGCAAAATGGCGGTTGAAGTTAAATACGTAGTCATTCGCGAGGGTGAGGAAAAGATGTCATTTACCAGTAAAAAGGAAGCCGACGCCTGGGACAAAATGCTCGATACTGCCGATCTTCTTGATACCTGGCTTGAGCAGTCGCCAGTCGTGCTGGAAGATGGGCAGCGCGAGGCGTTGTCGCTGTGGCTGGCGGAACATAAAGAGGTATTAAGCACTATCCTCAAAACCGGTAAGTTGCCTTCTCCGCAGGCGGTTGAAAAGGACGCCGCGAGTAAAACGAAAAAGCAAGCCGCCTGAACCCACACTTGCGCTCCCGGCGTTTTGTACCATGCTTTTCCTGAATCATTGTGCTAAGGAGAAAAGTATGAATAAAAGAGGAGCGTTGTTGAGCCTGCTGTTGTTATCCGCCAGCGTATCGGCATTTGCGGCATCCACCGAGAGTAAATCGGTTAAGTTTCCGCAGTGCGAAGGGCTGGATGCCGCCGGGATTGCGGCAAGCGTGAAGCGCGACTACCAGCAAAATCGTATCGTGCGGTGGGCAGACGACCAAAAAAAGGTCGGGCAGGCTGACCCGGTCGCGTGGGTTAATGTGCAGGACGTTGTAGGTCAAAATGATAAATGGACAGTTCCGCTAACCGTTCGCGGTAAAAGCGCCGATATTCATTATCAGGTTATCGTTGATTGCAAAGCCGGCAAGGCGGAATATAAGCCCCGCTAGCAGCGTAATTTGCGCTTCTTTTGCCGGAACAGACAATTCCTGACATCCCCTCAGGTACGCTTGACCATTATTGGTCTGTATTTGAGGGGTACTATGGCTAACTGGTTGAACCAATTACAATCACTTCTTGGGCAAAAAGGCGCTTCCGCATCGCCTTCCGGTGAACAGGGGTTAAATAAACTGCTGGTTCCCGGCGCGCTGGGCGGTCTGGCTGGACTGTTGGTCGCCAATAAGTCTTCGCGCAAATTATTAACCAAATACGGTACTGGCGCTTTGCTGGTGGGCGGCGGCGCGGTAGCGGGTTCCGTATTGTGGAATAAGTACAAAGATAAAGTACGCGCCGCGCATCAGGGGGAGCCGCAATTCGGCAGCCAAAGTACGCCGCTGGATGTTCGCACTGAGCGACTGATCCTGGCGCTGGTTTTTGCTGCAAAAAGCGATGGGCATATTGATGCCAAAGAACGCGCGGCGATTGAGCACCAACTGCGAGAATCAGGTGTGGAAGAGCAAGGGCGTGTGTTTATCGAAAAAGCTATTGAGCAGCCGCTTGATCCACAACGTCTGGCACAGGGCGTTCGTAATGAAGAAGAAGCCCTGGAAATCTACTTCCTGAGCTGCGCCGCCATTGATATTGACCACTTTATGGAACGTAGCTATCTGAATGCGTTAGGAGACGCACTAAAAATTCCTCAGGAGGTTCGGGACGGTATCGAGCAGGACTTGCAGCAGCAAAAACAGGCGCTACCAGGCTGATAACCTGCCATTAAGTAACATGTTTCGCTTGCATCATGCGTGTCTTTTGCCACCCTTATAGGATGGATAGTTTACGTCATTCATGTTGCAGGATAGCGGCGAAGCAGTGACATCTCAGGCGCTTACCGAGGTGAGCTACCGGGACTACCATGCTAAGCCGCTGTGTTTGCCGCGTGATATATAACAAATATTAACGCAAAAGAAAAAACGACATGTTGCCAAAAGCCAATCGAATTCCCTATGCCATGACCGTACATGGCGATACGCGCATTGATAATTATTACTGGCTGCGAGATGACACTCGCTCGCAGCCGGAAGTCCTTGATTACCTGCATCAGGAAAATGAGTATGGCCGGAAGGTCATGTCCTCTCAGCAGGCGTTACAGGACCGCATTCTAAAAGAAATTATCGATCGCATCCCGCCCAGAGAAGTTTCCGCTCCGTATGTGAAAAACGGCTATCGCTACCGTTATATCTATGAACCCGGCTGCGAATATGCCATCTATCAACGACAATCGGCGTTAAGCGAAGAGTGGGATGTGTGGGAAACCTTGCTCGATGCGAACCAGCGGGCCGCGCACAGCGAATTTTATACGCTCGGCGGACTTGCCATTACGCCGGATAATACCATCATGGCGCTGGCGGAAGATTATTTATCCCGTCGTCAGTATGGGTTGCGTTTTCGTAACCTCGAAAGCGGTAACTGGTATCCGGAACTGCTGGATAACGTTGCGCCTGAATTTGTCTGGGCCAATGATTCCTTGACCCTTTACTATGTGCGTAAGCATAAGAAGACGCTGCTGCCCTATCAGGTTTGGCGGCACACGATTGGCACTCCGTCATCGCAAGATGAACTGGTATATGAGGAGAAAGACGATACCTTTTATGTCAGCCTGCATAAAACCACTTCGCAGCATTATGTGGTGATTCATCTTGCCAGCGCCACCACTAGCGAAGTGCTATTACTTGACGCGGAACTGGCCGATGCCGAGCCGTTTTCATTCTTACCGCGCCGCAAAGACCACGAATATAGTCTCGATCACTATCAACATAAGTTTTACCTGCGTTCTAACCGGAACGGTAAAAACTTTGGGTTGTACCGTACCCGCGTGCGCAATGAAAACGCCTGGGAAGAGCTGATCCCTCCGCGCGAGCATATTATGCTGGAAGGGTTTACCCTGTTTACCGACTGGTTAGTGGTCGAAGAGCGTCAACGGGGGCTTACCAGCCTGCGGCAAATTAACCGTAAAACCCGTGAAGTGATAGGCATCGCCTTTGACGATCCGGCTTACGTGACGTGGCTTGCCTATAATCCCGAACCTGAGACCTCCCGGCTGCGTTACGGCTATTCTTCAATGACGACGCCAGATACCTTGTTTGAACTGGATATGGATACCGGAGAACGACGGGTGCTTAAACAGACGGAAGTGCCTGGGTTTGATTCTGGCTGTTATCAGAGCGAACACCTGTGGATCACCGCACGCGACGGCGTCGAAGTGCCGGTATCGCTGGTTTATCATCAGAAGTATTTTCGTAAAGGGCAAAATCCGCTTCTGGTTTACGGTTACGGATCTTACGGTTCCAGTATTGACGCCGACTTCAGCAGCAGCCGACTGAGCTTGCTGGATCGTGGCTTTGTTTACGCAATCGTACACGTTCGCGGCGGCGGTGAGCTGGGGCAGCAGTGGTATGAAGATGGCAAATTCCTCAAAAAGCGGAATACTTTTAATGACTATCTTGATGCCTGCGATGCCTTATTAAAACTGGGTTACGGTTCGCCGTCGCTGTGTTACGGGATGGGCGGGAGCGCGGGCGGAATGTTAATGGGCGTCGCTATCAACGAACGTCCCGAGCTTTTCCACGGCGTTATTGCCCAGGTACCCTTTGTTGATGTATTAACCACGATGCTGGATGAGTCGATCCCACTAACGACAGGAGAGTTTGAAGAGTGGGGGAACCCGCAGGATATTGAGTATTATGACTATATGAAAAGCTATAGTCCTTATGACAATGTCAAAGCGCAGGACTATCCGCACCTGCTGGTGACGACAGGATTGCACGATTCCCAGGTGCAATACTGGGAACCGGCGAAGTGGGTGGCAAAATTACGCGAGCTAAAAACGGACCAACGTCTGCTGCTGTTATGTACGGATATGGACTCCGGGCACGGTGGTAAGTCGGGGCGGTTTAAATCCTACGAAGGCGTCGCGCTGGAGTTCGCCTTTTTAATCGGCCTGGCGCAGGGAACCTTACATAGCGCATAGACGCGCGCGCCCGCAACGGCTTGTGAGCGTCGCGGGTTATTGTGGTGTTCCATTGCTGCGTTGCTCGCCAGCCTGAACATCTTCCAGGTAGTGTTTAAGCGTCAGGCGAAGTTCCGGGCTCATATTATCAAGGTTATTAAAAAGCCAGCGTAAATAGCCCGGATCGCGTTTTGCGACTTCAGATACCGCCTTACCGCGGTATTTACCGAACGGGAAAGTGGTTAACAGCGCAGGACGGCCCGTGATATTGACCATTTCTTCCGCGGTCCAGCCGGTGGTTCGCATAATATCAATCAGCAAGGCGGCGGTGATATAGCAATCATAAAGCGCCCGGTGATGATGCAGC
Source organism: Salmonella sp. 32010601201800023SM (assembly GCF_017572235.1). Classification (NCBI taxonomy): domain Bacteria; kingdom Pseudomonadati; phylum Pseudomonadota; class Gammaproteobacteria; order Enterobacterales; family Enterobacteriaceae; genus Salmonella; species Salmonella sp. 32010601201800023SM. Next base: position 371,508 of record NZ_JAGEQS010000001.1, read on the forward strand.
CCCGGCGGCGTTTGTACGCTTAGTTTACGCGATTTATAGAGCGCCATATTGCTGTATTTTATTCCCGGCCACAGGCGTCGCGACAACTTCATGGTACAGATCCACTCACCCGGCAATTCAGGTAATACGCGTCTGTCGAAACTGGCATTGTGAGCGACATACCACTCACTACCGTAATAAAGCGGTATGACATCTTCAATCCACGGCTTATCGGCGACCATGGCTTCGGTAATACGGTGTATCGCCATCGCCTGCGGCGTAATAGGGCGATCGGGGCGTATCAGGTGACTCATGGGATTGACAATGTTGCCATCAATGACATCTACAGAGGCTATCTCTACGATCCCGCCCTGCAGCCCGCAGGTTTCCGTGTCTATAATCCGCAACATGATTCATTCCTCACCCAAAGACCTTAGCGTAATGGAATGATATCGCCTTGCCAACCCTCCGTTGTGCGCAGGCCCGTCAGTAATAGCGAACCGCAATCGGCACGAACAATAAGTTGCCCGCTTTCATCCCACAGCGCGCTACTGCCACAGGCATTGGCCATCAGTACGGCCAGCGCATATTTATGCGAAAAACGTTGTAAGCGTGAGGTAGAAGCATGGAGTTCAGGTTCGTTAAGACATTGACTGGTTGTGAATAACGTAAATGAGGGATCTATATCACCACCTTCTGGCTGCTCATCCACCACGTTGATAGCGCTTCGCTGCCTGGCAATACAGGCGCCATGACTTTTGTGAAACATGAGCGGCGACGTTAGCCATGGGGCAAAAATAGCGATGCCTTTTACGAAGCGGCAGTTATGCTCAACAGGCATACCCACAATGATAGTCATATGGTGGGTATCGGCCGCATGAGTGAGCGGCTGTAAAAGCGCCTCGTCAGGCGGGGCGGGCAACGGTTTATTTCTTTCGTCGCAGCCTAATAGCGACAGCGACGGAAAGACCAGCAGTTCGCACTGTTGACGAGCCGCAAGCTCAATATATTCCAGATGATGGGCGACATGCTCCGCCGGCGAGGCGTTCAGGGGCGCATACTGCGCAGCAGCAATTTTCCAGGAGGACATAATGACTTCCTTTTCATAGTCTCTACAGCCATTCTAAAAAGCATAGGTTAAGAATCGCCTTATAATGTAGTCGTCTGCATGTAAGGAAGTGTAACGTTATATAATTTTTATTTAACTTTGGGTTCGTAAGGGAGTCGGGATAGTGATACGGAAGCCAGACGATGGGCAATCAGCCGCTCACGAAACCAGGCGCGTAGATGCTCTGGCTGCTCACGTTCGACCGCCTCCGCGACAACTGGCATATTGTAGCGCTCTTTAAATGCCACCCCGGCTGCCGCCAGGTCCACATTGACTTTATCCATTTCCGCTTGTTCAAGCTGAGCCAGATTTGTTTTCATACGTGTCTCCTTTTTTGTTGCCGCCAGAAGGTACTAAGAGTCCGCGGTAATGGCAAGATGGAAATGATGATCCTCGACTCATTGATTGTTGAAGGTTATTCTTTGTAACGTAGGTATAACAAAAAGGAATAGTGAATATGGCTTCTTCTGCACGATCGCGACGTTTAGCTTTACTGCTGCTGGCATCGACATTTGCGACGCCAGCGGCCTGGGCACATGCGCACCTGACGCATCAGTATCCAGCGGCGAATGCTGCCGTTACGGCCTCGCCACAGGCGCTGACCCTGAACTTTTCTGAAGGGATTGAGCCAGGGTTCAGCGGCGCAACCATTACTGGCCCTCAGCAAGAGCTCATCAAAACGCGCCCGGCAAAGCGAAATGAACAGGATAAAACGCAGTTGATTATCCCGCTTGAGCAGCCGTTAAAATCTGGCGCTTACACGGTAGACTGGCACGTTGTGTCGGTGGATGGACATAAAACAAAAGGGAAATACACCTTCAGCGTGAAATAAATGATGCTGACATTCGTCTGGATAACTCTCCGATTTATTCATTTTGCTAGTTTGATGCTGGTCTACGGCTGCGCGCTTTACGGCGCCTGGCTGGCACCCGCATCAATTCGTCGTTTAATGACGCGTCGATTTTTACATCTGCAACGACATGCCGCCGCCTGGAGCGTTATCAGCGCGGCTTTTATGCTGGCGATTCAGGGCGGACTGATGGGCGGCGGCTGGCCCGATGTTTTTTCCGTCTCGGTGTGGGGCGCGGTACTGCAAACCCGCTTTGGCGCGGTCTGGATATGGCAAATTATCCTCGCGCTGGTCACGCTGGCGGTGGTAGTCATTGCGCCGGTAAAAATGCAACGACGGCTTCTTATTCTAACCGTTGCTCAGTTTATCCTGCTGGCAGGCGTTGGACATGCGACGATGCGCGACGGTGTAGCGGGAACATTACAGCAGATTAACCATGCTCTGCATTTACTCTGTGCCGCAGCCTGGTTTGGTGGGCTGTTGCCAGTGGTTTATTGTATGTGCATGGCTCAGGGACGCTGGCGTCAACATGCTATTAGCGCCATGATGCGTTTTTCTCGTTATGGTCACTTTTTTGTGGCGGGCGTATTGCTCACAGGCATTGGCAACACGCTATTTATCACGGGATTTACCGCTATCTGGCAGACCACCTATGGACAGTTGCTTTTGTTAAAATGTGCGCTGGTCGTGCTTATGGTAGCAATTGCGCTGACGAATCGGTATGTTCTCGTACCACGTATGCGACAGGAAAATCCCCGGACTGACCTATGGTTTGTCAGGATGACGCAAATTGAATGGGGAGTTGGAGGCATAGTTCTGGCGATCGTCAGCCTGTTTGCAACCCTCGAACCTTTTTGATGGACTGGCATAACGAATGAAAAAAATACTCCTTCCGGCGCTTCTGCTGGCCACTTCGGGCGTAGCGTTGGCGGCGCCGCAGGTGATTACCGTAAGTCGTTTTGAAGTAGGAAAAGACAAGTGGGCGTTTAATCGGGAAGAGGTCATGTTGACCTGTCGGCCTGGCCAGGCGCTCTATGTGATCAACCCCAGTACGCTGGTGCAGTATCCCTTGAATGCCATTGCCGAACAGCAAGTAGCGGAGGGTAAAACGCGCGCTCAGCCTATTGCCGTCATTCAAATCGATAACCCGGCGAAGCCCGGTGAGAAAATGAGTCTGGCGCCGTTTATCGAACGTGCGCAAAAGCTTTGTGATCCATACAATAGCTGACTGATTTTTAATAAAAAACCGTAAACCTTCACGAAAAGGCTTACGGTTTTTTTATCTCTGATAACAGACAAAACGCCAGGTTTTTTCAATCACCTTCGTCGCAAACTGGAAAACCTGGCGTCGTCATCTATTCTTAAAGGGCAAGGCGATTTAGCCTGCATTAATGCCAACTTTTAGCGCACGGCTCTCTCCCAAGAGCCATTTCCCTGGACCGAATACAGGAATCGTATTCGGTCTCTTTTTATTTTTCTTATAAAACAGTCGCTTACGATCCGTTTTCCGAAATTTTCCGAAATTTTCCGAAATTTTTCCGAATTTCTGTATTCCGGTCTTTTTGGTTATATCACAATCAAATTAAATTTAACATTTATTTCACAACGAAAATTGGAGTATTAGAGCATCATATAAGCTTTATCATCACGCTCATCGAGATAGAGTTTCGTGGTGTTCGCTGATGTGTGGCCCAGGAGTTTTTGGGCGAACACCTCGCCGTGCTCGTTTTTGTACAGCCGTCCGGCCAGACTTCGGATCTCGTGAAATGTCGGTGGATTATTGCTGAAGTTAACACCGGAGGCTTTTCTTGCTTTTACAAATGTCTTTGTCAATCCATCCGGATGAATATTCCCGGTTGGGCTATTTTTCCTGATTCCGGCACTGATCATGAAATCAGTGCGGCTTACCAGTCGGCAGCGATCGATTACCGTTCCCAGACGTAACCCCGTCGCCCGAAGTGTCAGGGAGAGGGGAATGGCTATTTTCATTCCGGTTTTAATCTGAGTTACGTATAAGCGGTTGTCAACAACATCACTAAATTTCATATTTACGATATCCTCCCTACGTTGACCAGTAACCAGCGCGAGATCCATCGCAAGAGGAAACCACACAGGCAGATGTTCTGCCGCCGTCCGCGTGGCGTTATATGTTTCCAGTTGCAGGCGTTCCCTGGCAACCTTAATCTCTGGTATCCGGGTTGCTTCCACCGGGTTTTTCACAATATGCCCTTCGACAATAGCCTCTCTGAACATGTCAGATAGAACTGATCTCATTGCTCCCGCCATAGTCTTTTTTCCCTCGGTTATCCACGACTCAAGAAACTTGGCAATGTGCCGGGTTGTTACTTCTGCCAGTATTATTTCTCCCATTTTTTCGCGTACGGTCGCTAATTGATTACTGCGAATCTTGTAGGTATTAACCGACAGACTCCGGCGCTGTAATAAAACCTCATAGCGATCAATCCATGCGGACACAGTGAATGAGTCCGTTCCTTTTAGTTTTTCAATAAGCGCCACTGGCGTGTGGTTTTGCGCTATGAAGTTGTTTGCCTCTATGGCCTGTGTGATTGCGTCCCTGCGGGCGATCTGACCGAGCGGAAATTCCTTGTCAGTTACCGGGTTACGCCAGAAAAAAGATTTACTGGCCTTACGGTAGGTGAGGTACCTCGGAAGGTTAGCATCGTACTTTTTTCGACTCACTGATCAACTTCTCCAGCAATGCACTCGGTTAACGCCATCACACTCTGGTACATAAATTCGATTTTCCGGCCTTCTTCTGCCGTAAGCACGGTTATTCCTGTCCGGGCGCACTCTTCCAGAAAGGTTTTCTCTTCTTCTTTTCCTGCACTGGTACGGCGGTTAAACTCCGGTGCGATGATGAAGCGTTTACTGAATTCCTCTGGTTCCAGTACCCGGCAGTGAAAAGCCGTTCCTGTATCAAGAGACTTTGTTTTCTCCGTGTCCACGGGGGCATTTTTGCGCCAAAGATAAATTGCTGGTGTATCTACGATATCATCAAGCTGTGATTTACTGACCCCCTGGCCAGCGTGATACGCCTCGTTAGGGATGTCATAGTAAATGCCTGGCTGTATATCATCAGGGACAGTGAAATTTCCGTTTTCTACGGGATCTGCCGCTTCGCCAGCTTCATCACCGCCAGTACCTGATCCACCGTCCGTTGTAATTTCCTGTCCTGTATCGCCAGCCGTTTCCTGCTGGTTGCTCTCTTTCGGCGTTTCTCCATCTCTTTCTGTTCTGGCTTCCGTTTTTTCGGTCTGGTTTGAGGGGGGCGGGAATAGCGCTGATACATCGAAAGTCCCGTCCGCGTTTCTGGTGACAACCTCCGGCTCTGCTGCTGGTTGTTTTTCCTCCGGCACCACTTCTTCTTTTTCACCCTGATTTGAGGCGCTGTAATTGTTATGAACCCACCTCGGATCGTTCGGGTCGCTGATGTCTTCGACATATTCACCGCGCGCGGCTGCCAGTTGTTTACCAACATCAACCGGGTTTTTGGGTGGAATGTTTTTACGTGCTTCGTGCAGTTCTGCCCGTATTTTCTGGTAGCCTGCTTCTGTCTGGCTTACAGGTGGTTCATTCTCCAGCGGCTGTGGGTCCGGATGATGTTCAGTTGTGTCCTGTTCCACTGCTTCAGGCGTTGCTGGTTCATCTGCCAGTTCGCCTGTCGGTTGCTGTTTTTCTTCATCACACTGAAATCTCCCTGCCTCAATATCCCGCAGACATTTGCCCGCCTGACTAAGCCTTGCTGCATTTTCTTCATGGGTTGTTGGGGGGTTATCAGGCACATATTCGTACCAGTCCGGATCGCGAACGCCATGAACGGCAAGAAAGCTTTCGCACCACGTTCGGCGAAGATCAGGATTACCGGGCTGGAGAATTACACCAGATGTGGCGTTGCACTGAAACTGGATCTAGTGGCGAATCCAGGACAGCTTGAGCTAGAACGTCATGCCGCCCGATCCGCAGCGTGGCTTTTTGTGACTAAAGGGTGTCTGAAATATTCCGGCGACCTGGTACGTGTTACGCAGATCATCAACGGAGGGTAGAACGGCATCGGTGATCGGCGGGAGCGCTTTGAGAAAGCAAAATCGGTGCTGGTATGAATCTGTTATCTGCTCTTCTGAAAAGATACTGGTTGCAGCTGGTGTTTATTTTGCTGATGGCTGGTGCGTTTATCGCCGGTAATGTCTGGAGTGACAGGGGCTGGCAAAAAAAATGGGCAGATCGCGACAGCGCTGAATCCTCTCAGGAAGTCAACGCCCAGACCGCCGCCCGTATTATTGAACAGGGCCGCGTTATTGCCCGTGATGAGGCTGTGAAAGATGCACAAGCGCAAGCCGCTAAATCTGCTGCCACTGCTGCTGGCCTGTCTGCCACTGTTAGCCAGCTGCGTACCGAAGCAAAAAAACTTGCCACCCGCCTGGACGCCGCAAAGCACACCGCAAATCTTGCCGCTGCCGTCAGAAGCAAAACAACCAACGCCGACGCCAGAATGCTTGCCAACATGCTCGGAGATATTGCAGAAGAAGCTAAACATTATGCTGGAATCGCTGACGAGCGCTACCGGGCAGGAATGACGTGTGAACGAGTATATGATTCGGTGAGAGAGTCAAATAATTACAGGAGGCATTGAAACTCCCCCTGTAATATTGCTGTAAAAAAGTGACTACATATCATCAGATGGAACCAGATGAATAAGAACAGGTTTTTCACCAGATGAAACTGATAAGTACTCACTCAGTTTTGATATAGCTGAAATCTGTCTGAATAACCTGTCGGGGTGCTGGAATAACAACTTTCCGGAAATTCTTCTGCAATGGATTTTACTTTTAGTGACCATTCGCCTCCTTATCTGTAGAGGTGGGTAACGAATTTAAAAAGCATTCTGCTTACTTAGGGGGAACATCCTGATGACTGCCTGCAATATTGCAAATTCCATTTTCATTGTATGAACCACCTGAATCAAGGCACTCATCTTCCATCAGGAATTTCTGCGACCACATACCTGCATAAAAAACGATAATAATGGCTACGATAATAGTGATGATGTTTTTCATTTATGTTCTCTGTGTGTTGTTATTGAAAATGATAATCAATATCGCAAAATGAAATAAATAATCATTAAGTGGTAGTTGTTGATAATTGTTCGTATTTTAAAAAGGTACTCCCGGCGGGGCGGTCTGCCACGGGGCGGCAGCGGCGCGGGATTTGGCGCATTTTTGATTTTTCATGCATCATCATCATGTTGTAACTCTCTGTTTTAATGTCATTTATTTTTAAAAGATGATGGTTTGTATGTTTTTTGTTCGTTATATTTTGTTTTTCCGGGCGAGGGCGCGCTAAGAAACAGCCCCAGAGGTAAAAATGGACGGCGAACTGAAGAACCTCAAATGCAATATCTGTCAGCTTGCCGCTATTACAGGGTTACATCGACAGACGGTTGTCAGTCGCCTCTCGGGCGTTCCCCTGGCACTGGGAAGCAATGAAAAAAACAAGCTGTATCTCCTGACGGATGTGATCCGCGTACTGATGGAAACGCCCGTTTCCCAGGCTGCTGAACATCAGGACCCGAATAAAATGACTCCAAAAGAGCGTAAGAACTGGTTTGACTCCGAAAAGGGGCGTTAATACCACGGGCAATCATACTAACCAGTTCGGCGGTTATATCAATTCATACTGGGGAGATTCCAATCACACTTCATTTCAGCTAGGAGGTGGTGCGTGGACACAGGCCGCTGGCGACCATGCGCATACAGTTTATATCGGAGGACACGAGCACACCATGTATATCGGTCCACACGGACACGTCGTTATTGTGGACGCAGACGGTAATGCGGAAACCTTTGGTCTTATGGACGGCGGTGTGGATGCTGCTATTACGGCATATTTCGGGTCGCAATTACAGGAACGGGTACAGCAAAATATCATCCGTGAATACTTGGGGGAACAGCCCGTCGGCACCGCCTTTGTTATTGAAACGGGTAACAGTAAACATCCGTGGCTGGTTCACGCCCCGACGATGCGCGTTCCGCTGATTATTGACGGCACCGACGCGGTTTATAATGCAACACGGGCTGCGTTACTGGCAATTTTTCAGCACAATAAAAGCGCCGGAGAAGACCGGAAAATTACATCTGTTGCATTACCTGCAATGGGGGCCGGATGTGGTCAGGTCCCCCCCGGACAGCGTCGCCCGGCAAATTGTACTGATATAGCCCCTCCTGATATTCCCTCCAGTCATATTGCTGTTTTTGACGCTGAAACCCAAACGTGGAGTCTGCAGGAGGATCACCGCGGCGAGACGGTTTACGACACAACAACCGGCAATCAGGTTTATATCTCCGATCTTGGTCCGCTACCTGAAAACGTCACATCAGTTTCACCAGGTGGTGGATACAAAAAATGGGATAGTAAGGCTCAGGTCTGGATGAATGATGAAGCTGCGGAGGCCGCAGCCAGACTTCGTGAAGCTGAAGGAACGAAAAACAGACTCCTGCAAATAGCGTCTGAAAAAATCGCGCCGTTACAGGATGGAGTGGATCTGGACGAAGCAACCAATAAAGAAAAAGCTTCTCTTCTGGCATGGAGAAAGTACCGGGTACAGGTAAACCGTGTTGATACTTTAAAGCCTGTCTGGCCGGAGAAACCAGCCAGTAGTTTATAATTTGTCAGGAAAACTCAGGCCTTATTTATAGCAAATATGAAGAAGGCCTGTCTGTCATAACTGATATGGTTACTGGTTAGTATATTAAATTTATACTCAATAACCTCTACACATTTTAAACCAATCTTCAGGGAAGGGTATGTCAGCAGGCCAAAGATTACACCACTTTTGAGGCATTGGCTTAATTGTTTCTTCTTTTTTATGATCTTGAGAGTCTGCCGCTATTGTAAGAGCAGGATATAGTGAAGATGGTAATATTAAAACCATTGCTAAAAATACGCTCTTAACGTGTTTCATAATATGTTACCTGTTAAATTGTGGCACACTATCCTTACGGTTACAGCATCCTTTACTATAGATATTAAACGTTATTCATTACCATCAGGTGAGTAAATAAAAACCATTTATAAAATATTTAACTTAAATAAAAATGATAAGCACTATTATATTTTATTTCCAATGTAAATTAATTCATGTGAAAGTGATTTCATGTGCTTTTCAAATCATGGCTGGCTCGCTCCCCTGGAGGAACAGGCCAGTTAACATTATCAGGAGTGTTTGTTATATCAATCAACTTCACTTCATTATTGTAAGCCAGCCACACTAACAGTTTTGATCCTGTCCGCGTATTGTGGACACAGCCTTAAGCGAGGTTCTGGTTTTCAAATTGTTCCGGACTGAGATCGCCGCAGACCCTGACCGCAGGCTGGACGCTATCGTTTTTACATTGTACCTCAGGCCCCAGGTTCACTTCCTCAGCAAGCCGGGGCGCACCGTAGCGCTGTTTTGCCTGGCTGAAGGCCTCTCTTACGACATTGTCGCAGTCCTGCCGGAACTGCTGGTGGGTATTAACGACTGTGCGCCTTGTTTGCCAATGCCGATTCCGAACTCATTCTGACGCCGATCATCATTGCCGTGTTGCTCGCGCCTGGTTTCAGCAAAAGCACCACGCTGGCTATACTGCATTTCTTTTTCCGCAGGGAGAAGTGAGTAAATGAGTATGGAAATGGAGCTTTCCCTATAATGGCGGCTGAAGCTAATCATGTGTCATGTATTGCAAATGTCAAAGTGATAAATAAAGTTTCAACAGTCTGTGTTTTTTGTGAAAACGACTCGCTATGGTGCTAACCCTATATGAGGGACTGATTGAACATCAGATATATCCCGGCTTATTTAATACTGCTTACTATGAGGGTAATAATATGTTTTCTCTTATTAAATCACGTAAAGTTTTATTCATAACAACTCTTCTGCTGTTGTCGTCTGCTGCCCAGCCAGCGTTCGCCCTGGGGTGCATAGGGGACGGTGGTAGCACTGCAGACTGTGCAAAGGTTTGTTCCCTGGCGGCAGGTTTAGGCCCCCTTGGTTTTCTCATTTGCTTTTAATGTCTGAGAAGTGGTTATCCTGAGCCTTTCCTGTTCATGTAGTGAAGGCCCATTCAGAACATCATATTTAAACTATCGTAATGGAACAAAGAGTTACTTTAAAGAGCTCTTTGTTCCTTTAACCTTGATGAAGATGGTCAACGTCTGGTTTTACAATTCCGATACAGACAGGATAGCTGCTATGTTTGTTATCCATCTGGAAGGTTATCTGGCTGATAGCATCAAGCGCCAGTTGTGGCCATTGCTTCAGTACCCAGTGTGCCACTACAGTGCCACTACATTGGTGGCCGTAGGCCAAAACTGACGCCGGAGCAATGGGCGCAGGCAGGGTACCTTATTAGGGCAGGAGTACCGCGACAGCAGGTAGCGATTATTTATGATGCGGGGCTGTCGACGCTGTACAGAAAATTCCCTGTGTTAGGGTAATGCAGTATTTCCACGGTGCGTGCCACCCAAATATGTGCTGTGGATGCTTTATAGGGTGTGCCATTTTTGTGTCAAACATGGTGAAGCATCATTCTATTTCTAACATCATGTGCCATTGAGTTGAGCAATGTGAATGCGGAAATGTGTATTTGAAACAGTTAGTTAAATGTGATTCTACTAATTCGTAATGCGAAGGTTGTAAGTTTGATTCCTGTTATTGCACCATTTCAATGTTACTGTAACTTCCGTGTTAGCCCATAACCATTCCAATTTCTACAAGACAGGTGCTTGCTATATATTTACCAATCAGTCATTTTAAAAGTGCGTCATAACCGGAGAACTGTCCTCGTCAGGAGGCCTGTTTTCAGAAAGGCAATATCCTGTTTCGACAGTAGCTTATATGTGACCGGGTTAGCAGCACATTCCCCTCCGCCACATTCCAGTACAGTTGAAATAAGGTTGGCAGTAATCAGTAACAGAAATACCCAACCGACAATACTGAACAGGTCCGGATTAATATTCAATGAACGAAATGCAACATTCATGCTACTGATTGCCAGAATTACCGCAACAGCAATAATAATCAGAATTGACGTAATCAGAGTCCAGGTATAAAAGTGTAATCCAAAAAATGCAGAACCATATCCTGTGTCACCGGGCATGATATGCAAACATATTTGCCGGGATGCCATAACTCCGGTCAGGATACTGCCAATAATTACCATCCCGTAATGTATACCTCGTAGACCAAAGCAGAGGTTAAATAAAAAGCCAAAACCGGCGATGATGAGGCCAGCCCGCTGTAATAAGCAAATTGGACAAGGCAGCTCATGCCTGACGAGTTGATAATAAAAGGCTACAACCAGAGCAACGCATATCCCAAGGAGTCCCACCTGATTAATCAGATGAACAAGTGTTGTTGGATGATGATGCGTTTTCATACACACTCCTTAAAATGACAAAGTCAGCGAATTGGTCATATGATGAATGAATGATAAAATAGTGACGATGAGTAAAACGGCCCACAGAATGTAGCTGACTTTATCCTTTCTGTTTATGGCCCCCATTGCCACGCTCAGTGCAAGCAAGAATGGCAGAAACATGAACATAAAAAACTCCTTTATTACATTGCTTGTTAATATAATCGCTGTGTATTACCGGGTCTGTATTCCAGCTTATCCACCCCGCATTAGCCGGAGCTCAGTAAGGCATCAGGAATTATTTGCGTTATTATAAATCGATTATTTCTGTGATGAGTTATCCCGGCATCTGCTGGTTACAGGGATATTTCTGGCGACAAGAGTAAGAAATATCCCGATAACTAATGGTATAATAAGCAGCATTGAGTGTGTTGAAATAGCATATCCATAAATATAGTCTTCCAGACTTACCGCAATCAGCGGAAAGATAAGAAATACAAGCGAAGCCTGGAAGGCATTAGCCTTTTGCTGAAGCGCAAAGTAGCACAGGATACCAAAAACTCCGGCAAAAGCCCCGAGATACAGGGTAGCTAATATTGAGTGTACTGAGAAGGTTGATACTTGTGGTCTTTCAAAAAACCATCCTGTCGCAGAAAGTATCAACCCAGCTAAAAGGCACGGGAGCGCATTAAATGTGATAACAGAGACAGTACAACTTCTTTTCTTACATTGTGTATATATTATGGCATGGATTAACACAGCAGAAATAAGCGCAGTGATACCCTGCCAGTGACTCTCTGTACTTGTATTCGTTTCTTCAAGAAGTATCCCCGTCAATGCAGTGATTGCGATAGTTAAGCCCGCGATCTGCATTAGTTTCGCTTTTTCATTTAGAAACAAAACCGATGCTATCAAAACGGCCACAGGCATATTCGCAAAGATAATGGCGGCAAGCCCAGAGTTGACATAGGTTTCACCATAAATCATTAGTGAGAAAGGAATGCAAAAATAAAAGATGCATATCACAAACTGGAATAATCGTTGTCCGGGAGGAAACAACAGTGTTTTTTTTCTTAACCATGCAATGATGATTAAAAAAGGTGCTGCAAACATAAACCTCATTCCGGTTGCAAACACTGGAGGGATAGTTTCAACGGCAATTCGCATGGCCAACCATGTAGTCCCCCAAGTCAGTGAAACTAGCATGAATAATATAGATATCGACACCTTGCGCATAAGATCCTCTCCGTAAAAAAATTAATTTAGCTTTTTAGCTAGAAAAAAGTAGCGTTTTCTTCACTGTGTTTTTTATATGTTTAGATAAAAATTTCTCTATCAGAAGACGCAGTTATGCTGAATGAGAAAAATAATAAATGACTCAGGCTGTTACCACACGATTGTCCACTGCGCCTGTAAGACCTGGCAGCAGTTGTCGATTTAATGTCTATTCTTGCTGGAAGGCATAAAACGCCTTGAAGATGAAGAGCTCATCATTAGTCGGGTCCCTTGTTGAGCCAGGACAAGTTTAACTTATCGCTTTCAACCCTTACGATGATAAATGATCTTATCCACCCATAATGGACATACGGCTAAATGAGTAAATTCTCAAGTAAGAGGCAGGATCTGTATCAACCAGTAAGAAGCCCCAGAAATAGCACCGGCTGAATTCCGTCAGGAAGCTCTGAAACTCGCTGAATGTACGTTGCCCGCGAACGATTGTTAATCAGCACCATAGCAAGAATAATTGTTTGTTTCACAAGGAGATAGAAAAAACTATAGCTTTGCGCCGGGGCGGAGGCAGGAGGAGATAACTCGTTGTAATAGAATGTTTTTATATGGCGACCTTAAGAGAAATGCTTTCGCCTCGGTATACCACCCGCTATGAAGACCTGCTTCAGGTTAAGTGGCAGGTTTATCCCGATTTTCACATTCCTGATGTGATGGAACCGCAGCCACATCGTATGCAAGAACGGGCTGCGGCAAGCTGGCGATCGTTCGATAGTGCGAGTATTGAATGGTTGCCAGTTGCGGCGGATTTTACTTGTTCAGGATGACTAACCAATGTGTTTAATCTGAAACTAGCCACCTGTTCAACTTTTCGCGATCGCTTTTGTTGGCATCACTATTAAGCCTTCGTCTACATGGGCATTTGGCATCGAGAGTCCCCCAATGGAAGAGGGGAGTGATGTATTGGGCAGTGAGTTTGTTTGGTCGGGGGATTTATACGCAAAATGGCCCGAAATATGTCCGAATTTCTGTATTCGGTCTTTTTTCTTTATACCACGATAAAACCTGATTTAACATTTTTAAAACAGAAAATCAGAGCATCATGTATGCCTTTTCGTCACGTCCATCAAGGTATATTTTTGTTGTGTTCTCTGAAGTATGTCCCAGGAGTTTCTGAGCAAACCCTTCGCCGTAAGCGTCTTTATACAGTCGTCCGGATAAGCTGCGGATCTCGTGAAACGGCGGTGGGTTTTCACTGAAATTTATTCCGGTCAATTTTCGTGCCGCAACAAATTTTTTAGTCAGGCTATCAGGATGAATACTCCCGTTCGGGCTGTTTTTGCGTATGCCAGCGCTGATAAGGTATTCGCTACGGCTTACCAGGCGGCAACGCTCAATCACCGTACTGAGGCGTAAATCCATGGAAGGAAGGTTGAGCGAAAGTGGCAGAGCGATTTTCATCCCGGTCTTGATTTGCTTAACGTACAGTCGCTCATCAATAATGTGACTGAACTGAGACTGTAAGTAAAATTGTGTAATTGCCTGTTTTTGATATGTTCACTCCAGTAACGGAGACAGGCAATTATGGACGAAAAGAAACTCAAAGCCCTTGTGGTTGAACTGGCTAAAGGCCTTAAAACCGAAGCCGACCTCAATTCGTTTTCCCGTATGCTGACGAAATTAACTGTCGAAACGGCGCTCAATGCGGAGCTGGCTGACCACCCCGGGTATGAGAAAAATGCGCCCAAAACAGGCTCAAACACCCGTAATGGCTACTCGTCCAAAACAGTGTTGTGCGATGACGGCGAGATAGAACTCAACACACCGCGTGACCGTGAAAACACCTTCGAACCACAGCTGCTTAAGAAGCACCAGACGCGCATTACGCAGATGGACAGCCAAATTTTATCCCTCTACGCCAAAGGCATGACTACCCGCGAAATCGTCGCCACCTTCAAAGAGATGTACGACGCCAATGTGTCACCCTCGCTGATATCTAAAGTCACCGACGCCGTAAAAGAGCAGGTCACTGAGAGGCAAAACCGGCAACCGGATGCGCTGTACCCCATTGTTTATATGGACTGCATTGTCGTCAAAGTCCGTCAGAATGGCAGCGTAATCAACAAAGCCGTCTTCCTGGCACTGGGTATCAACACCGAAGGCCAGAAAGAGTTACTGGGTATGTGGCTGGCCGAAAATGAAGGCGAAAAGTTCTGGCTAAGCGTGCTGACGGAGCTGAAAACCCGGGGCGTTCAGGACATCCTGATTGCCTGTGTGGATGGTCTGAAGGGCTTCCCGGATGCGATAAACAGCGTCTTCCCGCAGCCCCATATCCAGCTGTGCAGTATCCACATGGTGCGTAACAGTCTGAAATACGTAGCCTGGAAAGGCTACAAAGTCGCCACCAGCGGCCTCAGGCCCCGACCGAAGAGGCGGCACTGATGGCGATGGATGCGTTCGCGAAAGCCCGGGACGATAAATATCCGCAAATCAGCAAAAGCTGGCGTGCGCACTGGGAAAACCTCAATACGCTCTTCAGTTATCCGCCGGATATCCGCAAGGCCATCTACACCACAAACGCAATCTAATCCCTGAACTGCGTGATCCGTGCCGCGATTAAGAAACGCAAGGTGTTCCCGACGGATGACTCAGTACGAAAAGTTATTTATCTGGCGATCAAGGATGCGTCAAAAAATGGAGTATGCCGATCCAGAACTGGCGGCTGGCGATGAGCCGTTTTATTATCGAGTTCGGTGACCGCCTGAGCGATCACCTTTAATAACTGGGCAGTTACACAGAATTACTGACAGGCTCATTCTTTTGTGTTGCGCATCTCTGTTTCTATTGTTTTAGATAGCCATGAGAGCTCTGTTGCTGAGAGTTTTAGTCGTGGGGTTCTTTCTTCTGCACCGGGTGGGCGCATTTCATAACTGCAGGACCATCTGCTGAATACTGTATAGCTCTGTATATCGCATGTTGTTGAGGTCAGTGTGCAATTCCTCGGTACTGGCTTGTCCTGTATAGGGCTGGAGATTTCTGGGCAATGTCCTTTTGGACCTGAACATATGTTTTTGATTGAAAATGGCATCGTGTTTTATCCTTTACACTGTGAAATGTTGTTTTGTGCTCTTCTGTTGTGATTGGTGATGTGACGGGATCGTCCATGCACCCTTCCTTTTATTGACGGCGTATCAGTCCATTGATGCCATGCTTGCTTAATTTGTCCAGCATCAGCAAGCCGTCGTTTTCTTTCTGCTGCAATTCAAGCAACTTAAACCGTATTTCGTTAAGTAAAGGTTTAATAACTCCGCGCTTGCGAACCACCTTTTTGATAACGTCTTTTTCGAAGTATAAACGGCAGAAATGATTTTCATAATTCGCCTATACTCTTCACCCAGCGCTGGCAAATCTTCAACGCTGAAAGGCTGGGGAGAAGGGCGTCCAGTTGCTGAACGGAGAGCGAACCATACGCCCTGATTCCACGTGTTATCAAACTTCATACCGTGGTTATCATCCAGACAAGGCGCTTGAGGTTGCTCATGTCTTTTGGGGAAAGAGGTTCGGTGGTGGGTACTGGATATCCTGGATCGGGAAGTGGGTTCCACTGGTGCCAAATACAGGGGGCTGGTAAACCGGGTGGATACCTCAAATCCTGACAGGCCAGAGCACCAGCCTGATAAAATCGTATTACTGATTTCTAACCAGTGGCACATTAATTGTACCAGCTCAGACTCCAACTGACAGTTTGCTTTAAGCGAGTAGCGGACGTGACCTGCCCCCAAGAGTAAAAACAAACTTTCTATTGATACATTTAATTAACTTATTTATAACGTTATATTCCAAATACAAACTTGTTCAATTGGGCATGTATGGACATTCAAATCACACATCAAGTTACTGAATTTGATAAAGAAGAACTATTAACCGGATTAAGAAGCTACAATGCTCAGTTCGTCGATTTTAGTAAAAATGGGCAGCTTGGGGTCTACTGCAGAAACGAAAGCGGCGAAATGGTAGGCGGATTAATTGCTGACAGAAAAGGTCCGTGGCTCTGCATCGACTATCTTTGGGTAAGTGAATCTGCAAGGAACTGCGGTCTGGGGAGCAAACTTATGGCGATGGCCGAAAAAGAAGGTTTGCGGAAAGGCTGTGTTCATGGACTTGTAGATACCTTTAGCTTCCAGGCTCTCCCTTTTTATGAAAAACAGGGTTATATACTTCAAATGTCGCTACCGGACTTTCCTAAAGTAGGTTCGCAAAGGCATTATTTAATTAAGCTCGGTTTATAGCTTTGCTGCATTTGAATACCCATAGCTTTATGAAAGCTGTAATCAGGTAGCTTTAAAATATATCGTACCGTTGGCCTGTACACACCATGATCAGCGTCCGCTTCTGGCACAGGGCGGACAGTCAGATTAGGTTTGGCTGTCAGCTCACATTTGAGCTAATACCCCCTGGCACGGCTAGAGATACTCAGACAGCCGCTTGTAGGCGGCATGGTACGGATACAAAAACATATTGCGCTGTTATATAAACTGTAAACTGGGCTGTGCGTATAATACGAATCTTTCACTCAGAGAAACCTGCTGACAGCGTTAGTACTCCATTAATTAATTTTGTACTAAATCTCTGTGGTATGGCACAGGCGTTTAGAAGACAGGTCAATTGCGATCTGCTAGCTGGGATTTCGTCGCGCCGCTCAAAAATGCACAGAGTTTTTCACCCGCCGTCAATGGCTCAATGGGCGTTTTTCCGAGGGCGGTCTCAGTCATGACGATGGCAGGACCAATAAGCATGGACCATACTTCACTCGCGTCTTGCTCAAGCGATGTGAAGGCAAGGAACAGTGTTTTATCTGAAGGAAAGCGGTGCTGAGTATTAAAAAGTTTCAGCCAGGCGCGGGACTGCCGGTCGGCCTGTGCTGATCGCGTGCCGAAGCGGAGTACTCTTTTTAGTATGGCGATACCCACAATGCCTGGCCCCAGAATAAAGGGACTCCCGACGTTTATGGTGACGCCGACCCCGAGAAAAACGAGGGCGAATGACAGCACGTTATCTACTCTTCTGGCAAGAGTACTGTATAGCTTTTCCAGAGAGTACCGGTAAAGAATTTGATAACTGATTTCATCCTTGCTCATACATCTCCAGATGTTTTTTCGATTACGCTCCGGTATGCTCCCGGAATCCTGACAGATTCTGCAATTATGCCACACTTCCTGGAGGGTATTAATTAGATAGAATATAAATAGAAGGCAAATATTTTGAGCTTTTAGTCGATATCGCTTTGAATATCATTTCTCCTGCACCAGGAGATGCTGTTGTCGAGAATCGTGTCAAACGTTGCTGCGTCGGTCGGACTGCACAGGGTAACTCTCGCAGTCAGACTCTCATTATGGTCTCTAAATTGGATAACCCGCAGTCGTAACACGCCGGATGTCACGACTGACGCTATTATTACCCTGGCTTGTTAAAGCGGCATGACCACATTTTCTATATATAATAATTGGTTGTCTTTCGACCAGTATTGTCGAGTTTTTTGGTTTAATTCAACAATCCATTTAAAAACGCCTGCCGTTGCCAGATCAGTACAGTATTTTTCATAGGAATGCTCCCCCGAAAAGTGTTTAGCTGAAATCAATTTTATTAATTGCGTATTCGGTGTTGAATTGACTTTAATCAGCTTTCTATTGCTTTTAATAGAAATGAAGTGGCCTGCATGAGTGATAATTTTCACATTGCCGGTAGCAACAAAATAGATGTAATAAGCGATATTATTATATTCCAGATCGATTAGAAATGCGTTGAAATTTGCATCCTTTCTGACGCGCTCGAAAAAGTGGTTAAGCATAAGCTGTAATTCCATTTGTTAACCTATTGTAAGTTATAATGTTATATGTTGTGTTAGAGTATTGTTGCTTAAAAGCAGCCATACAGATATGTTACCTAAAAGCAATAATAATCACCTGGTATCATATAGTTTACGTTATGATTGGAATAGTGTTGCAATTGTTACTGATTATTTCTCGTAGCGCGTTTTTTTGACCACTAATAGATGCGTCAATCCATTTCATTTGTAGTTTTTCTGAACGTCATGAAAAGTCATAATATATAAAAATCAGTTAATTAATTGATGTTTAGATAAGGATTACAGTGACGGAGAGGTTTGGCGTGGCGACTTTATAGGTTTTGAAAAAGCGGCTAACTCGCTGGCAGGATAATTGGTAGCCAGCCTGCGAATGGGGGCAAAATCGTAACAACATCAGCATAAATAATAATATTCATGAATGTTTTATGTGACGCAGTAGTTGAATTGAAGTGATGTTTTACCTGTTCAGGATTGTCCCGATAAAAATGTTCCTCGATAAAAGTCGATCACCTTGCGCCGAAAAAAAACAGGCTAAGTGACAGAAGAACAAAATCCATCAGGAAAATAAAATTTATAAATATCAATGAGTAAAAATGGTTGTGGAGAAGGTGGCTATTTTTTGAAAGCAAGAAATATAAACAAAGTGTAGCTATGCATAGTTATCTAAAAGGAGAACTACCGTGACTAACATAACACTATCCACCCAGCACTACAGAATCCATAGAAGTGACGTTGAACCAGTAAAAGAAAAAACAACGGAGAAGGACATTTTTGCAAAAAGTATTACTGCCGTTAGAAATAGCTTTATCAGCCTGTCGACGAGTCTGTCAGATCGTTTTAGCCTGCATCAACAAACAGACATACCGACTACCCATTTTCATCGTGGGAACGCTTCTGAGGGTAGGGCGGTATTAACCAGTAAAACTGTTAAAGATTTTATGCTGCAAAAGCTCAATAGTCTGGATATCAAAGGTAATGCGAGTAAAGATCCGGCCTATGCTCGTCAGACATGCGAAGCCATATTATCAGCCGTGTACAGTAATAATAAAGATCAATGTTGTAAATTACTCATCAGTAAAGGGGTCAGTATTACCCCCTTTTTGAAAGAGATAGGAGAGGCTGCGCAGAATGCGGGGCTACCTGGGGAGATAAAAAATGGCGTATTTACTCCAGGTGGGGCAGGGGCGAATCCTTTTGTCGTCCCCCTCATTGCTTCCGCGAGTATTAAATATCCGCATATGTTTATAAATCATAATCAGCAGGTATCTTTTAAAGCGTATGCTGAGAAAATCGTTATGAAAGAGGTTACGCCGCTGTTTAATAAGGGGACGATGCCAACGCCACAACAATTTCAGTTAACTATAGAAAATATTGCGAATAAGTATCTTCAGAATGCCTCCTGATGGTAGTAAATACAATACTGCTATTAACCATATGAATTAATAGCAGATTTTCTGAAACTATATATTCGTTTTTATGGCGACGCTTTTAACAAAACGTCGTCATCTTTATTTTAATATAAAAATCAAATGGATAACCTTAAAACTTAAAATAATTGTTATTACTCTAAATACCTGCACAACCAGACAGCTTTTTTTGTAACGCTGCGTGTTGTTAAGTCTATGATACCCGCGCACGGATGATGTCTCGATAAGGATTAATGGTCTGTTAACTGTCAGGAGAGGTTATGCCGCCTTTAAAAAAAATTGTGCTGCGCCTGTTTGTGGGGGCGATGGTCGCCACGGTAACGACACCTGCATTGGCGCTGGTTTGCCTTGAGGATCACTCCGCTAAAGAGTGTGCTATATCGTGTGCTGAGGCGATGTGGTTTATGTTTCCGATATGTTTTTAAGGAGGAAGAGTATTGAAGGTGAACAGGCGATAGTGAGTAGCTCGCTGCGCCAGGGGATAACCCTCCCCTGGCGCAGCCAGTTATATTTTATTGCGATGATAACAAAGCATTTACTCGCTAATGGTGAAATTCGCTATTTACAACAGCGCACGCTTACTAAGCAAAAAAATCTGCACACGCTATCTTTTTATATCTGTCCTGGATAATGAACGACAGGAAAAACATGATGCGGCCTGAAGAGATTTATCAGCGAATAGAGGCAAAGAATTGGCGGCATGTCTGGGTGGTTGGCGATATTCACGGCTGTTTTTCAATGTTAATGAAAAGGTTACGTGAGTGTCGATTTGATCCGCAACAAGACTTGTTAGTTTCTGTGGGCGATCTCATTGATAGAGGCCCGGACAGCTTGGGTTGCCTGGCTTTACTGCGTGAGTCCTGGATGATGGCGGTTCGCGGCAATCATGAACAAATGGCGCTGGATGCGCGGGCCTCATTGCAGTCGACGCTGTGGTTGATGAATGGTGGCGACTGGTTTACCCGCCTGACCGCTGAACACGCTGCGCAAGCTGAAGCGCTTTTTATCCTTTGTCAGCGGCTGCCCTGGATACTGGAAGTTCGCTGCCGCCATAGCACGCATGTGATCGCTCATGCTGATTACCCCGCGTCAACCTATCAATGGCAAAGAAAAGTCGATTTACATCAGGTTCTCTGGAGCCGCGAACGGCTCATAAATAAGCGCGGCGGGATTAGCGGAGCCGATCATTTTTGGTTTGGCCATACGCCGTTGCGCCGGCGCATGGATTTTGCCAACGTACACTATATTGATACGGGCGCGGTATTTGGCGGGCAATTGGCGTTAGCGCGGATACAATAGCGGTATCAGCGCCCAGGGTTAAAAATCGCTATATTGCTGCGCAGGCCGCCAGAAGCCATCGATAAAATCCTCTACCGGAAAACAGCCGCCATGGCGAATCCGTTGATCGTCCATCGAATAAAGACATTGCTGCTCGGTATCGTAGATGTCCACGACAATATCCTCGCATCCTCCATCCAGGTAACATACAAAAAGTACCAGCGCGAACATTACATCCTCAATGTTAACTACTTTACACGATAGTGTAGGAGAGGTTAGCGCAGGGGGGAAATGAGAAAAGGAAGAATAAATAACCCGCCTGGCGACGGGTTCTTTTTGAGTCAGGCAAGACGCATGACCCAGGCATCAGATTTAGGATCGTAATGAGTACGGAACAAAACGGAATGTTCCCCGTTGAGAATGGCGGGAACGCTGGTTTCGGCATCCCAGGCGTCCAGTTGCATACATAAATCCGGATCGGATTTACAGGGGATTGTTAACGTTCGCTCCCCCGGCGATTCGCCATGTAATTCGGCATCGTCGATTTCAAAAGCGCCAATGCGCACACTGGTTTTCATCATCGTGCTCTCCGTTAATACGCTAATTGTGGTACGACCAGTTTAGCCGTCCATTTTTCAGCGTAGTCAACGTACGCAAAAGCGCCAGTCAAAAAGTGCGGTTTTTTTGTGCGCCTTTTAACTATTACCAGTAAAGAGTTTGCCATCACGTACCAGTTCACGCGGGTAACTGTTCTTTATTCTGGCGCCGATACGTTTTGCCAGACCAAGTGGCTGATGCTGGAACGTCACCAGGACATCATCAGCGGCAGGGGGTGTTTGCGGATAAATATCCCGACCGCGATACCACTCCTCCGCCTCTTGCACAGAAAGTTCGAACGCGTGAGCATGAGTCGGGCAGGCAAGGGCTATCGTCGCCTCATGTTGCCAGCGATAGCCTTTATTATGACTTTCGGCCAGCTTAATGCCGAGCCGGGAAAAACGGACTTTTCCGATCAGTGATTCAATTTCTGCCGGGAACAGCCAGACCTCTTTTTCACGCTGCCAAAGATGGAGATTTTCATCCCATAACAGTCCGACGGCGTTGGCCGCCTGGGTAACATGTAATGCTTCGCGGCCTTTGAGGGGGGTAAAAGGAAACGCCCCCACTTTATACCCCGGCGCGGGCATGGCTGGAAGGGATGACATTTTACGCAGACGTGCGACGAAGAATCCTTCGCAGTCGTAAATTTGCGGGAAGACGTGCAGGAAGCCTTCCGGGGTGAGGGCACGGTCAGCGTCAGGAAACAGATCACCCAGCGGCAAAAATTCAACGGCGTCGGCGTAGGTCTCTTTCAGCCAGAGGCAGACCTCTTCGTTTTCCTGGCGATTTAACGTGCAGGTGGAGTAGACCAGCGTGCCGCCGGGTCGTAAAGCATGAAAAGCGCTGTTGAGCAGTTCCCGCTGTGTCGCCGCGATATCCAGATTGCTTTCTGGCGACCAGTTTTTTAGCGCATCAGGATCTTTACGTACTACGCCTTCGCCAGAGCAGGGCGCATCCAGCAGGATAGCGTCAAACATCTCCGGTAACGCAGCGCCAAATACGCGGCCATCGAAATGCGTCAGTGCGGTATTGGCGATTCCACATCGGCTGATATTAGCGTGCAGAACTTTGACGCGGCTGGCCGAAAATTCGTTGGCCAGAATGGCGCCGCGGTTCCCCATGCGGGCAGCGATCTGCGTGGTTTTGGAGCCAGGCGCCGCTGCCATATCCATGACCCGCTGCAGATGATTATCATCGGCGAACAGGGCCGCGACCGGCAGCATCGAACTGGCCTCCTGAATGTAAAACAGGCCGCTTAAATGCTCAGCGGTACTGCCAAGCGGCAATGCCTCTTCATCATCGCGCTCGATCCAGAATCCTTCATGACACCACGGAATTGGCGTGAGCGACCAGCCGTAGGGCGCGATTAGGGCAAGGAAATCAGCCACGGATATTTTAAGCGTATTGATGCGTATACTGCGGCGCAACGGGCGTTGGCAGGCCGAAATAAATTCATCAAAAGAGAGCGTGGAAGGCATTGCTTCACGCATTTGCGTCAGAAAAGCGTCAGGAAAATAGACAGCGTGTTGAGCCACAGGTGTATCGCCGGCAAAAAAACAGGCGCGCAGTGTAGCATAAAACGCTCCGGCGCGAGTACGCCGGAGCCGGGTGTTTAACGTGGCAGAGCGGTACCCCATTCACGCCACTCTTTCGGTTCGCTCTCTTGTAACAGGAAATGCTTACCGGCTTGCGCTTTTGGCGCCAGCGGCGTACCTGGTGGAGTAGCGAAGGCGATACCGCCACGGATGAACTGATTAAATGTCCCCGTTTTCACCACGCCGCCTGTCAGACCAAAGTCGAGACTATAGCCGGAGGCAAGCCAGAATACGGAGTTATTACGCACCAGATATTGGTAACGCTTACTGATACGCAAGGTGATCATCACGCGATCGGAGAGCGACCCCAGGGACATTCCGGTGACGGTTCCCACTTCGATACCGCGGAACAGGACGGGTGTACCAATATTAAGCGAGCCTGCTTCTGGCGCCTCCACGACGATGCTTAACCCATCCAGATAGCGTGAGTCGGTAATCGTGGCTTCCTGCAGTTCAAAGTCGCGCCGTGCCGCGCCGCGTCCTGGCTCAACGTTAATATAGGGCTGGAGAATCGTATCCAGATGCTCGACGCCCGCCGCGGAAATTTGTGGCGTAATAACGGAAAAACGTGTCCCGGCGCGGGCAAATGTCTGTACGTACTCCGGATAAAGGACGGCTTTTGCCTGCACTTCATTACGTGCGGTGATCAATTCCAGCGTCTGGATCTGGCCGATATCAATACCGAGGTAACGAATGGGCATCCCTTCCGCCAATTTTCCGGCGTCGAACGCGTGCAGCGTAATTTGTCCGCCTACCGCGCGGGCGGAGGTTTCTGAAGCATAAAGAATGCGTTTATCGCCTTTGCGCCGGCTGGCGCTGGCGCCGCTCAGGTTATCAAAACTAATGGCCCCTTTCAGCGCGCGGGAGAGTGGCGAGGCCTGTACCGTTAGGCCGCTGCCGTTAAGTTGCACTTTCGCGCCGCCTTCCGCCCAGAACACGCTATTGCTGGTTAACAGGTGGCGATACTCCGGCTTAATATGCAGGTCGATGTCAAAGGTATTGGCGCGTGGGCGAACGGTGATGACTTCGCCTACTTCAAATTTTCGATACAGCACGACGGAACCTGCCTGGACATCCGGCAACGTTTCGGCTGTCAGCGTCAGGGTGGTAGTCGGTAAGTCACTGAGACTATTTTCCAGCGCTTTTTCCAGGTTAGCATAGAGCGGGTAGGTGGATTTCATCTTCCCGCTCGTACCGGGTAAAATACGAATTCCGCCGTCAATCCACTCGCTGGCGCTGGCGCCGAGGAACTCTACGCCGTCAAGGCCGACTTTGACATCCACCCGGCTGTTGACCACGAATTTACTGTCGCCCTGTACCAAATCCCGGTGCTGCGGTTCAATCGCGACGATGAATGACACGCCTTTACTGGATAAGTTGCGCTCAATGACCTGGCCAATTTTTACGCCATGTAAAATTAACGGCTGGCCCGGTTCGATACCGTAACTTTCCGGGGCCGTCAGCGTCAGGGTTAAGGCATTCGCCTCATGCAGCAGGGCCTTTTCACCCGGCACCACCACAAATTCACTGCGCGGTTCGCCGTCGCCCGGCACCAGCTCGAAGGTTTTTCCGGTTAACAACGAACTGATATTCGCGTCGCTCAGCGACAGTTTGGGATTGCGTAACTCAATACGCGTATTTTCCCGCATCAGCGGAACAACGCTGGGATCGACGGTCATCTCTCCGGTGACTTTACCGCCAGGGTTGAGCGTCAGTTTAGAAAGCTCACCCACCTCCAGTCCCTGGTACATGAGCGGCGTAGATTCCGCCTTCAGACCGTCTCCGCTGGGCAGCTCAAGTTTAACGATTACCCCTCGTTGGCTGTGGGCTAAATCTTTATATAAGCCGAACGTGTCATCCTGGGCGGCGGGTTTGGAATTGTCCGGCGAATCAAACGCAATCGCGCCATTGACCAGGGCTGCGAGGCTCTCCAGTTTCACCTTCGCGCCGCTCAGGCTTAGATCGGCGTCAATGCCGGAGACATTCCAGAAACGGCTGCCTTTTTTCACCAGATCGGTAAACCGTCGCTCAATCAGAACGTCAATCGTCACGCCCTGTTTGTTAGGGTTAATCGAATAGTCATACACCCGTCCGACAGGGATTTTACGGAAATAGACCAGTGAACCGCTATTAAGCGAACCGAGATCCGGCGCATGGAGATGAATCATCAGATCGCCGTTGCTAAGCCGGTATTTAGGCTGTGTATCCAGGGCGACGAAATGATCTCTGGGCTTGCCTTTACCTGGCATCATACCGATGTAATTCCCGCCGACCAACGCATCCAGGCCGGAAACGCCCGCCAGCGAGGCTTTGGGCGTCACCAGCCAGAATTGCGTCTCTTCGCGCAACGCATCTTCCATATCTGATTTGATACTGACGCGAACTTCAATTTTGCGCAGATCTTTGCTCAGACTGACATCTTCCACGGTGCCGACTTCTACTCCCTGATAACGCACGGGAGTACGGCCCGGTACGATACCGTCCGCCGACATAAAATCGATAGTCACGCTATTGCCGCGATCCTGGTAGCTATCCCATACCAGCCACCCCGCGATCATTAGCGCGATAAGCGGTAGCAGCCAGAAAGGTGAAATACGGCGTTTGGTTTTAATTTGCGCTTCAGTCTTCGAAGCGGGCGTTTCCTGACTCATGTGCATCCCAAAGTAAGCGGCTATCCAGCCATTCCACTGCAAGAATAGTCAAAATTACCGCTGCGCCGAAATAAAACGCAGCCGGTCCCATAGTAAAAGCCAGAATCTGATCGCGATTAATCAGAGACATGGTTAACGAGATAACGAAAAGATCCAGCATCGACCAACGGCCTATCCATGTCACCAGACGCAGCAACAGAATTCGCGTCCGCAGTCCCTGTTCGCATTTAAAATGGATACTCAACAGTAGCGTAAACATCACGATGACTTTGGTAAACGGCACCAAAATACTGGCGATAAAAACGACGGCGGCGACGGCGATATTGCTGCTGGCAAGCGACATAATGCCCGACAGGATAGTATCTTCCTGACGCCCGCCATTAATGTAGATTACCGAAATAGGCAGCAGGTTTGCCGGCAGCAAAAAGACAATAGACGCCAGCAAGGCCGCCCAACACTTCTGTATGCTCTGTTTTCTGCGTAACCGTAGCGGAATATGACAACGCGGGCAGCGTCCTTTCGCATCCGGATAGCCGCTAAAGTGGCAGCCAAGACAGACGCGCAATCTTTCGTCCGCACGTTGAGCAGGGCGCTGCGGATAAAATCGTTCCCATAGTTGCTCCACATTCAGATGAATCATAGTCAGAATGCTAAGAACCACCAACGAGACGAACGCTAAAAGCCCGATGCCCGGCTGCAGAAAGGCATAGTCCTGCACTTTGATAGAGGCAACGCCAATACCGACCAGATAGATGTCCAGCATCACCCACTCTTTCAGTTTTTCCAGCATCAGCAGGACTGGACGCAGATTCATGCCGAGAAGGCTGCCAAACCACAGGTAAGCAATTGAAAAAACCAGAATAAGCGGCGCGCCCACCACGCAAAAGAGCACCATTGCGGCGGTTAACGGATCGCCCTGCTGCGTCATTTGCCAGATGCCGTGCATCACATTGGCATCAATGCGTACGCCCAACAGGTAGATATGGAGTAGCGGTTCACTCCAGGCAAACGGCATCAATAGCAGCATGGTTACTGCCATCGCGGTCAGCCGCGTCAGCGACCAGTCGCGCCCATCGCGAATTTTGGCCTGGCAACGAGGACAATAAGCGCTTTGATGAGCGCTCATCTCCGGCAAGCTGAACAGCATGTCGCATTCAGGGCAGCGCTGGTAGTGGCTGCGCGGCAGCGCTTCGCTAATTGACCTGATCGTTAGCTTTTTTGTTGGCGTGACGTGTGAGGTGTTCAGAGCCATGTATCGTGAATCAAAGTGTTAGAATAATGTAATCTTAACTCATGACAGGAATAATCTTGAGCAAGAACGCATTTAATGCTTATTTTAATAGCCTGTGTTTAGGAGTAAGACCACGAAGTGATTATATAATGAGCAAAACAGAACTATACGCGGCGTTAAACCGCGATTTTCAGTCGTTAATGGCAGGTGAAACCAGCTTTCTGGCCACGCTGGCGAATACCAGCGCGCTACTGTTCGAACGCCTTACCGAGGTGAACTGGGCGGGATTTTATCTCCTCGAAGGCGATACGCTGGTGTTGGGGCCGTTTCAGGGGCGAATCGCCTGTGTGCGGATTCCGGTTGGTCGCGGCGTGTGTGGCGCAGCGGTAGCGCAGAATAAGGTTCAACGTATTGATGATGTTCATGCGTTTGACGGCCATATTGCCTGTGATGCCGCCAGCAACGCCGAAATTGTGCTGCCTGTCACGGTTGGCGAACGGATTATCGGCGTGCTGGATATAGATAGCACGGCGTTTGGCCGTTTTACCGAAGAAGATGAACACGGCCTGCGTACGCTGGTCGCACAGCTTGAAACCGTGCTTGCAACGACGGATTACAAAAAATTCTTTGCGAGCGTCGCAGGATAATCAACGGATAACGTAGCAATTACTGATGGCGTCATTATAATGACGCCTGTTCATGCCTGCTGCTTGTTGGCTACGTCCGTTGTAATCAGGAAATTTCATGGAAAATCAACCTAAGTTGAATAGCAGTAAAGAAGTTATCGCGTTTCTGGCCGAGCGTTTTCCTCACTGTTTTAGTGCGGAAGGCGAAGCTCGCCCGCTGAAAATTGGTATTTTTCAGGATCTGGTAGAGCGAGTTGGGGGCGAAATGAACCTCAGCAAAACGCAACTTCGTTCCGCTTTACGTCTTTATACTTCAAGCTGGCGTTACCTGTACGGCGTTAAGCCGGGCGCAACGCGTGTCGACCTTGATGGCAATCCGTGCGGCGAGCTGGAAGAACAGCATGTCGAACATGCGCGTAAGCAGCTTGAAGAAGCCAAAGCCCGTGTTCAGGCGCAGCGCGCAGAGCAGCAAGCGAAAAAACGCGAAGCTGCCGCGGCGGCTGGCGAAAAAGAAGACGCGCCGCGACGCGAGCGTAAACCTCGCCCGGTAGCGCGTCGTAAAGAAGGCGCTGAACGTAAACCTCGCGCTGATAAACCGACGACGAAAGCGCCGCGTGCGCCTCGCGAAGAGAAGCACACGCCGGTTTCTGATATTTCAGTATTGACCGTAGGGCAGTCCCTCAAGGTGAAAGCGGGTAATAATGCGATGGATGCCACCGTATTAGAAATCACCAAAGATGGTGTCCGTGTACAGCTGAATTCGGGTATGTCTTTGATTGTACGCGCAGAACACCTGGTGTTCTGAAACGGAGGCCAGGCCTGGCATGAACACTTTTTTTAGGCTTACCGCGTTAGCTGGCCTGCTTGCATTAGCAGGCCAGTCCTTCGCCGTGGAAGATATTACGCGTGCCGATCAAATTCCCGTACTAAAGGAAGAGACGCAACATGCGACGGTGAGCGAGCGCGTAACGTCGCGTTTTACCCGCTCCCACTATCGCCAGTTCGATCTGGATGAGGCATTTTCGGCAAAGATTTTTGATCGCTATCTGAATCTTCTCGACTATAGCCACAACGTTTTGTTGGCGAGCGATGTCGAGCAGTTTGCGAAAAAGAAAACCGTGTTGGGCGATGAGCTGCGCACGGGTAAGCTGGATGTTTTTTACGATCTTTATAACCTGGCGCAAAAGCGCCGGTTTGAACGTTACCAGTACGCGCTAAAAGTGCTGGAACGGCCAATGGATTTCACCGGAAACGATACGTTTAACCTGGACCGCAGTAAAGCGCCCTGGCCGAAAGATGAGGCTGAGCTAAATGCGCTGTGGGATGGTAAAGTGAAATTCGATGAGCTCAGTCTGAAACTCACCGGCAAGAGCGACAAAGAAATTCGCGAAACGCTGACGCGTCGCTACAAATTCGCTATTCGCCGCCTGGCGCAGACCAACAGTGAAGATGTGTTCTCGCTGGCGATGACCGCTTTTGCGCGTGAAATCGACCCGCATACGAATTATCTTTCTCCCCGCAATACCGAGCAGTTTAATACCGAAATGAGCCTGTCTCTGGAAGGTATCGGCGCGGTGCTGCAAATGGATGACGATTATACTGTCATTAACTCATTGGTTGCCGGCGGCCCGGCAGCGAAGAGCAAGTCGATTAGCGTCGGCGATCGTATCGTCGGCGTAGGGCAGGCCGGAAAACCGATGGTCGACGTTATTGGCTGGCGTCTTGACGATGTGGTGGCGCTGATCAAAGGGCCGAAAGGCAGCAAGGTTCGACTGGAAATACTGCCGGCTGGCAAAGGGACGAAAACGCGTATTATCACGCTGACGCGTGAACGGATTCGTCTTGAAGATCGCGCGGTTAAAATGTCGGTGAAAACCGTCGGCAAGGAAAAAGTTGGTGTACTGGATATTCCAGGCTTCTATGTTGGCTTGACCGATGATGTCAAAGTTCAGCTTCAGAAGCTGGAAAAACAGAACGTTAACAGCATCGTTATCGATCTGCGTTCAAACGGCGGTGGGGCGCTGACGGAAGCCGTTTCGCTTTCCGGTCTGTTTATCCCTTCTGGTCCGATAGTTCAGGTGCGCGACAATAACGGCAAAGTGCGTGAGGATAGCGACACCGACGGCGTGGTCTACTACAAAGGCCCGCTGGTGGTGCTGGTCGATCGTTTCAGTGCCTCGGCATCGGAAATCTTCGCTGCCGCGATGCAGGATTATGGTCGCGCGCTGATTGTCGGTGAGCCGACCTTCGGTAAAGGGACGGTACAGCAATATCGTTCGCTAAACCGAATTTACGATCAGATGCTTCGCCCGGAATGGCCTGCGTTGGGTTCGGTGCAGTACACCATTCAGAAGTTTTACCGTGTCAACGGCGGTAGTACGCAGCGTAAAGGGGTCACGCCGGATATCATCATGCCGACTGGCAATGAAGAGACGGAAACCGGAGAAAAATTTGAAGATAACGCCTTGCCGTGGGATAGCATTGATGCGGCGAAATACGTGAAATCGGACGATTTGGCCCCGTTTGGCCCGGAATTATTGAAAGAACACAACGCGCGTATCGCCAAAGATCCTGAGTTTCAATACATCATGAAGGATATCGCACGTTTCAATGCCATGAAGGATAAGCGCAACATCGTCTCTCTGAATTATGCGCAGCGTGAGAAAGAGAACAATGAAGAAGACGCTCTGCGTCTGGCGCGTATTAACGATCGGTTTAAACGTGAGGGTAAACCGTTGCTGAAGAAACTGGACGATCTGCCAAAGGATTACCAGGAGCCGGACCCGTACCTTGATGAAACGGTGAAGATTGCTCTGGACCTGGCGCATCTTGAAAAAGAAAAACCAGCGGAGCAGGCGGCAGCCAATAAGTAACGCTAAACAGGCACAAAAAATTGTGCCTGTTTTTTTTTAACAAGCGCAGAAGTCGTCAGGATAATGCTACAAAATGTAAAGTTGTGTTTTTCTCGTGACTTACCGCCTGGTGATGCTTGAAAATAGCCATAAGACCCATACGATGTGGGTAATCGCATAGTGCGCTTTGTTAAATTGAGGTTAAAAGAAAATTATGATGCGAATCGCGCTCTTCCTGCTGACGAACCTGGCCGTGATGGTCGTTTTCGGGCTGGTTCTGAGCCTGACAGGGATACAGTCGAGCAGCGTGCAAGGCTTGCTGATCATGGCGCTGCTGTTTGGTTTTGGCGGTTCTTTTATTTCATTGCTGATGTCCAAATGGATGGCGTTAAAATCCGTAGGAGGGGAAGTTATTGAACAGCCTCGCAATGAAAGAGAACGCTGGTTGATGAACACCGTAGCAACGCAAGCGCGCCAGGCCGGTATCGCCATGCCGCAGGTTGCTATCTACCATGCGCCGGACATTAACGCGTTTGCGACGGGCGCACGCCGTGACGCCTCATTGGTCGCTGTGAGCACCGGTTTGTTGCAAAACATGAGCCCTGACGAAGCGGAAGCCGTCATTGCGCATGAAATCAGCCATATTGCCAATGGCGATATGGTGACGATGACGTTGATTCAAGGGGTGGTTAACACCTTCGTTATCTTTATTTCGCGCATTATCGCGCAAATTGCTGCTGGTTTTCTGGGCGGCAACCGCGATGAAGGCGAAGGAAGTAACGGTAATCCGCTAATCTATTTCGCCGTTGCGACAGTGCTGGAACTGGTCTTCGGTATTCTGGCGAGCATCATCACCATGTGGTTCTCCCGTTACCGTGAGTTTCATGCCGATGCGGGATCGGCGAAGCTGGTTGGCCGTGAAAAAATGATTGCCGCGTTGCAGCGCCTGAAAACCAGCTACGAGCCGCAAGAAGCGACCAGCATGATGGCGTTTTGTATTAACGGTAAATCGAAATCGTTAAGCGAGCTGTTTATGACGCACCCACCGCTGGATAAACGCATTGAAGCGCTGCGTAGCGGTGAGTACCTGAAATAATAAGCCCACTGGCAAGTATGAAAAGCGCGTCGAATGACGCGCTTTTTTTACGCCTGAACGCGTGGTTGCGTAATACGTAAACCGCTCACCACCGCCGCGAGAGTCGCCAGGATCGCCGCTGCGAGCAGAGAAAGATGCGTACCGCTATCGCCAAACTGGTTCAACATCAGCGCTACCAGCGCGGCGCCAGTACTTTGGCCTAACAGTCGCGCCGTGCCCAGCATCCCGCTGGCGCCACCGCTGCGCTCACGCGGCGCGGAAGTGATAATGGTGTGATTATTCGGCGACTGGAACAGGCCAAACCCTGCGCCACAAAGGATCATCGGCCAGATAATATTCAGATCGGAGGGGGAGGCTGGCAACATGACCAGCGCAAACAACCCGGCTGCCATTATCACCATTCCCAGCGCCCCCAGCAAACCGGCATGAAGACGTTCTATCAGGTATCCCGCCAGCGGCGCCATTACCATCGTTGCCAGCGGCCAGGGCGTCAATAACAGGCCGGTTTCTACTTCGCTACGGCCCAGCACGGTTTGCAGATAAAAAGGTAGCGAGACCATGGCTAACATTTGCGCGCAGAACGAGCAAATTGACGTGCCGATCGAGAGTGAAAAAAGCGGAATGCGTAACAAGTCGATGGGTAACAAAGGGACGGGCAAAGAAAGCTGGCGGCGCACGAAGAAAAACCCGACCACGACCAGAACGAGCAGCTCTGCGCCAATCAACGTTAGCGACTGTCCCTGGGCAAATCCGCTCAATGCGGTAATCAGCAGGCCAAATGTGAGCGCATTCATTACCGCGCTCGGTAAGTCAAAGCGCGGCTTAGTGTCATGGGCGATGTTTGCTGGTAAAAAGCGTATGGCCAGAATTAACGCGATGATACCTAACGGGACATTAATCAGAAACAGCCATTTCCATGATGAGATGGACAAAATCGCTGCGGCGATCGTCGGACCCGCGGCGGAAGAGACTGCGACGATAAAAGAGTTAATTCCCATGCCTCGTCCCAGATGACGCTGGGGGTAGATAAGACGAATCAGCGCCGTGTTTACGCTCATTAGCGCCGCGCCGCCAAATCCCTGCGCGATGCGCGCCAGCGTCAGCATCTGCAGCGAGTCTGAAAGCGCGCAAAACAATGATGAAAGCAGAAATACCACTAAACCACATTTGTAGATCCGGCGATAACCAAACATGTCGCCTAAAAAAGACAGGGAAAGCAGTGAGACGACAATGGCGATTTGGTATGCATTGACAATCCAGATAGAGCTGGCAGGGGAGGCATGTAAATCAGTCGCAATGGTTGGCAGCGCGACATTAGCGATTGCGCCATCCAGAACCGCCATCGAAATACCGATAATAATCGTCAGGATAGCGCCGTATCTCTGCGGGAGGGGCAGGCCATCGGCCCGTGTTTTTTCCATAAGTATTTTGTAATAAGGGGAATTATGAGCTGAATAATAATGTTAGCATTAATACTGAGTTGTTATGTCGCAGATTTGTAACGAAGTAAGCAAAGATGGATTGCGGGCGACCTGGCGTGAAATTATAATAAAAACTCGTTCTGAATTTTATAAAACGCTCGTAATGAGGTGATAAATGGCAAACGCAGATCTGGATAAGCAGCCTGATTCTGTATCTTCTGTGCTGAAAGTTTTCGGCATTCTGCAGGCGCTGGGTGAAGAGCGTGAAATAGGGATTACCGAGCTATCGCAGCGCGTCATGATGTCGAAAAGCACCGTTTATCGCTTTTTGCAAACCATGAAAACGCTGGGCTACGTGGCTCAGGAGGGGGAGTCTGAAAAATACTCTCTGACGCTAAAGCTGTTTGAGCTGGGCGCGCGAGCTTTGCAAAATGTTGATCTCATCCGCAGTGCGGACATTCAGATGCGCGAACTGTCTCGTCTGACAAAAGAAACTATCCATCTTGGCGCGCTGGATGAAGACAGCATTGTCTATATCCATAAAATTGACTCTATGTACAATCTGCGGATGTACTCACGTATTGGGCGTCGTAATCCGCTGTACAGTACGGCCATCGGTAAAGTGCTTCTGGCCTGGCGCGACCGTGATGAGGTTAAGCAGATTCTCGACGGCGTAGAGTATAAGCAAAGCACGGGACGCACGATTACCAGCACTGAAGCGTTGCTGCCGCTGTTGGATGAAGTGCGTGCGCAAGGATACGGTGAAGATAACGAAGAACAGGAAGAAGGATTACGTTGTATCGGCGTACCGGTATTTGACCGTTTTGGCGTAGTCATCGCAGGGTTAAGCATTTCGTTCCCGACGCTGCGTTTTTCAGAAGAACGCCTACAGGAATATGTGGCTATGTTACACGCCGCCGCGCGTAAAATTTCTGAACAAATGGGTTACAACGATTATCCCTTCTAAGCAACGTTATTAGCATGACGTTAAAAAAAAGCAGCTACGAAAAATGTAGCTGCTTTTTTTATAACATCGGGTGGGATGAAATCGTAAAAGTAGATAATATCTGTCGGCTTATTTAACGGTTATTAAAATATTATTTAACAGTACTTATGAACAACAGCCAATATAGGGGAATTATTGGTGATAGTTTCACTGTGAAATTATTTATTGCCGCTTAGCCATTATCCACCACGGTGGCGATTTTTCTGAAAATGGGACAGTCGGAAAAGCCAATAATGCCGCTGTTGGTATGGAGATATTGCGCCGTGCTGGTGCCGCGTGCGGTCAGGTAATGGCACTGTAAACCCAGCCCCGCAGCGTTCACTTTACTTCCCACCAGGATGCCATAGCCGCTCATCAGCAGGCCTATCCACACCAGGGCAAACAATACAATTGCGCGAATGATCAAACGCATTACTACCTCTTTTCTTTTTTAGTTAGAATAAGAGTAGCGTGTACATTGATTGAAACAAGTGAATCATTCCTAAAAACATATAATGCCGCTACAGTTACTCCTGGTTTAAGTAACTCATGATAATTTAGCGACATAAGATGTAAGATCGGAGAGTGGAGTGAAAAAATTTCGATGGGTCGTTCTCGGCATCGTGGTGGTAGTATGCCTGTTGCTGTGGGCGCAGGTGTTTAATATCATGTGCGATCAGGATGTACAATTTTTCAGCGGTATTTGCGCCATCAATAAATTTATTCCCTGGTAAACGTTTTACACCAGAGATTTCCTTCCCGTGTAGCAGTGGTAGAATGACGTCTCTACATTGAGGTGGTGAAATGAACGACGTTTTAAACTCTGGTGCGTTTTCTCTTGCATCTTTAATAGTATCAATGGTGGTTCTGGTGGTGGGGCTGGCGCTCTGGTTCTTTGTCAACCGGGCAAGTTCCCGTGCCAACGAGCAGATAGAATTGCTCGAAGCGTTATTGGATCAACAGAAGCGGCAAAACGCGTTGTTACGCCGCCTTTGCGAAGCAAACGAACCAGAAAAAGAAGCGGAACCCGCAACAGCGGCAAGCGAACCAAAAGAGGATGAGGACATCATTCGTCTGGTTGCAGAACGATAATGCTTACCGGGGCGCAAATGGCGCCAGTGCCATACGCCCCATTTCCCCGTCGGATCTCTCCGCGTTGCCGTTTGCAACTGATACTACAGCATCAACACCTTACATAATATATGGCTTTATATGCAACATAGTTTTATATGTATAACAAATGGACATATGGCATTTTTGTGATACCGCTCATTCTCTATTAAAAGCGAAACGTTTCTCTCTCTTTATGGATTGTCATTGTTTGTTCATTATTTTAAGGCATTCTGTAAAGACGCAGAACATCACAAAAAGCGGTGTCGAAAATCGCTTTTCTTTTCTATTATTTTGATTAAAAGGTGTTTTTTATCATTGTGACAATTTATGCATAACTCAGCATAAAAAGTGATATGAAAAATACAGCTTTTAAATGTGATTTGATGCACTGGAAGAAGCGAAGTTATTGAGCTATGGTAGAAAAATGGCTTTTCAGCAGTGACGTTGTCAGGAGTCCGTCAGCGCGTGAGGATATATCTTTCGCAATTTTGTTGCATAAACGTGCTGTCAATTTGTGAAGGTTCTCGTAATTTGTGCGACGGATCGAGACACGTTTAAAAATGGCTTGCCATAATTAACGTTGTATGTGATAACAGGCTTTGGGTTAAACGAGGTACAGTTCTGTTTATGTGTGGCATTTTCAGTAAAGAAGTCCTGAGTAAACACGTTGACGTTGAATACCGCTTCTCTGCCGAACCTTATATTAGTGCCTCAAGCAGTAATGTCTCAGTTTTATCTATGTTATGCCTACGGGCAAAGAAAACACTCTAAGGAATTTTGCAAATGGCAAAGATTAAAGGTCAAGTTAAGTGGTTCAACGAATCCAAAGGTTTTGGCTTCATTACTCCGGCTGACGGCAGCAAAGATGTGTTCGTACACTTCTCCGCTATCCAGGGCAATGGTTTCAAAACTCTGGCTGAAGGCCAGAACGTTGAGTTCGAAATTCAGGACGGCCAGAAAGGTCCGGCTGCTGTTAACGTAACAGCTATCTGATCGACACCACTGATTTGATGCGTTTGTCGCGTCAGCCTCAGATATAAAGCCTCGCTAAAAGCGGGGCTTTTTAATTCAATATCCTTCAAAATGTGTCTGGATGCGCTCTCGTTAGCGATTTGTTGCAAAGGCGCGAGGTTATTAGCATTGTTTTTTCTGGTTTTTCCGGCCGTTTCCCGTTAAATCAATCACCTGAAAAATGATTCGGCTGGAGATCAGGTGAAAAAGAAAAGCGACGGCGATACCCGTAATTTTACGCCCATACGTTTTGCACTACTTTGCACTGCCATTCTGCTCAGTATGGCATTGTTGTTAGGGCGGGTGGCATGGCTGCAAATTGTTACGCCGTCGAAACTGGTGAAACAAGAAGATATGCGCTCGCTTCGTGAAGTGACCACGGCCTCTCCACGCGGCATGATCACCGACAGAGAAGGGCGACCCTTAGCGGTGAGCGTTCCGGTTAATGCTGTCTGGGCCGATCCGAAGACTATCATAAGCAAAGGCGGCGTTGGCTACAATGAGCGCTGGCAGGCGCTGGCCAGCGCCTTACATCTGTCGCTCAGTACGCTTGCGGAACGGGTAAACAGTAACCCGGCAGGCCGTTTTATCTACCTTGCGCGCCAGGTTTCACCCCAGCAAGCCGAATGGATAGATAAATTAAATCTACCGGGTATTAACCTGCGGGAAGAGTCGCGCCGTTTTTACCCTGCCGGACACGTAGCGGCCAATTTGATCGGCTTTACCAATATCGACGGGCAGGGAATAGAAGGTATTGAAAAGAGCTTTAACGCGCAACTGACGGGAAAACCGGGCTCCCGACTGGTGCGTAAAGATAAATTTGGTCACGTTATTGAGAACATTACGGAAGTGAATCCGGTTCCTGCTCATGAACTTCAGCTTAGCATTGATGAACGTCTGCAAACGGTTACCGAAGATGCGCTGGATAACGCCGTCATCTGGAACAAAGCGGAATCCGGCGCTGCCGTATTGATTAACATCCCAACGGGTGAAATTCTCTCGATGGCGAGCTACCCGGATTTCAACCCGAACAACCGTGAAGGCGCGCAGTTGGACGATTTTCGTAACCGCGCGATTAGCGACACTTTCGAACCCGGTTCTACTGTGAAGCCATTGGTCATTATGACTGCGTTACAGCAGGGTATCGTGCAACCGGACAGCGTTATCGATACCCATCCTTTTACTCTCGATGGACACCGTATCCGCGACGTCGGTTACTATCCGGAACTGACATTAACCGGCATTTTGCAAAAATCCAGCGATACCGGCGTTTCTCACCTTTCTCTGGCGATGCCGGTGCAGAAATTAATGGATACTTATAAAAGCTTTGGTTTCGGCGTGCCTACCGGACTGGGTCTCACCGGAGAGAGCAGCGGGTTATTACCGAAACGCCGTTACTGGAGTGATTTAGATCGCGCTACCTTCGCTTTTGGCTATGGATTAATGGTGACGCCGCTGCAACTGGCGCATGTTTATGCCACGATTGGCAGCTTTGGTATCTACCGTCCGTTATCGATCACCAAAGTTGATCCGCCCGTGATCGGCACGCGGGTAATGCCGGAAGAACTGGTGCACGAGGTGGAACATATGATGGAGAGCGTCGCGTTGCCTGGCGGCGGCGGAACAAAAGCCGCAGTAAGAGACTACCGTATTGCGGTCAAAACCGGGACGGCGAAAAAAATTGGCGATGATGGTAAATACGTCGATAAGTATGTGGCATATACCGCAGGCGTCGCGCCGGCAAGTAACCCCAGATTTGCGCTGGTGGTGGTGATTAATAATCCGCAAAATGGGGCTTATTATGGCGGCGCGGTATCTGCGCCCGTATTCAGCCAGATCATGGGCGATGTGCTGCGGCTGGAAAATGTTGAGCCAGACGGTATGCCTGCCGATTCAGATCACCTTCTGGTGATGCATGGCAGCCACGTTGCGGTTCCGGGCTCGTAAAGGATTTTCCCGGGGCGCAATTCGCGTTACACTTGCGCCCTTTAGCGCCCCAGTCCGGAGTTGTCATGTCGTTTACCTGTCCGCTTTGCCATCAGCCGCTTACGCAGATTAATAACAGCGTTATATGTCCACAGCGCCATCAGTTTGATGTGGCGAAAGAGGGCTACATCAATCTGCTGCCGGTACAGCATAAACGTTCGCGCGATCCGGGCGACAGCGCCGAAATGATGCAGGCGAGGAGAGCGTTTCTTGATGCAGGCCATTATCAGCCGCTGCGCGATGCCGTGATTAACCTGTTGCGCGAGCGGCTGGATCAGTCGGCCACGGCGATTCTGGATATCGGCTGCGGCGAGGGGTATTACACTCATGCTTTTGCCGAGGCGTTGCCGGGAGTCACCACGTTTGGACTGGACGTTGCTAAAACGGCGATCAAAGCGGCGGCGAAGCGCTATTCGCAGGTGAAGTTTTGTGTGGCGTCAAGCCATCGACTGCCCTTTGCCGATGCGTCAATGGATGCGGTGATCAGAATCTACGCCCCGTGTAAGGCGCAGGAATTAGCGCGCGTGGTGAAACCTGGTAGTTGGGTCGTTACCGCGACGCCGGGGCCGCATCATCTGATGGAACTAAAAGGGCTTATTTATGATGAGGTGCGTTTACATGCGCCGTATACCGAGCAGCTCGACGGATTCACATTGCAGCAGAGTACCCGCCTTGCTTATCACATGCAGCTCACCGCCGAAGCGGCTGTAGCACTGTTGCAAATGACGCCATTTGCCTGGCGCGCCAGACCAGAAGTGTGGGAACAACTGGCTGCCAGCGCCGGACTTAGCTGCCAGACGGATTTCAACCTTCATCTCTGGCAGCGTAACCGTTAACCGTGAAAATGCGTCCAGAGGATCTGGACGCCAATTCCTATCAGTACGACCCCGCCGAGAATTTCAGCACGCTTACCCAGCATTGGGCCGATAAAGCGACCGATCATCATTCCGAGGGTGGACATGATAAGCGTGGCGCAACCGATAGCTAATGCGGTAGCGATGATGTTTACCTGCAAAAACGCCAGACCGACGCCAACCGCCATCGCATCGAGGCTGGTCGCGATAGCCGTCGTGACTAATAGCCAAAAGCTGTGGCGACGTAACGGTGTTTCATCTTCATCACTACCGCCGCGGATACCTTCGATGATCATGCGTCCGCCCAGAAAGATCAGCAGAACAAAGGCTATCCAGTGGTTCCATTCCAGAACGAATTTACTCGCCAATATCCCCAGCCCCCAGCCGATTAACGGGGTCAGCGTTTCAACCGCGCCAAAGATAAGGCCGGTACGCAACGCTTCTGAGAATTTGGGTTTATGTAGGGTGGCGCCTTTGCCAATTGATGCCGCGAAAGCATCCATCGACATGCCGAAAGCGAGAAGAACAGTAGCAGTAAAGTGCATGACAACGTCCTGACCGGGGTATCCATTAAACACATCACTGCCCCCAGCAAACATGCATGTCGCCATTCTGTGACGAAATACACAGCAGTTGATGCGCCTATGGTCTCGCCTGACCAGCGGCGGCTGGTCCGTACGCGCCACGTTTTGCAACGAGTATGTTGACGCGTACATTTCCGGAGTCTGGAAATCGGCTACTCCCCAATTGACGGCGCAACATTAACATATTTTTAGAATATAAAACAACAGCGATAAAATATTATTTGCTTTCTAATTGAAAACGATTTTCATTTAGATTTATTCATCAATAAAACGTTAAATTAAATAACAATTGGTCAATAGAAAATATAGCCTTAGCTATATTATGATTCGAAATAAAATTCGAAAAACATAGTTGAGGCTATATCTTAGATTATTGATTTTCAATAAGAAGTTTATATATTTTTTCCAGATCGTCGATATTGCGTACACGGATAAGCAAGCGTCGTTGTTCTAATTGCATCACCAGTACGCCGTCTTCCGATAAATTCATCTCTTTAATACGGTTATATTCTATCCAGACATTGGCGAAGAAAAAGCCACGTTGTTTAAAGATGATCCGTGGCGTGCGGATCCAGAATATATAAAACCCCATTAACGCCAGCGCGCTTAATAACCATGTGGTCATCTGCGCTCCGTGACTGGTTACGTTGTTATAAATAAGGATGGCGACCAGCCCAACGAAGATAACGCTGTCTACGCGACCGCGGCGGAGCAGGGCTATAGAAAGCAGAGTGGGGCCATTGCGACGGGGCATGATGAACTGATCGTAGAGAGCGTAAGCCAATAATGCGGCAATAAAGAGAATCAGCACCAGGTCCGTGATAGTCATTTATCCTCCAGAGAAATAAAAAACGGGGCCGTTTGGCCCCGGTAGTGTACAACAGCCTTACTGGCCCAGTAGTCCTACGGAGTAGCCGGCGATACCAATGACGAAGAAGCCCACGATAATCCACAGCGGGTTAACTTTCTTACGCAGCAGCCACATACAGGCAAAGGTCAACAGTAGCGGAACCAGACCCGGCATCAGCTGGTCGAGAATGGTTTGCACGGTGGTAACGCGGGTCTGACCATCCTGACCGGTGATGGTGGAGACCACCAGCGGGATATTCACGTGCGTCCACTTGTTAACCAATGCCCCCATGACAAACAGGCCGAGGATTGACGCCCCCTCAGTCAGTTTTTGCAGGAAGCCGCCGCCCATATCTTTAACGATATCGACGCCTTTGCGGTAGCCATAAGCCACGCCATAATAACGGGTCGCCAGACGCACCAGGTTAAACAGGATGAAAAACAGCAGCGGACCAAGCAGGCTGCCGCTCATTGCAATACCTGCGCCCAGCGCCGCGAATACTGGACGGACGGTACCCCAGAAGATAGGGTCGCCGACGCCTGCCAGCGGTCCCATCAGACCGACTTTGATACCGTTGATAGCGCCATCGTCAATCTCTGCGCCATTCGCACGCTTTTCTTCCATTGCCAGCGTTACGCCCAGTACCGGCGCCGCAACGTAAGGATGGGTGTTAAAGAACTCCAGGTGACGTTTAATCGCCTGTTTACGCGCGTCATTATTCTCCGGATACAGGCGACGAATCGCCGGCACCATAGAGAAGCAGAAGCCCAGCGCTTGCATACGTTCGAAGTTCCATGACCCCTGGAACAGGTTAGAACGAAGAAATACGCCGCGAATATCGCTCGGAGTGAGTTTTTTCTCGGTGGTAGTTTTAGTCATATCAACCATTTCGCTCACCTGTTAGTCCAGTTCGTTGTCGAGATCGTTATTGCCAGCAGCCGCTGCAGGCGCGCCCGCTACACGGTTGTATTTCGGGCTCAGCTGGATGTAAAGAATAGCCATCACTGCGCCGATGACACCCAGTGCGACCAGGTTGAAGTTTGTGAAAGCCGCGGTGACGAAACCGAGGTAGAAGAACGGCATCAGGTAGCCTGCGCGCATCATATTGATAACCATCGCATAACCAACCACGACGATCATGCCGCCGGCGATGTTCAGACCGCCTGTGACGACTTCAGGAATCGCATTCAGCATTCCCTGTACTTCGCTGGTGCCTACGGAGATGGCAACGATAACCGCCGGGATAGCGATACGCATTGCCTGCAGGAACAGAGAAGAAACGTGCAGCCAGGAGAGCGCCGTCAGGTTGCCGTTTTCAGCCGCCTTGTCCGCCGCGTGCTGGAATGCCACGGTGATGG
The DNA here is from genome assembly GCF_017572235.1 of Salmonella sp. 32010601201800023SM. Classification (NCBI taxonomy): domain Bacteria; kingdom Pseudomonadati; phylum Pseudomonadota; class Gammaproteobacteria; order Enterobacterales; family Enterobacteriaceae; genus Salmonella; species Salmonella sp. 32010601201800023SM. Next base: position 413,469 of record NZ_JAGEQS010000001.1, read on the forward strand.
TACGAACGATAATGGTCAGTACCTGGCCTGCCGCCGCCAGCGGAATCGCCAGCGCGATACCGGCGCCAATGCTTTGATGCCCGGCGATGACCAGAACGGTAGAGATGATGGACGCCAGTGCGGCATCAGGCGCAACGGCAGCACCGATGTTCATCCAGCCCAGAGCGATCATTTCCAGAGTACCGCCGATGATAATACCGGTTTTCATGTCCCCCAAAACGGCGCCGATTAAGGTACAGGCGATCAGCGGACGGTGGAACTGAAATTCATCAAGTACCGACTCCATACCCGCGATACATGCGACGATGAACACCAGCACAATCTGAAGAGTGGTAATCTCCATTGTACTTCTCCTATTGCTATCTTAAGTGTGAAAGCTAATTAAATGCCGGCGGTTATTTCGCCACTTTGGCAATTAAATCCATCATTTTCAGTTTCGGATCGGTGGAAACTTTACGCACCTCAAGCTCGATGCCGCGCTCGTTGAGCTTTTTAAAGGCTTCGATATCCTTTTCATCGACGGAAACGGCGTTGTTCACCTGCGTTTTACCTTGACGATAGGCCATACCGCCAATGTTCACGGAAGTGACTTTCACGCCGCCCTCAACGATGCGCTCGACGTCGGTAGGATTGGTAAACAGAAGCATCACGCGTTCACCGGCGTATTTCGGGTTATTGTAGACGCGAATCATCTTCGCGACGTCAACCACATGCGCCGTAACGCCCGGCGGCGCAACTTGTGTCAGCAGCGTTTTACGAACGGTATCCGCCGCCACTTCATCGCTCACAACAATAATACGGCTGACATTGGTCTCTTTGGTCCAGCGGGTAGCGACCTGACCGTGAATGAGGCGGTCATCAATACGGGCAAGCCCGATAACCATATAATCATTCGGGCCCATCGGTTTTGCCGGTGCGGCCGCTTTTGGCGCGGCGGCGACTGGCGCTGGCGCGGCTTTTTCTACCGGTTTCGCTTTCAGCGCTTTTACGCCTTCACGACCGGTTTCTACCGCCAGTGCGACCAGCTCGTCAAAGCTCGGATCGTCGTCACGAGCCATAAACGTTTCGACCAGCATCGGGATGTTGACGCCGGCAATAACTTCATAGCGCTCTTTATCGACGACAATGCGGCTGGCAGCATTAAACGGACTGCCTCCCCATGTATCAACGAGAAATAGCACGCCTTTACTGGTATCGAGTTTAGCCAACTGAGCGTTGTACTTTTCGATCAGCGTTTCGGCATTTTCGCCTGGAACGAAATCGATCCAGCCGACGTTTTCCTGCTCGCCTAACAGCATTTCGGCTGTTTTAAGTAACTGCTCTGCAGCCCAACCATGTGTGCCTATAACAATAGCAATGGTCACTTGCTACCTCCTTTATTATTGTCAACACATCAACTTGACAGATGTATTTTTTGAATCGCCGTCCGCAAGCGAATCGATTCAGATGAGGGTTACAACGAAAAACGCATGATTTTCGTGAATTATTTTAGATATCGAAAAAAATATTTTGTGTGATGGAGATCCGTAATTTTGTTTTCGATAATGAGAAATTTCGAAGTGTAAAATATCCCGGTTACATCTCTTTGCAAAGGAAGGTAAATCTTTGCCAAAAACCAGTTGTCTCTGTTATGTTTAGCTTCCGTTTAATTAGAATGGGGTATAGGGCAGCAGCCCGTTGTATGGATCGTCACCGACGTCATTTCACTCTTTGGCCGTTTTGCGCCTGTCAATCTGGCATATCTTGCCATAGCCTTACTTTGTTTATTGCGTTACCGCCTGCATCCTTTGAGATGTTGTGGGCGCCGTTTAGTCATTCCTTAAGCAGGAGCTTGTCATGGAATTATTAATGGATCCCTCAATTTGGGTGGGTTTACTCACGCTCGTCGTCCTGGAAATTGTCCTGGGTATCGATAACCTGGTCTTTATCGCGATCCTCGCCGATAAATTGCCGCCAAAGCAGCGTGACAAAGCGCGTCTTATCGGGCTCTCGCTGGCGCTGATTATGCGTCTGGCGCTGCTGTCCATTATTTCGTGGCTGGTGACCTTAACAAAGCCGCTCTTTACCGTCTGGGATTTTACCTTCTCCGGCCGCGATTTAATTATGCTGCTGGGCGGTATATTCCTGCTGTTTAAAGCGACCACCGAGCTGCATGAACGTCTGGAAAACCGCGAGCATGACACCGGACACGGTAAAGGCTATGCGAGCTTCTGGGTGGTAGTCACGCAGATTGTCATCCTGGATGCGGTCTTCTCGCTGGACGCCGTGATTACGGCGGTAGGTATGGTAAACCATCTGCCGGTTATGATGGCGGCGGTGGTGATTGCGATGGCGGTGATGCTACTGGCGTCAAAACCGCTGACCCGTTTTGTCAACCAGCATCCGACGGTGGTGGTGCTCTGTCTGAGTTTCCTGCTGATGATCGGCTTGAGCCTGGTGGCGGAAGGGTTTGGTTTCCATATTCCGAAAGGCTACCTGTACGCGGCAATTGGTTTCTCGATCGTTATCGAGGTGTTTAACCAGATTGCGCGCCGCAACTTTATTCGTCATCAGTCCACGTTGCCGCTGCGCGCGCGTACTGCGGACGCTATCCTGCGTCTGATGGGCGGTAAACGCCAGACGAGTACGCAACATGAGACGGATAGCCCGGCCGCGATATCGGTGTCGGAAGGCGCCTTCGCCGAAGAAGAACGCTACATGATTAACGGCGTACTGACTCTGGCGTCGCGCTCCCTGCGCGGCATTATGACGCCGCGAGGCGAAATTAGTTGGGTGGATGCGAATCTCAGCGTAGCTGAAATCCGTCAGCAGTTACTCTCTTCTCCGCATAGCCTGTTCCCGGTATGTCGGGGCGAGCTGGATGAAATTATCGGTATCGTGCGGGCGAAAGAGTTGCTGGTGGCGCTGGAAGAGGGCGCGGATGTTGCGGCTATCGCCGCGTCTTCCCCGGCGATAGTGGTGCCGGAAACGCTTGATCCTATCAATCTGTTAGGCGTTTTGCGCCGCGCGCGCGGCAGTTTCGTTATCGTCACTAACGAGTTCGGCGTGGTGCAGGGGCTGGTTACGCCGCTGGATGTGCTGGAAGCGATTGCCGGTGAGTTCCCGGATGCCGATGAAACGCCGGAAATCGTTGCCGATGCCGAGGGCTGGATAGTGAAGGGCGGCACCGATCTCCATGCGCTACAGCAGGCGCTGGAAGTTGATCATCTGGTGAACGAAGAGGGCGATATTGCGACGGTCGCGGGGTTAGTGATCGCCGCTAATGGCCATATTCCTCGTGTAGGCGATGTCATTGATGTTCCGCCCCTGCGGATCACCATTGTCGAGGCCAACGACTATCGTGTCGATCTGGTTCGAATTGTTAAAGAACAGCCTGCCCACGACGAAGAGGAATAACGTCACACGCAGGAATCAAGTCTATAGATGCGGCATCGCGGACATAATCTGTCCGTTATGCCGGGCGGGCGGCGGCGCGCTGCCCGCCAGCCACTGTGGAAATTCGCTAATGGGCATCGGCTTCGCATAGAGATAGCCCTGTAACATTTGCACGCCATGCTGGCGCAAATGCTGTGCCTGCGTCTGGTTTTCGACCCCTTCCGCAACCAGTTCAATATTCAGTCTTTGCCCCAGCGCGATAATAATATCGGTCACCGTTGAATTGACCGCATCGGTACCGATGGCGGCGGTGAAGGATTTATCGATTTTCAAAATATCCGGCCGCAGTTTTTCCAGCCAGGAGAGCGAGCTGTTTCCTGTGCCAAAATCATCGATGGCTAACTTGACGCCTTTACGATGCAGCTCGCGCATCAGGCGGTAATCAACGTCAAGCAACGCGTCGCGTTCCGTGAGTTCCAGCACCAGTTGCTGAACAGGTTCCGCACTAAACCAGTACTGATTAAGATCTTTGAGAAGCACGCCGTGTCGGAAATGGCTTGCCGCCACATTGATGCCGATATGAAACTGATGGTTGATGGGGAAATAGTGCCGTTGCCGAATGGTTTCCGCAATCACATAGCGGGTCAGCGGCGCTATCAGGTTATGTTCCTCGGCGATAGGAATAAAAACATCCGGTGAGATCCAGCCCTGGCGCGGGTTGTTCCAGCGTAACAGGATCTCAACGCCGGTACATTGCTGCGTGCGGGCATTAAGCAACGGCTGACAAAATAGCTCAAACTCCCGTTCGGCAAGGGCCAGATTAATTTCCCAGGAAAAGCTCATTCTGCTGGCCGTTGCCAGCCAGGCGATATAGCCGATCAACAGGCTAAGCAATACGGCCAGCGGTAACTGCGTCGGGAGATGTTTGAACGCCAGTACGCCTGCCGACGGCCCGCTGACGCTGATAGTAAAAGGGAAATGTCGCGATGAAAGCTGGTAACGCTCTTCATCTTTTTTTAATTCCGGAAGAGTATCGACCACGCCCCGACCATATAACAGGTGCCGTTTGCCGACCGTCAGGCTGGCGCTGGTAATTTGCGGCTGCTGCGGCTCAAGTAGCATAGTCGTCAGCAAGTCAATATTCACAATTTCCATCACGCCATCCTGGCCATCGGCAGAGGCGGGATACCACTGAATGAGGATCGGGCTTCCCTTGAGTAACGATTGGTCTGTGGAAAGTAGCAGCAGATCGCCGACTGCGGGAAGATCGGGCTGAAGCTGGCGTATGGGAGTATTACGGGCGCCAAAAATGCTTGAGCAATAGAGAATTCCCTCTTTCACCAGCCCGATAGAACGAACGGTTTGCAGACGGGCGGCTTGCTTACGCAACGGCAGATGCGCGGTCGCGCACGGAAGCTCAAGCAAGGGGAGCAGTATGTTTCGTCCGACCAGGAGAGGATGCAGCACATTATCCAGCGCATCAACGGCATGATTCGCGAATGCAACCGTGCGATGGTGATTTAAGTTCCGCTCCGAAATAAATCGGATGCTCAGCGTAAGAATGAGCGTGACCAGTGCACAAATCGTGCAAACAATGAAACGATTACGGCGATAATGATTGATGATCCGTTGTGCTGTTTGCATGCGGGCCGCCCAATAAGCGTTGGCGACAAAAGCCAACCGCGACACAGCAAGTGTAGTGGGGAAACGTGGAGTCGACGAGGAAGAGATAAAAATTTCGCCCATCCGTAGCAGATGGGCGAAGGGAGGGGAAATGGCGTTTAATCACACTGGACTTTAATAGCCAACCCGCCGCGCGACGTTTCGCGGTATTTGGCGTTCATGTCTTTTCCGGTCTCGTACATCGTTTCGATGACTTTATCCAACGAGACGCGCGGCGCGCTGGTTCGACGCATGGCCATACGCGCAGCGTTAATCGCTTTAACCGAAGCAATGGCGTTACGCTCGATACACGGCACCTGCACCTGACCGGCAACCGGGTCGCAGGTCAGCCCCAGGTTATGCTCCATGCCGATTTCAGCGGCAACGCAAACCTGTTCCGGGCTGGCGCCCAACAGTTCAGCAAGGCCTGCCGCCGCCATCGAACAGGCGACCCCGACTTCGCCCTGACAGCCGACTTCCGCGCCGGAAATAGACGCGTTCATCTTATACAGCGCGCCAATAGCGCCTGCCGCCAGGAAGTAGCGGGTGTAAATATCCGGGCTGACAGACTCAATAAAATGGTCGTAGTAAGCCAGTACCGCAGGAACGATACCGCACGCGCCGTTGGTTGGCGCCGTCACGACGCGGCCGCCTGCGGCGTTCTCTTCGTTCACCGCCAGAGCAAACATGTTCACCCAGTCAATGACGTTCATCGGATCGTTGGAAAGCTTATCGCTGGAAACCAGCATACGACGCAGCGCAGAGGCGCGACGCGGTACGCGCAGCGGCCCCGGCAGCACGCCTTCGGTATTCATACCACGATCAATACAGGCCTGCATGGTCTGCCAGACGTGACCGAAATACTCTTCAATCTCTTTCTTGCTATGCAGCGCCAGTTCGTTTTGCATCACCATGCCGGACAGTGAAAGGCCGGTGCTGTTGCAATATTCCAGCATTTCTTTCGCCGATTTAAACGGATAAGGTACAGTAACCTCATTCGTCGCTTCCTGGCCGAAATGCGCTTCATCAACGATAAAGCCGCCGCCGATGGAATAGTACGTCTTGCTATAAATGACCGTGTCGTCATGCCAGGCGTGGATCTGCATCCCGTTTTCATGCAGCGGCAAATTGCCGTTGTGAAAACGCATTCCGTCATCTTTCGGGAAGTCGACTTCGTGACGTCCCTGGGCCAGTAACAGACGCCCGCGCGTTTCGACGTCGCGAATAAAACCGGGGATACTATCAATATCCACGGTAGCGGGTTCATTACCCGCCAGACCCATAATAATGGCGATATCGGTATGGTGACCTTTCCCCGTCAGCGACAGCGAGCCGTAGACATCGACAGCGACGCGGGTAACGTTATCCAGTAATCCTTTTTCGACCAGGTCATCGACGAACTGTTTACCGGCCTTCATCGGGCCAACAGTGTGGGAAGAGGAGGGACCAATCCCTACCTTAAACATGTCGAATAGGCTAATCACGATAATACTCCTGACAGGGCAACCGGGGCTTCCGGTTACGATGTTATAACTGCGCATAGTGTAAGAGGGAACGCTGGCATCAGCTTAACTATTCACATGAATTAAACTAATGAATAACCGCGTTTTTACTAATATTGCGACAGTAATCTCAAGTCGTGTCTTGCGCGCGTAAAGTTAAGTATATACACGTTGCCCTTCAGGCTGCCTCTTTGGGGGAGGCGATTGTTACCGCCTTGAGGCAATGTGAATGGCGTTGTGTACAGTCAGGGCTTTACGCCAATTTGCAGCGCCAGCTCACGAAGAATGTTTGCGGTCATGCCCCAGACGAAATAATGCTCATACCAGGAGAGCCATACGCGGTGCGAATTGCCGCGACGGTAAACATCAAGCGGGTGATATCGACCCAGTTGCAACGCTTGCGCCAGCGGCATTTCAAACACCGCAGACACTTCATCTTCACTGGCGCGCCAGGGGAGATTTGGCGGAATAATGCCGACCACCGGGGTGACCTGAAAACCGGTCACGCTGTCTACCGGCGGTAAAACGCCAATCACTTCCACGGCTTGCGGCGGGATGGCGACTTCCTCCTGCGCTTCGCGAAGCGCTGCGGCGATAAGCGAAGCATCGGTACTGTCCACGGCCCCGCCGGGAAAGGCGACCTGTCCGGCGTGTTTGCGCAAATGAATAGCCCGCTGGGTCAACAGCAGCCCCGGCTGGGGGCGGCGAACCACAGGGATCAGTACGGCGGCCTGACGTTGATTTAACGTTTCATGAGTCATCTGCGGGCGCAAAAGCTGAAAGCGCGATAAGAAATGATCGAGCGTCAGACGGCTGGTATCCACGTATTAGTTCTCCAGTGGGTGCAGGATACGATTAACTTTATCAAAAGTTTCCTGATATTCCGCTTCTTCGTTGCTATCGGCCACGATACCGCCGCCGGCTGAGCAATAGAGTTGGCCCTGCGTTGCCGTGACGGTGCGGATAGTAATACTGGTATCCATCTTGCCGCAGAAACTCAGATAACCGATGCTACCGCACCAGGCGTTGCGTCGCTGCGGCTCCAGTTCGTCGATAATTTCCATCGCCCGCACTTTAGGCGCGCCGGTAATGGAGCCGCCGGGGAAAGCCGCGCGCAGCAGATCGGTGGCATGAAGCGAGTCCGGTAAACGGGCGGTAATGGTGCTAACCAGATGGTGAACGGCAGGAAATGGTTCGACGACGAACAGTTCCGGCACTTTCACCGAACCTGGTACGGCGACCCGGCCAATGTCGTTACGCATCAAATCGACAATCATCAAATTTTCAGCGCGATCTTTCATTGAATTAGCCAGTTTCTGCGCCTGCTGACGATCCGCCTGCGGATCGTTAAGCCGTGGAAGCGTACCTTTGATCGGGCGCGTCTGAATATGACCGTTCTCCAGTTGGATAAAACGCTCGGGAGAAAGGCTCAATATGGCGCCGTCATGTAAACGAAGAAAGGCGCTGAACGGGGCGCGATTTGCGCGGTTAAGGCGTTCGAAAGCCTGCCATTCATCACCCTCGTAGCTCGCCTGAAAACGCTGGGAAAGATTGACCTGATAGCAGTCCCCGCTGTGCAGCCAGGCCTGCACCTGACGAAACTTCTCGCCATACTCGCAACGCGTCATATTGGATTGCCAGGCCGAGGTAAGCCTGAAGGGCGTTCGGGTCGGCGCGCGCTGGCCGGTGAGCCAGCGATATCGGGCGTCTGCATCGTGATAGCTTATCAGCGACACTACCTGTTTATGGTGATCGACAATCAGCGCCCAGTCGTAAAGGCCAATCGCCATATCGGGTAAAGCGATATCGCGCGCGGCAGTATCGGGCAGAATTTCGAAACGCCGCCCTAAATCATAACCAAACAGACCCAGCGCGCCGCCCTGAAAGGGTAAGTCAGGGTCAGGCTGAGGATGAAAAGGCAGCGCCTCCAGTTGAGTCTGCAAAACGTGTAACGGATCGTCGAAAGTGACGGTAGTCGTGCGCGCAGTACATACCGTGGTTTCCTGCGCGCGCGTGGTCAGCGTGGTGACAGGATCGGCGACCAGAATATCAAAACGGTTATAGGGATGAATAGCATCACCTGAATGCAGCAGCATCGCCCATGGCAAATGGTTTACGGGCGCAAAATAGTGTTCAGCGGCGTCCGGACGCCAGGGTAAGGTGATAACAGTGGGAGATAACGTCTTCATCATTCCTGACTCGTTACAACACTACTGGCTTACCGCCGGGTAGCGTGAAATAATTAGCGCTAACAATTTAGCAGGAGTTAATCATGTTTGCAGGTTTACCTTCACTCAGTCATGAACAACAGCAAAAAGCCGTAGAACGTATCCAGGAATTGATGTCGCAAGGTATGAGCAGCGGAGAAGCGATTGCCCAGGTGGCGGGCGAACTTCGCGCCAACCATACCGGCGAACGGATAGTGGCGCGTTTTGAGGATGAAGACGAATAACCGGCTTATACCGCCGCGACAATCTTAATCTCAACTTTATATTTCGGATTCATTAACCCGGCCTGTACGGTACAGCGTACCGGCGCATGGCCTGCGACGACCCACGCATCCCACGCCTTATTCATGGCGGCAAAATCCGCTTTATCGCTCAGGAAAATAGTGGCATCCAGAATACGTGACTTACTGGAGCCCTGTTTTTCCAGCACCGCATCAATTTGCGCCAGAGTATTTGCCGTTTGCTCAAAAGCGTCGGCGTCGAGGTTTTCCGGCACGCCGGTATACCACAGCGTATTATTGTAGATCACCACGTCCGACCAACGATCTTCGGCATCAATACGCACGATAGACATTACTTATTCCTCATTTGCTTTCCATTTGAATGGCTCAAGACTGCCACAATGTGGCGCCGCCGTCACCTCTGTAACTGGCGTAAGCCTTTCTACCCTGACATAATCCCCTGTGCAAATTAACAGGGGGCAGTGTGACGGACGATTTTGCAGCAGATGGCCAACTGGCCAAAGCGATAACCGGTTTTAAACCGCGCGAACCACAGCGACAAATGGCGGTTGCCGTAACACAAGCGATTGAAAATGCGCAGCCTCTGGTTGTTGAAGCCGGCACCGGAACCGGGAAGACCTATGCTTACCTCGCTCCGGCGTTGCGCGCCGGGAAAAAAGTCATTATTTCGACCGGGTCGAAAGCGTTGCAGGATCAACTCTACAGCCGTGATCTGCCGACGGTAGCAAAAGCGTTGGCGTTTACCGGTAAGACGGCCCTGTTGAAAGGACGTTCAAACTACCTCTGCCTGGAGCGTCTGGAACAACAAGCGCTGGCGGGCGGCGATTTACCGGTACAAACGTTAAGCGACGTGATATTGCTGCGCTCCTGGTCAAATCAAACGCGGGATGGCGATATCAGCACCTGCGTCAGCGTGGCGGAGGATTCCCAGGCCTGGCCGCTGGTCACCAGTACCAACGACAACTGCCTTGGCAGCGATTGCCCGCTCTACAAAGAGTGCTTTGTGGTGAAAGCGCGTAAAAAGGCGATGGACGCGGATGTGGTGATTGTAAACCACCACCTATTTCTTGCGGATATGGTGGTTAAAGAGAGCGGGTTTGGCGAACTTATCCCTCAGGCTGAAGTAATGATCTTCGATGAAGCCCACCAACTGCCTGACATTGCCAGCCAGTATTTCGGACAATCGCTCTCCAGCCGTCAGTTGCTGGATTTAGCAAAAGACATCACCATCGCCTACCGGACGGAACTGAAAGACACTCAACAGTTGCAAAAATGCGCCGATCGCCTTGCCCAGAGCGCCCAGGATTTTCGTCTGCAACTGGGGGAGCCCGGCTACCGGGGAAATTTGCGTGAACTGTTAGCCGACTCGCGTATCCAACGGGCATTTTTACTGCTGGATGATACGCTGGAGCTTTGTTACGACGTGGCAAAGCTGTCGCTGGGCCGTTCGGCGCTGCTGGATGCGGCTTTTGAACGCGCCACGCTATACCGTTCACGGCTGAAACGCTTAAAAGAGATCAATCAGCCGGGATACAGCTACTGGTATGAGTGCACCTCGCGCCATTTCACCCTGGCGCTGACGCCGCTCACCGTGGCGGATAAATTCAAAGAGGTGATGGAACAGAAGCCCGGTAGCTGGATTTTTACCTCGGCCACGTTGTCGGTAAATGATGATCTCCACCACTTTACCGCCCGTCTGGGAATTGAGCAGGCAGAATCCATGCTACTGCCCAGCCCATTCGACTATACGCGCCAGGCGTTACTCTGCGTACCGCGTAACCTACCGCAAACCAACCAGCCCGGCGCGGCGCGACAGTTGGCGGCTATGCTCAGGCCGATTATCGAAGCCAATAACGGGCGATGTTTTATGCTGTGCACCTCACACGCCATGATGCGCGATTTGGCGGAGCAGTTTCGCGCCACCATGACGCTGCCGGTATTGTTGCAAGGGGAAACCAGTAAAGGCCAACTGTTACAGCAATTTGTTAGCGCCGGCAACGCGCTGCTCGTCGCCACCAGCAGCTTCTGGGAAGGGGTGGACGTGCGCGGCGATACGTTATCGTTGGTGATTATCGACAAATTGCCGTTTACCTCCCCGGACGACCCGCTGTTAAAAGCGCGAATGGAAGACTGTCGTTTGCGCGGCGGCGATCCGTTTGATGAGGTTCAACTGCCCGACGCGGTGATTACACTGAAGCAGGGGGTGGGGCGGCTGATTCGCGATGCGGACGATCGCGGGGTGTTAGTGATTTGTGATAACCGGCTGGTGATGCGGCCCTATGGCGCCACGTTTCTCGCCAGCCTGCCTCCTGCGCCGCGCACGCGTGATATCGCCCGTGCCGTTCGCTTTCTTGCGATTCCATCCGCCGAGTAATTTGTTACGGAGTATGGTAAGATGCGCGCTATTTTATTGATCTAAGCACGAAACCTCATGCGAATTCTGGCTATCGATACCGCCACAGAGGCCTGTTCTGTCGCCCTGTGGAACAACGGTACTATCAATGCTCACTTTGAGCTTTGTCCACGAGAACACACTCAACGTATCCTGCCCATGGTGCAGGAGATTCTGGCCGCCAGCGGCGTCTCGCTCAATGAGATAGATGCGCTGGCGTTTGGGCGCGGCCCGGGCAGCTTTACCGGCGTGCGTATCGGCATTGGTATTGCGCAAGGGCTGGCGTTAGGGGCAAATCTGCCGATGATCGGTGTTTCGACGCTTGCCACGATGGCGCAGGGCGCGTGGCGTAAAACCGGCGCGACCCGCGTACTCGCCGCGATTGATGCGCGGATGGGCGAAGTGTACTGGGCGGAATACCAGCGTGATGCGCAGGGCGTCTGGCAGGGCGAAGAGACGGAAGCGGTGCTGAAACCGGAACGAGTCGGCGAGCGGTTGAAACAGCTTTCCGGCGAGTGGGCGACGGTAGGAACGGGTTGGTCCGCGTGGCCCGATCTGGCGAAGGAGTGCGGCCTGACGCTTCATGATGGGGAGGTGTCGCTCCCGGCAGCGGAAGATATGTTGCCCATCGCCAGTCAAAAGCTGGCGGCAGGAGAGACCGTTGCCGTGGAACATGCCGAGCCGGTTTATTTGCGTAACGAAGTGGCGTGGAAGAAACTTCCCGGCAAAGAATGACTCTCACTACTATTACCCCCCATACTTTATGCTGTGGGGTGGAATAGAGGTCGAGAAAAAGGAGTCGCATCATGGCGGTTCAAAAACGGTTAATAAAAGGGGCGCTGGCGTGCGCTTTTGCGCTTATGCTGAGCGGTTGCGTGACTATCCCGGATGCCATTAAAGGTTCGAGTCCGACGCCGCAGCAGGATTTGGTGCGGGTGATGAATGCGCCACAGCTCTATATCGGGCAAGAGGCGCGTTTTGGCGGCAAAGTTGTGGCGGTACAAAATCAGCAGGGAAAAACCCGGCTTGAAATCGCGACCGTACCGCTCGACAGCGGCGCGCGCCCTGTTCTGGGCGAAGCCTCGCGCGGCAGAATTTTTGCCGATGTGAACGGTTTTCTGGACCCGGTGGACTTCCGTGGCCAGTTAGTTACCGTTGTCGGCCCGATAACCGGCACGGTTGACGGTAAAATCGGCAATACGCCGTATAAATTTATGCTGATGCAGGCTACCGGCTATAAACGCTGGCATCTTGTTCAGCAGGTCGTCATGCCTCCACAGCCGATCGATCCGTGGTTTTACGGCGGACGCGCCTGGCCTTATGGCTATGGCGGTTGGGGATGGTATAACCCTGGACCCGCAGAGGTTCAGACGATAGTAACAGAGTAACCCTTTGTTTTATCAATAAAAGAAACAGCGGCTGGTCCGCTGTTTCTGCATTCATAGAGACATAATAAAAATAAATAGTGACGCGCTTCGCAACCTTTCAGTTGCGTAATTAATAAACTGGTACGCTGAGTTAATATAATGTTAACGACTTGTTTATTAACTGGGGTTGTGATGACGACGAACACTCATTTTAGAGGTGATGCATTGAAGAAGGTTTGGCTTAACCGTTATCCTGCTGATGTTCCGGCGGAGATCAACCCTGACCGTTATCAATCCCTGGTTGAACTGTTTGAACATGCGGCGACGCGCTATGCCGATCAGCCTGCGTTCGTCAATATGGGGGAGGTAATGACCTTCCGTAAATTAGAAGAACGTAGTCGGGCATTTGCGGCTTATTTACAACAAGGGCTGGGACTCAAAAAAGGCGACCGTGTGGCGCTGATGATGCCAAACCTGTTGCAGTATCCTGTCGCGCTATTTGGTATTTTACGCGCTGGCATGATTGTGGTGAACGTTAACCCGCTGTACACGCCGCGCGAACTTGAGCATCAGCTTAACGATAGCGGCGCGGCGGCAATCATTATTGTTTCTAACTTTGCCCATACGCTGGAAAAAGTGGTCGAGAAAACGTCGGTACAGCACGTTATTCTGACGCGGATGGGCGACCAGCTTTCTACCGCCAAAGGTACGGTTGTTAACTTTGTCGTGAAATACATCAAGCGTCTGGTGCCAAAATACCACTTGCCAGATGCGATCTCGTTTCGCAGCGCGCTACAGCATGGCTACCGTATGCAGTATGTCAAACCCGAGGTTGTCGCTGAAGATCTGGCTTTCCTGCAATATACTGGCGGTACGACGGGCGTGGCGAAAGGCGCGATGTTGACCCACCGCAATATGCTGGCGAATCTGGAGCAGGTGAAAGCGACCTATGGGCCGCTGCTGCACCCGGGGAAAGAGCTGGTAGTGACCGCGCTGCCGCTGTATCACATTTTTGCCTTAACCATGAACTGTCTGCTTTTTATCGAGCTGGGTGGGCAAAACCTGCTGATTACCAATCCGCGTGATATCCCCGGTCTGGTCAAGGAGCTGGCGAAATATCCATTTACGGCGATGACTGGCGTTAATACGCTATTCAACGCCCTGCTCAATAATAAAGAGTTTCAACAGCTGGATTTTTCTTCGCTGCATCTGTCAGCCGGCGGCGGGATGCCGGTGCAAAACGTCGTTGCGGAACGTTGGGTAAAGCTGACCGGGCAATACCTGCTGGAAGGCTACGGGCTGACCGAGTGCTCCCCGCTGGTGAGCGTCAACCCGCATGATATTGATTATCACAGCGGCAGTATCGGCCTGCCAGTACCGTCAACAGAAGCCAAACTGGTGGATGACGATGACAACGAAGTCGCGCCGGGTGAGGCCGGAGAGCTTTGCGTGAAAGGCCCGCAGGTTATGCTGGGATACTGGCAGCGTCCTGACGCGACGGATGAAATCATTAAAGATGGCTGGCTGCATACGGGCGATATTGCGGTTATGGATGAAGACGGCTTTCTGCGGATTGTCGATCGTAAGAAAGATATGATTCTGGTTTCTGGTTTCAACGTTTATCCAAACGAAATTGAAGATGTGGTGATGCAGCATTCTGGCGTGCAGGAAGTCGCGGCGGTTGGCGTGCCTTCCGGTAGTAGCGGCGAAGCGGTGAAGCTTTTTGTGGTTAAGAAAGATCCGGCATTGACTGACGATGCGTTGATCACCTTCTGCCGTCGCCATCTGACCGGATATAAGGTGCCCAAACAGGTCGAGTTTCGCGAGGAATTACCAAAATCTAACGTTGGGAAAATTTTACGACGAGAACTGCGTGACGAAGCCCGTGGCAAAGTAGACAATAAAGCCTGAGCGTTAAGTCAGCTAACGAGAGACGCCGGTTAAGCCGGCGTTTTTTTTGGCGCGAACCAAAGAGAACACGATTTGAATTACCAAATGATTGAAACGGACGATGCGCTGGCGAGCCTGTGTGAGGCTGTCCGCGCATGTCCGGCTATTGCTTTAGATACGGAATTTGTCCGTACCCGCACCTATTACCCGCAGTTAGGATTGATCCAGTTATTTGACGGGGCAAATGTCGCCCTGATCGATCCGCTCGGCATCAGCGACTGGTCGCCGTTAAAAGCGGTGTTGCGCGATACGGGAATCACCAAATTTCTGCACGCGGGTAGCGAAGATCTGGAAGTATTTCTGAATGCGTTTGGCGAACTGCCGGAACCCCTGATTGATACGCAAATCCTGGCGGCGTTTTGCGGGCGTCCGCTGTCGTGGGGATTTGCGGCGATGGTAGAAGAGTATACGGGCGTGGCGCTGGATAAAAGCGAGTCTCGTACCGACTGGTTAGCCCGGCCTTTAAGCGAGCGTCAGTGTGAATACGCGGCGGCGGATGTCTGGTATCTGTTACCGATCGCCAAAAAGCTGATGATTGAAACTGAAGCCGCAGGATGGCTGCCTGCCGCGCTTGATGAATGTCGGTTGATGCAGCAGCGTCGTCAGGAGATTCAGGCGCCGGAAGAAGCATGGCGGGATATCACCAATGCCTGGCAACTGCGTACTCGCCAGTTAGCCTGTCTGCAACTTTTAGCTGACTGGCGGCTACGTAAGGCGCGTGAGCGCGATATGGCGGTGAACTTTGTTGTGCGTGAAGAAAACCTGTGGGCGGTCGCGCGTTATATGCCGGGCAGTCTCGGTGAGCTGGATAGCCTGGGGCTTTCCGGCAGCGAGATTCGTTTTCACGGCAAGACGTTGATATCGCTGGTGGCGAAAGCACAGGCGCTACCGGAAGAGGCATTGCCGGAACCCCTGTTGAATCTGATGGACATGCCGGGCTATCGCAAAGCGTTTAAGGCCATCAAAGCGCTGGTGGCGGAGGTGAGCGCGTCGCATCACGTCAGCGGCGAGCTACTGGCATCGCGTCGGCAGATTAATCAGTTGCTTAACTGGCACTGGAAATTAAAACCGCAAAATGGGCAACCGGAATTGATTTCCGGCTGGCGCGCCGAACTGATGGCGGAGAAGTTAACTCTTCTGTTGCAGGAGTATCCGCGTTAACGACGGTAATTGCCGGGAAAACGGCCAGTGAAATAAATGTCCGTATTCGGAATAATGTAAAAAAATAAAAAAGGCAGATTCTTCTGCCTTTTTTAATCCAGGAATTTTCCCATAAAAGAGCTTATTTTGACTCTTCGGCTTCCGGCAGCGTTACGTTAAGTTCAAGGATGGAGATATCACCATCTTTTTGCTCAAGCTGGACGGTAACCATTTCCGGATCGATTTGTACGTATTTACAAATGACCTCAAGAATATCTTTACGTAACTGCGGTAAATAATGCGGTTCGGCATCGCTACGGCGACGTTCCGCGACAATGATTTGCAACCGCTCTTTTGCAATATTAGCGGTACTCTTTTTCCGCGAGAGAAAAAAATCCAGTAATGCCATAATTTATCCTCCGAACAGGCGTTTGAGGAAACCTTTCTTCTCTTCTTCAATGAAGCGGAAAGGACGTTCTTCTCCCAACAGACGATCTACGGTATCTGCATAGGCTTTACCCGCATCCGCAGTGGCGTCAAGAATCACCGGTTCGCCCTGGTTCGATGCGCGCAGTACGGATTGATCTTCCGGGATCACACCGACGAGTTTAATACGCAGAATCTCCAGTACATCTTCCATGCTGAGCATGTCGCCTTTATTGACGCGGCCTGGATTGTAGCGCGTCAACAGGAGATGTTCTTTAATCGGTTCTTCGCCATTTTCTGCGCGACGAGATTTCGATGCCAGAATACCCAGAATACGGTCCGAGTCACGGACAGAAGAGACTTCCGGGTTAGTCGTGATGATCGCTTCATCGGCAAAATAGAGCGCCATCAGCGCCCCGGTTTCGATACCCGCCGGCGAGTCGCAAACAATGAACTCAAAGTCCATCGCTTTCAGTGAGTCCAGTACCTTAGCGACGCCTTCACGCGTCAGCGCGTCTTTATCCCGGGTCTGCGACGCCGGAAGAATGAAGAGATTTTCAGTACGCTTATCTTTGATCAGCGCCTGATTCAGTGTCGCATCGCCCTGAATGACGTTTACAAAATCGTAAACGACACGACGTTCGCACCCCATAATCAGATCGAGGTTACGCAGTCCGATATCAAAATCAATGACGACAGTTTTCTTTCCCTTCTGGGCCAAACCTGTAGCGATGGCCGCGCTGGAGGTGGTCTTGCCAACGCCCCCTTTACCCGAAGTAACAACAATAATGCGTGCCATAAAAATTCCTTGTTAAAAAGGGATCAATTCAACGGTTGAACTGTCAAAGCGTTGTCTGCTAAACGCAGGCGCGCCGCTTTGCCATAAAATTCTGCCGGGATTTTATCACTCAGCCAGTAAACACCTGCGATAGAGACCAGTTCTGCCGTCAGATGGGTACAAAAAATTTGCGCTTCCCGATCGCCGCTCGCCCCTGCCAGCGCGCGACCTCTCATCATGCCATAGACATGGATATTGCCGTCAGCGATAAGCTCTGCGCCAGCGCTGACGTGACTTGTAACAATCAGATCACATTGTGGAGCATAAATGCGCTGACCGGAACGAACCGGAACATCAATTAATCGCGTTTTTGTGATGGGATTAGCGTTTTGCGGCGGCTCGCTGGGCGTTGCCGGCTCAACGGGCGCAGGCCGAACCGCTTTCTCTTTACCTTCAGTCAGTAAAGGAAGACCCATCCGATCGATTTCTACTTTCAGGCTGGCGTCTTTACAGCCGCTCACGCCGATAATGCGTAAGCCGGTTGAGGTCACGATCTTATGCAGTTCCGGCCAGTTTACCGGGCTTTCAAGACCGCTAACGTTAATAACGACAGGGGCGTGTTTTAAAAACGCAGGAGCCTGCGCTATTTTGTCTTCTAACGCCTGACGAATAACCTCTGGTTCCGCTTCATGCAAATGAACCACTGATAAGGTGAAGCTACTGCCTTTAAGCTCGATTGGCGTGTTTGACATCCTGGCCTTACTCAATTTGCTATTTATCATCTCCGATACGGAGTGATATTCCGAAGTCCAGAAGGCATGTTATAGTCAGTATTATATTGAGGCAAGTCACCATCCCGTTAATTCAGAGTAAAAGTATGTTTTGTGTGATCTATAGAAGTAGCAAGCGCGATCAAACCTATTTGTATGTCGAAAAAAAAGACGATTTTTCGCGGGTGCCTGAAGCGTTGATGAAAGGATTCGGTCAGCCGCAGTTAGCGATGATGCTGCCGCTTGATGGACGTAAAAAATTAGTCAATGCCGAGCTCGAAAAAGTAAAACAGGCGTTAAGCGAGCAGGGCTATTATTTACAATTGCCGCCGCCGCCGGAAGATTTGCTGAAACAACATCTTTCTTCGGTGGGACAAAATACGTCGCCCGCTGACCGTTAAACGGTATTCGGCGCCGCGCCTGAATTCCATCATGATCTTAGGGGAAAATATGTATCAACATCGTAACTGGCAAGGCGCCTTGCTTGATTACCCGGTAAGTAAAGTGGTCTGCGTGGGCAGTAATTACGCAAATCACATCAAGGAGATGGGCAGCGCGACGCCGGAAGAACCCGTGCTTTTTATCAAGCCGGAAACCGCATTGTGTGATATTCGCCAGCCGCTGGCGATTCCGGCGGATATGGGCGCTGTTCATCATGAAGTTGAGCTTGCCGTGCTGATTGGCGCAACGCTCCGCCAGGCGACCGAAGATCATGTACGTAAAGCGATAGCCGGTTATGGCGTGGCGCTTGATTTAACCCTGCGCGATATTCAAGGGAAAATGAAAAAGGCCGGACAGCCCTGGGAAAAAGCCAAAGGTTTTGATAACGCATGTCCGATTTCAGGCTTCATCCCTGTCGCGGCCTTCTGCGGCGATCCGCAAAATACGGTTATCGGACTTAACGTTAATGGCGAGGTTCGCCAGCAAGGGTCGACCGCGGATATGATTCATCCTATTGTGCCTCTTATCGCCTATATGAGCCGCTATTTTACGCTCAAAGCCGGGGACGTGGTGCTAACCGGCACGCCGGCAGGCGTGGGGCCATTATTAAGCGGCGATGAGCTGGACATTCGTTTTAATGGCGAAACGTTGTCTACCCGCGTTCTGTAAAATCTGCTTGCCGCCTTCAGCGGCGGTAAAACTTGCATCTGCAGGCCAGACTGGTTATAAGGTGCAGCTTTAGTGCAATGGCGGATACTTTAATGAGCGATACACCTTTCTGGCAACGTAAAACCCTGGATGAAATGACCGATGCCGAGTGGGAGTCGCTGTGCGATGGCTGCGGTCAATGCTGCCTGCATAAGCTGATGGATGAAGATACAGATGAAATCTACTTCACCAACGTGGCGTGCAGGCAATTAAATATTAAAACGTGCCAGTGCCGTCATTATGAGCGCCGTTTTGAATTTGAACCCGACTGTATCAAACTCACTCGCGAAAACTTGCCAGACTTTGAATGGTTGCCGATGACCTGCGCCTACCGTTTGTTGGCGGAAGGTAAGCCCTTGCCGACGTGGCATCCGCTGCTGACTGGATCGAAAGCTGCTATGCATGGCGAGCGAATTTCTGTCCGTCATATCGCGGTTAAAGAATCTGAAGTACGGGACTGGCAGGATCATATTTTAAATAAACCGTCGTGGGCAGAATAAGTCTTCGGCAAAACGGCTGATTGTTTACAATTCTTTAATTTACGCCGGGCGGCCCCTGAAACCAGGAATTGCGTGCAAATTCCGTCACCTGGCGTTATCACTGCCTTCTATTCTTCCCTGACGCGCCTTGTCGCTGCGCTCGCGCACGTATGGCGGCGACTCTATACTTTCAAAGCAGTATATCGCTGCCTATCCTGAGGAGTTACCCCATGAATAACCAACCGTTGCGCGTTTCAAAGGATCAGCCCAGGAAGCCTGATAAGACACCCGAAGACGAAGGAAAAAATCCAAAGAAAAACCAAAAGTAGTGCTGTAGGGTATCTTTAATAACTATGGTTCGTTGGAGGCTTTATGTCTGAACGTCCTGATTTAGTCGATCCATTACCAGAGGATGAGCCGCTTCCTGGTGAAAATATTCCGGATACACCAGAGGGAGATGATCCTCTCGACCCGGATACCCAGAATGAGGTTGAAGATCCTCGTAGATAGCGTCTTGTGCTATTAACCAACCGCCTGATGCACCGTCTGTGCCAGGCGGTTTTTTACATCTTCTAAAGCGAAACATCCTGATAATCCTCAGAAAGATAGCCTATAATTTTTTGTACGTTAAAATAGTAGCGCGTCCATGACGACACTGTCTTATTGCGCTTAGCCGTTTGCGAGTTCAAAGGAGGAAATCAATGAACAGCGAAGAGTTGACACATAAAGCAGAAGAGGAAATCGCGGCACTCATTAGCAAAAAGGTTGCCGAACTACGGAAGAAAACCGGGCAAGAGGTTTCCGAAATAGAGTTCGCGCCGCGAGAAACGATGAAAGGGCTTGAGGGATACCACGTTAAAATTAAACTACTCTAGCGTTTAATTAGCGCCATTAATCACCTGGCTACTGGGCGGGACGCCGCCCAGTGGTGACTGGTTTACCGATGTCAGGCTTTTTTCTGTTGATACATTTCCTCGCCCTGATGGTCTTCCTCTACCCAAAAATGAATGTTGAACCGCGCATCATCGCTCAGCTCTACCCGATGCCAGTATTGCGGCGGACTGGTGGCGAATTGCCCGGCATTAATCACCACTTTCACTTCTGGTTCTGTCGCGGTTTCATTCGCAAAACCATAGTAGGTCACGGTGCCTTCCATCACGCAGAGTTGTCCGAAAACGCCTGCCGCTGTGTTGTGATGAGAGAGCAGTGCCGCCGGAACATTCTCTTTGGTGAAAAAGGGGGTAGAGCGTTTAACTTTCCAGTTTGCCGGGATGCGTAAGTGGGACATAAGACATCTCCCTGATGTGGTGATTAAAAGATGTATTTAATATACACTTTTTAATCACTGGCAAACAACGCTTCGGGCAAAAAAAACGCTCCCGAAGGAGCGTGTGTATCAACGACCGAACAGGTCGCGTTTTTTAGGCTTAAATGCCTGGGCTATGACGACGGCTATCGCCACCACAAGGTAAGCGGCAAAGATCCCCAACAGCCATTGCGGCATCTCCAGCGTTAAAAACGACCACTGGCGTTCGGCGCAATCACCGGATGCCACAAACACCTGTGGCAGCCATTTACCCAACGGCAACCAGTCTGGAAAGCGCGCCATAAAGTCACAGGTCATGAACGGCGAGGGATGCAACTGAATCATCGTATGTTCATACGCCAGTTGTAGACCCCGCCAGGCGCTGTAAATCCAGATAACCATTGCCACGTATCGCAGCGGCGTTTTCGGCGCTATTGCGCCGACCAGACCCGCGCCCATCACGCCAAACAGGGCGCAACGTTCATAAATACATAGCACGCAAGGTTTAAGTAACATGACGTGCTGGAACCACAGCGCCACCATTTCCAGCGCCAGGGCGGTAAACGCCATCAGTAACCATGCGCCCCGACCCCGTGAGCACTGGTTTAAAAATCGCAACATAATAATTTCCCTGCAACATGCGTAGAGACCGCAGTGTAAACCAATTCAATTCGTGCGCCACTAGCGGGAAATGAAATAATGTGTAATTGGATAATTATCAGGCAAAAATCGGAGCCGGGCGGTGTATTGCCCGGCCAAACGTTACGAAAGCGTTGCTAACCATCCTGCCTGAGTCATCCATTCGGTGGCCGGCGCAAGAGTGAATTCGACGCACAGTAGCCCTATCAGGGTCAGTACGATAGTGTACGGTAACGCCATCCAGACCATACGGCCATAGGAGAGACGGATTAACGGCGCCAGCGCGGAGGTCAGCAGGAATAAGAATGCCGCCTGACCATTTGGCGTCGCTACCGATGGCAGGTTAGTACCGGTATTGATGGCCACGGCTAAAAGCTCAAACTGTTTTAAGCTGATAGCGCCGTTTTCCATTGCCGCCTTCGCTTCGTTGATATAAATGGTGCCGACAAAGACGTTATCTGAGATGGAAGACAACAGGCCGTTAAAGAGATAGAACAGCGTTAGCTGCGCGTGTTCAGAGGCTTGCAAGACGAACTGAATAATCGGCGCGAAAAGATGTTGATCGATAATAACCGCCACAATGGAGAAGAAAACGGTTAACAGCGCAGTAAACGGCAGCGACTCGGTAAACGCTTTGCCGATGGCGTGTTCATCGGTTACACCCGTTAACGCGGTGGCCAGAATAATGACCGACAGACCAATCAGTCCCACCTCCGCGAGATGGAGGGCGAGGGCGGTAACCAGCCAGACGCCAATAATCGCCTGGACTATTAGTTTAATTTTATCCTGGCGGGTGCGCTTCTTACGGCTTTGATCGTCGAATTGCTGTAAAACGTCGCGGACTTTTTCGGGCAACGTTTCGCCATAGCCAAACCAGCGCATTTTCTCGACCAGCATACAGGTTAACAGTCCACATACCAGTACCGGGACGGTGACAGGCGACATCCGCAAAAAGAAGTCGCCGAAATGCCAGCCAGCCGCTTTAGCGATGATCAGGTTTTGCGGCTCCCCGACCATGGTCATGACGCCGCCCAGCGCCGTCCCCACGCCCGCATGCATCATCAGGCTACGTAAGAATCCGCGGAATTGCTCCAGCACCGTTTTGTAATGCGGATCGATATGGCTGTCGTCCAGCATATCGTTCTCTTCGCCGCGCGATGAGGCCACACGATGGTAAATCCCGTAAAAACCGACGGCGACGCTGATCACCACCGCAACGACGGTAAGCGCGTCAAGGAAAGCCGACAAGAATGCGGCGGCGACGCAAAAGGCCAGCGACAGAACCATCTTCGAGCGGATACTGAGTAACAGACGGGTAAAAATAAACAGCAATAACTGCTTCATAAAGTAGATGCCTGCCACCATAAACATCAGCAGCAGCAAGACTTCCAGGTTGGCGGCAACCTCTTCACGTACATGGGCGGCGCTGGTCATGCCGATGATGACGGCTTCAATGGCCAGTAACCCGCCGGGCAGCAGGGGGTAACACTTTAACGCCATCGCCAGGGTGAAGATAAACTCTGCCACCAGCAGCCAACCGGCAACAAAGGGATTAGCTAAGAAAATGAATGGGTTAACAATTAAAAAGACAAGTAGTGCCAGTTTGTACCAGTCGGGCGACTGGCCTAAAAAGTTGCGCCACATGGCGCGACCCCATGAGATCTCCATGAAATTTTTCCTTACCTAGAAAAATGAAATAGCGTTTTTATGTTTAAACACAGAGAGTAGCGAGCGCGACGAATGCAAGCAAGTCCTTAACGATATTGGCAGGCGATATCAGAAATGGTGCCTTGATCCCCTTTTTCTTCATTGCGTCCGCTATCAGGTGTTACGCCCGTCTGGTATGATGAGTACAACTATGTTTTGCTGTGTAATGGAAATCTCACTATGGTCATTAAGGCGCAGAGCCCGGCGGGTTTCGCGGAAGAGTATATTATTGAAAGTATCTGGAATAACCGCTTTCCTCCTGGCACGATCTTACCGGCAGAACGAGAACTCTCCGAACTGATCGGCGTGACGCGCACGACATTACGCGAGGTGTTACAGCGGCTGGCGCGAGATGGCTGGCTGACCATTCAGCATGGCAAACCGACAAAGGTTAATAATTTTTGGGAAACGTCAGGGCTGAACATCCTTGAAACGCTGGCCCGCCTTGATCATGAAAGCGTTCCACAACTGATCGACAATTTGTTGTCGGTGCGTACCAATATTTCTACTATCTTTATTCGTACCGCGTTGCGTCAACACCCGGATAAGGCGCAGGAAGTGCTGGCCACTGCCCACGAAGTGGCCGACCATGCTGATGCATTCGCCGATCTGGACTATAACATCTTTCGTGGTCTGGCATTCGCCTCCGGCAATCCTATTTATGGCTTGATCCTGAACGGCATGAAAGGGTTATACACCCGCATTGGTCGCCACTATTTCGCCAATCCGGAAGCACGCAGTCTGGCACTGGGTTTCTATCATAAATTATCGTCGTTATGCGAGCAGGGCGCGCACGACCAGGTGTATGAAACGGTGCGACGTTACGGGCATGACAGCGGCGAGATTTGGCATCGGATGCAGAAAAATCTGCCCGGCGATTTAGCGATTCAGGGACGATAATCCCGCGATGCCCGGTAAGCGTAAACACTACCGGGCAGCATCTCGATTACAGCATGTTCATGCGCGGCGGACAACGCTCCAGCAGTTCTACGCTGCCATCCTCATTTTGTTGCTCCAGCATCACATCAAAGCCCCATAACCGATGCACATGTTTCAGCACCTCTTTGCGGCCTTTATCCAGCGGTGCGCGGTTATGCGGGATATAACGCAACGTCAGCGATCTGTCGCCGCGTAAATCCACATTCCAGACCTGAATATTCGGCTCCAGGTTGCTCAGGTTATACTGTGACGACAGTTTTGATCGAATCTCCCGATAACCTTCTTCGTTATGAATGGCGGAGATCTCCAGATAATTATGCCTGTCATCATCAAGTACCGTGAAGAAACGGAAATCACGCATCACTTTTGGCGACAGGAACTGACTGATAAAGCTTTCATCTTTAAAATCGCGCATGGCGAAGTGCAGCGTTTCCAGCCAGTCGGAACCGGCAATATCCGGAAACCAGTATTTATCTTCATCCGTGGGCGACTGACAAATACGTTTGATATCCTGGAACATGGCAAAGCCGAGCGCATAGGGGTTAATTCCGCTATACCAGGGGCTATTATAGGGCGGCTGAAATACGACATTGGTATGGCTGTGTAAAAACTCCAGCATAAAGCGTTCCGTCACTTTGCCTTCATCATACAGATGGTTCAGGATGGTGTAGTGCCAGAAGGTCGCCCAGCCCTCGTTCATGACCTGCGTCTGTTTCTGCGGATAAAAATACTGGCTGACTTTACGCACGATGCGCAGAATTTCGCGCTGCCACGGCTCGAGCAACGGGGCGTTTTTCTCCATAAAATAGAGCAGGTTTTCCTGCGGTTCAGCGGGAAAGCGGCGTGCTTCGGTGACAGTTTTTTCTTCCTCGCGTTTTGGCAGCGTGCGCCACAGCATATTCACCTGGCTTTGTAGATACTCTTCCCGGCTTTTTTGTCGCGCTTTCTCTTCCTGCAACGAGATTTTCTGCGGGCGCTTATAGCGATCGACGCCGTAATTCATCAGCGCGTGGCAGGAGTCGAGCAGTTTTTCTACTTCATCCACTCCGTAGCGTTCTTCACAGCGGGTAATGTAATTTCGGGCGAAAATCAGGTAGTCGACGATAGAGCTGGCATCCGTCCAGCTCCGGAAGAGATAATTATTTTTAAAAAAGGAGTTGTGGCCGTAACAGGCGTGCGCCATGACCAGCGCTTGCATGGTGATGGTGTTCTCTTCCATCAGGTAGGCAATGCAGGGATTAGAGTTGATCACAATTTCATAAGCCAGTCCTTGTTGACCATGCTTATACAGACGTTCCGTCTCAATGAACTTTTTGCCAAACGACCAGTGCGGATAGTTGATCGGCATCCCGACGCTGGAGTAGGCGTCCATCATCTGTTCGGAAGTGATGACTTCAATTTGGTGCGGGTAAGTATCCAGTTGGTAGAGCTTCGCCACGCGGTCTATCTCTGCCAGATAGACATCCAGCAGATCAAATGTCCAGTCGGGTCCATCGCTCAAACGTGTGGTGTCCTTGTTCATGGAATCAATCGTTGCCATTCGCGCACCCTCATTGTTGGCGACGCTCTCTGTATGGAGCGCCTCCTTTCAAGCATAGAACACCATGTTAAAAAACGACTTGATCGTGAAAACTTTTCTTTGCGATTTCCTCCACATTGAACGGCAAAAAAACGGGTATTGGCATCATTTTATGCTGTATAGCCATGCCGCGTAGCAGGAGATCCCAAACCAGTGGGATCGCTTGTCTTTAGGGTATATGTGAAGCACGTCACCATAAAAAAGTCATATGTTGAATAATATTTTCATCTGGGTTATCAAGATGTAATCAGAAGATTGTTCTTTTACTATTAACGGAGTGGCTATGCGAGTTGTCATCCTGGGGAGTGGCGTAGTTGGCGTGACCAGCGCCTGGTACTTAAGTCAGGCGGGGCATGATGTCACCGTCATCGATCGCGAATCCGGCCCGGCGCAAGAAACCAGCGCGGCGAATGCCGGACAAATTTCACCGGGATATGCGGCGCCCTGGGCGGCCCCTGGCGTACCGCTGAAGGCGATAAAATGGATGTTCCAGCGCCATGCGCCGCTGGCGGTGCGTCTGGATGGCACCCCGTTTCAACTGAAGTGGATGTGGCAAATGCTGCGTAACTGCGATACCCGGCATTATATGGAAAATAAAGGCCGCATGGTGCGCCTGGCGGAATATAGCCGAGACTGTCTGAAAACGCTACGCGCCGCGACCGGTATCGAATATGAAGGCCGCCAGGGGGGAACGCTACAACTCTTCCGCACCGCGCAACAGTATGAGAACGCCACCCGTGATATCGCCGTGCTGGAAGATGCCGGGGTGCCGTATCAGCTCCTGGAATCCAGCCGACTGGCGGAAGTTGAACCCGCTCTGGCTGAGGTTGCGCATAAATTAACCGGCGGACTGCGCTTACCGAATGATGAAACCGGGGACTGTCAGCTCTTTACCCAGCGTCTTGCGCGCATGGCGGAGCAGGCGGGCGTAACCTTTCGCTTTAATACTCCCGTGGAAAAATTACTGTACGAAAATGATCAGATTTACGGCGTGAAATGCGCCGATGAGATCATTAAAGCAGATGCGTATGTTATGGCGTTTGGATCGTATTCGACGGCGATGCTTAAAGGCATTGTTGATATCCCGGTGTATCCGCTGAAAGGCTATTCATTAACCATCCCAATCGTCGAGCCAGACGGCGCGCCGGTATCGACGATTCTTGATGAAACCTACAAAATCGCTATTACGCGTTTTGATAAGCGTATTCGCGTGGGGGGAATGGCGGAAATCGTGGGCTTTAATACCGACTTACTGCAACCGCGCCGCGAGACGCTGGAGATGGTTGTGCGCGATCTCTTTCCGCGCGGCGGTCATATTGAGCAGGCCACATTCTGGACCGGCCTGCGCCCCATGACGCCGGACGGCACGCCGGTAGTAGGACGCACCCGTTATAAAAATCTGTGGCTTAATACTGGACACGGCACCTTAGGCTGGACGATGGCCTGCGGTTCAGGCCAGTTGTTAAGCGATATCTTGTCGGGTCGCACGCCAGCGATACCCTACGACGATCTGAGCGTGGCGCGATACCGTTCCGATTTTACGCCCACCCCCCCGCAACGTTTGCATAGCGCGCATAACTGATAAAGGAAGTGAAATGACCCGCCCTATACAGGCCAGCCTTGATTTACAGGTAATGAAACAAAATTTGGCTATTGTGCGCCGGGCGGCCCCAGAGGCGCGCGTCTGGTCGGTAGTGAAAGCCAACGCCTACGGCCACGGTATTGAACGCGTCTGGAGCGCGCTGGGCGCCACAGATGGTTTCGCTATGCTCAACCTTGAAGAGGCGATTACCCTGCGTGAGCGCGGGTGGAAAGGGCCGATATTGATGCTGGAGGGGTTTTTCCATGCGCAAGACCTGGAGGCGTATGACACTTATCGGCTGACCACCTGCATCCACAGTAACTGGCAGTTGAAAGCGCTGCAAAATGCGCGGCTTAACGCGCCGCTGGATATCTATGTCAAAGTCAACAGCGGCATGAACCGACTCGGTTTTCAGCATGAGCGGGCGCAGACCGTCTGGCAGCAATTGCGGGCAATGCGCAATGTCGGTGAAATGACCCTGATGTCACATTTTGCTCAGGCCGATCATCCGGAAGGTATCGGGGAGGCGATGAGGCGTATTGCGCTGGCGACAGAAGGCCTGCAGTGTTCATACTCGTTATCAAATTCGGCAGCGACGCTGTGGCATCCCCAGGCGCATTATGACTGGGTCAGGCCGGGCATTATTTTGTACGGCGCGTCGCCGTCAGGACAGTGGCGGGATATTGCCGATACCGGACTAAAACCCGTGATGACGCTGAGTAGCGAAATTATTGGCGTGCAGACGTTGAGCGTGGGTGAAAGGGTAGGCTATGGCGGAAGGTATTCTGTGACTCAGGAACAACGCATTGGCATCGTCGCGGCGGGTTATGCCGATGGCTATCCACGCCATGCGCCGACCGGGACGCCTGTGCTGGTGGACGGTATCCGTACCAGAACAGTAGGCACCGTTTCAATGGATATGCTGGCGGTGGATTTGACGCCGTGTCCGCAGGCGGGAATCGGCACGCCGGTTGAATTATGGGGCAAAGAAATTAAGGTCGATGATGTCGCCTCTGCGGCAGGTACGCTGGGCTATGAGCTACTGTGCGCCGTAGCGCCGCGCGTGCCGTTTGTGACAACGTAACCTGACTCAGGCTAAGGCGTCGACCGGTCCACCTGGGGGCGGGTCGACGTTGTCCGGCGACCTTATTCTGCTTCATCTTCGGCGACGCGTACCCCAATCTTGCGTACCACGTTATCTTCTTTTTCAGCTACCGTCCAAATCATGCCGCCAAACTCCACCTGATCGCCGACGACCGGCGCAGCGCCCAGCAGTTGCTGTATGATTTCACCCAGGGTTTGTTGTTTATCCCGGTATTCCGTTCCTTCTTCCAGCCCGTAGATAAGCGCCACGTCGGCGAATTTCGCATTCGCTTCGAGGATAAAATCGCCAAAGAAACGCTGATCTAACGAAACCGGCGGCGACTGGCTAAACAATTTGCCCAGCGCTGGCAGATCGCGCTCCCGGCCAATCACGCAGAGTACGTCGCCTTCCTGCAGGCGAGTGCTACCCGTGGGGTGAAACAGTTCATTATTGCGAAATAGCGCGGCAATGCGAGTTTCGTTCGGCATATGCAGGTCGCGCAACGCCGCGCCGACGCACCATTTGTCGGCGCTCAACTGATAGATGAATTGCTCCCACGGATTATCAGGATGGATGTCAAGCCCCACGCGCGATACTGGCCAGCCAACCGGAGGCACGACCACTTTGGCTCTTTTCGCCGCCCATGACAGCGATGTTCCCTGCAGAAGCAGCGACACCAGTACCACAAAGAAAGCGACATTAAAGAACAGGCGAGCGTTTTCAAGCCCGGCCATCATCGGGAAAACGGCGAGAATAATCGGCACCGCGCCGCGCAGTCCGACCCAACTGATGAAAATGCGCTCCCGAAGATTGAAGCCGCGAAATGGCAGCAGGCCGGTAAACACCGACAGTGGGCGGGCGAAGAAAATCATCCAGATGGAGAGAATAAGCGCAGGGACGGCAATCGGCCACAGATCGGAAGGCGTCACCAGCAGCCCCAGAACCAGGAACATCGCGATCTGCGCCAGCCAGGCTAGTCCGTCAAAGTTTTGCAGGATGCCGTAACGGTTGCGAATCGGGCGGTTTCCTAACAGGAATCCGCACAGATAGACCGCGAGAATGCCGCTGCCTTCAAGCGCGGTCGTCAAAGCAAAAATCAGAATACCGCCGCTGAGCGCCAGCATCGGATACAGGCCGCTGGGCAGAGAAATACGGTTGATCATCTGCTGTAGCAGGTAACCGCCGCCCAGGCCAAAAACAATACCGAGACCGAACTGTTGGATAATATGGACGGCAAACATCCAGTCCAGGCCGGTTTCATGCTTCTGGATCATCTCAATTAATGTAATGGTCAGAAAAACGGCCATCGGATCGTTACTTCCCGATTCGATCTCCAGCGTGGAGCCTACACGTTCGTTTAGCCCTTTGCCGCCAAGCAGAGAAAAGACCGCTGCGGCGTCAGTGGAACCGACTATCGCGCCAATGAGCAGACCTTCGATAAGATCCAGATGAAACAGCCAGGCGGCCATCATACCTGTTAACCCCGACGTGATTAGTACGCCGAGCGTCGCCAGCGACAGCGCGGGGCCCAGCGCTACCCGGAAAGAGCTGGCCTGGGTGCGCATGCCGCCATCGAGTAAAATAATCGCCAGCGCCAGGTTACTGACCATATAAGCGAAAGGATAATTATCGAAAGGAATACCGCCAATGCCATCCACACCCGCTAACATCCCAATGGCGAGAAAAATGACCAGAATCGGGATACCCAGTCGCGATGAGAATGAACTTAACAGGATACTGCTGGTTACAAGGATGGAACCTAAAATAAATAGACTAATAATTGTTGCAGCATCCAACGTTTTATATCTCCTGACTCACACGACTTCGTATTATTTAACATTAACATAATAACGGCCAGGGCAGCGTTTTACTTAGCCTGTCGGGGACTTTTTTTACAATTGCAGCGTAGGATGACCAGATAAAGTGAGTTGAGTCCCCTGGCGCGTATTTTTAAGCGTCGCGTTTGCCCCGATAGGGAGCGTTACCGTACGCTGTTCATGCCCGAAGTCGAGACCGGTAATCAGCGGAACGGACAGACGGGAACGTAAAAACGCGTAGACGCTCTCCAGAGAATAGCCGGCGTCATACTCGTTGGGCGCCGCACCGCTAAAGCTGCCGAGAACGATGGCGCTCTGGCGGTTTAAAATTCCGGCGTACTCCAGTTGCAAAAGCATACGCTCCACCCGGAAAGGATGCTCATTGACATCTTCCAGCACTAAAATTCCTTTATCGATAGTCGGCATCCAGGGCGTACCGATAAGGGAAATCAACATCGCCAGATTTCCGCCCCATAAGGTGCCCTGTGCGTCGCACTGAGGGCCGTCACCTTGCCACTCTACGGTAAATTGCGCCTTGCGTAGCGCCAGCCAGAAATGTTGCTCGGTGAACGTATTCAGCGTTTCGGCGCCAAAATTTGCCGCCAGCATAGGACCGCTAAAGGTGATGACATTGGCCTGCGCCAGGAGTCCAGCCTGAATCGCCGTAAAATCGCTATGACCGCAAATCAGTAAGGGATCGCGCTGTTGCCGGGTGGCGAGCGCCTGCCAGTCGATACGATCCAACAAGCGGCTGGCACCATAGCCGCCGCGAACCGGCATGACGATCGTATCCGGCGAAGTTAGCGAGGCCAGCGAATTAACATCGGCCAGCCGTTCCGCGTCCGTACCGGCAAAACGCTGATAGCGGCGACGAATCACCTCGTCATTCTCCACCTGATGACCCGCGTCAGTCAGGCGCTGAACGCCGCGTAACGCGGCCTGTTGGTTAATACAGTAGCCCGAGGGGGCGATTAAATGAAACAGAGACATGGTAATTCCTTGCTGACAATAGAATGCAAATGTATATCATGCCGCATATATTAGGCGATGTCCCTCGTTGTGCGACGTTTCTGGATGCGCACCAGGGAGGCAACCTAAGTGCCTGGCCGGGGCGGTATGACCTCTTCGGCAGATAAGTTACGGCTATAAGGATAGATGACGTGAAATTAAGATGGTTTGCTTTTTTGGTAGTAATACTGGCTGGCTGTAGCTCAAAACAGGATTACAGGAATCCGCCGTGGAATGCCGAAGTGCCTGTAAAGCGTGCGATGCAGTGGATGCCCATCAGTGAAAAAGCCGGGGCGGCATGGGGGGTTGATCCGCATTTAATCACCGCGATTATCGCCATTGAATCCGGCGGCAACCCTAACGCGGTCAGTAAATCCAATGCGATTGGCCTGATGCAGCTA
The DNA here is from genome assembly GCF_017572235.1 of Salmonella sp. 32010601201800023SM. Classification (NCBI taxonomy): domain Bacteria; kingdom Pseudomonadati; phylum Pseudomonadota; class Gammaproteobacteria; order Enterobacterales; family Enterobacteriaceae; genus Salmonella; species Salmonella sp. 32010601201800023SM. Next base: position 444,991 of record NZ_JAGEQS010000001.1, read on the forward strand.
AAGGCGTCGACCTCCGGGCGCGACGTTTACCGTCGGATGGGCTGGCGTGGCGAACCGACCACCAGCGAGCTGAAAAACCCTGAGCGTAACATCTCAATGGGCGCGGCGTATCTGAGCATTCTGGAAAATGGGCCGCTGGCCGGCATCAAAGATCCGCAGGTGATGCAATATGCGCTGGTCGTCTCTTATGCTAACGGCGCAGGCGCGTTATTGCGTACTTTTTCATCCGACAGGAAGAAGGCGATAGAAAAAATTAACGATCTGGATGCGGACGAGTTTTTTGAGCATGTTGTTGATAATCATCCCGCGCCGCAGGCGCCGCGCTATATCTGGAAGCTTCAGCAGGCGCTGGACGCCATGTAGTTTAGCGTGAAGATTATTCTCGCACTTTATTCGCTCTTTCTCGGGCCTCGCGCTCAAGCGAAAAAATAATCCGCTGCAACTCCCGCTCCACCGCCGGGCTAACGTTAAGGAAACGAAAGCTCAGGCGGGGAGTGGTGATCGTTTCATTTTTCCCATCAATCACTTTACGCTCGCTGATGGCGATAAGCTGGGCGTCAACGTGAAGAATCCCCCATGGCCCCATGTTCAGTTCAACCTGCGAAAAGCGTGCGCCTTCGATTAGTCCGTCGGGGATGGCGGATTCCAGTAGCGCGCCCATGCCGCCCAGGGAAAGATCAAACAGGCGAAAACGTAACGTACGGGTGTCCGGTAGCGTGGTGACGCCGTAATAAGGCGGATACAGCGGCGCGCCAATGCGAAAATACTCCCGGCGCTGGACAAACCACAGTGACGACGGCAGGGGCGTGATAAAGGCTGGCAGCCGCTGATATTCGCCTGTAACGAGTTGCGGCAACGTGAACTCGACTTTTGCGCCCTGCGTTTCTGCGATAATGGCTACCTGTCCGGCACGTAATACGGCGCTATTTTCATATTCCTGGCTGCCGTAATCCACGATGAGTTTTTCCGGGTCTACCGCCAAAATTTTACTGATGAATTGACCATGCGCCCATGAAATACGCAGTGGAACCTGATTTTTATTTAAATCCCGTAGCACGCCTAATATCGCTAATGGATTTTTTTTCAGGAACTGCTCATTGTAACCACTCACACGAAATAACCCCTGATACGCAGACTATCGTTGGGTTATCGGCATCAGTAGAAAGAACTTAATAGCGATAAATAAATTTTTATGTCCGCGAGATAAATCAGTGTTCAGAAATGCGACGCTCGACTTTGCCTATACTTAAAACGTTTTTACTGGAAAGAGGGTTTGCAAATGGGAATTATCGCCTGGATTATTTTTGGTTTGATTGCCGGCGTTATCGCCAAATTGCTTATGCCGGGGCGCGATGGCGGGGGATTTATCCTGACCTGTATTCTCGGTATCGTCGGGGCGGTCGTTGGCGGATGGCTGGCGACGATGTTTGGTATTGGCGGCAGTATCAGCGGCTTTAATCTGCACAGTTTCCTGGTCGCCGTGGTGGGCGCGATCGTGGTGCTGGTGATTTTCCGCCTTCTGCGACGCGGCTAACCGCTGCAGAACGTGTAAGCGTTGACCCGGTCAGCACCGGGTCAACCTACTATAAACACGCGTTACTGCGTCGCTGCAGACGGCGTTTTTGTCGGCGTTGCGCTTAACGATGCCGGACGAGTAGACGGTACGCTATCGCACGGTTTTTCCTGCGGACAAATCAGATCGAGCATTTTCAGCGTCACGCCGTTGGTCCAGCCAAAGCCGTCCTGAAGGGGATATTCGCCGCCGCCACCGCCGGTTCCGGTACTGCTGACATCATATTTTTCGACCAGTTTTTTCTCGCGATCGTAGGTGTGCTGCACATTGGTTAAAAAGCGCCAGGTGACTTCCATTGCCACGTCATCCTGCCCATAATTTTGCAATCCTTCGGCAGCGACCCATTGTAACGGCGCCCAGCCGTTTGGCGCATCCCACTGCTGTCCGCTTTTAACCGAGGTGGTAGCCAGCCCGCCAGGCTGTAGCAGATGCGCCTGGGCCGCCGCCGCCACTTTCACGGCGCGATCTTTCGCGGCGGCGTTTACATAGAGCGGGAACAGCGCGGCAGCGGTGAGTTGGTCACGGATTTTATTGTTCTGCAGATCGTAGTCGGCATACCAACCCTCTTTGTTATTCCACAGATGCATTTCAATGGCTTTTTGCCGCGCGTTGGCCAGCGCGTCATAGTGCGAGGCTTTGGCCCGATCGCCCGCCGCAGCGCTGGCGCGCGCGAGGGTTTTCTCCAGCTGATACAGCAGAGCGTTAAGATCGACAGGGACAATCGTGGTGGTACGGATGGTACTGAGCTGCTGCGGATTATCCATCCAGCGGGAGCTGAAATCCCAGCCGGAGGCGGCGGCAGAGCGGAGGTCTCGATAGATCTCCGTTGCCGGGCGGTTGGGGTTGCTTTTGGCGGTAGCGATATCTTCAACCCAGGATTCAGGGCGGGGCGTATCCCGATCGTCCCAGTAGCGGTTGAGAACGCTGCCGTCCTCCAGTTTGACGACGCGTTGGTTTTGTTGCCCTGGCTGCAATGTCTCAACGCCCTCCATCCAGTAGGCGTACTCTTTTTGCAGTTGCGGCAGGTATTCTTTCAGCGCATCGTCACCTTCATGTTGCGCCAGTAACTCAACCATAAACGCAAAGAAAGGCGGCTGCGAACGACTCAGGTAGTAGGTACGGTTGCCGTTAGGAATATGCCCCCAGGCATCAATTTCGTAACCAAAGTTCGCCACCATATCCGCCACCTTATCCCAGTGCCCGCTTTCCGCCAGCCCCAGCATCGTAAAGTAGCTGTCCCAGTAGTAAATCTCTCTGAATCGCCCACCCGGTACGACATAGGATTCAGGCAACGGCAAGAGCGAGTCCCACTTTTCGACGTTTTTAGTTGAACGTGTCAGCACCGGCCACAGGCCATCAATATGTTCACGCAATGACTGCCCGGCAGGCGGGACATATTTTTCACCCGCTTTCGGCAGGGTGAAGTTAACATCAACAAAATGACGTAAATCGAAGCCGGACTGGTTCCGCTGCATACGATAATCCGCAAGAATCATGAGCGGATCGCTATTAGGTATGGCGTCAGCAAAGGTTTTCTGATCGGGGAAGAGTTTTGCATTCTGGACATCATTAAAGAGCGGGCCAAGCAAAATATCCGGCGGCTGCGGAGTTTCAGTGTCGGAAGACGGGTCTGCGGCAGTCGCCGAAAACGATGCAAACGTCAGCAGCGTCCCTGCCAGCGCCAGTTTTATGGCTTTCTGCAGTAGAACAGAACGGCGAATCTCTGGGGGTATCATCAAGTTATCTCCTTAGCGGTGAGCCAAAGCCAACGGCATTTACCATGACAAAACCTTAGTCTACGATGACCAGATACGCGTGATTGAACCGCTATTTTGCGAACAAACAGACATTTTATTGAGACAGAATTTATCGGCGCGCGCGTGGAAAACGGGGTATACAGACAAAAAATCCACGCCGGGACGTGGATTTTAGCGCAATGATTTGTCGCCTTAACCTGGATAGATACCGCGATCTTTACGGGCCAACAGAATGCGCTCACAGGCGACAATATAGGCTGCGGTGCGCAGAGAACAGGATTTCTCAGTCGCTTTCTCCCAGACATGGACGATAGCGTCGGTCATGATTTTGTCCATGCGCGCGTTGATCTCTTCTTCGCTCCAGAAGAAGCTGGCCATATCTTGTACCCATTCGAAGTAGCTGACGGTTACGCCGCCTGCGTTACAGACCACGTCAGGCACCACAAGGATACCACGGCTGGCCAGAACATCATCAGCATCCGGATAGGTCGGGCCGTTAGCCCCTTCCAGCACCAGCTTACACGTCAGGGCTTCCGCGCGCTGACGAGTTATCTGGCCTTCAAGCGCCGCCGGGATCAGAATATCCATCTCCAGACGCCAGAACGCATCGCTGGCGATAGTTTCCGCGCCCGGGAAACCGGCTATCTGTTTGTGTTCTGTCTGCCATGCCGTGAGCGCCTTCATGTCAATACCGGTGGCGTTAAACAGCGTCGCGGTATGATCCTGAATCGCCACGACACGGGCGCCAGCGCCTGCAAACAGACGCGCGGCTTCGCTGCCGACGTTACCAAAACCCTGAACCGCAACGCGAGCGCCTTCAACGGCGATATTCGCCCGACGCGCGGCTTCCAGCCCGCTGACGAAAACGCCGCGCCCCGTCGCTTTTTCACGACCCAGCGAACCGCCAAGATGGATAGGCTTACCGGTGACGACGCCAGTGACCGTCGTGCCATGATTCATGGAATACGTATCCATCATCCAGGCCATCACTTTACCGTTGGTGCCGACATCCGGCGCAGGAATATCTTTCTGCGGCCCGATGATAATGCCGATCTCGCTGGTATAGCGGCGGGTCAAACGCTCCAGTTCACCTTCCGACAGCGAGAACGGATCGACGCGGATGCCGCCTTTGGCGCCGCCGTATGGCAGATTCAGCGCGGCACATTTGATGGTCATCCATGCTGACAGGGCCATCACTTCATTGAGATCAACGTCAGGATGGTAGCGAACACCGCCTTTACCCGGACCTCGGGAGAGGTTGTGCTGCACGCGATATCCTTCGAAATGACGAATAGTGCCATCATCCATTTGTACCGGAATATCGACGATCAGAGCGCGTTTTGGGTGGCGCAGAGTATCCACCCAGGGGGATAACTCGCCCAGATAAGGGGCCACACGCTCGATTTGTTGCAGGTAGGTATTCCAGGCAGATGTGCTGCTATCTGAAGCGTAAGATAACTTATCCATGATAAACCTTAGTGATAAAAGTAATATGTTCTTTAATTGACCGTGGTACATAGTAGATCACACCATGTAGCGATAAATTTAACACTTTTTTAAACAATTAACTCAGATCAAAAACGGCAGGCAGTTGGATTTTCGTTATGATTTTGGATGAGAAGTGGTTAACTATCCGATACAAGAGGTGATATATCGCTAATTATGCAATTAATTGCTTAAATATGCGTGATATGTGCAAGACGGCTATTTGTCATAATTATGACGCACCTCTAAAAGTAAACATTATGATAACGACATGTATCAATGTTATGTCGTCCTGTCGGCGGGGAAACGTCTTCGCCAGGCGCGTAAAAAGATAAAAATAACCGGAGTCAGATGGCGCTGGCCCCGGTTTACCTCTTTATTGTTGACGCGACTCAAGCCATACCAGCGCCAGTGTCGACAGTGAGCACATCAGCAGAATGCCGACAAACCACAGTAAATACCACATCGCTCCCGCTCCCTAATAAAGTTCATGATCGTTGCGGCGGAGGGTCTCCAGGTTGATACGCCCCAACATTTTGTAATAGCTCCATAGCGTATAGAGCAGTACGATCGGCAGAAAAATCAGCACAATCACCAGCATGATTTCGAGCGTCATCTGGCTGGAGGTGCTGTCCCACACCGTCAGGCTGGAGAGAGGACTAACACTCGACGGCATCACAAAAGGAAATAGCGTTATGCCGGCGGTAAAGATGACGCAGGCCTGGGTCAGGGAAGCGAACAGAAATCCACGAATAGTCTGACCGCGAAGGCAGGCATAGAAAGCCAGAATCGGCAGGATCATACCGAGCAACGGGATGATGAGCAGTAGCGGCGAGCGTATAAAGTGGTTCATCCATGCGCCAGGGAGTATCGCCACGCCTTTTAAGAGCGGATTGGAAGGACCGTTGGCATCCTGCGTGAGTAAGACAAAGCCATCAACGCCGGCCCACAGCCAGTAACCGGCCAGCAGGAAGCAGATCACGATCAGCAGCGCGCTGTGGCGGGTGGCCGACAGAGCCCGTTGACGAATAACGCCCTCCGTTTTCAACTGTAACCAGACGCCTCCTTGCATAATCACCAACGACAGACTCAATAATCCACACAGTAGGGCAAAGGGCGAGAGTAACTGCCAGAAGGTGCCAAAATAGTTAACATGAAGCTGCGGCGTGAAGGCAAACGGCACGCCTAAAAACAGGTTGCCGAACGCGATGCCGAATACGACTGGGGGAACCAGGCTGCCGATAACCAGACCGGTATCCCACAGCGCGCGCCAGCGGGCATTGGCGATTTTTCCCCGATAATCAAAGGCCAGCGGGCGAAAGAAGAGGGCACACAGCACCAGGATCATCGCCACATAAAAACCGGAAAACGCGGCGGCATAGACCCGTGGCCAGGCGGCGAATAATGCCCCGCCCGCGAGGATCAACCATACCTGGTTTCCTTCCCAGTGGGCGCCGACGCTATTGATCAACACCCGGCGTTCGTCATCGTTACGCGCTATCAGCGGGAGCAGGCAACCGACCCCCATATCAAACCCGTCAGTTACCATAAATGCCACCAGGATGACGCCGATCAGCAGCCACCAAATGAACCGCAACGTTTCATAATCCAACATGATTGTCTCCTTTATCCCTGTTGTTGCGCTTGTTGTTGATGTTGCATGGCGCTTGGCCCAAGACGCGCGTACTTCTGCATCAGATAGACTTCCGCGATTAAAAACAGGGTGTAAAGTCCGAGGATAAGCCCCATTGAGAAGGCCAACTGGCCCGGCGTCAGCGCGGAGTGAGCGTACCAGGTCGGCAGAATGTCCTGAATCGCCCAGGGCTGACGGCCAAACTCCGTCATAAACCAACCGGCTTCAATGGCAATCCACGGTAACGGCAGGCTCCACAGCGTCATACGCAATACCCAGCGATGCTGGTCGATACGCATTCGCAGCGTCTGTATCAACGCAATCAACATCACCACTAACAGCAGCGAACCGCAGCCGACCATAATACGGAAACTCCAGAACACCGGCGCCACCTGAGGAATAGCGCCACGCTGGGCCGCACGATACTGCTCCGGCGTCACATGGTTCATATCCGGGGCATATTTCGCCAGCAGAATGCCGTACCCCAGATCGCCCTCAACGGCGTGAAACGCATTCAGTACCTGCGGCGAGCGATTGCCTTGCGCTATCTCCTGCATGAGTAGCCAGGCCTCCCGGCCACGCTTCAGGCGCGGCAGAGCGTCGTCCATCAGGTTTTTTAACCCCGGAACTGGCGTATCCAGCGAATGGGTGGCCAGAATACCCAGCAGAGCAGGGATCTTCACGGCAAATGCATTACGCTCCTGTTCCTGCTGCGGCCAGGCAATCAGATGAAACGGCGCGGGCGCGGGTTCGGTTTGCCATTCGCCTTCCATCGCCGCCAGTTTCACCGGCTGAATTTGGGCGACTTCGTAGGCCGAACTGTCCCCCAGTTGCAGGGTTCCCAGAATGGACAGGGTGCCGAATACTGAGCCGATAGCAAACGAGCGCAAGGCCACCTCACGCTCGCGGCCACGTAGCAGATACCAGGCGCTGATGGACATAATAAACATGGCGCCGGTGACATAACCGGACATGACGGTATGGACGAATTTCACCTGGCTCACCGGGTTAAAGACCAGATCGCTGAAGCTGCTCATTTCCATCCGTAACGTATCGATGTTGAAATGAGCGCCGGTAGGATACTGCATCCAGCCATTGGCATTCAGAATCCATAATGCTGAAATATTGGAGCCGAAGGCCACCAGCCAAGTGACCAGCAGGTGTTGGTATTTATTCAGCCGCTGCCAGCCGAAAAAGAACAGGCCGACAAAAGTGGATTCGAGAAAGAAGGCCAGTAACGCTTCCATCGCCAGCGGCGCGCCGAAAATATCGCCCACATAGTTGGAATAGAGCGACCAGTTAGTCCCGAACTGAAACTCCATGGTCAGGCCGGTAGCCACACCGAGAGCAAAATTGATCCCGAAGAGCTTGCCCCAGAAACGCGTCATATCGCGGTAGACTGTTTTCCCCGTCACCACATAGATCGTCTCCATGACGGCCAGCAAAAAAATCAGCCCAAGCGTAAGAGGAACAAATAAAAAGTGATACAGCGCGGTCAGCGCAAACTGCCAGCGCGATAAGTCAATGACATCCCACATGCTAACTCCTGTAGGCAGAAAGAGAGTAAAAAGCTAATCAGTACCGGACACCGGTGACGTTCCTGTTGAGAGCGCTAGCGCGTCTCCAGCCATCGGCAGACTTCATCCAGGCGCTGGCGCGAATCGGCCAGATCTTCCGGGGCCGCCAGTACCAGCTCCGGCAAAGGACAAATCTCATAGCTATCGAGCAACGGCCCTTTAAGGGCGTCCAGACAGCGCACATGCCAGAGATGGCGCAATGCTGTGGCGTTGATTTGGCTTTCGCCATACCCGGAGATGCGAATCTGGATGTTCCCGTGTCCGCATAAACGTGCCAGAAAAAGACGATCGGCCTCGCTGAGCGGCAGTTGGGTCAAATTGATGCTGTGAGGTTGCAACGCCGGATCGCGTACGTGCGCCAATAATTCATGGGCCAGCGGCAGTCCATTCATCAGGCCAGCGACAGGCGGAGGCAGTAGAGAGTCGTCAGGCAGCGTATCGGCGGTAGCCGCTTGCCATAATGTCAGGGGCGCGCTACCTGCTTCCAGACGATCCGTCAGCAGACGTCGGTTATGCAGATGGCGTACCCGCCACAGGCCGCAGAAGATGGTCTCCTGGATCTCGCTTTCACTCCCGTCCGGATGCTGAATGCGTACCGAGACCTCGCCTTCGCCCAATAGCGTATTGAGGAATGAGAGATCATCGGCATTCAGGGGAGATAACTCCCATCCCAGCACGTCGCCGACTTCCGGGATGCGCCGGGCAAGCTGACCTCGCAGATCGGTCAACAATGCCATCACCGCCGGGCTGTGAGCGCAGCGCTCCAGCGCCGCCATACTTGGGTCGCCATTGACCTGACAGGCGAGCGGTAAGGGATTCATCGAGAAACTGGCGTCATCAGGCTGCGTACCTGGCCCCAGCAGATGAAAAAAGGCGTTGCTCATTGTACTGTCTCCTGCGCTGCGGGAGTGTCAACCATCGAACGCATCAGCGTGAGCAGTTCAGCCCAGGGATGAATGCCGCTGAGCGCGCCGCGTAGCTCGCCGTCTGTAAAAACCAACGTCGCCGGAAACCGACGTACATTAAAGCGATCGCCGATAGCTTCGCTTTGTTCAAGGTCGGCCACCGCCACCTGCCAGTCAAACTGCGGGAACTCACGCAGGAGTTCGGCAATCATCACCGGGTTATCGCTGACTTCCGGCGTACGCCGCGGATCGCTACTTAACAGGATGACGCCATCTCCAACCCGTTTGATCCAGTCGTCTACCGTGGAAGCCTCTACCGGTTGCCATCCACGGGTTAACAGGCGTTGCCATAGCGCAGAGAACGGGGTGTCATTCGCCACTTCTTTTGCCCTCCAGACGTGTCTGATACTGACGTATGCGCACTCCCTCATAATTTTCCATCGACAGGCATTTATAGTTCAGGCAGCGTGCGACCTCGTTTGCCTGCGGTACGATCCCCCAGGCGGCCAGTTGCGCCAGGGCGGCCTGTTCCGCCGCCGGTAGCTGGCTGCGAGCTATTTCGCTCAGGCTACCGCCATAGTCGTCCAGTTGCGCCGGTTGCAGACCGACCAGCGCTATGTGACAGGGCAGATGCCCGCGGATGTCGGCCAGCGCCAGAACTTCGGAAAAACTGTTTTGATGCAGACTCATTTTTTTGGCGCTGAGATACGCGGGGATTTTCTCGCCGGCATAGGTTCGCAGGCTGCCCGGCGCCAGGCCGTAATCGATCGCGTCAAGGAGCAGGAGATGGCTGGCTTGCTCTACATAACCTAACAGGTTTAGCCCTTGCGTACCGCCGTCCACAATTTCCACCTCTTCAGGCCAGTGATATCGGGCATACAAACGCTCCGCGACCCGGATACCGAATCCTTCATCGGCCCACAGCAGGTTTCCTAACCCCATCACCACTATGCGTTGCGCATTCATGAGGGCTCCTTGTCGTGCGGTTTGGGGAATTTATGGCTGCGATAGCCATTGATCATGGTGGAGATCACCGTATCGTCGGACATAATGTCTTCCCGGATAGCGAGGTAAACGTGCCCGACGATGAAGGCGGCGATCAGCCACATGCCCAGTCGGTGCCAACTGTGAATATCGATGGAGTTGCCGCCGGTCCAGTAGAAAAATTCAACCACATAGCGGAACGGCGCAAAGATGGCGTACTGGCTATGCTCGCCAAACAGAGCGAAACCGGTGAGGATCATAAATACCGACAACAGGAAATAGCCGAACATCGCGGCCTGCGCGACAGGGTTATGTCCGATGTCGCTCCCCGGTTTTTTCTCCAGAAACAGATACCAGCGGACCACGGTGAAAGCGCCTTGCCACCAACTACGACGCCAGACCGGGACGATAAACAGCTCTCGTGAATAGCGGTTGCCGACACAGGCCCAATAAATTCGCCCCAGCAGTAACACGGTAAAGATCATCGCGGCGGCAAAGTGGATCAGCCGGATATAGCCCATATAAAACAGATAGGTCGCCTCGCCACTCACCGACGGCAGCGGTCGGCCAATGAAGTAGCCTGTTACCATCAGTACCAACATGCAGGCCACCGTTAGCCAGTGCCACAGGCGTACCGGCGCTTCAAACACATAGTGGCTGACGGCAGTATCACGCGCCTCCCCGACGCGTGGAGATAGCTTTCCAGTCATCGTTCTTTTCCTTAACGCTTAGCGTACCTGGACGGCAATCAGTTCGCTGCCGTCGTCGCCGAGCACGTGGGTTGAACAGGCGAGGCAGGGGTCGAAGCTGTGCAGCGTCCTCAGGATTTCTAACGGTTGGTCGGGAATCGCCATTTGCGTTCCCATCAATGCCGCTTCATAGGCGCCGATCTGTTTTTTAGGATCGCGCGGGCTGGCGTTCCAGGTGGTGGGGACCACGCACTGATAGAGTTCAATCTTCTGATCGCGTATTGACGCCCAGTGTCCCAACGCTCCGCGAGGCGCTTCGGTAAAACCGATGCCGCGGCAGTGCTGCGGCCAACTGGCCGGTTCCCATTTCTCGGTATTGGCGGTGGCGAGGTCGCCGTTTTTCAGGTTGGTCATGAGCCTGTCGAAAAAATACTGCAGCTTACCGACGGCCCATTGCGCTTCGTGCGCGCGGCATAAAATACGGCCAAGCGTAGACTGGATACCGGAGAGCGGCAGTTTAAGGGCGGACATCATGCGATCTACCGACTCTATGGTGGCGGCATCCCCTTTGTGGTACGCGATAAGCGTTCGGGCAAGCGGGCCGACTTCCATGGCATGACCCCGCCAGCGCGGCGCTTTAATCCAGGAGTAACGTTCCTGCTCGTTGAGCTGCTGGATATGCGTATCGCTGCCTTTGACATCACCCGGGTTGTACCAGGGATCGGTAATGCCGTCAAAAGGATGACGACCCAGCCGATCGTCCGGATAGCGGTACCAGGCGTGATCCACAAACTCCTGTATCTGCTGCGGATCGGCCAAATCTACCGGCATGACATTTTTAAAATCGCCATTGACCACCGCGCCGCCCGGCATTAACAGGCTTTGCTGGCTGAAGTCGTTGGCAATGTCCGGAAATGCGCCGTAGCTCAGCACGCATTTATCCGACAGACCGGTGCCAATTTGACTCCATGCTTTATTGAACTGGCCGATAGCCAGCGCGTCCGGAACCATCACGTTGTTAATGAAGTCGGCGGTGCGGGTGATGATCGACTGCACCAGGTTGAGGCGCTCCATATTGATAGCCCCGACCGCGCCGCTTTGATCGAGATTGATCGCGCACGGCATCCCGCCAACGATCCAGTTAGGATGGGGGTTCTTACCGCCAAATATGGTATGGATTTTGACGATCTCGCGCTGGAAGTCGAGGGCTTCAAGATAGTGGGCAAAGCCCATCAGATTAGCCTCTGGCGACAGTTTGTACTGTGGATGTCCCCAATAGCCGTTACGGAATATCCCAAGCTGGCCGCCATCGACAAATTTCTTCAATCGATTTTGTACGTCAAAGAAGTAGCCCGGCGATGACATCGGCCAGGCGGAAAGGCTTTGCGCCAACTGCGAGGTGGCGCGCGGATCGGCTTTCAGCGCATTCAGAACATCAATCCAGTCCATACCGGCTAACTGATAAAAATGGACCAGATGATCGTGACACCACAACGTAGCCAGCATGATGTTACGTATAATATTGGCGTTATCCGGCACCTGGATACCAATCGCATCTTCGATAGCGTACACCGATGCCAGAGCATGTACCCCGGTACATACACCACAAATACGTTCAACAAACGCCCAGGCGTCACGCGGGTCACGGCCTTGCAGAATGATCTCCAGCCCGCGGAACATTGTGCCGCAGGAAACGGCATTGGTAATGACGTTTTGCTCATCAATGTTCACTTCGCAGCGCATATGCCCTTCGATGCGGGTAATCGGGTCCACGATCAGACGACGGCCGGCGTCGTTAACGGTATAACCCTGGGTTTGATACTGGTTACTCATGCCTGTTTATCCTCATTGTCCGGCTGTGGTTCGGCTTGCGCTAACTGTTGTTTGTGGCGTTTACGTTGGTTGAGCGCGCTGGCGATAGCGTGACCGCCAACGCCCGCCGCGACCACGCCCAGCGCGGTCAGCCCCACCGTATCGGCGGTTGAATGGGTACCCATCTGGGGAATATCCACCACGCGGCTATAAAACGAGCCGCGATCCCAGAAACCATTTTCTGAACATCCCAGACATCCGTGACCGGACTGGATAGGAAAGGAGACGCCGTCATTCCAGCGAGTGGAGGAGCAGGCGTTATAGGTGGTTGGCCCTTTACAGCCCATCTTGTACAGACAGTATCCCTTGCGGGCGGCATCATCATCCCAGCTCTCGACAAATTCACCGGCGTCAAAATGGGCGCGGCGGTAGCATTTATCGTGGATACGCTGACCATAGAACATCAGTGGACGGCCCATGCGATCGAGTTCCGGCAGACGATCAAACGTCACCATATAGGTGATAATGGCGCTCATGACATCCGGGATTGGCGGACATCCAGGGACTTTCACGATCGGCTTGTCGGTGATCACTTTATCGATAGGCGTTGCCTGGGTTGGATTGGGGCGGGCGGCCTGGACGCAACCCCAGGAGGCGCAGTTTCCCCAGGCGATAATAGCGCTGGCGCCTGCGGCGGCTTTCTTCAGTTTTTCAATAAACGGGCGGCCGCCGCTGATACAGAACATTCCTTGCTCTCCTAACGGCGGATTGCCTTCCACCGCCAGAATGTATTTCCCGGCGTAGCGAGTGGTAATATCGTCAAAGACTTCTTCGGCCTGTGCGCCGGCGGCGGCCATCAGGGTGTCGTCATAATCAAGGGAAATCAGCGAGAGGATCACATCTTTGGCTAGCGGGTGCGAGGAACGGATAAAGGATTCGGTACAGCAGGTGCATTCCAGTCCATGAATCCAGACCACCGGAATTCGCGGTTTATTCTCCAGCGCCCAGGCGATCTTTGGCGTCATTCCGGCGCCCAGTCCCAGCGATGTGGCGGCAAGGCTACAGAATTTGAGAAAGCTGCGTCGGGTCACTCCCTTACGACGCATGGCTTGATAAAAGGTCTCCTCGTTATTCATAACGCGTATTTTTTCTCCTTTTTGCACCACGCTCCGCCAGGGGCATAAGGCGCTTTTGCGGGTCCGTTGACGTTCCGCCAGCAAGGTAAATCATTGTGTTACGCGCGAGCGCGGAAACGAGCCCGATTCACTTTGCACCGGCGTATATCGCCAGAAATAATGTGAAAAAAGCGTATCGGATTAACGATAAGAAACAATGTGAAGTGTGTGGGTATGGCTTATAGCGGTATATTTATACCCATTATCGGTTTTTCGGCGAAAGGGCCGTGGCGGGGAAGGGCGGTTGAGCTTGTTCCAGGATGAGGTTTTTAGCGAGTGACCTCGGGTAGATTTAGCCTGTTCTCGCCATTTCAGGGATGCGTAAGTTGATGCAAAAGGGGGGAGGATTTGATGTCATCGTTAAAAGAAGCATACTTCGCGATGATTTTTATATAAAATAGTGGTGCTGGTTTTAAAGGAATGCAAAAAAGAGACTGTTTGAAAGAGGGCGTCCCATGAAAAATAACATCAGATTTGACTTATCCGATTATTTGATTCATTTTTTTCGGGACGTTAATTTAGAGACCGGTAGCCATATTTATTTGCCTGAGCACTGTGGTTTTAATAATCAGCACCACGCATGTTTCATTGATGCTAAATATTTACTTCGATTATCTTTACGCAGTCATAAAATTTTCTCGTCCTGGTCATACCGAAATGGGCAACGAACCGTATATGGTGACTCCCCGGTGGTATGCTTTACAGATATGCCGATTGCAGCTTATTTAGAGACTGGTGTTCGCCGATTAGAACGAAATGAAAAAATCGGTTTATATGCAATCGTTTTACCTAAAGAGCAAATGTTTAATTATGGGGCAAGGCCAGTCATATATGGGTTGGATGAGCATAACAATGCTCGATGCTCGCAAGGCAGAAACGGGGAACGTATTCTTGATGAAACGGCTCTTCCTTTGATTGAACAATATAGATATGTTACTTATGTTCCAGGTAAGATTGACTGGACACATGAACGTGAATGGCGATGGCCATATCGTGGCGATATTAATAATTTCCTTAATCATATTAAAGAGTATGGTATTCCGGAAAACATTGAAAGTACCCCAGGATTTGATTTTAGATCAAGCGAAATAAGTGGTGCGGGGATAATCGTCCCGTTTGCAGAAGATATCCCTACCGTAGCTCACGATATTTTAACTTTAATTGACCGGGGTGTCATTGGAAGAAATACTTTCAAATTCATTATAGCTGTAGAGAGTTTACAATCATGGACCCAGCTCTCGGAACCGGGTGCGTTACTGTCCTGTATTAATGACAATACTTTCGAATTTGAATCTTTTTTTGATTTATCTGCATCTAAAGTAAAAAATTATGCTGACTCTATCAATGATTATGTAAGTGAATTATATTCAAAAAAAGATTTTTTAAATGATAGTTATGCAATGGAATTTGGAAATGCCTGGGTCTGGATTCATGATAACCAATCCCAGGTGGTACGGGCGTTACTGCAGGCTGGAATGATCAAGGTTAATAAAGAAGGGCGGTACTTATTAGATGTTAATTTGGCTTCTGTCGATTGGCCATTAAGAAGAAAAGAGGCTTTCGCAAGTCATGTTGCGGGATGGCTCAAACATCGTTTTGATATCGAAGCGGGAAGGTATTCCGTTCGGGGAAAAGATGATTATGATGCGATCCCAAGTTATGAGACGCCGCTAAAGGATCAGCATCCTTTTTATAATCATACAGTGAATATCGACTGGTAATTAGGAAAAGAACTTACCCTGTTAGCTCTGCGTTAATTGAGCCTGTCAGTATGAGTTGAGATATTATGAAATAAAAAATCCACGCGGCTGCGTGGATTTTATGACTTTCTTTGCCTCTTATGAGATTCAGCAAAACCTCATGAGACAACAAATGTTATTTAGACGTTGAACAGGAAGTTCATTATATCGCCATCTTTAACGATATAATCTTTGCCTTCTGCTCGCATCTTACCGGCTTCTTTCGCGCCTTGTTCACCTTTATAGGTAATAAAGTCGTCAAAGGCGATAGTTTGAGCGCGGATAAAGCCTTTTTCGAAGTCGGTATGGATTTTACCTGCTGCCTGCGGCGCGGTTGCGCCAACCGGAATGGTCCATGCGCGGACTTCTTTCACCCCGGCGGTGAAGTAGGTCTGGAGGTTCAGCAGGCGATAACCTGCGCGAATAACGCGGTTCAGCCCCGGTTCTTCCAGACCCAGTTCAGCCATAAATTCGTCGCGCTCGTCATCATCCAGCTCAGCAATATCAGCTTCGACGGCGGCACACACCGGAACCACGACCGAACCTTCTTTCGCGGCGATTTCGCGAACCTGGTCCAGATACGGGTTATTTTCAAAACCGTCTTCATTGACGTTAGCGATATACATTGTCGGCTTCAGCGTCAGGAAGCTTAAATAACGGATAGCCGCTTTATCTTCGTCCGTCAGGTCCAGCGAACGCAGCATCCCCGCTTCGGCCAGGTGCGGCAGGCATTTTTCCAGCGCGGCCAGTTCCGCTTTGGCGTCTTTATCGCCGCCTTTGGCTTTCTTCTGTACGCGATGGATCGCGCGCTCGCAGGTATCGAGGTCAGCCAGCGCCAGCTCTGTATTGATAACATCAATATCTTCTGCCGGATTTACTTTACCCGCCACGTGGATGATATTGTCGTTCTCAAAGCAGCGAACCACGTGACCGATAGCTTCGGTTTCACGGATATTGGTCAGGAACTGGTTACCCAACCCTTCGCCTTTGGATGCGCCTTTTACCAGACCGGCGATATCCACGAACTCCATCGTGGTTGGTAGAATGCGTTGCGGTTTAACAATCTCAGCCAACTGGTCCAGACGCGGATCGGGCATCGGCACGACACCGGTATTCGGTTCGATAGTGCAGAACGGAAAGTTTGCCGCTTCAATACCGGCTTTTGTCAGCGCGTTGAACAGGGTGGATTTCCCGACGTTGGGCAGACCGACGATACCGCATTTGAATCCCATGATTTAACTCACCTTAATATCTTAATAATCAACCTGTTATAGAAAACAGATTGCAGAAATGGAAATAACTTCGCCTATTATACACGGCGTGCGGCAAAAATGCCGCACATCACTGGTTATTGCGCCTTAAAGGTATGCAAACGGCTTGTTGCTTTGGCCAGACCCTCTTTGAACCACAATTCCGTACAACGTGCCGCTTCGTCAATGGCCTCATCAATTAATTTTTGTTCAGAAACAGGGGGTTTACCCAGCACGAAACCAACAACTTTATTTTTATCGCCTGGATGACCAATTCCAACGCGTAAGCGGTGAAAGTTGGGATTATTGCCCAGCTTGCTGATGATGTCTTTCAGACCATTGTGGCCGCCGTGGCCGCCGCCAAGTTTAAATTTCGCGACGCCCGGCGGGAGATCCAACTCGTCGTGAGCGACCAGAATTTCGTCCGGCTGAATACGGTAAAAACTGGCCATTGCGCCAACTGCTTTACCACTGAGGTTCATGAACGTGGTGGGTACCAGCAGGCGAACATCTTCCCCTTCCAGCGTGATGCGTGAGGTATAGCCAAAGAATTTAGGCTCTTCACGCAACGGCGCGCGCAGGCGCTCCGCCAGTAAATCGACGTACCATGCGCCTGCATTGTGTCGCGTCGCGGCATATTCCGCGCCGGGATTCGCCAGACCAACAATCAATTTAATTGCCACGTTTTTTGTCCTGAGTAGATCCATAACTGGCGCGTAGTTTACTGTCTGTCTGCCCGCTTGACAAAACACAGCGACACTCTGAAGTAAATTAAATAATTGCCAGCATTGATTATTAAAAATGTAAACTGTTCAGAGTGTTATTTGTAAAGTTTTGTTAAATGAAACTTTACATTTGTGATCACAGCCGCACTTACAAATGGAAGTGTTGTCTATACTTTACACATAAAGTTTAGGGGGATTTCCTAAAAACAACCCAAAAGTTCCGGAGGTGACATATGAAACGCAAAAACGCTTCGTTATTCGGTAACGTGCTGATGGGGTTGGGGCTGGTCGTGATGGTTGTCGGCGTGGGTTACTCTATTTTAAACCAACTGCCGCAGTTTAATTTGCCGCAATTTTTTGCGCATGGCGCAATACTGAGCATTTTTGTCGGTGCAGTTCTTTGGCTGGCGGGGGCTCGTGTAGGGGGGCATGAGCAGGTGAGCGACAAATATTGGTGGGTACGTCACTATGACAAACGTTGCCGCCGTAGCGACAATCGTCGTCATAGCTAACCGGTTCAGGCCCGGTAAGCGTTATCGCCACCGGGCATTGTCCATTAACTGAGTAAATCCGCTAACGCCTCCGTCCTGTTCGGGAAGAAGGTCAGACGCCCAGGAATAGGTTTGATACCGGCACGCGCCATTGTGCGCAGCGGTTGGAATTCCAGGTTACTGATACGCAATTCGCAACCCTCCGGCAGACGCTTCACAAAACGCTGAAAAGCATCAAGCCCGCCTGCATCCAGTACAGGCACTGCGTCCCATTTCAGAACGACGATACGTTTGCCCTTAATACGTGACTCAAGGTCGGTAAACAGCCCTTCCGCCGCGGCGAAAAAGAGCGGCCCGATAACACGCAGCACCAGCACATCATCAGGCACATCGACATTGACCGGCGCAAGTCGAGTCATTCGCGCAATACGGCGCATAAACAGCAGGGAAGCAAGGACAATCCCCACGCTGATGGCGATGACCATATCAAACAGAACCGTTAATGACATGCACAGCAGCATAACGATGATGTCGTCTTTCGGCGCATGGCGTAACAGATCCACCACTTTATGGGCTTCACTCATATTCCATGCCACCATCAGCAGTAGCGCCGCCATCGCGGAAAGCGGCAGCCAGGAGAGTAGCGGGGCCAAGACCAGTAGCGCCAGAATGACCAGGATAGCGTGAATTACCGCCGAGATGGGAGAGGTCGCGCCAGCGCGGACGTTGGCGGCAGAGCGGGCAATCGCGGCGGTGGCGGTGATGCCGCCAAAGAACGGCGCGACCATATTCCCCAGTCCCTGGCCGATAAGTTCGCTGTTAGCTTTATGTTTGGTGCCGGTCATGCCGTCCAGCACGACGGCGCAGAGCAATGATTCGATTGCCCCCAGCATTGCCATCGAGAAGGCCGCTGGCAGCAGCGCGCGCAGTGAATCCCAGCTTAGCGTGAAATCGGAGCCAGGAAGACTCCACGGCAGCATCAGTTGCGGCAGGAGCTGCGGGATGCCGTTGCCCTGAGTGCCGTCAGCCAGAACGTAATGGAACTGTGAGCCGATAGTCGCCACATTGCCGCCCAGCAGATTAACGATCCCCATCACGGCGCAACCGGCCAGCAGCGCGGGAAGATGTCCTGGCAGACGAATACCGAGACGCGGCCAGAAAATCAACGTTCCCAGCGTTACCACGCCAATGGCGGCATCGCCAATATTGACGGTGGGCAACGCCATAAACAGCGCGCCGACTTTCTGCAAATAGTGCTCTGGCACATGGGCCATCTGCAGACCAAGAAAATCTTTAATCTGCATGGTACCGATGGTAATACCAATCCCTGAGGTAAAACCCAACGTGACCGACACCGGGATATATTCAATCAATCGCCCCAGTCTCGCCAGGCCGAAAAGGATCAGGAAGAAGCCCGACATCAGCGTGGCGACCAGTAGGCCCGCCAGACCAAACTGTTGCGATACCGGATACAAAATCACCACAAACGCGGCGGTAGGGCCGGAAACGCTAAAGCGCGAGCCGCCGGTTAGCGCGATCACGATCCCGGCGACAGCGGAGGTATAGAGGCCATACTGCGGCGCAACGCCACTGCCAATTGCCAGCGCCATCGCCAGCGGGATAGCAATAATCCCGACGGTGATCCCGGCTATCACATCACGGGTGAACCGGGAGGCGGTATATTTTTCTTTCCAGCAAGCATCGATGAGAGCGCGGAAAGGCATCACATGTGAGGAAAATAATTTGTTCACAATAATGTTTCATCCATGAGCGCATCATCTGTCAACTAAATGGCAGGTGAAGGAGGCATAAGTCATACAAAAGGGTGTTACAGACAAAAAAACCCGCCGCAGCGGGTTTCAGATCCGGGTTCGATCAATGCTCGAACATGGCGGAAATCGATTCTTCGTTGCTGATACGGCGAATCGCTTCGGCCAGCATACCTGACAGGGTCAAAGTACGCACGTTCGGCAGCGCTTTGATTTCGTCGGTCAGCGGAATGGTGTCGCAGACAACGACTTCATCAATGACGGAGTTGCGCAGGTTGTTTGCCGCATTGCCTGAGAAGATCGGGTGCGTCGCGTAGGCAAACACGCGTTTAGCGCCACGTTCTTTCAATGCTTCTGCTGCTTTGCACAGAGTACCGCCGGTATCGATCATATCATCAACCAGCACGCAGTCACGGCCAGCGACGTCGCCGATGATGTGCATCACCTGAGAAACGTTCGCGCGCGGACGACGTTTATCAATGATAGCCATATCGGTATCGTTCAGCAGCTTAGCGATAGCGCGGGCACGAACCACGCCGCCAATATCCGGAGAAACCACGATCGGGTTATCCAGATTCAGTTGCAGCATATCTTCGAGCAGGATTGGGCTACCAAACACGTTATCAACCGGAACGTCAAAGAAGCCCTGGATCTGTTCAGCATGCAGATCTACGGTGAGAACGCGGTCAACGCCGACGCTGGACAGGAAGTCAGCGACAACTTTTGCGGTAATCGGCACACGGGCGGAACGTACGCGACGGTCCTGACGTGCATAGCCAAAGTAGGGGATAACGGCGGTGATACGACCTGCGGAAGCACGACGCAGGGCATCAACCATAACGACCAATTCCATCAGGTTGTCGTTGGTTGGGGCACAAGTGGACTGGATGATGAAAATATCACCACCGCGTACATTTTCGTTGATTTGTACGCTGACTTCGCCGTCGCTAAAGCGACCTACGGCGGCGTCGCCGAGAGAAGTGTACAGGCGGTTGGCAATACGTTGTGCTAGTTCCGGGGTGGCGTTACCAGCAAAAAGCTTCATATCAGGCACGAGAAGAACCTCAGGCATGCGTCCATTGGTGGAAAGAATCTGCCGAAAACTGTGCGGGCCAGGCAAAATCCTATCCAGGCGGTGTATTAAAGAGCGCGATGCAACGTCTGGAACAAGGTGACGTTGTCACCGAAGCTCAGCTTGCCCGGCTTACTCGTCTTCATTCACGTTTCATGTGCGCTGGTATCGATGCCTCACACCGGTCAAATACGGCATATATGACCGGCGATTCGTCATTTCGCCATCTTCCTGAAACCCGAATGCGTTAGAGTAACTCTCGATGCAATGGGGAGAGGTTGACACCCTTCGCCACAAAAGCATTGAGCCATTCCGGGGCTTGCTCAAGCACCTGGCGAGCACAAGACTCTGTATCGAATTCAGCAAAGACACAGGCCCCTGTCCCAGTCAGGCGCGACGGCGCGTATTCTAACAGCCAGGAAAGCGCCGCATCAACCTCGCGAAAACGTTTTCTTGCGATAACCTCGCAATCATTGCTGAATTCACATTTTAGTAACGTATCTATTGACCTTTTTGGCGAATTACGCGGCAATTGAGGATCTTTAAAGATAACCGGCGTCGGAATGCTTACGCCAGGGTGCGCGACCAGATACCATTTTTCCGGCGGATTCACCGGCGTTAATATTTCGCCTACGCCTTCGGCAAACGCGGCATGGCCACGAACAAAGACCGGAACGTCGGCGCCGAGCGTCAGGCCGAGCGTCGCCAGTTCATCAATGGAAAGCCCGCATTGCCAAAGATGATTGAGCGCCACCAGAACGGTTGCGGCGTTAGACGAGCCGCCGCCCAGACCGCCGCCCATGGGAAGGCGCTTCTCAATGCTGATATCCGCGCCGCTTCCGGCGGGCAGGCGTCCACTCTCCGAGGCGGCTTTCATCAACAGCCGCGCGGCGCGGACGATCAGGTTGTCTTCATTTTCAACGCCGGTTACCGGCGTTAATAAATGGATTTCGCCATCGTGACGCGGTTCGATGTGGAGTGTGTCGCCATAATCCAGAAACTGAAACAGCGTCTGCAGCGTGTGGTAGCCGTCTGCACGCTGTCCGGTGATATATAAAAACAGATTTAATTTTGCCGGAGAAGGCCAATGGGTCATCATTTCACAATCCAGTTATCCATTTTCAGCTTAATGCGCTGACTGCCGTCTGAAAGCTCCATATTGGCAGGCATGGCAGGCTGCGTTTTGCTGTCATAGCCACCGTAAACCACTTTCCAGTTTTTACCATCCTGGCGGTAGTTCACTTCGCTCAGGCGGTACTGGTCGTCCAGTTTGTAGTCGGTGGCATCGCCAGGCAGACCGAGGATCCACTGCCGCAGGCTGTTTAACGGAATCGGCATCCCGGTGAGTTTGCCGATCATCTCTTCGGCGTTATCGGCGGTATAACGCTGGCCTTTGTTATCCACCAACTGGACGTTGCCCGGCTGGGCGTTAAGCTCCAGCTCGGTGCTGCCCAGCGGGTTGGTAAGCAGCAGGCGGTAGCGATCCTGTCCGGTCTGTTGCCAGAAGAAGCGCGCATAGACTTTCTGATCATCTGAGATGTAAGCAAAGGCGCCGCGCGTCTGGTATTGATTCAGATGACGCACCTCTTGCTGATGCTGGCGCCACTGAGGGGAATCCGGGCTCTTGCCCGGGCCTTTATGCCCAGGAAGCGTACAGGCGGTGAGAACCAGGCTTGCTAACGGCAGTAGACGAATCAGGCGAAAATCGGGCAGGGTCATAGTGATGACGAATCCTTGTGATACGGTGCAATAATTGCCTGATGGCGTTACGCTTATCAGGCCTGAAAACTGAACCTGCAGGCTGTAAAAACGTTCGCGCCGCGATTCGGCAAATTTTTGCTATCGGTTACAGTTATAGCCTTTAATGCTAGCGCCGCCTGGTGACATCGTCTACTTTCAAGTTGTCTTAAATCATCAAATTAGCGAGCGCTGCCAATTACTCCAAAAGGGGGCTCTCTCTTTTATTGACCACGCGCATCCTGTATGATGCAAGCAGACTAACCATATCAACGCTGGTACTACTCCCGCAGACATGACCCTTTTAGCGCTCGGTATTAACCATAAAACGGCACCTGTATCGCTGCGAGAACGCGTAACGTTTTCGCCGGACACGCTTGATCAGGCGCTGGACAGCCTGCTTGCGCAGCCAATGGTGCAGGGCGGGGTCGTGCTGTCAACCTGTAACCGTACAGAGCTGTATCTGAGCGTGGAAGAGCAGGATAACCTGCAAGAAGCGCTGATCCGCTGGTTATGCGATTACCATAACCTGAACGAGGACGATCTGCGCAACAGTCTGTACTGGCATCAGGATAATGACGCCGTCAGCCACCTGATGCGCGTCGCCAGCGGTCTGGATTCACTGGTGCTGGGCGAACCGCAAATCCTCGGTCAGGTGAAAAAAGCGTTTGCGGATTCGCAAAAAGGCCACCTTAACGCCAGCGCGCTGGAGCGAATGTTTCAGAAGTCTTTTTCCGTCGCTAAGCGAGTGCGGACTGAAACCGATATCGGCGCCAGCGCCGTCTCCGTCGCGTTTGCCGCCTGTACGCTCGCCCGCCAAATCTTTGAATCGCTGTCGACGGTCACCGTACTGTTAGTTGGCGCGGGCGAAACCATTGAACTGGTGGCGCGTCACCTGCGCGAGCATAAAGTACAAAAGATGATTATCGCCAACCGAACCCGCGAGCGCGCGCAAGCCCTGGCGGATGAGGTAGGTGCTGAGGTTATCTCGCTCAGCGATATCGACGCCCGTTTGCAGGATGCCGATATTATTATCAGTTCGACCGCCAGCCCGCTGCCGATTATCGGTAAAGGCATGGTGGAGCGCGCATTAAAAAGCCGTCGCAACCAGCCGATGCTGCTGGTGGATATTGCCGTACCGCGCGACGTTGAACCGGAAGTCGGCAAACTGGCGAACGCTTATCTTTATAGCGTCGATGATTTACAGAGCATCATTTCGCATAATCTGGCGCAGCGTCAGGCTGCGGCAGTAGAAGCGGAAACGATTGTTGAGCAGGAAGCCAGCGAGTTTATGGCCTGGCTACGCGCCCAGGGGGCCAGCGAGACCATTCGGGAATACCGTAGTCAGTCGGAGCAGATTCGTGACGAACTGACTACCAAAGCGCTGTCGGCCCTTCAACAGGGCGGTGATGCGCAAGCCATCTTGCAGGATCTGGCATGGAAACTGACCAACCGCCTGATTCATGCGCCAACGAAATCACTTCAACAGGCTGCCCGTGACGGGGATGACGAACGCCTGAATATTCTGCGCGACAGCCTCGGGCTGGAGTAGCAGCACACACCACACTTTTTTACAGGGTGAATTTACGCCTATGAAGCCTTCTATCGTTGCCAAACTGGAAGCCCTGCACGAACGCCATGAGGAAGTTCAGGCGTTGCTGGGCGATGCGGGAATTATCGCCGACCAGGACCGCTTTCGCGCATTGTCGCGCGAATATGCGCAATTAAGCGACGTTTCTCGCTGTTTTACGGACTGGCAACAGGTTCAGGACGATATCGAGACGGCTCAGATGATGCTCGACGATCCTGAAATGCGAGAAATGGCGCAGGAAGAACTGCGCGAAGCGAAAGAAAAAAGCGAACAACTGGAGCAACAGTTACAGGTACTGCTGCTGCCGAAAGATCCGGACGATGAACGAAACGCGTTCCTTGAGGTTCGCGCCGGCACCGGCGGCGACGAAGCCGCGCTGTTTGCCGGCGATCTGTTCCGCATGTACAGCCGTTATGCCGAAGCGCGCCGCTGGCGCGTGGAGATCATGAGCATGAGCGAAGGCGAGCATGGCGGTTATAAAGAGATCATCGCCAAAATCAGCGGCGACGGCGTGTATGGCCGACTGAAATTTGAGTCCGGCGGACACCGCGTACAGCGTGTTCCGGCGACCGAGTCGCAGGGGCGTATCCATACCTCCGCCTGTACCGTCGCCGTGATGCCGGAGCTGCCGGAAGCCGAGCTGCCGGATATTAACCCGGCGGATCTGCGCATTGATACGTTTCGTTCTTCCGGCGCGGGCGGTCAGCACGTTAACACCACCGACTCCGCTATCCGAATTACCCACTTGCCGACCGGCATCGTGGTGGAATGCCAGGACGAGCGTTCGCAGCATAAAAACAAAGCGAAAGCGCTCTCGGTGCTCGGGGCGCGCATTCACGCCGCCGAAACGGCAAAACGCCAGCAGGCCGAGGCGTCAACGCGACGCAATCTGCTTGGCAGCGGCGATCGCAGCGATCGTAACCGGACCTATAATTTCCCGCAGGGGCGCGTGACCGATCATCGTATTAATCTGACGTTATATCGCCTTGATGAAACGATGGAAGGTAAGCTGGATATGCTGATTGAGCCGATTGTTCAGGAACACCAGGCTGACCTGTTAGCCGCCTTATCCGAGCAGGAATAATGGATTTTCAGCACTGGCTGCATGAGGCGGTAAACCAGCTCCGGGACAGCGACAGCCCCCGGCGCGACGCCGAGATCCTGCTAGAGTACGTTACGGGCAAGGGGCGGACGTATATCATGGCCTTTGGCGAAACGCCGCTTACCGACGTCCAGCAACAACAGCTCGCGGACCTGCTGCAGCGGCGTAAACAGGGCGAACCTATTGCGTACCTGACGGGCTTACGCGAATTCTGGTCGCTGCCGCTCTTCGTTTCTCCCGCCACGCTAATCCCGCGCCCGGATACCGAATGTCTGGTGGAACAGGCGTTGGCGCGATTGCCGGTAAAAACCTGTCGTATTCTGGATTTAGGCACCGGAACCGGCGCGATTGCGCTGGCGCTGGCCTGCGAGCGACCGGATTGCGAGGTGACTGCGGTCGATCGTATGCCTGATGCGGTTGCGCTGGCGATACGCAACGCGGAACATTTGGCTATCCGGAATGTGCGTATACTGCAAAGTTGTTGGTTCAGCGCGCTATCGGGGCAGCAGTTCGACATGATTGTCAGCAATCCGCCCTACATTGACGCGCAGGACCCGCACCTTAGCGAAGGCGATGTACGCTTTGAACCGCGCTCGGCGTTGGTGGCGGACGAAAACGGTATGGCGGATCTTACGCATATTATCGATAACGCCCGCCAGATGTTAACGCCCGGCGGCTTCCTGCTGCTGGAACACGGTTGGCAGCAGGGCGAAGCGGTAAGAGCGGTTTTCAGGCGGTCTGGTTACTCGGATGTAGAAACGTGTCGTGATTATGGTGGTAATGAACGCGTGACCTGCGGACGTTTTACGCCATGACAATTGCAATGTTGCTCACGCTTCATCTTATCTGTGTTGCGCTCTCCGTCAGTTTGTTTGTCGCTCGTTACTGGTGGCGCTATTGCGGCCATGCGTTGGCCGCCGCGCGCTGGACACGAATCGTGCCTCCCGTCATAGATACCCTGTTACTGCTTAGCGGTATTGGGTTAATCGTTAAAACGCACATCCTGCCATTCACGGAGTCGGGCTCATGGCTGACTGAAAAACTGTTTGGCGTTATCATCTACATCGTTTTGGGTTTTATTGCGCTTGATTATCGTCAGGCGCGCAGCCAGCAGGCGCGTTTTATCGCTTTCCCGCTGGCGCTGGTGGTGCTGTACATCATCATTAAACTCGCCACCACAAAAATACCGTTACTGGGGTAAGTCATGAGGTCGTTAGCTGATTTCGAATTTAACAATGCGCCGCTGTGTGATGGCATGATCCTGGCATCAGAGATGATTCGCCTGGATTTTCCCACGCAGTTTGTCTACGACGAACTGGAACGTCTGGTCAGTCTGGCGCAGGAAGAAATTAGCCAGCTCCTGTCTCAGGATGAGCAACTGGAAAAATTGCTGGCACTTTTTTACGGCGAGTGGGGGTTCACGGACTCCCGCGGCGTCTACCGTCTTTCTGATGCTTTATGGCTCGATAAAGTCCTGAAAAAACGCCAGGGTAGCGCGGTATCGTTGGGCGCTATTTTATTATGGATAGCAAACCGTCTTGATTTGCCGTTGGTGCCCGTTATCTTCCCAACGCAGTTGATTTTGCGTATTGAATCGCTGGAAGGGGAAATGTGGCTGATTAACCCGTTCAACGGTGAAACGCTTGATGAACATACTCTGGAAGTCTGGTTAAAAGGCAATATTAGTCCGGTCGCCGAGTTGTTTAACGAAGATTTGGACGAAGCGGATAACGCCGAAGTGATTCGTAAGCTACTGGATACGCTGAAATCCTCGCTGATGGAGGAACGGCAAATGGAGCTGGCGCTACGCGTTAGCGAAGCATTGTTGCAATTTAACCCGGAAGATCCTTACGAAATCCGTGACCGCGGGTTGATCTACGCGCAGCTTGAGTGTGAACACGTTGCGCTGACTGATTTAAGCTACTTCGTTGAACAGTGTCCGGAAGACCCGATCAGCGAAATGATTCGTGCGCAGATCAACACCATTGCGCACAAGCAAATTGTTCTACATTAATTAACCGACATTTTACCTATAAGTGTAAGGCGATCCTATGAAACAAAAAGTGGTTAACATTGGCGACATTAAGGTGGCAAATGACCTGCCGTTTGTGCTGTTTGGCGGTATGAACGTGCTGGAGTCACGCGATCTGGCAATGCGCATTTGTGAGCACTACGTAACCGTTACCCAGAAGCTGGGTATTCCTTACGTGTTCAAGGCCTCTTTTGATAAAGCCAACCGTTCCTCTATTCACTCTTACCGTGGGCCGGGTCTGGAAGAAGGGATGAAAATCTTCCAGGAACTCAAGCAGACATTTGGCGTAAAAGTGATCACTGACGTCCATGAAGCCAGCCAGGCGCAGCCTGTGGCTGATGTGGTTGACGTGATTCAGCTCCCGGCGTTTCTGGCGCGCCAGACCGACCTGGTGGAAGCGATGGCGAAAACCGGCGCTGTGATTAACGTGAAAAAGCCGCAGTTCGTAAGCCCGGGTCAGATGGGCAATATCGTGGATAAGTTCCATGAGGGCGGTAACGATAAGGTGATTTTGTGCGACCGCGGCGCGAACTTCGGCTATGACAACCTGGTGGTGGATATGCTGGGCTTTAGCGTGATGAAAAAGGTCTCCGGCAACTCGCCGGTGATTTTCGACGTTACCCATGCGCTGCAATGCCGCGACCCATTTGGCGCCGCCTCGGGCGGTCGTCGTGGTCAGGTGACCGAGCTGGCGCGCGCCGGTATGGCTGTCGGTCTGGCGGGCCTGTTCCTGGAGTCGCATCCGGACCCGGCTAACGCGAAGTGCGACGGTCCTTCCGCGCTGCCGCTGGCGAAACTGGAGCAGTTCCTGACCCAGATAAAAGCGATTGATGATTTGGTGAAAAGCTTCGACGAGCTGGATACCGAGAACTGATTGCGGTTTTTAGCTTGTGTAGGCCGGATAAGATACTATCCGGCTTTTTTATATCAGGCAAAAATCGTCATCAGATAGGCGGCAAATAAAGCCAGATGCGCCGCGCCGTTTAGCACATTGGTGCGTCCGGTAGAGAACGAAATATGGCACAGCACTAACGAGGCCACCATCACTACCATTTCCGGCGCGCCTAAACCAAACACCAGATCATTACCTGTTGCCCAGGCGATGAGCGTGACGACCGGCACGGTTAATGAAATCGTCGCCAACACCGATCCGAAGAACAGATTCATTGCCCGCTGAACCTGATTATTCAGTACCGCCTTCAGCGCGCCCAGTCCTTCCGGCGAGAGAATTAACAGCGCGACCAGGAAACCGGTAAAGGCGACCGGGGCGTTCATGCTGGTCAGCAACGCCTCCAGCGGGCTGGCATTCATTTTGGTAACGGCAATGACCGCAATTAAATGAATGAGTAACCAGACCGTATGCCAGCCGCTACTGTGCGCGGAGGGTTTACCGTGGTGTGGATTGTCATCATCGCCTTCATCTTCATGTTCATAGATAAATAAGCTCTGGTGCGTTTTGGTTTGAATCAACAAAAATACGCCGTACATCGCGGCGGAAATTAACGCGACCAATAATGCCTGACTGGTAGAGAAATTGGCTTGCGGCAATGCCATTGGAAAAACCAGCACAATAATCGCCAGCGGAAACAGTGCGATAAGATACTGCTTAATCCCAAATAAATTCATATATTGCGTTGCGAATTTACGCCCGCCCAACAACAACGAGAAACCGACCAGTCCCCCGGTGACAATCATAATAATAGAGTAGAGCGTATCGCGCATAAGCGTTGGCGCAGCATCGCCGGTAGCCATCAGCGCGGAAATTAAACTCACCTCAAGAATAACGACGGACAGGCTTAAAATAAGCGATCCGTAGGGTTCGCCGAGTCGGTGCGCTAATACATCCGCATGACGGACCACGCTAAATGCGCTGCTTAAAATACCAATAAGTGCAAGGATATTGATGCCAATAACCACTGGTAGTGACTGGCTGCTTCCCCAAAGGAACAGCACTACCAGCGCAAGAACCGGGAAAATAAGCGAAGTCTCCTTATGGCGGGTTTTCACCGCCTCACAGGCATGTGTCATGTGGGTCTCCCTTGTGCAGGTGTTAATATTTTGGAAAGAGTAAAGAAGGTAAAAATAGCAGAAATTTGTATTTTTTTAGTGGTTTTTTACGTAGTTTTACGGCGTAGACGATTTTTTTCTTTCAAGGTCAGTAAAACAAGTATCTTGTTTTAACAGTGTTTAAATAACAAAAAGTTAATTTCCGTAAAAAGCAAAAATCCTCCTCGACTGGCGTAATAACGCATTGTTTACCACACTTAATGTTTTCCCTGAAGACGGAGGCGCTGATGCCGTATAAAGCCAAAAGTGATTTACCCGATAATGTGCGGAATGTTCTTCCAGCCCATGCCCAGGACATTTACAAAGAAGCGTTTAATAGCGCCTGGGAGCAATATAAAGATAAAGCCGATCGTCGTGATGACGCCAGTCGCGAGGAAACCGCACACAAAGTCGCCTGGGCGGCGGTTAAAAACGATTATGAAAAAGGCGAGGATGATAAATGGCATAAGAAAAAATAAACGCGGTATTACTCACGTGTTGGCCTGATTTTCTTGCCGGTAGTCTATCCTGACGCGGGAGCTTTTCCCGCGTACAGATTCAAAATGTCAGCACTTTGTCCGCTGCCAGCGTCCATTGCGCCAGCTCGACCAGCGTTCCGATTTCCACACCGTCAATCAGCGGCAGGGGAGTGATACCACGTCCGTCCGCACAGGTTTTGCATAATTTTACCGGTACGTTTTGCGCGGTCAGAATTTCCAGCATTTGCTGAATATTGTAGCCTTCGGCTGGTTTTTGACCGCGTAACCCTGCGGTTACGGCATCTGACATCAAAAACAGGCGTAAATCGAGATGGCTTTCCTGCTCGCGCAGCGCAATGGCCAGACGCAGGCTATTAAATAATGATTCGCTGCCGTAGGCGGCGCCGTTAGCGATAATGACGATATTTTGCATGGATAACCCTTCTCCTTGAGAAATTTTGTCGGCAATGGCGTTATGTTACCTCGGGAACCGGGTACCGCCAAATGCGTGGAGAAAATCCTGGGACGCTCTGCGGAAAAAATAAGGATATTCCTGGAAGCACGAGAAAAGGCTGCAAAACCTGTCCGGACACGTTATGGTTTACTCTGATGCCATTCCTCTTATCTTTTGTTGTAGAAGTTGCCGACACGTTGAGCCGTATTGTTTTTCGTTCATTCTCACTCTCGCTTCTCTTGCTGACTGCCAGCGGTACGATCCGTGCGCAGGCGCAAGACCCTTTCACGCAAAACCGTCTGCCGGATTTAGGCATGATGCCGGAATCCCACGAAGGGGAAAAGCATTTTGCCGAGATGGCCAAAGCGTTTGGCGAAGCCAGCATGAAAAATAACGATCTGGATACCGGTGAACAGGCGCGGCAATTTGCTTTCGGACAGGTACGCGATGTGGTCAGCGAGCAGGTTAACCAGCAGCTTGAAAGCTGGCTATCAGCCTGGGGCAGCGCCAGCGTGGATATTAACGTCGATAACGAAGGTCATTTTAACGGCAGTCGCGGAAGCTGGTTTATCCCTTTACAGGATAAACAGCGCTATCTGACCTGGAGCCAGCTTGGTCTTACGCAACAGACTGATGGACTGGTAAGCAACATTGGCGTAGGACAGCGCTGGGCGCAGGATGGCTGGCTTCTTGGCTATAATACCTTTTACGATAATCTGCTGGATGAAAATCTGCAGCGCGCCGGCTTTGGCGCGGAGGCGTGGGGAGAATATTTGCGTTTATCCGCCAACTATTACCAGCCTTTTGCCGACTGGCAGACGCATACGGCGACCTTAGAACAGCGAATGGCGCGCGGATATGATATCAACGCGCAAATGCGGCTGCCGTTTTACCAGCATATCAATACCAGCGTTAGTCTGGAGCAGTACTTTGGCGATAGCGTGGATCTGTTTGACTCCGGAACGGGGTATCACAATCCTGTCGCGTTAAAACTGGGTCTCAACTATACGCCAGTACCTTTGCTTACCATGACCGCCCAGCACAAACAGGGCGAGAGCGGGGTCAGTCAGAATAACCTGGGGCTGACGCTTAACTACCGCTTCGGCGTGCCGCTCAAAAAGCAGCTTGCCGCCAGTGAAGTGGCGCAAAGCCAGTCATTACGCGGTAGCCGCTATGATACGCCGCAACGTAACTCGCTGCCGACAATGGAGTATCGGCAGCGTAAAACGTTAACGGTTTTTCTGGCGACGCCGCCCTGGGATCTTACGCCTGGTGAGACGGTTGCGTTAAAATTGCAGGTGCGCAGCGTGCACGGTATTCGTCATTTGAGCTGGCAGGGCGATACACAGGCATTAAGTTTGACGGCAGGAACGGACACCCGCAGTACCGAGGGCTGGACAATCATTATGCCGGCCTGGGATCACCGCGAAGGCGCGGCAAATCGCTGGCGTTTATCGGTGGTGGTTGAGGATGAAAAAGGTCAGCGTGTCTCTTCCAATGAGATCACGCTCGCGCTGACTGAACCGTTTATCACGATGCCGGACGATAATCCGCATTGGCAACCGTTCCAGGAGCAATAATTAAAAGATGCGTTCCTGATGCACCCAGACGGCGGCCTCCACGCGCGATTTCAGCTTCATTTTCTTGAGCATATGTTTCACGTGCACTTTGACCGTACTTTCGGTGATATCCAGACGCCGGGCAATCATCTTATTTGGCAATCCCTGCGCGATGAGCTTCAGAATATCGCGCTCACGCGGGGTGAGTTGCGTTACATCGCGATCGGTGGTAGCGCGGTTAGCCCGCAGGCTGGCCGCCAGTACCGGCGTTAACGCTTCACTTAATACCATTTCTCCGGCGGCGGCCTGTTGTAACGCTTTGAGCAAGTCCTCCGGCTCCATGTCTTTCAACAGATAACCGTCCGCGCCGCGCTTTAGCGCCGTGACGACATCTTCTTCATGGTTGGATACGCTGAAAACGACAATACGTCCTGACAGCGCTTTTTCGCGTAATTTATCCAGCGTTTCGAGACCATTCATTCCCGGCATATTCAAATCAAGGAGGATCAGATCGGGATCGAGCGATTCCGCCAGGTCAATACCCTGCTCACCGTTGCTGGCTTCTCCGACCACGCTGATATCGGGCGCCATACTCACAAGCTGCTTTACACCCGTGCGTAGCATCGGATGGTCGTCGATTAACAGGATGGTTGCCGGTTCCTGATTATTCATGGGTATCTCCCTGGGTTTCTGTGAAGTTTGTTTCTGGAATAAAAGTAACAGTGACCTCTGTTCCGCCAGTCTCGCGTCGGCGTACCTGGCAATCGCCGCGCAAACTTTGCGCCCGATCGCGCATGATAATCATGCCGTAGTGATTACTGCGTTCGGCGTTTTCCGGGACGCCGCAGCCATTATCCTGCACTTTTAGTTTGACCTGTTTGCCACATTGCGTCACTGTCACCACCACATCGTCGGCATGAGAGTGTTTAAGGGCGTTGCTGAGGGCTTCCCTGGCAATTTGCAACAGGTGTATCGCCTGGTGTGAAGGCACCAGGCGGGGGGGAAGCTGATAATCCAGTTTTACCGTAAAGCCAAACCGGGCGCTGAACTCCTGGCAGCTTGCCTCCAGCGCCGGACGTAGCCCGGGCTCCGTCAACTGTAACCGGAAAGTGGTTAACAGTTCGCGCAGTTGCGCCCAGGAGCAGTTCAGCTCATTGCGAATTTGGCTGAGTAACTCACGGCTGCTTTCCGGTAACACGTCGCCCTGCATTTGCAGGCAGCTCACCTGCATCTTCATACAAGAGAGCGACTGGGCAATAGAATCATGCAGTTCGCGGGCAATGGTGGCACGCTCTTCCATGACAATCAACTGCTGCTGGCGCTCCTGATGCCTGTCGAGCGCCAGAGTCGCGGTAAGCTGTTCAACCAGCGTGTCCACCAACTGTTGCTGATCGTGGCTGAGATGGTGTCCATAGGGCAGCGTCGCCAGCAAAATACCGTATTGGGTGTGAGAGTCGGTGAGCCGCCATTTTAAGGTGGTGCCGCCGTTAATCATCGGCAGGGCGCTACGTGGGCAAAGGTGGCAGCCTTTATCATCGCAACTGATGTCCGACTGACAGGTAAATTCCTGGTGATTATCTTCATCTTCCAGGTCATAGACCCGCAGCTCAATATCATGCAACTGGGTTAAATTTTGCAGGCCATTCAGTACCGGTGAAAGACGTTCACATAGCGGAGCCTGTGAATGCAGTCGGCGGTTGGCTTGCCACAAAAACGAGAGAATCTGGTTTTTATGTTCCAGACCGGCTGTTTTTTCCTGTACGCGCTGTTCCAGTACCGCATAACTTTCGGCCAGTTCTTCAGACATATTATTGAGCGCAGAACCCAACGCGGCCATCTCATTGCGTCCACTGATATTGGCACGTTGGGTAAAGTCGCGCTGACTGACGGCGCGCGCCATTGATAATAACTGTTTCCAGGGCTGCAAAAGGCGAACACGTAGCCAGATAATCGTAAATACCAGCAATAGCGCCATAAAGATCGCCATTACCCGGTGAACTAATACCACGCGTTCGATACGCAATTCAGTCGTATGGTCGAACGACGTCACCAGGCGATCCAGGCCCGCCACAAAGCGCGTGACATCTTCTGCGACCGCGTGCGCGTTTTGCGCGTGCTGTAGCCCTGGCGAGAGTTCGTTATGCCAGTAATCCTGTAACGCTTTAAGCTGCTTTTGCTGCCCGTCTCGCTCAGCGGCGCGGGTCAGTTCCGGGCTGAATGCCGTTTGCTCCATCTCATCCAGCAGCTTTTGATCTTTAGCATCCAGCGGGACAGCTGCCAGTAGTCGATAGCTTTGCATACGCAATGAGCCCGCTTTATTAATCGCATGAGCGCTACCCTGTACGCCCTGAACCAGCCAGCCGGAAACCGCCATCCCCGCCACGCCGATAGCGGTAGAGAGCATGACAATCAGCGCCAGTTGGTTAACCAGCGTAAGAGGAGAGAAACACCGTTTAAACATGTTACCTTCTTTCTTCGGGGTAATGTCGCCGAAAAAACGTAGCAAAAAAGAGGGGCGTCAATCGGCTGTGCCGCTATTCTCAACGATACAGCGGAGTATACCCATACCTATAACGAGTTACTCCTTAATTGCCGCCGTAAAGAGGTATCTGCGACGGGAAGGAGTAGACAGACACAGCATGGTGAAAAACCACAGCTTTTTTACCAAAATAGCCTACTCATTAAGGGTAATAACGCTTTTTAGTCGCCGGTGATGACGACTTTTCCTTTGATTTATATCAACTTACCTTCGGCAGTAAACCCTAATGTGGCAGACATCAAATCAAGAATCAGAGGTGTCTATGAGTCACTCATCCGCCCCGGAAAGGGCAACTGGCGCTGTTATCACGGAATGGCGTCCGGAAGATCCGGCATTCTGGCAGCAGCGCGGCCATCGTGTCGCCAGCCGTAATTTGTGGATTTCTGTCCCGTGTTTACTGCTGGCGTTTTGCGTCTGGATGTTATTCAGCGCAGTGGCGGTGAACCTGCCGAAAGTGGGATTTAATTTTACGACCGATCAGCTCTTTATGTTGACTGCGCTGCCATCTGTTTCCGGCGCGCTGCTACGGGTGCCTTACTCCTTTATGGTGCCGCTATTTGGCGGACGTCGCTGGACAGCGTTCAGTACCGGTATCCTCATCGTGCCTTGCGTATGGTTAGGCTTTGCGGTTCAGGATACCAGTACGCCATTTAGCACTTTCATTATTATTTCCTTGCTGTGTGGTTTTGCCGGCGCGAACTTTGCCTCCAGTATGGCGAACATCAGCTTTTTCTTTCCTAAACAAAAGCAGGGCGGCGCGCTGGGTCTGAACGGCGGTCTGGGCAATATGGGCGTGAGCGTGATGCAGCTGGTTGCGCCGCTGGTGGTTTCGCTCTCTATCTTTGCCGCCTTTGGCAGCCACGGTGTAGAGCAGCCGGACGGTTCTCAGCTCTATCTGGCGAACGCAGCCTGGATTTGGGTGCCTTTCCTGGCCATTTTTACGCTGGCAGCGTGGTTCGGCATGAACGAACTGGCGACGTCTAAGGCCTCGCTAAAAGAGCAACTGCCGGTGCTCAAACGTGGTCATCTGTGGATCATGAGTCTGCTGTATCTGGCGACCTT
Organism: Salmonella sp. 32010601201800023SM; assembly: GCF_017572235.1. Taxonomy (NCBI): domain Bacteria; kingdom Pseudomonadati; phylum Pseudomonadota; class Gammaproteobacteria; order Enterobacterales; family Enterobacteriaceae; genus Salmonella; species Salmonella sp. 32010601201800023SM. The sequence goes on from NZ_JAGEQS010000001.1 coordinate 480,228, forward strand.
CGGATCGTTTATCGGTTTCTCCGCGGGGTTCGCTATGCTGTCTAAAACGCAATTCCCGGATGTGCAGATCCTGCATTATGCGTTTTTCGGTCCGTTTATCGGCGCGCTGGCGCGTTCGGCAGGCGGCGCAATTTCTGACCGTCTGGGGGGGACTCGCGTCACGCTTATCAACTTTGTCCTGATGGCGATTTTCAGCGGTCTGCTGTTCCTGACATTACCTACTGGCGGCGTTGGCGGTAGCTTTATCGCGTTCTACGGGGTATTTCTGGCGCTGTTCCTGACGGCTGGGTTGGGGAGTGGTTCTACCTTCCAGATGATCTCCGTTATCTTCCGTAAACTGACAATGGACCGGGTTAAAGCGGAAGGCGGGTCGGACGAAAGAGCCATGCGTGAAGCGGCGACCGATACGGCGGCGGCGCTGGGCTTTATTTCCGCGATTGGCGCGATTGGCGGCTTTTTTATTCCGAAAGCGTTTGGTTCATCTTTAGCCTTAACCGGTTCGCCAGTCGGCGCGATGAAGGTCTTTCTTATTTTCTATATCGCCTGCGTCGTTATTACCTGGGCGGTATATGGACGTCATTCTAAAAATAAAAAGTAACTTTTGATTATCCTTTGCGCGGCGTTAGACCGCGCTTTTTTTTTACCTGCATTTAGTTACAACATACTTATAGTCAAGAAGTGAGGCGCGACAGGGCTGACCACGCACATCTTTATCGGTCATCCAGGGGGATACCCCTTAATACCCACTTGTTGAAAATTTAACATTCATGTCGTGCGTAAATTTAATTTTATGTAATTAAATCAGTAATATATATAAATAAAACTCCTCCTCCAAAAGGAGTATGCAGGAGGTTTGCGCGCCATTTGCATCCCTGTCCGCCTTGATCGTTATCAATTCTCACGCCCATTCAGCGCGTTACCTTCGCCCTTAGTTAAGCAATGTCGATTTATCAGAGAACCGTAAGGTTCCACACAGGAGAAACCCGATGAGTAAATTCCTGGACCGGTTTCGCTACTTCAAGCAGAAGGGCGAAACCTTTGCCGATGGGCACGGCCAGCTTCTCGAAACAAACCGGGACTGGGAGGACGGATACCGCCAACGTTGGCAGCATGACAAAATTGTGCGCTCAACCCATGGGGTGAACTGCACCGGTTCTTGTAGCTGGAAAATTTATGTCAAAAATGGTCTGGTGACCTGGGAAACACAGCAAACCGATTACCCGCGCACCCGTCCTGACATGCCAAACCATGAACCTCGCGGCTGCCCGCGCGGGGCAAGCTACTCCTGGTATCTCTACAGCGCTAACCGACTGAAATATCCGCTGATGCGCAAACGTCTGATGAAGATGTGGCGCGAGGCGAAAAAACTGCATCGCGATCCGGTAGAGGCATGGGCCTCCATCATTGAAGATGCCGATAAAGCCAAAAGCTTCAAACAGGCGCGTGGTCGTGGCGGCTTTGTTCGCTCCTCATGGCAGGAAGTGAACGAGCTGATCGCCGCCTCCAACGTGTACACCGTGAAAACCTATGGCCCTGACCGCGTCGCGGGCTTCTCACCCATTCCGGCGATGTCGATGGTTTCCTACGCTTCCGGCGCACGTTATCTTTCGCTGATTGGCGGTACCTGCCTGAGCTTCTACGACTGGTACTGCGACCTGCCGCCAGCCTCCCCGCAAACCTGGGGCGAGCAGACCGACGTGCCGGAATCCGCTGACTGGTACAACTCCAGCTATATTATCGCCTGGGGCTCTAACGTGCCGCAAACCCGTACGCCGGATGCCCACTTCTTTACCGAAGTACGTTACAAAGGCACCAAAACCGTCGCGGTGACGCCGGACTATGCCGAAATCGCCAAACTGTGCGATCTATGGCTGGCACCGAAGCAGGGGACCGATGCGGCGATGGCGCTGGCGATGGGCCACGTCATGCTGCGCGAATTCCACCTCGACAACCCGCGCCAGTACTTCACCGATTATGTCCGCCGCTATACCGACATGCCAATGCTGGTGATGCTTGAAGAGCGTGATGGTTATTATGCCGCAGGTCGTATGCTGCGCGCTGCCGATCTCGTTGATTCGCTGGGGCAGGAAAATAACCCGGAATGGAAAACCGTCGCTATCAACAGCAACGGTGAAATGGTGGCGCCAAACGGTTCAATTGGTTTCCGTTGGGGTGAAAAAGGCAAATGGAACCTCGAACAGCGCGACGGGACTACCGGTGCAGAAACTGAATTGCAGCTCAGCTTGCTGGGCAGCCAGGATGAGATTGCTGACGTGGGCTTCCCGTATTTCGGCGGCGAAGGTTCAGAGTACTTTAATCATGTGGCGCTGGATAACGTCCTGCTGCATAAACTGCCGGCAAAACGTCTGCAACTGGCCGATGGTTCTTCAGCGTTAGTCACTACCGTTTACGATCTGACCATGGCTAACTATGGTCTGGAACGCGGCCTGAACGATGAAAATTGTGCCGCCAGTTATGACGATACCAAAGCATATACGCCAGCATGGGCCGAGCAGATCACCGGCGTGCCGCGGGCGCAGATCATCCGTATCGCACGGGAATTCGCCGATAACGCGGACAAAACGCACGGGCGTTCAATGATTATCGTTGGCGCCGGTCTGAACCACTGGTATCACCTCGATATGAACTATCGCGGGCTGATCAATATGTTGGTGTTCTGTGGTTGCGTTGGTCAGAGCGGCGGCGGCTGGGCGCACTACGTCGGCCAGGAAAAACTGCGTCCGCAGACCGGCTGGCAGCCGCTGGCGTTTGCCCTTGACTGGCAGCGTCCGGCGCGTCACATGAATAGCACCTCTTACTTCTATAACCACTCCAGCCAGTGGCGCTACGAGACGGTGACCGCCGAGGAGTTACTGTCGCCGATGGCGGACAAATCCCGCTATAGCGGTCATCTGATTGACTTCAATGTGCGCGCCGAGCGTATGGGCTGGTTGCCGTCGGCGCCGCAGTTAGGCACTAACCCGCTGTATATTGCGCGTGAAGCGGAAAAAGCCGGTATGACGCCGGTAGATTATACCGTCAAATCCCTGAAAGAGGGTTCGATTCGCTTTGCCGCCGAGCAGCCGGAAAACGGTAAAAACCACCCGCGTAACCTGTTCATCTGGCGTTCTAACCTGCTTGGCTCTTCCGGTAAGGGCCATGAGTACATGCTGAAATATCTGCTGGGTACTGAGCATGGTATTCAGGGGCTGGATCTGGGTAAACAGGGCGGTGTGAAGCCGGAAGAAGTGGAGTGGCGTGACAATGGCCTGGACGGCAAACTGGATCTGGTGGTGACGCTGGACTTCCGCCTGTCGAGCACCTGCCTGTACTCCGATATCGTACTGCCGACCGCCACCTGGTATGAAAAAGACGATATGAATACCTCGGATATGCATCCGTTTATTCATCCGCTGTCTGCCGCCGTAGATCCGGCCTGGGAATCGAAAAGCGACTGGGAAATCTACAAAGGCATTGCGAAGAAATTCTCCGAAGTCTGTGTAGGCCACCTGGGTAAAGAGACTGACGTCGTGACGCTGCCGATCCAGCACGACTCTGCCGCTGAACTGGCACAGCCGCTGGACGTGAAAGACTGGAAAAAAGGCGAATGCGATCTGATCCCAGGGAAAACCGCGCCGCACATCATGACCGTTGAGCGCGATTATCCGGCCACCTATGAGCGCTTTACCTCTATTGGCCCGCTGATGGAGAAAATCGGCAACGGCGGGAAAGGGATTGCCTGGAACACGCAGAGCGAAATGGACTTGCTGCGTAAGCTCAATTACACCAAAGCGGACGGTCCGGCGAAAGGCCAGCCGATGCTCAACACGGCGATTGACGCGGCAGAGATGATCCTGACGTTAGCGCCGGAAACCAACGGTCAGGTGGCGGTGAAAGCCTGGGCGGCGCTGAGCGAGTTTACCGGTCGCGACCATACGCATCTGGCGACCAATAAAGAAGAAGAGAAAATCCGCTTCCGCGATATTCAGGCCCAGCCGCGCAAAATTATCTCCAGCCCGACCTGGTCTGGTCTGGAAGATGAGCACGTTTCTTATAACGCCGGTTATACCAACGTTCACGAGCTGATCCCGTGGCGTACACTGTCTGGTCGCCAACAGTTGTATCAGGATCACCAGTGGATGCGCGACTTCGGCGAAAGTCTGCTGGTGTATCGCCCACCGATCGACACCCGCTCGGTGAAAGCGGTGATGGGGCGTAAATCCAACGGTAATCCGGAGAAGGCGCTCAACTTCCTGACGCCGCACCAGAAATGGGGTATCCACTCGACCTACAGCGATAACCTGTTGATGCTGACTTTGTCGCGTGGCGGCCCGATTGTGTGGATGAGCGAAACCGACGCCAAAGATCTGGGCATTGAAGATAACGACTGGATCGAAGTCTTCAACAGCAACGGCGCATTGACCGCACGCGCAGTGGTCAGCCAGCGTGTACCGGCGGGCATGACCATGATGTACCACGCGCAGGAACGTATCGTAAACCTGCCGGGGTCGGAAATTACCCAGCAGCGCGGCGGTATTCATAACTCGGTGACCCGTATTACGCCGAAACCGACCCATATGATCGGCGGCTATGCGCAGTTAGCCTACGGCTTTAACTACTACGGCACCGTCGGCTCCAACCGCGATGAGTTTGTGGTGGTACGTAAGATGAAGAACATTAACTGGTTGGATGGCGAAGGCAATGACCAGGTACAGGAGAGCGTAAAATGAAAATTCGTTCACAAGTCGGCATGGTGCTGAATCTCGATAAGTGCATCGGCTGTCATACCTGTTCAGTCACCTGTAAAAACGTCTGGACCAGTCGCGAAGGTATGGAATACGCGTGGTTCAACAACGTAGAAAGTAAGCCTGGCGTTGGTTTTCCGAATGACTGGGAAAATCAGGAAAAATGGAAAGGCGGCTGGATCCGCAAAATCAACGGCAAACTACAGCCGCGCATGGGCAACCGGGCGCTGCTGCTGGGTAAAATCTTCGCTAACCCGCATCTGCCGGGCATCGACGACTACTACGAGCCGTTTGATTACGACTACCAGAACCTGCATACCGCGCCGGAAAGCAAACATCAGCCGATCGCGCGTCCGCGCTCGCTGATTACCGGCCAGCGGATGGACAAAATTACCAGCGGGCCAAACTGGGAAGAGATTCTAGGCGGCGAGTTCGAAAAACGCGCTAAAGACCAGAACTTTGAAAACATGCAGAAGGCGATGTACGGCCAGTTCGAAAACACCTTCATGATGTACCTGCCGCGCCTGTGCGAGCACTGTCTCAACCCGGCGTGCGTGGCGACCTGCCCGAGCGGTGCTATCTACAAGCGTGAAGAAGATGGCATCGTGCTGATCGACCAGGACAAGTGCCGCGGCTGGCGGATGTGCATCACCGGCTGCCCGTACAAGAAGATTTACTTCAACTGGAAGAGCGGCAAGTCCGAGAAGTGCATCTTCTGCTACCCGCGTATCGAAGCTGGTCAGCCGACTGTTTGCTCGGAAACCTGCGTGGGCCGTATCCGTTATCTTGGCGTACTGCTGTATGACGCAGATGCCATTGAAAGCGCCGCCAGTACGGAAAACGAAAAAGATCTGTACCAGCGTCAACTGGACGTGTTCCTCGATCCAAACGATCCGGCTGTCATTGAGCAGGCGCTGAAGGACGGCGTGCCGCAGAGCGTGATCGATGCGGCGCAGCAATCGCCAGTGTACAAAATGGCGATGGACTGGAAGCTGGCGCTGCCGCTGCATCCGGAATACCGCACGCTGCCGATGGTCTGGTACGTGCCGCCTTTGTCACCGATTCAGTCTGCCGCCGACGCGGGTGAACTGGGCAGCAACGGTATTCTGCCGGATGTAGACAGTCTGCGTATCCCGGTGCAGTACCTGGCGAACCTGTTGACCGCTGGCGACACCCAGCCGGTACTGTTGGCGTTGAAACGGATGCTGGCGATGCGTCACTACAAACGTGCGGAAACCGTAGACGGTAAAGTGGATACCCGCGCGCTGGAAGAGGTGGGTTTAAGCGAAGCCCAGGCGCAGGAAATGTATCGTTACCTGGCAATTGCCAACTATGAAGATCGCTTCGTGGTACCAAGCAGCCATCGTGAACTGGCGCGTGACGCATTCCCGGAGAAAAGCGGTTGTGGTTTTACCTTCGGCGATGGTTGCCACGGGTCTGATACCAAATTCAATCTGTTCAACAGCCGCCGCATCGACGCTGTTGATGTGACCAGCAAAACGGAGCCGCACGCATGATTGAACTCGTCATTGTTTCGCGTCTGCTCGAGTACCCGGATGCTGCCCTGTGGCAGCATCAACAGGAGTTGTTCGATGCGCTCGCGTCATCTGAGAACCTGGATAAAGAGGATGCCCAGACTCTGGGCGTTTTCCTGCGCGATTTAACCGCGCAGGACCTGCTGGATGTACAGGCCGCCTACAGTGAACTGTTTGACCGTGGTCGCGCCACATCGCTGCTGCTGTTTGAACATGTTCACGGGGAGTCCCGCGATCGCGGTCAGGCGATGGTTGACCTGATGGCACAGTATGAACAGCACGGTTTGCAGCTCGACAGCCGCGAACTTCCCGATCATCTGCCGCTGTATCTGGAATACCTTGCGCAATTGCCGAAAAGCGAAGCGTTAGGGGGGTTACAGGATATCGCGCCGATTCTGGCGCTGCTCAGCGCACGTTTGCAACAGCGTGACAGCCGTTATGCGGTGCTGTTCGATCTGCTGTTAAAACTGGCGAATACCGTTATCGACAGCGACAAAGTGGCTGAAAAAATTGCGAATGAAGCACGTGATGATACCCCGCAGGCGTTGGATGCGGTCTGGGAAGAAGAGCAGGTGAAATTCTTCGCCGATCAAGGGTGTGGCGAGTCGGAAATCTCCGCTCACCAGCGTCGTTTTGCCGGGGCCGTGGCGCCGCAATATCTGAATATCACCACCGGAGGACAGCACTAATGCACTTCCTGAATATGTTCTTCTTTGATATCTACCCGTACATTGCCGGATCGGTATTTCTGATCGGTAGCTGGTTACGTTACGACTACGGCCAGTACACCTGGCGGGCGGCTTCCAGTCAGATGCTGGATCGCAAAGGAATGAACCTGGCGTCAAACCTGTTCCACATTGGGATTCTGGGTATTTTCGCCGGTCACTTCCTGGGCATGTTAACGCCGCACTGGATGTATGAAGCTTTTCTGCCGGTCGACGTGAAGCAGAAGATGGCGATGATTGCCGGCGGCGCCTGCGGCGTGCTGACACTGGTTGGCGGTATTTTACTGCTCAAGCGTCGTCTGTTTAGCCCACGTGTCCGCGCCACCACTACCGGCGCAGATATTTTGATTCTCTCGCTGCTGGTGATTCAGTGCGCGCTGGGTCTGCTGACCATTCCGTTCTCCGCCCAGCATATGGACGGGAGTGAAATGATGAAGCTGGTCGGGTGGGCGCAGTCAGTTGTGACCTTCCACGGTGGCGCATCCGCACATCTGGACGGTGTGGCCTTTATCTTCCGTATGCACCTGGTACTGGGGATGACGCTGTTCCTGTTGTTCCCATTCTCGCGCCTGGTGCATATCTGGAGCGTGCCGGTCGAGTACCTGACCCGCAAATACCAGATTGTTCGTGCACGTCACTGATTTTCTCTCGATGCCCTAAACTCCGCTTCGGCGGAGTTTTTTTATGGCTGTTTGCCGGAGTGCGGCATAAATGCCTTATCGACCGCCGCCTTGTTTCGTTTACAGCGGGTCTGCCATGTCTGGCATCTGAATCCGTACTCTTTGTTTTTGGGTTTATTCAGCATCTGTGCGAGTTTTTTGTAAGCAGAAAAATGATGATGCAGCATATAATCACGCCATAAACGACAATAAGGATAGTTGTATGCGTTTTTCATCAATTTTCAAAATAATAATATTAAATATATTTATTTCAAAAATGGCTCACGCTGCTGTCTGCGAGGAGCGCTATCCCGCCGACTCAGAAGAATGCCAGTACGTTCAGGAATTAGAGCAAAAAGCGGAACAAGGAGATGAAAGCGCGCAGTTCTCGCTTGGAAGCTGGTATGCGGAGGGGCGATACGTTAAGCCTGATTATAAACTAGCCATAAAATGGCTGGAGAAAGCGGGTAAACAAGGTTCTGATTTTTCCTATTTCATCCTTGGCTATCATTACAACTATGGTGAAAATTTTCCACTTAGTCGACAAAAAGCGCTGGAGTGGTATCGCAAGGCGGCAGAGCTAGGGGATAGTAGTACGCAAGAAATCCTCGGTGACGCCTATATGTATGGCGATGGGTTTCCCCAAAATACCCAGCTAGCGCTGGAGTGGTATCGAAAAGCCGCCTCTCCAACCAATGATGCGGGCGTTGTCCGCGGACAGGGTTCAGCTTCGTCAGCACAATTTAAGCTTGGAGTAATGTACGCCCACGGTCAGGGCGTTCCTCAGGATTATCAGCAAACGGCGATCTTGATGCGTAAAGCGGCGGAAAATATGTACTACCCCGCGCAACTTTATCTCGGCGTTGCCTATTTTTATGGTGAAGGCGTGCCTCAGGATTATCGTCAGGCAGTTTACTGGCTTAATGAAGGTATACCAGGCAGCTATACGCCAGGCCACATTCCGCTGAATGCGCTCTATGATAAAGCGCATCCCGCTGACCGGGTTCACTCTCAGACGTGGTATCGAAAAACAGCGCAACGCGTGATGGCAAAGGTACAGTACAATTTTGGCGTATGGTATTACAACGGTTATCACTTATCGAAAGATCACAACCTGGCGCTGGAGTGGTATCGCAGAGCCGCAGCGCAAGGATTGGCCGAGGCGCAGGATGCGATCGGCGTGATGTTTATGCAGGGTGAGGGCGTTTCTCAGGACTACCAACAGGCGCTGGCGTGGTATCGCAAAGCCGCTCGCCAGGGGCTGCCTGCTGCGCAAACGCATCTGGGCATCATGTCTGCATTTGGTCGCGGCGTCGCGCAAAGCGACAGACAGGCTATCGCATGGTATCGAAAAGCAGCAAAACAGGATTTTGCGAAAGCGCAATATCAGCTTGGCGTGGCATATAGCACGGGAAGAGGCGTGCCTGAAAATAGCCGGAATGCGCTGAAGTGGTACCTTAAAGCGGCAGAGCAGGGGTTTACTCCGGCACAATTAGCGCTTGGGGAAATTTATGCTCATGGGCGCCAGGGTGTGCCTAAAGATAATAAGCAGGCCTATATTTGGTATTACATGGCAAGTATATATACGGAAAAATCTAAGGATGATTGTTCAGCGCTCATTGCCGAAAGAAACCGACTCAAGGGAACGCTCACCCCAGATCAACTTAGCGAGACATATGCCGCCTTTGAACTCATCAGGCGAAAAATCAACCAGTCAAAGGAGGCGAAAAAGATTGCCAGGAAGAAGTATTGATAAGATAACCAATAAGCCATGGCGCCATGGTGTGAAGTCTGCCTGTGGGGTAAGGATACGGGGCAGTGCTGATTGATTTGAAATTGGTACTTTATGGAGTGATGGTGGTGGGGGAGAGATTACTCAGCGCTGCGCGCTTCGCCCTTCGGGCCGTTGCCTGCGGCAACGCTTTCTCGCTGCGCTCGAATCGAACCCTGGTAGAAGCTTCTCATCCTTCCCGTACAGAGAGATATGAGACACTATGCTTAACGGGGATAAGATACGCGACGGAAGTGATGGTGGTGGGGGAAGGATTCGAACCTTCGAAGTCGATGACGGCAGATTTACAGTCTGCTCCCTTTGGCCGCTCGGGAACCCCACCAGGGGTAATTCAAATTGTAGGTAAAGCTTGAAGATGGTGGTGGGGGAAGGATTATTCGTCGCTTCACTCCTCACCCTACGGGCCGTTACCGTTGGCAACGTTCTTTCGCTCGAGTCGAACCTTAATCGAAGGTTCTCACCCTTCCCCGACAAGTGCAAACTTCTGCATTGCTCATCGAGTTAACTACATCGCTGTAGTGAATAATGGTGGTGGGGGAAGGATTCGAACCTTCGAAGTCGATGACGGCAGATTTACAGTCTGCTCCCTTTGGCCGCTCGGGAACCCCACCACGGGGTAATGCTTAATACTGGCCCGCTTCCTTTTGGGAAGCGGGGCGCATCATATCAAATGACACGCCGCTGTAAAGCATTCCTTTGCCTGAAATGAACTGTTTGCGTACTTTTCATCCGTAACGGATTAAAGCTAATCAATTCATATTACTGACGATTAAAGAATAATCGTCCGATTGCCGTAAACAAAGACTCGCTGTGCCAGAACCTGATACAGCGCGCGGCTTAATACGTTTTTCTCAACGTCGCGCCCGGCACGCATCATATCTTCTGCGGTGTAAGTGTGATCGACATGAATCACGTCCTGCATAATGATTGGGCCTTCATCCAGATTATCATTCACATAGTGCGCGGTAGCGCCGATGATTTTCACGCCGCGCTCATAGGCCTGATGATAAGGACGCGCGCCGATAAACGCCGGCAGGAATGAGTGGTGGATATTGATAATTTTGTTCGGGAAGCGCGCCACAAAACCTGGCGTCAAAACACGCATATACTTGGCCAGCACCACATAGTCCGGTTGATGGGCATCAATGGCGTCCGCCATCTTCGTGTCATGCTCTTCACGCGTTAATCCCTCATGGCTGACCAGTTCGAAAGGGATCTCAAAACGTTCAACCAGCGAGCGTAACGTTTCATGGTTGCCAATGACCGCGGCGATTTCAACATCCAGCCCGCCATAGTTGGCTTTCATCAGCAGGTCGCCCAGACAATGCGCCTCTTTGGTAACCAGAATCACTACCCGACGGCGTCCGGCGGGATTGAGTTCACGAACAGAGCCTTCCGGTAAGGCGCTGTCCAGATCGGCCAGAAGAGTGGAATCATTGAAGATGCCTTCCAGCTCGGTCCGCATAAAAAAGCGTCCGGTGCGATGGTCCACAAATTCATTGTTTTGCACAATATTAAGCTCATGCTTATAGCAAATGTTGGTAATCCGCGCGATAAGGCCTTTTTGATCGGGACAAATAGTACGCAGAACTTTACGTTGTAGTGATTGCATTGCCGGAAAAATCCTGTTGAGAGTGTTTGCTGTATTGATACTGTCAGGCGTCACTGGCCGCAGCACTTTTTAAATTTTTTGCCTGAACCGCACGGGCAGGGATCGTTTCGACCCAACTGCGGGCGGGTACCGTCAATATAATACCACTGACCGTTTTCTTTGATAAAACGAGAACGTTCGATAATCGCCCCGGTTTTCCCTTGTTCGGAAAAACGCGCGATAAAACTAACATACCCTGTATTTTCTGCTTCTGACCAGGTATGTTCAAAAATAGTCAGGCCGAGCCACCTGGTATTGGCAAATCCGGCGATGATATCATCACGAAACGCGGCCGCATTGCAGGTTGGATGCCAGCTCTTAATTAAGTAATCTGCGTCTTTCATCACAAAAGCGCAGTAACGAGAGCGCATGAGATGTGACGGATCGGGTGCTACTCGTTCTCCGGACACAATACGACCACAACATAGGCTATACTCGTCAGCGCTACCACAGGGACAAGGCTGAGACACAATAATCTCCCTGAATATAAAAAACGGCGTTGAACGCCAGGGTGGCATTATGTTAACTGAGCAGTGGCGATGTTGCTACGTCTTGAAGCCAGGGGAAGTCGTTAAGTACGATGAGAAAAATGAAAATAGGGCTGGCGCTGGGATCTGGCGCAGCGAGAGGATGGTCTCATATTGGGGTCATCAAAGCCCTCAAGCAAACAGGCATTGATATTGATATCGTTGCAGGATGCTCAATAGGTTCGCTGGTCGGCGCCGCGTATGCCTGTAATAAATTATCGGCGCTTGAACAGTGGGTATGTTCATTCCGCTACTGGGATGTTTTACGCCTGATGGATGTATCCTGGGGCAGAGGAGGGTTGCTTCGCGGCGAACGCGTATTTAATCACTATCGGGATATTATGCCCGTCACGGATTTTGACCACTGTTCAAGACGTTTTGGCGCGGTCGCGACGAATCTTAGCACGGGACGAGAGCTATGGTTTACTGAAGGCGATCTACACCTTGCCGTACGCGCGTCGTGCAGTATGCCAGGGCTGATGTCTCCGGTTGAACATAACGGTTACTGGCTGGTAGATGGCGCAGTCGTTAATCCGGTACCTGTTTCGTTAACCAGGGCGCTGGGGGCTGATATCGTTATTGCGGTAGACCTGCAACATGATGCCCACCTCATGCAGCAAGATTTGCTCTCTGTAAATGTCGGGAATATCAATGAAGAGAGCGATGATGCGCTGCCCTGGCATAAGCGTTTAAAAGAACGTTTCAGTAGCCTGACTTCACGCCGTGGCGTGAGTTCGCCTAGGGCAATGGAAATCATGACAACCTCCATCCAGGTGTTGGAAAATCGTCTTAAACGTAACCGTATGGCTGGCGATCCGCCTGATATTCTCATTCAACCATTCTGTCCGCAAATCTCAACGCTGGATTTTCATCGCGCCCATGCCGCTATTGCGGCGGGTCAGTTAGCCGTAGAGAAAAAGATGGACGAACTTATACCCTTGGTGCGTACCGACGTTTAATGTACCTTTTACGATCACTTAAGCAAATTCTGACAGGCGCAAGCGGCAATACCATGCCACTATTGATTAAAGCCAGTCAGGGGAGAGAACATGACGCAGCCATTGGTCGGAAAACAGATTCTTATTGTTGAAGACGAGCCTGTATTTCGCTCGCTTCTGGATTCGTGGTTTTCCTCTTTGGGAGCGACAACGGCATTGGCAGGCGACGGGGTAGATGCCCTGGAGTTGATGGGGCGTTTTACCCCTGATCTCATGATATGTGATATCGCTATGCCGAGAATGAACGGTCTCAAACTGGTAGAAAACTTACGTAATCGCGGAGACCAGACGCCTATTCTGGTTATTTCCGCAACAGAAAATATGGCGGATATCGCCAAAGCGTTACGCCTTGGGGTTGAAGATGTCTTGCTGAAGCCGGTAAAAGATCTCAACCGCTTGCGGGAAACCGTATTCGCTTGCTTATACCCTAATATGTTTAACTCGCGGGTTGAAGAAGAAGAACGCCTGTTTCGTGACTGGGATGCAATGGTGAGTAATCCAACCGCCGCAGCGCAATTGTTGCAGGAATTGCAGCCCCCGGTACAGCAGGTGATTTCTCATTGCCGCATTAATTACCGGCAGCTCGTCTCCGCCGATCAGCCTGGACTGGTGCTGGATATTGCGCCGCTATCTGATAACGAACTGGCATTTTATTGCCTGGATGTCACCCGGGCGGGCGATAACGGCGTGTTAGCCGCATTGTTGCTGCGGGCGCTATTTAACGGCTTATTGCAGGATCAGCTCGGCCAACAAAAGCACCGTTTACCGGAGTTAGGCGCGCTATTAAAACAGGTAAATCATCTGCTCAGACAAGCCAATTTACCTGGGCAATTCCCGCTATTTGTCGGCTACTATCACAGTGAGCTCAAAAATTTGATTCTCGTCTCCGCCGGATTGAACGCCACCTTAAATACGGGCGCTCATCAGGTTCAAATTAGCAGCGGCGTGCCGCTAGGAACATTGGGTAACGCCTACCTTAACCAATTAAGCCAGCGTTGCGACTCGTGGCAGTGTCAAATATGGGGCGCAGGAGGGCGTCTGCGATTGATGTTGTCTGCGGAATGACCAAACGGAAGAGTGAGCGGAAATTGCTTTACCGGCCTTTCCCGACGAGTGTTACTATCTGCGGCAGATTTATAAGTATTTGTCTTAATTATACCAATATAAGTCCTTTTTGGACCTGAGGCTTGTTCTGGTACTGATATACTGGAACACGATACAGATTAATGAACACGTTCAATACATGAACAGTCCAGGAGAATTTTAAATGGCTGCCCTTAATTCGAAAGTCAAAAAAGCCGTTATCCCGGTCGCGGGATTGGGAACCAGGATGCTGCCAGCGACCAAAGCTATCCCGAAAGAGATGCTGCCGCTGGTTGATAAGCCATTAATTCAGTACGTCGTGAACGAATGTATCGCTGCTGGCATTACTGAAATCGTGCTTGTTACGCACTCGTCTAAAAACTCTATTGAAAACCACTTTGATACCAGTTTTGAGCTGGAAGCGATGCTGGAAAAACGCGTTAAGCGTCAGCTTCTGGAGGAGGTTCAGTCTATTTGCCCTCCGCATGTCACTATTATGCAGGTACGTCAAGGGCTGGCAAAAGGCCTGGGCCATGCCGTATTGTGCGCGCATCCCGTTGTCGGAAACGAACCTGTCGCTGTTATTCTGCCAGACGTTATTCTTGACGAATATGAGTCCGACCTGTCTCAGGATAACCTGGCTGAAATGATCCGCCGTTTCGATGAAACCGGCAATAGCCAGATTATGGTTGAGCCAGTAGAAGATGTGACTGCATACGGCGTGGTCGATTGTAAAGGCGTTGAGCTGGCGCCGGGCGAAAGTGTGCCGATGGTTGGCGTGGTTGAAAAACCAAAAGCGGATGTCGCGCCGTCTAACCTTGCGATTGTCGGGCGTTATGTGTTGAGCGCGGATATCTGGGCGTTGCTGGCGAAAACCCCTCCGGGCGCCGGGGATGAAATTCAGTTGACCGATGCTATCGATATGCTGATCGAAAAAGAAACGGTTGAAGCCTACCACATGAAGGGTAAAAGCCATGACTGTGGTAATAAGTTAGGATATATGCAGGCATTCGTTGAATATGGCATCCGTCATAATTCGCTGGGTGCTGAATTTAAAGCCTGGCTTGAAGAAGAAATGGGTATTAAGAAGTAACGATACGTTATAAATTTTTTAACAGAAGCGCTGGTAAATCCGGCGCTTTTTTTATGCCTGGGGTCGTCAGCGGAGAACTCAGGCAAAAAAAATCCCGCCAGCGGCGGGATTTTAAGCATCCAGGAAGTAAATTATTCCTTGATCAGGAAATCTTCCAGTTGCTTACCTTGTTCTTCCATTGCTTTTTTGATTACAGCCGGTGTACGACCCTGGCCAGTCCAGGTTTTAGTTTCACCGTTTTCGTCAACATAGCTATATTTAGCCGGACGAGCTGCGCGTTTAGCTTTGGTACCGGATTTAGCGGCAGCCATGCTATTCAGCAGTTCATTCGGGTCAATGCCGTCGGCAATTAACATTTCACGATACTGTTGCAGTTTACGAGTGCGTTCTTCCACTTCAGCAGCAGCAGCGCTTTCTTCTTCACGACGCTCATTAACGACAACTTCTAATTTTTCCAGCATTTCTTCAAGCGTTTCCAGAGTACATTCTCTTGCCTGCGCACGAAGAGTACGGATGTTGTTCAGAATTTTAAGTGCTTCGCTCATTGTAGTAATCTCAAACTTATATTGGGGTGGTTTGTTGAGCTAATAATAGAGCGATAAATTCAGTTGTGCAATAGCCAGGAATGTAAGGAATTCAAAATTACGCTTTATTAAGCACACGTTTTAATTATCTCAACTTAAATTTTCCTTGAGGCGCCGCACAAAAAAGAGCTTATTGGCAGGGGGGATACTCACCGTCTGTCGCTAAAAATTTAGGAGTCAGGTCACATTTTATCATGATGAAATACGATCTCATTGCTGAGATATCAATCTCTTGTATTAGATTTCCTTACAAGAAAACCCTATTACTTTGCACCGGGTATGAGTAACGGTAACAATAAGTACAAGGTTTTCATATTGGCGGGTGATGATAAGCATTGTTGATGAATTTTAACGGCATAATTTGTGAAGGAATGTGTATATACCCTTCATACTTCAAGTTGCTTATGCGTTGGCTACGCTCGCTCACTCCAGTCACATAGTTATCTATGCTCCTGGGGACTCACTCCCTTGCCGCCTTTAAGCAACGCGAATTATTTTGGGTATAGTGAGCGATGTTTGTACAATTCTTAATACTCACCGGAGCGCGAGCCGCGCCGTCGCGTCGGTAAATTATGGTACAATCCCGCCAATCTTTATTTCACTCAGGTGAGGTCCTGCGACCAATGGCACAGCTATATTTCTACTATTCGGCAATGAATGCGGGTAAGTCGACTGCACTGCTGCAATCTTCATACAATTATCAGGAACGCGGGATGCGTACCGTCGTATATACGGCGGAAATCGACGATCGTTTCGGCGCAGGCAAAGTCAGCTCTCGTATCGGTTTGTCGTCGCCGGCAAAATTGTTTAACCAAAATACATCCTTGTTTGAAGAGATTCGTGCCGAGAGCGCGCGGCAGACAATACATTGCGTGTTAGTCGACGAAAGCCAGTTTTTGACTCGCCAGCAGGTTTATCAATTATCCGAGGTTGTCGACAAATTAGATATTCCAGTACTTTGCTATGGGCTACGAACAGACTTTCGTGGGGAGCTCTTTGTCGGCAGCCAATACTTGCTGGCATGGTCAGATAAGCTGGTGGAATTAAAAACTATCTGTTTCTGCGGTCGTAAAGCCAGTATGGTTCTGCGCCTTGATCAGGACGGCAGGCCTTATAACGAAGGCGAACAGGTGGTTATTGGCGGGAATGAACGCTACGTTTCAGTTTGCCGTAAGCATTATAAGGACGCGCTGGAGGAGGACTCACTGACGGCGATTCAGGAGCGTCATCGGCACATATGATACCTGAGGTAAAGATCGGCTTATAAAACGCCCTGTAGCGCTTTGGAGGTCATTACTCAGGCCTCCTGACGAAGGGCGTGCCGTGAGCACGTAGGCCAGATGATCAGCATAGCGCCTTCAGGCATCAGATAAACAGGTAAAACAAAAAAACGGCCTCAATTGAGGCCGTTATTGTCATGCTAAAACAGATAACGAATTAAGCGGATTTTTTCGCTTTTTTCTCTGCTTTCGGTGCGGCAACGACGTCTTTCTTCGCTGCAACTTCACCTTCGGTGAAATCACGACCGTAGTAGGTATCCAGCAGAATCTGTTTCAGTTCGGAGATCAGTGGATAACGCGGGTTAGCGCCGGTGCACTGGTCATCGAAGGCATCTTCAGACAGTTTGTCAACGTGTGCCAGGAAGTCAGCTTCCTGTACGCCTGCTTCACGGATAGACTTAGGAATACCCAGCTCAGCTTTAATGCTTTCCAGCCATGCCAGCAGTTTTTCAATCTTAGCGGCGGTACGGTCGCCCGGCGCGCTCAGGCCCAGGTGGTCAGCAATTTCAGCGTAACGACGGCGTGCCTGCGGACGATCGTACTGGCTGAAAGCGGTCTGCTTGGTCGGGTTGTCATTCGCGTTGTAGCGGATAACGTTACAAATCAGCAGGGCGTTCGCCAGACCGTGCGGAATGTGGAACTGAGAGCCCAGTTTGTGCGCCATGGAGTGACATACACCGAGGAAGGCGTTGGCAAACGCGATACCGGCGATAGTCGCTGCACTGTGAACACGTTCACGCGCAACCGGGTTTTTAGACCCTTCGTGGTAAGACGCCGGCAGGTTTTCTTTCAGCAGTTTCAGAGCCTGCAGAGCCTGACCGTCAGAGAACTCAGAAGCCAGTACGGAAACGTAAGCTTCCAGGGCGTGAGTTACCGCATCCAGACCACCGAACGCACACAGGGACTTCGGCATATCCATCACCAGGTTGGCGTCGACAATCGCCATATCCGGGGTCAGGGCATAGTCAGCCAGCGGATATTTCTGACCGGTTGCATCGTCGGTCACAACCGCAAACGGTGTGACTTCAGAACCGGTACCGGAAGTGGTGGTGACGGCGATCATTTTCGCTTTCACGCCCATTTTCGGGAACTTGTAGATACGTTTACGGATGTCCATAAAGCGCAGCGCCAGCTCTTCGAAGTGAGTTTCCGGATGTTCGTACATGACCCACATGATTTTCGCGGCGTCCATCGGGGAACCACCGCCCAGCGCGATGATCACGTCCGGTTTGAAGGAGTTAGCCAGCTCAGCGCCTTTGCGCACAACGGAAAGCGTCGGGTCGGCTTCAACTTCGAAGAAGACTTCGGTTTCAACGCCAGCCGCTTTCAGCACAGAGGTGATCTGGTCTGCATAGCCGTTGTTGAACAGGAAGCGGTCAGTCACGATGAGCGCACGTTTGTGGCCATCAGTAATCACTTCATCCAGCGCGATGGGCAGAGAGCCACGGCGGAAGTAGATAGATTTCGGAAGTTTGTGCCACAACATGTTTTCAGCTCGCTTAGCAACGGTTTTCTTGTTGATCAGGTGTTTCGGACCAACGTTTTCAGAGATGGAGTTACCACCCCAGGAACCACAACCCAACGTCAGGGAAGGTGCGAGTTTGAAGTTGTACAGGTCACCGATACCACCCTGAGAGGCCGGGGTGTTGATCAGGATACGCGCGGTTTTCATCATCTGACCGAAGTAAGCAACGCGTTCTGGCTGGTTATCCTGGTCAGTGTACAGGCAGGAGGTGTGACCGATACCGCCCATAGCGACCAGTTTTTCTGCTTTTTCTACCGCTTCTTCGAAATCTTTCGCACGGTACATCGCCAGAGTCGGAGACAGTTTTTCGTGTGCGAACGGTTCGCTTTCGTCAACGACCGTAACTTCACCGATCAGAATCTTGGTGGTTTCTGGTACGGAGAAGCCTGCCAGTTCAGCAATTTTGTAGGCTGGCTGGCCGACGATAGCGGCGTTCAGAGCGCCATTTTTCAGGATAACGTTTTGAACCGCTTTCAGCTCCTGGCCCTGCAGCATGTAGCCGCCGTGGCTGGCGAAACGTTCGCGAACGGCATCATAGACGGAATCAACAACGACAACAGACTGTTCAGAAGCACAGATTACGCCGTTATCGAAGGTTTTAGACATCAGAACAGACGCCACAGCGCGTTTGATATCCGCGGTTTCATCAATGACAACCGGGGTGTTGCCTGCGCCTACGCCGATAGCAGGTTTACCGGAGCTGTATGCTGCTTTAACCATGCCTGGACCGCCAGTGGCGAGGATCAGGTTGATATCCGGGTGGTGCATCAGTGCATTAGACAGTTCTACGGAAGGTTGATCGATCCAGCCAATCAGATCTTTCGGCGCGCCGGCAGCGATAGCCGCTTGCAGAACGATATCTGCCGCTTTGTTGGTTGCCTCTTTAGCGCGCGGATGCGGAGAAAAGATGATGGCGTTACGGGTCTTCAGGCTAATCAGCGATTTGAAGATCGCGGTAGAGGTCGGGTTAGTGGTTGGAACGATACCGCAAATAATGCCGATAGGTTCAGCAATGGTGATGGTCCCGAAGGTGTCGTCTTCAGACAGCACGCCGCAGGTTTTTTCATCTTTATAGGCATTGTAAATATATTCAGAAGCGAAGTGGTTTTTAATCACTTTGTCTTCCACGATACCCATACCGGATTCGGCGACGGCCATTTTGGCCAGCGGAATGCGGGCATCAGCGGCTGCCAGAGCGGCGGCGCGGAAGATTTTGTCGACCTGTTCTTGAGTGAAACTGGCATATTCACGCTGGGCTTTTTTTACACGCTCTACGAGTGCGTTAAGTTCAGCGACATTAGTAACAGCCATAATGCTCTCCTGATAATGTTAAACTTTTTTAGTAAATCATCTGCGCGATACGTGAGTATAGACAGATCGACGATACTTTGTATAAATGCCTGAAATTCAGGTGGTTACTTAACGTCCGTTTTGCTCTGATTTACTAAAAGAGCTTCTGCGTTAGTATCATTTAACTCTAACGCGTTACGTCCAGGTGGCGTAAGCAAGATTACTCACTTCTGAGTAGCGATTGTGTGATCTAAATCAAGATTACGCAAAGCTGACACCTTTCAGCAGGCCATTTTAGCCTTTTATGTAAATTGTTAAGAAATCGTTGTCATGAAGAGTGAGTGGTTTAGCATAACGAGTACATATAAATAACAGCGATGAATGGATGAAATTAGGTGTAGATAAGAGGTGAACTATGCGAATAAAAGGCGTATCTTCTGCGCGTTTTGATCATTAACGAAAATTGACTTCATCCGGCTAACGCTTCGGAGCTAACCGTGATTCAACCGCTTTTTGATTTTCCTGTTTACTTTAAGTTCTTTATCGGGCTCTTTGCGCTGGTTAACCCGGTGGGGATTATTCCCGTTTTCATCAGCATGACCAGCTACCAGACGGCCACGGCGCGTAATAAAACTAACCTCACCGCGAATCTGTCGGTCGCGATTATCTTGTGGAGTTCCTTATTCCTCGGCGATGGCATCCTGCAGCTGTTTGGTATTTCTATTGATTCGTTCAGAATTGCGGGCGGTATCCTGGTTGTCACCATTGCAATGTCGATGATCAGCGGGAAGCTGGGGGAAGATAAACAAAACAAGCAAGAAAAGTCAGAGACGGCCATACGCGAGAGCATTGGCGTTGTGCCGTTAGCGCTGCCGTTAATGGCGGGGCCAGGGGCGATCAGCTCCACTATCGTCTGGGGGACGCGTTATCACAGCATCGCGCATTTGCTTGGCTTTTCAGTTGCCATTGCGCTTTTTGCGCTTTGCTGCTGGGGCGTGTTCCGTATGGCGCCGTGGCTGGTTCGTTTGCTGGGGCAAACTGGTATCAACGTTATTACCCGAATCATGGGGTTGTTGTTAATGGCGCTCGGCATCGAATTTATTGTCACAGGAATAAAAGGCATTTTCCCCGGCTTGCTCAACTAAACTCCCACCTGCTGATTTACAGGCGGCGCCCTAAGGGGCCGCCTTGTGACATTCCCACGTAACACTTCTTACTTTGATAAGCATTCAGCGTTTAAATGATAAAAAATACTAATATAATCTAACGCTATTTATTTTTATTAATCAAACTATTATCAACATTACTGAGACCGTGAGAGGCGGTAGGTCTGTTATTTTATTCACACCATACTCTGGGGCTTGATGAAGGATTATTGAAATGTTATTAGTTGTTTCAGCTCCATCGTAGATGAATGTGCTAAATAATGAGCATTTGTTAAATTTGTGTGTGTTTTCTGGCGCAGGCATAACCTACGATGCGACAGAGAGATATTTTTCTTTCAACTTATTGATTATAAAGAATAAATCAAAGATTTTTAACATTGTTTAACTGTTTTTTTGGGCAGGGATTTTTCCATAAAAGAGAATTGGTTAACAAAATTGTAAAATGAATTGGCGGTTCAGAAACGCATTTGATACTTTTCGGCCAAACATTTTGCAGAAGATTTCACATTGTTGATAACTATTTTCATTTACATGGTTGTCAGAAATAACGTGCGACGTGGGCAGGTACGTCGTATACCGAATCGACGAAAGGCGATCGAACGAATCGTCAGAATAAATAAAGTCGGTGATAGCAAAAGCAGTGACAGACCTGGCAGTACACCACCAGTGCTGTACAGGAACCCTGACGGGATTAAACAGGCTGGTAAAAACCAGTAATTATAATGAGTGGAGTACAAACACAATGTCTAACATCACGAAAAAAAGTTTGATTGCAGCGGGAATACTCACTGCGCTCATCGCCGCCAGCGCCGCGACTGCGGCAGACGTGCCCGCCGGCGTTCAGTTAGCCGACAAGCAAACGTTGGTACGTAATAATGGATCAGAAGTGCAGTCTCTCGACCCGCATAAAATTGAAGGCGTGCCGGAATCGAACGTCAGCCGTGACCTCTTCGAAGGCTTATTAATTAGTGATGTCGAGGGGCATCCTTCACCGGGCGTCGCGGAAAAATGGGAAAATAAAGATTTTAAAGTCTGGACATTCCATCTACGTGAAAATGCGAAATGGTCAGATGGTACGCCCGTCACCGCCCATGATTTCGTTTATAGCTGGCAACGCCTGGCCGATCCTAATACGGCATCGCCGTACGCCAGCTATCTGCAATACGGTCATATCGCTAATATCGATGACATTATCGCCGGTAAAAAACCCGCCACCGATCTGGGGGTAAAAGCGCTTGATGATCACACCTTTGAAGTGACCTTAAGTGAGCCGGTGCCTTATTTCTACAAATTGTTGGTCCACCCTTCAGTGTCTCCTGTACCGAAATCAGCGGTCGAAAAATTTGGCGATAAATGGACGCAACCGGCCAATATTGTCACTAACGGCGCTTATAAGTTAAAAAACTGGGTGGTGAACGAACGTATCGTGCTGGAGCGTAACCCGCAATACTGGGATAACGCCAAAACCGTCATCAATCAGGTAACTTATTTGCCTATCTCTTCGGAGGTGACGGATGTCAACCGCTACCGCAGCGGCGAGATCGATATGACTTATAACAATATGCCGATCGAATTATTCCAGAAACTGAAGAAAGAGATTCCGAATGAAGTCCGCGTAGACCCTTATTTGTGTACCTATTATTACGAAATTAATAATCAAAAAGCGCCGTTTAACGATGTCCGCGTGCGTACCGCGCTGAAACTGGCGTTAGATCGCGACATTATTGTTAATAAGGTTAAAAATCAGGGCGATTTACCCGCTTATAGCTACACGCCGCCGTATACCGATGGCGCAAAACTGGTAGAGCCTGAGTGGTTCAAATGGTCCCAGCAAAAGCGTAATGAAGAAGCGAAGAAATTGTTGGCTGAAGCCGGCTTTACGGCGGATAAGCCCTTAACATTCGACCTGCTGTATAACACCTCCGATCTGCATAAAAAACTGGCCATTGCCGTGGCGTCTATCTGGAAGAAAAATCTGGGCGTCAATGTGAATCTGGAGAATCAGGAATGGAAAACCTTCCTGGATACCCGTCATCAGGGCACCTTTGATGTTGCCAGAGCCGGGTGGTGCGCAGATTATAATGAACCGACCTCGTTCCTGAATACCATGTTGTCCGACAGTTCAAATAACACCGCGCATTATAAGAGCCCGGCGTTTGATAAGCTGATTGCCGACACGCTGAAAGTGGCGGACGATACGCAGCGCAGCGAACTCTACGCTAAAGCGGAGCAGCAGTTAGATAAAGACTCGGCTATTGTGCCGGT
This sequence comes from Salmonella sp. 32010601201800023SM, assembly GCF_017572235.1. Taxonomy (NCBI): domain Bacteria; kingdom Pseudomonadati; phylum Pseudomonadota; class Gammaproteobacteria; order Enterobacterales; family Enterobacteriaceae; genus Salmonella; species Salmonella sp. 32010601201800023SM. The sequence continues at coordinate 503,146 of NZ_JAGEQS010000001.1, forward strand.
GTATTACTACGTTAACGCGCGCCTGGTGAAACCCTGGGTGGGCGGGTATACCGGTAAAGACCCGCTGGATAATATTTATGTGAAAAACTTATATATTATCAAACATTAATGGCAAGACATGGGACAACTGCGGTTGTCCCATGGTGTCTTTTTTCATCGCACTATAACTTTCCCTGGCGGATCTTTTGTCACGTCCGGGAAGTAAAGGCACAGGCCAGAAGGTACGGGCAATGTTGAAATTTATTTTACGCCGCTGTCTGGAAGCGATTCCGACGCTGTTTATTCTTATTACCATCTCTTTCTTTATGATGCGCCTCGCGCCGGGTAGCCCTTTTACTGGCGAGCGCGCATTGCCGCCGGAAGTGCTGGCCAATATTGAAGCAAAATATCATCTGAACGATCCCATCATGACGCAGTACTTCAGCTACCTGAAGCAGCTGGCGCATGGCGATTTTGGACCATCGTTTAAATACAAAGATTACACGGTCAACGATCTGGTTGCCGCCAGCTTCCCCGTTTCGGCGAAACTTGGCGCTGCCGCTTTTTTGCTGGCGGTCATTATTGGTGTCAGCGCTGGCGTGATTGCCGCGCTAAAGCAAAATACGCGATGGGATTATACGGTGATGGGATTTGCCATGACCGGCGTCGTTATCCCCAGTTTTGTGGTAGCGCCGCTACTGGTGATGGTCTTTGCAATAACCTTGCAATGGCTGCCTGGCGGCGGCTGGAACGGCGGGGCGTTAAAATTTATGATCCTGCCGATGGTCGCGCTTTCACTGGCCTATATTGCCAGCATCGCTCGTATTACGCGCGGCTCAATGATTGAAGTTCTGCATTCGAACTTTATTCGTACCGCGCGGGCAAAAGGATTACCGATGCGCAGAATCATCTTCCGCCATGCGTTAAAACCTGCGCTGCTGCCGGTTTTATCCTATATGGGGCCAGCCTTTGTCGGCATTATTACCGGCTCAATGGTGATTGAAACTATTTATGGCTTACCGGGCATTGGGCAGCTTTTCGTTAATGGCGCGCTCAACCGCGATTACTCGCTGGTGTTAAGTTTGACCATTCTGGTCGGGGCGCTGACCATATTATTTAACGCCATTGTCGATGTGCTCTATGCCGTTATCGACCCGAAAATTCGCTATTGATACTGGAGCTCGCGATGATGTTAAGTAAGAAAAACAGCGAGACGCTGGAAAATTTCAGTGAAAAGCTGGAGGTGGAAGGTCGCAGCCTTTGGCAAGATGCCCGTCGGCGCTTTATGCATAACCGTGCGGCGGTGGCCAGTCTTATTGTCCTGTTTCTGATAGCCCTGTTCGTGACAGTGGCGCCTATGCTGTCGCAATTTACCTATTTCGATACCGACTGGGGCATGATGTCCAGTGCGCCGGATATGGCGTCTGGCCACTATTTCGGCACTGACTCTTCCGGGCGCGATCTGTTGGTGCGCGTTGCCATCGGCGGGCGTATCTCATTAATGGTCGGGATTGCCGCCGCACTGGTGGCGGTCATTGTCGGAACGCTGTATGGCTCGCTGTCCGGCTATCTGGGCGGCAAAATTGATTCTGTGATGATGCGGTTGTTGGAGATCCTCAACTCGTTCCCGTTTATGTTCTTTGTGATTTTGCTGGTGACGTTTTTTGGGCAGAACATTCTGTTGATTTTCGTCGCCATCGGCATGGTCTCCTGGCTTGATATGGCGCGTATCGTGCGTGGTCAAACCCTAAGTCTTAAACGTAAAGAGTTCATCGAAGCCGCGCAGGTGGGTGGTGTGTCGACCGCCAGCATTGTGATCCGCCATATTGTGCCTAACGTCCTGGGCGTAGTGGTAGTGTATGCATCGTTGCTGGTGCCCAGCATGATTCTGTTTGAGTCTTTCCTCAGTTTCCTGGGGCTTGGGACGCAGGAACCGTTAAGCAGTTGGGGAGCGTTGTTGAGCGATGGCGCAAATTCAATGGAAGTCTCACCGTGGCTGCTGCTGTTTCCGGCTGGCTTTCTCGTGGTGACGTTATTCTGTTTTAACTTTATTGGCGATGGCCTGCGTGATGCCCTCGACCCGAAAGATCGTTAAGGAGTACAGCCATGAGCTTATCAGAAACCGCAACTCAGGCGCCGCAACCGGCGAATGTACTGCTGGAGGTAAACGATCTTCGTGTTACGTTCGCTACGCCTGATGGCGATGTGACGGCGGTCAACGATCTGAACTTTACGCTTCGCGCTGGAGAAACGTTAGGTATTGTTGGTGAGTCTGGATCGGGGAAATCGCAAACGGCGTTCGCATTAATGGGACTGCTGGCGACGAATGGTCGAATCGGCGGTTCTGCGACCTTCAACGGACGTGAAATTCTTAATCTACCTGAGCGCGAACTGAATACGCTGCGCGCAGAACAGATTTCGATGATTTTTCAGGATCCGATGACCTCGCTAAATCCTTATATGCGCGTTGGGGAGCAGTTAATGGAAGTCCTGATGCTGCATAAAGGGATGAGCAAAGCGGAAGCTTTTGAAGAGTCCGTCAGAATGCTGGATGCCGTAAAAATGCCGGAAGCGCGCAAACGGATGAAAATGTATCCGCACGAATTTTCCGGCGGAATGCGTCAACGTGTGATGATTGCGATGGCGCTGTTGTGCAGGCCGAAACTGCTTATTGCCGATGAGCCTACCACCGCGCTTGATGTTACCGTGCAGGCGCAGATTATGACCTTGCTTAATGAGCTAAAGCGCGAATTTAATACCGCCATTATCATGATTACCCACGATCTGGGCGTGGTCGCGGGTATTTGCGATAAGGTCCTGGTAATGTATGCCGGGCGTACCATGGAATACGGTAAGGCGCGCGATGTCTTTTATCAGCCCGTTCATCCGTATTCGATAGGCCTGCTTAATGCGGTGCCGCGTCTGGATAGCGAGGGGGCGGAAATGCTGACGATTCCGGGCAATCCTCCCAATTTATTGCGTTTGCCTAAAGGGTGTCCGTTCCAGCCGCGTTGTCCTCATGCGATGGAGATCTGCAATAATGCGCCGCCACTTGAAGCGTTCAGTCCTGGTCGCTTGCGCGCCTGTTTTAAACCGGTGGAGGAACTGCTATGAATGCTGTGATTGAACAACGTAAAGTTCTCCTCGAAATCGCCGATCTGAAAGTACATTTTGATATCAAAGAAGGGAAGCAGTGGTTCTGGCAACCGCCGAAAACCCTGAAAGCGGTGGACGGCGTTACGCTACGCCTGTATGAAGGCGAAACGCTGGGCGTGGTGGGCGAATCCGGCTGCGGCAAGTCGACGTTTGCGCGCGCCATTATTGGTCTGGTGAAGGCGACAGACGGTAAAGTCGCCTGGCTGGGAAAAGATCTGTTGGGCATGAAAGCGGATGAGTGGCGCGAGGTGCGCAGCGATATCCAGATGATTTTCCAGGACCCGCTGGCGTCACTCAATCCGCGAATGACGATTGGCGAAATTATCGCTGAACCGCTGCGCACTTATCATCCTAAACTTTCGCGCCAGGACGTGCGTGACCGCGTGAAAGCCATGATGCTGAAAGTGGGGCTGCTGCCGAATCTCATCAACCGTTATCCCCATGAATTTTCCGGGGGGCAGTGCCAGCGCATCGGTATCGCCCGGGCGTTGATCCTGGAACCTAAGCTTATTATTTGCGATGAGCCGGTGTCGGCGCTGGACGTTTCTATTCAGGCGCAGGTGGTGAATTTGCTCCAGCAGTTACAGCGAGAGATGGGGCTGTCGTTGATTTTTATTGCGCACGATCTGGCGGTCGTAAAGCACATATCTGATCGTGTCCTGGTGATGTATCTCGGTCATGCGGTAGAATTGGGCACCTATGATGAGGTGTACCATAATCCACTGCATCCTTATACCAAAGCGCTGATGTCGGCGGTACCGATTCCCGATCCCGATCTGGAGCGAAATAAGAAGATACAATTGCTGGAGGGCGAATTACCTTCGCCCATTAACCCGCCTTCCGGCTGCGTGTTCCGTACACGCTGTCCGCTAGCCGGGCCAGAATGCGCGCAAACGCGACCGGTGCTGGAAGGGAGTTTTCGCCATGCCGTTTCCTGCCTTAAAGTAGACCCGTTATAATCGCAAGGGCTGACAATTCGTCAGCCCTTCTTTTAGGTGAGGTTACCGTGTCACTTTCTTTGTCGTCGGTTCGCCGTCGTCTTTATCATAATCTGTTCGATTTGACTACGCGCTCAGGTCGCCGTTTTGAAGGGTTATGCGCGCTGTTTGCGCTGCTCAGCGTACTGGTTATTTTTGTTGAATCAGGCGTAGGAACGGAATATCACCTGACATTTGATGAATGGCATATTTTTGTCTGGCTGGAGCTCTGCGTTACCCTGATATTTACCGGTGAATACTTGCTCAGACTGTTTAGCTGGCCCGAACCGGCAAAATACGTTTTTAGTTTCTGGGGATTTATTGATCTGGTGACGATTTTGCCGCTGTACGTCATGTGGCTGTGGCCGGAAATTAGCCTGAACTATATGTTTGCCTGGCGTGCTATGCGAGCGATTCGCGTGCTGCGTATTCTTAAACTGCTACGCTTTATGCCATCCCTGCGCGTATTCTGGAGCGCCATTATTAGCGCGCGTCATCAGCTTATTCTGTTCTATTCATTTATTGCGATCGTGATGATTATTTTCGGTGCCCTGATGTATCTTATTGAAGGACCGAAATATGGCTTTACGACGCTTAATGCCTCGGTGTATTGGGCGATAGTGACAGTCACAACCGTGGGGTACGGTGATATTACGCCGCATACGCCGCTGGGACGTATTGTCGCGTCGGTGCTTATTTTGATTGGCTATTCGGTGATTGCGATTCCTACAGGACTGATTACCACGCACATGAGCAGCGCGTTTCAAAAACGTCACTGGCAGCGAAAATGTCCGCAGTGCCAGCAAAGCCAGCATGAACATAGCGCGCAATATTGTAACCGATGCGGCAGTAAGCTACCGGATTAAACAGGCTTGCCGGAGGGCGCAATCAGACGCCATCCGGCCTGAACCGCTTATTCGCGCCAGAGAATATGGCACAGCTTGTGGTCCTTTTCCCGGCACAGCAGAACGCGGGCGAAAATGTCGTTAATTTCGCCGTCTTCGGTATCCGCCAGGCCAATTACCACCTCGGCAAAAAAGTCTGGATTCAGGTCAAAATCGACGTGCTCTTGCCAGTCTTCAGCGGGATCAAACAACTCCGCGCCGCCGCGCTCCTCGAATTGCAAATTGAACAGAATGATATCAGCCGGATCAAGATTATCCGCCGCCAGCTCAAGAAAAATATCGTAAGCCTGCTCAAGCGTTTCGTCTTCAGTCAGGCGATTGTTCAGATCCATTTCCATAGTGACTACCTGTTTACTCATGTTGGTCACGTTTTACAGCAATGGACTAAAGAAGTAAAACAATCGCTCGGTAATACGCTGCCATAACGGACGTTTTACCCACAAACGCGCATCTAACAGGCGGGAGCGCGAAATATAATCGTCCTGTACCGCAGCCAGATCGGCGCCGAAACCCGTATCATCAATGACCAGCGTAATCTCGAAATTAAGCCACAGGCTACGCATGTCGAGATTCACGGTACCGACCAGGCTCAGTTCGCCATCGACCAGCACGCTTTTGGTATGTAACAGCCCGCCTTCGAACTGATAGATTTTCACGCCCGCCGCCAGTAACTCGCTAAAAAAGGCGCGACTGGCCCAGCCGACGAGCAGTGAATCATTTTTACGGGGCAGGATAATACTGACATCCACGCCGCGCTGCGCAGCGGTACAAATAGCGTGCAGCAGATCGTCGCTGGGGACGAAATATGGCGTGGTCATAATTAAATATTCGCGCGCAGCATAGGTGGCGGTTAATAGTGCCTGGTGAATGAGATCTTCCGGAAAACCAGGGCCGGAAGCAATGGTATGAATGGTATGCCCGCTGGCCTGCTCAAACGGCATAATATTCACATCCGGCGGGGGAGGCAGAATGCGTTTACCCGTCTCGATTTCCCAATCGCAGGAGTAAACAATCCCCATTGCTGTCGCCACGGGGCCCTCCATCCGCGCCATCAAATCGACCCATTGCCCAACGCCGGCATCCTGTTTGAAAAAACGCGGGTCCACCATATTCATACTGCCGGTATAGGCGATGTAATTGTCAATCATCACCATTTTACGGTGCTGGCGAAGATCCATACGGCGTAAAAAGACGCGCATCAGATTCACCTTCAGCGCCTCTACGACTTCAATGCCAGCGTTACGCATCATGGCCGCCCAGGGGCTGCGGAAGAAAGCGACGCTACCCGCGGAGTCCAGCATAAGCCGGCAGTGGATGCCACGGCGGGCAGCGGCCATTAACGATTCAGCGACCTGATCCGCCATGCCGCCTGGCTGCCAGATGTAAAACACCATTTCGATATTGTGCCGCGCCAGTTGGATATCGCGAATAAGCGCCTGCATGACATCATCGGAGTCGGTAAGCAATTGCAACTGGTTGCCTTTGACGCCCGCAATCCCCTGACGTCGTTCGCACAGCTTAAACAAGGACGATGCGACGCTACTGTTTTCTTGCGCGAAAATGTGTTTGCAGGCTTTGAGGTCATTCAACCATTTGGCGGTAGACGGCCACATGGCGCGGGCACGCTCGGCGCGACGTTTGCCTAAATGCAATTCGCCCACGGACAAATAGGCGATGATCCCGACCAGCGGAAGGATATAGATGATTAACAACCAGGCCATTGCGGAGGGAACTGCGCGCCGTTTCATTAGAATACGTAATGTGACGCCGGCAATGAGAACCCAATATCCCAAAATGACCAGCCAACTCACCACGGTGTAGAAGGTTGTCATAACTTTAAAAATCCTTTAGAAAGCGTGTTGTTAAGAGTTTACGCGTCAGGATTCACATGGCAAATAAAAACACGGGAAAAGCGCTGGTCTGCATCCGGCGAGGGGGTATAATGGCGCTTCTGTTACAGTGAGAGTCGTAAACATGAAGCGTAGTAGAACGGAAGTGGGGCGCTGGCGAATGCTACGTCAGGCGAGCCGCCGTAAAGCGCGTTGGCTTGAAGGGCAATCACGCCGTAATATGCGTATCCATACCATCAGGAAATGCATCTTTAATCGTCAGCGTAATTCATTACTCTTTGCGATTCACGGTGTGTGAGCCAGAAAGGGCACCGTATGCGGTGCCCAACAGGCCATCCTTTTCAAAAGATCTTCTTATATGGTTTGACCGAAACCTGCGCATAGACGCCCGCTGCGACGTAGGGATCCGCATCAGCCCAGGATTGCGCCGCTTCTAAAGATTCAAATTCAGCAATCACCGTTGACCCGGTAAATCCGGCTACCCCAGGATCGTTACTGTCCACTGCGGGCATCGGCCCGGCAGTTAATAATCGCCCTTCATCATGCAGAAGTTGCAGGCGCGCCAGATGCGCGGGCCGTACCGAGAGGCGTTTTTCAAGCGAGTTAGCATTATCCTGAGCGTAAATAACATACAGCACGGGTAGAGCTCCTTAATCGGTAAAAGTTGCTGATTACGTTATTGGAAAGGGCATTTAACTGCAATGTAAAGATACCGACTTTGTTAAACATGCACATTTTGTGTGGTGTTTTTGCGCGATATCATCTTTTAAATGCCGCTATCGGCAATGCCTTATTGAATATGATTGCTATTTGCATTTAAAATTCAGCTCTGGTTTTTCAACTGAAACGATTATGACTTCAATGACCCTTGATTTACCTCGTCGCTTTCCCTGGCCGACACTCCTTTCCGTAGGCATTCATGGTGCTGTAGTGGCAGGTTTGCTCTATACCTCGGTACATCAGGTTATTGAATTGCCTGCGCCAGCGCAGCCTATCACGGTGACAATGGTTTCACCCGCCGACCTGGAGCCGCCCCAGGCGGTTCAGCCGCCGCCGGAGCCGGTGGTTGAACCCGAACCGGAGCCAGAGCCGATCCCTGAACCGCCTAAAGAAGCGCCCGTGGTGATTGAGAAACCCAAACCTAAGCCAAAACCCAAGCCAAAACCGAAACCGGTGAAAAAGGTTGAAGAGCAGCCGAAGCGCGAAGTCAAACCAGCCGCGCCGCGTCCTGCCTCACCGTTTGAAAATAGCGCCCCGGTGCGGCCAACAAGCAGCACCGCATCGGCGACTAGCAAGCCCGCGGTGAGCGTGCCCACTGGACCTCGCGCTCTGAGCCGTAACCAGCCGCAGTATCCGGCGCGAGCACAGGCGTTACGTATTGAAGGCCGCGTAAAGGTGAAGTTTGACGTGACCTCTGCTGGGCGAGTGGAAAATGTACAGATTCTATCCGCGCAGCCAGCCAATATGTTTGAGCGTGAAGTTAAGAATGCGATGCGCAAATGGCGCTATGAAGCAGGCAAGCCGGGTTCCGGGCTGGTGGTCAATATTATCTTCCGTCTGAACGGTACGGCGCAGATTGAGTAATCTCTGGCGCCGCCAGTAGGAATATACCATCACCTGCTGGCGGCGTAAGCGGGTATACTTAACCCTGAACCGGGAGCGGGCGAGGTTTACCGTCCGGATCGACGGCAACATAAATAAACAGCGCCTCGGTGGCCTTGTAGCGCTGTCCAATCGGTTCTGACGCGACTTTTTTCACCCAGACTTCAATATTGATGCTAATAGACGTCGTACCGCGTTTAACGCAGCGTGCGTAGCAGCATACGACATCGCCAACCGCGACGGGGCGCAGAAATGTCATTCCTTCCACGCGTACGGTTACAACCCGACCGTGCGCGATCTCTTTGGCCAGTATCGCGCCGCCAATATCCATTTGCGACATCAGCCAGCCGCCAAAAATATCGCCGTTCGCATTGGTATCGGCAGGCATGGCCAATGTACGTAAAACCAGCTCGCCCTGAGGAGTATTATCCATTGTTGTCATTGTAAAACCGACTATCAGAAAAAATTACAGCCGCGATGCTACTATGAATTTTGTGTGGAGAATAGTGGGAATAAAGGTACTGACGGGAAAGCGCAGGGCGTAAAGGCGAAGAAAATATCGCCAGGCGTTCGCAGTCTGGCGATGATAAGTCACGGGAGGGTTATGATTTATCTTCCTGTGGCAGATGCCGGTAGATATAGACGCCGCTCAGCAGGGTAAAAATGAGCGTCAGCGCCGTGAGTCCAAAGACCTTAAAGTTGACCCAGATATTTTGCGGCAACCAGAAGGCGATATAAATGTTAGCCAGACCGCACGCAATAAAAAACAGCGCCCACGCCAGGTTCAGCTTTGACCAGACCTGCTGCGGCAACGCCAGTTCTTTACCTAACATACGTTGGATTAACGGTTTTTTCATCACCCACTGGCTTATTAACAGCGCGCCGGCGAACAGCGCATAAATAACCGTCACCTTCCATTTAATAAATTCATCGTTATGGAAGAAGAGCGTCAGACCGCCGAAGACGGCAACCAGAACAAAGGTAATCAGCGCCATCTTCTCTATTTTCCGATAGCGCACCCAGCTATAAATCAGCACGATTGCCGTCGCGACAATCAGTGCGGAGGTCGCCGCATAGATGTCATAAAGTTTATAAAACGCAAAAAAGACAACCAGCGGTAAAAAATCCAGAAACTGCTTCATTCTTCGATTCCATCATCAACGAGCGTCGAATGCGCCGCGTAACGGCGCATTGCGGATTATTGGCGAATCAACATATACAGGCGGAATAAGTAGATAAGCAATACTGCGGAAATCAGATTGCTCAACGTATTCGCCAGTACAGCGCCTACATTTGGGGTCAGTACAGCGAAGCTGGGCGCGAACAGCAATAGCAATGTTTTAGCCAGTAACCAGCCTATCACCGCAGGCGCGACCAGTCTCATGTTAGCCCAGGCTAAACGCATACTGCTGCGCATTGCGGCAAACACGCCCATTTTCTCTTCAACCAACATCACTGGCGCAAGCGCCAGCACAATGGCCATAATAATCCCCGGAACGACAATCAGCATTATACCGATTTGCACTAACAGGGTAGTCAGAAAAATAAGAATAAACAGTTTAGGCAATGCAGGGGCGCTGGCGCCGATAGCGCGCAGCGCGCTAACCCGATGTCCCGCTGAAACTAACTGAATCATCAGGATGATACCGCCGGCCAGAATAGCGTTGCCGATAAGCCCGGAAAACGTCGAGGCGGCAGAGGCGCGCAACAGGATCTGTTGCTGCTCCGGCGTCATATTTTGTACCAGCTCAAACAGGCCAGCGCTGCCTGCCAGATGTTCTCCTTCACTGAGTTGCGCGATTTGCGCATCGCTGGGTGAAAAGGCATGACCTAAGACCACCGTGATAAATGCGCACAGCAACGAAACCAGCAAGATAGTAATAAATTGATTTCGGAAAAAATTTCCGGCGTCACGGTAAACGGACTTCGCCGTGATAGACATGCACTCTCCTTGAGTTTTGCAGGTGTTAATTTGCGGGCAATTGTACCCTGGATAACTCTACAGTGGCAGCATCAGCAGTTGTATGGAAAAGCATATCTTTGTAAAGCGGCGGTAATCCGTATCGCGCGCGGGCGCGATTACACGCCTCATTCACTTCGCCTCCTTCGCCCGATATCGAAAATTCGCGACAGGTTGAAGGGCGGTTTTCATAAATAGCGCAACTGACGTTTTCACCCGGCGTGCCAATTAGCGCTTTACAGTGCGGCTGTTTTTGGTTGGTGCCGGCCATACAACGTAAAAAAGGGGTAACAGGCTCGGTTAATGACGCCGGAACGCGTCCGCTGGCGTCGTCGCCTTCCGCCCAATAAAAGGAGACACGAAAATAGGCACAACAGGCACCGCATGTCATGCATGGGTTAAGAACGCTCATGATTCACCTGCAAAAAACTCACGTATCAATAGATTACAACGGAAATTAATCTGTCCCGCAGTGTTCGCGAATCTTAACGCCACGCGCCATTGCGGGACATTGATTACCTTAGCCAGCCTTTATCGCCAGGGCAACAGGAGCAGACAAATATTTGCATAGCGTGAATATGTCAAAATTGATCTGAATTCCTATAACCAGGATTTTCAATACAAGTTCTAAATTAATCTGGATCAATAAATGTTAAATTATAAGAACAAATGTGATCTGTGTTAGATCACTTATTACTTCATTGTGGGTATATTCATCACGCTTTTATAACCATAACGATGGAGCGGGTATGAAAAAATTTACAGTGGCGGCACTGGCGTTAACAACTCTTCTCTCAGGCAGCGCGTTCGCGCACGAAGCCGGAGAATTCTTTATGCGTGCAGGTCCGGCAACCGTCAGACCTACAGAAGGGGCGGGTGGTACGCTGGGGCATTTAAACGGGTTTGATGTGAGTAATAACACGCAACTCGGCCTGACATTCACTTACATGGCGACGGACAATATCGGGGTTGAATTGCTGGCGGCTACGCCGTTCCGCCATAAGGTGGGTACGGGCGCGACGGGCGATATCGCCACGGTCCACCTGTTACCGCCAACGTTAATGGCGCAGTGGTACTTCGGCGATTCCAGCAGCAAAGTGCGTCCTTATGTCGGCGTGGGGGTGAACTACACCACCTTCTTCGATAACGACTTTAACGATAATGGTAAAAATGCCGGGCTGTCCGATCTGAGCTTTAAGGATTCCTGGGGCGCGGCAGGGCAAGTTGGGGTAGATTACCTGATTAACCGCGACTGGTTAATTGGCGCCTCTGTCTGGTACATGGATATTGATACTACCGCCAATTATAAAATGGGCGGCGTGCAGCAGCATGACAGCGTGCGTCTGGACCCATGGGTATTTATGTTCTCGGCAGGCTATCGTTTCTAATCGCGTGATGTTGTGACGAAAAAAGACCCCGCCAGGCGGGGTCAAAAAAGGACATGACACACGGATTTTACTTGTCGGAACTCACTTGTCTTCTTTCGGTTCGCCGCAGCCTAGTTCTGCGCCAGTGAGAGGATCAACGGTGGGGTCCGATTTCGTTCTTTCTGCCATCGCTTTGAGCAGCGCCATCTGCTCGCGCGGCAATTTCACTGTCGCCAGGCCATCGCCGCCATCAACAGCAGGCATCGGTTCTGCGACATAGTTGAAGTTCTCATCGCTATTCCAGCTACCTCGCGGATCGTCGCCTTGCGACATGTTGTAGTACACGTCGGTATACTGTTCTACCGGCGGTAATTTACCCGGCGGGAAGTTGTTACGAATCGAATACAGCGCCTTTTCAAAAGAGAGCTGGTGCGCGACTTCACGGGTCATTAAGAAACTGAGCGTGTCTTTTACGCCAGGATCGTCGGTCAGATTAATCAGGCGTTCATAAATAATCTTCGCTCGCGCCTCTGCCGCGATATTTGAGCGTAGATCGGCTGTGACTTCGCCGATAGTATCAATATAAGCCGCGGTCCACGGTACGCCGCCGGAGTTTGTCAACGCAGGGCCGCCGCCATACAGCAGAGAGGTGATATGGCTGTCATTACCATTCTGCGTCAGCGAGCGATAAAGTTCCGCTTCGCTTTCGGTGCCTTCCGCCAGCTCGCCTTTAGCGCCTTTATTAAGCATTCCTACAAGTGAGCCGATAATTTCCAGATGACTCAGCTCCTCGGTGGCGATGTCCATTAACATCTCTCTACGACCGGCATCATCATCGCTTAAACCTTGCGTGAAGTAGCGGCAGGCGGCCGCCAGTTCGCCCTGCGGGCCGCCAAACTGTTCCAGCAGCAGGTTCGCTAATCCAGGATTAGGTTCGCTCACTCGCACAGTATATTGAAGTTGTTTTACGTGTCGAAACATATTGCCTCCTGCTTATTATTTATTTTTTGGCTTCAACGCCATCTGCTTCAGATCGCAGTAAAAATTGTTCCGTTGTCTGCGGAATATGTTTGATCAGCCAGTCAGCCATTTGCATTTCTTCTTTCAGAATGGCTTCAATCGTCGGAATTGAGGCTGTGTCGCCAGCTTTTTTTGCCGCCGCCAGCAGGGAGGTATAACAAGCAATTTCGAACTGCTCGAAAACATAACCGCTAATTGAACCTTTGACAATTTCATCGGAAGGGAACATGCCACCGATAGATTGCCCCATTGCTGCCATTTTACTCATGGAGTCTTTCAACACCGAACGGGAAATGCCATTACGGTCCAACACTTCTTCGAGCATGGTAATTTGATGTTTGGTTTCACTAATATGTTGTTCAATTCTGGCTTTTATATCAGGATAATTTTCAATACGGCTGGCCATAGATTCAAGCATCGATTCTGCCTGTTTTTCCATGGCATGGGCGTCACGAAGCCAGTCATGATAATGTTCAGTATAATTCATTTTACATTCCTCAATGCGTGATAATCTGCTCCGATAATAAAATCGGAATCATGCAAGCTGATAATTAAAAATATTATTTCGATTTGCGTTCAGCACTTTTATTAACATTGCTGACTGCTAAATCGGTAAGTTTTAAATCAGTTTGTTTTTCCTCGTCGAGGGTTTCTTTGAGCAGTTTTAATGCTTTGCTATAGCCGAGCTGCTCGGCCAGGGTGGCTAGCGTGCCGTAGCTGGCGATTTCGTAATGCTCGACTTTTTGCGCCGCGGCGATAAGCGCTGCATCGCGTACTTCGTTTTTCTCCGTACTTTCGATGACTTCATTGGCTTCTTCAATCAGCCCTTCCATAGCGACGCATTTCATTCTTTTCAGTTTAATGCCAGATTCAGATTCGACGATCTGATCAATACGTTCAATCTGACCCTGGGTTTCTTCAAGATGAGATTGAAAGGCCTGGCTTAATTTTTCATTGGACGTGGCTCTGGCAAGTTTAGGAAGAGCCTTGGTTAATTGTTTTTCTGCACTATAGGTATCTGAAAGTAGATGGATAAAAAGGTCTTCAACGGTTTTGATATTCATAAATCTAATTCTCCTGGGCAAAATACTGCGAGCCAGAAGACTCGCAGATTGCTTGATAAAAGCATGTGTTATATTTACATTACAGTAAATCAGGAATTATCGGATTTACGTCCGCCGTGACTATTCTGACCACCTTTTTTACCGGCTTCAGAAGCTCGTTGCGGATCGTTTTTGAAATTCCCGCCGCTATGCTGACCGCCTTTGCGGCCCGCTTCAGATGCTTTTTCACGATTCTCGGCGAAATTTCCTGAACCACCACGATGTTCGGCCATATTATTTCTCCTGTCTCGTTGCTTGCTGAAAAAATCGGTTTTAACCGTGTCGACACCCTATTAAAATTAGTTGGTTAAACCGATTAGTCAAATTGACGGAAATAGTTGTGATTTACCGCGTAAATAACGCACAAAAAATGGTTTAGAGATAATATATTCTATATTTTCTTTTAGAATAAGCGATTTAACAGAAAATGCTTTGCATTGTTATTAATAACAAGCGTCACTATCTGCAGCCATAGAAACGTTAATGCATTGTTTGTTGACATTTCTTTACATAAAGGCGGGGGAAATTGACGTGAAAACGCTAAATTTTTCGGCGTGATTAGGAGTTTTCTTAGCAAAAATTGACTTCAGACTTTTTGAAAGCTGGACGGGGAATAACACCAAAAAGATTGATGATGTACGCCTGAATCGTGATTCTGGTTTGGCGCCAACCTCTCATTAAGCCGCCAGCGTTATGCTGACGGCTTAACCCGTTATGCGCGGCTGGCGGCTTTCATCGCTGAGACAAAGGACCTGAGCTCCGCCAACATCTGTTCGGGAGACGCGAGGTTTTTCTCGATAATCTTGACAATGGCTGAGCCGGAGATAGCGCCAGCCGCCCCGGCACGCACGGCCGCAGACACCTGTTCCGGCGAGGAGATACCGAAGCCCTGTAACGCAGGCGCGGCATGGTACTCTTTAAGCTTCTCAATGAGATGATGCAACGGCAATGCGCCACGGTTTTCCGCGCCGGTGACGCCCGAACGCGAAAGCAGGTAGGTGTAACCGCGGCCGTAAGATGCGACCTGGCGCAGAAGATCGTCATCCGCATTTGGCGGGCAGATGAAGATCGGCGCGATATTATGCCGTAACGCCGCCTGGCGGAAGGGGGCCGATTCTTCAACCGGGACATCTGCGACCAGCACGGAATCTACGCCAACCTGTTCACAACGGGCATAGAACGCATCTATGCCGTTATTGAACACCAGATTCGCGTACATTAGCAGGCCAATCGGAATGGTTGGGTGTTTTTCACGAATCAGGGCCAGCATTTCAAAACACTGAGCCGGCGTGACGCCAGCGGCGAAGGCGCGTAAGTTCGCATTCTGGATGGTAGGGCCATCGGCCAGCGGATCGGAGAAGGGAACCCCCAGTTCCAGAGCGTCGGCGCCAGCGTCAATCAGTGTGTCGATAATTTTCAGTGACTGTTCAATGCCAGGGTCGCCCAGGGTCACGAAGGGGACAAAAGCGCCTTCCCGGCGATCGTTGAGTTGGGCAAATAAATTTTCGTAGCGTTCCATCAGATTTCCCCTCGCGCTTTCAGGATATCGTGTACGGTAAAGATGTCTTTATCTCCGCGGCCAGAGAGATTGACCACCAGCAGTTGCTCTTTTTCCGGCTGCTCGCGCATCATTTTCAGAGCGTGCGCCAACGCGTGGGAGGACTCCAGCGCCGGGATAATTCCCTCATGGCGGCACAACGTTTTGAAGGCTTCCAGCGCCTCATCATCGGTAATGGAGACATAATCCGCGCGTCCGATGCTGTTCAGGTACGCATGTTGCGGCCCAACGGACGGGAAATCGAGCCCGGCGGAAATGGAATAGGACTCTTCAATTTGCCCGTCTGCTGTTTGCATCATCGGCGCTTTCATCCCGAAATAGATGCCAACGCGACCATGTTTAAGCGGCGCGCCATGCTCGCCGGTTTCAATACCATGACCACCAGGTTCAACGCCTATTAGCCCGACGCTGGTATCATTAATAAAATCCGCAAACATCCCGATAGCGTTTGATCCGCCACCGACGCAAGCGATAACGGCATCTGGCAGACGACCCTCTTTGTCGAGGATTTGCGCTTTCGTCTCTTCGCCAATCATGCGTTGGAACTCGCGAACGATGGTGGGATAGGGATGCGGTCCTGCCGCCGTGCCGAGCATATAGTGCGCCGTTTCGTAACTACCGGACCAGTCGCGCAGCGCCTCGTTACAGGCATCTTTTAGCGTAGCGGAGCCGCTATGAACCGGGATAACCTCAGCGCCCATCAGACGCATACGGAAGACGTTCGGCGACTGGCGCTCAACGTCTTTGGCACCCATATAGATACGGCATTTCAGACCCAGCAGGGCGCTGGCGAGCGCAGAGGCGACGCCGTGCTGACCGGCGCCGGTTTCAGCGATAATCTCGCTTTTACCCATCCGTTTGGCCAGCAGCGCCTGACCCAGTACCTGATTGGTTTTGTGTGCGCCGCCGTGCAGTAAATCTTCGCGCTTTAAATACAACGTGGTACGCGTACCGGCGGTAATGTTCTGGCATTTCGTCAGCGCGGTGGGGCGTCCCGCGTAGTTTTTTAGCAGATCGGCGAATTGCGCCTGAAATTCAGGATCTTTTTGCGCGCTGACGAAGGCCTCTTCAAGCTGGTTCAGCGCAGGCATCAGGATCTGCGGCACATACATGCCGCCGAATTCACCAAAGTAGGGGTTGAGAAGTGTTGTCATGTTTTTTCCTTAATATGCGCGCAGTGTCTGAAAAACCGAGGCCAGAAGACGAGCATCTTTGATGCCCGGCTGTGACTCCACACCTGAATTAAAATCGAGACCGGCACAGCCGACTTGCGCCGCCTGGACGCAGTTATCGGCCGCCAGCCCGCCCGCCAGTAACACATCATCCAGCGGTTGCCCCTGTAGCAGTGACCAGTCGAAGCGCTGCCCGCTGCCGCCTTGCCCATTGTCGAAAATGTATTTATCGACATGGTGATAATCGCGTGCGGGAAGGGCATCGCTAACGCTCAGCGCCTTCCAGATTTGCACCTGTTTCGGCAACGCCTCGCGCAGCGCGTTGACATACGCCTGGTCTTCGCTGCCATGTAGCTGTACGGCAGAAAGCGACAGGACGGCGGCTTTCTGGCAAACATCGGCGATATCAGCGTTCTGGAAAACGCCGACATACTGCAATGGCGCGGCGCTTATCACTTCTCGCGCCTGCTCAACGCTCACCGCGCGTGGAGATGAGGGCACAAAAATCAACCCGCCATATATTGCGCCAGCGTCACAGGCCGCTTTAGCGTCCTGGGCGCGGGTCAGGCCGCAGACTTTATTTTCGCCAAGCAGCACGCGACGGACGGCGGCGTTAAGATCGTCATGCGCCATTAACGCCGAGCCAATTAAAAAACCGTTGGCGAAGTGGCTCAGTTCGCGTACCTGACCATAGGTGTTAATCCCGGACTCGCTGATGACAGTCACGCCGTGGCCCAGTTTTGGCGCCAGCTGGCGGGTGCGATTCAAATCAATCGACAGATCGCGCAGATCGCGATTGTTGATACCTACCACTTTTGCGCCTAACGCTATCGCGCGCTCCCGTTCTTCGTCATTACTGACCTCCGTGAGCACGCCCATTTTCAGACTGTGCGCGACGGCGGAGAGCTGGCGATACTGTTCGTCATCCAGAACCGAGAGCATCAGTAAACAGGCATCGGCCTGATAGTAACGGGCAAGGTAGATCTGATAGGGATCGATAATAAAATCCTTACACAGAATCGGCTGCGGCGCGCTTTGGCTAACGACCGGCAGAAAATCGAAGCTCCCCTGAAAATATTTTTCGTCGGTGAGCACCGAGATTGCCGAGGCGTAATGTTGATAAATACTGGCAATACGCGCCGGATCGAAATCATCGCGAATCACGCCTTTTGATGGCGATGCTTTCTTACACTCCAGAATAAAGGCGGTACGCGCGCCCTGGAGCGCATCATAAAAATGGCGTGTACTTGGCTGGATCTCATTTTGAAAACTGGCCAGCGGCTGTTGCTGTTTGCGGGCTTCTACCCAAATCGCCTTGTCTGCGACGATTTTCGCTAAAACGGTTTGCATTATTTACCCTCTTGCCGCCAGTGCGGTGACTCTGTCATATGCGGTGCCGTTGCGCAGAACATCAAGCACGGTTTGCGCGTTGGCCTTGAGATCTTCCTGACCATGCAGACGCATCAGCATCGCCACGTTGGCGGCGACGGCGGCCTCATGCGCGGCATCGCCTTTACCTTGTAATAACCGCGTCAGAATGTCACGGTTTTCTTCCGGCGTGCCGCCAGCCAACTGATCCTGATGGTAAGGCGTCAGGCCAAAATCCTCCGCCGTCAGTTGATAGCTTTTAATTTCGCCGTTATGCAGCTCCGCGACAATCGTCGGCGCATGGAGCGAAACCTCATCCATGCCGCCGCTATGTACCACCGCCGCGCGCTGATAGCCCAGTACCCTTAAGGTTTCCGCAATCGGCAGCACCAGTTCCGGGCTATAGACGCCAATCAACGCCAGCGGCGGATGCGCCGGATTGATCAGCGGGCCGAGTACGTTGAACAGGGTTCGCGTTTTTAACTGTTGGCGAACCGGCATCGCGTGACGGAATCCGGTGTGATATTTCGGCGCGAACAGGAAACAGACGCCCAGTTCATCTAACGCCTGACGTGATTTATCGGCGTTCATATCCAGATTAATACCGAACGCCGCCAACAGATCGGATGACCCCGATTTGCTGGATACGCTGCGGTTGCCGTGTTTCGCCACTTTCAGTCCACAGGCCGCCGCGACAAAGGCGCTGGCGGTAGAGATATTGATACTGTTACTGCCATCGCCGCCGGTACCAACGATATCCGCAAACAGGTAGTCCGGGCGCGGGAACGGGGCGGCATTTTCCAGCAACGCAGTGGCGGCGCCGGCAATTTCATTGGGATGCTCGCCGCGAATTTTCATGCTCACCAGCGCGGCGGCGAGCTGTTCAGGTTTAAGTTCGCCGCGGACGACCGCCGAAAACAACTGATGGCTCTCTTGTTGCGTCAGAGTTTGCGCCTGATAGAGTTTCTCCAGAATTGGCTGTAGGGTGTTGGTCGGTTCCAGCTTTTGCTGCGCCCAGGCTAATGTTTGCTCCAGTAGACGCGCGCCCTGTGTCGTCAGGATGGACTCAGGATGAAATTGAAAACCGCAAACGCGATCCGCATCATGACGTACCGCCATCACCATGCCGTTGAAATGGGCGTTAATGGTTAGCCCGGCAGGAACATTACTGCCGACCAGCGAATGATAACGCGCGACCGGTAGCGGATTCGCCAGCCCGGCGAACATCGCCTGACCGTCATGCTCAATGCTGGAGGCTTTGCCATGCAGGATTTCTCCCGCCTGACCGACATAACCGCCGTAAGCTTCGACAATCGCCTGATGCCCCAGACAAATGCCGATGATCGGTAACTTGCCGCGTAGTCGGGTCAGCAGCTCCGGCATACAGCCTGCCTCGCTGGGAACGCCCGGACCGGGGGAGAGCATTAGCACCGGATTTTTCATTGTCGCCAGGCGATCGATAAGCGTCTGCGCCGGAATATGGTTACGGTAAATCACCACGTTATGACCGTTGGTCCGTAGCTGATCTGCCAGGTTCCAGGTAAACGAGTCGATGTTATCGAGCAGCAGAATATCAGCCATCAGAAGGTCTCCTGTGCATGATGCGCGGTGGCGATAGCACGCAATACGGCGCGCGCTTTATTACGGGTTTCATCGGCTTCAGACTGCGGAACCGAGTCCAGCACAATTCCGGCTCCCGCCTGTACGGTGGCGATACCGTTCTCCACCAGCGCGGAGCGGATAACAATACAGGTGTCCAGATCGCCGTGGGCGGTGAAGTAACCGACCGCGCCGCCATAGCTGCCGCGGCGCTGTCCTTCCGCATCGGCAATCAACTGCATGGCGCGTACTTTCGGCGCGCCGCTCAGGGTGCCCATGTTCATGCAGGCGCGATAGGCGTGCAGCGCGTCGAGATCGTGACGCAGTTCGCCCACTACCCGGGAAACCAGATGCATCACGTACGAATAGCGGTCAACTTTGGTCAGATCGGCAACGTAGCGACTGCCCGGCGTACAGATGCGCGCCAGGTCATTGCGCGCCAGATCGACCAGCATCAGATGTTCGGAAAGCTCTTTATGGTCGGTACGCATGTCCAGCTCAATACGGCTGTCGAGATCTCTGTCCAGCGTACCATCGGCGCGGCGACCGCGTGGACGGGTACCCGCGATGGGGTAAATCTCAATCTGACGGCTGGCGGCGTCATATTTCAGCGAGCTTTCCGGCGACGCGCCGAAAAGCGTGAAATCATTATCCTGCATAAAGAACATATATGGGCTGGGGTTGCTCTTTTTCAGCACGTAGTAGGCAGCCAACGGCGACGGGCAGGGCAGTGAAAAGCGGCGCGACGGCACCACCTGAAATATCTCGCCCGCGCGGATGGCTTTTTGCAACTGGCGTACCACCGCGCCGAACGCGTCATCGCTCTGATTGCATTCACAGCGCATGTCCGGCACCGGCGTCACCGGCAACGGCGGCGCAGGCTGGGTTAACTGTTGGCTAAGGTACGCCAGGCGGGCGTTCAGGCGCTGTTTTTCCCGGTCGCTGGCGGTGAACAGACTGGCCTGAATACGGGTGCTTTTTTTCTGATGATCTATCACCATCAGCGTTTCCGCTAAATAAAAGCAGTAGTCCGGGCAGTTATTGCCAGCCTCAAGGTGTGGCAGCGCTTCAAAGCCAGCGACCAGGTCGTAGGCAAACAGACCGCCGAAAAACATAGCCTCCCGCTCTTGCGTCGGTATGTTCACCACTCCCTGTAACAGACGGAACGCATCAAATACCGACAGAGAGCATAAACGGGCGTCTTCATCTAATAATGGGCTGACGGGCGGGAAGCGTAGAACGCGACCGGCAGGCAGGACTTCGTTCTCCACGCCAGCGGGCAGGGCGGTATCCAGTAGCGGCAATAACGAGGCGCCATTATCAGATAACGCCTGAATGGTGACAGTGTCACCTAAAGCGGTAATGCGCAGCGCGCTATCTACCAGCAGCAGGCTTTTTAAATCATCTTTACTGTCGATATCCGCGGATTCCAGCAGCAGCGTTGCCGGGCGATCGCCGCAGACCTGATGAAAAAGCGCCGTTGGGTTTTCCCGGTAGGCGGCATCGCAGGTCAATAGTTCGAGCGTGGGTTTTGGTGTTTGCATGGTTATTCTCATTATTTTGTTCAAAAAAAAGCCCGCTTAACAGGCGGGCCGGGTATCGTTTGGCTGATTACAGCTGTTCATACACCGCCCGCTATCAGGAAGTGCGCCACCAACCGTGTAATGCAAATGTCGCTGCCATTTTAGATACCCTCTTCATGTGAACTTTCGTACTAGTTAACTAGTTCGATGGAATAATGTCAACACCTATTTCAGTATATTTGCCGGAACCGTTATGATGTACATGACATAACTTTATCTCTATGGGAGCCGCCTTGAGCGACACGAATTACGCAGTGATTTACGATCTGCACAGTCATACCACGGCGTCCGATGGACTGTTGACGCCAGAAACATTAGTACACCGTGCGGTAGAGATGCGAGTCGGCACGCTGGCGATTACCGATCATGACACCACAGCCGCGATTCCTGCGGCAAGAGAAGAAATTTCACGTTCCGGGCTGGCCCTGAATCTTATTCCCGGCGTGGAGATTTCAACGGTCTGGGAGAATCATGAGATTCACATTGTGGGTCTGAATATTGATATTGCGCATCCGGCAATGCGCGATTTTCTGGCGCAGCAGACACAGCGGCGTCAGGCGCGTGGTCGGCTCATTGCGGAGCGTCTGGAAAAAGCCCATATTCCCGGCGCGTGGGAAGGGGCATTGAGACTGGCCAATGGCGGCGCGGTGACGCGCGGCCACTTCGCCCGCTTTCTGGTGGAGTGCGGCAAAGCCGCGACCATGGCGGATGTTTTTAAAAAATATCTCGCGCGTGGGAAAACCGGTTACGTTCCGCCGCAGTGGTGTACAATAGAACAAGCTATTGATGTCATTCATCATTCTGGCGGTAAGGCGGTGTTGGCCCATCCGGGACGCTACGACCTTAGCGCTAAGTGGCTGAAAAGATTAGTGGCGCAATTTGCCGACCATCACGGCGACGCGATGGAAGTGGCGCAGTGCCAACAATCGCCCAATGAACGCACCCAACTGGCGACGCTTGCGCGCCAGCATCATTTATGGGCATCGCTTGGATCTGATTTCCATCAGCCCTGCCCGTGGATTGAATTGGGGCGTAAACTCTGGCTGCCCGCTGGCGTTGAAGGCGTATGGCAGACATGGGAACAGCCGCAAATATCACAGTGAGGGAAGTATGAGCCAGTTTTTTTATATCCATCCGGATAACCCACAGCAACGGCTGATTAATCAGGCCGTCGACATTGTGCGTAAAGGCGGTGTTATTGTTTATCCAACCGATTCCGGCTATGCCCTTGGTTGTAAAATTGAAGACAAAGGCGCAATGGAGCGCATTTGCCGCATCCGTCATCTGCCGGACGGCCACAACTTCACGCTGATGTGCCGCGATTTGTCCGAGTTGTCGACTTACTCCTACGTCGACAACGTGGCATTTCGTCTGATGAAAAACAATACGCCGGGTAACTACACCTTTATCCTGAAGGGGACAAAAGAGGTGCCGCGCCGTCTGTTGCAGGAAAAGCGTAAAACTATCGGCCTGCGCGTACCGTCAAACCCGATTGCGCTGGCGTTATTGGATACGCTGGGCGAACCGATGCTCTCGACGTCGTTGATGCTGCCTGGCAGCGATTTTACCGAGTCGGACCCGGAGGAGATTAAAGATCGGCTGGAGAAGCAGGTGGATCTGATCATCCACGGCGGTTACCTCGGCCAACAGCCTACCACGGTAATCGATTTGACCAATGACTCCCCGGTGGTGCTGCGCGAAGGCGTCGGCGACGTTACACCTTTCTTATAAGGGCGTAAGCCTGTATACTACGCGGCCTTAAAATGGCGCGGCAACGCGCCGTTCATTCTCCTGTTCGACGCCTGTGAAGGCGACACCTGAAGGAAGCTCTATGAGCGAAAAGTTACAAAAAGTGCTGGCGCGCGCTGGCCACGGCTCTCGCCGTGAAATCGAATCCATTATTGAAGCGGGACGTGTCAGCGTTGACGGTAAAATCGCCACGCTTGGCGATCGTGTTGAAGTCACTCCCGGTTTGAAAATCCGTATCGACGGTCACCTGATTTCGGTGAAAGAGTCGGCGGAACAAATTTGCCGCGTTCTGGCCTATTACAAACCAGAAGGTGAACTGTGTACCCGCAATGACCCTGAAGGGCGGCCAACCGTTTTTGATCGCTTACCGAAATTGCGCGGCGCGCGGTGGATTGCGGTAGGACGTCTGGATGTCAACACCTGCGGGCTATTGTTGTTTACCACCGACGGTGAACTGGCGAACCGCCTGATGCACCCTAGTCGTGAAGTTGAACGTGAATATGCCGTGCGCGTGTTCGGTCAGGTGGATGAATCGAAACTGCGTGATTTAAGCCGTGGCGTACAGTTGGAAGATGGCCCGGCGGCATTTAAGACCATTAAATTCAGCGGCGGCGAAGGCATTAACCAGTGGTATAACGTGACGCTGACGGAAGGGCGGAACCGCGAAGTTCGCCGACTGTGGGAAGCGGTAGGCGTTCAGGTCAGCCGTCTGATCCGCGTTCGTTACGGCGATATCCCGCTGCCGAAAGGCCTGCCGCGCGGCGGCTGGACTGAGCTCGACCTCGCGCAAACGAACTATCTGCGTGGTCTGGTAGAGCTCCCGCCGGAAACCTCGTCGAAGGTTGCCGTCGAAAAAGACCGTCGTCGTATGAAAGCGAACCAGATCCGTCGGGCGGTAAAACGCCACAGCCAGATAGCTGGCGGACGCCGCTCCGGTGGGCGTAATAACAACGGGTAATCTCTACCGCGGTCTATAGGCCGAGGATCATCAGACAAGAGGGTTTGTGCCGGATGGCGGCGCAAACGCCTTAATCCGGCCTACGGTTAATAATCAATTCCCATCTGGGCTTTTACGCCCGCGTCAAAAGCATGTTTAACCGGACGCAGTTCGCTGACGGTATCCGCAAGATCAAGAATATCCCGGTGACAGCCGCGACCTGTAATAATCACCGTCTGGTGACCAGGGCGCGCGTTTAGCGCGCTTATGACCTCTTCCAGCGGTAAATAGTCATACGCCACCATATAGGTCAGCTCATCCAGTACTACCATATCAAGCAGCGGATCGGCCAGCATCCGTTTCCCATGCTGCCAAACGGCCATACATGCTGCGGTGTCTGCCTCGCGATTTTGCGTCTCCCAGGTAAATCCCGTTGCCATCACCTGAAATTCGACGCCATGCGGTTCCAGCAGATTACGCTCGCCGTTGGGCCAGGTGCCTTTAATAAATTGCACCACGCCTACGCTTTTACCGTGTCCTACGGCGCGGGCGGCAGTCCCGAAAGCCGCCGTGGTTTTGCCCTTACCATTGCCAGTAAACACGATAATAATACCGCGCTCTTCCTGTGCCTGGGCGACACGGGCGTCAACCCGATCTTTTACCTTCTGCTGGCGCTGCTGATAACGTTCATCACTCATTGGGCGATTCCTGGTTTACGGCCCGGTTGGGCGTCAAAGGTCATACCGGTTTTACGGCGACTGTCGTCGCCCATAAGCCACAGGTAAAGCGGCATAATATCGGCAGGCGTTTTTAATTTCTGTGGATCTTCCGTCGGAAAGGCGCTGGCGCGCATACTGGTGCGCGTGCCGCCCGGGTTAATGCAGTTAACACGCAGAGAACGGTTCTGGTATTCGTCCGCCAGCACCTGCATCATTCCTTCAGTAGCAAACTTCGAGGTGGCATAGGCGCCCCAGTTGGCGCGTCCCTGACGGCCAACGCTTGATGACGTAAAGACCAGCGAGCCGGCATCGGACTTCAGCAATAACGGTAACAGCGCCTGGGTGAGCATAAAGGTGGCGTTAACGTTTACCTGCATGACATCCTGCCAGATCTGCGGATCTTGTTCGCTCATTGGGCCGATTTCCCCCAGTAACCCGGCATTGTGCAGGACGCCATCCAGGCGGGGATAGTGCGCGGCGATGCGGTCGGCCACTTGCCGGCACTCTTCAGCGGTGCAGGTCAGCAGATCGAGCGTAAACCACTGTGGTTGAACATGTTGTTCGTCAGCAATGTGCTGCGCGACCCGACGCAGTTTCTCTTCGTTGCGTCCCAGCAGAATCACCGTTGCGCCATAACGCGCATACGTGAGCGCGGCTTCCCGCCCAATGCCATCGCTGGCGCCAGTGACCAGAATAATGCGGTTTTGCAATAGATCTTGTTTCGGTTGGTAATGCATGGCTACTCCTCAACGGCGTGGTGCACCGTCCTGCCAGGTTGTCTTATCTTCGCGTTAACTTTTCGGGTTTATGCCTGAAAGCGCCTTTTTTTTCAATCAGACAGGGGCGATAACGCCGTAAAATGAACGTCTTGTCATACTTTTTCTTCCTCAACAGGCATACGGATGAAGAGAGACTGACTTCGATGCCTGTTGTACACTGAGCGCAAGTCGCGTTATTTAATCAAGGTGGGAGTCGTGGAATTGTTGTCTGAATATGGCTTATTTTTGGCAAAAATCGTCACCGTTGTGGTGGCCATTGCCGTCATTGTGCTGCTGATCGTGAATGCTACGCAACGCAAACGTCAGCGCGGCGAGCTGCGCGTGACCAATTTGAGCGAGCAGTATCAGGAGATGAAGGATGACCTTGCTGCGGCGTTGATGGATGGCCATCAGCAAAAACTGTGGCATAAAGCGCAGAAAAAAAAGCATAAGCAGGAGGCGAAAGCCGCCAAAGCGAAAGCGAAGCTGGGGGACATTGCGACATCGGACAAACCGCGTGTATGGGTGATAGATTTCAAAGGCAGTATGGATGCTCACGAAGTTAATGCGTTACGCGAAGAGGTCACGGCGGTGCTGGCAGTGGCGAAACCCGGCGATCGGGCGGTTGTGCGTCTGGAAAGCCCAGGTGGCGTTGTGCATGGCTATGGCCTGGCGGCATCGCAATTGCAGCGCCTGCGCGATAAAAATATTCCGCTGACCGTGACAGTGGATAAAGTCGCGGCAAGCGGAGGCTACATGATGGCCTGCGTGGCGGAAAAAATTATCGCGGCGCCGTTCGCTATTGTGGGGTCAATTGGTGTTGTCGCGCAAATCCCGAACTTTAACCGCTTTCTCAAAAGTAAAGACATTGATATTGAACTGCATACCGCAGGGCAGTACAAACGTACCCTGACCTTGTTAGGCGAGAATACGGAAGAAGGGCGGCAGAAGTTTCGTGAAGATCTCAACGAAACGCACCATCTGTTCAAAGAGTTTGTGCAGCGGATGCGTCCGGCTCTGGACATTGAACAGGTCGCCACGGGCGAACACTGGTACGGTCAGCAGGCGCTGGAGAAGGGACTGGTTGATGAGATTAACACCAGCGATGAGGTTATCCTCGGCCTGATGGAAGGGCGCGAGGTGCTGAATGTGCGCTATATGCAGCGTAAAAAACTGATCGATCGTGTTACCGGCAGCGCGGCGGAAAGCGCGGATCGGCTGCTGCTGCGCTGGTGGCAGCGTGGACAAAAGCCGTTGATGTAAACCGCTATTGCCGGATGGCATTCAGCGCCATCCGGCATGGATTAATCAACCAGGTGATACTTCTCAGACAGCACATGCGCCAGGTGTTTAAACATGTTAAACACCGCGGTGCTTTTAGGGGTCGGTAACCCTTGCTCGTCTAAAAAGTAATCGCCGCTGAAAACCAGCACGCCATTTCTCTGCGTTACGCCGGTGGCGACAATACCTGCCATCGTGTCTTCATGTTCCCGAATAATTTTGTTGGCTTCAAGCAACAGTGTTTCGCGATCGATAGGTTGCGTCTCTTTATGCATTTTTTACTCCTTAAACAAGGAGATTAGTCTACGCTGAGCACTTCTGATGGGCAAATATTCTCACAGGAAATTGATGGATTTGTCATGTTGCGTTCACTGGCAAGATTTGTTTTTGCATGCTAATAAAGTTGCGTATCGAATTTTATCAGGTACAGTGTGACGCTTTCGTCAATCTGGCAACAGAATTGCTTGACATTCGACCAAAATTCCGTCGTGCTATAGCGCGTGTGTGCAAAAAAGCCTGTTAACTCAGTCACCTGAGGGTTACATTTCGTACACAAAGCCAGTACAAGGGGTTGATATCCGCAGACGCAGAGACCATATATCGTTGTCTCGTCGCCAGTGGAAGGTGAATCAACGTGCGACGCATTCCTGGAAGAATCAACTTAGGTAAAGGTGAATATGGGTAAAGCTCTTGTCATCGTTGAGTCCCCGGCAAAAGCCAAAACGATCAACAAGTATCTGGGTAATGACTACGTGGTGAAATCCAGCGTGGGTCATATCCGTGATTTGCCGACCAGTGGCTCAGCAGCTAAAAAGAGCGCCGACTCTACCTCCACCAAAACGGCTAAAAAGCCCAAAAAGGATGAACGTGGCGCTCTCGTCAACCGTATGGGGGTTGACCCGTGGCACAACTGGGATGCGCACTATGAAGTGCTGCCCGGTAAAGAGAAGGTCGTCTCTGAACTGAAACAGTTGGCGGAAAAAGCCGACCACATCTATCTCGCAACCGACCTTGACCGCGAAGGGGAAGCCATTGCATGGCACCTGCGGGAAGTGATCGGCGGCGATGACGCGCGCTACAGTCGCGTAGTCTTTAACGAAATAACCAAAAATGCCATTCGCCAGGCGTTTGAACAGCCGGGCGAGCTGAACATTAACAGGGTTAACGCCCAGCAAGCGCGCCGCTTTATGGACCGCGTGGTAGGCTATATGGTCTCGCCGCTGCTGTGGAAAAAGATCGCCCGTGGTTTGTCGGCAGGTCGCGTTCAGTCTGTCGCGGTCCGTCTGGTCGTTGAACGCGAGCGCGAGATTAAAGCGTTTGTTCCGGAAGAGTTCTGGGAAATTGACGCTAATACGACGACGCCGTCTGGCGAGGCGCTACCGCTACAGGTCACGCATCAGAACGACAAGCCATTCCGGCCGGTTAATCGCGAGCAGACGCTTGCCGCCGTCAGCTTGTTGGAAAAAGCGCGCTATAGCGTACTGGAGCGTGAAGACAAACCGACCAGCAGCAAACCTGGCGCGCCGTTTATCACCTCCACGCTACAACAGGCGGCCAGCACCCGGCTGGGCTTTGGCGTGAAGAAAACCATGATGATGGCGCAGCGTCTGTATGAGGCGGGCTACATCACCTATATGCGTACAGACTCCACCAACCTGAGTCAGGATGCGGTCAACATGGTGCGCGGCTATATTGGCGATAATTTCGGCAAGAAATACCTGCCGGATAACCCGAACCAGTACGCCAGCAAAGAAAACTCTCAGGAAGCGCACGAAGCGATCCGTCCTTCCGACGTTGCTGTCATGGCGGAGTCGCTGAAAGACATGGAGGCTGACGCGCAGAAGTTGTATCAGCTAATTTGGCGTCAGTTTGTCGCCTGTCAGATGACGCCAGCACAATATGACTCCACTACGCTTACCGTTGGCGCAGGCGAATTCCGTCTGAAAGCGCGTGGGCGTATTTTGCGCTTTGACGGCTGGACAAAAGTGATGCCGGCGCTGCGTAAAGGCGATGAAGATCGCACATTGCCTGCCGTGAATAAGGGCGATGCGCTGACGCTACTTGAATTGACGCCTGCTCAGCACTTTACTAAACCGCCAGCCCGTTTCAGCGAGGCTTCTCTGGTTAAAGAGCTTGAGAAGCGCGGTATTGGTCGTCCGTCTACCTATGCGTCGATTATCTCGACCATTCAGGATCGCGGCTATGTTCGCGTTGAAAACCGTCGCTTCTATGCGGAAAAAATGGGTGAAATCGTCACCGACCGGCTGGAAGAAAACTTCCGCGAATTGATGAACTACGATTTTACCGCGCAGATGGAAGATAGTCTGGATCAGGTTGCAAATCACCAGGCCGAGTGGAAAGCGGTACTGGATAACTTCTTCAGCGATTTTACTCAGCAGCTCGATAAAGCCGAGAAAGATCCGGAAGAAGGGGGGATGCGTCCTAACCAGATGGTGCTGACCAGCATCGACTGTCCAACCTGTGGCCGTAAAATGGGAATTCGTACTGCCAGTACGGGGGTTTTCCTTGGTTGTTCAGGTTATGCGCTTTCGCCGAAAGAGCGTTGTAAAACGACCATTAACCTGGTGCCGGAAAATGAAGTTCTGAACGTGCTGGAAGGCGACGACGCCGAAACCAACGCCCTGCGCGCCAAGCGGCGCTGTCAGAAGTGCGGTACGGCGATGGACAGCTATCTGATCGATCCGAAGCGTAAATTGCATGTGTGTGGTAATAACCCGACCTGTGACGGCTACGAGATTGAAGAAGGCGAGTTTCGCATCAAAGGGTATGACGGCCCGATCGTTGAGTGTGAGAAATGTGGTTCCGAAATGCACCTGAAAATGGGGCGTTTTGGTAAGTACATGGCCTGTACTAACGACGAATGTAAAAATACCCGTAAGATCTTGCGTAACGGCGAAGTTGCGCCGCCGAAGGAAGATCCTGTTCCATTACCGGAACTGCCGTGTGAAAAATCGGACGCGTACTTTGTGCTGCGCGATGGCGCCGCAGGGATATTCCTGGCGGCCAATACGTTCCCGAAATCACGTGAAACGCGCGCGCCATTAGTCGAGGAGCTTTACCGGTTCCGCGATCGCCTGCCGGAAAAACTGCGTTATCTGGCGGATGCGCCGCAGCAGGACCCGGAAGGCAATAAAACCGTTGTTCGCTTTAGCCGCAAAACAAAACAGCAGTACGTTGCGGCGGAAAAAGACGGGAAGGCGACGGGATGGTCAGCGTTCTTCGTCGACGGCAAGTGGGCTGAAGGCAAGAAATAACCCCTGCCTGTCGTCACTATAGTCAAGCGGGCCGCGTAAGCGGCCCTTTTTTATATCCCCTTCATATTTCAAGTGGCTTATGTGTTGGCTACGGATTACTCGGCCCATCCATGGGCTTCGTCCTGACGGGCCGTCGCACGCGACGTTCAAATCTGCTCCCGGCAGATTTGTCGCTCACCCCAGTCACATCGTTATCTATGCGCCTGGGAACTCACTCCCTTGCCGCCTTTAAGCAACTCGAATTATTTTGGGTATAGCGGGCTTATTATTTTATCGCGCTGGCTATACAGTTCAGATATAAATGATATAGTGGTTATAGTTAACACCTTTTTTATTATTAAATCGTATTAGCAGCCCGATTAAGTCTGCAGATAAACGATGGCCTGATGGCGCTAATCTGGATGATGTATTATGAAATTGCAGCAGCTTCGTTACATTGTTGAAGTGGTTAATCATAACCTTAACGTCTCCTCTACCGCTGAGGGGTTGTATACTTCCCAGCCGGGGATCAGCAAGCAGGTTAGGATGCTGGAAGATGAGCTTGGCATCCAGATTTTCGCCCGCAGTGGTAAGCATCTGACTCAGGTGACGCCCGCAGGTCAGGAGATTATTCGTATTGCGCGTGAGGTGCTTTCCAAAGTCGATGCCATTAAGTCGGTCGCCGGCGAGCATACCTGGCCGGATAAAGGCTCGCTCTATATTGCCACTACCCATACTCAGGCGCGTTACGCATTGCCAGGCGTGATTAAAGGCTTCATCGAGCGTTACCCGCGCGTTTCGCTGCATATGCATCAGGGGTCGCCAACGCAGATTGCGGAAGCGGTATCGAAAGGGAACGCCGATTTCGCGATTGCCACGGAAGCGCTGCATTTATATGACGATCTGGTGATGTTGCCATGCTATCACTGGAACCGTTCGATAGTGGTGACGCCGGATCATCCATTGGCGGCAATGTCTTCCATAACGATTGAAGCGCTGGCGCAGTATCCGCTGGTGACGTATACCTTCGGCTTTACCGGCCGTTCCGAACTGGATACCGCTTTTAATCGCGCAGGATTAACGCCGCGGATCGTCTTTACTGCAACCGATGCGGATGTGATTAAAACGTATGTCAGGTTGGGGCTGGGCGTTGGCGTCATTGCCAGCATGGCGGTCGATCCGCTTGCCGATCCTGATTTAGTGCGGGTTGACGCGCACGATATTTTTAGCCACAGCACCACAAAAATTGGTTTTCGCCGTAGTACTTTTTTACGCAGCTATATGTATGATTTTATCCAGCGTTTTGCGCCGCATCTGACGCGTGATGTGGTGGATACGGCGGTGGCGTTGCGTTCTAATGAAGAAATTGAAGCGATGTTTCAGGATATAAAGCTGCCTGAAAAGTAATAGCACCGTCGGTTTGCCTCGTAGTGGCATGGCAGACAAAGCCGCCTTTTGCAATACCCCTCGAAGTATTACGGGTAATGATCAGCGAAATAGTGTTGAATTACCCGTCCCGCCAGTTTCTTTTTCCAAATAGTTATCTTGAGTCAAAAGATTGATTTATTCACTGGCAACGATTCGTAAATTGACTGGATTTTTGACTAAAGTTTATTTAGGATTTGTCTCATCTGATGATTAATTGTACCGATTGTTTGGTGCTGAAATGATAAGTGATACCGATAGCATGAGGTTAGTAATGCCTTCTGAAAACCAGGAACCGCGCCGCGACCCTGAGCTCAAACGTAAAGCATGGCTGGCGGTTTTTGTGGGTTCTGCGTTGTTCTGGGTAGTGGTAGCGTTTGTTATCTGGCATTGGTGGGGCTAAGTGAGCATTACGTCGGAACGCGAGCGCGTGGTTGCGCCCCCGATTCAATCTTGTGACGATGATAACACCCCGGATACGACCGTTTTTCGGTCTGTTCCGCAACACTGGACGCTCACACCGCAGCAGCGGGCATTTATTGATGCTTTTGCTGATGAGGTGTCACAAAAATAATATCCGTCTTTTTATTGGCGTTATTGTTTTATTAACGCTGTCTTATTACACCGCAGCAACCGTGTGCTGAGCGCCTCTCAGTATTGATTAAACACAGTTGGTGTCGCCTATGTTAACGTTAAATATAAAGTATTGGTCATGGACTGGCGCGTTTATATTATCGCTACTGTTCTGGGCCGAGTTAATCTGGATTGCCGTCTAATCTCGTCAAAGCCCGATAATGCGTTATTTATCGGGCTTTTTCATCTTCGCTCCTCGCCTGTTAGGTTTCTCCTCTTTTAGCAATTTGGGTTGTTATCAAAACGTTACATTTTGTTTGTGTTATCTTTAATACAACCCTGTGGAGAATCAGGGTAACGCAACCCTGTCATTTAAGGAGGAGCTATGTCGTCAACCCTACGAGAAGCCAGTAAGGATACATTGCAGGCCAAAGATAAAACGTATCATTACTACAGTCTGCCGCTGGCTGCCAAATCCCTGGGCGATATCGCCCGTTTGCCCAAATCACTTAAAGTGTTACTGGAAAACCTGTTGCGCTGGCAGGACGGCGAGTCTGTGACTGATGAAGATATTCAGGCGCTGGCCGGTTGGCTTAAAAATGCCCATGCCGATCGTGAAATTGCCTGGCGGCCCGCCCGTGTCCTGATGCAGGACTTTACCGGCGTGCCTGCCGTTGTCGACCTGGCGGCGATGCGTGAAGCCGTTAAACGCCTCGGCGGCGATACGTCGAAAGTGAACCCGTTATCGCCGGTTGATCTGGTTATTGACCACTCTGTGACGGTCGATCATTTCGGCGATGATGATGCGTTTGAAGAAAACGTGCGGCTGGAAATGGAACGTAACCATGAGCGTTATATGTTCCTGAAATGGGGAAAGCAGGCATTCAGCCGTTTCAGCGTGGTGCCGCCCGGCACCGGCATTTGCCATCAGGTTAACCTGGAATACCTGGGTAAAGCCGTCTGGAGCGAATTACAGGACGGGGAGTGGATTGCTTACCCGGACTCGCTGGTGGGGACTGACTCCCATACGACCATGATTAATGGTCTGGGCGTATTGGGGTGGGGCGTGGGTGGTATTGAAGCGGAAGCGGCGATGCTTGGTCAGCCCGTGTCGATGCTTATCCCGGATGTCGTCGGCTTTAAGTTAACCGGTAAACTTCGGGAGGGGATCACCGCCACTGACCTGGTGCTCACCGTCACGCAAATGCTGCGTAAGCATGGCGTCGTGGGTAAATTTGTTGAATTTTATGGTGATGGTCTGGATTCGCTGCCGTTGGCGGATCGCGCGACCATCGCTAATATGTCGCCGGAATATGGCGCCACCTGTGGTTTTTTCCCCATTGACGCCATCACCCTGGAATATATGCGATTAAGCGGGCGTAGCGACGATCTGGTCGAGCTGGTTGAAGCCTACGCGAAGGCGCAGGGAATGTGGCGCAATCCCGGAGACGAACCGGTATTTACCAGTACGCTGGAACTGGATATGGGCGATGTCGAAGCCAGTCTGGCCGGGCCGAAACGCCCGCAGGATCGCGTGGCGTTAGGCGATGTGCCGAAAGCCTTTGCCGCCAGCGCCGAGCTGGAGCTGAATACCGCGCAAAGAGATCGCCAGCCGGTTGACTATACGATGAACGGACAGCCATATCAGCTTCCTGATGGCGCTGTCGTCATTGCCGCCATCACCTCCTGTACGAATACCTCGAACCCCAGCGTGCTGATGGCGGCGGGATTACTGGCGAAAAAAGCAGTAACTCTGGGGTTGAAGCGTCAACCGTGGGTCAAGGCTTCTCTGGCGCCGGGGTCAAAAGTGGTATCTGACTATCTGGCGCAGGCCAAACTTACGCCTTATCTGGATGAACTCGGTTTTAACCTGGTCGGTTATGGCTGTACGACCTGTATCGGGAACTCCGGTCCGTTGCCGGAGCCTATTGAGACCGCGATTAAAAAAGGCGATCTGACGGTAGGGGCCGTGCTTTCCGGTAACCGAAATTTTGAAGGGCGTATCCATCCGCTGGTGAAAACGAACTGGCTGGCGTCGCCGCCGCTGGTGGTCGCGTATGCGCTGGCCGGAAACATGAATATTAACCTCGCGATAGACCCGCTGGGGTACGATCGTAAAGGCGATCCGGTATACCTGAAGGATATCTGGCCTTCGGCGCAGGAAATTGCCCGCGCCGTTGAACTGGTATCATCGGATATGTTCCGTAAAGAGTATGCGGAAGTGTTTGAGGGCACGGAAGAATGGAAATCGATTCAGGTTGAATCGTCCGATACCTACGGCTGGCAGTCGGATTCAACCTATATTCGCCTGTCGCCTTTCTTTGATGAAATGCAGGCCCAGCCTGCACCCGTCAAAGATATCCACGGCGCGCGTATCCTGGCGATGCTGGGGGATTCGGTAACGACCGACCATATTTCTCCGGCCGGCAGTATCAAGCCGGACAGTCCCGCCGGACGCTATCTGCAAAACCACGGCGTTGAGCGGAAGGATTTTAACTCCTATGGATCACGGCGCGGCAACCATGAAGTGATGATGCGCGGTACGTTCGCCAATATTCGTATTCGCAACGAAATGCTGCCCGGCGTCGAAGGTGGGATGACGCGGCATTTGCCGGGTACGGAAGCGATGTCGATTTATGATGCCGCGATGCTTTACCAGCAGGAAAAAACGCCGCTGGCGGTAATTGCCGGGAAAGAGTATGGGTCGGGATCGAGCCGTGACTGGGCGGCAAAAGGTCCGCGGCTGTTAGGTATTCGCGTGGTGATCGCCGAGTCGTTCGAACGTATCCACCGCTCAAACCTGATTGGGATGGGGATCCTGCCGCTGGAGTTTCCACAGGGCGTAACGCGTAAAACGCTGGGACTGACCGGGGAAGAGGTGATTGATATCGCGGATCTGCAAAACCTGCGCCCTGGCGCGACCATTCCGGTGACGTTAACGAGATCGGACGGCAGCAAAGAAACGGTGCCTTGCCGCTGTCGCATTGATACCGCCACCGAGCTGACTTACTACCAGAATGACGGCATTTTGCACTATGTCATTAGAAATATGCTGAACTAAAGCCGTTTATCGGGCCTGCCGTAAACAGGCAGGCCCGCGCTTTAATACCGGTGGCTTACTTGCTTAGCAGGTGGCCCATTTTGGCCGCTTTAGTATCGAGATAATGCTCATTATTTGGATTACGACCCACAATGAGCGGAACGCGTTCCACGATATTAATTCCCGCCTCGGTCAGTATTTCGACTTTCTTCGGATTATTGGTCAGCAGGCGAACTTCATCCACGCCGAGTAATTTGAACATATCCGCGCACAGGGTGAAATCACGCTCATCGGCGGCAAAGCCGAGCTGATGATTGGCCTCCACCGTGTCATAGCCTTGATCCTGTAACGCATAAGCGCGAATTTTATTAAGCAGGCCGATATTGCGGCCTTCCTGACGGTGGTAAATCAGAATACCGCGTCCTTCTTCCGCAATATGCGTCAGCGCGGCTTCCAGTTGAAAACCACAGTCACAGCGCAGACTAAAAAGCGCGTCCCCGGTAAGACATTCGGAATGAACGCGAGCCAGTACTGGCGTTTTACCTGAAATATCGCCAAAAACCAGCGCGGCATGGTCGTGTCCGGTTGCCAGTTCTTCAAATCCCACCATCAGAAAGTCACCCAATGGGGTTGGCAGTTTGGCTTCTGCCACACGTTTAAGCTGCATGTATTTCTCCAGATTATGCTGACGCCTGCGGTGTCGTCGCCTGTTGGCCTGTATCCCGCTATTTTGCCATAAGGCAGCGGTCATCACCTAATCACTACCACGTAATTGCTCAGGAATGGCACAAATTTGTCAATTTTCCAGTCCGGCGAGAATTTTCAGTTATGATTGTGATACTTACTTATAAAAGGAGCATCCATGCTTTCAATTGCGAAGCGCACCGCGGCAGGAGCCGCCCTGTTGCTTATCATGCCGCTTGCCGTATGGGTATCAGGCTGGCAGTGGCAGCCAGGACATCAGGTCTGGTGGCTAAAAACGCTATTCTGGATAACGGAAACCGTGACCAAACCCTGGGGCGTTATCACGCATGTGATTCTTTGTGGATGGTTCTTATGGTGCCTGCGATTTCGCCTGCGCGCCGCCATTATGCTGTTTGCGATTCTCGGCGGGGCGATTATCGTCGGGCAGGGCGTGAAGTCATGGGTAAAGGAGCGCGTACAGGAGCCGCGGCCATTTGTGGTCTGGCTTGAAAAAACGCACCATATTCCCGTCGATGAGTTCTACACTTTAAAGCGTACAGAACGCGGACATTTAGTGAAAGAGCAGTTGGCCGGGCAACAGAACATCCCCGTTTTCCTGCGTCAGCACTGGCAAAAAGAGACGGGCTTTGCGTTTCCCTCCGGACACACCATGTTTGCAGCGAGCTGGGCGCTTTTGGCCGTGGGTCTGTTATGGCCGCGCAGACGGACTTTCACCATCGCGTTTTTGTTAGTCTGGGCGACCGGCGTAATGGGCAGCCGTTTGCTTCTGGGAATGCACTGGCCGCGAGATTTAGTGGTCGCCACGCTCATCTCCTGGCTATTAGTTACCCTGGCGACCTGGCTGGCGCAGCGAATTTGCGGGCCGCTTATGCCGCCTCGTGAAGAAGCGCAAGAAATTGCTGAACGCGAGCAGGAAAGCTGACAACGGTTGATTTTCTGACTATTGCCCTTAAATCATCTGATGGCGGGCGCATTTCCATTTCGCGCGAGGCGGGAAAATGGTAATTTAGAAGGCTGGATGCGGTAAGTTGGACACGATTTATTCGCGCAAACCACATAACGGGAAGTAATGTGAAATATTTACTCATTTTCTTACTGGTATTGGCGATTTTTGTTATTTCGGTGACGCTGGGCGCGCAGAATGATCAACAGGTGACGTTTAACTACCTGCTGGCGCAAGGGGAGTATCGTATCTCCACGTTGCTTGCTGTGCTGTTCGCCGTCGGTTTTGCGATTGGCTGGCTGATTTGCGGCCTGTTCTGGCTGCGGGTCCGCGTTTCCCTTGCCCGCGCTGAACGTAAAATTAAACGACTGGAAAACAAGCTTTCGCCAGCAACCGACGTTGCGGTCCCTGCCGATTCGTCGGTTGTAAAGGAATAATCATTTATGTTGGAGTTGTTATTTCTGCTGTTGCCTGTAGCCGCTGCCTATGGGTGGTATATGGGTCGCAGAAGTGCGCAACAAACAAAACAGGATGAAGCTAACCGCCTGTCGCGCGATTATGTCGCAGGGGTTAACTTCCTGCTGAGTAACCAACAAGATAAAGCGGTGGATCTGTTCCTCGATATGCTTAAAGAGGATACCGGCACCGTTGAGGCTCATCTCACTCTCGGTAATTTGTTTCGCTCTCGCGGCGAAGTCGATCGCGCCATTCGTATTCATCAAACGCTCATGGAAAGCGCTTCATTGACCTATGAACAGCGTTTACTGGCTGTTCAGCAACTGGGGCGCGACTATATGGCCGCCGGTTTATATGACCGCGCGGAAGATATGTTTAACCAACTTACCGACGAAACGGAATTTCGCGTAGGCGCGTTACAGCAGCTCTTGCAAATCTATCAGCTAACCAGCGACTGGCAAAAGGCGATCGAAGTAGCAGAACGGCTGGTGAAACTGGGCAAAGATAAACAGCGTATCGAAATCGCCCATTTTTACTGTGAGTTAGCTTTACAGCAGATGGGCAACGACGACATGGATCGCGCGATGGCGTTGCTGAAAAAAGGTGCCGCCGCAGATAAAAATAGCGCCCGGGTGTCTATCATGATGGGGCGCGTTTATATGGCGAGAGGGGATTACGCCAAAGCGGTCGAAAGCCTGCAACGTGTGATCGTTCAGGATAAAGAGCTGGTCAGCGAAACGCTGGAGATGCTGCAAACCTGTTATCAACAGCTCGGTAAAAATGCCGAGTGGGCGGAGTTTTTACGTCGCGCCGTTGAGGAGAATACCGGTGCTGGCGCTGAGTTAATGCTTGCCGATATTCTGGAAGCACGTGAAGGTAGTGACGCAGCTCAAGTCTATATCACGCGTCAGCTACAGCGACATCCTACCATGCGGGTGTTCCATAAGCTGATGGATTACCATCTCAACGAGGCGGAAGAAGGGCGAGCGAAAGAAAGCTTGATGGTACTGCGTGATATGGTTGGCGAGCAGGTGCGCAGTAAACCGCGGTATCGTTGTCAGAAATGCGGTTTTACCGCCTATACCTTGTACTGGCACTGTCCGTCCTGCCGGGCATGGTCGACCATTAAACCTATTCGCGGACTTGATGGGCAGTAGTATATAAAAAAAGCTTCACTTTAGTTACAACATACTTAATGATGTAAAGCTAGAAACGACGCTGACATCGGCGACCAAGGCTTATCAGGTTGTCAATCGAACCTGTTAATTTCCCTGCGCCGCAGGTAGAATGCACGCCGTTTATCCAATTTGCGCCACTTCCGGTGCCCATCATCAAGAAGGTCTGGTCATGACGTTTACTGCTTCATCTTCTTCCTGCGCTGTTACTGAATCGCCTGTCGTTGTGGCGTTGGATTACCATGAACGCGATAAAGCCCTGGCGTTTGTCGATAAAATCGATCCTCGCGATTGTCGCTTAAAAGTGGGCAAAGAGATGTTCACGCTGTTTGGTCCACAACTCGTTCGGGATCTCCAGCAGCGTGGGTTTGATGTCTTTCTTGATCTAAAATTTCATGATATTCCCAACACCACGGCCCGGGCAGTCGCCGCAGCGGCAGACCTGGGCGTCTGGATGGTAAACGTTCACGCGTCTGGCGGGGCGAGAATGATGGCCGCAGCGCGCGACGCGCTGGCGCCATTCGGTAAAGATGCGCCGTTGCTCATTGCCGTGACCGTGTTGACCAGTATGGAAACCAGCGATCTACACGATCTGGGCGTGACGTTGTCACCGGCGGAACATGCGGAGCGGCTGGCGCGCCTGACGCAGCAATGCGGGCTGGATGGCGTGGTCTGTTCCGCTCAGGAAGCGGTCAGATTTAAACAGGCCTTTGGCGCTGCATTTAAGCTGGTGACGCCGGGCATTCGGCCCGTAGGCAGCGAGGCAGGCGATCAGCGACGCATTATGACGCCCGAACAGGCATTATCCGCCGGCGTCGACTATATGGTGATTGGCCGCCCGGTTACGCAATCGGTAGATCCGGCGCAAACGCTGAAGGATATTAACGCGTCACTGAAACGGGAGGCATAATGAGCGATTCCAATAGTCGTCTGGTTTATTCAACACAGACGGGGCGCATTGAAGAACCTAAAACGGCGCCGGTTCGTCCCAAAGGGGATGGTATCGTTCGCATTCAGCGTCAAACCAGTGGCCGTAAGGGTAAAGGCGTATGTTTGATTACCGGTATCGAGATGAATGATGCGGAATTAACCAAACTGGCGGCTGAACTGAAGAAAAAATGCGGCTGTGGCGGGGCAGTAAAAGAAGGGATTATTGAAATTCAGGGTGATAAACGCGACTTGATAAAATCATTGCTGGAAGCTAAAGGAATGAAAGTAAAATTAGCTGGCGGCTAATGAAAACGCCACGGTTGTAAATTGCCGTGGCGTAAAAGTCAACTTTGTCTATTTTTGTAATCCAGACCTGAAAAGAATAAACGTATTATTTTGAGCCGTTCAATATTTAAACGTCTGGATTATTTTCCAACCTGGTGACCAATCACGCCGCCGACCGCCGCGCCGCCCAGGGTGCCTAATGTACTGCCGTCCGTTAACACTGCGCCGCCTAACGCCCCCGCACCTGCGCCAATAGCCGTGTTGCGATCGCGCTTG
The DNA here is from genome assembly GCF_017572235.1 of Salmonella sp. 32010601201800023SM. Lineage (NCBI taxonomy): Bacteria > Pseudomonadati > Pseudomonadota > Gammaproteobacteria > Enterobacterales > Enterobacteriaceae > Salmonella > Salmonella sp. 32010601201800023SM. Next base: position 542,851 of record NZ_JAGEQS010000001.1, read on the forward strand.
GACCAGTTTGAGCAGGCGCTCAGAGACATTGCTACGGTGATTGCCAGCACAGCAGCGGCCATTTTTTTGCTCGTCATAAACATAATACTCTCTCCTGAATTAACGATTCACGGAATTAAACTCACTATAACTATAGTTAAAATAAAACCTGTTAAGAGATTTTCCGTAAAACCTGATTGCGCAGGGGTATATCACGCAGGTGATAGTCACTTCCTGTTATTTCGCTAATATTAATTTTACGACGTTACGCTCGTTACAACAGGTAAATAGTCTTAATTGGGATGTCAGAAAAGTCTTAGAGAGAGGATGATTTGCCATAGGGCAAACCATCGGGAAATATTTTAAACGGATGAGCCAATAACATTGACTAGCAGCCCTGCATGCTCTAACTGCATTTGATCGCTGGCGGAAATTCTGGAATCCGTAATGACACGATGGAAGCGAGAGAGCGGGCCCAGGGGATAGGGATGCACACAGCCAAATTTGGAGCTGTCGGTGAGGACAATCGCTTCTGAGCCTTTTTCCAGAACAGCGTTAACCACATCCGATCGCATCATATCGCGTCCGGTAAAGCCGGTATCAGCCTGCCAGCCATCAATACCGATAAATGCTTTGCTGAAATGCACTTGATGGATAAACTGTCGCGTCAACGGCCCTACCATGCTTTCACTTTTTTTCTGATAGATTCCACCGAGGAGAATGACTTCGCAAGGGGTCTCTTTGAGCAGGTGCGCGATATAACTGCTCACGGTGATGATCGTGACATCTTTTTGTTCCGCCAGCGTCCGGGCCAATAGCGCATTGCTGCTGCCATTTTCAATAAAAACGGATTCCCCTGGACTGACCAGCGAGGCGGCGAACTCCGCCAGTCGGCGTTTTAGCGTGTAGTTCGTCATCATGCGAGTCTCTACGTCATCGCTCTCAAGCGAAACGGCGAAACCGTGCGCACGGCGTAAATAGCTCTGCTTTTCCAGGGTATTCAGATCCTGACGAATCGTGACTTCAGATACGCCGGTAATTTTCGCCAGTTCAGCAACGCTCATCTGGCCTTTATCAACCACCATTTGCAAAATTGATTGTTGTCGGGAGTTCATAGTATTAATTTTATTCGTTAAGAGGAGTCAACAGACAGTCAGAGAGCCGGGAAGGGCTAACGGCCATCCCGGACAAATAATCGCTATCAGATTTCCCAGGGCGACCCGGGAGCCTGGGATGGCGAGATACCGTCTTTAACCTGATCTAACAGCTCTGCTCTCAATATTTCAAGGTTATTGATGGCCGAGTGGTAATCGCCAGCAACAAGGATATCCAGCACGGTATCAATGCGTGCGGCAATTCGTTGTGCTTCGATATCAGACATGTTTGTCATCCTTAATGTCAGAAAAGGTTTCAATTCATGATGCAGAAATTAATCTGAAAAGAGAAGGGAAAAATAGGGCTATGCCTGTCTGCACAGGCAGCTCTCCCTATTATCGCCGCCATTAACGCATTTTTTTCGTCTGATAACGTTTGTACCAGCGTTCAAAAGAAACGGCGGGCATAGGTTTGGCGAATAAAAAGCCCTGTCGTTCATTGACGCCGTTTTTTGTCAGGAAGGCATCTTCTTTAGCATTTTCTACGCCTTCGGCAATCACTTGTAAATTTAGCGCCTGAGCCACCGCGACAATCGCCCGAACCAGAGATTGCGACAGCGGTTGCTTATGGATATCTCTGACGAAAGCCTGATCCAGTTTAACGGCATCAATAGGGAACCGGGCGAGTTGAGAAAGCGAAGAATACCCGGTGCCAAAATCATCCAGATGAATCTGAGCGCCGAGCTGGCTAAATTGCTGGATAACCGATAGCGCCAGCGTGTCGTTTTCAATCAGGCAGCTTTCCGTTAGCTCGACATCGATCGGGCAATACTCAAAATTCAGATCGTACAAAGCCTGTTTAAGCGCAGTAAAAAGCGTCTGGTCGGCCAGTTGTCGCGCCGAAAAGTTAACGGCTACGCGCAAGTTAATCCCCTTATCGCGCCATTTCGCAATCTGGCGAACCACATCCAGAATCACCCAGCGGCCCAGCGGGACGATGAGTCCTGACTCTTCGGCGTATGAGATGAACTCCAGCGGCGGAATTAATCCGCGTTCCGGCGATTGCCAGCGTACCAGCGCTTCCAGGCTACGTACTTCGCCGCGCCAGGTAATTTTGGGCTGATAGTGAATAAGTAACTGGTCGTTTTCCAGCGCTTTTCGCAGGTTTGTATCCAGCCAGTGATAGTCAAATACGCGCTGATTCATTTCCGGCGAAAAAACGCAGAACTGACCGCGGCCGCCTTCTTTGGCGTTATACATTGCGGTGTCGGCAGTGCGAATGAGACTTTCGCTGTCCTGTCCGTGCCGGGGGGCCAACGAAATGCCAATGGCGCATCCCGTGTAAACTTCAATAAGTCCAATACGAAACGGTTGCCGCAGACGGGTAAGGATTCGTGAGGCTACTGCTTCCAGCGCGGCCTGAGACGTATGGGCAGCGAGGACAATGAATTCATCTCCCCCCAGTCTGGCCAGCAATTGATCTTCCTCCAGACAACTCAACAGCGCCAGCGAAACGGCCTGTAAGAGCTGATCGCCAAACATATGCCCATAGGCGTCATTAATTTTCTTGAAGTTATCCAGATCGAGATAAACGATACCCACCTGCGACTCGCCAGCCGAGGCAATAGCATGATTAATAAATTCATGAATAGCATTGCGATTGGGCAGGCCGGTGACGGTGTCTGTATTCGCCAGTATGCGTAAACGCTCCTGAGTCCGCCTTTCTTCGGTGATATCCGTGCCTGCGCAGATCAGGAAAATTTCGTTTTTTCCGCTACCGTTATGGACAAATTTATTACGAAATAAGAACAGGCGTTGGCCTTTACGAGTCTTTATCCAGCGTTCGATTTCATAGGCATTGCCATTGCGAAAAAAATTCTCAATGTAGTGTCGGGAGGCAACCGCCTCCCGGCGACTCATAAATAATTTAAAGACGCTTTGACCAATTACATCTCGCTCTTTTAAGCCCGTGTACTCTTCGCATAACCGATTAAATCGACAGATTTTTCCCCGACTATCCAGTATCGCAATGACTGAGTTGGCTTCTGATACGATTTGCTCGGCAAAAGAGAGCTCCTGCGCCTGCGTTGGCGCGACGGCAGGCGTATCAGGCCAGGTTGCCAGGCTGCCAGCCCATTCACGGTTATTAATCTTACGGCCTACCAGGTGCACAGCGGTAACCTGTTTTTCTATCAACAACGTTATCAGCAGACTGGACGTAATCGCCGTTATTTCCCGGATACGCCCGGCTTGCTCCGGCGATAGCTCAACCGTTTTTTCTGCATCCGTTTCACCTGTCGGGGAGAGATACAGCACGTTGCGGTCATCAGCCAGACGCCAGTGAGAGTGAAGGGGATTTAGCGCCGTTTGTTCCTGAATCTGTTTCATCATGCGTACCATCCCATTTAAGCGCCAGGTGCCCGAAAAGAAAGGTTAGCCATGTTATAAATAAGGGTAATTATGGCTGAACGTATTGTTTTATCTATGTATTCATATGTAATCCAGATTCTGGAAAAAGCATAGTCGCCAGCTAAAAATAACAAGAAATGGGGCGCTTGAATAAGATTAAACTTAGAGCATGACGGAAGGGAGAAGAAGAAAAGAAACGGCCTTTGCCTTCTCAGCAAAGGCCGTTAAGCGAGCTCAACGTGGTTACGCTGCCGGTCGGGCAATAATGCTGCGGGTTTCCATGCGAACTTCCGCAATAGTGACATCAATGACATCCGTCACTTTATAAACCGTCTCACCTTTAATCTGTACCGTACCGTTTTCCTGGCTGCATACCAGTTCATCGCGAACGGCGTGCAGGAACGGGGCAGGGATAAAGGCGATAGCGCCGTTATCGACCAGTCGCACGCGCATACCACCGCGGCTGACGTCAATAATTTCTGCCGCGAAACGGGTATTTGTCCCCGCCTTATCGTTAAGGAAGCGTGCATATAACCAGTCGCCGACATCGCGCTCCGCCATGCGGTTCAGGCGACGGCGTTCCGCCATTTGTTGGGTGATATCTTCCTGCGGACGCGCAATAGCTTCCCCCTTGATGACCGCTTTCAGCAGGCGATGGTTAATCATATCGCCATACTTACGGATGGGAGAGGTCCAGGTGGCGTAAGCCTCAAGACCAAGACCGAAATGCGGCCCCGGCTCGGTGCTGATTTCCGCAAAAGACTGGAAGCGACGAATGCGGCTGTCAAGGAAACCGGAGGGCTGCGCATCCAGTTCGCGACGCAGTTTACAGAAGCCTTCCAGCGTCAGCACCTCTTCGGCATCGACATGCAGACCATGCGTTTTCAGCAGCGCGGCCAGCGCGTCGGCATTCGCGGGATCGAAGCCCGTATGTACGTTGTAAATACCGAAACCGAGCTTATCGCGCAGTACGCGCGCGGCGCAAAGGTTAGCGGCGATCATCGACTCTTCTACGATACGGTTAGCGATACGGCGCGGTTCCGCCACAATATCCAGTACTTCGCCTTTTTCGCCAAGCACAAAGCGGTAATCCGGGCGGTCTTTAAAGACTAACGCATGATGATGACGCCACTCACTGCGGCTTAGACAAATACGGTGCAACAGACGAATCTGCTGGGCAATGCCTTCGTTCTCCGGCTGCCAGGTGCCGTTATTTTCCAGCCAGTCGGAGACATTGTCGTACGCCAGCTTGGCCTTCGATTCGATGGTGGCCGCAAAAAAGGCGATATCATCGTCAATGGTGCCGTCCGCGGCGATGATCATGCGACAGGCGAGCGCCGGACGCACTTCGTTGGCGCGCAGCGAACACAGATCGTCAGACAGCTCACGCGGCAGCATAGGAATATTGAAGCCCGGCAGGTAGTTGGTGAAGGCGCGAATTTTCGCGGCGTTATCCAGCTTACTGCCTTCGGCAATCCAGGCGGTAGGGTCGGCGATAGCCACCGTAAGCTGGAGTCTGCCGTCCGCTAATTCCTCAGCATATAGCGCGTCATCCATATCTTCAGTGCTGGCGCTATCGATAGTGACGAAATTCAGCGCGGTCAGATCCTGACGCTCCAGCCCTTCGTCAAGCATCTCCGTCGCTACGCCGTTCGGCGCTTCTTTTTCCAGGTTGTGGCGGGCAAGCGTAACCCACCAGGGAACAAAGTGATCGTCGGCAAAGGTGATGTACTGCGTTAAATCGGCGTAAAACGAACGGTCGCCTTTAAGCGGATGGCGGCGCATTTCGGCAACCGCCCAGTCACCTTCTTTGAACTCATGCTGAACGCCGCGCGCGGCGCGGCAGGGAATCGCGTCTTTCAGCAACGGATGATCCGGCACGATGGACAGGCGGTCATTTTTACCCTGAACTTTTCCCACAAAGCGCGTCAGGAACGGTTCGATCAGTTCTTCCGGCTCGGCAGACTCTCGTTCTTTTTCCGTGTGGATGACCGCGACGATACGATCGCCATGCATCACTTTTTTCATCTGCGGCGGAGGAATAAAATAGCTTTTTTGCGCGTCAACCTCAAGGAAGCCAAAGCCTTTTTCCGTGGCTTTTACGACCCCTTCAGCGCGCGGCGTCTGGGAATGCAGTTGCTGTTTAAGCTGCGCTAGCAGCGGGTTGTCCTGAAACATATTCGTCTATTTTCGTAGCCAAAAGAGCGGCTGACAGTTTTACGCGATTCTGCCTGGCGCAGCAAGCGCTCTTTCAGTAATGGATGAGTTAATAGGTTTCGCCCAACGCGATTTTTAAACGATTTAACCATCCGCACACGCCACACCAGCCTAACATATTAATGGCCTGCTCCGATGAAACTCCCCTGGTGAGTAGCGGGAAAAAATGCGCGGCGCTAAAGCGATCGGGCGCTCTGGTGAGCCATTGTATCGCCTGTGTCAGCGCAGGCTCAAGTTCCCAACGAGCGATGTCATCGTCTTCCTGGCGTAACGTGATAACAGCGCGGCGCCACGCGCCAGGTTGGGTTGCCTGTTCGTTAAAGCAGGCGGCGCTGCCGTTGATACGTGATGTGAGGAGCGTGATAAGTGGAAGTAAAGAAGGGAGCGACGCAGTGTGTAATGTGCTGGTCAGTATGCGTTCGAGTAACGCGAATGAAGACGGATCGCGCATGAGTACCGGCGCCATTATTTGGCATTGTGAAGACGAATATTGCCGCCGAACTTTGGTATGGGCGGGAGAATATTCTACCAGACTGGCGGCGGGCCGCCATGTTGTCTGGGGGTTTTGAAACCGCGCGGCCCTGGCAAAGCGCTGCATCTCCTGGCCGGGCAGCTCGCGCACGGGCAGACGGCAAAACGCCTGAAATATCGCCGCTACTCGCGCCTGAAAACCGATAAACCCAATGATCTGATTGATGAGTACGGTATCCCGGGCGGTTAATCCCACCTCTGCAAGCTGTTCGCGGGCTCGCGTATTGATAACGGAGGGGGAGCCGGCAAGCTGACGAGCGTATTGCGTAATTTGCGCCAGCCGTTGATTGCTCTCTCTTGAGGCATCAGGGCCAGGTAGCGGCGCCAGACGCGCGGCATAATAGCGGCACAAACGCTGAACCCCAAATACCTGAGCGGCGGTCAGCGCGGTGCTCATACGTTCATAGGTGCTAAACGTATGAAGCCGGTCGTTGAGAACCGTGCGGGGAAATAAGACATCCGCCAACTGGCGAGCGGGCTTTAACCATGACTCAAAAGGCGTCAACGCGGTTTCTGCTACCGTTAAATCCAGTAAAAAACGATCGTTAACATACGCGGCTTCCGGCATCAGCGAAAGCGGGGTTTGTGACGACATAGTGGATTGTGTTTCATGATACCAGTGGCTTTTACCCGCTTTTCGGCATTGTTCCATAGGGTTTCCCGAGGATGAAATGGCGATCGATAATGATTCGGCGTCGGATCGTTTATGCTGGATTATCCTGGCGTATGCGGGAAAGGGATGAAAGATTGTTAGGTGATAACAAATATCAGAACGCTATATAACGAGATGAGCGGTGAGTGAGGGGAATGGGGCAGCACAGCCGTGCTGCCCGCTAATAAACTTAATGCGCTTACTTCAGTTCCAGTTCATTCATTGCCGCAATGCTGAACCCGCCGTCAACATGGACGACTTCGCCAGAAATGCCTGCCGAGAGATCGGAACACAGAAACGCCGCTGAGTTACCCACATCTTCAATGGTCACGGTGCGACGAATTGGCGTAACGGCTTCACAATGCGCCAGCATTTTACGGAAGTCTTTAATACCGGACGCCGCCAGCGTGCGGATTGGACCCGCAGAGATGGCGTTGACGCGAACGCCTTCCGGCCCCATTGCATTTGCCATATAACGCACGTTGGCTTCCAGAGAGGCTTTCGCCAGACCCATGACATTGTAGTTCGGGATGGCGCGCTCCGCTCCCAGATAAGACAAGGTCAACAGCGCAGAACCCGGATTCAGCATGGTGCGGCAGGCTTTCGCCATGGCAACAAAGCTGTAAGAGCTAATATCGTGAGCGATTTTAAAGCCTTCGCGGGTAACCGCATTAACATAATCGCCGTCCAGCTGATCGCCAGGCGCGAAACCGATCGAGTGTACAAAACCGTCAAATTTCGGCCAAACGTTACCCAGCTCTGCAAACATAGCGTCAATGCTGGCATCTTCAGCGACATCACACGGTAAAACGATGCTGGAACCCAGCTGGGCAGCAAATTCTTCTACACGGCCTTTCAGTTTGTCGTTCTGGTAGGTGAACGCCAGTTCAGCTCCTTCGCGGTGCATCGCCTGTGCGATACCGTAGGCGATGGACAGTTTACTGGCCACGCCAGTGACCAGAATGCGCTTACCGGAAAGAAAACCCATAGCTTTAATCCTTATAGTCATTGCTTATTTTTTGCTTTTACGAACAATGGTTAACAGCAACTTTTCAACATTATTCGAAATTAGTCTGAAATTATATCCCACTCCTGGCCCCGTGTGTCACGCTATTTTTCCGCCGCTATCTCCGGCAGGTGACGTTCTAAAACCACACGGTAACGAAGCCCCTGAGGATTTTGAGCACTCCCCAGGGCCAAACTGGCAAATCAAAGAGTCTAATGGGACAGGCCCTACGGTGCAGTATACCAGCTGGTGTAAGGTTCGCCTCATCCAACCAGAGACACCGGGACGGATAGCAAGTACGATAGCGATGCGCTTTCCACCAGACAAATAAAGGTTCTGTAGGAAGCCTGAATATTCATCCAAATGGTTTACCTCACCTATTAGCGATGTTATGGACATGTAATTTTAACCAGCAAATGCTTAACAAAAATAATTTCTTTTTTAGGTGCTGAAGGTTTTCTCTATTTATTGATGCAGAGTAATACTGAATATGAAAAATTTTGGAAATCAGGTGATTACAGTAGTTACAACTCAGGTTTTTATATGTTTGCATGTATATTATAATAAATTTTCAGAGGATGAGACATATGCCGTTTACATTTCAGATCGGAAATCATAGTTGCCAGATATCAGAAAGACATTTAAGAGATATCATTGATCATAAAAGAGAGCATGTTTTTTCAACGTATGAGAAATTCATAGATTTTTTCAGGAATATATTTACCAGTCGAAGTTTAATTTCTGATTATAGAGAAATCTATAATCTACTGTGCCAAAAAAAAGAGCATCCCGATATTAAAGGGCCTTTCTCTCCAGGACCATTTTCGAAGCGAGATGAAGACTGTACACGATGGCGCCCCCTTCTTGGATATATTAAACTTATTGATGCCTCCAGGCCTGAAACAATAGATAAATACACTGTAGAGGTATTAGTACATCAAGAAAATATGTTACTACTACAGATGTTTTACGATGGAGTATTAGTGACCGAGACGGAGTGTTCTGAACGTTGCGTCGATTTTTTAAAAGAAACGATGTTTAATTATAATAACGGGGAAATTACGCTTGCCGCTTTGGGTAATGATAATCTACCGCCGAGCGAGGCAGGTAGTAATGGAATCTATGAGGCTTTTGAGCAACGTTTGATAGACTTCCTGACCACGCCCGCCACGGCGTCTGGTTATGAGAGCGGCGCTATTGATCAGACGGATGCATCACAACCAGCGGCAATAGAGGCGTTTATTAACTCGCCGGAGTTTCAGAAAAATATTCGCATGCGTGATATTGAAAAAAATAAAATAGGTAGCGGAAGTTATGGGACAGTCTATCGGTTACATGATGACTTTGTTGTTAAGATTCCAGTTAATGAGCGGGGAATAAAAGTGGATGTTAACTCTCAGGAACATCGTAATTGTCATCCTGAGCGTGTCAGTAAGTATTTGAATATGGCCAATGGCGACAAGAATTTTTCTCGTTCGGCCATCATGAATATTAATGGTAAAGACGTTACGGTTTTAGTTTCAAAATATATTCAAGGTCAGGAGTTCGATGTTGAAGATGAAGATAACTATCGAATGGCGGAGGAGCTTCTTAAATCCCGGGGGGTTTTTATGCATGATATAAATATCTTAGGTAATATTCTGATTAAAGAAGGGGTTCTTTTCTTTGTGGATGGCGATCAAATGGTGCTGTCACAAGAATCCCGGCAACAGCGAAGCGTTTCTCTTGCAACAAGGCAACTGGAAGAGCAAATTAAGGCCCATCACATGATAAAATTAAAGCGGGCCGAGACCGAAGGAGATACTGAAGATATTGAATATTATAAGTCACTTATTGCGGATCTTGATGCGTTAATCGGAGAGGAAGAACAGACACCTGCGCCAGGAAGACGTTTTAAACTAGCCGCGCCTGAGGAAGGGACTCTTGTGGCTAAGGTATTAAAGAATGAATTAAAAAAATAGCATTTAGTTCCGTTCTTTTCTGCGAATCGCCGGGGCTCATTCGCTACAGATTTGCCGATCAATTATTGAGAGTTGCTATTCGCTTAAAGGTCGTTCGGGGGATCTGGACAGCCTGTAGCGGAGATGCAACTCGCCATTAGGGTTGGCGATGCCGCGCTGCCATAGTGGGTGAAATGCCACGCGATGGTGCAACACCATTAACTCGCCTTGATTTTTCCCCTCTGCCTGACAAGAAAAACCTGGCTTTACGGATGGTCTAATGCCGTCATATTAGCGTTGTTCGGCATAGTATGTAAATTTTCTTATAGCAATAGAAGAACATTCTCAAAACATAAAATTAGCAAGTTATCATGAAGTTAACATATATTGTTTTTTTCGATCATTTTTTATATATTGATCGTTTTTATTGATTGATTTGCGTTAAAAGCGCATTATCAGGGAGTTAAGATCAAGTGGAGTGGTCACATGCGCTATTTTTTTATGGCAGAGCCGATAAGGGCAATGGAGGGGGATTTACTGGGTGTCGAAATCACTACCCATTTTGCATCGTCGCCCGCTCGTCCGCTACACCCTGAGTTTGTTATCTCGTCATGGGACAATTCGCAGAAGCGCCGTTTTCTGCTTGATCTGTTGCGGACAATCGCGGCTAAACATGGCTGGTTTCTACGCCACGGCCTATTCTGTATCGTAAATATTGATCGGGGTATGGCGCAGCTTGTCCTTCAGGATAAAGATATTCGCGCATTACTACACGCCATGCTATTTGTGGAGCTGCAGGTCGCTGAACATTTTTCATGTCAAGATAACGCCTTAATCGATCCTTTAATACACGCGCTTCATAAGCAACCTAATCCATTATGGCTGGGCGACCTGGGCGTAGGGAATGCAACTGCTGCGCCATTAGTTTGCGGGTGTTTTAGCGGCGTAAAACTTGATCGCAGCTTTTTTGTCTCACAAATTGAAAAAATGACGTTTCCGCTGCTTGTCAAACATATCCGGCGTTATTGTGACAAGATCGTGGTGGGGGGCCAGGAAAACACACGCTATTTGCCGGTGTTAAAAACGGCAGGCATTTGGGCAACCCAGGGCACGTTATTTCCTTCCGTTGCGTTAGAAGAGGTTGAAACATTGCTGTTGGGCAGTCGCATGAACACCCTCAGAGAATCGAACTGAGGGTATTTGTTTCGCTTAGCGATCCTTTCGCCATGCGTCAGCGGTCAGCGCCTCGCCAAAATGGCCTGCGATTAAACGGCGGGTAAGCTCATGTAGCGGAGAGGCGAGCACATCGGCGGTGCTGCCGCGTTCAACCACTTCCCCCTGATGCATCACTAATACCTGATCGCTAATATGCTTCATCATGCCGATATGCTGCGTGACATAGATATAGGAGATGCCTTGCTTTTCCTGCAATTCAAGCATCAGATTGATGAGCTGCGAGCGCATGGACATATCAAGCGAAGCCAGCGCTTCGTCCGCGATAATGACTTTAGGGCGTAAAATCAGCGCGCGGGCCAGGCCCAGACGCTGTTTCTGCCCCGGCGCCAGCATATGCGGGTAGTAGCTTACGTGATCGGGCAATAGCCCCACCATACGCATCGTCTCGACAATCTGTTTGCGCCGCTGTTCCGGCTCCAGATCGGTATTAAGGCGCAGGGGGAAGTCAAGGATCTGCGAAATACGTTGACGTGGATTCAGTGACGTTGAGGGGTCCTGAAAAATCATTCGAATACGTTGGCTTCGAAACGAATAGTCGCCGTAATGCAGGGGATGATCGTCAATAAGAAGCTCGCCGCTGGTGGGTTCAATCATGCCGGCCAGCATCTTCGCCAGCGTGGATTTGCCGGAACCGTTTTCGCCGATAATGGCCAGGGTCTGACGCTCACGAAGCGTAAAGCTTAATGGTTTCACGGCGTCGACGGTCTGGCGACGAAACCATCCTGTCCGGTAGCGAAAGGTTTTACTCAGGTTGCGCACTTCAAGCAGAGTTTCCACCATATCACTCTCTCTCCATATTCAGCGGAAAATGACAGGCATAGAGATGATTTTTCGCGCCGGTTAAGCGTGGCGTGATAATGCATTCTCGTTGCGCGTAAGGGCAGCGTGGCCCCAGACGACAACCTATCGGTAACTGCTCCAGTAGCGGGATCGCGCCTGGCAGCGTATTCAGACGGCTTTTATGCGGCATCGCGCTGCCAAAATCCGGAATCGCGCGGATAAGCGCCTGCGTATAAGGATGATGTGGCGTCGTCACCAGATCTTTACTTGGCGCGGTTTCTACCGTCTGGCCGCAGTATAAAACGTTGATTTTATCAGCCCACTGACTCAGCATTTGCAGGTCGTGGCTAATCAACAGAATGGTGGTATTACTGTTTTGATTCAGTCGCGTCAACAGGCGAAAAATTTGCGCCTGCGTCGTCGGTTCCATTGAGTTGGTGGGTTCATCAGCGATCAGGAGTCGCGGTTGATTCGCCAGCGCGATAGCGATCATAACTTTCTGACACTCGCCATCGGTCAGTTCATAGGGAAAACTGCGCATCGCGTCTTTATGATCTTTAATTCCCACCCGGTGCAGTAATTCAATTGCACGCCGTTTACGCCAGCCTAAACGCTGCCACCAGCGGCCTTTATAGGTCCAGGCGGGAATATTTTGCATTAACTGGCGGCCGACGCGTTCGGAAGGATCAAGGCACGACTGCGGCTCCTGGAAGATCATCGACACATTATGTCCGACCAGCTTACGCCGTTCACGTGAGGAGAGGCGCAGCAGATCGATATCATCAAAACGCATACGGTCGGCAGTGACTCGCCAGTTGTCTTTCGCGACGCCGCAAATAGCTTTAGCAATCAAGCTCTTTCCGGAACCCGATTCACCTACCAGGCCGCGAATTTCACCTTCGCTTAATGTCATACTGACGCGATCGACCGCTTTTACCCAACCTTCGCTGGTTTTAAATTCAATGGTGAGATTGCGGATATCCAGTAACGGCATTATTCCACCCCCGCAATAATCGCACGACGAATCCCATCTCCGAGCAGGTTTACCAGTAAAACACTGAGCGTTATCGCCGCGCCGGGTAGCATAACGGTCCACGGCGCGACATAGATTAGCTCCAGCGCATCCCCCAACATGGCGCCCCATTCAGGAGAGGGAAGCTGCGCGCCGAGATCTAAAAATCCCAGCGCGGCGATGTCCAGAATCGCCATCGACAGCGCCCGGGTAATTTCGGTGACCAGACCGGCGGTAATATTCGGTAAAATGGCGAACCACAGAATATTCAGCGTTGTCGCGCCATCCAGACGGGCGGCAATGACGTACTCTTTTTCCAGTTCATCATGCACCATGCTATAGACGGAACGTACCATTCGCGGCAACAGGGCCAGCCAGACGGCAAACATCGCGTGTGACAGATGTGGGCCGGCAAATGCCACAACGATAATCGCCAGCAAGAGCGAAGGGATGGAAAGCAGCGTGTCCAGAATATGGTTCAGTACGGCAGAGCGTAAACCGTGGGTCGCGCCTGCCACTACGCCGAGGACTAATCCACATAGCGTAGCCGCCAGCGTTACGATAAACGCGCCGCCGACCGTGGGCGCCGCGCCGCTTAACAGGCGGCTCAGCACATCGCGCCCCAGATCGTCAGTCCCCAGAAAAAAGGAGACTTCGCCATAGCGTGACCAGGAGGGTGGCAGTAGCTGATAGCCCAGAAATTGCTGATCGATACCATAGGGCGCGATCCAGCCGCCAAAAATACACAGCAACGCCAGACCGGCGCATCCATACAGACCCACCATCGCAGGCGCGTCGCTATAAAATTTACGCCAGGCAGTGCGCAGGGTGCCTGGCGGGCGCTTTTCGCTGTATACGCTATCGTAAGGCATACCATTCCTTATGTTTCAGAGGGTTAGCCATAGCACCCAAAATATCGGAAATCACATTGACCACAATAACCAGCGACCCAATGACCATCACGCCAGCGGAAATAGCGGCATAGTCCTGCTGACGAATGGCGTGAATTAACCATCGTCCCAGCCCTGGCCAGCTGAAAACCATTTCGGTAATCATCGCCAGCGTTAACATGGTTGAAAACTGCAGACCAAGACGGGGAATGACCGGCGGCAGCGCATTATGCAACACGTGACGGCGTAAAATCGTAAAGCGCGACAAGCCGCGCGTGGCCGCCGCTTTAACGTAGTTCTGATCGTAGACCTCAATAGTGCTGATTCGCATCAGGCGGATCACTTCTGTGGTCGGCGCGACGGAAAGCGTGAGCACCGGTAAAACCATATGCCGTATGGCGCTCATCACCATTTCATCACGCCACGGCGAATCTGAAATCCAGGCGTCAATGATGGCGAAACCGGTAACCGGTTTAACTTCATAAAGCAGGTCAAATCGCCCGGATACCGGCAGCCACCCCAGCGTGAGCGAAAAGAACAGTGTGAGCAGAAGCGCCAGCCAGAAAACCGGAATTGAGAAACCTAATAGTGCCAGCGCGCTGATAAAACGATCCGGCCATTTGCTACGCGTCACGCCCGCCAGCATCCCGACCGGGATGCCGACCATCAGCGCAAAACCAAAGGCGAGAATGCACAGCTCCATCGTGGCGGGAAACACCTCTTTAAGCTGTTCGGAGATCAGCTGGCCGTTAATGCTGGACACGCCAAAGTCCCAGTGCAGCAGACCGTTGAACCAGAAAACCCAGGCATTCCATAATGATGCGCCTTGTAGCGGCGCGTGCGGCGTAAAATAGCTCAGGCTAAAGCCGATAAAGGTCAGGAAGAAGAGCGTCACCAGCAACAGCAATAACCGACGCAGGGTGAAGATAATCATGGTTTTTTCACCTCTTCGTGTTTTTCGCGGGAGACGCCGGCAAAAGACGCATTGCCGAACGGGCTTAACACCAGCCCTTTAATATCGTAGCGGTAAGCCTGCAGGCGTAGTGATGATGCCAGCGGCAGTATCGGCAGCTCTTTCTCCAGGATATTCTGCGCTTCCTCATACGCTTCTATGCGCGAAGCCAACTGCTGCGACGACAGTGCCTTACGCAGCACGCTGTCAAATTCAGGGTTACACCAGTGGGCGAAATTGGTTTGCGAATTGATGGCCGCACAGCTTAACAGCGGTCTGAAAAAGCTATCCGGATCGTTGCTGTCCGTGGCCCAGCCGGATAAGGTCAGATCGTGATTCATATCCATCAGGCGCGCCTCCTGAAAACGACCTTCAACCGGCACAATGACCACTTTTACGCCAACCTGCGCCATATCCGCCTGAATAAGCTCCGCCGTTTTTAGCGGACTTGGGTTCCAGGCCTGAGAACTGGTCGGCACCCAGAGATGCAGCGTAAGATTCTCAATGCCCAGCGCTTTTAGCTGTTCGCGCGATTTTTGCGGATTGTACTCCGTAATTTTGGCATCGTTATCGTAAGCCCATGAGGCTCTCGGTAAAATGGAGGCTGCGGTTTCCGCCGTGCCGTAATAAATCGACTGCATCAGGCGCTGGTTGTTGATCGATAAGGCCAGCGCATGGCGCACTGCGGGATTATTCAACGGCGGCTTATCGGTGTTAAAGGCCAGATAGGCGATATTCATCCCCGGGCGCAACGTCAGGCGCAAACGCGGATCGTCGCGTAAAATAGTTAGCTGGCTGGCGGCGGGCCAGGCCAGAACATCGCATTCACCGGTCAGTAATTTCGATAAACGCCCGGTACCGCCGGAGCCTAAATCTACCACCACTTGCGGCATCAGCGGTTTGCCGCGCCAAAACCCATCGTGGCGCTGGAGACGAATAAACTGCCCGGCACGGTACTCCGAAAGCTGGAAAGGCCCGGTGCCGACCGGTTGGCGGTCTAGCAGTTCCTGACGATCTTTTCGGCTAAGCTGCGCGGCGTACTCAGCGGACATGACGGAAGCGTAGTGTGTAGCCAGATGCCATAAAAAGGAGGCGTCTGGCTGCGTCAGGCGAAACTCAACGGTGTTATTGTCCAGCTTACGCACGCTTTTTACATTGTCGGCGAACTGTAGGCTATCAAAGTAGGGGAAGCTACTGCCGTTGATGTTATGCCACGGATGTCGACGATCGAAAATCCGCTGAAAGGTAAAGACGACATCATCAGCATTGAGTTTTCGGGTCGGCGTAAACCAGGCGGTTTTTTGAAAGGAAACGTCGCGGCGCAGGTGAAAACGGTACGTTGCCCCGTTATCCAGCACTTCCCAGCTTTCTGCCAGCTCTGGGACTAAACGATAAGTATAGGGATCGACATCCAACAGGCGGTCATATAACTGGGCGGCCAGGGTATCGACGATGAGGCCGCTGCTCGCTTTTTGCGGATTAAAGGTGTTGACCTGCCCGCTGACACAATACACAAAGCCGCTATCGCGAATATCTGCACTCGCAGTTTGTTCGGGCGCAGCCGCAGCCGTAGCCTGACTACTCAGTAGACCCGCTATCACGATCAGAGACGATAAAACCAGGCGCATAATAGTTAAGTTTTTGAAGTTCAATTTGCAAAGTGTATCGCACTTCGGCCCGCCACGTAAAAATGTCGGTGGATAACTGGCGTAAATGTCGTCAATTAGCCGGAGAAATAGCTAAAGCTGATGCTTTTTAAGCAAGGCGCGAAACTGGTGGTAGGTGAGCGCCAGCAAATCGGCGGCTCGTTTCTGGTTAAATTTCGCCTGCTGTAAGCTACGTTGCAGCAGCGCTTTTTCCTGTTGCAGTTGAAACTCCCGCAAGTTGAGCGGCAGGTCAGGCGTGGCGGATGCCGCTGGCAGGGCGGGCGTGGGCGGTTCGGCGGGATGGCGTTGAAAAGGATCGATAACAATTTCATCCAAAGGATGTTCACTGCTGCCGTGGCGATACACTGAACGTTCGACTACGTTTTTCAGCTCGCGGACATTACCCGGCCAGGCGTAATGCAACAACGTTTCTTTTGCCCGATCGGTAAAACCGGGAAATAAGGGCAGACGTAGCTCACGACACATCTGAATAGCAAAATGCTCGGCCATCAGCATGATATCGCTCTGGCGTTCGCGCAGCGGCGGCAGTTGTACAACATCAAAAGCCAGCCTGTCGAGCAGATCGGCACGAAATGTCCCTTCCTTCACCATGGCGGGTAAATCGGCATTAGTGGCGCATACTAATCGCACATTAACCTGTAACGGCTGGCTGCCGCCGACGCGCTCTAGCTCGCCATATTCAATCACCCGCAGCAGCTTTTCCTGTACCAGCATCGGCGCTGTCGCCAGTTCATCCAAAAACAGCGTGCCGCCATCGGCGCGTTCAAAGCGACCGGGATGGCGTTTTTGCGCCCCGGTAAAAGCACCCGCTTCATGACCAAACAGTTCGGAGTCCAGCAGATTTTCGTTAAGCGCCGCGCAGTTAAGCGAGATAAGCGGCCCCTGCCAGCGTGAAGAGAGATAATGCAGTCGATTGGCGATAAGTTCTTTACCCGTCCCGCGTTCGCCAATAATCAGCACTGGCTTATCCAGCGGCGCGAGCCGGGAGACTTGTTCCAGTACTTCAAGAAAACGGTTTGCCTCGCCGAGCAGGTTATCTTTAAATTCAGCCATGATGAAAATCGCCACTTGTTAGTGTTTTTCACCACTTTATCCTTTTTTGCTGGCGAGGTAAAACGAAACAATTTCTTTATTATCAGTGGTATGAAAAGTTGGCACGCAAATTGTATTAATCATGTAGCAGGGCATCGCCCGTTATCAGAACATTATGTGAGGATTGAATTATGGGTATTTTTTCTCGTTTTGCCGACATCGTGAACGCCAATATCAATGCGTTGTTGGAAAAAGCGGAGGATCCGCAGAAGCTGGTGCGCCTGATGATTCAGGAGATGGAAGATACGCTGGTGGAGGTTCGCTCGAACTCCGCGCGTGCTTTAGCGGAAAAGAAACAGTTATCCCGTCGTATTGAACAGGCTACGGCTCAGCAGATCGAGTGGCAGGAAAAAGCGGAACTGGCTCTGCGCAAAGATAAAGACGATCTGGCGCGCGCCGCATTGATTGAAAAACAAAAGCTGACCGATTTAATTGCTACGCTTGAACAGGAAGTCACGCTGGTGGATGACACGCTGGCGCGCATGAAGAAAGAGATTGGCGAGCTGGAAAACAAACTCAGCGAAACACGCGCTCGCCAGCAGGCGCTGATGCTGCGTCATCAGGCGGCGAGTTCTTCCCGCGATGTCCGTCGTCAGCTTGACAGCGGCAAACTGGATGAAGCCATGGCGCGGTTTGAATCCTTTGAACGTCGTATCGATCAAATGGAAGCGGAAGCGGAAAGCCATCGTTTTGGTAAGCAGCAATCGCTGGACCAACAGTTTGCCAACCTGAAAGCCGATGATGAAATCAGCGAGCAGCTGGCGCAGTTGAAAGCCAAAATGAAGCAAGATAATCAATAATGACAATGGCGGCGCCGATACGCGCCGTCGCTCATCAGCTTTAGGTGTAAGGAGAACGCATGAGCGCGCTATTTCTGGCCATCCCGTTAACCATTTTTGTGTTGTTTGTGTTACCGATTTGGCTGTGGCTGCATTACAGCAACCGCGCCGGTCGGGGAGAACTGTCGCAAAGCGAGCAGCAACGCTTACTGCAACTCACAGACGATGCGCAACGTATGCGCGAGCGCATTCAGGCGCTGGAAGACATTCTTGATGCAGAGCATCCGAACTGGAGAGAGCGCTAATGGGTGGAATCAATCTGAATAAAAAACTATGGCGTATGCCGCAAAAGGGCATGGTGCGTGGCGTTTGCGCCGGGATCGCCGACTACCTTGATGTACCGGTAAAACTGGTGCGTATTCTGGTCGTGCTGTCGATTTTCTTTGGGCTGGCGTTTTTTACCGTAGTGGCCTATATCGTCCTGTCTTTTGTACTGGACCCTATGCCGGATAATCTGGCCGCAGGGAAACCGCAGCCGACCAGCGGCGAACTGCTGGATACCGTAGACAGAGAGCTTGCCGCAGGCGAAAAGCGTTTGCGAGAAATGGAACGCTACGTCACGTCAGATACGTTCACACTGCGTAGTCGTTTCCGTCAACTTTAAGTGATATATCGGGAAGGTGAAGATGAATACTCGCTGGCAACGCGCCGGGCAGAAGGTGAAGCCCGGCTTCAAAATAGCAGGTAAGCTGGTTCTGTTGACCGCGTTACGCTACGGGCCTGCCGGCGTGGCGGGATGGGCGGTAAAATCCGTCGCCCGTCGTCCGCTAAAAATGTTGCTGGCGTTTGCGCTGGAGCCAGTACTTCGTAAGGCGGCGAATAAAATTTCGCAGCGTTACAAATAGCGAGTCTGGTCATAATATTTCGTTAAGCTCTGGCGTATAGTGTGTGCGAAATACATTACGTGTCAGGACGGAAGTATGTTGAAAAAAGGAATATTTGCGTTAGCGTTATTCATAGCCATGCCGCTTTATGCCGCAGAATACTGGATAGATGTCCGCATTCCGGAACAATATCAGCGAGAGCATATTCAGGGCGCGATTAATATCCCATTGCAGGAGATTAAATCTCATATCGAAACGGTAGTTCCAGACAGGAACGATACGGTAAAGTTATATTGCAACTCCGGACGACAGTCGGGCATGGCAAAACAAATGTTGCTTGATATGGGGTATACGCACGCGATGAATATGGGCGGCATCAGTCGTCTTGATATGCCGAAAGTAAAAAAATAGATAATCTATTGCTCAATACTCATACTAACCGCGGCGCTTAATGCGCCGTTGTTGATCTCTCCGGGTAGTTGATAATAACGTTTTTGCACATATCTATAACGCAGGCTCGTTATTATTTTTTCTTCTCTTCAGGCTCAACAGGATGTCAATGAAGCGACTTAAAACTGAACTCAACGCGCTGGTCAATCGTGGGGTAGACAGGCATTTGCGTCTTGCCGTAACCGGGTTGAGCCGCAGCGGTAAAACAGCGTTTATCACGGCGATGGTTAACCAGTTGCTTAATGTCCACGCGGGCGCGCGCTTACCGTTGCTCAGCGCGGTACGCGAAGAACGCCTGCTTGGCGTAAAGCGCGTGCCTCAACGTGATTTTGGTATTCCCCGTTTTACCTACGATGAGGGGATACTTCAGCTTTATGGCAATCCTCCCGCATGGCCCACACCGACGCGCGGTGTCAGTGAGATTCGGCTGGCGTTGCGCTATCGCTCAAACGACTCGCTGCTGCGCCATTTTAAAGATACCTCGACATTGTATCTGGAGATTGTGGACTATCCAGGGGAATGGTTACTCGATCTGCCCATGCTGGCTCAGGATTATTTAAGCTGGTCCCGTCAGATGAACGGCTTGTTACAAGGACAACGCGCTGAGTGGGCCGCAAAATGGCGGCAACTTTGCGATGGACTCGATCCGCTGGCGCCCGCCGATGAAAATCGGCTGGCGGAGATTGCCGCCGCCTGGACGGATTATTTGCATCAGTGTAAATCGCAGGGATTGCATTTTATTCAACCTGGACGGTTTGTTTTGCCGGGCGATATGGCGGGTGCGCCAGCGTTGCAGTTTTTCCCGTGGCCGGATGTGGACGCCTTCGGCGAGTCAAAACTGGCGCAGGCGGATAAGCAGACCAACGCTGGAATGCTGCGCGAACGCTTTAACTACTATTGCGAAAAAGTGGTCAAAGGGTTCTACAAAAATCATTTTCTACGCTTTGATCGCCAGATTGTGCTGGTCGACTGTCTGCAACCGCTTAATAGCGGGCCGCAGGCGTTTAATGATATGCGTCTCGCCTTAACGCAGTTGATGCAAAGTTTTCACTATGGCCAGCGAACTCTGTTTCGTCGTTTGTTTTCGCCGGTGATTGATAAATTGCTGTTCGCTGCGACGAAAGCCGACCATGTCACCCTCGACCAACATGCCAATATGGTGGCCTTGCTCCAGCAGCTTATTCAGGATGCCTGGCAAAATGCCGCGTTTGAAGGCATTAGTATGGATTGCCTGGGGCTGGCGTCGGTACAGGCGACCACCAGCGGTGTGATTGAGGTCAACGGCGAAAAAATCCCGGCTTTACGTGGAAACCGTTTGAGTGACGGCGCGCCGTTAACCGTGTACCCCGGCGAAGTGCCTTCGCGTTTGCCGGGGCAAGCGTTTTGGGATAAGCAGGGTTTTCAGTTCGAAGCCTTTCGTCCGCAGGTGATGGATGTTGATAAACCGTTACCGCATATTCGTCTGGACGCTGCGCTGGAGTTTTTAATAGGAGATAAGCTGCGATGAGCGAACCGTTAAAACCGCGTATTGATTTTGCAGAACCGCTAAAGGAGGAGTCTACGTCGGCCTTCAAAGCGCAGCAAACTTTCAGCGAAGCGGAGTCGCGTACATTTGCGCCTGCGGCTATCGATGAGCCCCCGGAAGACGAAGGCGCGGCAGAAGCGGCGGTCGATGCCGCGCTGCGCCCCAAACGCAGCCTGTGGCGTAAAATGGTGATGGGAGGGCTGGCGCTGTTTGGCGTGAGCGTGGTCGGGCAAGGCGTACAGTGGACAATGAATGCCTGGCAAACTCAGGACTGGGTCGCTTTAGGCGGCTGTGCCGCAGGCGCGCTGATCGTTGGCGCTGGCGTGGGATCGGTGGTCACGGAGTGGCGGCGATTATGGCGCTTGCGCCAGCGGGCGCATGAGCGCGATGAGGCGCGTGAACTGTTACATAGCCATAGCGTCGGGAAAGGTCGCGCATTTTGCGAAAAACTGGCGCAGCAGGCGGGGATTGATCAATCACATCCGGCATTACAACGTTGGTATGCCGCTATTCACGAAACGCAAAACGACAGGGAAATCGTCGGCTTGTATGCGCATCTGGTACAGCCGGTACTTGACGCGCAGGCGCGACGTGAGATTAGCCGTTTCGCCGCGGAATCGACTCTGATGATCGCCGTCAGTCCGTTAGCGTTGGTGGATATGGCGTTTATTGCCTGGCGTAATTTACGCCTGATTAACCGTATCGCAACGCTGTATGGCATTGAACTTGGTTATTACAGCCGCCTTCGTCTGTTCCGTCTGGTGTTGCTGAATATCGCGTTTGCGGGAGCCAGTGAGCTGGTGCGTGAAGTCGGTATGGACTGGATGTCTCAGGATCTGGCCGCACGCTTGTCCACGCGTGCGGCGCAGGGGATTGGCGCAGGTCTCCTTACCGCTCGACTGGGAATAAAAGCGATGGAGCTATGTCGACCATTGCCGTGGATCGATAACGATAAACCACGTCTCGGTGATTTTCGTCGTCAGCTTATCGGTCAGCTAAAAGAGACGCTGCAAAAGAGTAAGTCGTCGCCTGAGAAATGACCTTCCACAGGGCGCTGATTGCCTGGCTTTACGCCGCAGCGCCCGTTTTTCCGTCATGCTGTCAATATTTGTTGACAGAATCCTTCCTGCCAGCCGAATAGTGTCTTATCATCTATTTAATGGTTCATTATTCAGGTGAAGGTTCCCATGCGTCTGGAAGTCTTTTGTGAAGACCGACTTGGTCTGACCCGCGAATTACTTGATTTACTGGTGTTACGTAGCATTGATTTACGCGGAATCGAGATTGATCCCATTGGGCGAATTTATCTTAATTTTGCTGAGCTGGAATTCACCGACTTCAGCAGCCTGATGGCCGAAATCCGCCGTATTTCCGGCGTAACGGATGTCCGTACCGTTCCCTGGATGCCGTCCGAACGTGAACATCTGGCCCTGAGCGCGCTGCTTGAGGCGTTGCCGGAGCCGGTGCTCTCATTGGATATGAAGAGTAAAGTGGAGATGGCGAACCCGGCGAGTTGTCAGCTTTTTGCCCAGAGCCAGGAGCGAATGCGGCACCATACCGCCGCACAATTAATCAACGGCTTCAATTTTCAGCGCTGGCTGGACGGTAACCCGCAAAGCTCCCATAACGAACATGTCGTAATCAACGGGCAAAACTTCCTGATGGAGATTACGCCGGTACATTTACAAAACGAAAATGACGAATACGTGTTGACCGGGGCGGTCGTGATGTTGCGTTCCACGATTCGTATGGGGCAGCAGCTACAGAATTTGTCCACGCAGGATCTGAGCGCGTTTAGTCAGATTATTGCCGTGAGCGCAAAGATGAAGCACGTCGTTGAGCAGGCGCGCAAACTGGCGATGCTCAGCGCGCCGCTGCTGATTACCGGCGATACGGGAACCGGCAAAGATCTTTTCGCCTATGCCTGTCACCAGGCAAGCCCTCGTTCAGCGAAGCCGTATCTGGCGCTCAACTGCGCTTCAATCCCGGAAGATGCGGTAGAAAGCGAACTATTTGGCCATGCGCCGGAAGGTAAAAAAGGCTTTTTTGAACAGGCGAATGGCGGTTCGGTGCTGCTGGATGAAATTGGCGAAATGTCGCCGCGTATGCAGGCGAAGCTGCTACGTTTTCTCAATGATGGTACGTTCCGTCGCGTCGGCGAAGATCACGAAATTCATGTTGATGTCCGCGTTATCTGCGCCACGCAGAAAAATCTGGTGGAGCTGGTGCAAAAAGGACTGTTCCGCGAAGATCTCTATTATCGACTTAACGTTCTGACGCTTAATTTGCCGCCGTTGCGCGATTGTCCGCAGGATATTATGCCGTTGACCGAACTGTTCGTGGCGCGTTTTGCCGACGAACAGGGCGTTCCGCGACCGAAACTGTCTGCCGATCTGAGTACGGTCCTCACTCGTTACGGCTGGCCGGGTAACGTTCGCCAGCTTAAAAATGCGATTTACCGGGCGCTGACGCAACTGGAAGGGTATGAGCTGCGTCCGCAGGATATCCTGCTGCCTGACTACGATGCCGCGACGGTGGCAGTCGGCGAGGATGCGATGGAAGGTTCGCTGGATGACATTACCAGTCGTTTCGAACGTTCTGTCCTTACTCAGCTTTATCGTAGCTATCCGAGTACGCGTAAACTGGCGAAACGGTTGGGGGTATCGCATACAGCGATTGCCAATAAGCTGCGTGAATATGGTCTGAGCCAGAAGAAGGGTGAAGAGTAGAAAAAAAGAAGGCCTCCGGATAGAGGCCTTCTTGTGACAAAAGAGCACCGCCTGTAGTACTGACAAACGTAGCGCCAGCAGGCGCTGGCTTATGCCTTCAGGACATTAAGCGCGGCGTCGTAATCCGGCTCGTGGGTGATTTCATCCACCAACTGGCTGAAAATAACGTTGTCGTTTTCGTCAAGCACGATGACTGCGCGCGCCGCCAAACCTTTCAGCGGGCCGTCAACGATTTCGACGCCGTAGTTTTTCAGAAACTCGTTATTACGCAGAGTGGAAAGCGTAATAACGTTGCTCAGGCCTTCCGCGCCGCAAAAACGCGACTGTGCAAAAGGCAGGTCAGCAGAAACGCACAATACGACGGTATTCTCCACTTCTGTGGCCAGTTGATTAAACTTACGAACTGATGCGGCGCATACGCCAGTATCAATGCTTGGGAAAATATTCAGCACTTTGCGTTTGCCTGCATATTGGCTGAGGGAAACGTCAGACAAATCTTTTGCGACAAGAGTAAAAGCCTGTGCTTTGCTACCAGCCTGCGGAATAACGTTGGCAACGGTGACCGGGTTACCCTGGAAATGTACAGTCTGTGACATAATTATGTTCCTATTTACTTATAGTTAACGTCGAAATCCAGTTTAAGTCATTATTCATTAACACGGCAAATACTATTTGTAGCAAGCCGCGTCCGGCGCTATCAGAGGGGAAGAGATGAGATCTGTTAAGGTATATGAGGAAACCTGGCCGTTACATACGCCTTTTGTTATTGCGCGTGGTAGCCGAAGCGAAGCGCATGTTGTCGTTGTCGAACTGGAAGAAGAGGGCGTAAAAGGCATCGGGGAATGTACGCCATATCCACGTTATGGTGAAAGTGATGCCTCGGTCATGGCGCAAATCATGAGTATTGTGCCTCAGTTGGAAAACGGGCTGACTCGCGAAGCATTGCAGAAACTGTTGCCGGCAGGCGCGGCGCGCAACGCGGTGGATAGCGCCTTATGGGATTTGCAGGCCCGCCAGCAGCAGCAAAGCCTTGCCGGGCTGCTCGGCGTGACGCTGGCCCCGGTTTTTACTACCGCGCAAACGGTAGTGATAGGCACGCCGGAACAGATGGCAGCCAGTGCGGCGGCACTATGGGAAAAAGGGGCGACGTTGCTGAAAATTAAACTCGATGCTCGTCTGATTAGCGAACGTATGGTGGCGATCCGCTCGGCGGTGCCGGAGGCGACGCTCATTGTGGACGCCAATGAATCGTGGCGTCCGGAGGGGCTGGCGGCGCGTTGCCAGTTACTGGCGGATCTGAATGTCGCGATGCTGGAGCAACCGCTGCCCGCGCAGGATGACGCCGCCCTGGAAAATTTTATTCATCCGTTGCCCATCTGTGCAGATGAGAGCTGCCATACTCGCAGTAGTCTGAAAGCCCTGACGGGGCGCTACGATATGATCAACATTAAGCTGGATAAAACCGGCGGTCTGACTGAGGCGCTGGCGCTGGCAACGGAGGCGCGGGAGCAAGGATTCGGCCTGATGCTGGGCTGTATGCTCTGTACATCAAGAGCGATTAGCGCCGCGCT
Source organism: Salmonella sp. 32010601201800023SM (assembly GCF_017572235.1). Taxonomy (NCBI): domain Bacteria; kingdom Pseudomonadati; phylum Pseudomonadota; class Gammaproteobacteria; order Enterobacterales; family Enterobacteriaceae; genus Salmonella; species Salmonella sp. 32010601201800023SM. The sequence goes on from NZ_JAGEQS010000001.1 coordinate 568,246, forward strand.
GCCGCTTATGCCGCAGGTGAGCTTCGCCGATCTTGATGGCCCAACATGGCTGGCGGTTGATGTTGAGCCCGCGCTACGCTTTACGACGGGTCAACTCCATCTTTAGGATGCCAGCGAAGCAGATTCGACATCGCCAGCAAGTATTTTTCGCTGGCTTCATCGGCGGAAACAGGGGGAAACTCGGCGGTAATGCAGTGCAGGTTGAGGTCGGCGCACCAGCTGCCAAACGAACCGGGCGTTTCGTAACCTACGCTGGTCACCAGCGGCAACGCAAAAGCATCGGCCAGCCACTCGCCTAGCTCGCTGCGACGTGGATCTTCAATGCAGGCTAGCGGATCGTGAAAAGAGACGACCCAGGCGGGTTGGAGTCGATGAATTAACTGGCAAAGCGCCTGGGTTTCCGGTTCTGAGCCGGGATGGTCGCCGGTTAGCAGCACGACATCACGCTCTTGCGCGCGGCTATTCCAGCGATAAACTGTCTCACCCGCTTTCCAGTTGGCGGCGGGAAAGTTACGGTTTAGATCAATGCCATTCGCATTTGCCCTTAACCCCAGTTGACAGCCATCAGGATTAACGGCAAGTACGACATGATGACGGCGAAGGGTTGGATTTAAGGTGCGTAACGCACAGGAGAGCGTCACCACGGATGAGGTTTCATCCCCGTGGGTGCCAGCCAGTATCAGACCGCTTTCGCGATTGGCGGCAGGCGCCGGAAACCAGATTAGCGGCGCGCCTAGTAGCGAACGTCCATAATGTTCAGTGCCTGGCGGAAATGCGCCGCGCTCGGCACGGGGGCGGGTGACAGTCATACGCGTTTCCCGAAGCTGAGACCAGTAGGGTAATCATCGTAGTGTTGTGTAAAACCCGCCGATTATCAAATGGTTTCTATTTACCCTCTTGTATGGCGCGATATCAACTTTCTGGCGGAAGATAATTGCATTTCTTTCTGCTGAAACAAATAATTACGTTGTCATTTAACTCATCTTTGAGGAACTTCTATGAGGCATTCTGTTTCAGTAACCTGTTGTGCGCTGTTGGTTAGCAGCTTTTCCCTGGCATATGCTGCGGATGTTCCCGGCGGAACGGTACTGGCAGAGAAACAAGAACTGGTGCGTCATATCAAAGATGAGCCCGCTTCGTTAGATCCAGCGAAAGCCGTTGGGCTGCCTGAAATTCAGGTGATCCGCGATCTGTTTGAAGGGCTGGTTAACCAGAACGAAAAGGGTGAAATTATCCCTGGCGTCGCCAGCCAGTGGAAGAGCAATGATAATCGTATCTGGACGTTTACGTTGCGGGATGATGCGCAATGGGCCGATGGAACGCCGGTGACCGCCCAGGATTTTGTCTATAGCTGGCAACGCCTCGTTGATCCCAAAACGCTTTCCCCCTTCGCCTGGTTTGCCGCTCTGGCTGGCATCACTAATGCGCAAGCCATTATCGACGGTAAAGTCACGCCGGATCAGCTTGGCGTCAGTGCCGTGGACGCGCACACTTTGCGTGTTCAGCTTGACAAGCCGTTGCCCTGGTTTGCCAGTCTGACCGCCAGTTTTGCCTTTTATCCGGTCCAAAAAGCGAATGTTGAAAGCGGCAAAGACTGGATGAAGCCGGGAAAACTGATTGGCAATGGCGCGTATGTTCTTAAAGAGCGCGTGGTAAATGAAAAACTGGTGGTCGTGCCTAATACGCATTACTGGGATAACGCGAAAACGGTACTGCAAAAAGTGACATTTTTACCCATTAACCAGGAGTCGGCTGCGACGAAACGTTATCTTGCCGGTGATATTGATATCACCGAATCTTTCCCTAAAAATCTGTACCAGAAATTATTGAAGGATATTCCAGGGCAAGTTTATACGCCGCCGCAATTAGGGACTTATTATTATGCGTTTAATACGCAGAAAGGGCCGACGGCGGATTCCCGCGTTCGTCTGGCGCTAAGTATGACCATTGATCGCCGTTTGATGGCGGAAAAAGTCTTAGGTACCGGTGAAAAACCGGCCTGGCATTTTACACCGGATGTCACGGCAGGATTTAAGCCCGATCCTTCACCGTTTGAACAAATGAGCCAGGAAGAACTTAACGCCCAGGCGAAAACATTGCTGCGTGCAGCAGGCTACGGATCGCAGAAGCCGCTTAAATTAACTCTGCTTTACAATACCTCAGAAAACCATCAGAAAATCGCGATTGCGGTGGCGTCAATGTGGAAGAAAAATCTGGGGGTGGATGTGAAATTGCAAAACCAGGAGTGGAAAACGTATATCGACAGCCGGAATACCGGTAATTTTGATGTTATTCGCGCCTCCTGGGTGGGTGATTACAACGAACCGTCGACTTTCTTATCCTTATTAACGTCCACGCATACGGGGAATATTTCACGCTTTACTAATCCGACTTATGACAAAATCCTGACGCAAGCGACGATGGAAAATACCGCCGAAGCGCGTAACGCGGATTACAATGCAGCGGAGAAAATTTTAACGGAACAAGCGCCTATAGCGCCTATTTATCAGTATACCAATGGCCGGTTAATTAAACCGTGGGTAAAGGGATACCCCATTACTAACCCGGAAGATGTGGCCTATAGTCGTACAATGTATATCGTGAAGCACTGATGCGTACTGGTTTCTTGTTAACGCAAGGTAGCCACGCCCGCCGCCTGATGCTGGCAGAAGGCATGGGGATTAAGCGAGCGCCTGATGCCGCCGTTCTCATTGCTGTGTTTTCAGCCAGGCGGCAATATCCTGTGTCGGCAGATGATGTTGTGCATTCCAGGTGTCACTCATCGGCCACCACATACCGTCACCACGCGCGAAGGCGACGCGATAGCGCAGCATTGGGTCATGCGGATGTAAACGGAGTTGCTCCTGTAAGTCAGGTAGCGTCAATACGCCTCGGGTAAAAGTTTGCTGCGTCACGCGTTCGACCGTTTCCGCCAGTTTTGCATAAGAGGTCGTTTCCCCCGCGACAAAGACGACTTCGTTAGTGATACGCGGCTGATGCAGATAAATTTCAGTGGTCAGGCGACCAATATCCGCAGGCGACGTGACGGTGACCTGCATTTCCCATCCGCCGAGGGCATTGATGGTTTTTTTGGCTAAGTTGACCACACCAAAGGCTGGTTCGAAGAGAAAAGAGGTAAATATACCAGTTGAAACAATCACCCACTCTGTGACGTTTTGCTCGCGCAAAAGCGTCCTGACGTCATACTGTTCGTCCCACACCGGCTGGCCACTGCCTTTGCCGACCACATCGTAATTCACGCCAAACTGCCAGGGGAAATAGCGCTTAACGCCCGCCTCCAGTACCGCGCGGGTGATTTTTATCTGGGTACCCGCACCGGCGACAAACCCCATACAATTGATGATCGTATCAAAACCGTGGAATTGATCTTTTAACGCTGCAACCGAACTGCCTGCGATGTCGACCGGGATAAACCGCGCACCGGCATCTGCCAGTTGTTGATGAATGCTGGAACGTCGTTTGCTCTGTTTATCCCTGGATCGCCCTGACACAATAACGCTAACGGAACCATTACGCTGTGTGACCGCCGGAACCAACGACGCCAGCACTGACGCCCCCAGTTGTCCCGCGCCCAGCACCAATACTTTTTCACCCACCTGATTATTGGATTGTTTCATTTGCACCTCTCTGTGTTGATTCACCTGTAGATAGAGATTACGTCAGGGATCTGCGTTCGATAAGACGCCGAAGACGGGTTAGACTGTTCTGATAAATGGGATAATTGGCGGGGGGAAAATGGACAAGCTGGAAGCGATGCAGGTCTATGTTTGCGTAGTGGATACCCATAGTTTTATCAGAGCCGCCGAAGTGCTGGGCGTGCCGCGCTCAACGGTATCGCGAGTGGTTAAAGAACTGGAATCCTGGCTTAAGATTCAACTTTTGCAACGTACAACTCGCAAACTTAGTGTGACCGCAGAGGGGCGGCGTTACTACGAAGAGTGCAAAAGAGTGCTGGCAGATATCGCGGCCATGGAGTCGTCATTTCCCGGCCGGGCGGCACAACCCAAAGGGCGTTTTAAAGTGGGGATGCCGCAATCTCTCGCCCGACATTGCATTATTCCCACGCTCCCGGCCTTTTTGCGCCAGTATCCGGAGCTGGAGCTGATACTTTGTTCCAGCGATAGCGTGGAGGATATTATCCTTCAAGGGTATGACTGCGTGATTCGGGCCGGCAGGATCGATGATTCCACCACGCTGGTTTCCCGTCCACTTGCCAGCTTTAACTGGGTGATAGCAGCATCGCCCACTTACATTGAGCGTTACGGTAGCCCTGAAAATTTAGATGATCTGCAAAAGCACCATGCGGTCGGCTACCTGAACCACCGCACCGGGCGTACCACCGACTGGTTTTTTACGCGTGAAGGGAAGGATTACGCGATACGGGTGCAGGAGACGCTGGTTGTCGATGATACGGACGCTTATATTCAGGCCGGAATACAGGGACTGGGGTTAATTCGCGTCGCCAGCTATCTGGTTGCGCCGTATCTGCACAGCGGGGCGCTGGTGACCTGCATGGACAACCATTCTTACGATTTGCCGCTTGCGCTGGTCTATCCGCAAAACAGGTTTCTGCCGCCTGCGGTACGCGCTTTTTATGACTGGTGCAAAACGGCGCTGAGCCAGCCGGAGCCTCTTCGCTAAAAAATATTATTCCGGATATCGCATTGCCTGTTCAGAAAACTTTTTCACAGACGGTCAAAATGACGGTACTGGTTTTTGACGCATAAGTAAAAGGCATTATCAAACAGGTGCTACACGGCGAGGATATAGCAAGCACTGAACGTTTGGATGCAATAAAAAATCTGTACAAGTGTTATTAATGAACTTTTTGTATAAATATAATCGGATTTAACAATACTCATTGTACCTGTATTTTGCTCTTATCATGGCGTCTTTACGACGAAAGGGTGCTTTAGCGTGGAATATTCAATATTAAGTAACAACCTTAAAATGCCTATGGTGGGTTTTGGCGTTTTTAAGGTAACCGACAAAGAAGAATGTCAGCAGTCAGTGTTAAGCGCTATTCGCAGCGGTTATCGTCTTATCGATACCGCTGCGGTATACGGCAATGAAGATGCCGTTGGTGACGCTGTTCGTAAAGCCATCGCGACAGGTCTGTGTACCCGTGAGGAGTTATTTATTACTTCTAAACTGTGGGTGCAAGATATGGCTAACTACGATCTGGCCAAAGCAGGTATTGAAGCGTCGCTGAAAAAATCCGGGTTAGATTATTTTGATCTCTATTTATTGCATCAGGCAATGGGCGATTATTTTAGTGCGTGGCGCGCGCTGGAAGACGCTTATGAAGCCGGTAAACTAAAAGCCATTGGCGTGTCCAACTTCTATGCGCATGTGTTAGCCAACTTCTGTGAAACCGTCAGAATTACGCCAATGGTAAACCAGGTCGAATTGCATCCATACTTTGCACAACCCGCCGCGCTGGAAACCATGAAGCATTATAACGTTCAGCCTGAAGCGTGGGCGCCGTTAGGCGGCGGGAGACATAAACCGTATGAAAATGTCATGCTTCAAAGGATTGCCGATGCCCATCAAAAAACCATCGCGCAGGTTGTCCTGCGTTGGAACGTGCAGCGTGGCGTCACGGTTATTCCTAAATCCACTCGACAGGAACGCATTGAAGAGAACTTTGCCATCTGGGATTTCTCACTAACGGATAATGAAATGGCTCAAATCAACGCCCTTGATTTAGGCTACGTTGGCGAAGCGGTGAAGCATTTTAATCCTGAATTTGTTCGCGGTTGTCTTGGCGTTAAAATCCACGATTGATCCCGGCGCTTGCGGATGTTTTCTCGCATGAACAGCTTCTAACACGGTTGCCGGAGCGTAGACGGCAACCGTGTGATATTCGCCTGGCCGTCAGGCTCCGAAGGCACCATCGATGGTGTGCATCGCGCCGGTGACGAAAGAAGCTTCCGGACCGGCAAGCCATGCCACCATTCCAGCCACTTCTTCAGGTCTTCCGTGTCGTTTGATCGCCATGAAACTGTGCATCAGCTCTTTCATTGGGCCATCTTCCGGATTGATGTCGGTATCAATGGGGCCTGGCTGCACTACATTTATTGTAATCCCGCGGGGGCCAAAATCACGGGCTAAACCGCGCGCCAGCCCTTGTAGGGCTGATTTACTGGCGGCGTACGCGGCCATTCCCGGTACGGGCATCCGATCGCCATTCACGGAACCGATAATAATAATGCGTCCACCTTCCGGCATGTTGCGGGCTGCTTCGACTGACGCATGGTAAGGCGCATGGATATTAATGCGGAACAAACGATCTATCGCATCGCTATCTTGTTCCAGCGCATCGCCGAAGAGAGCGACGCCCGCATTGACGACCAGAATATCCAGCGGTCCGTACTCACGCACGAGGCTGATGACGGCATCCCGATCGGCGCTATCCGTCTGGATGGCGATGCTTCCGGTTTCCGCTGCCAGTTTTTCGGCGGCTTCGCGCGATCCGGCGTAGCTGAAAACGACCGATGCGCCGTCAGCGCTAAAGCGTCGTACAATAGCCGCGCCGATACCACGACTTCCCCCTAAAACCAGTACAGATTTGTTGCGAAATAGCGTCATCAGGATGTCCTTTATGATATTGTAGTAGCCACTACAATATGCGTAATGAAATCATGCCGTCAAGGAGTTATGTAGTGATGACTACAAAACATAGCCGAACGCCGGGTCGCCCTCGCCAGTTCGATCCGGAGCAAGCCATTGAAACCGCTCAACACTTATTTCATTCGCGCGGATACGACGCGGTGAGCGTAGCGGATCTGACAAAAGCGTTCGGGATCAATCCTCCCAGTTTCTATGCGGCGTTTGGCAGCAAGCTAGGGCTGTATACGCGCGTATTAAAGCGTTACAGGATGACCGACGCGATTCCGCTCGGGGCGCTTCTGCGTCACGATCGCCCGACCGCGAAGTGCCTTATCGATGTGCTGATGGAAGCGGCAAGACGTTACGCTGCCGATCCTGATGCTACCGGATGTCTGGTTCTGGAGGGCGCTCATTGTAACGATAAACCGGCACGAGAGGCCGCCTGCGAGTTTTACATCGCTGCTGAAAACCTGATTCGCACTTATGTCGCCATGCGGTATCCGCAAGAGGCTGACCGGACGACGGACTTTATGGGGACGCTAATGGCGGGACTTTCCGCCAAGGCGCGAGCGGGGTATAGCCTGGAGCGTCTTCAGGAGAGCGTGCTTCTGGCTGGGGATGTGCTGGAGCGATTACTGCCGGATTAACGCAGTGCATCAAAAAACCTGAGCCAATCAGATACGGGCAAACAGGGAGCAATAGCCCTAATCATCCATCTTGCCGTTGCGGTATTCGGTAAAGTACATCAAAAATAGAGGTGTCAGGGAAACGAGAAATGCAAAAATGTAGACTTATTACGGTACTTAGCTTATCAGTGTTGATGCTAGCCGGATGTACAACGACCTATACCATGACGACCCGGACGGGAGAGATTATTGAAACGCAGGGTAAGCCGGAGGTTGACACCGCAACCGGAATGACGAAATACGCTGATGTTTATGGTTATCATCGCGTTATTAAAACCAGTGAAATAGTGCAGACGACAGAAGGCGCATCGAAGCTGGACTGGTAATGCGCTAAAGCAGTTGGAAGGCCGTGTCCTGTATGGGGACCGGATTGTTTCTGGGCCTGAATTGAATAGAGCGCCTGTATAGCCGAATTCCGGGTATCGGCTTGATTTGTGTCGTCAGTAATTTGGTTGTTCCCTGTATAGTGAAGATAAACAGTACTCATGGCTAACGGTCTGTTTTGGATTGCTAACTATCCCGGATTCTGCGCGTTTTATTTAGTCACAACCATGGTTAAGAATATTTTGGGTCAGACTTACACGCCGGGTATTAAGATAATCCGTCGCATAGAGAGCTTGATCGGCATCATTCGGTTCAAGAAGAAACGGCGTGACTTTAGGTATGAGATCAGCAAACAGGTTATATTGATCCACAGAGGCAAAATGCCGGGTAGCGCTGGCCCAGGGCATTCGCATCAGCTCTGCGTAAGAAGGGGATAGTTGAACTGGCAAATCAAATTCTTTCAGATTAGCAAGCATCTTCTTACTCATATAAAATGTGACCCTGTTTCGCGAAAAGGTGTTAAGCACTGCCTTCAGTCGTTTAACTTTTGCTTCTTTACTCATGCTATTATCAAAAAAACGTGGTGAAAGCATAATAGCAATCGATGCATTTGATGAAATAACATTATGTAGTGGTTTCAGGGCTACAACAATCTGATCGTTTGTGAAGATACGCTGCGTACCAGAGGAGGTAGTATAGTTTCCACCCAGCCAGATCACATAATCTGTTGTTTTGAGGGGAAGCGTTTTTTCCGGTATATTACCCCTGTCAGGTGCCACTGTTTCAATTGCTAGTGAGTCTTGTCCCCAGACATTATTTGCTTTAGAACTCAAAAAATTATATTCTGAAATGTTCCTTAGTTTTAGTAGAGTTATCTGTGAGCGGGTAAAAAAGAGATTGAATCTCACTTTGTTCTGCAATTGCCGAAGTAATCTGAGCGTGTTCTGATCGATCAGATGAGTGTAAAGACCAACAGTTTTTCCGGAAAGTATTGCTGAGGCATTGTTCGCAAGAAGCATCTCTTTTATAGCTCCTTGCCCAATAATCAGTACGCAACGGTATTTTTCTGGTCTGATTTTATCTATGGGGATATCGGTAAGATTGACCAGGTCAGGAGTGCCATGCCGCCAATTATCATGAATGACTGTGGCTCCGGAGGCGTCTCCTCCGGCTCCCCTGGTGATAATAAGAGGAGGGTGGGTACTGGCATGTGCGATATACGAAAAACACGCTACCATTGCTAGCGTTGTGTTTCTGATGGTTGTATACATATCGTCTGCCCTGATTTCGAAAATATGAATAATGTCTCCTCTTATAATGTACATCAAAAAGAGAGCATTTTAATTAAACGTTATCTCAACGAGATAAAAGGTTAGCACAGTAAAGTATAGAGAGAATGTAATCATACCAACATTATAGATGTGGGAGCATGAAGGCCCCGCAAGCCGCCCGGCCAGCATACTCCCATTAATAGTTAAAGTATGGACTTTGCTTTTACCGTAAACTGTAGCCAATATTACCTGATCACTACACCGTACAGTACTGTCAGAAATCTGTCCCCGGTGTCGCGTGCACGCAAGTTATTTTTTTTCAATTCTTTCAAAACGTTAACTATATTAATAGTCACTTATTTTATCAGAATCAATACTGAGGGTTTTATTACCGCTCTGAAAAGAGAAGGCTTTTCAGATGAAATGCGTGGATGGTACGAAGTCATTACAGTACAGGGATGTAATAATAAAGATCGACAATGGATTCATTACTCTGTTGCTTTTGGACGGATGCCAAATGGAAGTATTCAATATCTTCTCCTTCTCTCCTGATAAGATTCAGTTTTGGCAATATACACATATATATTGTATTGGAAAATTGTTGATATTGTTCTTTATGACCAACGAAATGGAATTTTGCATATTTACCACATTTTATTACCCTCGACATGGGTATTTTGCCTCCATCGACGGAATTATGTTCCATACCAAAAAAACTGCTTACGGCGATGACCTGGTCTTTGGTATTATCCGGCTTAAAAGACGAGAGACAATACACATTTTCGCCCCACGTTCTGAGCGTCTCATGAATGATTTTCCATTTTATAGGCGACGCTTTTTTAGGAAGGTCATTTGTTGCGATCTGATGAGATGTTTGAAATCCGAAAATTTCTTTTGACGTAAGCTGACAAATTTCGAACTGATAATGCTCATCACAGTCAAGCCAGTAGGGAGGCCGTAGGTTTCTGAGATCCCAGAAATCAGCCTTGCGATAGTTATTGGGATTGACGCCAAATGTTTTTTTGAACTCTCGACTATAGGACTGCACTGAATCAAACCCCATTCTGAACGCGATATCTGTGACCGACTGAGAGGTCAGCTTTAGCAGAGTGGCGCTTCTGCTCAACTTGCGTTGTCTGATATATTTTCCGATAGAGACGCCACACTTTTCTTTAAAAAAATCCTGCAAACTCCTTCGCGAATAACCTGTTATAACAACCAGCTTTTCAATATCAATCCTCTCTTCAAGATTTTTTTCTATTTGCTCTAATACTGAGATTATTATGGCTTTTTTCATCATCATTCCTCTTTATTGAAGCCGAAAATATAAACATTTAAGGTGTTTGACATACTGTGTTATTAAACTGGTGGGGGGTTGTTAGCTTTTCTGGCAAAACAAGAAAGATTTAAATTGCTTGACGTTTCTGAATAAACTTTACACTTGGAGATCGGATTTTGCCAGTAAAGCTAAGTAATTAGCATGGCGAAGGGCATAATTTCACAGGCGGTTAAAATGATTGAATAACCCTGAATTTTTAGCCCGTGAGATTATAAATCTCGTAATTATTTCTAATGATTTAATAAAAGGGAATTGTTTTGTACTTCAAAAGATCTTTATTAACGTTAGCAATTTGTGCATCCGTGGTCTCAGTAGAGGCGGTGGCGAATACCAGAGCCAATGATATGGCTTCTTCTGCTACACCTGCTTCTGTTGGTCACCGTCCTGTGGCAACTACTAATGCAAAAAAAATAGAAGTGTCTGGGGAACTGACGACCGGTTCAACCCTCCAGATAGCGGATGTTTTTATTAGGGATGAGGATGGGGATCCCTTATCGCTGGATAAAATGAATAATGCCGACGATATTAAATGGTATCTGGTGGATAATGAGGCCGCCGATCCTTCTGGAACCCCGGCGGCAACCGGGACGGCTTTTACCATTCCTGCTGATGCAGGTGGTAAAAAAATTAAAATCGTTTACCGAATTAAGACGGCAACGGGGACGCCGGATAGTGCATTCTTGCCTGCCACTGTCTTATTAACTTCTGCATCTTCTGGGGTGGGCGGCGACTCCGCCGCAGACGGTACAATTTCTAATAAGCTACGTTCTGTCACTATCAATGTGGTGAATGAAAGTGGTAAACCAACTGATGAACTCAACGGTACCAATGACGCCAACACCCCAGTGGTGGGCGGCACCCTTGAAGCGGTACTGGAGTGTGCCACCACAGCGGCGGCTGAGTGCGATGTCAGTAATTATAACTTTACCTGGCAGATGGCGGATGCCGGGACACCAGATAAGTTCACCGATCTGAATAATACCAACGCTGAAAAACATAAATATATTATTAAGGGAACCGAGCAGAATAAACTGTTCCGTGTCCACGTTACGCCTAAAACGACGAAAGCCACGCCGGAGAATAAACGCGCTATCCGTCGCTGATGGTTATCGCTAAATAAACATCTTATTTAAATGCTCCCCCTGCCAGGCAGGGGGATATAGCAGGAGACAATACAGTGGTTTTTTCTAAAAAACCCATTACTAAATATATAACCTGGGCCATTGTTACCAGTCAGATTCCACTCCCGGTCATTGCTGATAGCGATAGTGAAATTCAGTCGTGGATTGCGGGGACGGCATCGTCTATTTCTCCGCACCTGCAGGAGGGGACGCTGGAGGATTATGCCAAAGGAAAAATCAAGGCGTTACCAGGGCAAGCCGCTAATCATCTGGTGAACGAGGGGATAAAGAACGCTTTTCCGGAGATTATTTTCCGTGGTGGCGTCAATCTTGAAGATGGCGCGAAATATCGCTCATCAGAGTTCGATATGTTTATTCCTGTCCAGGAAACAACATCGTCTTTACTCTTTGGCCAGCTTGGCTTTCGCGACCACGACAACAGCAGTTTCGATGGACGCACTTATGTTAACGTTGGTGTCGGTTACCGCCAGGAGGTCAATGGATGGCTGCTCGGCGTCAATACGTTTCTGGATGCCGACATCCGTTATTCCCACTTACGTGGCGGCATTGGCGGGGAAGTCTATAAAGACAGTATGGCCTTTTCCGGCAACTATTATTTCCCTCTCACCGGCTGGAAAACGTCAGCAGCGCATGAGTTACATGATGAGCGTCCGGCATATGGCTTTGATCTGCGAACAAAAGGCACGCTCCCCGATTTTCCCTGGTTCAGTGGCGAGCTGACATATGAACAGTATTACGGGGATAAAGTTGATCTATTGGGTAACGGTACGTTAAGCCGGAATCCCCGCGCCGCAGGTGCGGCTCTGGTCTGGAATCCTGTCCCCTTGCTTGAGGTCAGAGCAGGATATCGGGACGCCGGTAATGGCGGATCGCAGGCAGAGGGCGGTCTGAGAGTCAATTATTCCTTCGGTACGCCGTTACATGAACAGCTTGATTACCGCAACGTTGGGGCGCCGTCGAATACGACTAACCGGCGTGCCTTTGTTGATCGTAATTACGATATCGTCATGGCGTATCGGGAGCAGGCCAGCAAAATCCGCATTACGGCAATGCCGGTGTCAGGCCTGTCCGGGACGCTGGTGACATTAATGGCGACGGTAGATAGCCGTTACCCGGTTGAGAAGGTTGAGTGGTCGGGTGATGCGGAGCTTCTCGCCGGGCTCCAGCTTCAGGGGAGTCTGGGCAGCGGCCTTATCCTTCCACAACTTCCGCTGACGGTGACCGACGGTCAGGAGTATAGCCTTTATTTAACGGTGACTGACAGCCGGGGTACTCGCGTGACCTCCGAGCGTATCCCGGTAAGGGTGACACAGGATGAGACCAGTTTCCGTTCCTGGATAAATGTTATCAATGACGATGTTCAGGTTGAGGACGGCAACTTTGTTGTCAGTACGCCGCTTCCTGCCGGAGAAGAGGGGAAGGTTATTGAGTGGCACTACGTGCGCGAGCGTTCTGAAGAGGAGTGGGCGTCGCTCAAACCACGTAATATTAAGTATCAATCAGATACGCCGGGTCTGGCATTTAAAGCGCTCGGTGGTACAGAGCGTGATGGTCATTGGGTTGAACGGGTTCTGGTGACCCATATCGGCGATGATACCCGCCCGCTCAAATTACATATTGAAGCAAGCGGACCAGACGATAAACATCCGGTGAAGGGGACCGTACTGCTGCAAGCGCAGTCAGACAGCATTGCGCAGAAGGTCACTTCTGTGGAGGTGCTTTTTACGCCGGGTACTGAAGAGGACAACGGAAGTGTTACCGCGCCAGTCGTCGGAACGGAAATGCGAGCCAGAACACTTTGTGTAAATAACACGGACTGTACTGATGCGTTTAATTATCAGTGGGAAATCTCGGATGAAATGAAATCCTGGAAATCCGTACCGGGGGCGACAAAGGCCACCTGGCTTATCCCTTATAGCCTTAACGGGGAACCGCTTCAGAATAAATATATCCGCGTCAGAATTATTTCTGATAAAGAAAATGCCAAGAGTTCTACCGCAGCATCTGATGCGAATTAATGTTTTAAAAAGGATCAACAGTGCGTATGTCGAAACATAATCTTATTATCTATAGCCTGCTTCTGGCGGCTGCGCCGATAAGCGTCTTGGCGGATTCGTCGACAACGTCCGCGACAACCGTCGGGATGTTTTCTCCTCCTACGGCGCCGAGCGTTGGGCACAGGCCTGGTTCGCCGTTGAGTGATTATGGGTTGGAATTGAATGGGGATTCTGGATATGCTGAATCATATATACCTATACCAGGCATGCTTTTAAAATCAAGAATGGTTGGGAGAGTCAGTGATCCTGATACTGAAAAATATCAAGCTAATGAAACGGCTACCACAGTATGTACGTATTATCGCGTTGAGAAAGATGACTCACAGCATGAGCTTCTACGTGAAAAGCCGTGTAAATATGAAATTGTTATCAGCGAGGATAATGTAGGTTCGAAGATAAGAATTGAGCATTATAACGAAACAGATATGGTCTCAGCACCAGGATATACGCCTGTGCCGATGGTTTCTGAAATCCATTCTATTGAAACAAAACGTATAGTTAAATTGAGTAAAGATTTATCTGTCATTAGTGCAGATAAATCTTTACTGATGCCAGGAGAGAGTGCTGTTGTGAAAATTATTGTTAAAGATATAAATAATAACCCCATATCTAATCTCAATCTCCAGTGTGGGCATTTTCCAACAGGAAGTTGGAATAGTCGATGCGATATCAAAGCCGGGGGTAATCCCGGAGAGTATCTTCAGACGGTAACTTATAATGGAGGTTCAAATGGAGAGTTGAAATTGACATATAAATATTTTGGGGAATTGATTAAAGATAAATTTACTATCTCCGGGACAATAAAAAAGTAGAGTAAAAACAGCAATGAATAATGGGTTGGCTTTTATCTCACTGCTCTTATTATGGATGTTCACTTGGTTCTTTAGTAGATTGCTAAATAATTATTATGGCTAAAAGAATACAAACGTTAAAAGGAGAAGTTTTTATGACACCAGCAACAACACAAGATTATATTTCATTGGGTCAGGAACACGCTGTCACCTTTGGCAAAACGCAACTGACCCTCAAACCCGGTATACTGGCTGAAGGCGAACCATTACCCTGCACAAAGGGGCTGGTGAGCCATAATTTATTACCGGGTTACTGTATCCCGGGGATAAAAAAGCGGATTATTGTCGTCCCGTCACTGGATACGCCGGTTTGTGAATGGCAGGTAAAAGACTATAGTAACCGCCTTAAATCAGCGGGTAGCCACTCAAACCGGGCGGTATATGTGCTGAGTATGGATACGCCATTTGCTCAGGCCCGTTTTATTCGGGAACATGATATTCATCCCGGCATAACCTTTGTTTCTGACTACGCTTGCCGCCAGTTTTTGGATAATTCCGGGCTGAAAATTAATGAGCTCAGTATTTTTGCCAGAGCGTTGATAGAGTGCGATGAAAATAATGTGGTTACGCGTGTTATTGTACCACGAGATATCACTCATCTTCCTGTTTACTAATCACTTATATCAGCACCGTCCCTGCACAGAGAACCGAATAACCGGCAATGCAGGGGCGCAGGCATCCTCCTGTAGTGCCCCCACATTTAACACATATACTATTGCATCACGCATAAAGAACTGAAAATGATGCCAGCGGATGGGGCAGGTTAACGTTATGGCACCCCTGAATTTCTGCAATAATCGTCTGGTAACCGGAAAGCCACTTATGACTTTGTGATTTGGCCTGCTGGTGCTGTAAATTATTTATCAATAGCTCCATTGATTCGCGGGTCTGCCAGTAATAATTATTAACCATTCTTCCGCTGGCGGCATCGGTATAGCTTTCCATCCCAATATAGCCATCAATAGTCTGTGTATAGCGCTCAATCCAGCCATCCAGTTGATAAAACTCTTCGTCGTACTCTTTTTTTTCGAAAATAAAACTTGTCAGAAACAGCGACATGGTATTTCTCCTGTTACGCAATATCAATCAAACACCCATCAACGTGGATTCAAAACGTAAACCTGGCATCATTTTTTCAAGGCCGTCAGTCAGCATGTTTCCTGCCGCGTACAATTCATCAACCGGCATTTCCGGCAAGCTTTCAAGGATAAACCACATCGCTTTATCTGAAGCGCTTAGTCGGGTACGTACTCCCTGACGCCAGTTCCAGCGCCGACAGGTGACGCCTCTGTCATCGCGCCAGATAACTTCGCCCGGTTCTGGTGACTCGGTGACGGGGTGTCCTTCTTTCAGGGTATCAAATGTTTCACTTCCGTCTGCGAAAACCAGCCGCGGCGATCCACAATAAGCCGCGCTATTTTCGCCGCCTACCGGTACGGCATAGCGTAGGCTCACCGCGTTATAAAGATCAACGACCGGGTCCAGCGCCGCCATTGTTCCATCCTTCAACACGCGTTTTCGTAGCGCTTCAGCCGAGCAGGGGGTGCGCTTTGGTTTTGCGCCGAATGCTTTAAACACCGCATTCCAGGCGTCTATATGCGCCTGTGCCCACGCCGGTTGGCCGTTAATTACGGCCTGACAGGCCTCTTTTAGCGCGATTTCTCCGACCTGCGCATCGCGAACCGGAGCGGCAATAACATTAATACTTAATGCACGAAAGCCGGGAGCGATACGGGCCAGTTCCGGGCTGATTGACGGTAACATAGAAGACATCGCATAATCCTGTAATGACTATTTTCTTCTATGATATCGACCAATGACCAAAAAAGTCAACTTATCGACCACGGCGGGCGCCGACGTCAGCACGATAAATGAAGCTGTTTCCCAACGTATCAAACAATTTCGTAGCCAAAAAAAGATGTCGCTGGATGAGCTTGCGCGGCGTTCCGGCGTCAGTAAAGGAATGCTGGTGGAAATTGAAGGCTGTAAAGCCAATCCAAGCATTGCGCTGTTATGTAAGATCGCGGCGGCAATGGGAGTGTCCGTGGCGGATTTTGTCAACGTCGCCAGCGAGCCGATGGTCCATCTTATCGACCGGGATGCTATTCCGGTGTTGTGGCGCGGCGAGAAAGGCGGCAGCGCAAAACTGATGGCGGGAACCAGCGGGCCGGATATGCTGGAACTCTGGCAATGGATAATGCATCCTGGTGAACAGTTTGAATCGGCAGGGCATCCGGCAGACACCTGTGAATTACTGTTTGTTAATCAGGGAACACTGACATTAACAGTCGACGGTAGACGCTTTATTATTCGGGAGGGCTGCTCCGCTGTAGCCAGAACCGACATGCCTCATGCCTACGTTAACGACACTAATGAGGTGCTTGAATTTACCATGACGGTGAATGAAAAGAGCCGTTGATCACCGTGAGGAAGGCGCTAACAACCCGTCATTCGGACAGGGAAGCCTCGGTGCCCGATAAGCGTTATCGGGCACCGGCTATCTTTTATTTTATCGCAGGCGCGGCCTCCGGGTCATCGATATAGAGCGTCTGGCTTGGGAAGGCGAAGTCAGCGCCGTTTTCCTGGACAATCGCAATAATTTTCAGGTAAACATCCTGCTGTACGGCAAGCCATTCCTGCCATACTGTTGTTTTGGTAAAGCAATACACCATAATATTCAGCGAAGAGTCGGCGAATTCATTAAAATAGACCAACAGCGTCTGTTTCTGATCGATATCGCTGTGCGCCTGCAGCATGTTTCTGATAGCGTCAACAATGAGGCCAATTTTGTCGGCATCTTCGTAACGTAATCCAATAACCGTTTTTATTCGACGGTTGGTCATCCGTCCCGGATTCTCAACGCTAATGGATGAAAAGACGGAATTAGGCACGTACAACGGGCGGTGGTCGAATGTGTTAATTCGTGTAATTCGCCAGCCGATTTCGGCGACCGTACCTTCGATATTTCTGTCAGGAGAACGAATCCAGTCTCCGATACTGAAGGGGCGATCGAAATAGAGCATAATACCAGAGAAAAAATTGCTCAGGACATCTTTGCCCGCCATACCAACAGCGATACCGCCGATACCGCCAAAGGTCAGCAGACCGGACAGACTCATGCCAAAATGTTCGCCATACAGTAAGACAATCGCGACAATAATGGTTATTTTTATGACCCGTGCCAGAATACGTGTACTGGTGACATCTCTACCTTTATTGACCTGTGCTTTTTCAAATTGGTTAATAATCAGGAAAAGTTTTATCGTCAGAATAAGCGCAATGAGCGAGGTGCAGATAAAATCAATGACCCCGGAAGAGATAAAACGCAAATTATAATCTTCAATAGCATTATTCAGTATGCTCCCGATGGTCCCAATAATAATCGCGTAAATAAAAAACTGTGCCGCATGGAACGTGAATCCTTTCTTCCACTGTACGTTACGGCTGAGCCAAAATCTCACGACCAGCAACGCCATACCGCAACTGAAAAGTATCGCCAGATTAAATGCGTTTTTGAGAAAAAATTCAGTGAACATTATTGTTTTCCGCTCCTTCCTACGATAACAGCTCAGAATGACCTGATTAACAGGTATTTTACCCAGGATAAACGCGTAGATCATCGATAAGTAAAAAGAAGAAATAGTGCTATCAGCTTTAATCTCAGCGGTTTACTTTTTATGTAAATACAATGTCACGTTTTATAGAGCAGACATCGCGCGATTGTCATGGTATTGTTGCTATCAGGTAAAAAAGTCATCTGTAAAGGACAATACTATGATCATGATGAAGCTGAAATCGGCGAAGGGGAAAAAATTTCTGTTATGCCTGCTGGCAGTGTTTATCGTTGCGGCATCGGTGGTAACGCGCGCGACTATCGGCGGTGTGATTGAGCAGTATCATATTCCACTGTCCGAGTGGACAAGCTCTATGTATGCCATTCAGTCGGCAATGATTTTCGTTTACAGTCTGGTGTTCACTATTCTGCTGGCGATTCCTTTGGGGATCTATTTCCTCGGCGGAGATGAGTAACAGAAATGTGGTATTGGCCGGATGGCAGCGCCATCCGGCAGGACGCAAGAGGGATTAATCGTCCTCGTCGTCCAGTTCAACCGGTGTTTGATATTCATCAGGCTTAATGACTAACAGGTCGCAGCGCAGATGGTCAATGACCTGTTCGGCCGTGTTCCCCAAAAACGCGGCCGAGAGTCCGGTACGTCCAACGGTGCCAAGCACAACGATCCCCGCCTGGAGATGTTCGGCAAGATCCGGGATAACTTCTTCCGGCAAACCTTTTTCTACATGCGTAACTTTTTCATCGATGCTGAATTTCTGGCGCAGCGCTTTCATCGCCAGTAAATGCTGGCCTCTGATGGCGTCGTTATACACGCTGGGATCAAATTCCGGCAGCTCAATGGCGATATTGATTGGCGTAACGGGGTAGGCGCCGACCAGGTGTACTTCGGTATGATTAACCTGCTCCGCCAATTGTAAGGTCTCTTTTACCAGCTTTTCGTTGAGAGCATTGTGATAGGGCTCTTCGCTTGCCAGGTTCACGGCGACCAGGGCTTTGCCGCCTTCTGGCCACGGCTGATCTTTGACCATCCACACGGGGCTTGGGCATTTACGCAGCAAATGCCAGTCGGTAGGGGTAAAAATGACCGCTTCCAGTCGATCGTGCTGATGCGCCATTTTCAACACCAGATCGTGACTGCCGGCGATAACCTCCTGGATGATGGCCTCAAAGGGACGATTGTGCCAGACCACTTTAATTTCAATGGGGACACCGGCTTCAAGATAATATTTCGCCTGCTCACGTATCCAGGCTGTGCGTTGACTTATTACGCCCTGACGCATTGCGGTGCGTTCGTCAGGAGAAAGCAGGGTGGTCATCTCATACGAGAAATCGTAAATAGGCAGGAAAGCTTTAATTTTGCCGCCAATCCGTTGATGCAAATAAACTGCTCGCCGTAATGCGGGTTGGTCGTCCTGATTGGGATCGATGACCACCAGCATATTTTGATACATAGCCATACAGGGTCTCCTTACAACTGTCATCGCAGTTTGTAACTAAAGAGTAACTCAAATATGGTGAATGAAACAGAGGAAGCGCTTCTGCCAGATCAATAAATGAGAAAAATTTAACGATATGGCAGAAGATAACATCAATGGTTTAGCTGACGTTTAAGCGACGTTGCGGGTATGACCGGCGAGGGCCGCCAGCGCATCGCTGTTTTCAATAGTAATATACTTACCTTTCACCGCCAGCATACCGCTTTTCTGGAAACGCCCCAGCAGACGGCTAATGGTTTCGACCGTTAAGCCCAGATAGTTGCCGATATCGCCACGGGTCATTGTCAGGCGGAATTCACGCGGTGAGAAACCACGCTGCGCAAAGCGGCGGGACAGGTTGTAAATAAACGCGGCCAGACGTTCTTCGGCGTTTTTCTTCGACAATAACAGGATCATATCCTGATCGCCTTTAATTTCACCGCTCATCAGACGCATCATTTGCTGACGCAGGTTAGGCATTTTGCCGGACAGGTCATCCAGCGTCTCAAAGGGAATTTCACATACCATTGAGGTTTCCAGCGCCTGTGCAAAGCTCGGATGATGACCGCTGCCAATGGCGTCAAAACCCACCAGGTCGCCTGCTAAATGGAATCCAGTAATCTGCTCATCGCCTTGCTCGGTAATGGTGTAGCTCTTAATCGTTCCGGAGCGGATAGCATAGAGCGATTTCAGTTCATCACCCGCTTTAAACAGAGTTTGCCCTTTCTGAATGGGCTTTTTGCGCTCGATGATATTATCAAGCTGATCAAGCTCATGCTCGTTAAGTGTGAACGGGATGCAAAGCTGGCTGATACTGCAATCCTGGCAATGGATAGCACAACCGCCAGACTGAATGCGCCGTATAATTCGCTTTTCCGGGATCATAGGTCTGCTCAAGCCGTAATTGATATTTGTCAATTTTAACATCTTTTTGGTGAGCGCGTAAGTCTGAGCTATCCCGGAGAAGGAATAATTCAAGTATAAGTTTGATGAATACTTTTATCTATTTGAAAACACGTAATTTATTTGTTGTTGCTTTACATAAAAGTGTGACCGATAAGGCACTTTTTGCCTGTATATTCATAATAAAAGATAGCCTTCATGGCGTAATAGCCACTCTTTTCGCTGCACGCCGCCAGCGTATCCGGTCAGAGTGCCGTTACGCCCGATGACGCGATGGCAGGGAACAACAATACTGATGGGGTTAGCGCCATTCGCAGCACCGACTGCGCGTGCGGCGCCCGGTCGTCCCAGTTGCGCCGCCAGTTGACCATAGTGCATCACCTGCCCGCAGGGGATAGCGCGCAATGCCTGCCATACTTCCCGTTGAAAAGGTGTGCCCCCCGTGGCGGTTTCCAGGGTATCAATTACGGCGAGATTGCCTGCAAAATAATCTGCAAGCTTATCGCTGAGTCCACCGGGGTTAGTCGCAGAAACGCGTTCATAGCCTTCGTGACGGTAGTGGATATTTAGCAGTTGCTCCATACGATCGCGGTACTGTTCCCACTCAATGGCCCGCAGTCGAAACAGCTCATCGCAAACCACCCATAACGGTCCTAATGGCGTGGCTATCTTCTCTTCAAGTAATCTCAGCATCCGTTCTCTCACATCGTCTTAGCCTAACGTAAGAGACAAGATATCATGCCAGGAATACCCGCAACCATACTCCTTAAAAGATAGTCAGGGATAACACATTTAGCGCCAGTAATATCGTTGGCGGAGAAAAAGGGAGCCTGGCGAGACGGTTAATTGCCTGACATTGTCGCTGTTATTGGAAATAACTGTAAACCGTTGTCGGTATAACAGGGCACGGTTATGATAACGGCAGTCGCAAAAACGCTGGAGGATGAACCATGAACCTTGACGATAAAGCGCTGTTTCTTGACGCCATGGAGGATGTCCAGCCGCTGAAACGCCATACTGATGTACACTGGCAGCCAACGCGTAATCTTAAAACGCCCCAGCGTATCGACACGCTTCAGCTTGATAATTTCCTGACGACGGGCTTTCTGGATATTCTGCCGCTGAATGAACCGCTGGAATTTCGTCGGGAAGGATTGCAGCAGGGTGTCATCGACAAGTTACGCAGTGGGAAATACCCTCAGCAGGCCAGCCTCAATTTGTTACGCCAGCCGGTCGAAACGTGCCGAAAAATGCTGTTTCGTTTTATCCTGGAGGCGCAGAAAGAGGGGTTGCGTAATGTCCTGATCATTCATGGTAAAGGGCGAGAGGCGAAGTCACATGCCAATATCGTCCGAAGCTATGTGGCCCGCTGGTTGACAGAGTTTGAAGATGTACAGGCTTATTGTTCGGCGCTGCCGCACCATGGCGGCGGCGGGGCATGTTATGTCGCGTTACGTAAAACGGTGCAGGCTAAACAGGATAACTGGGAGCGCCATGCGAAGCGTAGTCGGTAAATCGTTGCCGCTGGCGGACAGGACCGCCAGCGCAAGCTCGCGCGAACCCGATTTTATGCCTGATGCTCAAGATTCTGCAAGAGAACGGGCGATAACGCTGTCCGCGGTAATAACACGGAGAAACAGTCATTCGCTTATTTAAGCGTCTATTAAAATATACTGGCTTTCGACTTAACTATTAAGCAGAAAATGGTGATAAGTACATCACTTGTCAATATGGATGGATGAATATCCTGGCATAGCGAATATAGGTGATTTTATCTGTTGCACTAAGGGAAATGGCGATGGTCTGGTATTGAATATGGAGAATGTCAAAGAAACGAATGGCAATAGGTATCTGAAATGCTATAAAAATAAAACCTGTCTCCTATCCTGGTTGTAGGCCGTCAAAAATGTTGAGAAATATCAGCGTCAGGACATGCATTATTCTATTCATGGTATGTACGTTTCTTTTGGTGGATACTTTACAAATAGCTTTTCTGCACGATCTCCCTATTTTAATTACGTGTAATATCATTTATCTGATCTCGTCATTACTGCTTTGGTGGTATATGACCTGCTATCTGGTAGTGCCGATTAATACCGTGAAGAAAAGTATTGAAGAGGTCGCAGCAGGAAACTTGTCTATTCATATCTCCGAATTTGGCAATAATTGCGCCGGGCGACTCATCCCCGGAATTAATAGCCTGTCGGAGAATATTTCCGCGCTGGTACGCGAAATCAGATCCTCTTCGCAAACGGCAATGACCCTTTCCGAACAACTGGCGGCGCGCAGTATGTCGCTATCCGTAAAGACGGAACAGCAGTCGGCCTCGTTAATTCAAACTGCCGCCAGTATGGATGAAATGGCGGCGAGTACCAAAAACAATGCGGATAATACCCGAATGGCGAGCATACAGGCGGATTGTGCAACCCAATGCGCCCGTAAAGGCGGTGAATTAATGGTGCGGGTTACAGAAAATATGCGTTCTATTACCGACTGTGCCTCGCAGATGACGGAGATTATTTCATTGATTGACGGTATCGCATTCCAGACTAATATTCTGGCGCTTAACGCGGCGGTAGAGGCTGCGCGGGCGGGCGATCATGGAAAAGGTTTCTCCGTGGTGGCCGGGGAAGTGCGTAATCTGGCGCATCGTAGCGCTGAGGCGGCAAAAAATATCAAGGCGCTGATCGACGTTACGCATGACAATGTGCGGCAGGGGGCCGCCATAGTGCAGGAGGCTGAAAAAAATATGCAGGAGATTGTTGGCGGTTCCGGGCAATTAAACGTGCTGATGAGTGAAATTTCCACCACCACGCGGGAGCAGGAAAAAGGCATTAACCAGATAACACTGGCGTTGAGCGATCTGGAAAGCGCAACCCATAGCAATGTCTTAATGGTTGAAGCGCTATCTGCTTCTTCGGATGTTTTAAAGGCGCAGGTGATCGAGTTACAGACTAAAACCGACAAATTTCGTTTAAGCCAGCCGGGTTACAGTGAACATGCGCTGTCGCGCTCTCATGTATCACCTCTTTCGACCATCACCAGGCGCGGCCAGGCCTGATAATACATGTTTGGTAAGCTCCTGTTGCTAAGGCGCTTTTTTCGCACGTTCCCGTCATTCTTTTTGCGCAATGAGAAAATGAGAGATTGCTTAACCTTTCCCGAAAGCTAGACTAACGGCATCAGAGTTGTAACGTGGAGGCGCTGTGGAAGCCATTAAGGGATCGGATGTGAACGTGCCGGATGCCGTTTTCGCATGGCTACTGGATGGTCGTGGTGGAGTAAAACCGCTCGAAGATAATGATGTGATCGATAGTCAGCATCCCTGTTGGCTACATCTTAATTATACCCACCCGGACAGCGCCCGCTGGTTAGCTTCAACGCCTTTACTCCCCAATAACGTGCGTGATGCGCTGGCTGGTGAAAGCTCGCGCCCGCGCGTAAGTCGTATGGGGGAAGGGACGCTCATTACGCTGCGCTGTATTAATGGCAGTACTGACGAACGCCCGGATCAATTAGTAGCAATGCGTTTATATATGGACGAGCGATTCATTGTGTCTACCCGTCAGCGAAAGGTTCTGGCGCTGGACGATGTGGTCAGTGATTTGCAGGAGGGCACCGGGCCCGTAGATTGCGGCGGCTGGTTAGTGGATGTGTGCGATGCGTTAACCGATCACGCCAGTGAATTTATTGAAGAGCTACACGATAAAATTATCGATCTGGAAGATAATCTTCTCGACCAGCAAATCCCACCGCGCGGTTTCCTCGCATTGCTACGTAAACAGCTAATTGTTATGCGCCGCTATATGGCGCCGCAGCGCGACGTCTATGCCCGGCTTGCGAGTGAACGGCTGCCGTGGATGAGCGACGATCACCGGCGCAGAATGCAGGATATCGCCGACAGGCTGGGAAGGGGGTTGGATGAAATTGACGCTTGTATCGCGCGTACTGGCATCATGGCGGATGAAATTGCCCAGGTGATGCAGGAGTCTCTGGCGCGCAGAACTTATACCATGTCGCTTATGGCGATGGTTTTTCTGCCCAGCACCTTCTTAACGGGGTTATTTGGCGTTAACCTGGGCGGTATTCCCGGCGGCGGATGGCGGTTCGGCTTTTCTCTGTTTTGTATTCTGTTAGTTGTCTTGATCGGTGGTGTTACTTTA
The DNA here is from genome assembly GCF_017572235.1 of Salmonella sp. 32010601201800023SM. NCBI lineage: Bacteria > Pseudomonadati > Pseudomonadota > Gammaproteobacteria > Enterobacterales > Enterobacteriaceae > Salmonella > Salmonella sp. 32010601201800023SM. Next base: position 592,664 of record NZ_JAGEQS010000001.1, read on the forward strand.
TGGTTGCATCGCAGTAAATGGTTGTAACAAAAGCGCTTTTCAGACCATTTCGGGTGAAAAAACGCCGAGAAATTTGAGCGAAGTCAATAAACCATCTACCTATTCGGGGCAATATCTCTCTCGCAGGTGAATGCAACGTCAAGCGATGGGCGTTGCGCTCCATATTGTCTTACTTCCTTTTTTGAATTACTGCATAGCACAATTGATTCGTACGACGCCGACTTAGATTAGTCGGCTTTTTTTTGCCTGTAGACTATCTGCGTCTACCCTTTAAGAGTCTGAATGACATTCTGGAGGGTAATATGAGCTGTCTTTTGACCTTATTATATCTACACTCGTCCTTGTCGGACCCGATTCCCACTGACCCTGTTCCCATTCCTGAGCCGCTTCCCCGTCCTCAGCCGATGCCCGACCCGCCGCCGGACGAAGAACCGATTAAAATGTCGCATCAAACGTCCGGATCTGCGAGGATACGCGCCTGCTGACTATGAGTCGTTACCGCGAGAGTAAATTGTGACCGCTTTTTCAACCCTGAATGTTTTGCCCGCCGCCCAGCTCAATAACCTTACTGAGCTGGGCTATCTTGAGATGACGCCTGTTCAGGCCGCAGCATTACCCGTCATTCTGGCGGGAAATGATGTGCGTGTGCAGGCCAGGACCGGTAGCGGTAAAACGGCGGCGTTTGGTCTTGGGCTCTTGCATCGAATTGATGTCACTCTGTTCCAGACACAGGCATTAGTGCTGTGCCCGACGCGGGAGCTGGCGGATCAGGTAGCCGGGGAGTTACGTCGCCTGGCCCGTTTTCTGCCAAATACCAAAATTCTGACCTTGTGTGGCGGGCAGCCCTTTGGCGTACAGCGCGACTCGCTTCAGCACGCTCCGCATATCATTGTCGCGACGCCGGGGCGCCTGCTGGATCATTTACAAAAAGAAACCGTATCGCTGGATGCGCTGCACATTCTGGTAATGGATGAAGCAGACCGAATGCTGGACATGGGATTCAGTGACGCCATTGATGAGGTGATCCGCTTTGCGCCTGCGACGCGCCAGACGTTGTTGTTTTCAGCAACCTGGCCTGAGGCCATTGCGGCGATTAGCGGTCGTGTACAGCAGCAGCCAATACGTATTGAAATCGATACGGTAGATGCGCTACCGGCTATCGAACAACAGTTCTTCGAAACATCTGCGCATGAAAAAATTTCGCTGCTACAAACGTTGCTTAGCCAGCATCAGCCAGCGTCCTGCGTGGTGTTTTGCAATACCAAAAAAGATTGTCAGGCCGTTTGTGATGCGCTTAATGCGGTAGGACAAAGCGCGTTGGCGCTCCACGGCGATCTGGAACAACGCGACCGCGACCAGACGTTGGTGCGTTTTGCAAATGGCAGCGCGCGCATTCTGGTTGCTACCGACGTTGCCGCGCGAGGGTTAGACATTAAATCGCTCGAACTGGTGGTTAACTATGAACTGGCCTGGGACCCGGAGGTGCATGTCCACCGTATTGGCCGTACGGCGCGCGCGGGAAGTAGCGGTCTGGCGATCAGTTTCTGCGCGCCGGAAGAGGCGCAGCGGGCAAATATTCTTTCAGAAATGCTGCAACTCAAACTGAACTGGCTGAATGCGCCCGCCCGGCAGTCGTTGCTTCCTCTGGCCGCAGAGATGGCTACCCTATGTATTGACGGCGGCAAAAAAGCGAAAATGCGTCCGGGAGATATTTTAGGCGCGCTGACCGGCGATATTGGATTAGACGGGGCGGATATCGGCAAAATTAATGTGCATCCAATGCACGTTTACGTCGCCGTACGTCAAGCAGTAGCGCAAAAAACCTGGAAGCAGTTGCAAAACGGGAAGATCAAAGGCAAGTCATGCCGGGTACGGCTATTAAAATGATCGATAGTATGGCGTCTCAGCGGAGTGCTGAGACGCCTGCAGATTATTTCACTTCGATAACATCAAGCCGCAACGCCTCTAAGGCGGTGTCATCTTCTTCAGGCTGCCAGCCAGCGGGCTGCAAGGGAATCTCTTCACGATCGAACGCTAAATCGCCGCCGTCGACGACCTCGGAACCGTGAGTGATCCCTTTGAAATCGAACAGGTTAGTGTCACAAAGGTGAGACGGCACGACATTCTGCATGGCGCTAAACATCGTCTCGATCCGTCCAGGATAGCGCTTATCCCAGTCGCGTAACATGTCGGCAATCACCTGGCGTTGCAGGTTGGGTTGCGAACCGCACAGATTACAAGGAATGATAGGAAAGGCTTTGGCCTCAGCAAAACGGACAATATCTTTCTCGCGGCAGTAAGCCAGCGGGCGGATCACAATATGTTTGCCGTCATCGCTCATCAGCTTCGGCGGCATCCCTTTCATTTTTCCGCCATAGAACATATTCAGAAACAGGGTTTGCAGAATATCGTCGCGGTGGTGGCCCAGGGCGATTTTGGTCGCGCCCAGTTCAGTCGCCGTACGATACAGGATACCCCGACGCAAACGCGAGCACAGCGAGCAGGTGGTTTTTCCTTCCGGAATCTTCTCTTTCACAATGCCGTAGGTGTTTTCTTCGACGATTTTATATTCTACGCCCAGCTGCTCAAGGTAGGCTGGCAGGATATGCTCCGGGAAACCTGGCTGCTTTTGATCGAGGTTGACGGCGACCAGTGAAAAATTGATCGGGGCGCTTTGCTGCAAATTACGTAAAATTTCCAGCATCGTATAGCTATCTTTGCCGCCAGAAAGGCAAACCATAATGCGATCGCCTTCTTCAATCATATTAAAATCGGCAATCGCTTCGCCAACGTTACGGCGCAGGCGCTTTTGCAACTTGTTGAGGTTGTATTGCTCTTTCTTTGTATTCTTTTGAATTTCTTGCATTATTTCAGTTCTCTGGTACTAAATGGGGCAAATTGGGGGCAAACTTTGCAACTACGATAACCGCGCATTCAACATCGCTATCTGTTCGTCGTTCATGTCATCAATCTACATACCGTAAATTTCATACACCATCTGCGCAGTTTCATGCCCCATTTGGCTGGCGATAAATGCCGGTTCGCTCCTGCCGTCAACAGCCAGCAGGCAAAAGTATGTCGCGTATGGTACGGATTACGGCGACGAATGCCAGCACGTTTTTATGGCAAGATACGCAATGGTTCAAAAGCGTCTTTATTCTGTCATCCGTATTACTTAAGATATCATCACGACCCGAAAAATATTGGAACGAAGAGATGTATGACTAAAGAAGCTGTAATCTTTCTATTTATCGCCATCGTGGTAGAAGTTATCGCCACGATCTCATTAAAATTATCAGATAGTTTTACGCGTCTGGTACCGAGCCTCGTTACTATCATCGGATATTGTATTGCGTTCTGGTGTCTTACCATCCCAATGCGAACCATCCCTGCTGGTATCATTTATGCCATTTGGTCTGGGGTAGGGATTGTTCTTATTGGATTGATAGGATGGTTATTTCTTGGCCAAAAACTGGATATGCCGGCTATTATTGGCATGTTGCTTATTATCTGCGGCGTAATCGTAATCAATCTGTTTTCAAAAAGTGTCAGTCACTAGGCGATGATGATTGATTTGAGCCCGCACTCTCTTATGCGGGCTCGGGTATTTAGCGTACCACCAGTACGGAGCATTCCGCATGACGCACAACGGCTGCGGCGTTGGAACCCAACAGATAGGTAGTAATATCCGGGCGATGCGAGGCGATAATCACCATATCGGCCGGTAATTTTTTTGCCATTTCCAGAATCTTATCTTTAGGAGAGCCTTCTGCAACGTGAGCCTGCACGCGGTCCGCGGGAAGGTTGAATTTCTTGATAATCGCTTCCAGTTGAGATTTGGCTTCGGCTTTCAAATCGTCCATTGCGGGGAGCTCTGCTGAATAAGCCAGTCCCAGTGAAGCGTAATAGGGCAAAGACGGGATTACAGTCAAAAAGTGCACTTTAGCGTCGTCAATCTTTGCTTCGGCTTCAACATGTGAAATCACGCGTTGAGTTAATTCTGAATCTGAAATATCGATGGGTACAAGAATCGTTCTGTTCATAAAACCTCCTGTTTAAGTATCCACTGAAATTCTACTCCCTAAAGGCACTTTATGTACAATGACATACGTCACATTTTAGGTGCTGCTCCACGATACTCTGCGGGGACTGCCTACAGGGGAGGGCGACGTAATATTACGCGTATTCCACGTAAATAATCAGCGAGTTGACGTTAAAACGTTATTTCTGCCTTGTCAGGAAAGACCTAAAAAGAGATGTTACCGTTTAATTCAATAATTAATGAAATAATTCGCAGTGAAATAGATATAATTTATACGAATGCTTTTGGGAGTATTATACGAAATAAAAATTATACAATATCATTCGGTTACGATATTCTACGCCTGTTATATGCCTTTATTGTCACATATTCATTTTGTCGCTGGGCCATTGCGTTAACCTTTGCTTTCCAGCGTATAAATTGACAAGCCCGAACGGATGTTCGGGCTTTTTTTGTTTCCAGGTTAATCCTTAGAATATTTTTTAATCTGCGCCGGGTTTTTCCGCTTTTCCTGCCAGCAAGGCAAGAAAGTCATAGCGTTTTTGCAAATCCAATGCGGCATCTCGCCATAATTGTTCAGCTACTTCAGGCTGTTGCGCATTCAGGCGACGGAAACGCTGTTCATTAAGCAACGTTTCCGCCAGGGCATCAGACGGTGGCCGAGAGTCCAGCGCCAGCGGCGGCTTGCCTTCATCCGCACGGCGGGGATCAAAGCGGTATAACGGCCAGAAACCGGTCGCCGTTAACTGGCGCATCTGGTCATGGCTTAGCGCCAGATCGTAACCATGTTCCTCACAGGGGCTATAGGCAATGATCAGCGACGGTCCTGGCCAGGCTTCGGCCTCCTGGATGGCTTTCACCGTCTGGTTTAACTGCGCGCCCAGCGAAATTTGCGCGACATAAACATGACCATACATCATCATGCTGACGCCAAGATCTTTACGGGCTTTACGCTTGCCATGTTCGCCAAACTTAGTGACGGCGCCAAGCGGCGTCGCCTTCGACGCCTGGCCGCCAGTATTGGAATAACACTGCGTATCCAGAACCAGAATATTGACATTCTCCGTCAGGCTTAACACATGGTCTAAACCGCCAAAGCCGATGTCGTATGCCCAACCATCGCCGCCAATCAGCCAGATTGATTTTTCTACCAGCGCATCAGCATCCTTTAACAGTTCCTCTGCGCCCGCAACCAATTTCAGATGTTGGCGTAATGCGGCGACCTGCTCACGCCGAACGTCAGGCGTTGCTTCGGCATGCAGCGCATTGTTTAATTCCGCCGGAATGCGATCGGCGAATTGCGCCAGTAAACGCATGACGCGCGCCCGGTGCTGATCCACGCTCAGACGGAAACCGAGACCAAATTCCGCGTTATCTTCAAATAACGAATTCGCCCATGCCGGGCCGCGTCCGTTGGCATCGGTGGTATAAGGCGTTGAGGGTAAGTTACCGCCGTAAATAGAGGAACACCCCGTGGCGTTAGCGATTAACATTCTGTCGCCATATAACTGAGTCAGCAGTTTAATATACGGCGTTTCACCGCAGCCGGAACAGGCGCCGGAATATTCAAACAGCGGCGTAATAAGCTGCGATGTGCGGATATCAATTCGTTCCAGTTTGCTGCGATCGATTTCCGGTAAGTCGAGGAAAAAGTCATAATTCACTTTCTCTTCTTCCACATGCTCAAGGCGCGACATCATGTTAATCGCCTTGATCTGTGGATTTTGCCGATCTTTAGCCGGGCAGACCTCTACGCATAAATTACAGCCAGTACAGTCTTCCGGCGCGACCTGCAGCACATATTTCTGGCCGCGCATATCGCGGGACTTCACGTCCAGCGAATGCAGACTGGCTGGCGCGTTCTCCATCGCCTGCGGGGAAACGACTTTCGCACGAATTGCCGAGTGAGGGCAGGCAGCGACGCAGTGATTACATTGTGTACACAGTTCCTCTTTCCAGACAGGAATCTCTTCGGCGATATTGCGTTTTTCCCAGCGGGTGGTGCCCATTGGCCATGTTCCGTCCGGCGGCAGGGCGGAAACAGGCAGTGCGTCGCCGAGGCCCGCCAACATGGCGGCGGTAACGGTTTTCACGAAATCCGGCGCGGCGTCGGAGACGACCGGCGGGCGATGCGCGCTGTGCGGATTAACCGCCTGCAACGGTACTTCCGCCAGCGATTCCTGCGCCAGAGCCAATGCCTGCCAGTTACGCTCAACCAGATCCTGACCTTTGCTGCTATAGCTTTTGGCAATCGCGCCCTGCAACTCAACCAGGGCGCTATCGCCCGGAAGAATATGCGTCAGGTGGAAGAAAGCCATTTGCATGACGGTATTGATGCGGGCGCCAAGTCCACATTCGCGGGCGATTTTCGCCGCGTTAACCACGTAAAAACGCGCCTTTTTCTGTTTCAACACCGCCTGAACTTCTTGCGGCAGACGCGACCAGACCTCGTCGGCGCTGTACGGCGTATTAAGCAGAAAGATACCGCCGGGCTTCAGACGCTCCGCCATCTGATATTTATCGATAAACTGTAATTGATGGCAGCCGACAAAATCCGCCTGAGCAATTAAGTAAGCGGAACGAATGGGTTTTTCGCTGACGCGCAGGTGCGATACCGTGAGCCCGCCAGCTTTTTTAGAGTCATAAACGAAATAACCTTGCGCATACCACGGCGTAGAATTACCGATAATTTTAATATTATTTTTCGTGGCGGATACGCTGCCGTCGCTTCCCAGGCCGTAAAATAACGCTTCAAGTTTAGCGCTGCCGGGCAGGGTATTTTCCGGTAATGGCAGCGAGAGGTTAGTAACGTCATCATAAATGCCCACCGTAAACCGTGGTTTGGGTTTCGCGCGGCTGAGTTCATTAAAGACCGCCAGTACGCACGCCGGGCCGAACTCTTTGGATGATAGCCCATAACGGCCGCCAATGGTGCGCGGCAACGTTTCGCGCTCGCCATTATTAAAGGCTTCCGCCAGTGCGGTCATCACGTCCAGATAAAGCGGCTCGGCCTGCGCGCCAGGCTCTTTGGTGCGATCCAGCACGGCGATAGCGCGAACGGTTTCCGGTAATGCCTGTAACAAATGTTTGGCGGAGAAGGGGCGGAACAGACGGACTTTCAGAACGCCGACCTTTTCTCCGCGTATCAGTAGCTCGTCCACGACCTCTTCGCAGGTGCCGAGGGCGGAGCCCATCATAATAATGACCCGTTCAGCCTGGGGATGGCCATAATATTCAAATGGCTGGTACTGACGGCCTGTAGCATCGCCAAATGCCTTCATCGCCTCTTCAACATGATCATAAACGGCGTTGTACCACGGGTTGGTCGCTTCGCGAGACTGGAAGTAGGTGTCCGGATTCGCAGAAGTTCCACGAATCACCGGATGTTCCGGATTCAGCGCGCGGGCGCGGTGAGCGTCGATCTCCGCCTGCGGCATCAGGTTCAGAATGGTTTCATCCGTTAGCGGTATAATTTTGTTGATTTCATGCGATGTACGGAAGCCATCAAAAAAATGAATAAACGGAACGCGGCTTTTCAGCGTAGCCCTGTGCGCGATCAGCGCAAAATCCTGCGCTTCCTGAACGCTGGCGGCGCATAACATCGCGCAGCCTGTCTGGCGGACCGCCATCACATCGGAATGGTCGCCAAAAATAGAAAGCGCGTGTGTGGCGACGGTGCGTGCGGCAACGTGCAGTACAAACGGCGTGAGCTGCCCCGCCAGTTTATACAGTGTTGGAATCATCAGCAGCAGCCCCTGCGATGATGTAAATGACGTAGAAAGCGAACCGGTTTGTAACGCACCGTGAACGGCGGCGATCGCGCCGCCTTCCGACTGCATCTCTACCACACGCGGCGTATCGCCCCAGACATTTTTAAGCCCATTGCCGGCCCAGGCATCCGCTTGTTCAGCCATTGTTGAACTGGGCGTAATCGGGTAAATGGCGATAACCTCGCTGGTACGGAACGCCACCGACGCTACTGCGCCATTACCGTCAATTGTTTGCATATGACACCCTTACATTGCGCAAAAAAGAGGGACACGCATAATCGTGAGCGCATCCTGTAGTTATCCTTTTATTTTAGCAAAGCCCTTCAAGCCCCATTTTCGCTTTTGTGTCCCTGGCGGGAGGAGAATGACGATTTCTTGCCGAAAAGACGTAAAAAATTGCCAATAAATGTTAATGAAGCGCATAAATGCGCGCTTTGCCTCTCGACGCGTCAGTTTCTGCTGCCTATTATTTAGGGCGGTGTCGTTTGGATGAATAAACAGAGGGGAGAGAAATGCGCGCAGCGTTTTGGGTGGGATGTGCCGCGTTATTATTGTCGGCTTGCAGTAGCGAACCTGTTCAGCAGGCAACCGCGGCGCATGTTTCGCCAGGGATGAAAGCGGCGATGTCCAGCGCCGGCGAAGCGAATTGCGCTATGATTGGCGGTTCGCTTTCAGCGGCCCGGCAGCTTGATGGTTCAGTAATTGGTATGTGCGCGCTACCCAACGGCAAACGTTGTAGCGAACAGTCGCTTGCCGCCGGAAGCTGCGGGAGTTATTAAGCGCGGCGTTTCGCCTGACGCGTATAACTTTTCACTTAATGGCTTAGTGCGCTAAATCCGCCAGTTTATACATTAGCGTTGTTTCTGCCGTCGCCAGCGTTAATTGGTTCGCGGTTAAATCGACTTGCGCGCCTTTGCTGAAGAGTTCGCTGAGGGTGCCGTCCAGCGCATTAAGCTGCGGATCGGCGCACATCATTCGGGTCATCGCTAAATTTTTCACTTTTAATTCGCCGTCCGATAGTTTTCCTTCGCCGGTGAATTGATTGCACATTTTGCCGGATACCGTCATGTCCTCGCCAAAGCTGAGCTCCGGGCCGGTGACCGTTTTACCGTTTACGCTTTCCAGAACAAAGCGGTGGTGCTCCAGTTGCTCGCGTTTGACGGACACTTTTCCACTGCTCACACACCCTGTCATTATGATGCTCAGGGCGACCAGCGTGACGATTTTCTTCATTGATATTCTCTGTAATCTGATAGTTAACACTGACTATAGTAATGATATGACCGGATAGATCTTCAGGGGTTATCCGAAAATGCTCCCCTGAGCGCAGGGGAGCGACAGGATTAGAACAGCGCGTTCGGGCAGGCTTCGCCCTTCTCAAGCTGGCTTAAGTTTTGTAACGTGGTTTCAGAGATGCTGATCAGCGCTTCTGCGGTCAGGAATGCCTGGTGCCCCGTAAACAGTACGTTATGGCAGGCCGACAGACGGCGGAAAACATCATCCTGGATAACATCGTTTGACTTATCTTCAAAGAACAGGTCGCGTTCGTTTTCATACACATCCATCCCCAGCGAGCCGATTTTCTGATTCTTCAGAGCTTCGATAGCCGCCTGGGAATCAATCAGCGCGCCACGACTGGTATTAATGACCATAACGCCATTTTTCATTTGGTCGAATGCCGCATGGTTCAGTAAATGGTAGTTTTCCGGCGTGAGCGGGCAGTGCAGGGAAATGACATCCGATTCGGCAAACAACGTTTGCAGATCCACATACTCGACGCCGAGATCAAGCGCGGCGGTGCTGGGATAGGGATCAAACGCCAGTAAACGCATTCCAAAGCCTTTCAGGATACGCAGCGCGGCGACGCCGATTTTACCGGTACCAATGACGCCAGCGGTTTTTCCGTGCATGGTAAAGCCGGTCAGTCCCTCAAGGGAAAAGTTAGCGTCGCGGGTGCGTTGATAAGCGCGGTGAATACGGCGGTTCAATGTCATCATCATGCCAATCGCATGTTCAGCGACGGCTTCCGGAGAATAAGCCGGTACGCGCACCACCTGCAAACCGAGCTCTTTTGCGGCATCCAGGTCGACATTATTAAATCCGGCGCAACGCAGCGCGATGTATTTCACGCCGTGTTTTTTCAGCTCTTCCAGTACCGGTCGGCTCCCGTCGTCATTCACGAAAATACAAACTGCTTCACATCCATTGGCGGTTTTCGCCGTTTTCTCGGTTAGCAGAAAATCAAAAAATTCCAGTTCAAAACCGAACGCTTCGTTCACTTGCTGTAGATATTTCTTGTCATACTGTTTGGTACTATAGACGGCGAGTTTCATATGACCTTCTCCAGTGATGTTTGAATCACACAAATATGCTTAAAATTATCTTACAAAAAATCAAAAATAATTGATAGTCATACATATAATGAATAATTTTAGGTTATCATTCTCCACAACGCCTCAAATAGCCGGAGGGCGCCCCTGCAACATGAACTATTAGGCTATGTACGGGCAATCATGCCAAAATAAAGAGATAGCCGACTGAATTTTTCGTTAAATCAGGAAATTAATGGCCCATGAAGGGTAAATATAAAGCCGCCCTTGCGCTACTGTTACTGCTGATTCTTATCCCTCTGACGCTACTGATGACCCTCGGGCTGTGGGTTCCCACTCTGGCGGGAATTTGGCTACCCGTCGGTACCCGTATCGCTCTGGAACAAAGTCCACGCCTGACACGTCATGGGTTAGTGATTCCCGATCTTCGCTATCTGGTCAATGATTGTTCGTTAGCGCATATTACCCAGGCGGAACTGACGCATCCCAGCCGTTGGTTGCTGAATATTAAAAGCCTCAAACTGGATGCCGCGTGCCTGGCGAAACTGCCCGCTACGGAAGCTTCTCCCGCCGCGCCGCGTACGCTGGCGCAGTGGCAGTCAATGCTGCCCAATACCTGGATTAACATCGATAATGTCATTCTCGCGCCCTGGCCGGAATGGCAGGGCAAGCTGGCGATCTCCATGACGCCGGTCATTCAGCAGATACGTTATCAGGGCGAAAAAGTAAAATTTCAAGGGCAGCTACGCGGTCAGGCATTGACGGTGAGCCAACTGGAGATCGCCGCGCTGGCGAACCAGCCTCCCGTTAGCCTGGCGGGGGAATTTGTGTTGCCGCTGGTACCGGATGGCCTGCCGGTCAGCGGTCATGCGGCAGCGACCTTGCGTCTGCCGCAGGAACCGTCGCTGGTGGATGCGGAACTGGAGTGGCGTGATAACGCCGGACAGCTCATCGTGATGGCGCGAGGTAATCCTGACCCGATTCTCGATCTCCCCTGGGCGGTAACGCGTCAGCGGCTTACCATCAGCGATGGCCGCTGGAACTGGCCATATCAGGGATTCCCCTTGAGCGGACGTCTGGCTTTTAATATCGATAACTGGCAAGCCGGGCCAGATAATGCGCGAGTCAGCGGACGCCTGAATATTCTGACCCAGGGCGATGCCGGTAAAGCGAACGCGGTACTGACTATCGGCCCGGGAAAACTCAGCATGGATAGCAGTGAGATGCCTCTACAGCTTACCGGCGAGGCTAAACAGAAGGATTTAATCTTTTATGCCGTCTTGCCCGCTATGTTCCGCGGCAGTCTGGTCGATCCGCAGCTCACCTTTGCACCTGGCGCATTGCTACGCTCACGTGGGCGAGTGATTGATGCGTTAGATATTGATGAAATTCGTTGGCCGCTGGCGGGCGTCAAGGTGACACCGCGCGGCGTTGATGGTCGATTACAGGCTATTTTACGGGCGCACGAAAATGAGATGGGCGATTTCGTTCTTCATCTTGATGGCCTGGCCAATGATTTTCTCCCTGATGCTGGTCGCTGGCGGTGGCGCTATTGGGGGCAAGGAAGCTTTACGCCAATGCGCGCCCGCTGGGATATTGCCGGACAGGGCGAATGGCATGATAACACCATCAGGTTGACCAGTTTGTCCACCGGTTTTGATCAGTTGCACTATGGCGCAATGACTGTCACATCGCCAAGACTGGCGCTGAATAAACCTATTGTCTGGGTTCGCGACGCCACAACGCCGTCGCTACAGGGCGCGCTGTCTCTGGTGGCGGGGAAAACCGTATTTACCAGTGGGAGCGTGCTGCCGCCTTCTACCCTTAATTTTAGCGTTGAAGGGCGAGAGCCAACCCTGTTCCAGTTTAAAGGCGACCTTCGGGCGGGGGCGATAGGGCCGGTACGGCTGAATGGGCGCTGGGATGGCGAACGCCTTCGTGGACAGGCCTGGTGGCCGAAGCAGTCGCTTATCGTTTTCCAGCCGTTGCTTCCACCGGACTGGAAAATGACGCTGCGCGAAGGCTCACTGTATGCGCAGGTGGCTTTTTCCGCCGCACAGGGGCAGGGATTTGAAGCAGGTGGACACGGCGTGTTAAAGGGTGGTAGCGCCTGGATGCCGGATAACAAAATCAACGGCGTCGATTTCATTCTGCCATTTCGCTTCCACAACGGCGCGTGGCAATTGGGGACGCGCGGGCCCGTCTCGCTGCGTATCGCCGGGATAGTTAACCAGGTCACGGCGAAAAATATCACCGCTGATTTACAGGGCGGTTATCCCTGGAGCGAGTCGAATCCATTACTGCTAAGCGATGTCAGCGTAGACGTGCTGGGCGGTCAAATCATTATGAAACAGTTGCGAATGCCGCAGCACGACCCGGCGCTTTTGCGGGTGCAAAATATTTCATCCAGCGAATTGATTAGCGCCATAAATCCAAAGCAATTCGCCATGTCTGGTCCGGTTAGCGGCGCGCTGCCGCTGTGGCTGAACAATGAAAAATGGATAATCAAAGATGGCTGGCTTACGAATCCTGGGCCAATGACGTTGCGTATCGATAAAGATACTGCGGATGCGGTGGTGAAGGATAATGTCACGGCAGGCTCGGCGATCAACTGGCTACGTTATATGGAGATTACGCATTCGTGGACGAAAATTAACGTTGATAACCTGGGCGTACTAACGATGCAGGCGGCCATTACCGGCAAAAGCCGGGTAGATGGTAAAACCGCGATCGTTAACTTGAACTATACCCATGAAGAAAATGTGTTTACGCTGTGGCGCAGTTTGCGTTTTGGCGACAATTTACAGGCATGGCTTGAACAAAATACAGCGTTGCCGCAACCTCCTTGCCGGAAAGACAAGGACTGTGAGGATAAATAATGAAAATGAGTATTGCCATGCTGTCAGCGCTTGCGTCATTTATCGTGGTGGGCTGCACGCCACGTATTGAAGTCGCCGCGCCGGAACAGCCGATTACCATCAACATGAATGTAAAGATCGAGCATGAAATACATATCAAAGTCGATAAAGACGTTGAAGAACTCCTGAAATCACGCAGCGATCTATTCTGAGGCCATAATGAAAAAGTATTTAATGCTATGGGTGCTGACGCTGAGCTTGCTCACACCTTCTGTGTGGGCCTTAACCCTGGACGAAGCGCGCACGCAGGGCCGGGTCGGGGAAACGCTGAATGGCTATCTGGTGGCCTTAAAGAATGATGCCGAAACCCAGAAACTGGTGCTTGATATTAATCATGCCCGCCGCGCCAGTTATCAGCAGTTAGCGGATAGCAATCATCTTCCCGTGGACGAGGTGGCGAAGATGGCAGGGCAAAAACTGGTTGAGCGCGCCAGGCCGGGAGAATATGTCCAGGGAATTAATGGCAAATGGATGCGTAAATAACCGCTTCCCGACAATTTTTTTACCGCAAAATGCATTTTTATATGGGTAATTTTTGAATACGGAGGTCGTATTTACATTAGGCGAACCGGAAGGCTATTTCTATACTGTCGACTGGTATCACTATTCGCGAGAGTAACCAGGTATGACGTCTGAAAAATTATCTGCTGCTTGCCATTGTGGCAGCGTCGTGTTTACCGTTCAACTTAGCGATGGCTTTCATACCGCCAGGCGCTGCAACTGTTCGTTTTGCCGGATGCGCGGAGCGGTGGCAGTGTCTGCGCCGCTATCGGGTATTAAAGTGCTAAAAGGGCAGGATAAGCTTACCGAATATCGCTTCAATACGGGCAAGGCGGTGCATTTTTTCTGTTCGGTATGCGGGATATATACTTTTCATCAGCGCCGATCCAATCCCGATCAATATGGGGTCAATGTGGCGTGCATCGAAAATGTGTCGCCTTTTGATTTCGCCTGCGTTGAAGTCAATGATGGGGTAACGCATCCCAGCGATGGCGGCAGTAGCGGCGTGGTAGGATATTTGCGCTACGAACCGGAGACGTTGCCTCCCGTCGAAACGGGAGGCAAAAATATTTAAGCGGCCACGACGCTGTCAATCGCGGCTTTTGCATCGGCCTGAGCTTTAGCCGCCACTTCCGGCCCGTAGGCGATGCCTTCGGCAAAGACAAAATTCACGTCGGTGATACCGATAAAACCAAGGAACACTTTCAGGTAAGGCGCAATCAAATCCGTCGGGGTGTCTTTATGGATACCGCCGCGGCTGGAGAGAACCACCGCGCGTTTACCGGTTACCAGACCTTCCGGGCCTTTTTCGGTATAGCGGAAAGTGATACCGGCGCGGGCAATCAGATCAAAGTAGTTTTTCAGCTGCGTCGGAATATTGAAATTGTACATCGGTGCCGCAATAACGATGACGTCGTGGGCTTTCAGTTCAGCAATGAGTTCATCAGACAGCGCCAGAGCGTCCTGCTGACGTGGCGTTAAAGGCGCATCGCCCGGACGCATCGCGCCCACCAGCTCGCCATCCAGCACCGGAACAGGGTTGGCCGCCAGATCGCGGACAGTAATTTCATCTGCGACGTGTTTTTCGCGCCATTGTTCAATAAAATAGTCAGTCAACTGACCAGACTGAGAGTACCCTGCCAGAATACTGGATTTAAGAACTAATACCTTGCTCATGGGTGTTTCCTTTTATGTGTTTGAAGGGGCGTGCCCCGTTGCTTGTTGACACTTTATTCACAAATATGTCGCAGGGATAGCGCAATATATCGAACCCTTTGTTCGAAATTATTGAACAACACAAAAAAAGCCCCAATGTGGTACTCTATACCTATCATTTAAAACGATTTTAAACAGGCAGAATGCTGCCCAAGAGCTTTATGACTGAACAATCTATGTTGACGCTTCAGGTGTTACAGCAGCGGCTGGATGCACTGATGCTGCGTGACAAACAGCGCTTTGCGCGCCGCCTGCATGGCGTAAAGAAAGTAAAAAATCCTGATGCGCAACAGGCCATTTTCCAAACGATGGCGAAAGAAATTGAACAGGCTGCGGCGCAGGTCGCCCTCCGCGAAGCGGCGCGCCCCTCAATCACTTATCCGCAAAATCTGCCTGTTAGCCAGAAGAAACAGGACATTCTGGAAGCGGTCCGCGATCATCAGGTAGTGATCGTGGCAGGGGAAACCGGTTCCGGTAAAACCACCCAGTTGCCGAAAATTTGTATGGAACTGGGACGTGGAATTAAAGGACTTATTGGTCATACTCAGCCGCGTCGCCTGGCGGCGCGCACCGTCGCTAACCGCATTGCCGAAGAGTTGCAAACGGAGCCAGGCGGCTGCATCGGCTATAAAGTTCGTTTCAGCGATCATGTCAGTAGCAACACCATGGTCAAACTGATGACGGACGGTATCCTGCTGGCGGAAATCCAGCAGGACAGACTATTGATGCAGTATGACACCATCATTATTGATGAAGCGCATGAACGCAGCCTGAATATTGACTTCTTGCTCGGCTATCTGAAAGAGCTTCTGCCGCGTCGCCCCGATCTGAAAGTGATTATTACCTCTGCGACCATCGACCCGGAACGCTTCTCGCGCCACTTTAATAACGCGCCGATTATCGAAGTCTCTGGCCGAACGTATCCCGTAGAAGTTCGTTATCGCCCCATTGTGGAAGAGGCTGACGACACTGAACGCGATCAGCTACAGGCAATTTTCGACGCTGTTGATGAACTGGGGCGTGAAAGTCCCGGCGATATCCTGATTTTTATGAGCGGAGAGCGGGAAATCCGCGATACCGCCGACGCCCTGAACAAGCTGAACTTACGGCATACCGAAGTGTTGCCGCTGTATGCACGCTTGTCGAACAGCGAACAGAACCGCGTTTTCCAGTCGCACAGCGGACGCCGTATCGTGCTGGCGACTAACGTGGCGGAAACCTCGCTGACGGTGCCGGGTATCAAGTATGTGATCGATCCTGGCACTGCGCGCATCAGCCGCTACAGCTACCGCACTAAAGTGCAGCGCCTGCCGATTGAACCGATCTCACAGGCTTCCGCCAACCAGCGTAAAGGGCGTTGCGGGCGCGTATCGGAAGGGATTTGCATTCGTCTGTATTCGGAAGATGACTTTTTGTCACGTCCGGAATTTACCGACCCGGAAATTCTACGTACCAACCTGGCGTCGGTTATTTTGCAGATGACCGCCCTGGGGCTGGGGGACATCGCCGCCTTCCCGTTTGTTGAAGCGCCGGATAAGCGCAATATTCAGGATGGCGTGCGTTTGTTGGAAGAGCTGGGGGCGATTACCGCCGACGAACAGCAAACGGCATATAAGCTGACGCCGCTGGGCCGACAATTATCCCAGTTGCCGGTCGACCCGCGCCTGGCGCGTATGGTTCTGGAAGCGCAAAAGCATGGCTGTGTGCGCGAAGCGATGATCATTACTTCCGCACTCTCTATTCAGGATCCGCGCGAGCGCCCAGTGGATAAGCAGCAGGCTTCCGATGAGAAACACCGGCGTTTCCATGATAAGGAGTCTGATTTTCTGGCGTTTGTTAACCTGTGGAATTACCTCGGCGAGCAACAAAAGGCCCTGTCGTCGAATCAATTCCGCCGTCTGTGTCGCACCGACTATCTGAACTATTTACGCGTGCGTGAGTGGCAGGATATCTATACCCAACTGCGTCAGGTGGTAAAAGAACTGGGGATTCCGGTAAACAGCGAACCCGCAGAGTACCGAGAAATTCACGTTGCGTTGTTAACGGGGCTGTTGTCGCATATCGGGATGAAAGATGCCGATAAACAAGAGTACACCGGCGCGCGTAACGCCCGATTCTCTATTTTCCCCGGTTCCGGTTTATTCAAAAAACCGCCGAAATGGACAATGGTCGCAGAACTGGTGGAGACCAGCCGCCTGTGGGGGCGCATCGCTGCCCGCATTGAGCCAGAATGGGTGGAACCGGTAGCCCAGCACCTGATTAAACGTTCATATAGCGAACCGCACTGGGAGCGGGCGCAAGGCGCGGTGATGGCGACGGAAAAGGTTACTGTCTACGGTCTGCCGATTGTCGCCGCGCGCAAGGTGAATTATAGCCAGATTGACCCGGCGTTGTGTCGCGAGTTGTTTATCCGCCATGCGCTGGTGGAGGGGGACTGGCAAACCCGTCACGCCTTCTTCCGTGAGAATCTAAAATTGCGTGCGGAAGTCGAGGAACTTGAGCACAAATCTCGCCGCCGCGATATCCTGGTGGATGACGATACCCTGTTTGAGTTTTATGACCAGCGTATTAGCCATGACGTTATTTCCGCCCGCCACTTTGATAGTTGGTGGAAAAAAATCAGCCGCGAGACGCCGGATCTGCTCAACTTTGAAAAAAGTATGCTGATTAAAGAAGGCGCGGAAAAAATCAGCAAACTGGATTACCCGAATTTCTGGCACCAGGGCAATCTCAAGCTGCGTTTGAGCTATCAGTTTGAACCGGGCGCGGATGCTGACGGCGTGACCGTCCATATTCCGTTGCCGCTACTTAACCAGGTTGACGAGAGCGGTTTTGAATGGCAGATCCCGGGGCTGCGCCGTGAATTAGTTATTGCGCTGATTAAATCGTTGCCAAAACCGGTACGTCGCAACTTTGTTCCGGCGCCAAACTATGCTGAAGCGTTTTTAGGTCGCGTAACGCCGCTGGAGCTGCCGCTGCTGGACGCTCTGGAGCGTGAACTGCGCCGGATGACCGGCGTCACGGTCGATCGGGAAGACTGGCATTGGGATCAGGTGCCCGAGCATCTGAAAATCACGTTTCGCGTGGTGAATGACAAAAACAAGAAACTGCAGGAAGGGCGTTCGCTCGCCGAGCTTAAAAATGCGCTGAAAGGCAAAGTGCAGGAGACGCTCTCGGCGGTGGCGGATGACGGCATCGAGCAGAGCGGGCTGCATATCTGGAGTTTCGGCGAGCTGCCGGAAAGCTACGAACAGAAACGCGGTAATTATAAAGTGAAGGCGTGGCCGGCGTTAGTGGATGAGCGTGACAGCGTCGCTATCAAATTGTTTGATAATCCGCTGGAACAACAACAGGCGATGTGGTGCGGTTTACGCCGTCTGCTGTTGCTCAATATTCCTTCACCGATTAAGTATCTGCATGAGAAATTGCCGAATAAAGCCAAGCTGGGGCTGTACTTTAACCCGTACGGCAAAGTACTGGAGTTGATTGATGACTGTATCGCCTGCGGGGTAGATAAGCTGATAGATGCCAACGGCGGACCGGTGTGGAACGAAGCAGGTTTCACCGCGCTGCACGAAAAGGTACGCGCCGAGCTGAATGATACTGTGGTGGATATCGCGAAGCAGGTTGAGCGGATCCTGACGACCGTATTCAATATCAATAAGCGTCTGAAAGGGCGGGTGGATATGAGCATGGCGTTGGGGCTTTCCGATATCAAGGCGCAGATGAGCGGTCTGGTATACCGTGGTTTTGTGACTGGCAACGGCTTTAAACGTCTCGGCGATACGCTGCGTTATCTGCAGGCAATTGAAAAGCGGCTGGAGAAACTGGCTGTCGATCCGCACCGCGATCGGGCGCAAATGCTGAAAGTCGAAAGCGTCCAGCAGGCGTGGCAACAATGGATAAATAAATTGCCTCCAGCGCGTCGCGAAGATGATGATGTTAAAGAGATCCGTTGGATGATTGAAGAACTGCGTGTCAGTTATTTCGCCCAACAGCTCGGTACGCCTTATCCTATTTCCGATAAGCGTATTTTACAGGCCATGGATCAGATTACGGCCTAAAAAGCCAGGCGACGACGTCTTTCAAAGCGATCCGGTACAAGTTCGGAACAAAAAGGAGGAATTATGAATACAACGCCATTTCCGGCGCTCTCTGCGGAAACATTGCTGGCGGTGAATACCGTCGGACAGTGGCTGGCGCAAAATGATTTTTCCGGCGAACAACCTTATTCGTCGGATTGCGTCGTCCTGGCGGGCAATGCGGTGATCCCCACTATCGACGCGGCCTGTCGCATCGCCAAAGCGCAAGGCGTTCCTTTACTGATTAGCGGCGGTATAGGTCATTCGACGCCGTTTTTGTACGCCGTGATTGCCCGGCATCCGCGCTACCACACTATTCGCACAAGCGGACGCGCTGAAGCCGCGATCCTTGCGGATATCGCGAACCAGTTCTGGCATATTCCGGCTGAGAAAATTTGGCTGGAAGATCGGTCAACTAATTGCGGCGAAAATGCCCGTTTCTCCTGCGCACTGATCCGTCAGGCGAAAGAAAACATTAACACGGCTATAGTTGTGCAAGACCCCACCATGCAGCGGCGCACTATCGCGGCATTCCGGCGCGTGACAAACGACGACACCGATGCGCCGCGCTGGCTGAGTTTTCCTGGTTTTGTTCCGGTACTGCGCCACCTTAATGACGGTACACGTTTTGCCAATGTTGAAGAGGGCATCTGGACGGTGGAGCGTTATCTGTCTCTGATTGCCGGCGAGCTGCCCCGTTTGCGTGACGATGAAACAGGGTATGGACCGCGTGGTAAAGATTTTATCATTCACGTTGATATCCCACGCGATATTGAAAACGCATGGCAGGTATTGCAGGCAGATACTACGCTGCGCAGTGCGTTAGGACAGAGAGCTTTACGCTAAAAATCGCCCGTTTGCGAGGGTGAACGGGCAAGTGCGACCACCATTTCATAAATTTGATGAATTATTTATAAAAGCTGGTTATGTTGTCGCTTTACGGTTTTCATTCAGGACGCGCTATGGGCAATAAGTATTCCGGCCTGCAAATTGGTATTCACTGGTTAGTCTTTTTTCTGGTTATTGTGGCTTACGCCGCGATGGAGCTGCGCGGTTTTGCGCCGCGTAGTTATCGGCCCTGGTTTAATATGACGCACGTTTCATGTGGTATCACTATTTTGCTTTTAATGGTGGCACGCTTGTTTATTCGGCTGAAATATCCCACGCCGCCCATTGTTCCTCGTCCAAAACCGATGATGACCGGAATGGCGCATTTAGGACATCTGGTGATTTACCTGTTATTTATCGCGCTGCCTGTTATTGGTCTGGTCATGATGTATAACCGCGGCAATCCCTGGGTCGCATTTGGCATTACTATGCCGCATGCCGCCGAAGCTAACTTTGAACGCGTAGATATGCTGAAATCCTGGCACGTCACGCTGGCGAATCTGGGCTATTTTGTTATTGGACTTCATGCCATCGCTGCTTTGATGCATCACTATTTCTGGAAAGACAATACGCTGTTACGGATGATGCCGCGTAAGCGTGACTGACCGTCCTGCATGACGTTTGTCGCAGGTGGGGTTAACTGCTTCAGGTAAACAAGGCATCTATCAGAGGGGATTGCGTATTCCATACAGAAAACGCCTGCGTCTAACCAGGACCCGTGACGCAGGCGAAGGAGGACGGGTCTACATCGGAAGCGGGTATTATACTTATTTGTATGACAAATAAAATAAGCAATTGCTATTCCGTAATCCAATGTTTAATCAACGGGTTAAACCCACATGATCGCGCTGCCGACCGCTCGGAAGTGCCTGTACTTACGATGAGCGTGGCGTAGTGGCGGAAAATAGCGCAACGGCGCCATGTTGCTCCAAAGTCACCTTAGCGAAATGTTCGTCCAACACGCTGCGTAACGTATCGGCTGAATCATTGGTATTACTGAATATTCCTTTCTTGTTATAAACAGCCATTAATTTCTTACCAAAAGCATTGTGAGGAACCTCTTTGCCCAGAATCGTGGCGCCAAAAAGTGTGCCGCCGAGTTTAAGCGCCATACCGGCATTTTTAATTGCCTTCGCTTTTGTTGTCATCTCACCAGGTAAGCAGTGCAGAAGATAGTACATCGAAACGGAATCGAAGCGCCCGTGCCAGTCCGCCGGGAACGTGTCGAAAACATCGTGTTGTAGTGTGGCGCGGATTTTCGTATTACCCACTCGGCTGGCGGCTATTTTCAGGCTATCCGGATTTAAATCCATCAGCGAAATGGCATGAGTCGCAGGTGCATGTTTCAGGTAATAACCTGTACCTACGCCAATATCCAGGTGAGTCTCGCCCATGTGATGCAGGAAGAAAGGAAGTAGTCGCGTATCAGTAGGACACTTCCAGGCATATTTGTTTGAGATATTGAGTACCCACCAGTCATATAAGCTAAGCGTGAATGGGTTATAGACTTTTGCGCCTGATTGTTGTGTATGCTTCATTGTTCTCTCACTAAATAATTTCGCGCTGGAATTAAAACAACGAAGCAATCGTTAGGCAAGCATTAATCAGGTGAGTGAGTAATTTAATGCGACGAATAAAGGCGATATTATGAATTAAGCGGTTATCTTAAAGAATATAGAGGATAATAATAGCTGATAAATGAATTGAACAGTCATATTATTATAAGCTGATAATTAATAATCGTTGATGTACGCGTATTAAGCCCTTTGATAATAACAATGCAATTAAATGCAGGAAGAACAATATTTATTCAAACACATAAAGCGATTATTGCACATTAATTGATATTTTAAATGTTACGCTGAGATAGCCATCTTTATTTAATATCACCTACCTGGAGGCGATATGATTGAGGTTTTTGAAGCGTTTGGCTGGACCTTACTTTTAGGCGGTCTGGCCGTGGCAGTACTGTTTATCACTGCACTGGATAGAAAACGGTAATCATTGCATTTGACGCGCCTGTTGAGTTGGTATTACAAATAATTGTACCTGAAATCTACCACTTCTGAATTTTGCGATATTTTGCCATTCTGACGGCAAGGGGTAATCCTGACTAAAGTTACCGCCGCTTACCAACCAGACACGATGGTAACTTTTTGAAAGCGTTGTCAGAGTATCAATATATGTCTGATCGGCTTGCGCATAAAACAGTGAACCAAAGCCATAGGCATTCGGTCTGCCTGATGTTCCGTGTGCGTTAGGCGGTGTATAAAGAAACGTACGATAATCTCGCTTATTATAATACACATAACTTAAATAATCGAACATTTTACTGACTACCACGGCATCATTAGGCTGGTGACGGGTATTAATATAGTTTACCAGTGGTTTAAACTCGTCTATGTGCTCAGGGTTATTATGATATGAACCATAGCCGAATAATAAGGTGAATAAGATAAACCAGAAGCCACAAACCGCTTTTTTTGCGCGGGTAAGTAATACCGCGAGCAGGGGAGGAATGCTCAGCGATGAGAAGAAGAAATAACGATCGATAAATAACGGCATCCACCAGGAAATGATGAAGACCAGCATTACAGGGATGACCAGATTACAAAATAATATCAGCTGATATCTTTCATATTCTCCGTTGCATAAAGATATTCGCCCCACAGTACCGATAAAACCTCCCACAGCCAGCCACAGAATGAACGACGGAAAACCCTGTCCGTTGTTTCCGGTAAAAAAATGCCAGTACATCGCAGGCAGGTCACGCCATGTTACGGGGGGAATCCAACCGATATCATTACCGGCTCTCAACTGCGCCAGATGAGTCAGTAAATTAAACAATACGGGCAACCAGGGGAGATAAGCGACAGCAATCGCCAGGTTAGCAAACCACCAGCCAGGAAGTTTAAGGTAGCAGGCCGTTTTATGGCTTTGGCAGGATAATATTGTTACTGCGATCCAGTGGGCAATAAGTGCAAATAGGGTGAAATAATGGGTGTAAAAGCTGAACGTCATAAGTAAAGCATACGCGACAAGGTAGCGATTATGGGTGGGTGTTTTTATCCACATCATCAATGCTAACGCGGCAGCGAGCGTTAGCATTCCCATTAACGCGTACATGCGCGTTTCTTGACTGTAATGAACTGCCATCGGCATCAAGGCGGCGAACCATCCCGCCAATAAGGCTGTACGTTCATTTGCCAACCATCGCGTAAGCGCGATAACCAGCACAACTGTCAGGATCCCAAAGAGTAGACTGAGAGAGCGTACCGCTGCAATGCTATCACCCCATAATATCATCCAGTCATGCAGTAACAGATAATAAAGCGGGGGATGCACGTCAAAAGCGGCATGGAATAGCAGATTATCTACGCTATGGCGACTAATCAGCACGCTGGATGCTTCGTCACACCAAAGGTAGCGGTCAGTTAAAAACAGCAACCGTATAAGGACGGAGAATATGACAATGAGACAAACATGATATTTATACTTTATTTTTCTTAACCCATCGCCGGGCTGCCATATGGATAGTTGTGGTAGCGCCATAATATCCTCAATGGAGTAAGACTTAGACCAGAATGGACACCTAACGCAATAATGAAGGTTAAAATCTTAACCAACACTAAATAAAAATAACTTTGATAATGTCAGCGGTGAATTAATCAGAATAGTGCAGTGCAACTCAGTAATCCTGACCGTAATGGCGAAGCAGTCTATGCTCTAAAAACCGGGTCAAACCGACGATAAAGGTAACGCCAATAAGATACACTATGGCGGCAAAAAGGTAAGCATGGAAGAATTTAAAGCTAGTTGCAGCAACCTCCTGAATTCGCGCGAAAAACTCAGTATATTGGATAAGAAAAACGATGGTGCTGTCTTTAAGGTTATTAATCACCTGATTCGTTAAGGCTGGAATGGAAGACAGCAATACCTGAGGCAGTATAATCCACAAAAAGACCTGCCGTTTGTTCAACCCCTGAACGACTGCTGCCTCCGTTTCATACTTATTCAATGCGTTATAGGCCGTTGTCATGTACGCGGCATTATATGCGCCGACATTCAAGGTAAAACCTGTAACCGCCACGGTAAAAGAGGACAGGTGAATGCCAGATTGAGGTAAACCATAATAGATAACAAATAGAATAAGAATGAGTGGCGTACCGATAAAGAAATCCATGTACAGTCGAGTTATGGCTTTTACCACGGGGCGATGGCTCAGGCTCAGAAAGAAAATAATAATTCCCCACAAAAAACCGGTGATGGAAACAATCAGCGCAAGTTTACAGGTTTCTTTAATACCGTCCACAACAAGTGGCAGTTGTTCAGTCAGGTCATTAAAGAAGAGAGACCAGCCAGCGATCATCGTTGTGCCTCGCTAAAAAAACAGTGGATATCTGGATCCGTTTCTCGTAAGGCAAGATCGGTAAAAGCGCCTTCTGCACGAATCTTGCCATGATTAAGAAACGTTACGTTATCGCTTAGTAATCTGGCGAGGCGAATATCATGAGTGACGCATAATATAGTGACGCCATTGTCGTGAAGTTGCTTGATCAACATTCCGACTTCACGAGTCATGAGCGGATCAAGCGCAGACGTCGGCTCATCAAAAATAATGAGTTCTGGGTCGGTGACCATTGTACGGGCCAGGGCGACGCGCTGTTGCTGGCCGCCCGATAATTGCGAAGGGTATTTCGCGCTATGCGAGGCCATATCAAGTTTTTGTAGCTCATGTAAGGCTTTCTCCCGGGCTAGTTGTCCCGGCATGCCAAACACTTTACATAGGGCAAGGGTAATATTATCCATGACGTTAAGATGGCGATACAAAGCGTAATTCTGGAAGACACAACCAACTTTTTTTCTGAACTCAAGAATAGTAAATTCTTTGTCGTAAATATTTTTCCCGTGAAAATAAATATTGCCATAATCAGGTTCTTCTAATCGAAGCAGACAGCGTAAAAGCGTCGTTTTTCCACAACCTGATGGCCCCATGACTACTTTCATGTCTCCCGATTGAATTTTCAGACTAACCGTATCAAGAACCTTTTTTCCTGAATATTCCTTACTTATCTCTTTTAGTTTCAGTAAAGCCATGAGTATCACCTCTATTTTTATGGTTCAACTGATGCGATATTTTTTCTCAAACACTCCGGCCAGAAGAGTAAAAACTTTATAAATAATGAAATATAATACCCCGGCAAGAGTATAGATCTGTAACCCGTTCAGCGTGATGGCTGTCAGTGACATTGCCTGCTTCGTTATTTCAGCGATACCTACAGTATAAGCAAAGGGCGTCGCTTTTAATACAGAAGAAAACTCATTGATAATACCGGGCACAGAAAATCGCAACATCTGTGGCAGTTCAATATTTATTATAACCTGTAATTGACGCATTCCTGCTACTTTCGCTACCGTAATTTCGTATGGCTCAACTAATTTAAGCGCCCCTCTGAACACCTCGGCAAGATAGCTCCCACTGATTAAGCCGACGCTGAGGTTCATGGCCACCAGAGGTGAAACATATATGCCAATCGATGGCAATCCAAAATAAACAAGAAAAACAGCAATAAGTATTGGAATTCCCCGAAGAATAAAGACCAGTACGTCGAGTATCTTCTGTAGTGGAAGGGGGGATAGTCGCCGTAATACGGCGACTGTAAGCCCAAACAAAAACGCTGAGAGAAAACAGGTAAATGTTACAAGCAGCGTATTACCAATCCCTTCCAATAGGAAATAAAAGATAGCCAGCATATTACCTGATGACATAGCTTACTATTTCATCCAGCTATCGACAATGCCAGATATTTTTTGTGGCCCTTGCTCTTTAAGCCATAAGTTGAAATCATCGCGCACGGGAGAGCCTTTCTTAAAGGCAATGCCAAGCTGATCAACATTCTTGAAAACATAACGGCTTTCTATCGGCATCTTTTTCTTATTTTTGAAGGTAAAATAAACCGGCTCTTCTATAAAAGCCAGATCAAGATTGCCATTTTTTAGATCAGCCATCGTCTCATTATAGGTTGGATACAATTTTACTTTACTTAACGAGTAGTATCCTTTGGGCTCCAGATCGTTTTTGATAAGGTCGGAGTAAGCCATTCCTCGAGGGTATCCAATAGAATATTTATTTAATTCATTGAGGTTATTGAGCGTTATTTTATGATTGGCCATACTGACCAGATAAAAAGAGTTGATGTAATAAGGTTCAGAGAAATCAATAACTTTCTTACGTTTATCTGTAATTGAAATTCCCGAAAATGCGACATCTGCCTGACCACTCGCCACTGCGCCAAGCATTCCATCCCAGGCATATTCGGTGATGTTTAGCTTACAATGCCGTGACTGACAGTAAGACGAAAAAAGCTCCAGATCTATCCCCTGCAATTTGCCATCAGCACTTTTAAATAACATAGGGGGAGAGGCTGGTGATACTGCGACATTGAGCGTTCTCCCTTCAACGATGCTATCAGCAAACGCTGAAGACGACATTATTCCCAACACTATCATCGATAAGCCAAATTTTTTGGATAACATGCTATCTATTTCCTGTAGTAAGGTAATGCGTATTATAAATTAAGCATTAGGGCGTGAGCCTGACATTTGCAGGCGTAAAGTACTTAACGTTATGTATTCCATCGCTGTTAACTAATTTAATCAGGAGGTTTGACAGGAATCATCAAAGGGAATGGATTGAATATACCATAAGATATCAACTGGATATGAGTGCAGCGACACCATGAAAGGTGAAAATGTAAAGATATCATAGACATTAGTATACTGGACATAGTTTATGCTCCATTTACGCATACATATTTACATGATAAGCAGATAAATGCTTCAGTGACGGTGCCTTTCATGTCTCTAATTATCATCTTACCACTCTATCCAGGGCCAATATAAAGACTTATCTTTTCTTGTCAAATACATTTTTTGAGCTAAGTTGATTTGCGTGCTATCTATATTTGCAAGCATATAAATTATTTGTCTCATGAACAAACGACAACAAATCAGGATTTTTGACGATGTTGTTATGTTTATCAAAACGTTAACTTGTTTTAATCGATGATAATCTTAATTCAGAAATATCTGAATATATACGGTTGTTGAGATAAAATTCTCAAATTAACATCGTACATCTTATGTAATAAATATAAATACGATTAATAAATCCAAAACTGAGACTGCCAACCGGATAACAAACAGCAATAAAGAGGGTTCTTCATTAAGTTATCCTGGCAACGATTAAGGTGATAACATTTTCGGTGGCTTTACCCATTTTAATCGTGTTCACAGCCGTTAATTACCTTATGATTACCATGGTAATTAAAAATGAATCCTTAATGACTCGTTGGCTGAGTGAAAAAAATTCTACATCACATAGGCGCATGTATCGCGTATAATGGGCTCCGATGCCCCTAATTATTGCTATGACATAATGATATGTATCTTAACCGCTTTTGTTATTTACTCCTGATCTTCGCTGCGGTCGGAAGCATTTTTACATCGCATCCCGTCGCGATGTGGTTCCTGCTCGCCAATGTGCTAACGCTGGCGATCTACGGTATAGACAAAACGGCGGCACGTAAAACCTGGCGCAGAGTGCCGGAATCCACTTTGTTGGTGTTTGGGGTTGTCGGTGGGTGGCCTGGGGCGATTGTTGGTCAACAACTCTTCCGTCATAAAACGCAAAAGCAGCCATTCAAAACATACTTTATTGTCAGTGTGATAGTGAGTATTTTAGTTACGGTGGCGATTTATCGACTCTATCCATTTTTGTCTTACTGAACATAGACTATGTATCACTTATTGACCAATCGGCAGCAAAGATAGCATCATATTTTCATGCCACCGGCACTATGATATTGAGTTGTGTTTTGCTCAAGGCGTACCGCAGCCGATGGAACTTTATTCAGTGGAATAATGATGAGCTATAAAACTTTCTAACATTATGGCAAAACAATGATGGACTTCCTGGGTTGGATGGACAAGGTCGTTGAAGACGTATTGCGGACATATATCTAGCTGAGGGTCTTTAGCCCCGGGAACATGTACATAGCCGTGGTGAGTATAAGGGTTTTCCGTATCATAACCAATATTACTGGCCGCCTCCATTATCACCTTAAATGCATCGGCAGTCTCGTAATAGCATATTTTATGCTGGGGGTATTTTTCTTTTAATTCTTCAACATTAGTTTTTAACAGGGCATTGTGAGCGATGCTTTCATCCTTAAGCTTTCTTTTTTCATCAGAATGTTTGCCATAAGGTGTTAAAGACAAATCGGGAATCCCCATGACCAGAACATTATTAACTCCACCGGAAATTATTTTTTCAATATCATCAATTTGTTGCTCAACGACCATTATTACATTATCTTTGTGTAGTGTCATATAGTCATTAGCCCCCAATAAAAATATCGCCAGGTCCTGGTGAGAAGGGGTGTAAGATGCGACTTGTCTGTCCGTATTTGATACAAAGTCACCGATGCAATTAAAGCAGGAATAGCTTGCCGATGTACTTCCCCCTTCAGCAAAATTAAGCATCTCTTTACCTAAGAAGTGTGGAGATGATAAAAACTCAGTCCAGGTAAATCCATTAGTAAACCTTCCGCCAAAGTATTGACCATAGGAGGGTAAGATATGATGTGTTTTTTCAAACATACGCCCTAAGGAGTCAGACAAGCTGTCGCCAAAAAATACCAGTCTGGTAATATCACCCAAAGAAATATTTTTGGGCTTGGGATGTGATTTATTGATTTCTTTGGCAAGACCAAAAGCTTCCGGATGACATTCAACCTCAATAGATAAAATATTTTCACCATTATCATCTTTAATAATCAACTTATCGGCGTGTTCCTGTGATTCTATAATAAACTGTTCTTTACATCCCTGAGACGCTAAGGCTCGAAGTTTGATGTAGGCTCCGCGAACCTGTACCGGTGTTAGATTCAGTTCCTGATGGTGGTAAAGATTAAAGATACATTCGAGCGCCTCTGCATGGTGGGTGGTAAAGAAATATGCTTTGATTTTCTCCCATAAACTTAATTCCGGAAGGCGTGCGCTTTCTTTTATCGCATTAAATTTTTCAGAACTGATAGATGATGTGAAATAACCCTGTCCAACACTCAATGGCATAGTGTCCTCCTTACTTTATTAAACACGCTTTAGCAAATAATTAATTAGCAAATATTAGCAAGAAAAGTAATCAGGTAAATGGTGTATATGGAATTACGCTTCTTTAACAGTTTTTCGTCGCCAATAAAATACATACAATGTTTATTGTTTTTCAACGAAGTAAATATATCATCAACAACGTGAGGTTAATGCCTGGTACATATTATCTGACTGCTATCATTATTGAGTGTGCGCCTGGCTAAGGCAAAGATCTAAAAAAGAAGCCACTCCTGATTTTAGTGTGCTGGCGTGAGTATGAGCTGGCTTGATACTCAGGAAAAACAGACAAACTTATCATCCGACTATTATTGCTAAAGTGCTAGTGTTTTATGTGACATTTTGATTTCTATTTTCATATTAAATATTTCTTAAGTGAGTTAACTATAATGAATGATGATTCAATTATTAAAAACTCTTCGATGCTTTTGGCCTATTTAGGTGGTTTGGGATGGGGAAGCGCCTATTTTTATGGCTGGGGCGTCTCCGCGTACTATGGTTTCCCGTGGTGGTATGTAGGCGTCGGCCCTGACAACATTGCCCGAAGTCTATTCCATGCGATTAGCCTGATGGCTATATTCATAATAGCGTGGGGAGTGGGTATTCTATTATTTTTTCTAGTAAAGCAAAAAGCACGTATCCACGACATTAGCTTTTTACGTCTTTTTTTGGCAGCGGTTTTGTTCTTTATTCCAATTGTTATCGAGTTTTCTCTCTTAACAGAATCGTTTTTGTGGGAGCTTTTTTTTATCATTTTACTGGTAGCTTTATGCTTATCGGTGGGGATGCGTTTTTATAGTAAATTGATGCCAGTGATTTGTTTTACGCAACTCAGTTGGGTGCGAAGGCATTGTTTCACTATAGTTATGCTTGGTTTTATTATATATTTTTTTATATTTTCTTTTTTTGTTGGGATCTATAAACCACAATTAAAGAAAGAATACGAAATGATATTGTATGATGGAGGCTGGTACTACGTCCTGGCCAGATATCATGATAGTTTTATTTTGTCGAAATCCTTTACTAAAAATAACAATAGATTTATTATTTTTAGACCAGAAGATGGGCACTCTTATGAAATTACTCTGGTAAAAGTCAGGCTTTAATAAAATGCTGGTTGGCAAGAGCGTGAAATGACGGCAGAACTTCCCATAGCAACGATTGAGGAAAGAACTGAGCGCCCATATCTGTAGGCTGTGGAATAGCAATGCCGGGAAGGACATGGCATGACACTTTATCTGACATTACCATTTGAGTGACAGGTTAGCAGATGTTTCAGGCCAAACCCAAGTTGAACTGGAGCGCTCAGAAGCCGATTACCTACATAACAAATATTGGCCGCAAGCTTATGCTGTGGGCGGAATATACGACCGCTATTATCCAGACTGGCTGTTAACTTATTTATTTTCCCATAGTAACCTATAACAGGCCTCCCTGAGGCATTGGCTAGCATCTGTGCATTGGAAAAACAGGCTCCATTTGCACTATAGCAACTTATAAATTTTATTTCCTCATGAGAGTTGCTAATATGGCGGATTGATTTTGAAAGTGATGATGACTGACTTGCACCGGAACCGTACCGATTTTCATGTTGAACAACAAAAGGAGCACCATGTTTACAAATCGAAATAGGCATGGATTATTACCTGAGATTGATTTCAAATTAACAATAATGATGACGCTTTTGGGTATTAAAAATCTTTCAAATAACGCTCATTTGATTTTTTGTCCACATTGACTAAGCCTGGAAAGACACAGGGTTGAGATATTTTCGCTACCCGTCGGCGGTGTATCGCAGTTGTGATGTTACGTTCTTACAAGACTGACATCTGCATATCATAACCTTTATTCATTACCACCTGGTGAGTAAATAAAAACTATTAAGCAAATATTTACTTCTGGGTAATGGGACTGGATTTACCGGCATTACCTCTGTGCCCCAGTCGGGCAGAACATTGCAGCTTAGAAAGAAAGCTTTGGTGTTTATTGTCTGTGGCCTGAAAAAGTTCCCATGAGCTGAATATGCTGAATGTGAACTGATTCTTGATGGTCTATGCCGGAAATCTATAAGCTATTGATTTTTATATTATGCGTAATTTTACAATTACATAAACATAAAATTCTGATAGTATACCCCCCTATAGTATATGGAGGTCGAATGCCGCATTCACCTGAAGATAAAAAACGTATCCTTACCCGTGTTCGTCGCATACGCGGGCAGGTCGAAGCGCTGGAGCGGGCGCTTGAGTCTGGCGAACCTTGTCTGGCGATTCTGCAACAGATTGCCGCCGTGCGCGGCGCGTCTAATGGCCTGATGAGTGAAATGGTTGAAATCCATCTGAAAGATGAGCTGGTCAGCGGGGAGACTACGCCAGATCAGCGCGCGGTTCGGATGGCGGAAATCGGCCATCTTCTTCGCGCTTATCTAAAATAACAATTTCCCTCACCGTAACAGGAAGAGATATATGAAATCACGTGCAGCAGTTGCTTTTGGTCCCGGTCAGCCGTTAAAAATTGTCGAGATTGACGTTGCGCCGCCGAAAAAAGGCGAAGTTCTGGTCAAAATCACTCATACCGGCGTTTGCCATACCGATGCTTTTACCCTTTCCGGCGATGATCCGGAAGGCGTATTCCCGGCAGTCCTGGGTCACGAAGGCGGCGGCGTGGTAGTCGAGGTCGGCGAGGGGGTCACCAGCCTGAAACCCGGCGATCATGTTATTCCACTGTATACGGCGGAATGCGGCGAGTGTAAGTTCTGTAAGTCCGGTAAAACTAACCTTTGTCAGGCCGTACGCGCCACTCAGGGAAAAGGGCTGATGCCGGATGGCACTACCCGCTTTTCTTATAACGGCGAACCCGTTTATCACTATATGGGAACCAGCACGTTCAGCGAATATACCGTTTGCGCGGAAATTTCTCTGGCGAAAGTGAACCCGCAGGCGCCGCTGGATAAAGTGTGTCTGTTGGGCTGTGGCGTGACGACTGGTATTGGCGCCGTCCATAACACCGCTAAAGTGAAAGCGGGCGACACCGTTGCCGTTTTTGGTTTAGGCGGTATTGGGCTGGCGGTTATTCAGGGCGCGGTTCAGGCTAAAGCCGGGCGTATTTTAGCTGTCGACACGAATCCGGAAAAATTTACGCTGGCGGGCGAAATGGGGGCCACGGACTTTATTAATCCGAATGATTACGACAAACCGATCCAGGACGTTATTGTTGAGCTTACTGATGGCGGCGTAGATTTCAGTTTTGAATGTATCGGCAACGTTAACGTGATGCGAGCAGCGCTGGAATGTTGTCATAAAGGCTGGGGCGAAAGCATTATTATTGGCGTAGCGGGGGCAGGGCAGGAAATCAAAACCCGTCCCTTCCAGCTAGTGACCGGTCGCGTCTGGCGTGGCTCCGCCTTTGGCGGCGTGAAAGGGCGCACGCAGCTGCCAGGGATGGTCGAAGATGCGATGAACGGTAAAATCCGTTTAGATCCTTTTATTACTCACCGCCTGCCGCTGGAGCAGATTAACGATGCCTTTGAACTGATGCATCAGGGTAAATCCATCCGTACTGTTATCCACTTTGGCGATAACTGATTCATCCGCCAGCGGATTTTCCGCTGGCGCTTTTCTGAATTTTCTGGAATGAATGTTGTGAAAATGTGACGAAGGCGATGCTTTTCGCGATAAGCAAACGTCACGAAGTGCCGATGACTATCTAACGGGCGTGTTTTACGCATAAAACCTACAAGAGAGTCGACGGTCATGGGCAACACATTCTCGATGCAAGCCTCGCATAAACTGAGCTTCCTGCATCATATTCGGCTGGTTCCGCTGTTTTCCTCCATTCTCGGTGGCATCCTTCTTCTTTTTGCTTTGAGCGCCGGGCTGGCAGGCTATTTTCTGTTACAGGCCGATCGCGATCAGCGTGATGTCACGGACGAGATTCAGGTACGGATGGGATTATCCAACAGCGCTAACCACTTACGTACCGCACGTATCAATATGATCCACGCTGGCGCGGCGAGCCGGATTGCTGAAATGGATGAAATGAAAGCCAATATTGCCGCTGCGGAAACGCGGATCAAGCAGTCTCAGGACGGCTTTAACGCTTATATGTCCAGAGCGGTGAAAACACCCGCCGATGACGCGTTAGATAACGAGTTAAACGCCCGCTACACCGCCTATATCAACGGCCTGCAACCGATGCTGAAATTTGCCAAAAATGGCATGTTCGAAGCGATCATTAATCATGAAAACGAGCAGGCAAAACAACTGGATGCAGCATATAACCATGTCCTGTTGAAAGCGATTGAACTGCGCACCGAGCGGGCAAGACTACTTAGCGAGCAGGCTTACCAACGTACCCGGCTCGGTATGATGTTTATGATTGGCGCATTTACGTTGGCGCTGGTATTGACGTTAATGACCTTCATGGTACTGCGTCGCACGGTGATACAACCCTTGCAGCAGTCTGCGTCACGTATCGAACGCATTGCGGCGGGCGATCTGACCATGGCTGACGAGCCCACAGGACGCAGTGAAATTGGTCGCCTGAGCCATCATCTTCAGCAGATGCAGCATGCGTTGCAACAAACGGTAGGGGCGGTGCGTCAGGGGGCGGAGGAAATTTATCGAGGCACCAGCGAAATTACCGCTGGTAATACGGATTTATCTTCTCGTACTGAACAGCAGGCTGCCGCCATTGAACAAACCGCGGCCAGTATGGAACAGTTGACGGCAACCGTTAAGCAGAATGCGGATAATGCGCATCACGCCAGCAAACTGGCGGAAGATGCTTCCGGTAAAGCCAGTCGCGGAGGCCAGATGGTTTCCGGGGTCGTACAAACGATGGGGAATATTTCCACCAGCTCGAAAAAAATCTCGGAAATTACCGCCGTCATTAACAGTATCGCTTTCCAGACCAACATTCTGGCGCTGAACGCGGCGGTCGAGGCGGCACGCGCCGGGGAACAAGGACGCGGTTTTGCGGTGGTCGCCAGTGAGGTTCGTACCCTCGCCAGTCGCAGCGCGCAGGCGGCAAAAGAGATTGAAGGCTTGATCGGCGCATCGGTCAGCCTGATTGAACAAGGATCTGAAGAGGTTATCGCTGCGGGGAGCACCATGAATGAGATTGTGGATGCCGTCAAACGCGTCACCGATATTATGCTCGACATCGCGGCAGCCTCTGATGAGCAAAGTCGCGGTATTGTTCAGGTCAGTCAGGCTATTTCTGAGATGGACAGGGTTACGCAACAAAACGCGTCGCTGGTCGAAGAGGCGTCCGCGGCGGCCGCTTCGCTTGAAGAACAGGCCGCCCGCTTGACGCAAGCCGTTGATGCGTTTCATTTACAGGATACTGGCGCGACGATGCGATCATCCTTCCTTTAGTAAGCGTCGCGCCAGCGGGCTATTTTAGCCGCGGGCGCGTTTATTCTCCGACAGCCGCTATCACAGCGGCATCGATTTACGGATCGCCGCAATCAGCATTTGCGCCCCGGTTGAGAGCGGGATATCAACTCGCGTAAGAATACCTATCGGCTCGCCCGCGCTCTGGGTCGGCACGGGTAATGAGACCAGCGTCGCCTGGCGAAGATCTTCTTTAACCGCGCCAGAGGGGACGAACCAGACGTAATCGTAATCTACGGTCAGTTGTCGTGATAACGATGCGGATAGCGTTTCGATACATCCGGCAGGCATTTTACACCCCTGGCTTTGCAACAGGACTTCCGCATTCTGGCGCGGTACCGTGCCTTTTGGCGAGACGACTACCGGCCATTCCATAACCCGGCTGAGCGTGATCGTCTCCTGTAACAGGGGATGACCGGGGCGTACCACTAATTTAAGCGATTCTAAAAACAGCAGTTCGTAATTTAAACCGCCCATTAATTCCGGGTCTGACATGCGGCCAATACCCAGATCGATCTCGCCTGATTTCAGACCCGCAAGCAACATCGTATTGTTCATGGTCGCGACCTGTAACGAGGTCGATTTTTGCTGTTGATGGAACCGCCCAATAGCCGCCGGGAGTATACCCAGCGCAGCGGTGGGGAGCGCGCCAACACGCACCACATCGGCGCTGGCGTCCTCTTTGCGATTCAGCGCCTGCCCGGCGGTATTCAATGCATCTAATACTTTTACCGCATGAGTCAAAAATTGTTCGCCAGGAACCGTTAATTGCGCGCCCAGTCGCCCGCGTTCGAACAGACGGGTTCCGGTGAGTTGTTCCAGTTCGTTCAGCGTTTTAGAAAGCGCTGGCTGGCTCAGGTTAAGAGTTTCAGCCGCGCGCCCCAGAGTTCCCTGTTGCGCAACGGCGACAAATGTATGAAGGTGGCGCAACCGAATGCGCTGACTAAACAGACCATTTTTTTCCATAAGCGATGTTAAAAACAGAGCCGTGCGGGTGACAAGTAAAGTTGTTTGTTTTTGATAACCTGATAGCAAAATATTATTAACATTTTACCATTTCAAGTTACAACTGTTTTATTTTACTGATGATTCAACTGCCGTTAAGCGTGTTAAGCCGCGATCTGGTCGGGGATATGCCAGCTCATGTCAATCCGTTCTGCATAATGAATTCAGGTCGGATCACACTTTATAAATTCTTCTCCCCGGAATGGATGAGGTTTTCTACACTCCAGGTAACATTCACTGGAGGCATGACATTATGGCGAACACCATCACGGCAGATGAGATTCGGGAACACTTTTCGCAGGCAATGTCGGCAATGTACCAGCAGGAAGTTCCGCAGTACGGTACGTTACTGGAACTTGTGGCTGACGTGAATCTGGCGGTGCTGGAAAATAATCCCAAACTGCATGAGCAGTTGGCTAATGCCGATGAACTGGCGCGATTGAACGTGGAACGGCATGGCGCCATTCGTGTTGGCACCGCAGAAGAACTTTCTACCTTGCGTCGGATATTCGCCATCATGGGGATGTACCCAGTAAGTTATTACGATCTCTCTCAGGCGGGCGTGCCTGTGCACTCCACGGCATTTCGTCCCATTGACGAGGCTTCGCTCTCGCGTAATCCCTTTCGCATGTTCACTTCGCTATTACGCCTGGAGCTCATTGAAAACGCGGCATTACGCCAGCGGGCGGCGGAAATCTTATCGCAGCGTGATATTTTTACATCGCGCTGCCGACAATTGCTGGATGAGTACGACGAGCAGGGCGGTTTTAGTGCTGCTCAGGCCGAAGAGTTCGTCCGTGAAACGCTGGAGACTTTTCGCTGGCATCGTCAGGCTACCGTTGATGAAGAAACGTACCGCAGCCTGCATCGTGAGCATCGTTTAATTGCCGACGTGGTCTGTTTTCCGGGATGCCACATTAACCATCTGACGCCGCGTACTCTGGATATCGACCGGGTACAGGCCATGATGCCGGAGTGCGGCATTACGCCTAAAATTCTTATCGAAGGTCCGCCTCGCCGCGAAGTGCCTATTCTGTTGCGGCAAACCAGTTTCAAAGCCCTGGAAGAGCAGGTGCTCTTCGTTGATGAAAAGCAGGGTACGCACACGGCGCGCTTCGGCGAAATTGAGCAACGTGGCGTCGCGCTGACGCCAAAAGGTCGTCGATTATATGACGAACTGTTGCACAAGGCGGGAACGGGTAAGGATAACTTCACGCATCAACTCCATTTGCGGGAGGTCTTTAACGCCTTTCCGGATAGCGAATTTCTGCTTCGCCAGCAGGGGCTTGCCTGGTTCCGTTATCGCTTAACGCCTTCCGGCGAGGCGCATCGTCAGGCGATCCATCCTGGCGACGATCCGCAGCCGCTTATTGAGCGCGGTTGGGTGATCGCGCAGCCGATTACCTATGAAGATTTTCTTCCGGTCAGCGCAGCCGGCATTTTTCAGTCGAATTTGGGAAATGAAACGCTGGCCAGAAGCCACGGCAATGCCAGCCGCGACGCCTTTGAACAGGCGCTGGGATGTGCTGTACGGGATGAATTTTCGTTATATCAGGAAGCGGAAGAACGCAGTAAACGCCGTTGCGGTCTGCTTTAAAAGCGGTAAGCTTCACAGGCTGTGAGGATACTGTAAAAGGAAGGCGTTATGTTGAATCCCTCCATCCCGCTGGTGGCGACGCGTCACGGTAAAATCGTGGGCGTCGTACAGGAAGAAATCCATATCTGGCGCGGTATACCTTATGCCGCGCCGCCAACAGGGGAGCTACGCTGGCGTGCGCCGCAGCCTGTTACGCCCTGGCAGGATGTGCGCCAGGCGGATTGTTTCTCCTGCGCCAGTTGGCAGGATATTACCTGGTGTCGCGAACTCGGCGGCGGCGATCCGGGAAATTTTTCCGAAGACTGTCTCTATCTGAACGTCTGGGCTCCCGCCGTGCGTCATGAACCGTTGCCGGTCATGGTCTGGCTACACGGCGGCGGTTACACCATTGGCGCGGGGAGTTTGCCGCCCTATGACGGTCAAGCGCTGGCGAAGCGCGGCGCGATCGTGGTGACGGTCAATTATCGGCTTGGCCATCTGGGCTTTTTCGCGCATCCGGCGCTGGAAGGCGAAGGGGCGGAGTGTATTCATAATTTCGCTTTACTCGATCAAATCGCTGCGCTGCGTTGGGTGCAGGACAATATTGCCGCATTTGGCGGCGATACGCAGAATGTGACGTTATTTGGCGAATCCGCCGGCGCCCGCAGCGTGCTGTCGTTGATGGCTTCGCCGTTGGCGAAGGGGCTTTTTCATAAAGCGATTATTCAGAGTGGTTATACGCTGCCGGATACGCCCCGCGAGGTGGCGCTAAAAAAAGGCGTTGCGCTGGCGGAACATCTTGGTTTAGCCCATGCCACTGCCGAACAGCTACGCGCTTTACCGGCAGAGACGTTTTGGCCGCTGGACGCGCCTTTTAAAATTGCGCCGACGCCGATTTCCGGCGACGTCGTGCTGCCGCATCCGATGCTGGAAACCTTCTTTGCGGCGAAACAGCATCCAATACCGGTGATGATCGGCTCGAATAGCGATGAAGCCAGCGTATTGGCCGTTTTTGGCGTCGATATTGCCGGTCAAATTCAAAAAATGCGCCGTGAGCGGCGTGTTGGCTTGGGGTTAATCCGGCTGCTTTATCCTGGAGTGAAAGGCGACGAAGCGCTAGGGCGGCAGGTCTGTCGGGATATGGTATTTACCACGTTGGGTTATGTCGTCATGCAAGCGCAGCAGCGGATCGGCGAACCGTGCTGGCGTTACTGGTTTGATTATGTCGCCGAGGTGGAGCATAACACCTACGCGAATGGCGCCTGTCATGGCAATGAAATACCGTATGTATTCGATACGTTAACGCGGGCTGAGCCCACATGCCATTATGTGAATGAGAATGACCTGGCCTTTGCCTCGCAGGTGGCGGATTACTGGGTGAATTTCGCTCGTCATGCCAGCCGCACGCGCGACGTGCTGCACGGCCCGGTTCGCTGGCCCGCCAGCATTCGGGGGCGAGATCGTCTGTTGCGGATTGGGCTGAACAAACTTGCCGGTTTTAAAGTGGAAAACCGCTTTATGCGTGCGCGTCTGGCGCTGTTTAAACGAGTCATGAAACATCACGTTAGTCTGGAATAAACTTTTCATAACCTGAAGAATGCTGCGTGAGGTTTACATCCGATTCGGTCGGTTCTTATCGACATAAAATATTTACGCTTTTGCACAGTTTCCAGGCGACCAACAATTGGATTATTAATGAATTTTGTCTAGAGTGAGCGGTCAGAAACGGGCACATTCTTGCTGCTGAAAAAACCAGCGCGGGACCATTCACAAGACCAGAAGGACTCATTTTCAGGTATGAATCGTAGACGATTTATTAAAGGTTCAATGGCAATGGCCGCCGTGTGCGGTTCCAGCGGTATTGCTTCACTCTTTTCTCAGGCGGCGTTTGCCGCGGAATCCGATATTGCGGATGGTAAAATTGTCCGTTTTGATTTTGCTGGTCTGCAATCAATGGCCCAGGCGTTAGCGAAAAAGCCCTGGGGTGGCGCGCCGGGACCCTTGCCGGATACGCTCGCCAATCTGACGCCGCAGGCCTATAACAGCATTCAGTATGACACGGCGCATTCACTCTGGAACGGTGTTGCCAACCGGCAGCTCGATATTCAGTTTTTCCACGTAGGGATGGGCTTCCGTCGTCGCGTACGCATGTTTTCCGTTGATACGACGACGCATCTTGCTCGCGAGATTCATTTTCGCCCGGAACTGTTTAAATACAACGATGCCGGCGTTGATACGACGCAACTGGAAGGGCAGAGCGATCTCGGTTTCGCCGGTTTCCGTGTCTTTAAAGCGCCGGAACTGGCGCGGCGCGATGTCGTCTCCTTCCTGGGCGCCAGTTATTTCCGGGCGGTAGATGATACTTATCAGTATGGCCTGTCGGCTCGCGGGCTGGCGATAGATACCTATACTGACGGTCAGGAAGAGTTCCCTGACTTCACCGCATTCTGGTTTGACACCGCGAAGCCGGGCGATACTACGTTTACCGTTTACGCTCTGCTGGACAGCGCTAGCGTGACGGGCGCGTATAAGTTTGTGATCCATTGCGAAAAATCGCAGGTGATCATGGATGTAGAAAACCATCTCTACGCCCGTAAAGATATAAAGCAACTTGGCATTGCGCCGATGACCAGTATGTTTAGCTGTGGGAATAATGAACGCCGGGTATGCGACACCATTCATCCACAAATTCACGATTCCGATCGGCTGGCGATGTGGCGGGGTAACGGCGAGTGGATTTGCCGCCCGCTGAATAATCCGCAGAAATTGCAGTTCAATGCATATATGGACGATAACCCGAAAGGGTTCGGCCTGCTGCAACTCGATCGCGATTTCTCGCATTATCAGGATGTGATGGGCTGGTACAACAAACGTCCGAGCCTGTGGGTGGAGCCGCGCAGTAAGTGGGGGAAAGGCGCGGTTAGCCTGATGGAGATCCCAACCACTGGTGAAACTCTGGATAATGTGGTCTGTTTCTGGCAGCCGGAAAAAGCGATCAAAGCCGGGGATACGCTGGCGTTCAATTATCGTTTGTACTGGAGCGCGCAGCCGCCGGTACAATCGCCGCTTGCGCGGGTCATGGCGACCCGTACAGGGATGGGCGGCTTTCCCGAAGGTTGGGCGCCGGGCGAACATTACCCGGATAAATGGGCGCGCCGTTTTGCTATTGATTTTGTCGGCGGCGATCTGAAAGCGGCCGCGCCAAAAGGCATTGAGCCGGTGATTACGCTTTCCAGCGGTGAGGCGAAGCAGATTGAGATCCTCTACGTTGAGCCTTTCGACGGTTATCGTATCCAGTTTGACTGGTATCCGACCTCGGATTCTACGGCACCGGTGGATATGCGTATGTTCCTGCGCTGCCAGGGGGAGGCTATCAGCGAAACCTGGCTGTATCAGTATTTCCCGCCCGCGCCGGATAAGCGCCGTTATGTCGACGATCGTATCATGCGTTAGTCAGTTTGCCTTCTGTACCGCCACAAAGGCGGTACAGGTTGCGGAAATTGCCCTGGCATAAACCCATTCGTGAGCCGCTGTTTTTGTAACACGGCCTTTTCATCGTTCTATTTTTGCAACAGTCCTTCCTGTTTATCCCTCTCGATCCTGCGGACAGGGAACATTAAGATAGCTTCACCTTATTTAAGATATAAAGTGAATATAATGAAAAAGAGTTTTCTTGGTGCTGTCCTGTCTCTGGGTTTATTAAGTGCTGCTCATGCAGATATATATAAATTTGATAATACGCATACCAATGCGGTATTTAATATCGATCATTTCCAGACCTCAACCAATCATGGCGGGTTTTATGCTATTAGCGGCGAACTGAAATATCAGCCGGAAAAGCAAGATGCAGAGATGCGCGTGACGATTCCCGTGAGCGCCTTAAATACCGGGGTGGATGCGTTTGATAACCATATTCGCAGTAGCGATATTCTGGATGCGGAAAAATATCCAGAAATAGTATTTAAATCGACAAAATGGCATTTTGAAGATAATAAACCAGTTTCTATTGACGGTTTGTTAACAATGAAGGGAGTAACTAAGCCCGTCACCTTAACCACCACCAAGTTTGGCTGTTATATGAGCCCGATATTCAAGGCACAGGTTTGCGGCGGTGATTTTGTCACGCAAATAGATCGCACCCAGTGGGGTGTAGATTATCTGGTCGATATGGGGATGACGAAAGTTGTCGATATAAAAATCCAGGCAGAAGCGGTTAAGCAATAAAGGGAATGATGATGAAAACTAATCACCTCATTCGGGTAGTGGCCTCGCTGGCGATGTTGGCAACGTCAGGCCTGGCTTATGCTGAAGAGTACAAAGCCAGCACGGACGAAAAAGCAATAAAAATGACGAACGTAGCCTCTCTGGAAGCGCGCGTTCAGGCCAGAATGGAGAAAGGGGCATTTGGTTATATTCGCGGCGGAGCCGAAGATGAGAATAACCTTCGCAGCAATACCGAAAGCTTTGACAAAAAATATATTATGCCGCGCGTATTACAGGGCATTGAGTTAAAAGAGATCGATTTATCAACGCAGCTACTGGGTATTCCGCTTAAAACGCCTATAATCCAGGCACCGATGGCAGCGCAGGGCCTGGCCCACGCCTCCGGAGAGTTGGCGACGGCGAAAGGCATGGCGCAGGTCGGTTCGATTTTCTCGTTGAGCACTTATGGCAACAAGACCATCGAAGAGGTGGCTAACGTTTCCGGGAAAAATCCGTTCTTCTTCCAGCTTTATATGAGTAAGAATAATCAATTTAACGAATTTATTCTTGCACAAGCGGTAAAACATGGCGCTAAAGCGATTATTCTGACCGTAGATTCACCTGTCGGCGGTTATCGGGAAGAAGATATTAAAAATAACTTCCAGTTCCCGCTGGGTTTTGCAAACCTGGAAATGTTCGCCAGGAAAAATGACGATGGTTCAAAAACCGGCAAAGGGGCAGGGATAAGTGAAATTTACGCGCAGGCTAAACAAGCCTTTACGCCGGAGGATATTGCCTATGTACATCGTATTTCCGGTCTGCCGGTTATCGTAAAAGGCATTCAGTCGCCGGAGGATGCTGAAATTGCTATCCAGGCTGGGGCCGCAGGAATATGGGTTTCTAATCATGGTGGCCGTCAATTAGACAGCGGGCCGTCCTCATTCGACATGCTTCCTGCGATTGCAAAAGTTGTCAACAAGCGAGTGCCTGTTATTTTTGACAGTGGAGTACGCCGTGGTTCGCACGTATTCAAAGCGTTAGCCAGCGGAGCGGATATTGTGGCGGTAGGCCGACCTGTATTATACGGTCTTAATCTTGGCGGCGCTCAGGGTGTGGCATCAGTGATTGAACAGCTAAACAAGGAGCTGACAATTAACATGATGTTAGGTGGCGCCAGGAATATTGAACAAGTGAAAACGACACGCTTGTTAACTGAAAAAGATCTGCCACAGTAATACTGTAATATAGAGGTCGGGTATTATACCCGACCTTTTCCTGTGTGATTTCCCTCAACAACGCTTTCGGTAGAAAATGACGCGCTCTGTTTCCTCAAATCCTAACGCCAGGTGAACTTTCTGTGAAATTGTATTTTCCGGCGAGGTATCGGAAGCCATTTCCCGACACCCTTTATTCGTTCCCCATCGTTGCACCGCTGCAATCAATTGTTTCGCTACGCCGCGTTGACGGAATGAGGGGAGAACAAAAATACCTTCAAGGAAAACCACGGGCGAACTGTCACAGCCATTGACATAATCGTGGCGGATTGAGGCATCCGCAAAGCCAATCGCCACCCCGTCTGCCATCGCAATAAATGATGCCAGATGATCGGCTTGCAGGATTTCTTCGCCGTCTGCCAGATGGGCGTCATCCGGGTGACCGGGCCAGAGCTGTTTTCGCAATCCGCGCCAGAGCTCCAGATGGGTTTTGTTCATTTGCCTGATGTCCATTAACGCGCTCCTGATGATAGGGCTGGCATGATGAGACGGCAGCCCGCCTGCTGATAACGTCGGGCGATAGCAGACGGGAGCGCGCTGTCGCTAAGGATGGTAGTAATACAGGACAGCGTCGCCACCGCATGGGGTTCTACAGTATCAAACTTTGAATGATCGGCCATCAATATGACCTCGCGTGAGCGCTGAATAATGCGCGTTTTGACGCCTACTTCAAACATGGTAGCGTTGGTGATGCCCGTTTCAATCGACAGCGCATCGCAGGAGATAAAGGCGCGTTCAACGGCAAAAGCGTTAATCATCTCCAGCGCCAGACTCTCGCCCACCGAAAAGTAACCGGGGCGAATCAGTCCGCCGATAATGTAGCTCTCTACGTGTGGGAAGCCACCCAGTTCGTTAGCGATTTTGATGTCATTGCAAATGACTTTTACTTTGGCGTCGACCAGACATTTTGCCAGTTCCAGACAGGTGGAGCCGGAGTCGAGAAAAAAGCAGTCTCCATCCTTGATGAACGTGCGGGCGAGGGCGGCAATTTCGCGTTTCGCCTCGCTTTGTAACGTCCGCTTAACGTCGAAAACATATTCTTTATCTTCCGTACTGTCGTCGAAGTCAATACAACCATGGCCGCGAACCATACCGGGATAACGGCTGGCGATATAGTGAAAATCCCGGCGCACGGTTGCCTCTGCATAGCCAAAAAGCTCGATAGCTTGTTGTGTGGAGAGGTGCCTGTGTTGCCAAAGGTAATGCAACATCTGTTTGATACGGTCGGGGCGCTGTTGGCTCATCAGCATATGACTCCTTTATAGCGCGGTGAATTGTGACAACGTCACATCATAGTTCGCCGTCGTGAACAACGCCCGGCCTATCACCAGATGCTGTGCGCCTGCGGCGGCAAGCAGCCGTGCGGCGCGAAGTGTAATACCGCCGTCCGCCCAGCATTCCGCAGCAGGGAAATGCTCTCTGCTCTGGCTCACTTTTTCACACATCGCGGCAATAAATTGTTGCCCGCGCCCGTCGGGTTCGCTGGTCATCATCATCAGCGCATCCAGTTGCAATGCCAGATAACGATAAGGCAATAGCGGTGTTGCCGGGTTAAGCGCCAGTCCTGCTTTCGCCCCGATAGCGCGAATATCCGCCAGAATCTCCGAGGGGTTTTGCACGCTTTCGGCATGAATGAAAATCCAGCCGGGGCGGATAGCTGCAAGCCAGGGTAGCCAGCGTTGCGGTGATGAGACCATCAGGTGAAATGAGAGCGGATGGCGAGTGTATTGCGCGACTGCCTGAATGGTTTTCATACCGAAGGTAATATTGTTGATGAAACTGGTATCTTCGATATCCAGATGCAGCGAGCCGAGAGGCGCATCGTGTAAAGCAGTCAACGCCTCGGCATAGCGCAGCGGATCGGCGGAGGCCAGTGAAGGGTGCAGGATCATCGAAACCTCCATCAGCGCAATGCGGTTAATTGCGCGAAAAGCGCGGCATCATTTGGCGCATCTTGCAGCATCGCGACGCTTTCTGTCGAGTCGAGCCACTGGCTGATGCGTTGAATGGTGCGAATATGTGCTTCGGCATCCGTGGCGCTGGCGCAAAGCAACAGCCAGATGGGATCGCAATCCGCATTGCCGAAAGCGACCGGCGTTGATAACGTAGTGACGCTGATTTGATTATGGTTGGCGCCTTGCTCCGGTCTGGCATGGGGCAGCGCAATCCCCGGCGCGATAAGATAATATGGCCCCCATTTAAGGGTGTTCTCAATAATACCGTCCAGGTAGCAGGGGGCCGCCGCGCCGAAGGTAATCAGCGGACGGACGGCGATATCTAGCGCGTGTCGCCAGTCGCTGGCATGGCGTTGCGCCTGAACCCACTTAACATCATTAATCATCGATCGTTGACTCCTTGCCGGTTCGGGTTACTCTGAAACCGATCCCCGGCGTGTCTTTTGGCGAAGGCGACGGAGATCGGCAGAAGAGTTATCGCTCTCTGCAGGGGATAAGCGTTTTGCTTATCCCCATTTTATTGTCGGATATGGCGTACTTTCTCCATAAACTTCGCCACGCGCGCCTGGTCGACAAAGTTGGCGAAGACGCCGTCTTTTTTAAACGTGGTTGCCGTTACGCATCCGTCGGCAATGCAGAGCTGCTCCT
Source organism: Salmonella sp. 32010601201800023SM (assembly GCF_017572235.1). Taxonomy (NCBI): domain Bacteria; kingdom Pseudomonadati; phylum Pseudomonadota; class Gammaproteobacteria; order Enterobacterales; family Enterobacteriaceae; genus Salmonella; species Salmonella sp. 32010601201800023SM. The sequence continues at coordinate 637,638 of NZ_JAGEQS010000001.1, forward strand.
CGACGTTTTCCAGACACACCCCGGTATTCGCCAGCACGACCGTGTCGGGGACGGTCTCTTTTACTCGCTTCAGTATGGCGCTATCCGTGCGAGCGCCCGCCGTCAGCCCCGAGACGCACAGGGCATCGGGGTTATTGTTAAATACGGTCGATTTCGCAATTGAACAGACATCGCGGTTTCCCAGATACACCGCCGCTTCCGGAACGATGTTAAACAACGTTTTCACGTGGCCTGCGCCGATGCGATGCTGATGGCGAATGGTTTCGCCGACATTCGTATCCCAGACGCCAAAATCGCTGGCGTAAGCGCCGGTGAAAATTTCGCGGATAAATTTTGCGTCGGTCGCCATCGCCAAATCAAACGAGGCCACAGGGTCCCACAACACGTTTACCCCAAACGGTACGCGGATTTCACTCATTAACTGACCGATGATTCTTGCCATCGCGGCGGTCGTTTCCGGTCTGACTTTCGTTAAATAAGGCAGACTAAATTCGTTGGAGAACATCACCGCATCCACGCCGCCATTTTGTAGCGCCATTAAATCGTCATGGGCGCGGTCAATTACCCAGTTCATGCCTTTCCTGGTATCGAACCCGGGATCGCCCGGCAACGCCCGTAAATGGCACATGGCGATAACGGCTTTTTCTGTTCCTATTACCTCTTTTAGCCAACTCATTCTGGGTTGCTCCTTATTCCGGTAGTTCACGTTTACGTAAGACAAGTATGATGCTGGCGACAATGCCGACCACAATAACCACGCCAATCATGCCCAGCGACATCAATTCAGATATTGACCAGCCAAACATATTTCCCACCGACAGCGCGGTAATTTGCGCGTTTTCAGCGGCGAAGCTAAAGCCGCCTTTGAGCGCCATATCGGTAAAGTACGGCGCGAACTGGGTGGCGATCAGCAAAACGGTAATCATGACAATGATGCCGCTGAGCAGAGTACGAATCAGATCGCCGCGATGAATAACCGTGGCCATGCAGATAAAAAACGGCGCAACCGGTAAATCAGCCAGCGGCAGGACTTTATTGCCCGGCAGTATGCTCGCCAGAATTAACATGATGGGAATTAACAGCAGTCCAACCGCGATGGTGGTCGGGTGGCCTAACGTCACTGCGGTATCCAGACCGATAAAGACTTCGCGCCCTTTAAAGTGTTTCTGGAAGAACTTACGCGCGCCGTCGGAAATGGGCATTAATCCCTCAACGATAAGGCGAATCATGCGCGGAAACAGCACCATAATCGCCGCCACGGTAATCATTAAGGTTGCGCACCCTTTAAAGCCTTCGCCTGCGGCAAGCCCGAAGATCAGCCCGAGAACAACGCCAATGATCACCGGGTCGCCGACCATCCCATACCGTTTTTGGATCTCCTGAGCGTCAATATTGCGTCCTTTCATAAACGGTATTTTTTCGTATATCGCATCCAGCAATACGAACAACGGCACGGAGCTGGAGCCATACCCTTGCGGAATAGAAATCCCTTCCAGACCCACAATGTTCTGTACCCGTTTCGCCGTCCAGTCGGCCATTTTCAACGACAAGGCGGCGTGGCAAATCGCGCCCAGTACGCCATAAATCAGACTGCCGGTCATCAACTGGACGACCGTTCCGGTAATGGCGTAGTGCCAGTAGTTATAAATATCAACGTTCATGGTTTTGGTCAGACGAGTCACCAGCATACCGACGTTGAGCAGAAAGATAACGGGAATGATCATCGCGCCGATGGCCGTCGCATAGCCGACGCCGGATGCGGGCCCGGCGCCGACGTCAAACACATGCAGCGTCAGGCCAAAACGCTCAATCATCACTTTAATCGGCGGACTGAGACTGTCGATCGCCATGACGATCACCAACCCCATGCCGACAAAACCGATGCCGACCGTCACCCCGGCTTTCACTGCCTGCAGCCAGGGAATACGAAAGATTAAGCCGATGATAATCATAATGATGGGCACAAAAACGGTGCCGCCGAGAGACAGGATGTAATCAAACATAATGCCCCCTTTATTGTGTTAACAGCGCCTTGATTTCTTGTTTTAATGCGTCGTCGTTGATGCCTGTCAGCAGGGCGGCGCCGTTGAGCGTCGGGATGCCATAGTCACTGTGCGTACGCATGGACGTTACGATGAGATCCATACCGTTACAGTTCAACGGGATCTCATTCAGACAACATTGCGCCGTGGTTGCCGCAATGCCTTGCTCCGCAAGAAAGTCCTGCAGTTTTTGTGCAATCATGGTTGATGTCGACATGCCGGTACCACATGCCACAAGGATCTTTTTCATCATGGTCGTGCCTCTTGTGTAGCGCCTGTTTCAGGCTCAATGGGAAACTGTTCTGGCGACATGTTGGCCAGCGCAGTCAGTAAACGGATACAATCAGCCAGGTCGCGCAGGCTGGCGACTTCGGCTGGCGAGTGGGTATAGCGGCAGGGAATAGAAAGACTGGCGCAGGGAATACCGTCCAGTTCAACCTGAATGTAGCCGGTTTCGGTGATGACGCCTGGCGCGACTTCACGCTGTACGGGAATATTATTTTCGTGCGCGGTGGTCTCCAGCATCCGCAGCAAACGCGGCGGCGTAATCAGTCCCGCCAACGTACCGCGTCCGTGATAGTTCAGACAGGTGATGCCGACGCCGTGGTTGACCCGCACATCCGAGTAATCCTGCAGGTCAGGCGTGTCGCAGGAGGGGGTGATATCAATACCAATCGCCAGGTCGGGGCGCACGCGTCGTAAAACGGGAACAATCCCGCGAATATTGAACTCTTCCTGTACCGACGCGACCAGGAACACCGCGATATCGAGCGGTGTGGAGGCGAGAGCCTCGGCGACGCCCAGTAGCGCCGTACACCCCAGTCTGTCATCCAGCGCCTTACTGCATACCAGATCGTTGCCCAGACAGTGCGGCGGGTTGTAAAGGGTTACTGGCGTCCCCACCTGAATACCCATTCGTTCGGCATCCGCTTTATCTTTTGCGCCGATATCAATCCAGAGTTTATCGAGCGCGGGAGGCTGGGTGCGCTCGTCACCCTTCGCGAAGTGATATGCTTTAATACCGATACAGCCCATGATATCGCCTGAACGTCCGGCAAGCGTCACAATCGAACCGGGCATAGTAATTTGCGCCGGGCCGCCCACGCGTTCAAAACGTAAAAAACCGGAGGGTTCGATCTTGCGTACCATAAAACCCACTTCATCCATATGCGCAAAAATCATCAGGCGAAGCGCGTCGGGTTTATCGCTGCCATAACGGGCGACGACATTGCCTAAGCGATCCCGCCAGACGTCTTTGGCCTGCTGTTCAAACGCGTGCTGCATAACGTTTGCAATACTGCTTTCATGTCCTGAAATCCCGTTTAGCCGCAGTAAAGAAAAAAGCGTTTCCTGCACAGAAAAGGTCATTGGCGTCTCCGTGGTGATAAAACAATCAGTCGTTGAGCGTTTTATAGGCGGAGAATGGTTGGATAAGTGTGAAATGTGTCACGCGGAAATACGCTAAATATGGCCAATAAAAAATAATGTGATGGCGATACAATAAAAACGCTCATATCACCTGCGGGTTATCGGTAAACCAGGCTATTTATGTGATTACGACCAACAACGAAGAAGGGCAACGCGATGGTGGAAATTATTCCTGTTAGCACGACGCTGGAACTGAGAGCGGCAGATGAAAGTCATGTTCCGGCGCTGCACCAACTGGTACTCAAAAACAAAGCGTGGCTACAACAGTCGCTCGACTGGCCGCAATATGTCACGTCGCAGGAGGAAACGCGTAAGCATGTGCAGGGTAATATACTGTTGCACCAGCGTGGTTACGCCAAAATGTACCTGATTTTCTGCCAGAATGAGATGGCGGGCGTACTCTCATTTAATGCCATCGAACCGGTAAACAAAGCCGCCTATATCGGTTACTGGCTGGATGAGTCCCTCCAGGGACAAGGGATAATGTCGCAATCATTACAGGCGCTGATGACACATTATGCCCGGCGCGGCGATATTCGGCGCTTCGTCATTAAATGCCGCGTTGATAATCAGGCCAGTAACGCAGTCGCACGGCGCAACCATTTTACGCTGGAAGGCTGTATGAAGCAGGCGGAGTATCTTAACGGCGACTATCACGACGTTAATATGTATGCCCGCATTATTGATGCGGATTAAAGGGAACCGACTAAGGGGGTACGCGTAATACGATCCTCGCCATTGATCACTTTTGGGCCGCGCAGGTGAATAGTATTGCCGTCAAAGGCTATCACCGTCGCCCGTCCGCTAATCTCGACCTGGTGCTCAATCAGAATTTCGCCCTGTATACAGGCCTGGCCTTCAATCAGCACGCGGTCGTCCAGTAAAATCGGGCCTCCGCGTACCTCAGCATGTCCGCCTACCAGCACATGATGTTTTAACACACAGTTGCCTTCGATTAACGCATGTTCCGCTACCTGCGAGCTGTAGCGAAGGGTAGGGATCGCATCTTCCTCTGTGCCGGCGATAACCCGCGCATGGCCATAGACTTTGGCGCAGTCACAGATCCAGACATTATTGTCTTTGTTGCCTTCGATGAGCGCGAAATCAAAGACCTCCGCCCGGTGCTCAATAAAAGCGTGAGTGATAGTGGCGTTGCCATAAAGCTGTACCTGATGGACAATCCGCGAATGGTTCACGGTGGCGCGATCGTAAATTTGTAAAATCTGCGCATGTTCATGCGTTAGTCCCTGAACGGCGAGAATTTCTGACTGGTTTAACACGCGGGCATCGCCATAAATCGCACACCCTCCGCGCACGGAAGAGGACTGAATGGTGACGTTGTCACTTATCCGTGCGCCATCGCTGATATCAGAGCGATCAATCCAGACGTTATCGCCTATTCGCACGTTATTGTAGAGCGTGCACGGCTGCGTGATACGCGCGTTACCCGTAATTTCCGTGCCCGCAAAGGCCATCGCGTTTTCATCATAAATCCAGCAATCCCCCTGTTGTGACAGCACATTATCGGCATCAACCCAGCCGCCGGAGGTTCCGGCTTTAACATCGTTAAAATCCGTTACGGCAATAACTTGTCGTAATAAGACGCTTTTCTTCTCACCGTCTACCTGATAAGTAAAAGCACGAGGTTCTTCACTCAGTCGATATTTGATCATAGGGAAATTCCGTGTGAACGATTAAGATAACCGTAGCAAAGGTACTGGCGAAACAACCAGAAATTCCATAAAATGCATTTCAAATATACTTTATAAATTAAACAAAATGCGTAATCACAAGCAGAGCGATCGCGTGCTCAATCTGCCTGCGGGCTATTTTGGCATCGTCCTTGGCACTATCGGTATGGGATTCGCCTGGCGTTATGCCAGCCAGATATGGGCAATAAGCCACTGGCCCGGCGACATCATGGTGATCCTGGCGATGATTATTTGGGCACTCTTGACCCTGGCGTTCCTTAGCCGTCTGGTGCGCTTTCCCCATAGCGTGATGGCTGAAGTGCGACATCCGGTAATGAGCAGTTTTGTCAGCCTGTTTCCCGCCACCACGATGCTGGTCGCGATCGGTTTCGTTCCCTGGTATCGCCCGTTGGCCGTTGCGCTATTCAGCGTGGGGGTCGTCATACAACTGGCGTATGCCGCCTGGCAGACGGCGGGACTTTGGCGCGGAGCGCATCCGGAAGAAGCGACAACCCCAGGACTTTATCTGCCCACGGTAGCGAATAATTTTATCAGCACTATGGCCTGTGGAGCGCTCGGTTACAATGATGCCGGACTGGTGTTTTTAGGCGCAGGCGTCTTTTCGTGGTTAAGTCTGGAGCCGGTTATTTTGCAGCGACTGCGTAGCTGCGGCGAATTACCGGCGGTGCTGCGTACGTCGCTGGGTATCCAACTGGCGCCCGCGCTGGTCGCCTGTAGCGCCTGGCTGAGCGTCAATGGCGGGGAGGGCGACACGCTGGCGAAAATGTTATTCGGCTACGGTCTGTTACAGCTTTTATTTATGCTGCGATTAATGCCCTGGTATTTATCACAACCGTTTAATGCTTCCTTCTGGAGTTTTTCGTTCGGCGTTTCCGCGCTGGCGACCACGGGGTTACATCTTGGTCACGGTAGTGAATCAGGGCTTTTCCATATTCTGGCCGTCCCGCTGTTTATTTTCACTAACGCTATTATCGCCTTATTGCTGGTTCGTACATTTCTATTGCTGGTGCAGGGGACGTTGCTTATTCGCACTGAGCGCGCTGCACTGTTGAAAACGGAGGAAAAAAATGACCGTTCGTGACGAAAATTATTTTACTGAGAAATACGGATTAACCCGCACGCATTCGGATGTGCTGGCGGCGGCAAAGGTTGTCGCGCCAGGCCGAACGCTGGATTTGGGATGTGGCAATGGCCGTAATAGTCTGTATCTGGCCGCGAACGGTTATGACGTTACCGCGTGGGATAAAAATCCGGCCAGTATGGCTAACCTTGAGCGTATTAAAGCGGCAGAGGGGCTGGATAATCTGCAAACCGACATTGTCGATCTGAATACACTGACCTTTGACGGCGAGTACGATTTTATTCTCTCGACAGTGGTTATGATGTTTCTTGAGGCGCAAACCATTCCCGGTTTAATTGCCAATATGCAACGCTGCACAAAAACCGGCGGGTATAATTTGATTGTTGCGGCAATGGATACGCCGGACTTTCCCTGTACGGTGGGATTCCCGTTCGCTTTTAAAGAAGGCGAATTACGCCGCTATTACGAAGGATGGGACATGCTGAAATACAACGAAGATGTCGGCGAGCTTCACCGCACGGACGAAAACGGCAACCGTATCAAACTGCGCTTTGCTACGATGCTGGCGAGAAAAACGGCCTGAGCGATGCAAGTTCTGTAAGTCTCGCAGCGTTCGGCATTTTTTTGTCGGGCGCCGCGTTCAAATTGTGCTGTCGTTACCATTTTTAGTGCATCCAGAATGATTTCGTTTTGCTATTATTTCCTTTGCATCATTGCGAAGACTAAAGGGATCGTTTCATGCGTACTCATACTTTATTTAAAGTTGCAGTGCTTACTGGCTTGCTGGCGTTATCCGGCTGTGCGTCCAAAGTCACACAGCCGGATAAGTATTCTGGATTCTTAAAAAATTATTCGGACCTGCAGGAAACTACCTCCGCCACGGGAAAACCGGTGTTGCGCTGGGTAGATCCACATTTCAATGACTCTAACTATGATAGTATTGTTTACAATCCGATAACATATTATCCCGTCCCCAAACCAACGACCCAGGTCGGGCAGCAAGTTCTTGATAAACTGCTGGCTTATACGAACACTAAAGTAAAATCAGCAATTGAACAGCGCAAACCGCTGGTCACGACGCCAGGGCCGCGCAGTTTGATTTTCCGCGGGGCGATTACGGGCGTGGATACCAGCAAAGAAGGGCTGCAATTCTATGAGGTGATCCCTGTAGCGCTGATTGTGGCGGGCACGCAAATGGCGACGGGCCACCGGACCATGGATACCCACCTCTATTTTGAAGGTGAGCTGATAGATGCCGCGACCAACAAGCCGGTCGTCAAGGTAGTACGCCAGGGTGAAGGTAAAGACCTGAGCAATTCCAGTACGCCAATGGCGTTTGAGACGTTGAAACAGGTCGTGGATGATATGGCGACGGATACCTCTATGTTTGACGTTAACAAAAAATAATTCTGCGGCGCCATCGCAAGATGGCGCAAACCCCGGCAGATTAGCGGTCACCATCAGCCAGACAACGATGGGCGGCGCGTTCTCGTTAATACTGCGTAGCCTATCCCGCCAGCGATCAACCCCCAGAATGCCGATCCGATGCCCATCAACGTTAGCCCACTGGCGGTGACGAGAAATGCGATAACTGCCGCGTCACGCTCACTTTCGTGAGTAAGCGCCTGATACAGACTACCGCTAATCGTACTTAACAGTGCCAGACCAGCCAGCATTTGCACCCAGCTAACCGGCAGGGCGACCATCAGCGCGGTTATCGAACCGCCAAACCACCCGGCAAGTAAATAAAAAACGCCTGCGGCGGCGGCCGCTAACCAGCGACGCGTTGGATCGGGGTGCGCGTCCGGGCTTTGACAAATGGCGGCTGTAATGGCGGCAATGCAGATAGAATAAACGCCAAATGGCGAAAGCAGCAGCGCCAGCAACCCGGTAAAAATCATTAACGGAGAGACAGGAAGCTGATAGCCAGACGCCTTCATTGTGGCGACGCCGGGGGCGTTTTGCGATGCCATCGTCACCAGGAAGAGCGGTACCGCGACGCTCAGGCTTTGAGCGAATGAAAAGTGGGGGGGAACGAAGGTGGGCCACACCGGCGCGAAATGAATACCGCTCATCGCCACCTTACCCTGGATGAGCGCCACCGTTATTCCCATTACCATGGCAGCAATAACGGCATAGCGGGGCGCGAATACTTTAAAGAGTAGCCACGCCAATAGCATACCGCCGCACATGACAAACTCTCCGTTGAGCGTCCCGAACGCCTGCAGGCCGAAGCGTAGCAGTATTCCCGCCAGCATTGCGGCGGCAAGAGAATGGGGGATTATCCGCATCAAACGCGCAAACAATCCCGTGACGCCGCACAGCACAATCAGGGCATTGGCGACAATGAATATGCCCACGGCGTCTGGCAACGATAATCCCTGAAGCCCTGTTACCAACAGAGCGGCGCCAGGCGTTGACCAGGCGGTTAAAACCGGCGCACGATACCACAAGGTTAACGTTAGTGTGCTTATGCCCATGGCTATACCGAGGGCGGTCATCCAGCCGGCGATCTCTGCGGGTGTTGCGCCAGCGGCAAGCGCCGCCTGCCAGATAATGGCGGCGGAACTTGCATAGCCGACCAGAACGGCGACCAGACCAGATAATACAGTAGGTAACGGCAGTGATAACAGACGCATGATCGCCTCTTGTGCGTTATAACGGTCAGTCAATGTAGCATTGTGCGTTATAGCGTACAAGTGATACGCTATGGTCTTACAGGGGGGGAAAATGGATAACCTGACACACTATCTGGCGACCACGTTAAGAACGTTACGCCATCAGCGAGGCTGGAGTTTATCGCGTCTGGCGGAGATCTCCGGCGTCTCAAAAGCCATGTTGGGGCAGATAGAGCGTAATGAATCCAGTCCGACAGTCGCAACGCTGTGGAAAATTGCGACGGGCCTGAACGTTCCATTCTCAGTGTTTATTTCTCCTCCGCAGGCCGAATTTCCTCCGACCTTCGATCCCCAGCAGCAAGCGATGGTAATCACACCGTTGTTTCCATGGGATCCTGAACTCTGTTTTGACTATTTTTCCCTATTGCTGGCGCCTGGCGCGGTCAGCGAATCAACGCCGCATAAAGCCGGCGTTGTCGAACATGTGGTGGTGATTCAGGGTCGGCTGGACATGTGTACTGGTGGGGTATGGCAAACCATAGACGCCGGTAAAGGATTGCGTTTTGCCGGTGATATGGCGCATACCTATCGCAATAGCAGTGACCAGACGGTTCATTTTCACTCGCTGATCCATTACCCGCGTGGTTAAGCGGGAAAACTATTTCGTTAGTTTGCGCTTCTGACTACAATAGCCGCCATTTCGCTGCTATTGGATAAGAAAGACTATATGCGCCAGCAACCTCACTATCTCGAATTGTTAAGTCCGGCCCGTGACGCCGCAATTGCTCGCGAAGCGATTTTGCATGGCGCAGATGCCGTCTACATCGGCGGACCCGGTTTTGGCGCACGTCATAACGCCAGTAACAGTCTGCGCGATATCGCCGATCTGGTTCCGTTTGCTCACCGTTACGGCGCCAGGATTTTTGTCACGCTGAATACTATCCTGCATGATGATGAGCTGGAGCCCGCGCAGCGGTTAATCACCGATTTGTACAACACCGGGGTGGATGCGCTGATTGTGCAGGATATGGGCATTCTGGAACTGGATATCCCGCCGATTGAGCTTCACGCCAGTACACAGTGTGATATTCGCAGCGTGGAAAAAGCGAAGTTTCTTGCCGATGTCGGTTTTTCACAGATTGTACTGGCGCGCGAGCTTAATTTGAGTCAGATAGCGGCTATTCATCAGGCTACTGACGCCACGATTGAGTTCTTCATTCATGGCGCGCTGTGTGTCGCTTATTCTGGGCAGTGTTATATCTCTCATGCGCAAACCGGGCGCAGCGCCAATCGGGGCGACTGTTCGCAAGCCTGTCGCTTACCGTATACGTTAAAAGACGATCAGGGGCGGGTGGTCTCTTACGAAAAACATTTGCTATCGATGAAAGATAACGACCAAACGGCTAACCTCGGCGCGTTGATCGATGCAGGCGTACGTTCCTTCAAGATTGAAGGGCGCTATAAAGACATGAGCTATGTCAAAAACATCACCGCGCATTATCGTCAGATGCTGGACGCGATTATCGAGCAACGTGGCGATCTGGCGCGTGCGTCGGTTGGTCGGACCGAACACTTTTTTGTTCCCTCCACGGAGAAAACTTTCCATCGCGGCAGCACCGACTATTTTGTTAACGCGCGTAAAGGTGATATTGGCGCATTTGATTCACCAAAATTTATTGGCTTGCCGGTAGGCGAGGTGCTGAATGTGGCGAAGGATTATCTCGATGTAGAAGCGACGGAGCCGTTGGCGAATGGCGATGGTCTGAACGTGTTGATTAAGCGTGAAGTGGTGGGTTTTCGCGCCAATACGGTGGAGAAAACCGGTCATAACCGCTACCGCGTTTGGCCAAATGATATGCCTGCCGACCTGCATAAAGTCCCTCCGCATCATCCGTTGAATCGTAATCTGGACCATAACTGGCAGCAAGCGCTGACAAAAACCTCCAGTGAGCGCCGTGTGGCGGTTGATATCATGCTGGGCGGCTGGCAGGAACAGCTTATTCTGACGCTGACCAGTGAAGACGGTGTCTGCATCACGCATACGCTTGACGGGGTATTTGAGGAAGCCAACAACTCTGAAAAAGCGTTGAATAACCTAAAAGCCGGACTGGCGAAGCTGGGACAGACGCCTTACTACGCGCGTGATATGCAGGTGACATTACCGGCGGCGTTGTTCGTGCCAAATAGCCTGCTCAATCAGTTCCGTCGGGAGGCGATTGATATGCTTGACGCGGCGCGGCTGGCCCATTATCAACGAGGTCGTCGTAAACCCGTGGCGCAGCCTGCGCCGGTCTATCCGCAAACGCATCTCAGCTTTCTCGCTAATGTCTACAACCACAAAGCACGGGAATTTTATCACCGTTACGGCGTACAATTGATTGATGCGGCCTATGAGGCGCATCAGGAGAAGGGCGAGGTACCGGTCATGATCACCAAACACTGCCTGCGTTTTGCGTTCAACCTTTGTCCAAAGCAGGCGAAAGGAAATATTAAGAGCTGGAAAGCCACGCCGATGCAGTTGGTGCATGGCGATGAGGTACTGACGCTAAAATTCGACTGCCGCCCTTGCGAAATGCATGTCATTGGCAAAATTAAAAACCACATCTTAAAAATGCCCCAGCCCGGCAGCGTTGTCGCTTCAGTGAGCCCTGAAGCGCTGATGAAAACGCTGCCGAAGCGCAGGGGCGTTTAATTAACGAAAATAGCTTTCTGGTTTGCGCGATTTCTGCCAGTTGTGGTGCTCGCGCAAGCCTTCCGCGGATTCTTCCGCTGCCGCCCGTAATTCATCGCTGTCGGCTTCGTGTCTAAGCTGATGCCCTCCCGTCGCAAACCATACGAACGCGTGGTCTTGCTGTTTCGCCAGTAACTGGCCTGAAAACAGCGCACAGGTCAGTAAAACTACTGATAACGTTTTTGTAAGCATCATGCCACCTTCCAGTTACGTCGTGAGGCTATGATGCCAATAATTTCTTTGAGTTATTATTCCACACTTCAAATTAGCGAAAACGGTTTGTCAATAAGTGCGATAAGTTGTATGAGAAAATATACTTATACTCAGTATGTCAATTATAAAAATAACGAGCCAATTCGTTCCATAGTAAATCCATTATTCCCTGGGAGTATATATTTAAAGTTATTGTATTAGATGGTTTTGGTATTGCCAGGGGATTGTAAATCCATACTATTTATGGTGTGATCAACTCTGGTGATGAGCCTCATTTTTTGTTGTTTCAACGAGTGAAGATAAATCTTCAGAAAAAAGGCTGTTATGAACTTGTAGCGCTACATATTCAGTAAGCTCGTTTAAACATAGCAGGCCATGAGAGGAACTTTCTTCCAGCATATTCATTAGTATCTCATTCTTAAACAAACATGAATAAACAATTTGAGTAACTGAGCTTTGTGCATAATTTGGTTCAAACGCTGCATTCTTTAAGTTAGTATTCTCAATAACCTTTGCGGCTATTTTGTTTTTGATAGCGTCGTCAATAGCTGTTACACCTGCCTGGGCGATGCCCAGATTAATCCTGGAGGAGATGGCGGCTTTTCTTTCCTGTTCCTTCCAGTCACATAAATTACCCTTTTCTGCCATGGCGATAAGCGTCTCTTCTATATTTTTTAGGTCAACGGGAAATGTTATACCGCCGGATAGCGAGAGTTGTAACCGCTCAGGGAACAAGCAACATAGCGGTTCACAAACATAAGTGCTAGCTTTTATATTAATATCAGAATATCTTTTCAGGTGGGCAGACTGAGTATCAACACAGAGCACTGTTCTATTCATTATCTCATAATAGTAGTGATCCTGACGTATCATAATGCATAACGGAATATCTTCGCCATCTTTAATACAGAGATTTGTATACTGACACTCAGCATCTTTATAGTGCTGAAAATGGAAATTTCCTCTGCATGACGGTGATGATAATTCATATAACGCACAAAATAAATCAAATAAACGTTGCGCGTCAGGCGGAGAGGCAACATCACATAATTCCTTTATATATTGATCGGCAGCGGATCTTCGCGTGCTACAGAAAAAATCTTTAATCTTTTCCCATAGTAACGTAAAGAAGGAGCGTTGAGAGATGGCACTTTGAGAAAACATCTCACTCTTTAAAAATCCTCTCCCGATAGTAATTGGCATAATGTAGACCACAAGTGATTATATGATACTTCATTACTGGAATAGGTGGTATTCGAAATATTATCCCATGTTGCCCATCGGTTTGCCTATCGGTGAAACACCTGATTTTTGCTTTGTCCTGAACCGTCAACATTATTGTTCAATTGTTCAAATCGACCCGTAGCTTTAGTCATGCCCACGCCTCCTGGCCATGAAATATGTCAGATAAAACGAATGAAAGTAAAACGGTTTTCTTAATTCTCACATCATCATGTACTATGAGTAATGATTAATTACGCACTATATTATTTTTAGAGAAAGTAAATAGTTGCTCAACCGTGTAGAAATTGTCTTATAAGAAGTTAAACTAAAAGTATTATTAGGCTAACAACAATGAGATGTTTAGCGGTAGGGCAGAAGGCCAATACTGATAGTGCTTATGATATAAATACCTTACTCTTTAGTTTTTGTCTTAATTATATTTGTTGTAACGATTAGCTGACGGCTTTATTTCCAGTTGGGCGATAAAATTATAAAAACCTGCGAGGAGGCTCAAAATGAAGAAATCAGATGGTGAAATTCACGAAAAGACAGCATCCTGGGGCATTTTGCAGTCAGAATGGCTAAGGAAATGTGGACGGCTATTATTGCTGTTACTTTACCGTTTCGTTATCGGATGGGCTTTTTTTCAGTTACTTGCCATGATCGTGGCAGGGATATTTTTGTTAGGCATCTTATTATTTCATCCCATAATATTTGTACAGACTATCGCAATTACTGAGAAGTTAAATCATGCTTCGCTTGATTTATGGCATATCCTTAAGTTATGCCTATGGCATTACGGTATCATCGCAGGGTTTATTTTTATGGCGGAGTGTACGTTAAGTAAAAGTATACGGCAGGTTCAGCGCTTGTCCAAAAAATTTGGGGCACAGGATTTTTCTTCACGCCCGTGATCCGCCGCTGTAACCTGCGGTCTTACTGAATAATGGCTATGACCAGCAGACCGAATTATCTCGGTTCGAGGGGGATTCTATGTGTTTGCACAACTGCAGTGAATCGTAATTTCAGTGCATTATCGCCGACAATCGACGTGTTCCTCACTAATTGCCTTCCTGACTATATAGTGGTCTTATCTTTGGCGAAACAATGTTATTTAGTTATGGAAGGCGACAACAACTGTACTACTGATTATCAAATGACCTTTCTGGTCAGGTAGACTCGCCTTTGTGAAAACACATCGTTATCTGTGCTCCTGAGACTCACTCCCTTGCCGCCTTTACGCAACTCGAATTATTTTGGGTATAGAACAGGAGGCGCAGTGGTCGTATAAGCAAAATATAAACTCTCCGTTTGTGATAAGGCACAGATTACAGGGGGAATGATGTTTATTTTAACCATCTGTTTAAGCGGTGTCCGCTAATCTTTACCTGCTCAAATACATAATCACCCCTGTGACTCTCGCGAGGTGTAACATATGGTAAAATGCGTATCTTCTTTCCTCCTGTTCAGCCTGTTGTCCGTTCAGGCAATGTCAGCTGAAAACCATATTGATCTCCACCAGCCAAAAGACTTTGTCGATATTACTACGGTCGCCCCCGACGTACAGGTAGACATGCGATACTTCAGTTCCCATAACTTTATTGGTCGCCCCATTAAAGGCTATAACGCGCCTGTTTGCCTGTTAACACGACCAGCCGCGAACGCAGTGAAGCAGGTCGCCGATCGTTTACGCCCCTTCGGACTTACCTTAAAAATATATGATTGCTACCGTCCGCAAAGCGCAGTGAACGACTTTATCGCGTGGGCCAAAGATCCTTCTCAAAACCAAATGAAAAACGAATTTTATCCGCAGGTAGAGAAAAATCGTCTGTTTGAGGAAGGTTATCTTGCCGCCAGATCCGGCCACAGTCGGGGAAGTACGCTTGATCTAACGATTGTTCCACTTGACAGTAAAATACCAATATACGATCCCGGACGACCACTGGTGAATTGTACTGCGTCCGCGGCGCAACGCTCGCCAGATAATAGTCTGGATTTTGGTACCGGCTTTGACTGTTTTAGTCCGTTATCCCATCCCGATAATGTCATACTTACCGCTCAGCAACGCGCAAATAGGTTGTTATTACAAACATTGATGCGTGATGCGGGTTTTACGCCACTGGATACTGAATGGTGGCACTTCTCTCTTACTCATGAACCATACCCGAACACCTGGTTTGACTTTCCCGTTAAGCAGAGACCCTGAAACGGCGTTTTGTTGCGAAATCTAATCATTACGCCTGTTGGAAAGCACCATAACAGTTAGCAAATCATTGTTAATTTTAACAACTGATATACACTGCGGTTGCCACCTGCAAGCAGCGCTCAATGAGATCGAATAATGAAAAAATATCAACGTCTGGCGGAGCAAATTAGAGAACAAATCGCCTCTGGCGTTTGGCAACCCGGCGATCGATTACCCTCGCTGAGGGAGCAGGTCGCCAGTAGCGGCATGAGTTTTATGACTGTCGGTCATGCGTACCAGTTGCTGGAAAGTCAGGGACGGATTATCGCCCGTCCGCAATCTGGTTATTATGTCGCGCCGCATCCGGTTTGTCGGTCAGTCGCGACGGCAGCGCACGTTATTCGGGATGAAGCCGTAGATATCAATACCTATATTTTTGAGATGCTGCAGGCGAGCCGTGATACCTCTGTGGTGCCCTTTGCCTCAGCGTTTCCCGATCCGCGTCTGTTTCCCTTGCCGCAATTGAACCGCTCTCTGGCGCAGGTCAGTAAAACCGCGACGGCAATGAGCGTCATCGAAAATTTGCCGCCAGGTAATGCAGAATTGCGCTATGCGATAGCACGCCGTTACGCGCAGCAGGGGATTACCGTTTCTCCTGACGAGATTGTCATTACCGCCGGCGCGCTGGAAGCGTTGAATCTTAGTTTACAGGCGGTGACGGCGCCGGGAGACTGGGTGGTGGTGGAGAACCCCTGTTTCTACGGTGCGCTACAGGCCCTGGAGCGATTGCGCCTGAAAGCGTTGTCGATACCCACCGATGTTAAAGAAGGTATCGATCTTATGGCGCTGGAACAGGCGTTACAGGAATATCCGGTGAAAGCGTGCTGGTTAATGACCAACAGCCAGAATCCGTTAGGGTTCACGCTGAGCGCTGAGAAAAAAGCGCGGCTGGTTGCGTTACTCACGCACCATAACGTGACGCTAATTGAAGACGATGTTTATAGCGAACTCTACTTTGGCCGCGAGAAACCTCTGCCTGCCAAAGCATGGGATCGCGACGATACCGTGTTGCATTGTTCGTCTTTTTCCAAATGTCTGGTTCCCGGTTTTCGCATTGGCTGGGTTGCGGGAGGAAGCCATGCCAGACAAATTCAGCGTTTGCAGTTAATGAGCACATTATCCACCAGTTCCCCCATGCAATTGGCGTTAGTGGATTATCTCTCGACACGTCGATATGACGCGCATCTGCGACGATTGCGAAGGCAGCTTGCCGAACGTAAACAGCAAGCCTGGCAAACCCTTTTGCGCCATCTCCCGGCGGAAGTAAAAATTCACCACAACGATAGCGGTTATTTTCTTTGGCTGGAGCTACCTGAGCAGCTTGATGCCGGTGAACTAAGCGCCAAAGCGCTTGAACACCTTATCAGTATCGCGCCGGGGAAAATGTTTTCAACGTCCGGCGCCTGGACGCGTTTCTTTCGTTTTAACACCGCATGGCATTGGGGAGAACGGGAAGAACAGGCCGTAAAACAGCTTGGCAGCCTGATTCGCGAGATGCTGAGCGCTAAAAGCCTTGTGTGAGGTGGAATGCGTGTCAGCTCACAACCTGACTAAATTTCCCGAGTGTGCCGAGTGAGCATCTGGCGCGCCGTCTATTTTTAGGAAAGCGGCGGCTCGTTCGCCGGAAATCGATTAATGACGATATGGGAAAATGCTATGCAATATCAATTACTGATTAATGGCGTGCTGGTGGACGGCGAGGGAGAAAGGCAGTCTGTTTATAACCCGGCGACAGGCGAGGTCATACTTGAGATTGCGGAAGCGTCGCCCGCGCAGGTTGACGCCGCAGTGCTGGCCGCCGATAGCG
The DNA here is from genome assembly GCF_017572235.1 of Salmonella sp. 32010601201800023SM. Taxonomy (NCBI): domain Bacteria; kingdom Pseudomonadati; phylum Pseudomonadota; class Gammaproteobacteria; order Enterobacterales; family Enterobacteriaceae; genus Salmonella; species Salmonella sp. 32010601201800023SM. Next base: position 654,739 of record NZ_JAGEQS010000001.1, read on the forward strand.
CGTTTGCCGAATGGGGGCAGACCACACCCAAAGCACGGGCGGAATGTCTGTTAAAACTGGCGGACAGCATCGAGCAAAACGCCCTTGAGTTCGCCCGGCTTGAATCGCAAAACTGCGGTAAGCCTTTGCACTGCGTAATTAATGATGAAATTCCGGCAATCGTGGATGTCTTTCGCTTTTTTGCCGGTGCGGCCCGTTGTTTGAGTGGGCTGGCGGCGGGCGAATATCTGGAAGGACATACGTCGATGATCCGCCGGGATCCGATTGGCGTGGTTGCCTCTATCGCGCCGTGGAATTATCCGCTCATGATGGCGGCCTGGAAGCTGGCGCCAGCGCTGGCGGCAGGTAACTGCGTGGTGATTAAGCCTTCTGAAATCACGCCGCTGACGGCGCTTAAACTTGCCGCGCTGGCGAAGGATATCTTTCCGCCGGGGGTGCTCAATGTCCTGTTCGGACGAGGGCAGACTGTTGGCGATGTATTGACCGGTCATGAAAAAGTACGCATGGTCTCTTTAACCGGTTCTATCGCGACCGGGGAACATATTCTGCGCCATACTGCGCCAGCGATAAAACGTACGCATATGGAACTCGGTGGTAAAGCCCCGGTGGTTGTTTTTGATGACGCCGATCTGGATGCGGTGGCGCAGGGCGTCCGGACTTTTGGTTTCTATAATGCCGGACAGGATTGTACTGCTGCGTGCCGTATATACGCGCAGCGCGGTATCTATGATGCGCTGGTCGAAAAGCTAGGGAACGCGGTGAGCAGCCTGAAAATGGGCGCGCCGGAGGATGAGTCGACAGAGCTGGGGCCGTTAAGTTCGCTGGCGCACCTGAAGCGCGTCACAGCGGCTGTAGAGGAGGCGAAGGCCCTCAGCCATATCCGTGTGATTACTGGTGGAAGTCAAACGGAAGGTAAAGGTTACTATTTCGCTCCGACGTTGCTGGCAGACGCCAGACAGGGAGATGCCATCGTGCAACGCGAGGTCTTCGGCCCGGTGGTCAGTATAACCGTCTTTGATGATGAAGATCAGGTTCTGAGGTGGGCCAACGATTCTCGCTATGGTCTGGCATCCTCCGTCTGGACTCAGGACGTTGGGCGGGCGCACCGGCTTAGCGCCAGATTGCAGTATGGCTGTACCTGGATTAATACCCATTTCATGTTGGTTAGCGAGATGCCGCATGGAGGGCAAAAACAGTCCGGATACGGCAAAGATATGTCATTGTATGGTCTGGAAGACTACACCCTTGTCCGTCACATCATGGTTAAGCATTAAGGATCATTTACTGTTCAGAAAAATCATGAAAAAATAGGCGGGTGTCGGCGGAGAGGGGGACCTCCCCGCCAACATGCGCAGCAAGTACTCAAAGGTTGAACACCTCAAGCAAACCAGCCGAATCTCAACGAGATCAGACCCAAAAGTCCTGCAGCAGCAAAGACATTAATCAGCACGACGGTTTTACTGGAAACATTCATTTTCGCCACCTTTCATCATAACCCCTATGGGTATAGTACGGGTTGGCGAGATCCGCAATAATACGTAAACAGGATATTCTGTGAGCGGAGCCGTGCATTGAGAACGTTTTGCTGTTAAGGCTGATAAACCTTGATGTGCGTCAAATAAAAAGAGCATATTGCGCGCGTTTTTTCCTCTGGTTGGCGCGGATGCCTGATATGACCCTCTTTCAAAAGATATTAATTTTTTACGCCGTCATGGCGGTGATATCATCCCTGATCACCTGGTTTTTGACTCATGACAAAAAACGAATTCGTTTCCTGAGCGCCTTTTTGGTTGGCGCGACATGGCCGATAAGTTTCCCCGTCGCATTGCTGTTTTCGCTTTTCTGACCTCAAGCCCGATACAGGTTACCGGGCATGGTTTTTCCGCCAGGTCAGGCTATCAGGGCAATTAATTGCGCTCTGTCTACGTCGGTAACGTCCTGCGGATGCCGATATCCTGCGTTCTCATTGGCCAGGGTATACAGCGCAACAAGCCAGTCATAGACATAGCGGCTGGCGGCGTGAACGGGCTGTTCGTCAAGCTTTGTTAGACGCAACATTGTCGAACGCGGCGTTGCGGCGAAAATGGCTGCGCCTTTCTGAACGCGGCTGGCCGGGCGTTGGGCCTCCTCGATATTGGCGTAGCCGAGCCAGGCGATGAAGTTACCAATGATGGCATGAAGCTGCGCGCCGCTCACCTCCTCGCGCTGCATGGTTTTCTGTAACTGCTGAGGTAAACCGAGGCGATAGCTGGCGGTAATTAAAATCTCCGCCACTGCGTTGAGCATCTGCGGTTCCAGTCCCAGACGCTGCGCATTATCCCGGCAGTGGGCCCACTGGCGCAGATGATTGATCCACATTTTGTGCGCCTGGTAGCCTGTTTCGTGACCTTCTGACGCTGAAGCGCGCGTTGGTTCGTCGGCAAAGAGATCGATCGCGTCATTAAATAAACCGCTGACCTGTTCTTCTCGCGACTGTCGGGTGCGCAGCAACGCTTCGAAGTTCTGTACCGGCGGTAACAGCCCGGCCAGCAGGTCGCCATGTCTGGCGGCCTGGGCCTGAAGACGCCGGATCACGGTTTCAACCGGTAGCCGCGCGTCATCAAACATCGGTAACAGATCGCGCACGCGGCCCCGCAGTTGTTCGCGTAACGCCTGTAAGCGCGCCTGTCGCTGTGGTGCCGATGTCGCCTGCGATAACCACTCCACCAAACGCTGCATACTGTGTTTATCCAGCGCCTGCAACGTTCCCCAATGCACGCCAGGTTTACCCATCAACTGCTGGACGGCTTCATCCAGATTTTGCTGGGTGGCAAAACGGGCATCCTGTGGAGTAATAGCCCAGACGACGCCGGGTAACGCTGATTCATGCTGCGGCTGCGTGGCGTTAACCCACTCCAGTAAGTGACGGGCGGCAGTGGACGTTTGCGAGCGAGATGCCAGAGCATTGCAAATCACCAGAACATCGGGCTGGACCTGCTGACGGTAATGGGCCAGCATCCAGCCTAATTTCGCCCGCCATAACGGATGAGGATGACTGTCTGGCGCGACCGGAATATCCAGTAAATCAACGTTATCCAGTACGCTATTTTCAACGGTTAGCACCAGTTCGCGGGTAAGCAGCGCCAGAGAATCAAGCGAAAGGCTGACCGCATTGAGCAGTCGGCCTTCCTTAACCGGATGCACCACCACATCGCTTTGCGTATCGCTGGCGGTTAGCGCCATTTGCGTCAGGAAGTTTTCCGCCGGTAAGCCAAAATGATCGACCAGCAGGCTGAGCGGCGCCGCCAGTTCCCCGGCATGGCCGGTTTGTTGCAACATATGCGCCAGCGCCAGCCATTGCTGGGTGATCTCCGGCTGCTCTCCCCACAGTAATGCCCAGGCGTGCGCCCGTGTCGTGAGATCCAGCGCAGGCAAGAGCGAGGCAAAGTGTTGCCATGTCGCATCATCAATATGTTGTCTGGCGGACGGCAGGCAAGAGCGCCAGAAACTCGCGATGGTCGCTACCTCTTCAGCGGTAACGCCGGGGACGGACTGCGGTTGGCGAAGCGATTGCCATTTCTCCAGGCGTGATGTGATAATGGATTTTTCGACCTGGCGACAAACGGGGGACGAGCTGGTCCAGGCGATAAAGATCTGCACCAGTTCGGCTTCACTGATCAAGCGCAGGCGCAACGGCCAGCCGCTCTCGTTTGAAAAAATGTCGCGCGTAAAGCGAATAGCCATATTCGCTGGCGCATGACCCGGATTGATGTGGCTGAAATAATCATAGTCACGGTCCGGCGTGATAATTTCCAGCTTGCCATTCTCGTTACCGCATAGCGTCGTTAACAGATGCGCTTTTGCGGATTGCGCATACCCGTACAGACCGACGCAGCCATGTGATGCGCAGGCGGCGTTGAGCGCTGACTCATCCGCTGCGGCAAGCGTAAGTTGCGCCAGCAGAGCATCGGCTTCATCATCCAGCCGCGTTGCGTAACGGCGCGTGTTGTTAACCCACTCGATAACAGCCTGGGTGGCGTTTAACGGTTTTGTCATTTCAGGTATACACTCCCGCTATCTATCCAGTAGTGGCTGCCGCTGTGGCGACGGTCAGCCAGCGTATTCAATTTTAATGTCAGCGCATCGGCGGCGACCGGCGTCCCGTCCTGGAGCCAGGCATCACTTAATATGAACGATTCCGGGGCGCTATCTTTGCTACTGCCGCGTAATTTCAGTCGCACATTCAGTACGCCGTCGCCAGCGATGGTTTTCGCCAGTTCGGCGGAATTAATGTTCAGGCAATAGAGTGGGGTTGCCGGCCAGCGACTGTTCGCCAGTTGACGAAAGCCCAACGTCACGTTGCCGCGTAGCGGAAAATGCAGGCGTGCGTCCAGCGTTGCGCCGGGTTTATCCAAATCGATCTCGTGATACCAGATGTTTTCATCGCGAAGCGTATTAACGGTATTATCCAGTACGCCGAGATAACGCACAGTCGAATACGCGCCGATATCAGCCGCTTTAAAATTGAAACGCGGCAGACGTAAGTCCAGCGCCAGGCTGCATAACATCGCACCCACCGCAGCAGTGGATTTTGGATTACCGATACGCCCTTGTTGACTGAAGGGATACCATTCATGTACCTGATACTTATCCATCCACACAATGCGATTAACCGGCACCGGTTGTAAGTGCCGGATGAGCGCCTGTACGCCGGGTAAACAGGTCGGTCTCCCCGTCACCAGCAAGATATCGCAGTGATAGTGGGAGATCGCTTCGCAGACCGCATGAAGCGGCGTTGTCAGCGTAAACTGACCGGCCAGCAGAGCCTCCTGAAGCTGGCTAAACTGGATTTGCAACGGCACATTGAATATATCAAATGTCGGCGAACCAGACGGTAAGGCATGATCGATCGCCTGCTGGATATAGTTCATCACGTTGCTCGTTGGGCGGCGGATCAGCAGATCGCCAAATGTCGCATGTAAACCGGCAAACGGATCGTTAATGTCGCTTTGCTCCCAGGCGGAAAGTACCGCGTGGCCCAGCGGCATAAATAATTGCAGCGCCGTTTGCTGGCGCAAAATGGCCTGAGTATCAATTCGTCCCGAATCGCCAAATAAGGTCGCCAGCAGGGCGGCGGCATCCGTAACGCCTGCCCGTTGCAACGCCGTTTGCAGGGAAGGGAGTACACAGCGCTGAATGATATCCAATAGCAGATCGTCCCCGGCGACTTTAAAACCTTCGCGAAACAGGAGATGAGGCGTAATTTTTACATTGGCCCCCACGCCGTCATCTAACTGATAGTGAACGATCGCCATATCCGTCGTGCCGCCGCCGATATCAATCGATGCCACGCGCAACGCGCGCCCGGGGACGACGCCGGGTTCAGGTTGGCGATCCGGTCTGGCGAGCGCATTAAAAAAGGATTCGGTACGCCCGGCGTAATGCGAAATGGCTTCGTTATAAAGCCATACCAGTTGGCCGCAACTTGCTTCGTCCCATTCCATCTGTATTTCTGGTACCGGCACCACGCTTTTTTCACGCTGCTTAGGCGTGGTGAAATCCTCATCCTGCGGATGCCAGCCCATGGCTTTCCAGACCAACGCCAGTGCTTCAAACATTCGCTGGCGGAAAATTTCTCGCTCCTGTTTCGGCATGGCGGAAGGCAGCGTTAAAATCAGGGTGCGTAGCTGGCGCGGCGAGGCGGGAAAGCCGAGCCGCAGCCGGGTGGCGACGCTGTTAATTTGCCCCAGCGCCTGAGCCAGAATTTCGCACAACATATGCGTCATCAAGGTGCTACGGCTGTATTGCGGCGAAAAAACCGGTAGCCTTTCTTCATGCGGCAGGCGGAATAACGGCTGTCCGTCATCGTTCATCAGATTCATCAGCGGAAACGCGGTGGCAAGCGGTTCGCGCTGCGTTTTACCGTGGATCTGGCTAAAACGCCAGTCCTGCAAGGCGGGGGTTTCATCCCACAGGTAGCGGCGCGGGCTGGAGATGCCGCTGCTGCCTTCGGTGCCCACACGCTGCATAGCAAGGGCGCGAGCCTCGTCGCCCACACGCACAATGGAAGGCCAGACAAAGGCGTCGTCTCGTCCGCTTTCGACAGAAAAGTGTTGCTTGCCAAAGCGCGCTTCCGAGAATTCTACCCGGCTGGTAAATAAAGGATCGTTCAGATACTGCGGCTCGCTTAAAGAACGCACCTGAAGCTCTGCCGTCTGGCGTAACCCGTCATTCGCATCGCCATGATCCTCGATCAAGACGCCGCAGGTATGCGTATTGCCGACATCCAGAATCAGATCGACCGGGATTGCGGGCGTGCTTAACGTATGTGTCACAAACTTCACTTCCGGCACCGTAAGCTGTTCGCCTAACAGCGTCAGTAAATTCAACCAGTGCGCCTGATACTCAAAGCTACGCAGCGCTTGTTGTATGGCCTGTTCCGGACGGTTTTCCACCTGTGAGGCATACTGAAGAAACGACTCGCGCAGCCAGCCGTCAATCCATGTCTGGTCAAGAAAATCGGCAACTTCTTCATCGCGCCAGGCGAGCGCAAAACGTGTGCCATTGAGCAGATCGTTTTCGCAAGGCGCCAACGCCGCAGGCATATTTTTTGCCAGCTGACTGTCGAAGGCGAGGGTGATGCGGTGTGTGTTTCCGGCGCTATCTGGCTCGCTGAGTTTACGTACCTGAATGCGCGCCCAGTTATCCGGCCCGTCAATAAAGGTGCGCGGCGGATTAAAACGCAGGAACGGCAGGGGAAGCCAGATTCCGTCGAGTACATCCAGAGAATAGTGCAGCGTCTGAGTGCTTTCCGGTTTCACGACTTCGGGTTGGCCGCCAGCACGTCCTGGCAACGTGTAGCGCCCGCTGGTCAGATCAAAATCGAGGCGCAGTAGCGGGCCGTTTGCCGTTTTGCGCACAAAACGTCCGTAGTGGGCCGACTCTTGCGGCGTTAAGCCAAAATCAAGAAACTGGACGCCGCTGTTTGCAATGAGCGTGACGCTCTGTTTGTAATCACACAGATTGACCAACATAAAATCAGGCACCTATCTTTTTAAACGTCAACGGAATTGCCGCGTGGTCGCCATAACGGGCGGTACAGGTTGCGACGTCATTGACGCCTGCTTTACAGGTAATTTCCGGCATCGGATAACGTGAGCCGTCGGTGCAGCGCGCATTGCCGCGACTTTTAATCATCAGCTCGCCCGTTTGATGCAGACCAGAGAAAATTTCCGCCCGACAAACCACGTTATCGCCATGTACTACGCGCGCGATGCCTTTGTTATTTTGGATCTGATAACGCAGAGAGGGCGGCTTGCCGGTAATCGGATCTTTGACATCCACGCTGACCCGCCAGCTACCGTTTAAAAAGCGCGTGGTTCCAAGCTTCATCTGCGTACTGTCCATCACCAGCGCGTCTTTGGGAATAGCGGCAATGATAACAGGCGCTTCCGGCAGCGGCGCCGCTTTGGGGGCGGGCGTCACCTCAGCGCGATGCAGCGGCAAATGCGCGGTGAGTTCAGGCAATGGGGTAACGTCAGTTTTCGCGGTAGCGACAGGCGCGGCGCGAACAGGAGAGGACCCGTCAACGGATGAAGATGGCCAGAAAAAAGGCGTGGCGACGGCGGCGATAACCACGGCAGCGACAGGTAAGCTCCACAGCGGTAGACGGCGAGCTCTTTTCGCCTCAGCAACCGGGATGGGTGTGGCCGGCTTCGGCTCGCTAACGATAACGGGCGGCGCAACAGGTTCCTCCGGCATTTTCGGCGGCTCAATGACAGACGTTAACAAAGGTTCATCCGCCTGACTAAATGCCGCCTCTACCAGCGGCTTTTCTTCGGGCTCCGGCTCCGGCTCGACCAGAGGGATGTTGGGAATCGCCTCGGTTACCCGAAGGCAGTCCAGCACATCATCGCGTGTATTTTCGTTGAGATTAACGAATCCCCAGAAGGTGATAACCGGTTTGCCGTTAACCAGGAAAACATGATTTTCGCCGGGAAATTGCGTCGCTTTCTCAAGTAGCGACCCAAATAGCTGGAGCGCTGTTTTACCGGATTGCAGACTTTTGCGACTGAGTGCAGCCGCGCTTTCAAAAGTGCTGGCTAAATAACGTAAAGCCCGAGAACGTGTCTCTTCGTCAGCCGCTTTCCACGCTATCGCCTGACCTTCAATCGGCGAATACCAGTCAACCCGATCGCCATTATCGTTAAGTTGCGGAATCGCCAGACAGTCAACCATCGCCTGCTGTTTACGCAGACGAAGCGTTTCGCGAATTTGCAATGCTGATTCAAATACGGCCTGACCGCCGCCGCCCACGGCCTGATAATCATCCAGATTGCCGCTGCGCAAGAGAGATTTTGCCACGTTGTTATCCCTTAGACTTCTTCACGCGTCTACTTTACGGGGTCTATACGCAAGCAAACGGCGGAAGAAAGGCAAAAAGGCGCGAATTCTCGGTCTATTAAGCCCCGTGTTTTCACTTGACGTAAGTTAAATCAGGATGGCGGCGGCGAATGACCGCATCGGGCGACAATAACGCGTATAATAGGCGAATCATGCTATTACAGAATAAAGAGTAGGAGAGCTTATGTCGCACCTGGAGGAAGTGAGCGCCCGCGTGGATGCCGCCATCGCGGAGAGCGTAATTGCCCATATGAATGAATTGCTGATTGCCTTGAGCGATGACGCTGAATTACGTCGCGAAGATCGTTATGTGCAGCAGCAGCGTTTACGCACGGCTATCGCGCATCACGGCAGGCAATATCAAGAAGATCGGGACGCGCGCCGCGAGCAGCTCACCAAAGGCGGCACGATCCTGTAACCCATTAAAACTGGCGCTTCGCAATCAGCCATGCGCCAATGACCAGCAACAGCGCGCCAAACGCCGGCCCGACCATTGCGCGTAACGTGACGCCGTGGCTACGCGCGATATCCAGCGCCAGTCCGCCGATTAACTGGCTGGCGACCAGTACCGCGATAGTCGTCGCGGCGCCAACGTTCTGATACCCGCTAATGCTGGCAAATACAAAAAATGACCCCAGCAAACCGGGGATCAATGTCCACCAGCGAACGCTGGCGACCAGCTCGCCGAAGCCCGTAGCGCCTTGCTTAAACCACAATATCGTCACAAATAAAACGATCCCTACCAGCGAGTTCAACAGCATAGCGATCAGAATCGTCGATGATGTCTGCGTAATACGCACCATAATACTGTTTTGTACCACCAGCCCGACGCCGGCGGCGATCAAAAAGATAAGCGTCAGCGACTGGTTCATCAGCAGGCGTCCGGCGCGGCGTGTTCATCAAGCTGGAGCTGCATAAACGTAAGATCTAACCAACGGCCAAATTTTACGCCGACCTGCGGCATTTGCGCGGTGACGGTAAACCCCAGCGAATGATGCAGGCGTATCGAGGCGGCATTCTGTGACTCAATACCGGCCACCATCACATGCTTGCCGCAGCGTCGGGCTTCGTCGATCAGTCTGCTGAGCAGCTTTCGCCCCAGTCCTTTCCCCTGGTGCGCCGGATGAACATAAACCGAGTGCTCGACGGTATAGCGAAAACCGTCGAAACTGCGCCAGTCGCCAAATGATGCATAGCCAGTCACCACGCCATTTTCTTCGCTTACCAGCACCGGATAGCCCAGTAATTGACGGGCCTCATACCAGGCAAGGCGATTATCCGTATCGACCGTCCGATCATTCCAGATGGCCGCAGTATGTAATACCGCATGGTTATAGATTTCGGTAATCGCGGCGCAGTCTGCTTTATCGGCAAAGCGAATCGTCATAGGGAACCCCAGGGAATGTTTACGATAGTGTTAGAAATACTATTGAAGGCGGCATAAATCAACGAATTAGCGCAAGAATTCATATTTAGCGAGAGGGGGAAGAAAGTCGTTCATAAAAGCGTCCCGCGGTGAAAGCAGCCTGATATCTGAGAGTGTTTAACTCCCTCAGATAGCGAATGTTCGACTATTATTGATGGATTATGCCAGGCATGAGGAGAATAGAATGAAGCAACAGACCAACCGAAATCGTCGTTGGGTTTTGGCCTCGCGTCCCCACGGCGCGCCGCAGATGGATAACTTCCGCCTCGAAGAAGATGACGTCGCGACGCCCGGTGAAGGGCAGGTGCTATTGCGTACCGTTTTTTTATCACTCGACCCTTATATGCGTGGCCGCATGAGCGATGAACCCTCTTATGCGCCGCCTGTTGAACCTGGCTGCGTTATGGTTGGCGGTACGGTTAGTCGCGTTGTCGCGTCAAACCATCCTGATTACCGACCAGACGAATGGGTGTTGAGTTACAATGGTTGGCAGGATTATGACATTTCAGATGGCGAAGGGTTGGTAAAGCTGGGTGATAATCCGCAACATCCTTCCTGGTCGCTGGGTATTTTAGGAATGCCGGGGTTTACCGCCTATATGGGGTTACTGGATATCGGCCAGCCGAAAGAGGGCGAAACGCTGGTTGTCGCCGCCGCCACCGGCCCCGTAGGCGCAACGGTTGGGCAAATTGGCAAGCTGAAGGGCTGCCGGGTCGTGGGTATTGCTGGCGGCGCGGAAAAATGCCGCCATGCGACAGACGTTTTGGGATTTGATCTGTGCCTTGATCATCACGCTGATAATTTCCCACAACAGCTTGCGCAGGCCTGCCCGCAGGGTATCGATATCTATTATGAGAATGTCGGCGGTAAAGTCTTTGACGCCGTCTTACCGCTACTGAATACGTCGGCGCGGATTCCGCTCTGCGGTCTGGTCAGCGGCTACAATGCGACAACGTTGCCGGACGGTCCAGACAGACTGCCTCTGCTGATGGCGACATTACTTAAAAAGCGTATTCGTCTGCAAGGTTTTATCATCAACCAGGACTATGGTCACCGGATACATGAGTTTCAGCAAGAAATGGGGCGTTGGATCAAAGAAGGGAAAATACATTATCGGGAACAGATTACTGATGGGCTGGAAAATGCGCCAGAAGCGTTTATGGGGCTGCTGGCGGGGAAGAACTTTGGCAAAGTCGTGATACGTTTAGCGGACGATGCGTAAAGAAAAAATGGCGGCATTATGTCGCCATAAAAATGTGCAAATTTTAAAATTCCGGCTTTACTTATATTCATCATTCAGATCGCGGTGGGGCAGCTTATCTCGCTCAGCGGCCTGAACCGGTCAAAAATCTCGATACATGAAGGAATGACGGAGATAAAACGGTTGCCATAAAGAAACCTGTATTGTTGTAAAAGATGAGAATATCACGCAAGTAAATTATCACTTTTATTTATTTGGCCGTTCAGGCCTGGATTATCTTTTTTACAATTAAGTTCCGAAACTTCTTCGGGACTCGATTGCGATGTTGTTCTGCCAAGAGGTGAAGGAAGGAAAATGCCGGGTACGGAAAAAACACAACATATAAGCCTGACCACACAGGTTGAAAATCGGTTAAAGCATCAATTGTCTATTGGCGCATTAAAACCAGGCGCAAGGCTTATCACTAAAAATATCGCTCAAGAGTTAGGCGTCAGTATTACGCCAGTGCGTGAGGCCCTGTTAAGGCTGGTCTCTTCCAGTGCTTTGGCGGTGGCGCCAGCACAGGCGTTTATGGTGCCGGAGATCTCGCTGGAAAGTTTGCTGGAAATTAATACGATTCGTACTGCCCTGGAGGAGATGGCGGTGGTCGCCGCTGCGGGTAAGATTACCCCGGATCGTGAGCAGACGCTGAATGCGCTATTAGATGAATTTCAACAGGCGCTGGAAAGTGGCGTTATGGAGAAAATTCTTTTGGCCAACCGCGCATTCCGCTTTGAGATCTACCACTACGCGGATATGCCAACCCTGTATGCCATGATCGAGCAATTATGGGTACGCCTGGGGCCAAGCCTGCATTTTTTATATGATAATTTTAAACTTGATGATTATCAAAACGGCGTTAATCTGTACAGAAAATTGCTTAATGCGTTAGTGACTGGTGATAAAGAAGCCAGTCGCCACTGCCTACAGAACGTTTTGCAACAAAACGTAGCGACGATTAAAAATCAGTACTTCATGTAACTTTCATGAAACTATGACTAATCAATAGCGGGGATGCCCCGCTATTGCCGGATATTTATTCAAATTGCCATGCCAGATTAATCCCCACGCCATAGTTACGTCCTGGCGCTGGCTCATAATATCGGCCATTAGATTCATTAACGATCACCGAACCGATATATTCTTTATCAAATAGATTATCTACCCGCCCAAAAATATCGACGGTAAGCTGACTGTAATTAAATTTATACCCTGTATTTAGTCCAACAACGGTATACGAAGGCGCTTTGGCGGTATTTTCATCATCGGCCATGATATCGCCCATATACCGAATGTCTGTTCCGGCGTACCACCCCTCATCCGGGATAAAACCTAATGAGGCGAATCCCATATTACGGGCGATGCCGGGCATTCGGTTTCCATCACAGTTTTGCCCCTGACAAACGTTACTGCGATAGGTCGCATCCAGCCAGGTCCATGATGCTTTCACCCGCCAGTCGCCGGCGAAGCGCTGGTCCAACGCGAGTTCTGCGCCCTGGCGGCGCGTTTTGCCCGCGTTTTTGTAGGTAGTGCGTCCTCCCATACTACTGGCGACGACAATTTCATCATCGGTATCGGTTTGAAATAACGCGGCGGTCAACAAGCCATTGCCAATCCGCGTTTTACTGCCGACTTCCACCGTATCATTGGTCGACGGTTTGAGGTCAAAGTTGAACCCGCTTTGGCCGTCAGCGCGATAAGAAAGTTCATTGATAGTGGGAGTTTCAAATCCACGACCGGCAGCAAGATAGAGATTCCAGGCGTCAGTTAACGCATATTTTAGCGATCCGGCGGGTAGCCAGTGGTGATAGCTGGCGTCGCCGCTGTCATCGCCATTGCCGGGCGCGATATAGTGATCGTTAGAATCGAACCACACGGAACTGTAGCGCACGCCAGCATCCAGCGAGAGTTTTTGCGTAAGCTGCCACTGGGTTTGCAGATAAGGATCGACATTCCACATCAGGTTACGCTCATCCCGCCGTAAATCGCCTTTATGCCCGAACTCAGGGGTGCCGTTGTTGAGACGGAAATTATTGTAACCCTTGCGGTTTTCGCTCATGTTTTCATAGTTTAACCCGCCAGTGAAGGTGACCGGCACACCTAATTCTCCCCGGTGAGTCCAGCGGGAATCAATTCCCTGATAGTGGCGTTGCAGTGTAATTACGCCGCCAGCCTGGGCTGGTTTTAGCTGTGCCACCAGGGGAATAGACTGGTATTGCGTGGTTTCCCGCTCTCCGGCGTAGGCCATCACGCTGATATCATCCTGCGCGCTGAGCTGACGTTCATAACGCAATCCTGCCTGAGTTTGTTTGATGGTTTTACGCGTATTGTACTGTTCAGCGCGCGGCGCCTGTTGCGGATCGGCTTTCCATTCAGATTCGGTAAGTCCGCCGGGATCGTCCGCCTTAATGTCCACACTATTAAAAATCAGCGAGAGTTTACTGACATCGTCAAGGCGCACGCCCAGTTTGGCATTAGCCAGATTTTTTCGCGCGCCGCTGTGATCGCGGTAGCCGTGGGTGGTGAAACGGGTAGTCGATACCGTGTAATCCACGTCGCCTGGCTGTGTGCCGTCACCCATCGCGCCCGTGGCTTTTAGCCCATAGCGCCAGCTTCCATAACTGCCGTAGTAGCTGCTGGCCTCAAGGGTGGGCGGCTGTCTCCCGGTTTCGGTGGTGACATTTATTACGCCGCCGGAAGCATTGCCGTATAGCGCTGAGAAGGGGCCGCGTAACACTTCAACGTCTTGTATGCTGTTAATATCAATATTCGAAATCTGGCCTTGTCCATCCGGCATGGTGGCGGGAATGCCATCAACATACAGACGAATGCCGCGCACGCCAAAGGCGGAACGCGAGCCAAATCCACGGATAGAGATTTGCAGATCCTGCGCGTAGTTCTGCCGGTTCTGCACCTGCAATCCCGGGACGCTGGTTAAAGTCTCAGATAAATTAACGCGCGGCGTCGCCAGACGCATGTCTTCTCCCTCAATGACGCTAACGGCGGCAGGTGTATCCAGTTCGGATACGGTTTGCGGCGTTGCGGTGACTATCATGGTTTGTTCATTGGGCGCGCTGGCGGCCTGAAGGACCGGGGAGAAGGTCAGAGGCAATAAGAGGGCGGGATAAAGTCGCTGTCTAACGGAAATAATTTTCATGAAAATGCCGGATAAATGTAAGCGTATCAACGGAAAACGTGACATTAAGGGTAGTCAATATGTAAAGTTTTGAAATTTTAATCGCACATTAAGTTAAGAAAATGTGCGTTATTTAAGAGCCATGACATTCGCAGGCGAGGAAAAGCTCCACTTTCTGATAAATAATGATTATTATTCTCAACTTATAATAAGTGCGGAACGAAGATCCCGCGCAGTGAAGTAGTGTGAAGCAGCTATACACGTTTTTATCAAAGGGAGTCGTCATGCACTTACGTCATCTTTTTTCGCCGCGCCTGCGTGGTTCTTTATTGTTAGGTTCGCTCCTCGTCGCATCCTCATTTAGCACGCTGGCGGCGGAAGACATGCTGCGTAAAGCGGTAGGCAAAGGCGCTTATGAGATGGCCTGGAGTCAGCAAGAAAACGCGCTCTGGCTGGCTACATCGCAAAGCCGTAAACTGGATAAAGGCGGCGTAGTTTATCGTCTCGACCCGGTGACGCTGGAAATCACGCAAGCGATTCATAACGATCTCAAGCCGTTCGGCGCCACCATCAATGCCGCGACCCAAACGCTGTGGTTTGGCAATACCATTAACAGCGCTGTTACCGCGATTGATGCCAAAACGGGTGATGTAAAAGGTCGTCTGGTACTTGATGCGCGCAAACGTACTGAAGAGGTTCGTCCGTTACAGCCCCGTGAGCTGGTTGCCGATGCGGCGACCAACACGATCTACATTAGCGGTGTTGGTAAAGAGAGTGCTATTTGGGTAGTGGATGGCGAAACCATCAAACTGAAAACGACGATCGAAAATACCGGCAAAATGAGTACGGGTCTGGCGCTCGACAGTAAAGCGCAACGCCTGTACACCACCAATGCGGATGGCGAATTTATCACCATCGATACCGCCAGCAATAAAATTCTCAGTCGTAAGAAGTTGCTGGATGACGGTAAAGAACACTTCTTTATTAACCTTAGTCTCGATACCGCAGGTCATCGCGCGTTTATCACCGACTCGAAGGCGACTGAGGTTCTGGTTGTCGATACCCGTAATGGCAATATTCTTGCCAAAATCGCGGCGCCTGCTTCTTTGGCCGTCCTGTTTAACCCGACACGTAACGAGGCGTATGTGACACATCGTCAGGCAGGTCAGGTCAGCGTGATCGATGCGAAGACCTATAACGTTGTTAAAACGTTCGATACGCCGACGTACCCGAATAGCCTGGCGCTATCGGCAGACGGTAAAACGCTCTACGTCAGCGTGAAGCAGAAATCGACACGTGAACAGGAAGCGACGCAGCCGGATGATGTTATTCGCATTGCTCTGTAAATAGGGTATGGAGGGGGAAACCCCTCCAGTCATCTCTTTAAACGCACCGATACGCCTCGTTACACCCCGCCGATAGCCTGATGATTCTGTGAGAATTACACTGCCTTTTTGCTGTAGTTAACTCATTATATTCACGAGGAAAATATGAAAAAGTTATTTATATGCTCAGGTTTGGGCATGATGTTTTTTATGCTTGCGGGTTGTACAACCAACTATGTGATGACGACGAAGAATGGGCAAACGATCGTAACTCAGGGTAAGCCGCAGTTAGATAAAGAGACGGGGATGACCAGTTATACCGATCAGGAAGGCAACCAGCGGGAAATTAACAGCAATGATGTGGCGCAGTTGATTAAGGCTGACTAAGCATTGGGCGCGATGCGGTGTTGGCGGCAACGCGCATTAAACCCGGCAGGCCTGGGGCTGCCGGGGAAGGGGAATGTTATGTCGCTGCTTCTTCTTTCAATACGACACTCTCTGTCGAATCCGCCGTCACTGGCGCAGTGCGATGGATCTCCGCCACGCGACGTCGCACGCCAAACCAGCCGGCGACCAGCAGAATAGCGATCAGCGGCAACGAGGCGATAGTATAAGTTCCATTCGGGTAGTCAAACGCCATGAGTACCAGCACGCTTAGTAAAAACAGCAGTGTTAGCCAGGAGGTAAAAGGCGCGCCGGGCAGTTTAAAACTGACGTCTGCGGCTTTGCCTTCTTTTATCGCCTGGCGTAAACGCATCTGGCACACCATGATAAACGCCCATGACGCGATAATGCCGAGCGAGGCAAAATTAAGAACGATCTCGAACACGCGGGAGGGGACCAGGTAATTCAGGAACACGCCGACCACGTAAACCACCAGAGTCGCCAGAATACCCGCATAGGGCACATGCTGACGGCTCATTTTCGCCATGAATTTCGGCGCGGAACCCCCCATCGACATTGAACGTAAAATTCTCCCCGTACAGTAAAGCCCGGAGTTCAGGCTGGAAAGCGCGGCGGTTAACACCACGATATTCATAATACTGCCGATATAAGGCACGCCAAGTTTAGAAAAGAAGGTGACAAACGGACTTTGCCCCGCCTGGTAGGCGTTCCACGGCAGCAGCAAAACCAGCAATACGACCGATCCTACATAGAAAAGACCAATACGCCAGATCACGCTATTGATGGCTTTTGGCACCATCTTCTGTGGATCTTTGCACTCCCCAGCGGCGGTACCGACCAGTTCAATCGAAGCAAAAGCGAACACCACGCCCTGAATCAGTACCAGCGCGGGCAACAGGCCGTGCGGGAAAAAGCCGCCATTATCTGTAATCAGGTGAAAACCGGTGGCATTACCCTCAAGCGGTTGACCGGTACCGAGAAAAATCGTGCCTACCACCAGGAAGATAACAATGGCGAGTACTTTTATCAGCGCGAACCAGAACTCCATTTCGGCAAACCATTTTACGCCGATCATGTTCATGGTACCGACAATGGTTAACGCGCCGAGCGCGAACACCCATTGCGGAACGTCGCCAAATGCGCCCCAGTAGTGCATGTATAACGCCACTGCGGTGATATCGACGATCCCGGTCATCGCCCAGTTAATAAAGTACATCCAGCCTGCGACGTAGGCCGCTTTTTCACCCAAAAATTCACGGGCGTAGGAGACGAAGCTCCCGCTGGAAGGGCGATGCAATACCAGTTCGCCCAGCGCGCGTAAAATGAAAAAAGAAAAAATGCCGCATATCAGATAGACCAGCGCCAGTGCCGGTCCGGCCATTTGCAATCGGGCGCCTGCACCTAAAAATAAACCGGTGCCAATCGCGCCGCCGATAGCAATCATCTGAACCTGACGATTCCCCATCGCTTTGTGATACCCCTCTTCATGGGCGTTCAGCCAGCGTCGTTTCGCCGCATGTTGTTCTGCGGCGTGCGTAGTCTGTGTTTTCATTACGTTACCTGTTATAGCCTGTCCTGACAGAAAAATTCCTTATGCCGCGACGGGCGCTCACCAATCGATTGCCTGCAATGGCGAATGCCGCTTTTCCCTGATTCTGTGACAGGGATAAAACCGCCGGCGGAGCATCCTACCTGCAATTGTTAAATGACGCAAAACATACGGAAAGAAGAAAATGAGAATGTCGAGTTTATTTGTGTGGTCAGATGTGGTGCGGTGTGGTCACGATTCAGCCAGATAAGACGCCAGCACAAATCGGCAGTGATTGCTTTGCGCAATAATTAATCAGGATTAATCCCTACGGGGATTTAATAGATATGACCTCGAACGGTAAATCACCTGACGATATTGAAGCAGCATAAGATAAGGCCGTTGCGCCTGTTATTCTCATTTTCTCCTGAAAATGTATGCCTTTGAGCAATTTTGTTGATTGACATATCGTCATAATGAGAGAGGAGTAGGACATATAAAGCTATTGAGCAAAATTTGAAGAAGTAGGATATGCCACATACATCAGTTTCTACCTATGCCAGAGCTTTATCAGGAAATAAGCTACCTCATGTTGCTGCAGGAGATTATGAAAATAAATTATCAACAAAAATCCTGAAAGGCATCTTGTATGTGCTTACAGCAGGATTAGCCTACGGATTTACAAGAGTAATTGAACATTATTGTAATGTTACGCCTAAAGTTGCGGAGTTCTGTGCCAATGCAGGGAATATCCATAATCACCTTGCTGATGCTGTACGTGATGGACTGTTTACTATAGATGTCGAGCTTTCTGATGGTCGGATGTTAACATTCGAACAACTCTCGCTGATAGCTGAAGGTAAGCCAATCGTCAGGATATCGGATGGCAAGCATACCGTTGAGGTTGAGGGGACCTTTGAAGAGATTTGTATGAGACTGGAAGAGGGCTTTTTTGAAACGCCAGCGTACTATGATTATGATATTGATGAAAAATATAAAACCGTCAGAGAGCGAATGGCAGCATATAATGCCTTACCTCAGGCATTAGGCGCCATTCCGTGTTTAGAATATTATATCGCTCGGGCCAGCAACATGCAGGAGGCGAAAGCGCAATGGGCGGCCGACATAAAAGCTCGCTACCATAACTATTTGGACAATTATTAAAAAGCGTTTATGTTTAGCCAGTTTTGTTAGAAATCAGACTCGCTGAGCCGGCGTTAAAAATTTTAACACGCCGCTATTTTGGCGGCGTGTCGCAAAGAGATTCTCAGAACCGATTTCCGTTGTACGCCAAAATCCCACGTACCTCCGGCGGCTGTAGCCGGCCTGTCTTATTTTTTCAAAAGTATCCAACGCTATTCCACGGATAGGGTATCCTGTTGCGCAGCGATATCCGCCTCAGCCTGTGTGCCGAACGCAAGCATTAATGTTAATGGAAGCCTCAGATGACCTCTTTTTTACATGCTTATTTTACGCGATTACATTGTCAGCCGTTGGAGGTTCCTACGGTTGAAGCGCTCAGAACGCTTCACTTAGCGCACAACTGCGCGATTCCTTTTGAAAATCTGGATGTGCTACTGCCTCGTGAAATACAGCTCGATGAGACGGCATTAGAGGAGAAACTGCTTTATGCCCGACGCGGTGGATACTGTTTTGAACTGAATGGCCTGTTTGAACGTGCGTTACGCGACATCGGTTTTAACGTCCGAAGCTTATTGGGGCGGGTCATTCTGTCTCATCCCGCCAGTTTACCGCCACGCACGCACCGTTTGCTGCTGGTTGATGTTGAGGATGAGCAGTGGATCGCGGACGTGGGGTTTGGCGGCCAAACGCTAACCGCGCCGCTTCGTCTGCAGGCTGAAATTGCTCAGCAAACGCCGCATGGCGAATACCGCCTGATGCAGGAGGGGAGCACATGGATTTTACAATTCCGCCACCATGAGCACTGGCAGTCGATGTACTGTTTTGATCTGGGGGTGCAGCAGCAGAGCGATCATGTGATGGGCAATTTCTGGTCGGCTCACTGGCCGCAATCCCATTTTCGTCATCATTTGTTGATGTGCCGCCATTTGCCTGATGGCGGCAAGCTGACATTAACGAATTTCCACTTCACGCGTTACCACCAGGGACATGCCGTTGACCAGGTCAATGTACCGGATGTACCGTCGTTGTATCAGTTACTTCAGCAGCAGTTTGGTCTCGGCGTAAATGATGTAAAGCACGGTTTTACCGAGGCGGAGCTGGCCGCGGTAATGGCTGCATTTGATACCCATCCGGAGGCGGGAAAATAATTTTTTGCCGCGAGGATTAGCGGGCCTGACAAAGATTAAAAAGTAATGGCCCATTCGGCATGAAACAGAATGACCGCCTGGCCGGAGATGGTGACGTTTTCCGGCTGGTTATCGCGAATGGTGACGGTAACATCAACAGTACCCTCTTTGCCTAAAGCGCGCCCCTGATGGCCTTGAATCTGCAGCGTTTTACCGTCATGCGCCATCAGACCATGATGGACGAGCCATGCACCCATCGGGCCATTGGCGTTTCCCGTTACCGGATCTTCCACAATCCCTATCGCCGGGGAAAACATTCGCCCATCGGTTTCGTTTTTTCCCGGACGAATCTGGAAAGGAAAAAAGCCGTTACAGCCAATTTGCTGGCTGATTGCCGTCAGGGCTGCCAGATTCGGAGAAAGGGCATCAATATCAACGTCTGGTTTGAGCAGGATCATCACTTTTGCATGTCCTGTTGAAGCCACCTGAATTGGCGCTCCCGGCACGATATCATCTTCAGTCAGGTTCAGTGCGGTGATGATGGCAGCCCGAATCTCTCCGACTAGCGGTGGTTCAAAAGAGGGCTGACCTTGTTCCAGCGTGATGCGATAGTCGTTGTGTTCGGCATGAATTTCAACGCGATGACGGCCCGCTAACGAGGTTTGCCAGACGGTGGTGTTTCCCAACCCCAGTACCGTTGCCCGAACATAATGCGCGGCCACGGTGGCATGACCACAGATGGGGACTTCTACTGTCGGTGTAAAGTAGCGTATGCGCACATCACTCTCTTCGCTTTTTAGCAAAAAGGCGGTTTCCGAGTGACGAAGTTCACGGGCAATCAGCTGCATCTGCGCGTCGCTTAGCGTATCCGCATGTAAGACAACGCCAGCAGAGTTGCCGCGAAAGGGTTCGCCGGTGAAGGCGTCAACATGGTAAATCTGCGGTTTCATTGATGTTCTCCTTTGACTGAAGAATCATCATAGCCTGTGCGTTGCCGAATGACGACGCCCAGGCGTTTTTCTTTGCCCGGTAAGCGTATCCCCGGGCAAAGAGAATTAGCGGCGGGTACGAACAATCTGGTAGCGACGGGTGAAATACTCAAACGGCGCGCTCCAGACATGAACCAGACGGGTGAACGGGAAGAGCAGGAAAATAGTCATTCCCAGCACCAGATGAACGCGGAAAACAAACGCCACACCGCTCAGCATTTCCGAAGACCCGCCGCGGAAGGTGACAATACTTTGCGCCCAGCCCACCAACTTCATCATTTCGCTGCCATCTGGATATTGCGCCGAAAACGGAATGGTGCTCAGGCCAAGCAGGCACTGAATCAGCAAAATGCTCATGATGATAATATCTGGTGTAGTGGATGTCGCCCGCACACGCTGATTGGTCAGACGACGCCACAGTAATCCCGCGCCGCCGATCAACGTTAATACGCCGCACACGCCGCCGAGGATCATCGCCATCTGCTGTTTTACCGCAATCGGCAGGAACCAGGCATACATCCAGTGTGGCGTCAGCATCCCAAACAGATGGCCAAAAAAGATCCCCAGAATGCCAATATGGAACAGATTCGACCATATCACCATCCCACGCTTATCCAACATCTGGCTGGACGACGCGCGCCAGGTATATTGTCCGTAGTCATAGCGCAGCCAACTGCCGAGGAAGAAGACCGTGGCGCAAATATAGGGGTAGATATCGTAAAAAAAGACGTTCAGGTACTGTATCATTTCGGGCCTCCCGCGCTGACGTCGACGTACTGCGGCGCCGCGTCCTGGCTAAAGCGTCGTTGATAATGGTGTAACGGTGAACTGTCACAGGTCGTGGCGTTATCTTCGATAAACTTCACCTGTTCTTCTTCCCAGACGGCATCCAGTGCCTGACGGGTATCATCCCGCGATTCCTGAACAATCTGTTTGGTGACACTGTCACTTGTAAGCGTACTGCCCGCCAGCGTCAGCAGGGCGTCAAACAGTTGATACCACGGCGCTCCTCGCTGTTTCAGACGACCGCCCAGTAGCGCCAGAATAGGGGCAATATTCTGTAATCCCTCGCGCGCTTCCGCTTCCGGCAACACGCTTAAGTATTCCAGATAGAGCGGCAGGTGATCCGGCAGTTCGCGGCAGTTGAGCTGCAGGCCCACGGTTTCATACTGGCTTAACAAATCGACCATCGCCTGGCCGCGATCGCGGGACTCCGCATGAACATGCTCGAATAACAGCAATGAAGTGGCGCGCCCGCGGTCAAACACTTCACACCATTCTGCTTGTTTATCCAGTAACGGCGCATAAAGCAGCTCGCGAGTGAAGTCGGCCAGCATTGGCGCATCGTGTTGGATAAGGGCAAGCGCTTCATCCCGACATTCCCACAACTCGTCGTCCGGATACTCCATCAACAGGCCAATCGCTTTGAGGATTTGCATTATTCCCCCTCCGCTTTATCACGTACTTCGGTGATATTGATGGCATCAATACGGCTACTGTTGAACAGGTTGAATTTGGTATCCGAGCCGTGACAACCGTCGCCAAAAGTAAAGCCGCAGCCGTTGCGCTCCGGAAAGGCATCGCGCGCCATTTCCCGGTGGCTGGTGGGAATGACAAAACGATCTTCATAATTGGCAATCGCCAGGTAGCGATACATCTCTTCAACCTGTTGTACGCTCAGACCGACTTCGTCAATGGCGCGGGTATCCGTCACGCCTTCAACCGTCTGCGAGCGCATGTAGTGGCGCATCGCCATCATCCGCTTTAGCGCCCGAATGACCGGGCCGGTATCGCCCGCGCTGAGCATATTGGCCAGGTACTGGACCGGAATACGCAGCGTCTCCACCGCCGGCAGAATATTGCCATTGTGCGGCAACCCGCCCGCGTCGGCGTATGACTGGATGGGCGATAGCGGCGGTACGTACCAGACCATCGGCAGGGTACGGTATTCCGGGTGCAGCGGAAGCGCCAGCTTCCAGTCCATCGCCATTTTGTACACCGGCGACCGTTGGGCGGCGTCGATGACGTTTTGCGGGATGCCCTGTTTAAGCGCCTCTTCGATGACCGCCGGATCGTGCGGATTGAGAAACACATCGCACTGACGTTCATACAAATCTGTCTCGTGTTCGGTACTGGCCGCTTCTTCAATCCTGTCGGCGTCGTAGAGCAGAACGCCAAGATAACGGATGCGCCCGACGCAGGTTTCCGAGCAAACGGTCGGCTGGCCGGATTCAATACGCGGATAGCAAAATATGCATTTCTCAGACTTGCCGCTCTTCCAGTTAAAGTAGATTTTTTTGTATGGGCAGCCGCTGATACACAAACGCCAGCCCCGGCATTTATCCTGGTCGATTAGCACGATGCCGTCTTCTTCACGCTTATAAATAGCGCCACTTGGGCAGGTGGCAACACAACTGGGGTTCAGGCAGTGTTCGCACAGGCGCGGCAGGTACATCATGAAGGTGTTTTCGAACTGACCGTACATCTCCTTTTGTATGTTGTCGAAGTTGCGGTCGCGGGCGCGTTTTTCAAACTCGCCGCCGAGCAGCTCTTCCCAGTTTGGCCCCCAGATCACCTTGTCCATCCGTTTTCCGTCAATCAGTGAACGAGGACGGGCAGTGGGCTGATGCTTACTCTCCGGCGCTGTATGTAAATGCTGATAATCGAAGGTAAAGGGTTCATAGTAATCATCGATTTGCGGAATCACCGGGTTGGCGAAAATTTTGCTAATTACCCCCATTTTGCCGCCCAGACGGGGCCTTATCTTGCCATTAACATCACGAACCCAACCGCCTTGCCACTCCTGCTGGTCTTCCCAGTTTTTGGGATAGCCGATGCCCGGTTTAGTTTCGACGTTATTGAACCATGCGTATTCCATCCCTTCACGTCCGGTCCAGACGTTTTTACAGGTGACGGAGCAGGTGTGACAGCCAATACATTTATCGAGATTCAGTACCATCCCAACCTGTGAGCGTATTTTCATTTTTTCGCCTCCTGTACCTGATCCCGGCCCTCATCATCCAGCCAGTTAATGTTTTTCATTTTCCTGATCATGATGAATTCATCGCGATTCGAACCCACGGTTCCGTAATAGTTGAAGCCGTAAGCCAGTTGCGCATAGCCGCCGATCATATGCGTCGGTTTTGGACAGACCCTGGTCACGGAGTTATGGATCCCGCCGCGCATCCCGGTGACTTCCGAACCCGGAATGTTCATAATCCGCTCCTGGGCGTGGTACATCATGGTCATACCCGGCGGGACGCGCTGGCTGACCACCGCACGAGCGGTAAGGGCGCCATTAGCGTTGAAGGCTTCAATCCAGTCGTTATCTTCAATACCCAATTCACGGGCATCGGCTTCGCTGATCCAGACAATCGGCCCGCCGCGCGACAAGGTCAGCATCAGCAGGTTTTCGCTGTAGGTGGAGTGAATTCCCCATTTCTGGTGCGGCGTCAGGAAGTTAAGCGCTTTTTCCGGGAAACCGTTGGGCGGAATTTCTCGCATTTTGCTGACGCTGCGGGTATCAATCGGCGGACGATATGCCACCAGGCTTTCGCCAAAAGCGCGCATCCACGCATGATCCTGATAGAGTTGTTGCCGCCCCGACAACGTGCGCCACGGGATCAGTTCATGTACGTTGGTATAGCCGGCGTTATAAGAGACATGTTCGCTTTCCAGTCCTGACCAGGTCGGGCTGGAGATAATTTTGCGCGGTTGCGCCTGGATATCACGAAAGCGAATTTTCTCATCTTCTTTATTGATGGCCAGATGGGTGTGCTCGCGCCCGGTCATCTCGCCCAACGCCTGCCAGGCTTTCACCGCCACCTGACCGTTAGTTTCGGGCGCTAAGGCAAGAATCACTTCCGAAGCATCCAGCGCGGTGTCTATTCGCGGACGTCCTTTCGCCGGGCCATCGTGTTTGGTGTAATTGAGCTTACCGAGGAAATCGACTTCATCTTGCGTATTCCAGGCAATCCCCTTACCGCCGTTGCCTAATTTATCCAGCAGGGGACCCAGCGAGGTAAAACGTTCATAGGTGGCCGGATAATCGCGTTCAACCACGACGATATTGGGGGCGGTTTTGCCCGGAATAAGTTCGCACTCGCCTTTACGCCAGTCGAGAATATCAAATGGCTGCGCCAGTTCCGCCGGGGAATCATGCTGGAGCGGGTGTAGCACCACATCGGTTTCCTGTCCGAGGTGTCCGACACACACTTCAGAAAAGACGCTGGCGATACCTTTGTAGATCTCCCAGTCGCTTTTGGATTCCCAGGCAGGATCGACCGCGGCGGAAAGGGGGTGGATAAACGGATGCATATCCGAGGTATTCATATCGTCTTTTTCATACCAGGTGGCGGTCGGCAAAACGATATCGGAAAACAGACAGGTACTGGACATACGGAAATCAAGCGTGACCAACAGATCGAGCTTGCCCTCAATCGCGGCGGACTGCCATTCCACCTCTTCAGGCTTAATTCCTTCGCTGGAACCCAGCGCTTCGCCCTGAATACCGCTGTCGGTGCCCAGCAGATATTTGAGCATGTACTCATGACCTTTCCCGGAGGAGCCGAGCAGGTTAGAGCGCCAGACAAATAAATTTCGCGGGTGATTATGACCACTGTCAGGCTGTTCGCAGGCAAAACGGATAGCGCCTGATTTCAACGCCTGCACGGTATAATCCGCCGCAGACAGCCCGGCTTTATCGGCGCTCGCTTTCACGCTGAGCGGGTTAAGATTAAGCTGCGGCGCCGAGGGTAGCCAGCCCATACGTTCCGCGCGCACGTTGAAATCGATCAGGTGTCCGGAAAATTTAGCCGGATCGGCCAGCGGCGACAGCAACTCTTGCGCAGTCAGTTTTTCATAGCGCCACTGGCTGGCATGGTTGTAGAAAAACGAGGTACTGTTCATCTGACGCGGCGGGCGATTCCAGTCCAGCGCGAAGGCCAGCGGCAGCCAGCCGGTTTGCGGCCGCAGCTTTTCCTGGCCGACATAGTGCGCCCAGCCGCCGCCGGTTTGTCCAACACAGCCGCAGAACACCAGCATGTTAATCATCCCACGGTAATTCATATCCATGTGATACCAGTGATTCACTCCCGCGCCGAGGATGATCATTGAGCGACCGTGAGTTTTATGGGCGGTCTCGGCAAATTCACGCGCAATAGTTTCGATATGTCGACGCGGCACGCCGGTAATCTGTTCGCCCCAAGCCGGCGTGTAGGCTTTTACGTCGTTATAATTATTGGCGCTATGGCCGTCATCCAGACCACGATCCAGCCCATAATTAGCCAGCACCAGATCGTAAACGCTGACGACCATCCGCTCGCTACCGTCCGCCAGAGCCAGGCGTTTCACCGGTAACTGACGTACCAGCACCGGTTCCTGCCGCACGCTGCGGAAATGTGGGTTTTCGTTGCCGCCAAAATAGGGGAAAGCGACACCCGCCACGTCATCATGCTGACCAAGTAAAGAGAGCGACAGTTCAGTTTCGACGCCTGCCGCCACCGGTTCCAGGTTCCATTTTCCCTTTTCTCCCCAGCGAAAACCGATAGAACCATTGGGCGCGACCAGTTCGCCCGTACTGTTGAGCGCGACGGTTTTCCATTCCGGATTATTGGCTTCTCCCAGTCCATCCACCAGATCCGACGCGCGCATCATACGCCCCGGTACATAACTGCCGTCTGCGCGCTCATCCAACAGGACCAGCATTGGCATATCGGTATAACGGCGGCAATAGTTAAGAAAATAGTCGCTGGGATTATCGAGATGAAACTCTTTTAAAATAACGTGACCCATGGCCATCGCCAGCGCGCTGTCGGTACCTTGCTTTGGCGCCAGCCACTGATCGCACAGTTTAGCGACTTCGGAATAGTCCGGGGTGATGGCGATCGTCTTAGTGCCTTTGTAGCGCACTTCGGTAAAGAAGTGGGCGTCCGGGGTACGCGTCTGCGGCACGTTAGAGCCCCAGGCAATAATGTAGGCTGAGTTATACCAGTCGGCGGACTCCGGCACGTCAGTCTGCTCGCCCCAGGTCATTGGCGACGCGGGTGGAAGATCGCAATACCAGTCATAGAAGCTCAGACAAGTACCGCCAAGCAATGACAGATAACGTGTTCCGGCGGCGTAAGAAACCATCGACATTGCCGGAATAGGTGAAAACCCCGCCACACGATCCGGACCATAGGTTTTGATTGTCCAGACGTTAGCAGCGGCAATGAGCTGATTCAGCTCTTTCCAGTTCGAACGAATAAAGCCGCCATGTCCGCGCACCTGTTTGTAACTTTGGCATTTTTGCGGGTCGTTCATTATAGATTCCCATGCCAGTACCGGATCGCTGTGCCGGGAAAGGGCCTCGCGCCACAGTTCTATCAGCCGCTTACGCACCAGAGGGTATTTCAAACGATTGGCGCTATAGAGATACCAGGAGTAGCTGGCGCCGCGCGGGCAGCCGCGCGGTTCATGGTTCGGTAAATCGGGACGCGTGCGCGGGTAGTCGGTTTGCTGGGTTTCCCACGTCACCAGACCATTTTTGACATAAATTTTCCAACTACAGGAGCCCGTGCAGTTGACGCCGTGGGTTGAGCGCACGATCTTATCAAACTGCCAGCGCTGGCGATAACTGTCTTCCCAGTCGCGGTTGGTATGCATCACCTGACCATGGCCGTCGGCAAAGGTATCGCCTTTTTGTTTAAAGTAACGAAAGCGATCCAACAGTTTACTCATGACATTTCTCCTGCTTCGATAAATTTTCCGCCATCCTGTCGATTTGGCGTTAAACCATTACCGGATGGCCGTCCTACAGGTGCGTATGTTGTTATTGTTGTTTAGGCTTACGACGCCCGTAGACCAGCCAGGTCAGCAGGACGCAAGCGATGTAAAACAGCAAAAAGATTTTCATGGCGCCCACCGGCGAGCCGGTCAAGGCCAAAGAGGTGCCAAACGCTTTTGGAATAAAGAAGCCGCCCACAGCGCCAATAGCGGAGATAAAACCGAGCGCGGCGGCGGTATCCGTCACCGCTTCGCGCTGCGCCTGCTCATCGCTCCCGCCGCGCAGTTTGACGTTGTAGAGCGTGATCTGACGGAAGATCACCGCAATCATCTGGAAGGTAGAACCGCTGCCGAGACCCGCTGTCAAAAACAGGCCCATAAAAACAAGATAGAACGCGCTAAAGCTGCCTGCGCCGGAGCCTGGCAGCGTGAGGAATAGCAAGGCGGTAAACAGCGCCATAAAGATAAAATTAATGAGCGTGACGCGAACGCCGCCGAATTTATCGGAGATCACGCCGCCTGCCGATCGCGCCAGCGCGCCGATAAAGGGGCCAAAGAACGCCAGTTGCAGAATGTTTACGTCGGGAAATTGCGTTTTGGCGAGCATGGCGAAACCTGCGGAAAAGCCGATGAATGACCCGAATGTCGCCAGGTACAACAGGCTAAGCAGCCACAGGTGCAGACGTTTTAGCACCGGCAATTGCGAGACGACAGACGCTTTTGAACTGCCGATATCGTTCATACCAAACCAGGCGGCAAGCGTCGCGACAGCCAGTAACGGCACCCAGATCCAGGCGGCGTTAGTGAGAGCGAGCAGGGAGCCATCAGGTTGCGGCACGCCCCGGACGCCTAAAAAAGTAAATATCGGCAGAAAAATAACCAGCGGCGCAATCAACTGCATCACACTGACGCCAAGATTTCCCAGTCCGCCGTTAATACCCAACGCGCTACCTTGTCTGGCTTTTGGAAAGAAAAAACTGATGTTGCCCATACTGGACGCGAAGTTTGCCCCCGCAAAACCGCACAACAGAGCGATGAGCATAAATACCCCGAAAGGGGTGGCAGGATTTTGCACGGCGAATCCCAGCCAGGCGCAGGGAATAATCAATATTACGGTACTTAATACGGTCCATTTACGGCCACCAAACAGTGGTACCATAAAGGAGTAGGGAACGCGTAATATTGCGCCGGAAAGAGAAGGTAATGCGGTTAATAAAAAGAGTTGGTCGGTGGTAAAATTAAATCCAATTTTATTGAGGTTGACGGCAACAGCGCTAAACAACATCCAGACGCAAAATGCCAGGAGCAAACAACTTACTGAAATCCATAAGTTTCTTCTGGCGATGCCTTTCCCTTTATTCTCCCAGAAGGCTGGATTTTCGGGTCGCCAGTCACTCAAGAGATAACGGTTATAATTCTCGTTTTGTCGTGTCATTTTACCCCTCACATGCGCATATCATTTGAAAAAAACACAAAAAAGAGACAGAGCGTCACGCGCTCTTTTGAGAACTTATTGAAGTTTTTTTAGAATATTGAGTGAAAGAATAGATAAAAAACCAGGCCAGCGCGGCGCGAAGAGGAGATATGATGTTTCTTAATTGTTACTATTTGTAAATTAAAAGTGATTTTTATTAAATTATTTGTAACTTTACGCAAAGAGTTCAAGCGTAATCATACGATCCAGATGGAATTTAAACGCGGGATCGGCCATTTCCGGAATACCCAGCACATACATACCGTCCAGCCCGCACACCAGTGCGATAAGCCGCCAGGCGATATCTGTGGCGTTAGCAGCAAACGTAAATTCTCCTGCCTGTTTGCCCTGCTCGATAATTGTGACCGTTTCCTCATGCCACATCTGCATCGTGAGGAGATAAGCATCTCTGATGTGCGGATCCCGATCGGCCAGAATTTGCGCCTCTCGCCACAATTTTATGTAAGGCTCAAAGCCGCCGTCTTCGCTACCCAACATAGCGTGAAGCCGTGCACGCCAGGTGGCGGGCGGCGGAACTTGCCCGGCATCAAGTAGGGTGCGGATCAAATGGACAAAGGCCTGCGCTTTGAGCTCGCCCGCCGAGCTGAAGTGGTGATGCACCTGGCCGGCGGCGACATCGGCTTCTGATGCGATTCGTCGCACCGTCATGGCGGCAAACCCCTCTGCCAGCGCCACGCGCATCGCCGCTTGCAGGATCACTTCGCGGCGTTCATCCCGGTTAAGGTAACTCATATTTTCCCCACATTAGCCAATACGCGCAGTGTAACAAAAAGCTGGACATTCGTTCAACTTACCGTAGGATCCTGAAACTGGACAGGCGTCCAAATTTGAGTTTTTGAAGGGAGAGTTATGTTTCGTCAGTGGTTAACGTTAGTCATTATTGTGCTGGTCTATATTCCTGTCGCCATTGATGCCACGGTCTTGCATGTCGCCGCGCCGACACTGAGTATGACACTGGGGGCCAGCGGTAACGAGCTGCTGTGGATCATTGATATTTATTCTTTGGTCATGGCTGGCATGGTGTTGCCGATGGGCGCGCTTGGCGATCGTATCGGTTTTAAACGCCTGCTGATGCTGGGCGGGACGCTCTTTGGCCTGGCATCATTGGCGGCGGCGTTTTCGCATACCGCCAGTTGGCTTATCGCCACCAGGGTATTACTGGCTATTGGCGCGGCGATGATTGTACCGGCGACGCTGGCCGGGATACGCGCCACCTTTTGCGAAGAGAAGCATCGCAACATGGCGCTGGGCGTCTGGGCAGCGGTAGGTTCGGGCGGAGCGGCGTTTGGGCCGCTCATCGGCGGCATATTATTAGAGCATTTTTACTGGGGATCGGTTTTCCTGATCAACGTGCCGATTGTGCTGGTCGTCATGGGCTTAACCGCCCGCTATGTTCCTCGCCAGGCGGGCCGTCGCGATCAACCGCTCAATCTTGGCCATGCGGTGATGCTGATTATTGCCATTTTGCTGTTGGTCTATAGCGCTAAAACCGCGCTGAAAGGGCATCTGTCGCTGTGGGTCATCTCGCTTACCCTGCTTACCGGCGCGCTGCTCCTGGGACTCTTTATCCGCACACAGCTTGCGACATCGCGTCCGATGATTGATATGCGACTATTTACCCATCGCATTATCCTGAGCGGCGTCGTGATGGCGATGACCGCGATGATCACTCTGGTGGGCTTTGAGCTGCTGATGGCGCAAGAGCTACAGTTTGTTCACGGGCTATCGCCTTATGAGGCCGGGGTATTTATGCTGCCGGTGATGGTCGCCAGTGGATTCAGCGGGCCAATTGCGGGCGTGCTGGTCTCGCGTCTGGGACTACGGCTGGTCGCGACGGGCGGCATGGCGTTAAGCGCGCTGAGTTTTTATGGCCTGGCGATGACGGATTTCAGCACCCAACAATGGCAGGCCTGGGGGCTGATGGCGCTGCTGGGATTTAGCGCCGCCAGCGCATTGCTGGCTTCCACGTCGGCAATTATGGCCGCTGCGCCGGCAGAAAAAGCGGCGGCGGCCGGCGCGATAGAAACGATGGCTTATGAACTGGGCGCGGGACTGGGCATCGCCATTTTCGGTCTGTTGTTAAGCCGTAGCTTCTCCGCTTCTATCCGTCTGCCTGCCGGGCTTGAGGCGCAAGAGATTGCCAGAGCGTCATCTTCAATGGGAGAAGCCGTGCAGTTGGCGAATAGCCTGCCGCCCACGCTGGGGCAGGCAATACTGGACGCCGCCAGACACGCCTTTATCTGGTCGCATAGCGTGGCGTTAAGCAGCGCCGGGAGTATGCTTCTTTTGCTGGCGGTAGGGATGTGGTTCAGCCTGGCAAAAGCCCAACGCCGATAACATAACGCCTGATGAGATAAGCGCTTAATGCGCTAGCTGGCAGGGGGAGTCCATTTCCTCAACCTCTTTACCGCTGAGGCGTGCGTATTGCCCCGTCAGTCGCCAGAAGGCAGGTTGGGTCTCGGTATAAATTTCCGCAGCCAGAATCAGCCGACGGCGATCAACTTCGTTCAGTTCCAGTAAGGTCCAGGGAATAAAATAGCGATCGGTATCGGTAAGCCGGAACCACAGCGGACACCCGCAGCCGGAACAGAAGTAGCGTTCGCCGCGCGAAGAGGATGAAAAGTATGGCGGTTCCGGGGAAAGGGGGGCTAGCTGTGGTTGCCCGCAGGCTTCCAGATACATGGCTATTCCACCCGACCATTTTTGACACAGCGTACAATGGCAGGCATAGACATCCAGCATTTCGACGTCAACGGTAAAATGGCTCTGTCCGCAAAGACAACGACCAGTGAACGTCTGCACGGCATACTCCTTATGACCGAGTCTACATCAAGAGAAAAAGCCAGCCCTGAAAGGACTGGCTTTGTATTCAGACTACAACAAAATTAGAACTGGTAGTTCAGACCAACAGCAACGATGTTGTCGGTAGACACTTTAGCCGCTTTGGTGAAGTCGCTGTCGTCCAGCAGGTTGATTTTGTAATCAACGAAGGTGGACATGTTTTTGTTGAAGTAGTAGGTTGCGCCAACATCGATGTACTCAACCAGATCCTGGTCGCCGTAAGTACCCAGGTTTTTACCTTTGGATTTCAGGTAAGCGATGGACGGACGCAGACCGAAGTCGAACTGATACTGAGCAACTGCTTCAAAGTTCTGGGTTTTATTCGCGATAAACGCATCACCCGCTGAATCTTCACCAAAGGTGGTCATGTTCAGCGTTTCGGAGTAGGTGGTCGCCAGGTAGATGTTGTTCGCATCATATTTCAGACCAGCAGCCCAGACTTCAGCGTTTTTACCCGCAGCATTCAGGTTGCTCGCTGCTTTCACCTGGTTGTTAGTACGGTCAGACTTCGCATAGGCCGCACCTACGCCAAAACCTTCGTACTCATACGTTGCGGACAGACCGAAACCGTCGCCGTTAGACTCGTACGCGCCGTCACGGTCGTTTTTGCCCTGGTACTGCGCGGCAAAGTTCAGACCTTCAACCAGGCCAAAGAAGTCAGTGTTACGGTAGGTGGCAACACCAGTAGTACGGCCAGTCATGAAGACGTCAGTCTGAGTCCAGGTATCGCCACCAAACTCTGGCAGAACGTCGGTCCATGCGCCGATGTCGTAAGCAACGCCGTAGTTACGACCGTAGTCGAAAGAACCGTAGTCAGCGAATTTCAGACCAGCAAACGCCAGACGGGTTTTGTCTTTGTCAGCGCCCTGGCTTTCAGTACGGTTGCCTTTGAATTCATATTCCCACTGGCCAAAACCGGTTAACTGATCGTTGATCTGCGTTTCGCCTTTAAAGCCCAGACGCGCGTAAGTTTTGTCACCATCACTTCCGTTATCATCAGAGAAATAATGCTGAGCGTGAACTTTACCGTACAGATCCAGTTTATTGCCGTCTTTGTTATATACCTCGGCTGCATTTACAACGCCTGCTGCCAACAGGGAAGTCACTGCCACTGCCACTAACTTAAGTTTCATTTTAATAATCCTTATAATTTTCTTAGCGTGTTTCCTCAACCATTGTTAAACGAGGCGTTTGTCAATGGCAGACTATTTTTAAATGACGGAGTGGCATAAGTTCAATAATAAGTTTCATAAGATTACAAATTATTTTAATTTGTGTGATCGAGATCTCCTTAATACATTTGAGAGTATTAATTCAAATAGGGACTGTCTAATAAGATATATTTTCGGAGGGGACTATTGGGCTGTTTATGGTTTTATTTTTGGTAGTAACCACTGATTATTATATGCACTAATAACAGTTGCGAGCTAACGTTAATTATATATTTGTTAATATAATTATATCATTACATTAACATATTTAACGATTTTATAAAATTCATTTTTACCAGCGCAATCCTGGTATGGCGCAGGAGGAGCACGTGAAAATGGAAAATCGTTAAATACGCACAGGCAATAGATAAAAGCGTAGTTGTGTTATGAAGAGTGTCAAGGCACAGCGGGTCGATTTAATATCAATATCGGCCCGCCCGTCGCTATTAGCGCCGCCGCGTTGCCAGCCAACAAAGTAGCGAACCTACGCAAACCATGACTGCGCCTTGCCAGAAGGAGAATGACAGTGGTGAGCTGAGTAACAGCGCTGCCAGAGCAGAGGACATGACGGGGGTAAAATAAGACCCTACGGCCATGATAGTCACATTGCCATGAAGTATGCCCACATTCCATGCTGCGTAGGCAAACCCCAACGTTAATGCCGCGGTAAAAAGTTTAGCAATCACCGGTAGGCTAAATATCATGGCAGGTTGCGGCGTAAGAAAATAGTGGAACCACAGCGCCACGGCGGTGAGTAACACAAAGACGGTGATACCGTTAAAACCACGCGCATATTTATTTGTGACGGTGCAGTATGTCGCCCATATAAACGCCCCAAGAAATGCCAGTAAATAACTTAGCGGACTGGTGGCGACATTGCTGATAATTTCTCCTGGATTAAGACCATTCTCGCCCCCCAGAACCCAGCAAACGCCAGTAAGTGCAATAAGCAATCCAGGAACAATAAGCCAGTTAGTTTTTTGCCCATTAAAAAGAATGGCAAACAGAATGGTCAGGCTGGGCCATAAATAGTTAACCATGCCGACTTCGATAGCCTGATGGCGAGTGGCGGCATAACCGAGAGAAAGCGCCAGGCATATTTCATAACTGACAAACAGTACGCTGCCTGCGATGAGGTATCGCCCCGGGAAACGGCGGATATCAGGTAATCCGACGGTAAAAATCAGCAGCAGACCGCTTAATGAATAGATCATGGCTGCGCCGCCTACCGGTCCGAGACCTTCGCTGACGCCGCGAATTAACCCAACCATCGTGCTCCACAGAACGATGGCAACAAGCCCTATTAGCGTTGCTTTTTGTGATGTCATGCTTTGTGACTGTCCTGAATACCGCGCAAAATAAACTGCCACTTATAGCACTTTTTCCGAGGGCGATGCCATGCAGTGTCATTTTTTAGTACCTCCCTGGAGTTATTGCAGTTTAAAAATAGGGCTATTTAATAGCGGAACCGTTTCAATATTGATTTGACGCAAAAAAGTTATCGATTTTGCTGTTAGTTTCCTCGCGAAGTTATACACGCATCCTGGGCTGAGGTTTTGCTGCAGTTCGAAGGAGGCGTGCATCCGTGGAAAAAAGAGGAAAGCAATGGACGTCAGCCGCAGACAATTTTTTAAAATCTGCGCGGGCGGTATGGCGGGAACAACGGTGGCCGCACTGGGTTTTACCCCTAAAATGGCCCTGGCTCAGGCGCGAAACTATAAGCTGTTGCGCGCAAAAGAGATCCGTAACTCCTGCACATACTGTTCCGTAGGTTGCGGGCTATTAATGTATAGCCTGGGAGATGGGGCAAAAAACGCGAAAGAAGCGATTTACCATATTGAAGGCGACCCGGATCATCCGGTAAGCCGTGGCGCGCTGTGCCCGAAAGGGGCCGGTTTGCTGGACTATGTTCACAGTGAAGATCGCCTACGCTATCCGGAATACCGCGCGCCGGGTTCCGACAAGTGGCAGCGCATTAGCTGGGATGACGCTTTCACTCGTATTGCTAAATTAATGAAAGCCGACCGCGACGCCAACTTTATTGAAAAGAATGAGCAGGGCGTCACGGTTAACCGCTGGCTCTCTACCGGAATGCTGTGCGCCTCGGCGGCCAGCAATGAAACGGGTATGCTGACGCAGAAGTTTGCGCGTTCTCTCGGTATGCTGGCGGTAGATAACCAGGCGCGCGTCTGACACGGACCAACGGTAGCAAGTCTTGCTCCAACATTTGGTCGCGGTGCGATGACCAACCACTGGGTGGATATTAAAAACGCCAACGTCGTGATGGTGATGGGCGGCAATGCCGCAGAAGCGCATCCGGTGGGTTTCCGCTGGGCGATGGAAGCGAAAAACAATAACGATGCGACGCTGATTGTCGTTGATCCACGCTTTACGCGTACGGCGTCGGTGGCGGATATCTATGCGCCAATACGTTCCGGTACAGACATTACCTTTCTGTCCGGCGTTTTGCTGTACCTGATCGAAAATAACAAAATCAACGCTGAATACGTTAAGCATTACACCAACGCCAGCCTGCTGGTGCGGGATGATTTTGCCTTTGATGACGGTCTTTTCAGCGGCTATGACGCCCAAAAGCGTCAGTACGATAAATCCTCCTGGAACTACCAGTTCGATGAAAACGGCTATGCCAAACGTGATGAAACGTTGACGCACCCACGCTGTGTGTGGAATCTGCTGAAGCAGCACGTTTCGCGCTACACGCCGGACGTCGTGGAAAACATCTGCGGTACGCCGAAAGCGGATTTCCTGAAGGTGTGTGAGGTGTTGGCCTCTACCAGCGCGCCGGATCGCACTACCACCTTCCTGTATGCGCTGGGCTGGACGCAACATACCGTCGGGGCGCAGAACATCCGTACTATGGCGATGATCCAGTTGCTGCTCGGCAATATGGGGATGGCTGGCGGCGGTGTGAACGCCTTGCGCGGCCACTCTAATATTCAGGGTTTAACGGATTTAGGACTGCTCTCCACCAGCCTGCCGGGCTACCTGACGCTGCCATCGGAAAAACAGGCCGATCTGCAAACTTATCTGGCAGCGAATACCCCCAAAGCGACGCTGGCCGATCAGGTCAACTACTGGGGTAATTATCCTAAGTTCTTCGTCAGCCTGATGAAATCTTTCTATGGCGATGCAGCGCAGAAAGAGAATGACTGGGGCTTTGCCTGGCTGCCTAAGTGGGATCAGTCCTATGACGTGATCAAATATTTCAACATGATGGATAGCGGGAAAGTCACCGGCTATTTCTGTCAGGGCTTTAACCCGGTGGCGTCCTTCCCGGACAAAAACAAAGTGGTGCAAAGCTTAAGCAAACTGAAGTATCTGGTCGTTATCGATCCGCTGGTGACTGAAACGTCAACGTTCTGGCAGAACCACGGCGAATCTAATGATGTCGATCCGACAACGATTCAGACCGAAGTCTTCCGTCTGCCGTCTACCTGTTTTGCGGAAGAGGATGGCTCTATCGCTAACTCCGGTCGCTGGTTACAGTGGCACTGGAAAGGTCAGGACGCGCCGGGCGAAGCGCGTAACGACGGCGAGATTCTGGCCGGTATTTACCATCGTCTGCGTGAAATGTATCGCGCAGAAGGCGGTAAAGGCGCCGAACCACTATTGAAGATGAGCTGGAACTACAAGCAGCCGGATGAACCGCATTCGGAAGAAGTGGCGAAAGAGAACAACGGCTATGCACTGGAAGATCTCTATGACGCCAACGGTACACTGCTTGCCAGGAAAGGCCAGTTGTTGAGCAGTTTTGCATTACTGCGCGATGACGGTACGACATCCTCCTCCTGCTGGATTTATACCGGTAGCTGGACGGAGCAGGGCAACCAGATGTCCAGACGTGATAACGCCGACCCGTCAGGGCTTGGCAATACACTGGGTTGGGCGTGGGCGTGGCCGCTAAACCGTCGCGTATTGTATAACCGCGCTTCGGCGGACCCGCAGGGTAAACCGTGGGATCCAAAACGGATGCTGATCCAGTGGAACGGCGCGAAGTGGACAGGGAACGATATTCCGGACTTTAACAACGCGGCGCCGGGGAGCGGGACCAATCCGTTTATCATGCAGCCGGAAGGGCTGGGACGTCTGTTTGCTATTGATAAGATGGCGGAAGGGCCGTTCCCTGAACACTACGAGCCGATGGAAACGCCGCTGGGCACTAACCCGCTGCACCCGAATGTGGTCTCGAACCCGGCGGCGCGTCTGTATGAAGAAGATGCGCTGCGCATGGGTAAGAAGGAGCAGTTTCCGTACGTGGGCACGACTTACCGCCTCACAGAGCATTTCCATACCTGGACCAAACATGCGCTACTTAACGCTATCGCTCAGCCGGAACAGTTTGTGGAGATCAGTGAGACGCTGGCGGCAGCGAAAGGTATTGCTAACGGCGACTATGTGAAGGTGAGCAGTAAACGCGGGTTTATTCGCGCGGTCGCGGTGGTAACTCGTCGTCTTCGCACCCTGCATGTCAACGGTCAGCAGGTTGAAACGGTGGGGATCCCGATTCACTGGGGCTTTGAGGGTGTCGCGCGCAAAGGCTATATCGCCAATACTCTGACGCCAAATGTCGGTGATGCCAACTCGCAAACGCCGGAATACAAAGCGTTTTTAGTTAACATCGAGAAGGCGTAAGGGAGGCGAACATATGTCTATGGAAACGCAGGACATTATTAAACGGTCCGCAACAAACGCCATCACGCCGCCTCCGCAGGCGCGTGATTACAAAGCCGAAGTCGCGAAACTGATCGACGTCTCCTCCTGTGTCGGCTGTAAAGCCTGCCAGGTAGCCTGTTCTGAATGGAACGATATTCGCGATAACGTTGGTCATTGTGTCGGGGTGTACGATAACCCTGCCGATCTCAGCGCCAAGTCCTGGACGGTGATGCGCTTTACCGAAACCGAGCAGAACGGCAAGCTGGAGTGGCTGATTCGTAAAGATGGTTGTATGCACTGTGAAGATCCAGGCTGTCTTAAAGCCTGTCCATCTGCCGGGGCTATCATCCAGTACGCGAACGGGATTGTTGATTTTCAATCTGAACACTGTATCGGCTGTGGTTACTGTATCGCCGGGTGTCCGTTTAATATTCCGCGCCTCAACAAAGAGGACAACCGCGTTTATAAATGTACGCTCTGCGTCGATCGCGTCAGCGTGGGCCAGGAACCGGCCTGCGTCAAAACTTGTCCGACCGGGGCTATTCACTTCGGCACCAAAAAAGAGATGCTGGAACTGGGCGAGCAACGCGTGGAGAAGTTAAAGGCGCGCGGCTTTGAACATGCCGGTATCTACAACCCGCAGGGCGTCGGCGGTACGCACGTCATGTATGTGCTGCACCATGCCAATCAGCCGGAGTTGTACCACGGCTTGCCAAAAGATCCGCAGATCGATACCTCAATCAATCTGTGGAAAGGGGCGCTAAAACCGCTGGCCGCAGCGGGCTTTATCGCCACTTTCGCCGGTCTGATTTACCACTACATCGGTATTGGCCCGAATAAAGAAACGGACGACGATGAGGAGGATCATCATGAGTAAGTCGAAAATGATTGTGCGCACGAAATTTATCGATCGCGCCTGTCACTGGACGGTGGTGATCTGCTTCTTCCTGGTAGCGCTGTCGGGGATTTCGTTTTTCTTCCCGACGCTACAATGGCTGACGCAAACCTTCGGCACGCCGCAGATGGGACGTATTTTGCACCCGTTCTTCGGTATTGCCATCTTCATCGCGCTGATGTTTATGTTCGTGCGTTTCGTCCACCACAACATCCCGGATAAAAAAGACATTCCGTGGCTGAAAAATATTGTCGAAGTATTGAAAGGCAATGAGCATAAGGTGGCGGATGTCGGTAAATACAATGCCGGACAGAAGATGATGTTCTGGTCCATTATGAGCATGATTTTTGTGCTGCTGGTGACTGGCGTGATTATCTGGCGTCCGTATTTCGCGCAGTATTTTCCCATGCAGGTGGTGCGTTATAGCCTGTTAATTCATGCGGCGGCGGGCATTATTTTAATGCACGCGATCCTCATCCATATGTATATGGCGTTTTGGGTGAAAGGCTCGATTAAAGGCATGATCGAAGGGAAGGTCAGCCGTCGCTGGGCGAAGAAACATCATCCACGCTGGTATCGTGAAATCGAGAAGGCAGAAGCAAAAAAAGAGAGCGAAAAAGGTATTCAGTAATTCTTTCGCGATCTGATAAACAAGGCGCTATCCTCGTAGCGCCTTGTTTTCATCTGCTGTCTGTATACTCAGACGACCACAGCAAATCGTTTAACGGCGGAAATCGATGACCATACGGCCACGAATTTGTCCCTGTTCCATCTCTTTAAAAATAACGTTGATATCTTCAAGCGGACGTAAAGCGACTTTTGGCACGACTTTTCCTTCCGCCGCAAACTGGAAGGCTTCGGTCAGATCCTGGCGTGTCCCCACCAACGAACCGACAACCTGAATGCCATCCAGCACCAGGCGAGGGATATCAAGGTTCATGGCTTCTGGCGGCAGCCCGACTGCCACCACGCGGCCTCCGGCGCGAACGGCATCTACTGCGGAATTAAACGCCGCCTTAGCGACCGCGGTAACCACCGCTGCGTGCGCGCCACCGGTTTTTTCCTGCACAATTTTAGCCGCATCTTCCGTACGTGAATTAATGGTCAGATCTGCGCCCATTTCCTCGGCCAGTTTCAGTTGTCCATCATTGACATCAATGGCGATCACTTTCGCATTGAAAACGTTTTTCGCGTACTGCAAGGCCAGATTACCCAGACCGCCCAGACCGTAGATGGCAATCCACTGGCCAGGTTTAATATGAGAAATCTTCACCGCTTTATAGGTGGTAACGCCCGCGCAGGTAATACTACTTGCCGCCGCAGAGTCCAGACCTTCCGGTACTTTCACCGCATAATCCGCGACGACAATACACTCTTCGGCCATGCCGCCATCTACCGTGTAACCGGCATTTTTCACGTTGCGGCATAAGGTTTCATTGCCCGTATTGCAATACTCACAGTGTCCGCATCCTTCATAAAACCACGCGACACTCGCGCGATCGCCGGGTTTCAGCGAGGTGACACCAGGACCGACTTCCGCCACGACGCCAATGCCTTCGTGTCCCAGAATAACGCCGGTTTTGTCACCGAAATCGCCGTTTTTCACGTGTAGATCGGTATGGCATACGCCGCAGCACTCCATTTTTAGCAAAGCTTCACCGTGGCGAAGGGGACGCAGCGTTTTCTCAGTAACATCAACCTGATGATCTTGTGTGACAACAGCAGCTTTCATAACCTTCTCCTTTTATCAATAGTGAACTGCATAGCAGGTAAGTAATAGCAGGTAAGGCGCTATTACCTCTTTAGGATTAATATTTCTGATGAGTTATGCAAGGCGGCAGAAATACAATGTAATAGTTTAGCCAGGATTATCCTGATAAATCCCCGTTCAATACATAAAGGTGGCTAATATTAGTAGCTTGACAAATAAGCAGGGAAAGGAATTCAGGTGTGTCGACAGACTCACCAAAACTAAAGAAGAAAGTGATATCCGGCGGCATTCACCGCCGGGTACGTATTAAATGGAAGTCCGACGGTAGTCGCGGTATTCCGGTTTCCAGAAGTTATCGTCAATCGCCTGTTGCAGCGCTTCCGCAGAGGTTTTCACCGCTACGCCTTGTTGCTGCGCCATTTTACCTACGGCAAAAGCGATAGCGCGCGACACGACCTGGATGTCTTTAAGCGCTGGCAACACTAATCCTTCGCCGTTATTCACCAGCGGAGAATGTTTCGCCAGCGTCTCACTGGCTGACATCAGCATTTCATCAGTAATGCGCGATGCGCCGGAAGCGATAACCCCAAGTCCGATGCCGGGGAAAATATAGGCGTTATTACATTGTGCGATCGGATAAACCTTATCTTTCCAGATGACCGGCGAGAATGGGCTGCCGGTTGCCACCAGCGCGTTGCCTTCCGTCCAGGCGATAATGTCCTGTGGCGTGGCCTCCACGCGAGAGGTGGGATTAGAGAGCGGCATGACGATCGGGCGAGGGCAATGCTTATGCATCTCGCGGATGATCTCTTCAGTAAAGAGCCCGGTCTGGCCGGAAACCCCGATCAGAATATCCGGCTTCACGTTACGCACCACATCCAGCAGCGACAACACGTCATTTTCGGTATCCCAGTGCTGGAGATTGTCGCATTTCTGCACCAGTTTTGCCTGGAACGGCAATAAATTAGGCATCCGGTCCGTCAACAGGCCGAAGCGATCAACCATAAAAACGTTCTGTCGAGCGGCATCTTCGCTTAAACCTTCACGCTGAGTCTGCGCGATGATTTGTTCAGCAATCCCACATCCGGCGGAACCCGCGCCGAGGAAAACGATTTTCTGCTCGCTAAGCTGACTGCCGGCAGCGCGGCTGGCGGCGATCAACGTACCGACGGTCACGGCTGCGGTGCCCTGAATATCATCGTTAAAGGAGCAAATCTCATCACGATAGCACGTCAACAGCGGCATTGCGTTTTTCTGCGCGAAATCTTCGAACTGTAGCAGGATATCTGGCCAGCGCTGCTTAACGGCCTGAATAAACTCATCGACAAACGCATAATACTCATCGTCGGTAATGCGCGGATGACGCCAGCCCATGTAAAGCGGATCGTTGAGTAACTGTTGATTGTTGGTGCCGACATCCAGCACAACGGGAAGGGTATAGGCCGGACTAATGCCGCCGCAGGCGGTGTATAATGACAGCTTACCGATAGGGATCCCCATCCCGCCGATGCCCTGATCGCCAAGCCCCAGAATCCGCTCGCCATCCGTCACCACAATAACTTTAATGTTGTGGTTAGGCACATTCTGCAAAATGTCGTCCATATTGTGACGGTTCGGATAAGAGATAAATACGCCGCGCGCCCGGCGATAAATCTCAGAGAAGCGCTCACAGGCCGCGCCCACGGTCGGGGTATAGATAACCGGCATCATCTCTTCAAGATGGTTTTGCACCAGTCGATAAAAGAGCGTTTCGTTGGTATCCTGGATGTTACGCAGGTAAATATGCTTATCGATTTCTGTTTTAAACCCCTGATACTGGAGCCAGGCGCGTTCGGCCTGTTCTTCAATCGACTCGACGACCTCTGGCAGCAGCCCTGACAAATTGAAGTTGCGGCGCTCTTCTACGCTAAAAGCGCTGCCTTTGTTTAACAGGGGGAATTCCAGCAATACAGGGCCAGCGTAAGGGATATAAAGGGAACGTGCTTTCTTGGTTGTAGTTTCCATGTTACTCACTCTTTTTCGAATAACTGTCCCTGGCACCGTCGTTTATCATCATATATTGCCTTCCACCAAGGAACCGACCCTGAGTATAAAGCATTGTGAGACGTTAAGGTCATTCCTATAAACAAAAACACCATTGCAGATGCAATGGTGTTTAACGTCATTTCAGGACTGTACGATTACTTTTGGCTATCGGCGCGGCGCTTTCTGCCGGTTGGGTTATTCACCACGCTGCTGGTGTCGCCTTCAGTAACAACCTTACGCTGGTTGGAAATTCTGTAATCCAGTCCAAGTATATGACGAGCCTGACGGTTCGATTTCATGTTAACTCCTCAATCCTGTTGCTAGTTTTAAGGACAAATTCGCTTACGCGAAAGAAACGTAACCCCTAAGGTTGCCGATACAGCATAGCAGGTTTTACAGAGTCGGGTTCTGCCCGCTTACCACATAGTTGATGGTCTGCTGGTAGATGTCACTGAGGATGTCATTGTCG
The DNA here is from genome assembly GCF_017572235.1 of Salmonella sp. 32010601201800023SM. Taxonomy (NCBI): domain Bacteria; kingdom Pseudomonadati; phylum Pseudomonadota; class Gammaproteobacteria; order Enterobacterales; family Enterobacteriaceae; genus Salmonella; species Salmonella sp. 32010601201800023SM. Next base: position 697,526 of record NZ_JAGEQS010000001.1, read on the forward strand.
GAAGCCTCAACCCATTTGGTCAGCTCCATTAAAATATCATCTTCGGTGACAACGCCTAACTCCGCGCGTAATCCTTGCTCAATTGCGTTGACCAGGGCCGGTTGTGCTGCTGAAGTATTTGCTGAGTGATAAGTAAACATATAATGCCTCCGTGAACATGTATTTATTTAGTACGGCTCGCAGAAAATTAATTCGTATTCAGCATGGCAAATATTTTTGCGGCTGTGGTTAAGATTAGTCCTGGAGTTATTTTAACGCAAGGCGGAACTCTAATTGTTTACCCCTGAAGAAAATATATTACGTTTGCCAATTACATATCCTCATACAAATAGCGGTCAATTAATATACATTTAAAAGGCTACTTATTGAGATTTTTATCCTTTATTACAACGAGATAAGACAAATCTTAATTTGAATTAAAATATACATGATGGAATACGCTTCCGGAAGAAAAAGTAAGGATAAAAGGAGGGATATATTCTTTAAAGAAAGGGAGGCCTGTTGGTTTAATATTCATCACTGAAAAAGCATACAACTATTTTCTATATCTGAAGTGCGGGTAATCGACAACATGCTACCTCCATCGGCATGGACAACGCAGATTAGCAGCATGGTCTATACTTTATTTTTTGAGCCAACAGGAGAGCAAAAATGACAATCCATAAGAAAGGTCAGGCACACTGGGAAGGCGACATCAAACGGGGTAAAGGCACTGTATCAACAGAAAGCGGCGTGCTTAATCAACAACCGTATGGATTCAATACCCGGTTCGAAGGCGCGCAGGGAACCAACCCGGAAGAGTTAATCGGCGCCGCACATGCGGCCTGTTTCTCCATGGCGCTATCACTCATGCTGGGAGAGGCTGGATTTACGCCGACATCCATTGACACCACCGCTGATGTATCGCTTGATAAGGTGGAGGCGGGCTTCGCCATTACCAAAATTGCGCTACAAAGCAAAGTCGCGGTAGCAGATATTGATGCTTCAACTTTCGATCAAATCATCCAGAAAGCAAAAGCCGGGTGTCCGGTTTCGCAGGTTCTGAATGCGGAAATCACCCTCGACTACCAGCTTAACGCCTGATAACCTCTCCAGCCCGGTAACGATGGGTTGATCGGGCTGATGAATATACATTCAGACGGAGGGCTCGCTCCCGGTCTATCTGAATGCCTGCCGCATTTCTATCACCTCAACGCGCCGTAGACCACGTCAGTGGCTATTGTCGTGGCCTACTTTTTCGCCCTAAAATCTGCTCGCCATGTTGCTTTATTCATCAAACATCAAAATCAGTCAACGTAAATATCAATAATAGCCATATCACAGAGGGTGATCTTTATTCCTGAGAGAGGAGGGGTATTATTTTCTGTGTTCTACATTAACGGGTTAACGCGCAGATGTAGAGGTTATTTATATAATTATTGGAGCAACAACAATGAATAAATTCTCCCTTGCTACAGCAGGTATTATCGTGGCAGCGCTGGTAACCAGTGTTAGCGTGAATGCGGCAACAGATACTACTAAAACAAACGTTACGCCTAAAGGTATGAGCTGCCAGGAGTTTGTTGACCTCAATCCGCAGACGATGGCGCCAGTCGCTTTCTGGGTGCTGAATGAAGATGAAGATTTTAAAGGCGGGGACTACGTAGATTTCCAGGAAACTGAGACGACAGCAGTGCCGCTAGCCGTTGAGCTTTGTAAGAAAAACCCGCAGAGTGAATTAAGCAAAATAAAAGACGAAATCAAGAAAGAACTCTCAAAATAAGAGTAAACTGATATCAAAACCCGGCCTGTGTGTCGGGTTTTACTATTTGTGACACCGTCACAAATAACATCTTCCATTTCTTCTACCAATCACGTGGTATTGCACTATTTTCATTAGAGCCCTTTCACTATATGGAGACCTAATGAAAATTTTACCGCTGGCACTCTTTATCATTCCTTTTCTGGCCGGATGCGGCGCCAATAATACGCCGCCGCAAACACCTATTCCCGGGGAAAAAACCTCTGCCAAATTACGTACCCTGGAAACAGGCGCGGCGGCTATTCAATCCAGACCACCTGTCGATGCCATCAGTACCTACCTTGACGGGTTCCATTTTTATAGCGGTGATAAAAACGGACAGATGGAAGCGCACCATTACGTTACCGTCCTGAACGAAGATGTCATGCAGGCGGTGATTTACGACGGCAATACGAAAAACGCGCGCCTGATGGGGGTGGAGTACATTATCAGCGAACGTTTATTTAAAACGCTTCCTCCCGAGGAGAAAAAACTGTGGCACAGCCACCAGTACGAGGTGAAATCCGGTAGCCTGGTGGCGCCTGGCTTACCGCAGGTCGCTGATAAGGCGTTGATGAGTAAGATTGTTAATACTTATGGCAAGACCTGGCACACCTGGCATACCGACCGGGATAAAACCCTGCCAATGGGTATCCCTGCGCTGATGATGGGCTTTACTGGCGACGGGCAGCTTGACCCCGCGCTGCTGGCCGATCGGGATCGCCGTCTGGGAATTGATACCCGGGCCATTAAACGCGAGCGGCAGGATCTGCCTGAACATCCCGTTGTTAAGGGGGCTAACGCCTGGGAGCAGGGGGAGGTTATCCAGCTACAGCGTGTTCAGGGCTCTGGCGAACACGGGCGAGGCGATACCGCGCACTTCGGTACATCTGAGCAATCCCGACAATAATTCCACGGTTTTACACGCAGATACGAAAAAGAATGCCTGTTAAGTGACAGTGTCACGTAAAGATTAGCCCCATAGTCTATGCTTGTTCTTCGGATGTTGTAGAGGTTATGGGTTAAACGGAGCGACAAATGAGTTCAAAAATTTTTTGCAAAAGCTGGGGGGCTGAATATATCGCCGCTGATGTCGTCCGCTTTCGTCTTTGGGCCACCGGTCAGCAAAAGGTTATGCTCAGGCTTGCGGGTAAAGACCAGGAAATGCAGGTGAGCGGTGACGGCTGGTTTACGCTGGACGTCTCCGGGGTGACGCCAGGTACGGAGTATAACTTTGTACTCAGCGATGGCATGGTGGTTCCCGATCCGGCTTCCCGCGCTCAAAAAACTGACGTCAACGGTCCGTCATATGTGGTTGATCCAGGCAGCTACACGTGGCGCAACACCGGGTGGAAAGGTAGCCGTTGGGAGCAGGCCGTGGTGTATGAGATGCATACAGGCACGTTCACTCCGGAAGGCACCTTCCGCGCCGCAATAGCGAAGCTGCCTTATCTCGCTGAACTCGGCGTTACCGTTATTGAAGTGATGCCCGTTGCGCAATTTGGCGGCGAACGCGGCTGGGGCTATGATGGCGTACTGCTTTACGCGCCGCATTCTGCCTATGGGACGCCGGATGATTTCAAAGCGTTTATTGACGCCGCGCATGGGTATGGTCTTTCCGTCGTCCTGGATATTGTGCTGAACCATTTCGGCCCGGAGGGAAATTATTTACCGCTATTGGCGCCGGCGTTTTTCCACAAAGAGCGCATGACGCCGTGGGGAAATGGTATCGCCTATGATGTCGACGCCGTGCGGCGCTATATCATCGAGGCGCCGTTATACTGGCTGACAGAATACCATCTCGACGGCTTACGCTTTGACGCTATCGATCAGATTGAAGACAGTAGCGCAAAGCATGTGCTGGTTGAAATCGCACAACGTATTCGGGAAGACATTACCGACAGACCCATTCATCTGACCACCGAAGATAGCCGCAATATTATTTCTCTGCATCCCCGTGATCAGGATGGCAATGCGCCGCTGTTTACCGCCGAATGGAATGACGATTTTCATAATGCCATCCACGTTTTTGCGACCGGAGAGACCCAGGCCTACTACAACGATTTTGCTGATGCCCCGGAAAAACACCTCGCAAGAGCGCTGGCCGAAGGATTCGCTTATCAGGGAGAAATTTCACCGCAAACCGGCGAACCTCGCGGCGTAAAAAGTACCGGACAACCCCCGGTCGCTTTTGTGGATTTTATTCAGAATCACGATCAGGTCGGTAACCGCGCCCAGGGCGACAGACTGATAACCCTGGCGGGTGCTGAACGAACAAAAGTATTGCTCGCCACGTTGCTGCTTTCACCGCATATTCCGCTGCTTTTTATGGGCGAAGAGTATGGCGAAAGCCGTCCTTTTCTTTTTTTTACCGATTTCCATGGGGATTTAGCCCGCGCCGTTCGTGAAGGTCGCGCAAAAGAGTTTGCCGATCATGCAGGGGAAAATGTTCCGGACCCGAATGCGCCAGAGACCTTTCAACGCTCAAAACTTAACTGGAAGCAACAGCACAGTGAAGAGGGTAAAGCGTGGCTGGCGTTTACCCGCGAACTACTGCTTTTGCGCCAGAAGCATATCGTGCCGCTGTTGTCCGCTGCCCGTGAGAGCTCAGGAACGGTATTGCAAACCGCGCCCGGGTTTATTGCCGTTAGCTGGCGTTTTCCGGGAGGAACACTGTCACTGGCGCTGAATATTAGCGCCACGACGGTATTGCTGCCCGATTTACCGGGTAAGACCCTCTTCGCCTGGCCGAATGAATCCACCGGGTCGCTTTCCCAACATTCTCTTATTGTCCGCTTAGCCCAGGGAGAGTCTGCATCATGATCCCAACTGCAACGTATCGTCTTCAGTTTCGCAATGGCATGACCTTCGACCGCGCTGCGGCGCTGGTGCCTTACCTTAAAAATCTGGGTATCAGCCATCTTTATGCCTCACCCATCTTTACCGCCACCAAAGCGTCAACGCATGGTTATGATGTCACCGATGCGAATGAGATTGAGCCTTCTATTGGCGGGCGCGAAGGATTTGAAAGACTGGTGGCCGAACTTAAAGCGCAAGGGCTGGGATTGATCATCGATATTGTGCCTAATCACATGGCCAGCTCGCTGGAAAACGCCTGGTGGCGCGACGTGCTTGAATATGGCAAGGAGAGCCGTTACGCGCGCCATTTCGATATTGACTGGTCGCGCCGACTGACGCTGCCTTTTTTAGGCGACACGTTTGACGCCGTGCTGGAAAACGGAGAAATTGCGATCAAGCCCGATCCCGCTACGGGTAAACCCGCGTTCGCCTATTATGATAACTATTATCCGCTTGCGCCGGCGACATGGCAGGGGCGCGAGGCCGAAATACTGGCGCTTACCGATAAAGCCGCTATTGCTGATTTGCATGAGCGCCAGCCGTGGAAATTAATGTCCTGGCGCGAGGCCGCTCGCTCGCTTTCATATCGGCGTTTCTTTGAGGTCACAGGGCTGGTAGGAATGCGGGTGGAAGATAAAACCGTCTTCGACGATACACATCGGCTGATTCTGGAGCTGGTCAGAACGGGGGCGGTTGACGGTTTACGTATCGATCATATCGACGGCCTTGCCGATCCGAAAGCCTATCTTGCGCGTTTACGTCAGGAAGTGGGGCCGGCGTGCTATATCACCGTGGAAAAAATTCTCGCTAAAGGCGAGCAACTTCCTGATGACTGGCCGGTTTCCGGCACCACAGGCTATGAATTCATCGCCTCGCTGGCGGAGGTGCTGGTTGACGATGAGCAGATAGACAATTTGCGCCAGGCTTACGAGACCGTTAAAGGCGCGCCAGTGGATATGCGGGCGGAATTACGGGCGGCTAAATTGCTGATGGTCGATCGCAATTTCGAGGGGGAATTTACCCGGCTGCTCGCGCTTGCGCTGTCGATTGCCAGCGAGCTACAGATCGCACAGGAAGAGAGCATCGTTCGGCAGGCGTTACGCGAGTTATTAATTGCCTTTCCCGTATATCGCACTTACGGCACGGCAGAAGGGCTACCGCCGACCGATATTTGCCTGTTACACCGTATTGTGGAACGGGTAAAGACGCTTGAAAACCCTCCGCAGCCAGAAGCGCTTACATTTCTGAGCCGCCTTCTTACCGGCGATGTTCCCGCCTACAGCCAGGAGGAGGCGACACAGTTTCGCGTTCGGTTCCAACAACTCACCGGTCCGCTGATGGCGAAATCGGTAGAGGATACGCTTTTCTTTCGTCAAAACATGGGACTGGCGTTAAATGAAGTCGGCGCCGAGCCCGTCACGCATCACTTCTCCATCGAACGCTTTCACCATGAGATGAAAACCCGACAGGCGCGACAGCCTGACGCGTTATCCGGTACGTCGACCCACGATACCAAGCGAGGCGAGGATGCGCGAGCACGCCTGTATACGCTTACCGAAGCGCCGGAACAGTGGAGCGAATGCCTTGCCCGCTGGCGGCAGATGAACCAGACCCATGTCAAATTTTTGAATGATGGCACTGCGCCAAAATCGGCGGATACGTGGATGTTATATCAGGCGCTGACCGGCGTCTGGCCCCCGATGCTACAACCGCAGGACGAAACAGGTTTAAACGCACTGAAAACACGCTTTGAAGCCTTTGTGGAGAAAGCGCTACGCGAAGCGAAGCTACGTACCGATTGGGTGGACAGTAATGAGGCTTACGAAACGGCAATGCTTGATTACGCCCGTTATTTACTGGCACCGGATAACCAGACATTTTTGCAGGATTTTTATCGTTCCTTGCAACCCTTCATCCGCGCAGGGCTGGTTAACAGCCTGACGCAGACCGTTATCAAATTAACCGCGCCGGGAGTACCTGATATCTATCAGGGGAGCGAGGCGCTGAATTTTAGCCTTGTCGATCCCGACAACCGCCGCGAACCAGATTTCGCCACGCTGGCGCAGCAGTTAGACCAACTGACGCCGGGAGTTTTCTCGCGCGAAGAGAGTTGGCTGAACGGGCAGGTGAATCAGTATGTCACCGCTGCATTACTGCGTCTGCGTCAGCAGAATCATGAGCTCTTCCGTTTTGGCGACTATATACCGCTGCGGGCTGTTGGTCAGCGTGCCGACAAGGTCATCGCTTACGCCAGAGTCAATCATGATGATGCGCTGATTGTTGTTGCGCCCCGACTGGTGTTCGCCGAATGTGACGGCTTATTGTCACAATCGCATAGCGGTTTCTGGTCAGGAACCGACATTATTATACCCGGACAGCTTAATCAGCATCGTTATCGCAATGTGCTTACCCAGGAGAGGTTAATGCCTGGTGAACGCCTGTCGTTGGCCTCACACCAGGGCGGCGTACTGGTTTTAATGAGCGACTGAGTTTATGTGTTGATGTGCCGTGACAGGACAACGTTTACCGTGGGTGGAGAAAGAGAATGACAACAAACAGGGCTTTTGAAATCAGAGCAGGATACAGCCATACGCTTGGCGCGAATTATGACGGCGAAGGTGTGAATTTCGCTATTTTTTCCGCCCATGCGGAACGCGTCGAGCTTTGCCTTTACGATCCGAGCGGGGAGCATGAAATCGCTCGTCTGGAGTTACCGGAATATACCGACGAAATATGGCACGGCTATGTCCCGAAGTTGCAGCCCGGCGCGCTGTATGGGTACCGCGTTTACGGTCCTTATGACCCGGAAAATGGTCATCGTTTTAACCCCAACAAGCTGCTTATTGACCCTTATGCCCGTGAGCTGGTGGGCGATATTCAGTGGAACGATGCGCATTTCGCGTATCAATTACTTCATGACGATAAAGATTTGACCTTTGATGACCAGGATAGCGCGCCATTTACGCCTAAATGCCGGGTGATTGATCCGGCTGAGGCTAACTGGGAGGATAGACAACGGCCTTCCATACCGTGGTCGAACGCCATTATTTATGAAACGCATGTAAAAGGCTTTACCCAGCTTAATTCCGCGATCCCTGAGCCTCTACGCGGTACGTTTGAAGGCATGGGGCATAAAGCCAGCGTGGATTACATTAAAAGTCTGGGGATTACCTCCGTCGAGCTTTTACCCGTTCACTGGTTCCCGGACGATCAGCATCTGCTCGATAAAGGACTGAAAAATTTCTGGGGATACAACTCGCTGGGCTTTTTTGCGCCGGCGACGCGCTACTATGGTCCAAAAGGTATTCAGGGATTCCGCGATATGGTGCGCGCTTTCCATGATGCCGGCATCGAAGTGATACTGGATGTGGTCTATAACCATACGGCAGAAGGGAATGAACTTGGCCCCACGCTGTCATTTAAAGGTATCGATAACTTCTCTTACTATCGCACCATGCCCGATCAGCATCGCTATTATATTAACGATACAGGGACAGGTAATACCGTCAATACCTCTCATCCACGGGTACTGCAAATGGTGATGGATTCCCTTCGCTATTGGGCGGAGTCAATGCATGTCGATGGCTTTCGTTTTGATTTGGGCACCATTCTTGGTCGTGAGCCGGAAGGCTTTGATCAGAGAGGCGGTTTTTTTGATGCGGTAACGCAAGACCCGGTGCTGGCAAAACTGAAACTGATTGGCGAACCCTGGGATATCGGACCGGGCGGCTATCAGGTTGGCGGCTTTCCACCAGGGTGGGGCGAATGGAATGATAAATACCGCGATACGGTGCGCGAATACTGGAAAGGTGACAACGTCACAAATGATTTCGCCGCACGCCTGCTGGGTTCCGGCGATCTCTATGATTTGCGCGGCCGTCGCCCCTGGTCAAGCGTTAACTTTATTACTGCCCATGACGGCTTCACGCTGAACGATCTGGTGTCTTATAACGACAAACATAATGAAGCCAATGGCGAAGATAATAATGACGGGCATAATGATAACCGCTCCTGTAACTATGGCGCAGAAGGGCCAACCGACGACGAGGGTATCAATGCGATACGCGAGCGACAGAAACGTAATTTCCTGACCACCTTGCTTTTCTCGCACGGCACGCCGATGTTATTAGCGGGCGATGAGTTTGGCCGCAGTCAGATGGGCAATAACAATGGCTACTGTCAGGACAGTGAAATATCGTGGGTCCACTGGGATAATTTGCCGGAAACCGCCAATGCGCTACGGGAGTTTACCCGCCATCTGATTCAACTGCGCGCCACGCAACCGTTGCTGCGCCGGGAGAGCTGGCGTGACGGTCTGGAGATCCGCTGGTTTAACGCCGGCGGAGGGGCGCAGCAATCCGAACAATGGGATGAGGGATCGACCATAGGCGTATGCATTAGTCGACCCGATCTACAGCCGGAAGCGGGGATCTGGCATGACGCCTTACTGCTTTTCAATCCGTTTGAAGGCAGCGTACCGTTCCGTATTCCGATGTGGGGAGAAGGCGGCTGGGTACTTGAACTGACGACTGCCGATAACGCGCAGCAGGGAATGCGGATTACCGAAGAAATGGATTTCGATCTGGCCGGGCGCAGTATCGTGTTATTCAGACGCCCCTGATAGTAAAACCGCGCTCCGGACCCAACCGGCCTTGATGGCCGGTTTTTTACTGGCGCTCAGGCGATATCATGCCGCAGAAATAACACCGGTGTCAGTTTACCGCCCGAAAAATTCATCCGCCTGTTGGTATTCCTTTGATTGTCTTCACCGATATTCGCTTCAGGCCGTCTATTGCCATTTCAAGGTAGGTACGTGGACATCCCAGATTTAAACGGATAAATCCGCTGCCCGCCGGGCCAAAGCCGCTGCCCATTGAAGGAGCAATACCCGCGACATCCGCCATTACCCATTTTAGCTGTTCGTCATCCAGTCCCAGTTTTTTACAATCCATCCATAATAAATAGGTTCCCTGCGCCGGGACAATTCTTGCCCAGGGAAGGTGCTCTGTCGCCTGTTCAACAAACCAGCGGCGGTTTTCCGCCAGGTAATCCAGTAGCGAATCCAGCCACTGTCTGCTTTCATTCCATGCGGTAGTCGCCGCCTGAACGGAGAGGGCGTTAAAGACGTCCAGCCCATGAGCGTCCAGACGAGACAGGAATCGCTGGCGAAGCGTAGGATCGGGAATGAGAAAATTAGAAATTCGCAACGACGATAAGCCAAACGTTTTGCTGGCCGCAGTGGCGGAGATGACCCGTTTATGCCAGCGCTCCCCTAAATGCAGTACCGAGGTAAAGGTTTCGCCGGGCAGCAATAGGTCGGCCCATATTTCATCCGAGATGAGAGTGACATCATAAGCTTCACATAATAAAAGCAGTTGCTCCAGCTCGTTGGCCGACCAGCAACGCCCGGTTGGATTATGTGGATTACACAAAATCATCAGCGGAGGGCGGTCATGGCGAAACAGCCTTTCCAGTTGGCAAAAATCCATCTGGTAGCCGTCGTCCGGCGACTCGCTAAGGGGATTCTCCAGCAGTTTTCTACCATTAAGCGTGATTATTTTGGCGAAGGAGCCATAGTATGGTCCCTGTACCACTACGCCGTCGCCTGGATGCGTCAACATTTGCACTAAGAGCGCCAACCCTGGTACGACGCCTTCCACGCTGCATACCCATTCCTGTTTTAACGTGAGCTGGTGGCGTGACGAAAACCAGTGAAGCAGGGCGTTAAAATAGGCCTCATCACGTTCACTATAGCCAAATACGCCGTGCTCGATTCGCTGATGCAATGCCGCCTGAACCTCAGGCGGGCAGGCAAAATCGAAATCAGAAACCCACATCGGCAGCAGTTTCCCTGCGCCATCGCCAAAGTGACGCTCAATAAAATCCCACTTTACCGAACCAGTATTGTTGCGATTGATAATCTGGTTAAAATCCATCTTGTTTCCTTATTATTCCGTCACTGACGATTGCGGCGACTTTTCTGAGGCGGAGGCAGTTCTGGCAATACCAATTCCGCTAAAACCATAAATTAATGCGAAGAAGATTGCCGCATAGCATTGGATAGCCCAGGGCAGAAGATCAAGCGTGCTAACGCCCAGCGTGGTTGCCATGTAGACGCCAGCCGAGGTCCACGGCAGGAGAGGTTCGATAACGGTACCGGCATCTTCTATCGTCCGTGAAAGGTTTTTAGTATCCAGCCCCATACGACGATAGGCATCTTTAAACAGTTCGGCGGGAACTAACAATGCCAGTTTACCGTCGCTGGTCGCTCCTGTGACCAAAATTGTGGTGCCGATAGTGGCGGCAATGAGTTGACCAACGCTATGAATAATGGTCAGCAGTCGGTTAATGATGATCGTTAACGCGCCGGTTAACGTTAGCGCTCCGGCAAATGAAAAAGCGCAGAAAACTAACAGTATTGTTCCCATCATCGAGAACATTCCGCCCCGGTTTAGCAGGCGCGGAACATCGGCCACGACACCTTCTGCGCCTTGTGGGAACATGGCGATATCAAATCCATCAATGAAAGCGTCCAGTCCCTGTTTGATGCTCAGTCCCTGCATGATGACGCCGAGGAACAAGGCAAGTACGCAGGCGCTTAACATTAATGGGATGACAGGCTTCTTGCGAATTGCGCCCCACAGTACGATCACCGGCGGCAAAATAAGAACAATATTAAAATGATATAGCGACTCCAGCGAGTGGATGATGTCCGTAACGCGCTGCGGCGTAGCCACCTCGCCCAGCATATTACTGTGTCCGGCGATAAGATAAACCACGGCGGCAAGCAGGAAACTTGGCAGGGTCGTCCAAAGTAAATGCTGAATATGCTCAAACAGAGTAGTGTCTGCGACAATCGCGGCAAAGTTAGTCGAGTCGGACAACGGTGAGATTTTGTCACCGAAATAAGCGCCAGAAACAACGGCGCCAGCTGCTGCTGCAAGAGACACGTCCAGCCCGGCGGCAACCCCCATTAACGCAACGCCAACCGTCCCGGCGGACCCCCACGATGTGCCGGTACAGACGGAGACCACGCTGGTTAAAAAGAAGGCTGCAATCAAAATATATTCCGGGCTTATGAGTTTTAGCCCCCAGTACACCATGTAGGGAATGGTGCCGCTAAACATCCAGGTGCCAATCAAACCGCCCACGCAGATCAGGATCATGATAACCGGCATTGCCTTAGCCAGCTTATCCACCACTGAGTTGATAATGTCTTCCCAACAGTATCCTTGCCACCATGCAATGCCTGCCGCTACCGCCGCAGAGCACAGAAGGAGCGGTTCGATACGTAGCCCCATGATGCCGTAACCGATAATCAACAATAACAACATGGAGATGACTGGGATTAGCGCTAAACCCAATGACAGCGTTTTCTTCTTGTTTTGTGATGCACTCATAATGGAGCTCCGGTCAGTAAGGTAGCTCAAGGGTAGGGGGATACGCTTCTCACTACTGTGATCCATTACTTTCGTCCATGTAACCGATTACATGAGAAGGGTTAATTTGATAGTCATCACAGTTTTTACTGTTGACGACGCATTCATCGTGAAAAATAGGGCGCGACAGAATCGCGGATTACCAGTTCGGCATTGAAATGATTGCTGCTGGGCGGCGGCGTAATGCCCTGGTATAACTGTATCGCCAGTTGCGCGGCACAACGCGCCATTTGTTCGACCGGATAATGCATTGTTGTTAACGCCGGATAAAGATACCGGGCCAGCACCACATCATCAAAGCCGACAATAGAGAGCTGTTGCGGAAGCTGAACGCCGCGTTGATGAAGAATACGCATAATGCCAGCGGCCATCACATCGTTAAACGTGACCGCTGCCGTAAGGGGAAGCCCGCTATTAATAAGTTGATGCGCGGCCCGCTCGCCGCCTTCTTCGTTAAACGGAACGCTAATCACCCAGCGAGGGTCTGGAGAAATACCATATTCTTCCAGCGCTTCACGGTAACCATCAAGGCGTTCCTGACGATCGATAATTGGCAAGTCAGATGTCACACAGGCAATGCGCCGATGCCCGTTCGCCAGGAGATATCGGGTCGCTTCCCTGGCGGCGCTGCGATTTTCCAGCCAGATACACCGGTTGGCCATACCGGCGATATAACGATTCACAACAACCAGCGCTGGAAAGTGGGCTGCGTAGCGCAGCAGCTCTTTATCCGGTAATCGGCTGGCGTGTACAACAATAGCCTCACAACCTTGATTAACCAGAAAATCCAGTCCCGCTTTTTCCATTTCTTCGTCGTGGCCGCCGCTACATACCATCAAGCGATACTGCTGCTTACGAGAAACATCTTCTACGCCGCGAGCAAGGCGGGCAAAAAAAGGATCTGCCAGATTGCCGGTTAACAATCCGAGCATATCGCCGCTACGTTTCGCCAGCGCGATAGCGGCGGCATTCCGGCGATAATTGAGATCGCGCATGGCTTTCTCTACACGTTCGCGCGTGACGGGTTCAACCCACGCGGTCTGGTTAATGACGCGTGATACAGTCGCGGTTGATACACCGGCCAAAGATGCAACATCCTTTATTGTCGCCATATTAAGCTCATATTTGTTCGTTTAAAGGGTATCAAAGCCATTGATTATCATGTTACGTGGAAATCAGTGCAATCACTGCGGCGCAGCCTGAATTTATAAACATTTTTAAAATCATCCTAAATCCTGGTAACTGCAAATTTTAGTAGCTACCTCAATGAGTTATTGACCACTGAATTTTCTACGATAACATGACTAACAATATACACATGATAAGAACCACTACACTGGGAAATCGTTGCGTGGTGGTTCGGAGATAGATGATGAGTAGTATTACAAAAAGCATACAGAATGAATATGTTTTATTGATGGAAAACGCTTTTTCTGAAAAATATAAATATGCATTCAGAAATTTAGAACTGAAAGAATTACGTAGATTCATCCTGAAAGAGCTAATTAGCTCTCCCGAGTTAGATAATCAACTTACAAACCTAATCGTGTTGCTAAATAAATTTTGGGATACTCACGCCGCGGCGCTTATAACAGAAGTGCGGGCGTCTAAAAGTTATCGATTATTACTTCCAATTCAACGCTTTGGTTATAACATATCTAATCACCTTAGATCTCTGGGGATTTATTTTGATAGCATCATAATGGTTGATCCATTACATTTTCCTTCTCTTAGCTCTCTGCATTCATTTTTGTCATTGCCACCAGATAATAGTTATGTCCGCATGCGCAGGTTGGTATTACTTGAACATGTTTCTAATCTATTTCGCGCCATCCCGTTTATGACTATTGATGATGATTATCCAATTTTTCTAATCGTTCCTGAATTACTGGATTTTGATAAAGAACGCAATCATGAACAATCTGCCGCTTTTCTAAGCCAGCTCTTTTTTAAAGATAGAAAAATGGATTACGCTACTTATTTAGCGTTTCTTGAGCACTTTGGGAGAAATGAAGAAACATTCCAGAAGATCCTAACAAATAAAGAATTATTAAAAACATTGCTTAATAATTTCAATAACATCGAAAAAGAAGTCTGGGTTTACGATACAGATTTAAAGAGTTTTACAACAAGAGAGGTAGATCTTCTGGATTACGATCTGCCGTCAGCTATAGCAACCTTACTGGGTAAGGTTGAAGGTGCAATTTATGCACAACGATCAACTCAATTATCGGCAACACTATTAGGCATTGATCCGGTTATTTATAGTAACCATATGTTTTTACATGAATGGACTACGGAGCAGTTGGTCAAGGATTATGGTAAATTAAATCCTCTTTCTTCTGAAGAGCAAGCGATTACAATGGGTCTTTCAGCCGCGGAAGTAAAATTCCTTACTGCGCTTTCCGATCTGGAATTAAAAAAGATTAGAGAAAGAGGTCAACTGGAATCCTTAAGGCATGAACTAAGAATCTCAAGGCATGACTTGCAAGGAAAAACACCAGATCAAATGCAAGATGCGGCAAATAATTTTTCAAAACATTTAATCAATGTGGTCGAAGAGTATGGAAAGTCGCATGAATCAGCCATTAAGAATTCAAAGAAAAAAAAGATCTCATCCGGATTAATTTTTGCAGGAACAGCCACGTTAGGTATAGCTTCTCTTGCCATGCCGCAACTGACATTACTTTCAGCAGCAGCAACGGGAATTGGCCTGGCCTTTGGAGGTAAAAGTCTGGCAGATATTTTTAGTGAACATAAAGCACATAAAAATGAAATCCAGATATTAGAAAAAACACCCGTATCGCTTTTGTATGGGGCATATAAAAAGAAATAGTAATACTGTGTATACCGTCTGGTAGCGGAAGTCTGGCATTTGATAGTTTTTGAAGCAATTGTCGTAAAGTTACTCAAACAATCACATTGTTCAGAAAAGCCTGTGAGGAGATGGTTGAGAATAGGGGGTCTTCCGCTGATTCCCCGAACTATCCACCAGTTCATGCAAACGCTGTGCTAACTGGCCACTGTTTTTCCCCGGTTGCTGCTTTGACCGTCAGATTTTCCAGTGTATTGTCAGTATCATAACGACCTGGGTGCCGTCGAAAAATATCGTGCTGATTATCTGAAGAGTAAAAAACATGGCCGCGTATGACATCGAAAAGGACATCGGGCCGCGGGTTCAGATTATCCAGGAGATACACGAATTAATTCTGGCGGGTGAAATGGAAGTCGCCAAAGGGATGCTGCGCACGCTGATTAAAGTCACTTCGGTTATCCTGCGATTTTTGACGAGGTTCGGCAGGAATGCCAAATCAACAATGCGCATGTTGTCGCCGGATGTGGATCCGGGTATCAAAGCGTTTATCGCCGTTGTCAGAGCTGCAGAACATCAGTCAGAAAAAGCAGCGGACCAGGGTAAAACCCACTGAGCCAAAAACCTACGCGACGAACCGGTCACAATGGCCGGTTTTTTTATGCCTGCGCGGCGTGTGCTGCGTGTAATCGTGTGCAGGATAGCGGGTGCAAATAAACAGAATTCGCTCAGCGTCATGGCAGGGAAGGGATCAAACTTATGGGCCAGAAGTTTTTTGGCATGCACGAATCCAGCCGCCTTAACATGTCTTTTAAATGTTCTGGTTCATTTAACATAATATACATTATGCGCATCAACATTGTAGAGGCTCAATGCTAATGTCTATTTGTGGCTCATATGTCCAGACTATAGTTCTCAGATCTGCATGTCTAGACAACGACTCGCATTTTCCTGATGAGGCGTTTTCTATGGCTATACATGACGCCGGGATGTTCACCGTGAAAAAAATCAACCGCCTCAAAATCCTGCAGGATGTCATCGACAGCAATTTACGTCCCGGTCAGGCTGCTGAGATGCTCAGCATTACGCCACGCCATTGCAGCCGGCTGCTGAAACGTTATCGCCAACTCGGACCACTTGGCATGAACAACCATAGTCGTGGCCGCGCTGGTAACCGTCTGTTGCCAACTTCACTGACAGATCAGGCACTCCGTATAATCCGGGAGCACTACCGTGATTTTGGCCCCACGCTGGCGCGGGAAAAGCTGGAGGAAGTTCACGGTCTGGTTCTTGGCAAGGAAACTATCCGACGCCTCATGATAAAAGCCGGAATCTGGATCCCTCGCAGATAACGCGCGCCGAAAATTCATCAGCCTAGTTACAGGCGGCCTTGTACTGGCGAGCTGATACAAATTGATGGCTGTTAGGTTCTGGACATCTGAACTTAGCCTTGAAAAAACCGTCAGCTGCCCGCATCACTGACCGGGCTGGAGCTGAATCCCCTTCGTGAAGGATGCTTTTATTAGTACTATTAAAGGTGCTATATTTAGTCATCAACCAGGAGGTAAATTATGGCATTTCAAATTTTAACGACTACTGCAGCAAGCATTACAGAACTGAAACGTGATCCAATGGGAACTTTCAATGCCGGAGATGGCGCTCCAGTTGCCATTCTTAACCGCAATGAACCGGCTTTCTACTGTGTGCCTCCGGCACTTTATGCTCATCTTATGGATATTCTTGAGGATGAAGAACTCGGTCGTATTATCGATGAGCGTGCGAATGAACGCGTCATTGAGGTCAACATTGATGACTTATAAGCTGGCATTTAACGAATCAGCACTAAAAGAGTGGAAAAAACTGGGTCATACCATACAGGAACAGTTTAAAAAAAAGCTAAGGGAACGGCTTGAAAACCCTCGGGTTCCGGCTTCTCAATTACATGGAAGAAAGGATCAGTACAAAATTAAGCTGCGTGGTGCAGGATACAGACTGGTGTACAGCGTCGAAGATGAAATTATCACGGTAACTGTCATTGGTGTTGGAAAGCGTGAAAATGATGCCGTCTACAAAATGACACGACACAGAAGCTAATCACTCAGAAAATGCTCTCTTTCCCGTCAAACGATACGACAAACAGGCTCAGTTCTTTTATGTGACGGCACCTTGACATATGCCACGTATATGAAACTATGGCCTACGTTGTGTATGTGACATTCATTTTATTCCCGCCCGAAGTGTTTACGCTATCTGAGGATAACATTATGACGCAACGTATCGCGGTTTTTCCTGCTGACCGCCATTCTCTGTATGAGGAACATGGGTATTCCGCAGCCATCCGTTCTGGTGATTTACTGTTTGTTTCAGGCCAGGTAGGCAGTCACACAGACGGAACGCCGGAGCCTGATTTTCAAAAACAAGTGAGGCTTGCTTTTGAAAACCTGAAAGCAACACTGACTGCAGCAGGATGCACATTCGATGACATAGTGGATGTCACCACCTTCCATACCGATCCAGAGCAACAACTTAACGACGTGATGGCGGTGAAACAGGAGATATTTGCCCATCCCCCTTATCCTAACTGGACCGCTGTTGGCGTTACCTGGCTGGCCGGCTTTGATTTCGAAATAAAGGTTATTGCCCGAATCCCCTGATGCTTATTCTCGGTAAAACCGGTAGCATTATATGTACCGGTTTTATTTTATTCATCCCTGCCCTTCATCCTGTATGATTAACATGCAATCACCAAACATATCGAACTGACATGACTGGATATGTTCTGAGGTATAGGCCTTAATGAGTAGATCAACCCCAGCAAACTGACCAGTTAACACCATATGCGTCGTTTTTGGCTGATGTAAGTTCGTTAGCAGGCAGTCAACCACTTTCAGTTGATAGCCTGGATGTATATAAAGCGCAGTCCAGCCAGAACTTGCTTTGAGGCAATTGTGCTCCCTCGAATACGCGGACTCCAGGCATCGCGTAACGGTAGTTCCTACGGCAAAAATACGTCCGCCATTTTGCTTCGCAGTATTAATGATATCCGCTGTTGCTTGCGGAACCTCGTAGTATTCTTCGTTGATAGTCACTTCCTCTACACATTTTGTTTGTATTTTTCTGTTGGACAACATTTCTGTTGATGCAACATGTAAAGTGATGAAGGATATTAACCCACCTTTATCTTTGATTTTTTGGATAAGATCCCAGGTAAAATGAATGCCGGCAGAAGGTATTTCCAAAGAACCATACTTTTTAGAAAAAACGGAACGGTAAGCATCTGGATATTTATAAAATAGGCTGGAATCCACATACTCATCAAGACGCTCACCATGACTGGCTAAATAGCAAATTAAGGCCTCATGATTTTCTACAACGGCCCGGTACTGGCTCTCCTCGCTAAACCTTTGCTCTATCTTAATGGAAATTTCAGGGTTATCAACCAAATAGAAAACATCATTCGCGTTAAGCCTTTCTTTTAAAAGTCCGGAAATAATTACTCTATTATTTGGTAAAAATCCCTCTAAAACAATTTTAATTAACCTATTCCGTCTTGTTTTACAGATAAACATATGGTTTATTATAGTACTGTCGTTAAAACAGATTACATCACCTTCTTTGATATAATCTGTTACTTTACTAAAGTCTACCTTATGAATTTCCCCTTTACTCCGGTTGAGGACAAGCATTTTACACTTTTCCCTGTATGAATCATTGGCTATCCAATGAGGTCTGAGTGGGATAGTCATCTGATCGGTAATGCGAAAATCATATTTTTCGGTAAGCATATATTTACCCTTTGAAAAACCATTGATACGGCGATTGTTATATAGCCGTATTCTGCAGTATACGTTGGCCTTTCAAAGGGTGAAAATTAACTCGATAAATGTTGTTGTTATATTTACTTTGCTGGCTATTTAATCAATGTCAGATACCGATATTAACCTGGACGATCGGATTTGACCGCCCTTTTCTTTTGCTTATTCCGGTATTGAAGCATCGCTATCCATTGCATCGGCAAACTTTTGCATTAACCGAACAAAGATATCAATTTCATCCTGAGGCCAGTCTTTAAAAACAACGTTGCCCATTTGCTCTCGCGCAGCGTCTATACGCTCCGTCATCGCCTTTCCTGTCCGGGAGATAACGGCCTCGCGTATACGACGATCGATGGCATTATGTTGCCGTATTATCAATCCCAACTTCTCCAGTTTGGCGACCTGTCGGCTTACCGTCGTATAATCACGACCGGCACGTTCGGCTAACTCAACAACGCCAATCGGCCCTAAACGTTCGATACTAATAAGGCTCGAAAATAGCGCGCGATCGAGTTGAATGCCCGCCTCTGCAATTAATTTCTCATCATTACGAGGCCGGTTGAGCGCGCTCACCACGCGAATCAACGCACCGTGAAGCGCCTTCATTTGCTCGGAAATATGTGTATCTTGCACATTTTTATTTTCTGACATAGCATGTCTCCTCTTATGTGCATAATACACATATCGGAGAGACGATGACAAGATACACCACTACAGATGTACTGATCTGCGGCGCTGGCGTTACCGGGCTTACTTTAGCCATCGAACTGGCGCGTCACGGGGTCTCATTTCGCCTGATTGAGAAAAGAACGACGCCTTTTATCGGCTCCCGCGGTAAAGGTATTCAGCCGCGAACGCAAGAAATCTTCGAGGATCTTGGAATACTCAATAAAGTGGTCGCCGCCGGCGGGCTCTATCCCCGACTACGAACCTACCGTCACGACGGAAGCTATGTAGATTCAGATATTGCGCATCATACAAAACCGACCCACGCCGAACCCTACCATCTGCCATTGATGGTTCCACAGAACGTGACAGAAACGATTATGCGAGAGCAATTAAAAGCATGGGGACATCGGGTGGAGTTCGGCTGCGAGTTACGACATTTTGCGCAAACCCCACGCACAGTCACCGCGTATGTTGCCGGGCCGGCTGGAGAAGAGGTCATCATCGCGCATTATTTGATAGGTGCGGATGGCGGCGGAAGCTTTGTCAGAAAAAAATTAGGCGTCAGCTTCCCCGGTCGTACGTTGGGAATCCATGCGCTTGTGGCTGACGCTTCACTTTCCGGTCTGAACCGGGATGTATGGCACCATTTTAACGATGGCGATATGACGCGGATGATAACGATTTGCCCTCTCGCCGGCACGCAGCTCTTTCAAATCCAGGCGTTGTTGGCCCCGGACGACTCGCAGAATTTCTCAGCCGACGTGCTCACGGCTTTTCTTACTGAACGAATCGGGCGGACGGATGTTCGCATCCATTCGATTCCCTGGGTATCGAAGTACCAGATGAATGCGCGCATAGCGGAACATTACCGTGTGGGTAAGGTATTTTTAGCCGGTGATGCCGCTCATGTGCATCCGCCGACGGGTGGGCAAGGATTAAATACCAGCATCCAGGATGCCTATAACCTGGGGTGGAAAATGGCAGCCTCGCTGCGGGGCGCAGGAGAAGAGCTTCTCGATAGCTATGAACAGGAACGCCGCCCGGTAGCCGAATCACTGCTCCACCTTTCGACCCGATTACTTGACTCTCAAAAACAGGGTGGCATCAAACGAGAACGCGACGTTCAACAACTTGACATCCAGTATACCGACTCCCCCTTAGCCCACACGTTGCCCGAACGTCAGCATGGGTTACAAGCGGGAGAAAGAGCTCCGGATGCTCCTCTTTTGGGCGCCGGCGGCCAATCATTACGATTATTTCAGTTACTACAAGGTCCGGACTGGAATCTGTTGGCCTACGAAACCCACGGTAAGGTCATCGATGCGCGGCGAGGACTGCGTATTCATCACATTGGCGAGCAGGACGAGCTCATCGATACCCTGGGGCACTTCCGGGAGTCCTATCAACTGGCGCCGGGTCAATGCGTGCTGATCCGACCCGATGGCTATGTCGGCGCGTTCTTTCACAGCAAACAGTGCAACGATATTGAAAATTATCTCTCTCGTTTTGCCATAGGGATTAAAGATGAATACTAATGTCTATGAGAACACCGACAGCGAAACTATCACCCCGCTCAACAAGCGGCGTATTTTGCCTGTTTTCCTGCTTGTCGGCCTTTACGCCGCCAGTACAGCGGCTGTGATGTCGGTACTGCCTTTTTATATCCGCGAGATGGGCGGTTCGCCGCTTATCATTGGAATCATCATCGCCACTGAGGCTTTTAGCCAATTTTGTGCAGCGCCCCTGATTGGCCACCTTTCCGATCGCGTTGGCCGCAAGCGAATACTGATTGTCACGCTGGCTATTGCGGCGATAAGTTTACTATTACTCGCCAACGCGCAATGTATCCTGTTTATCCTGCTCGCCCGCACGCTTTTTGGCATTAGCGCCGGGAATTTGTCAGCCGCCGCAGCCTATATTGCCGATTGTACGCACGTCAGAAATCGGCGTCAGGCAATCGGTATCCTCACAGGCTGCATTGGTTTAGGCGGTATTGTCGGGGCAGGCGTTTCCGGGTGGCTATCGCGTATCAGTCTGGGCGCGCCGATCTACGCCGCCTTTATACTTGTCCTTGGGTCTGCCCTGGTCGCGATTTGGGGGTTAAAAGACCCTTCCACAACATCACGTACCACAGATAAAATAGCGTCGTTCTCTGCCCGCGCTATTTTAAAGATGCCAGTCCTTCGCGTCTTAATCATCGTAATGCTTTGTCATTTCTTCGCCTATGGCATGTACTCTTCACAATTACCTGTTTTTCTTTCTGACACCTTCATCTGGAATGGGCTTCCCTTTGGGCCAAAAGCGTTAAGCTATCTGTTAATGGCGGACGGGGTTATTAATATTTTCGTTCAGCTATTTCTGTTAGGTTGGGTGAGCCAATATTTTTCGGAGCGAAAGCTAATTATCCTCATCTTCGCCCTTCTTTGTACTGGATTTCTCACTGCGGGTATCGCCACGACCATACCTGTGCTTGTTTTTGCTATCGTTTGTATTAGCATCGCTGATGCGCTAGCCAAACCCACTTATCTTGCCGCCTTGTCCGTCCATGTATCGCCTGCCCGACAAGGTATCGTCATCGGAACGGCGCAGGCATTAATCGCAATCGCTGATTTTATATCCCCCGTATTGGGCGGATTTGTCCTGGGTTATGCTCTGTATGGCGTCTGGATCGGTATAGCTATCTCTGTCGCCATTATTGGTCTGGTGACGGCAATGATTTACCTTTCAAAAAGTTCAGTGCTAATAGTGAAACCAGAAACAGAATAATGTGACAACGTCACAAACATTATTGTTCCCTTCTTCCCTTATTTATCAAAAGTATTGTACTTATATTGAATGTTTAAGAGGTATTTATGGAAATTATGCTGGCTGGCATTTGCCCTTGTAAAGCGCGGGGAAAGCATGAAAAAAATATATCTCGTTGTTATCGTACTTTTTTTCATTTCTACAAAAGTTTATACACTACTTCATAACAACATCTTCTTTTGTCGAAACAGCCCGGAGTGTGATTTGTCTCATGTTCTCCCCGACTACCGGGAGCAGATTTCAGGCACACCGCTAAAATATACCTTGATTAATACAGCTCCATTAGCACAGGTGGTAGTCAGACACTATGAATTATTATCGCAACACTGGTCGCCAGATGACATGGTAACCCCTGCGCAATGGCGACATAACGTTGATATTTATATCCCTGAAACGGCAAAAGAGCACCATGCTTTGGTGGTTGTAAACAACGGAATTAATTATGATAAAGGCGTACAAATCACTGGTAAACCTGGTGATTTCCCCCAGGAAACACTGGCAAGTATCGCCCGTGATACGAATACCATCGTAATATCAGTGAGTGATATACCTAACCAATATTTAACCTTTCAGGATGATAAAAAACCATTGAAAGAGGACGAAAGCGTTTCCCGAAGCTGGGCATTATTTATGGAAGCGCCGGAGAAACGTGAGTTAATGCCTTTAAATATTCCTATGGTCACTGCCATATCGCAAGCGATGAGATTAGCAAAAAAGGAGTTAACGCAATGGAATATAAATTCCTTTATCATTACAGGTATTTCAAAGCGTGGGTGGACCACCTGGTTGTCAGCTATTGCCGATCCTGATGTTGAAGCAATTGTTCCCTTCGCCATTGATCTACTTGATATTGATGCTTCACTTGAGCATATTTATCAATCATACGGTGGAAATTGGCCCATTACATTCTACCCCTACTACCAGCAAGGCATAGATGAGAAAATAAAATCCCCCGCATTTACCCAGCTAAGGCAAATAATAGATCCGTTAAGATATCTCAACACTATTTACCAACCCCGCCTTGCAATACCGAAATATATTATTAATGCAAGTGGCGATGATTTCTTCGTACCAGACAATACTCGCTTTTATTATAGCAAACTTCCTGGCGTAAAATCATTACGTATAGTGCCTAATATGAACCACTACTCAATTAACCAGTTCGCTGAAGGAAGCCTCGTTCCATTTATTAACCGGTTTCAAAGTAAAAAAACATTACCACAGTTGATCGGCCTTATTCACCACCATCTTCTTACGGTCTATTTCTCAGAAGCGCCGGTAAAAGTCGTTCGCTGGACAGCCAACAATCCAAATGCGCGTGATTTCCGTTATGCCTGTGGCATCCGCTATCAGCCGCTTACAATAGATATTCCCGCCAACAATAAGATCAGTATTACGTTAAATGAACCGAAGACAGGTTGGGAAGCTACCTATATCGAAGCCACTTTTAATGATGGCTATGTCGCCACGAGTCAGGTTTATATTACGCCCGATGAAAAATACCCACAGACAGCACCACCTTCCGTTAACGCCGCATGTCAAACGTTACCGGGGCGTGGATTAGGGGAAAACGATAGTCCCGATTGAATTTTCAAGTAATTATATGATTTTAAAGAATTTTATCTATCACGCTTGCGATGGATAAAAATCCTCTGCGATAAATTTTTGTTATATTGATCACGTTCTAACCACAAGAGAGGTGATTTGAAAATAACCTTAAAATATTGTGGTCAGGCCGCTAGACCACAATAAGAGGATTAATCATGAAAAGAAAAACAATGGGATGGCTTATCGTTTTTCTTCTATTTATAGTTTACATGCTCAACTATATGGATCGTTCAGCATTGTCGATAACTGCCCCCTTGATCGAAAAGGAGTTAGGATTTAACGCCGCGGAGATGGGGATGATCTTCAGCGCATTTTTTATCGGATACGCCCTGTTTAATTTTATTGGTGGCTGGGCCAGCGATAAAGTTGGGCCAAAAACGGTTTTTCTCATCGCAGCGTTACTATGGTCTGTATTTTGTGGCTTAACTGGTTTGGTCACCGGATTGTGGACAATGCTTATCGTGCGCGTTCTTTTCGGTATGGCTGAAGGACCGGTCAGCGCTGCCGGAAATAAAATTATCAATAACTGGATTTCCCGAAAGGAGTCTGCCACGGCGATCGGAATTTTTAGCGCCGGTTCCCCGCTCGGCGGCGCGGTGTCCGGGCCGATTGTGGGCCTGTTGGCGTTATCCTTAGGCTGGCGCCCCGCATTTGGCATTATTTTCTTATTTGGCCTGGTCTGGGTATTGCTGTGGTACTTTATCGTTAGCGATAAGCCAACAATGAGTAAACGCCTGGCGCCGGAAGAACGCATTGATTTTGAAAATCATGAGGACGTTATTTTATCTGATGATGGCCGGGCTACGCCTTCACTCGGCTATTACATGAAACAACCAATGGTATGGGCGACAACTCTGGCTTTTTTCAGCTACAACTATATTCTTTTTTTCTTCCTGACCTGGTTCCCAAGTTACCTGAACCATTCGTTACATCTCGATATTAAAGAAATTAGTATCGCTACGGTAATTCCCTGGGTCATCGGCGCCATTGGTATGGTGCTCGGCGGCGTCTGTTCTGATGTAATTTATCGGATTACCGGTAATGCTCTGCTCTCACGTCGACTTATTCTGGGCGTATGTCTGGCAGGCGCGGCGGTATGTGTTGCCGTTTCCGGTACCGTTAGCACTATTGGTAGCGCAATTACGCTCATGTCAGTTTCACTCTTCCTGCTCTATTTAACGGGCCCAATTTATTGGGCGGTTATTCAGGATGTTGTTCATAAAGATAAGGTAGGGAGCGTCGGCGGAGCCATGCATGGCCTGGCTAATATATCCGGCATTATCGGTCCGCTTGTCACCGGTTTTATCGTTCAATTTAGCGGTAAATATGACTATGCGTTCTATCTGGCTGGTGCTATCGCTATCGTTTCAAGCCTGTTGGTCTTCGTGTTTGTAAAAAGTAAAGGATTCAAAGCCAATGAAAGTCAAAGCTGTGTTCATTAATAAGCCTGGTGAAGTTGAAACCCGCTGGGTGGATTATCCCCATAAGAAAGAAAATGAAGTATTAATTAAGGTTGATGCTGCAGGCATTTGCGGATCGGATATCGGGGCTTTTCGTGGAACGAACCCACTGGTTACTTACCCAAGAATTATTGGGCATGAAGTGACCGGAATTGTTCTTCAGGAAGGCGCCGGAATGCCAGACAATATTAAAAAAGGCGACCGCGTGATTGTTGACCCTTATATTTATTGTGGTCACTGCTACCCTTGCTCTGTCGGCAGAACTAACTGTTGTGAAAATTTAAACGTCATTGGCGTGCATGTCGATGGCGCAATGCAGGAGGTGGTTACTCATCCCGCACATTTAATTCATAAAATACCAGATAATGTACCTTCTGAAATGGCGCCGCTGGCAGAACCGCTGACCATCGCACTGCACGCGCTGCACCGGGCAAACGTTAAGGCCGGGGAATATGTTGCCATCATCGGCGCGGGGGCCATTGGTCTTATGGCGGCATTAAGCGCGCGTCATTACAAGGCAACGCCTATTCTGATCGATATTGTGGAAGAAAGGCTACGCTATGCGCAAAAGCTTGGCGTTCCTTATGTGCTGAACGCCGCTGACGATCAGGTTATCGACGCTATTAAAAATATCACCCACGGCACCATGGCGCAGGTCGTGATAGAAGCTTCCGGCGCAAATAGCGCTATTCGAAATACGCTTGATTTAGCATCGTTTGCTGGTCGTATTTCGTTTACCGGATGGCCAAAACAGGAAACGTCGCTGCCGACGAACCTGATCACCTATAAAGAACTGGATTTACGCGGTTCCCGCACCAGTGCCGGTGAATTTGATGAGGCATTACGTATGCTGTCTACGCTGGAGATTAATCCGCAAGATGTCGTCAGTAAGGTCGTCAATCTTGATGAGATCCCTGATGCAGTTAAAGAACTTGATCGCTATCCGGAGCGCTACTTAAAGATTAATGCTGTTTTCCATTGATTTACGGCAAGCTCCACCGCATGGCATGACCGCCATGCGGTGTTATTCATCGACAAAATTAGCCGCCGACAATCTTTCTCACATAGCGTAAATGTTCCAGCGATCCCTCATAGGCGCTGTCAGCATCAGACTGTCGCATCGCATCCACTATCGCTTTATGTTGTTTGTTGAGATTAAGTAAAACATTTCTGTCTCCAGACTGCTCGTCGAGCCCAGCATAAGGGATATTAATCCGTTGTTCCCATAACATACGGGACATATCGAACAACACCCGGTTACGGCTGGCCTCAGAGATCGCAAGGTGAAACTCTTTATCCAGCGAGTAAAAGCCGTGGACGTTATTATCGTTAATGGCTTGATCCATACGATGATAAATCGCCTCTATTTGATTGATGACGTCAACGTTATCGTTTTGTGCGGCTAAGCGCGCACAATGGCTATCGACCAGCTCGCGAGTAGAGAGAATTTCTTCGATGGTATAGTCGCTGGCAAGGTGTTTTTTATCTGAAACGATAACCCCATTACCGGACTGAATCACGATCCATCCGGAGATCTCCAGTACAATAAGGGCTTCTCGCAAGGAGGCGCGGCTCACGCCAAGCTGTTTTGCCAGTTCGCGTTCTGGCGGTAAAAAAGTTCCCGGGGGAAAAATATTATCATTGATCAGCTTAATGATGAGGTTGGCTATCTTCTGATAGAGCCTCTCCTGCCTGACCTCAGGTATAACCATGCGCCCTCCAATCCATATCCAGGGGATTTTGAATGGATTTAGCATACCATCCTGGCGCTGGTGATCGTGATAATTAATTACCGTGCATGATAAAGAGAAGCAACCGCCGGTAGTCTCCATTACCTTCGCCGAGACTACCGGGGAAACTAAACCGAGACGAGCGATTTATCCTTTGACGTTGATTTTCTCGAACACGGGCGCTGTCGCGTTCTTAAACTGAGAAAGAGACCAGGTTTTATAGTTGATATCATTGTAGCCGCGCACCATCATCTCACCGTGCGTTAAGTCAGACAGCGTTGTCCAGACCGTATATTCTGAGACCGGTTTGCGGGTGGCGTTGCCTTCCCCTTCACTCCCCATATAGTCAACCGTAATATTTTTCGGACGATCGAAACGGCTCATAATATGTGCAAGCGTATTCATTGCATCGTGGGCGGATGTCGCTTGCGGCGCATATGTGGTGTAATAAACGCCGCGTATAAAACGGGAAACCGACGTATCGGACGATGGCAAGTCTGCAATAGCAATCCCGCTATCAGGCTGCATCACTTTTATCCCGCCCAATGTGCCTGAAGAGCGGTCCACATTGGTTAATTGCGTATAATTATTCAGATTTGTCAGATGCCAGGGGAATGCGGGACCATTTGTCATCACGCGAGTGGGATTGTCATAGACATGGAATTTGCCATTTTCCACTTCAACGACAATGCTCCCTCCTTTCTTGTCGTAAAACGCGTAATGAAATGGCGATTTCAGATCGCCAAACCGATGCAGTTCCGGTGACCAGAATTTGCCCTCTTTTATTGCCTGTTTTACCTCGCCGACAGTAGCAAAACGGGCCAGCGCCCATTCTCCCAACGAGGTGACAGGAATTGCCTGTTTATATTCACTCGTGGGCAATGGCGGCAACTGCGCATTCATGATCATGTTTTCACTAAATGACAATCCCGCGCTATTCATGCCTTCAAGTATGTCTCTGCTATCGCCATCAGTAATGGTGGAAGTAATGGCCAGTATCGGATATTTCGCCTGATAGCTTACTCCCTGACTGCCATCCGGCGTTTTTTTATCAAACTGTGTTCCCGCCGGGTAATACGTTAACCATGAGGGTAAATCCTGCATATATTCCAGCGTACGCCCATGAAAAATATCGCCTTGTTTATCCTGAATAGCAAGGGTTGTGCAGGCCTGTGCCGCCAGGGCGTATGAAAACAGCGCCGGAGCGATAAATAACATTGCTTTACTTTTTTTCATCATGCTCTCCTTGTTTGTAAAATGGATTGGATGAATATATTAAATTAAACCTATCAATGGTTATGCAGCACGTAATTAATTGTGATCTTATTTTACAAGCTAATAAATTTAACTGACGGGTTTAAAGGAGAGTTAAACACAGCGAACTAATATGAAACGCGTTATCCGTGTGACCATTTAAAAAAACCCCATCATGTTATAAATAAAAAACACGGTTACTTATCAACATTAAGAGATACCATCACAACGCTATATTTACTCTACAACACCAATAACATTAAATTAATTTATGTTTTTGAGTAATGTGAGTAGCACACATGTAATCGGTTGTTACGAATTAGAAACATAATTGCTACTAAAACACGTTGAGAAAGACAAGAAATGCAACATATGATGCCCACACTAACTATAGTGGTTTGGGATAAACGTTATGCAAACACAAGATACATTTTATCAAGTTATGCGTAGACACGGCGTGACAAGGCGTAGCTTCCTCAAGTTTTGCAGCCTTACCGCAACGTCTTTAGGCCTGAGCAGTTCGATGATTCCTCAGATAGCTTATGCCCTGGAGAATAAACCGCGTACGCCAGTGATATGGCTGCATGGTCTTGAATGTACCTGTTGTACCGAATCTTTCATTCGCTCTGCGCACCCGTTGGCAAAAGATGCCATTTTGTCGCTCATTTCCCTGGATTATGACGACACCATTATGGCCGCCGCAGGGCAACAAGCCGAACAGGCGTTGGCGGATGTGATGCGTGAGTACAAAGGAAATTATATCGTTGCTGTGGAAGGTAACGCGCCGCTGAATGAAGATGGGATGTTTTGCATACTGGCTGGCGAGCCGTTTCTGGAGAAGTTAAAACGCGTCAGCGCGGATGCTAAAGCGATTATCGCCTGGGGGTCCTGCGCATCATGGGGCTGCGTGCAGGCAGCCCGTCCCAACCCAACTAAAGCCACGCCAGTTCACAAATTAATTACCGATAAACCCATTATTAAAGTGCCAGGCTGCCCGCCTATACCTGAAGTGATGTCCGCCGTTATCACCTATATGCTGGCATTTGATCGCATCCCTCCCCTTGATCGTCTTGGACGACCAAAAATGTTTTATGGCCAGCGAATTCATGACAAATGTTACCGACGCGCGCATTTCGATGCCGGTCAGTTTGTGGAAGCGTGGGATGACGAAGGCGCCAGAAAAGGGTATTGCCTGTACAAGATGGGCTGTAAAGGCCCGACCACCTATAACGCCTGTTCAACCGTTCGCTGGAATGATGGTGTTTCTTTTCCTATCCAGTCGGGTCATGGATGCCTCGGATGTTCGGAAGATGGATTCTGGGATTACGGTTCTTTTTACAGCCGGGCAACGGGCATTCCGCAAACCGGCATTGAGGCTACCGCCGATAAAATCGGACTGGGCGTTGCTGGCGTCGCGGGCGCTGCCGCCATCGCTCACGCCACGGTTAGCGCCATAAAGCACGCCCGTAATAAAAATAACACGTCATCAGAAAACGCTCCGGAAGAGAAAAAATAATTATGGCATATCCTTATCAGACTCAGGGTTTTACGCTGGACAATAGCGGACGGCGAATTGTGGTCGATCCGGTTACTCGCATCGAAGGGCATATGCGCTGCGAAGTGAATATCGACAGTAGTAATGTCATTACTAACGCCGTGTCGACCGGCACCATGTGGCGCGGCCTGGAGGTTATCCTGAAAGGTCGCGATCCGCGAGACGCCTGGGCATTCGTTGAACGCATTTGCGGCGTCTGCACCGGTACACACGCTCTGACCTCAATCCGTGCCGTAGAAAATGCGCTGGGAATCGCGATTCCGGACAACGCAAACTGTATCCGTAATATGATGCAGGCTACGCTACACGTTCACGATCACCTGGTGCATTTTTATCATCTGCACGCGCTGGACTGGGTTGATGTGGTTGCGGCCCTGAAAGCCGACCCGCATCAGACCTCCGCCATCGCGCAAAGCCTTTCCGCATGGCCGCTATCCTCGCCGGGATATTTCCGCGATTTGCAAAATCGACTGAAGCGGTTTATCGAGTCCGGTCAACTTGGCCCTTTCCGTAATGGCTACTGGGGACATCCGGCGATGAAACTTCCGCCGGAAGCCAATTTGCTGGCGGTCGCCCACTATCTTGAAGCGCTCGATTTTCAAAAAGAGATCGTAAAAATTCACACCGTTTTCGGTGGTAAAAACCCGCATCCTAACTGGCTGGTGGGCGGCGTTCCTTGCGCCATCAACCTTGACGAAACGGGCGCGGTCGGCGCAGTGAATATGGAACGCCTGAACCTTGTCAGTTCCATCATCCAAAAAGCTCGCCAGTTCTGCGAACAGGTTTATCTTCCGGACGTCTTGCTGATTGCCAGTTATTACAAAGACTGGGCAAAAATCGGCGGCGGGTTATCGAGCATGAACCTGCTGGCTTATGGCGAGTTTCCGGATAACCCTAACGATTATTCCGCCAGTAATCTTCTGCTTCCGCGTGGGGCTATCATTAACGGTCGTTTCGACGAAATTCATCCTGTCGATTTAACCGCCCCCGATGAAATTCAGGAGTTTGTCACTCACTCCTGGTATACCTATGGTAACGGCAATAACGATAAAGGCCTGCATCCGTGGGATGGTCTGACCGAACCGCAACTGGTCATGGGCGAACACTATAAAGGCACAAAAACCTTTATCGAACAGGTGGATGAGTCCGCTAAATATTCATGGATTAAATCGCCGCGCTGGAAGGGACATGCGATGGAGGTAGGTCCGCTGGCGCGTTATCTGATTGGATATCATCAAAATAAACCGGAATTTAAAGAACCTGTGGATCAACTGCTTAGTGTATTAAAGCTGCCTAAAGAAGCGCTCTTTTCTACATTAGGACGTACTGCCGCGCGTGCGCTGGAATCCGTATGGGCAGGCAATACGCTGCAATATTTCTTCGATCGTCTGATGCGTAACCTCAAGTCCGGCGATACGGCGACGGCAAACGTCACGCTCTGGGAACCCGATACCTGGCCTACATCGGCAAAAGGCGTTGGTTTCAGCGAGGCGCCGCGCGGCGCGCTGGGGCACTGGATAAAAATTGAAAATCAGAAAATCGACAGCTATCAGTGTGTGGTACCGACAACCTGGAATGCCGGGCCACGTGACGATAAAGGTCAAATTGGCGCGTACGAAGCGGCGTTAATGGGGACTAAACTCGCCGTTCCCGATCAACCATTGGAGATTTTACGTACTCTGCACAGCTTCGATCCCTGCCTGGCCTGCTCCACCCATGTTATTGATAATCATGGAGGGGAGCTGGTCAGGGTTCAGGTACGATGACGACGATTCGGAGGTCTCAATGCATCTCAAAGAAATAACCAGCCAGGGGTACTATATCTATGAAGCGCCGGTCCGTTTATGGCACTGGATCACGGCGTTATCCATTGTCGTCCTGGCTGTTACAGGATATTTCATTGGCCGCCCCCTGCCATCGATTCAAGGTGAAGCGACCTTTATGTTTTGGATGGGCTGGATACGACTTATCCATTTTACCACGGCGTATATTTTTACTGTCGCGCTGCTGTTTCGTATTTACTGGGCATGTGTCGGCAATGAGTACGCCAGGGAGATGTTTCTGGTTCCGTTCTGGCGCCGCGCCTGGCGCAAAGGCGTTATCAGCGAAATCCGCTGGTATTTTTTCCTCGAAAAAGAGGCCCATCGTTACTATGGACATAATCCGGTAGCGGGACTGGCGGTAATGTTCTATTTCTGGATGTCCGTACTGATGGTGTGTAGCGGCTTTGCGCTCTATGGCGAAGGACTTGGAACAGACAGTTGGGCGTATCAATGGTTTGGCTGGATGATTCGCCTGACTGGCAACGATAGCCTCGCGCTGCATTTCTGGCACCGGCTGGGCATGTGGTTCATTATCGCCTTCGTCATTGCGCATGTTTATACCGCTATCCGTGAAGACATTATGAGCCGACAAAGCGTGATTTCCGTCATGATAAGCGGCTGGCGCTGGTTCAGGTGATAACAATGGCAGAAG
Organism: Salmonella sp. 32010601201800023SM; assembly: GCF_017572235.1. Lineage (NCBI taxonomy): Bacteria > Pseudomonadati > Pseudomonadota > Gammaproteobacteria > Enterobacterales > Enterobacteriaceae > Salmonella > Salmonella sp. 32010601201800023SM. Next base: position 729,787 of record NZ_JAGEQS010000001.1, read on the forward strand.
TAACAATCTTAGGGCTTGGCAACCTGCTTTGGGCAGATGAAGGGTTCGGCGTCAGAGCGGCGGAAAAGCTGTTTGAACAGTATGCCGATAACGAGAAAGTTGACGTTGTTGATGGCGGTACGCAGGGGCTGGCGCTGCTGCCCTGGCTGCAACAGACCGAAAAATTGTTAATCATGGATGCTATCGATTTTGGTATGGCGCCAGGTTCGCTGGCGATGTTTCGTGATGAACAGGTTCCCGCCTATCTGACGGCGAAAAAACTCAGTTTACATCAGACCAGTTTTTCTGAAGTGCTGGCATTGCTGCAATTAACCGGCGGCCAGTTATCGGAGATTGTGCTGATTGGCGTGCAGCCGGAATGTCTGGATGACTATGGCGGGAGTCTTACGCCGCAGGTAAAGGCGCAACTGATGCCTGCGGTCTGTCTTGCGCAGGAAGTGCTGGCGCAATGGGGTATTACCGCCTCTTCAGCGGCCTTGCCCACTGAAAGGCTTAATCATTACAGCCTGTGTATAGAACGCTACGAAGATGAACGGCCAGATGCGCAAAGCGCTTGCCGGGTCGGCGATATTCGGGTGCTACAGAGAGAGAAATCATAATGTGTATCGGCGTTCCTGTGCAGGTTATTTCACCCGGTCAGTGGTTCGCCAAATGCCGCGACCGACACGGCGAGCTTATCGACGTTGATATTCGGCTTGTGGCTCCCCCCTTAGCAGGCGCATGGCTGCTGACATTTGGCGGCGCAGCACGACGAGAAATGGACGAAGCGGAAGCCGCTGAGGTACTGGCGGCGCTGGACTCGCTGGAACAGGCCATGCTCACGCAAAGCGATCCGCTGACCGGTTTTGCCGATTTATTATCTCGCACGCCTGAATTACCGGAGCATTTAAAAAAATGACTATCTCACCCCAAAATCCTGTTTGTCCACTGGCGGATAAAGGCTTTCTGGTTACCGATGCGCAAACGCTCCCGTCGTTGATTAATGCGCATCCGACTGTGCTGGTTTTGCTGCAAAGCGACCCCAACAAACATCCGGAAGTCGCCGACAGTTGGGTCATTATCCCGGAGATCCTCAAGCAATTTCCGGCGACCTCTTATACCGCGGCATTTGCGGATAGCGAACAGAGTGAACTGATCGCCCGGGAGTATCGCATTCTGAAATATCCGGCGCTGCTTATCTTTCGCCAGCACCGTTTTGTCGGCAGTCTGGCGGGATTATATAGCTGGCAAGAATACTCTCAGCGGGTGGCCGCATTGCTGACCACACCGGGCTATCGTCAGGATATTCCCGTTATCACGCAATAGAATGAAAGGTAACACACGTGAATCATTCCAGAACTATTCCAGTCGTTAATATTGCCGGACCAGGCTCGCAGCCAGAAGAGGAAGACTTTAACTTTCTTCCTATCCCCGCCGGCATTAATCTCCCACTGACGCCGGTTTTACCGGAACAGGCGCTGCCCGCTGAGCTTCGTGTTGCCAGACACATCCTGACTACGCTTATTCGCGATATGGATAACCCGGTGGCAACGCTCCCCTTTCCCCTGAGCTATAAGCTGAATGCCACTGAGCAACAGAATAGCGGTTTGTTGGATCAACTGCTCGGCGAAGGTGAAATCTCCGCCCGGGTACTATTATCCGATGGAAAAGAACAGCGTATTCAGGAGACGGTTTTTACGGGCGTCTGGCGTGTACGTGAATATAACGCTGACCAGCAACGGGTTGCCGATGAAATTATCATTGGCCCGATCCCGGAGAGCATCTGGCAGACGCATCCGCAGCCGCCGATTACGCCAGAATTGCCGCCGCAACCGGCGGGATTGATGAATGGCGCCTTTATCGCGCATGAAATAGCCGAGCGCGTAAAACAGCCGGTAAAAGAGCCGCATATCATTAACTTAACGCTATTGCCAGTAAACGATGCCGATCGCGAGTATCTGGATCATTTTTTAGGCGAAGGGTGTAGCGCTATTTTTTCACGCGGATATGGTAAATGCCGGATTGTAAGCACGCATTTTCCCGGCGTATGGCGGGTCAATTATTTCAATGATATGAACACATTACTGCAAGATATGATTGAGATAGCGGACATTCCTGATATCGCCGTTGCAGGCATCGACGATATCGAAGATGCCTACGCGGGGCTAAAAAATACGTTGGAATGGTTGAAAGAATACCCAGTCACAGAAAATGAGCCAGTGGTGCGCATGGAGTGCAAAGTATGTTGGTGGGTTTACGACCCTGCGCTGGGCGATGATGTATGGCAAATTCCACCCGGCGTGCCCTTCAGCCAGTTACCTGATTACTGGTGCTGTCCGGTTTGCGAAACCAGTAAGTCCGGGTTTATGGTGATCGATGAAGGTAATAGTTCGTGCAAAGATTGACCGTCTATTCTCACCCGCTACGGATTATCTGGCAGGAGGCGCCGATCGGTCGTTTGTTACAGGGCGCAACGCCGGTATACGCAAAAACGCTTATTTCACGTTTGTTTACGTTGTGCGCTCAGGCGCACAGCGCGGCGGCGGCTTTACTGTTGTTTCCTGAAAAGAAGCCAGATATGCAGGCCGCACAACAAGAGCTGGCGCGAGAAACGCTCCGTCGCGCGTTGACAGACTGGCTCCCCCTGTTTAGCCACCGACAGGCAACCGCTGAAGAATGGGCGTTGTTACGTCGCGGAGAGTTATCCCCGCTGGCAAGCACAATCTTTTTTGACGATGATCCTCAGACCTGGCTTGCCGCTGGCGTAAAGGGCTGGGAAGCCTGGTTTTTGCAAGAGCGTTCTGAAACCGCCCGCTGGCTGGCGGCAGTACAGAATATCATTACACCTACACTACCGATGGCATCGTCCCCGGACCATACGTTAATAACCCATGGTCCCCTGGATGTCTCGCCTCTGGCTATCGAATATCCGCTGCTGTCAGCCTGTTGTCTTAGCGGTAAAACGACTGCGCTACGTCTGCTGGCCCGCTGCATTACGCTCGCCCGAAGTTTGAGCGCCCTTCCCACCCTGCGCTGGAATCGTTTTGATGATGGCGAATGGAAAATAGCGGTAGTGGAAACCGCGCGAGGATGGTTAGTTCATCAGGCCAGACTGACGACGTCAGGCAATATTCTTGATTACCGTATTATCTCGCCTACCACACGTCACGCCCAACCTGACGGCGTCATTGCTCGCGAACTGGCCACTATTCCACTCTCATTGTGGTCGCAACAGTTACAGGTAATTGATCCTTGTGTCGCCGTAAATATTGTTGAATGAAGGAGCTGGCCCATGCATGAATTAGCCCTGGCGCAAAATATTATCGAATTGCTGGAGGAACAGGCAGTAAATCACCAGTTCAGCAAGGTAAAGCAAGTCTGGCTGGAGATTGGCGTTATGGCCTGTGTTGAGGTGCCGGCGCTGCATTTTGGCCTGGACGTCGCCGCTCGTCATACCCTTGCTGACAATGCGCGTTTCCACATTACTATCGCACCGGCGCAAGGTTGGTGTCTGTCCTGTAATCAACCCTTCACCTCTCAAACATCCACACTCTGTTGTCCCTTTTGTCATTCAGGCAAAGTGCAGATAGATGACAGTAGCAGAATGCGCATTCGCGAGATCGAAGTCGAATAGTCAACGAATAGGCAATAAAAAAGGACGCCAGAAGCGTCCTGAAATAATAAAAGAATAAATTAACAATAATAAAGGTTAAGCAGTGACCCAGTTTTGGGAAAAGGAGGGTATCCCTAAACTGTCTTAATCAGCAAGTTTTATCAAAACTCGTAGACTAAGCCGAGCGCCACGGTGTTGTCTGTATTAGGATTCGATGGGTTGCCATCTTTTAGCAGATTGATTTTGTAGTCAACATACGCGGACATATTTTTATTGAAGTAGTAATAGGAACCCACATCAATATATTTCACAAGGTCGAACGAACCCAGTCCATCAACATCATTGGCTCTGGATTGCAGGAATGCCAGTGACGGGCGTAAGCCATTATCAAATTGATATTGCCCTACCATTTCCCAGTTATCGGTTTTATGTGCAAAGCCGCCCAATGTATCGCCCATATAGGTCATATCATAAGTACGGGTATAGTTTGCCGCCAGGTAAATATTATTGGCATCATACTTCACGCCGCCAGTCCAGGCTTCAGCGCGGTCGCCATTGTCGTATTTATCTTGCGTCATCTGATCAAGCGTGCGTTTGGAACTGGTATAGGCTGCCCCCAGGCTCACCCCCATGCCCAAATCATATGTCGCTGATGCCCCGAAACCATCGCCATTCTGGTACGCGATACTTTTTCTGGCATTATTACTTAAAGGATCGCCTTCTTTCGACAGGCCGTCATTTTTACCCTGATACTGCAACGCAATATTCAGACCATCAACCAGACCAAAGAAATCATTATTGCGATAAGTCAGAACGCCATTCGCGCGCCCGGTCATAAAATTATCGGAAGCTTCATACGAATCATTACCAAATTCAGGCAGTACGTCAGTCCATGAACCAATGTCGTATAACACGCCATAGTTACGACCATAGTCAACAGACCCCATATCGGCAAATGCCAAACCAGCAAAACCGAGACGCGTCCAGCTTTGCGGGGAACCGCTGGAGTCACCATCTTCAGGACGATTGGCGTTGACCTGATACTCCCACTGTCCAAAACCGGTTAGTTGATCGGTAATTTGAGTCTCGCCTTTAATACCCATACGGATATAAGATTGATCGCCATCCGTACTATGATTACTGGAAAAATAATGCAGGCCGTCGACCTTGCCATACAAATCCAGTTTATTGCCATCCTTGTTATAGATTTCTGCTGCGTTGGCGGCTCCAGCCATCATCACGGCTGCGGCTACCGCAGATAACACCACTACTTTTTTCATTTTATATGCCTTATTTGTCTTATTTTTGGACTTTCCGCAAAACCTGCTCGCGGAACTGTCCAGGACAATATCACTAACAATTACCGTGCGTTAAGTTTCAAAGTGTAATATTAGCTTGCTATGTATTAGTGATGTTAAAATGCAAGTTAAGCATGACTACATCAATGATATGCCCTGTTTTCTGCTGTAATAACAAGGGGGTTACCAGTAGAGAACTGGCTTACGGTCGGGGATGCCAGGGCGAGAATGGCACTTAACACTCGGCTGGCATTCGTTAAGACGGAATCATAATCAAGTCAGTTGAGGCCACAGCCCTTCTTATTTTTGTGTATAATTTGTTACGTTTACATTTATTTTTAAATTAGCGTTATGAAAATATCAGTACTACTGAAATAGCACTTCTTCGCTTCGTGTATTTTTACTATGGTTAATTATCACATAGCGCAAACGGTCATTTGTGTATCACTATTCATAAGATTAACTATTTACCAGTGGTAATAAATACAAAAACAAATCAAGGGACAACAACAATACTGAAACTCTAAATGTTGATATTTTGAGTCATGTCGTTACAAACAAATACGATATTCTTAATTGCACTATTCCCTTTTCGGGGTAATTTTATAGAAGGATGTTTTTTATTGTTCGTGAGCCATGCTCCTTTAGTATAAAAGTGAACGTAACAGGAAAGATAAAGCGTCTCAAAAACAGACCATATGGGTATAACTATTATGCAAAAAACGTCACTATTGTTTTCGGCCGCCGCGATAACGTTAACTCTGATGGTGTCATCGGCATCAGCGGCAACGCCAACCGCCGCACAAAATGAAGCTACGTCGACCGTTAAACAAGAAATTACAGAAGGCATTAACCGTTACCTTTATTCAATAGATAAGGCAGACCCAACGTTAGGCAAGCAGCTCTTTTATGTTTCACCGGAAACCAGTTTTATTCATCCACGCGGTCACGAACGCGGATGGTCGCAGATCGCTGAAAATTTTTATGGCACCACTATGGGTAAAACGTTCAGCAAACGCACGTTAAAACTGGACGCTCCCCCGGCTATTCATGTGTATGGCAATGCCGCCGTTGCAGAGTTCGACTGGCATTTTACCGCGGTACGCCGTGATAATGGGCAGACTCAACACACGACAGGCCGCGAAAGCCAGGTGTGGGCGAAGATACCAAACACAGGATGGCGAATCGTTCATGTCCACTACTCCGGTCCAGCCAAAACCGGCGTTGGAGAAGGCTATTAAGCTTTGCTCTTCAGGTTATGGCGCAGATGAACATTCTGCGCCTGTTAAGACAAACTCAGGTCAGTTGATAGCGCTTATCCGGTATCCGTTTTTCCGGAATATCCCTTTCATCATTCATTTGCAGTAAATCGATTTCTATCGCATTGCATATCGCATCCAGCGGTAAATCATTATTTTCAGTACCGAACGGATCCTCCAACTCTTCTGCTAACGCATCCAGCGCGATAAACGTATAAGAAATAAGCACCGAAATAAACGGTGTCATATAGTGCAGATCAACCACCAGTGCAAATGGCAACATAATGCAGAAAAGATAAACCGTACGATGCAAAATTAACGTATAGGCAAAAGGCACCGGCGTGTTGGCGATGCGCTCACAGCCGGCCAATACTGACGACATATCATTTAAGCGGTTGTTGAGGCTATGAAATAAAATATCGGAAAGCTTTCCGCTGCGGCGGCGAATCGCCAGCCACTCTCCCATCAGCAATAAGATACGGTTAGCGGGGGAATGGGAAGCGACAACTTTCTGTAACGCCTCTTGGTCAAGATAGTTGCCCAGAACTTGCGTTTGAGGCTGTCGACGCAATGTCATACGCAAACAGTGGGCAAAAGCGATTTGTAACCGAACAAAATCCTCGATACCGCGTTCATCAGGTAAGGTTGTTTTCACCTCACGCAGTATTGAGCGTGAAGCGATCATCAACTGCCCCCACAAATGTCGGGCTTCGACGTAACGCGCATAACAGGCATTATTGCGAAACCCCAGAAAAATGGCGATAGCGACGCCCAGTATGCTAAACGGCGCAAGGGTAAACTTAATACCCAGCATTGTGTACCAGGGCAGCATGATAATAACGGCGATAGAAAGAAGAAAGTTAAGGAGCAGTCGTGAAAAGATTTTAGATAACACGGAACCATGCCAGACAAATATCAGGCGAATCCAGTGCTGTTGTGGTCTAACGATCATGATTATCTTCAGCAGGTAAAAAAGCACTGTCATTAAACGTGATCCAGATCAAGGTTGCAAGCTTCTGGTGATACACGGCTCCCCTGCCCTGTAGAACATTTTTTTGCACAGTGCTGACAGGCGTTGAAAAAAAACAACCAAATGTATGTTGTAACTAAAAAGACACTTCAGCACATGAGATATATGACGGTCAACGGCTGCTATCAGTGGTATAGGGTGATTTATCGGGGAAAGCGTCAGCAACGACACACTGCCCTACTGCTGATTCATTTGTATGACCAGCCAGTAATGGATAACGCTGACAATATACTGTTGCTGCGCTTCGCTCAGCGGTTCTCCCTGAGGTATCTGGTGCCACTTCGCCAGGCACCCGCGACAGCAGGTTGCCGTCGCATGTTGCGCGATAAATACCGGATGGCCCCGCATCGGCGTTTGCTTACCATCATTCGCCGGGTGAGCTGGCGCCAGTCGCTGGGCGATAAAATCGGCGGCGTGTTTATCAATCACCTCCGCGCCTTTATCCCAGCAATATTGTCTTTCTTTTATCCCGAGACGAAAACGCGAACGAAATGTCGATCGCGCCAGGCGGGCAAAGAGCGGTTCAAGCGCATTCATCAGTATACCGAACGTCCTAACGTTTGTGTTAATTGCTCAAGCGCGGCGATACCTGCCAGAGAGTTTCCCGCAGGATCCAGCTCCGGACTCCAGACGGCAATCGCCATTTCATGCGGCACTATGGCGACAATACCGCCGCCCACGCCGGATTTAGCGGGCAATCCCACCCGCCAGGCAAACTCTCCGGCATTCTGATACATCCCGCTGGTCGCCATTAGCGCATTAATCTGCCGGGCCTGCATGGGGGTCACTACCGGCTCGTCGAGATGAAACGCCTCGCCCTGATTCGCCAGAAAGACAAACGTCCTCGCCAGTTCCATGCAGCTCATTTTCAACGCACAGTAGTGGAAGTAATTTTGCAACACGGTAGGCACATCATGATGAAAATTACCGAATGATTTCATCAGCCAGGCAATAGCGGCGTTACGGGCGGAATGCTCAAATTCAGAGCGCGCGACCGTAGCGTCATACGTAATATCCGATACGCCGCAAAGCGCGCGCACAACTTCCAGCATCCGCTGACGCGGCGCGCTAAGCCGGCCTTGCAACATGTCGCATACCACCAGCGCGCCCGCATTAATAAATGGATTACGCGGGATGCCTTGTTCCATCTCTAACTGAACCAACGAATTGAACGGCGAGCCGGAAGGATCTTTTCCGACGCGCTGCCAGATCTCCTCTTCCGGATAATGACGCATCGCCACCACCAGACTGAGCACTTTCGAAATAGACTGAATAGAGAAGCGTTCGTGCGCATCGCCCGCCTGATAATGCTGCCCGTCCACGGTACAAATCGCTATCCCCAGCTTTGAACCCTCGACGGACGCTAATGCCGGAATATAGTCAGCGACTTTGCCCTGGCCAATGAGGGGGCGAACGCGCTGTAAAATCGTCTCTAAAATTGCATTATCCATGGCCCTGGCCACAACATGCTCCTTGCTCGCAGGTCTGAAAAGGCCTGCGAGTATAGCAGAGGGCGCCACGCGACGTCAGGGCGATTAGACGCGGTTCTTCCAGACGGTCTGCACATTACAAAATTCGTGTAAACCAAAGTGCGAAAGCTCGCGACCGAAGCCGCTTTTCTTCACCCCGCCGAATGCCACACGCGCATCGCTGGCGCTGTACCCATTAATGAATACCCCACCGCACTCAAGACGCGCCGCCATCTCCGCGGCCAGCGTATCGTCGGCGGTAAAGATCGTCGCCGACAGGCCAAACTCACTGTCATTCGCCAGCGCGAGGGCGTGCGCCGCATCTTTTGCGACGGTAATGGCGGCAACAGGCCCAAAAAGCTCCTGACGAAATGCCGTCATGTCAGGTGTGACATCCGCCAGAACGGTCGCGGCATAATAGTTGCCCTCCCCGGCGATTTTCTCGCCGCCCAACAGTAGCCGTGCGCCTTCGGCGACGGAAGCCTGCACCTGTTGATGGAGTTCATCACGCAGATCAAAGCGCGCCATCGGCCCCAGGTCATTCTCTTCAACCAGAGGATCACCCATCTTTAATGCTGCGGCAGCCGCCACAAAACGGTCGGTAAACGCCTGCGCAATGCCCTCTTCGACAATAAAACGTTTGGCGGCGGCGCAAACTTGTCCGGTGTTTTGATAGCGTCCGGCAACCGCGGCTTTTACCGCCAGTTCGAGATCGGCATCATTGAGTACAATAAACGGATCCGAGCCACCCAGTTCCAGTACGCACTTTTTCAGCGCCGCCCCAGCCTGAGCGCCAATCGCCGCGCCGGCGCGCACGCTACCGGTCACCGTCACCGCCGCGATTCGCGGATCGTTAATCATCTGACTCACGCCCTCATTATTAGCGTTCACCCATCCATAGACGCCAGCGGGAGTACCGGCTTCCGCCAAGATTCGGGCTATCATCTGCGCGCAACCCGTGACATTGGGCGCATGTTTTAACAAGTAGCTATTCCCCGCCAGCAGTATCGGCACTGCCCCGCGTAACACCTGCCATAAAGGAAAATTCCACGGCATTATCGCCAGGATGACGCCCAGCGGACGGTATTCAATCACCGCCTGCTGATTTTCTACCAGCGTAGGCTCAGGATTCAGCATTGCCGGGCCATGTTCCGCATACCAGTCGCATAACACAGCGGATTTCGTCACTTCCGCACGCGCCTGCTTTATAGGCTTACCCATTTCACGCGTAATACATTGCGCCATCTCTTCTGCATGAGCGCGAAGCGCCTGACCAATATCGCGTAATGTTTGCGCCCGTTGCGCTACCGATGTCATTTTCCACTTTTTGAAACCGCTCGCCGCCAGACTCAGCGCATGTTCAATCTCTTGCGCGTTAGCCCAGGGCATTGCCGCCAGCGTCTGGCCGGTCGCAGGATTCACGGATAACGCCTGTGTTGCAGTCATCATGGTCATGTTCTTTCTCTCGTTATCAGGGGAGTTGTACCATCATGACGCCCTTTACCCTTTCTGAAAAATGAATAATATTAACCAGACTATTCACGAATTGAGAAAACCATGGACCTGACGCAACTGGAAATGTTTAACGCTGTCGCTCTGACGGGCAGCATTACGCAGGCGGCGGCAAAAGTACACCGCGTTCCGTCCAACCTGACCACGCGTATCCGTCAGCTTGAAGCCGACCTGGGCGTCTCTCTGTTTATTCGCGAAAACCAGCGACTCAGGCTGTCACCAGCCGGGCATAACTTTTTACGTTACAGCCAGCAGATCCTGGCGCTGGTTGATGAAGCCCGTATGGTGGTTGCCGGAGAGGAACCGCAAGGACTGTTTTCACTCGGCGCGTTAGAAAGTACTGCCGCCGTACGTATCCCCGCGCTGCTGGCGGGTTATAACCAGCGTTACCCTAAAATTCAGTTCGCGTTAACGACCGGTCCTTCCGGCGCCATGCTGGATGGCGTGCTCGAAGGAAAGCTGAACGCCGCCTTTATTGATGGCCCGCTAATGCATCCGGGGCTGGAAGGTATACCGGCTTACCAGGAAGAGATGATGATCGTCGCGCCACACGGCCATTCCGTCGTTTCGCGGGCCAGCGAGGTGAATGGTTATAACATCTATGCTTTTCGCGCCAACTGTTCTTACCGACGGCATTTCGAAAGCTGGTTTCATGCCGATGGCGCGACCCCCGGTACGATTCACGAAATGGAGTCATATCATGGAATGTTGGCGTGCGTAATTGCCGGCGCAGGTATTGCGCTGATGCCAGCAAGTATGCTCAACAGTATGCCAGGACATCATCAGGTGGAAGCCTGGCCGTTGGCGGAGAAGTGGCGCTGGCTTAACACATGGCTAATGTGGCGGCGCGGGGCGATGACGCGTCAGCTTGAGGCCTTTATCGAGTTACTTAACGCCCAACTGGCGAGCGTCGACTGAAGACGAAACGGCCTGCGAAGTAAATGAGAAGCAGGTCACAAAATGATTGTCTTTTCGCCAGTAAACGTTTTAAGATCGCGGCCTCACCTTCTCGCAACTAACCCGAAATATTTTTATGACAATCAATCCAGTTTCCCGCAAGGTCGCGTGGCTACGGGTAGTTACGCTTGCTATTGCCGCTTTTATTTTCAATACCACAGAATTTGTGCCAGTTGGTTTGCTGTCAGACATTGCTGAAAGCTTTCATATGCAAACCGCGCAGGTCGGCATCATGCTAACCATTTACGCCTGGGTAGTTGCCGTCATGTCGCTGCCTTTTATGCTTCTTACCAGTCAAATGGAGCGCCGTAAGCTACTCATTTGTCTGTTTGTTTTGTTTATTGCCAGCCACGTGCTCTCCTTCCTGGCATGGAACTTTACCGTGCTGGTCATTAGCCGTATTGGCATCGCTTTCGCCCACGCTATTTTCTGGTCGATAACCGCCTCTCTGGCGATCCGCCTGGCCCCTGCCGGGAAACGCGCGCAAGCATTAAGTCTGATAGCGACCGGCACCGCGTTGGCCATGGTGCTTGGGCTGCCGATAGGCCGCGTTGTTGGTCAGTATTTTGGCTGGCGCACCACCTTTTTTGCCATCGGCATGGGCGCATTAATTACGCTGCTATGTCTGATTAAGCTTCTACCGAAATTGCCGAGCGAGCATTCCGGCTCACTAAAAAGTTTACCTTTGCTATTCCGGCGCCCGGCGCTAATGAGCCTCTATGTACTAACCGTCGTTGTGGTGACTGCGCATTACACAGCTTATAGCTATATTGAACCGTTCGTTCAGAATGTCGCCGGGCTCAGTGCGAATTTTGCTACCGTCCTGTTACTGATCCTCGGCGGTGCCGGGATCATCGGCAGCCTTGTGTTTGGTAAACTGGGTAATCGTCATGCCTCGTCGCTCGTCAGTATCGCTATTGCCCTGCTGGTTGTCTGTCTGCTTCTGCTGCTGCCTGCGGCGGATAGCGAAGCGCATCTGGCCATACTGAGCATTTTCTGGGGCATCGCGATTATGGTGATAGGGCTCGGTATGCAGGTAAAAGTACTGGCGCTGGCCCCGGACGCGACCGATGTCGCAATGGCGCTATTTTCAGGCATCTTTAATATTGGTATTGGCGCTGGCGCGCTGGTAGGCAATCAGGTGAGTTTGCACTGGTCAATGTCGGCCATCGGCTATATTGGCGCCATACCCGCCTGTGCCGCGCTGGTATGGGCTGTGCTCATATTCCGCAAATGGCCAGTGACGCTGGAAGAACAACCGCATTAAGACATTCGTCTGCCGGGAACAGGTTTCCGGCAGACGACAATGCGCCTTAGTGGTACGTTTTAATAATTTCCAACACGCCGTTGATAATAAATTGCACGCCCATACACACCAGCAGGAATCCCATTAAGCGGGAGATCGCTTCAATCCCCCCTTTACCCACCAGCCGCATAATAGCGCCAGAACTGCGTAAGCATCCCCACAGGATCACCGCCACGGCAAGAAAAATAATCGGCGGCGCGACCATAATGACCCAGTCGGGAAACTCGCCGCCATGACGCACCGTGGAAGCGGAACTGATGATCATTGCGATGGTCCCCGGTCCTGCGGTGCTTGGCATAGCCAGTGGAACAAACGCAATATTCGCCGTCGGTTCGTCTGCCAGCTCCTCCGATTTGCTTTTCGCTTCCGGCGACTCATGCGCCTTCTGCTGCGGGAAAAGCATTCTGAAGCCGATAAACGCCACGATTAACCCCCCGGCGATCCGTAGCCCTGGAATCGAAATACCGAAGGTGTTCATGACTAACTGCCCGGCGTAGTACGCCACCATCATAATAGCGAAGACATAAACCGAAGCCATATAGGACTGCCGGTTGCGTTCCGCACTATTCATATTGCCCGCAAGGCCAAGAAACAGCGCCACGGTGGTTAGCGGATTGGCTAACGGGAGCAGTACGACCAGCCCCAATCCAATCGCTTTAAACAAATCCATCATAATACTATCTCTTACCCATCAGCGTTTCATGAACCGGAAGTATAAAGTGAAATTGCCCAGGCGCGCCATTTCGCCAGTGTGCAAGTTAATATCCTCTACAACCTATAACCTGTAATTATCAATTAGTTACAAGTTATCACAGCACAATACCCCGGACGCCTTTTAGCAAATCGTGGCATCGGCCAATTCATTTAGTTGACTTATACTTGCCTGGGCAATAGTATCTGACGAAATTAATTACTTGCCGGGGCAACCATTTTGAAAAGCACCAGTGATCTGTTCAATGAAATCATTCCGCTGGGTCGCTTGATCTACATGGTAAATCAGAAAAAAGATCGCCTGTTAAATAACTATTTATCCCCGCTGGATATCACCGCAACACAGTTTAAAGTGCTTTGCTCGATACGCTGCGCGGGATGTATTACCCCGGTTGAACTTAAAAAAGTGCTGTCTGTCGATCTCGGCGCATTGACGCGGATGCTCGACCGCCTGCTGTGCAAAGGCTGGATCGAAAGACTGCCGAATCCTAATGACAAACGCGGCGTACTGGTGAAGCTAACGCCGGACGGCGCGGCAATTTGTGAGCAATGTCATCAACGACCAGGGCAAGACCTGCATCAGGAATTAACAAAAAACTTAACGGCGGACGAAGTGGCAACGCTTGAGTATTTGCTCAAGAAAATTCTGCCGTAGACAAAAAAGAGGTATGACGATGTCCAGACGCAACACTGACGCTATTACTATTCATAGCATTTTGGACTGGATCGAGGATAACCTGGAGTCGCCGCTCTCACTGGAAAAAGTGTCTGAGCGTTCAGGATATTCCAAATGGCACCTGCAACGGATGTTTAAAAAAGAGACCGGTCATTCATTAGGTCAATACATCCGCAGCCGTAAGATGACGGAAATCGCGCAAAAATTAAAAGAGAGCAACGAGCCCATTCTCTATCTGGCGGAACGCTATGGCTTTGAGTCACAGCAAACATTGACCCGGACGTTCAAAAACTATTTTGATGTGCCGCCACACAAATACCGGATCACCAATATGCATGGCGAATCACGGTATATGCTGCCGCTGAACCATGGCAACTACTAGTTTGTTTATGCGCCACGCGAAGAGCACCATGAAAATGCTGTTTCCCGCCCTGCCGGGTCTGTTACTTATCGCCTCCGGATATGGCATTGCAGAACAAACTTTGTTACCTGTGGCGCAAAATAGCCGCGATGTGATGCTTCTGCCCTGTGTAGGCGATCCGCCAAATGACCTTCACCCCGTGAGCGTGAACAGCGATAAGTCAGATGAATTAGGCGTGCCCTATTATAACGACCAACACCTTTAACCTCTTTGCCCCGTTTTGCGGGGCATTTTTTTAGTACCGTCTGGCTATGACAAGTCCGCCGCTATTACCCCGCGGCATGGTCTGAAACTAGCGTTTGTCTTCTTAGTAACATAATGCCTCATCCCCTGACACGCGCAGTACGGCGCACACGAAATCCAAACACATTGATATAGAGTCCAGCCATAATCAGTACTGCGCCCGCAAGTTGCATCCCGGTCAACGTTTCCCCGAGTAACACCGCGGCGCTCGCCAGCCCGACTACCGGCACCAGCAATGATAACGGCGCTACGCGCCAGGTCTCATAACGTCCCAGTAACGCGCCCCAGATGCCGTAGCCAAGTATAGTGGCGACAAAAGCCAGATACAGCAGCGACAATATCGTCGTCATATCAATGGTAATAAGGCTTTGCGTAATGTGATCCGCCCCCTCCAGTAGCAGCGATGACAGCAGGAACGGCAGGATCGGGATCAGCGCGCTCCAGACCACCAGCGACATCACCGCCGGGCGCGGGCTATGTTGCATAATTTTTTTATTAAAGATATTGCCGCAGGCCCAGCTAAATGCCGCCGCCAGAGTCAGCATAAATCCCGACATCGCTATATGCTGTCCGTTGAGACTGGCTTCAATCAATACCAGTACACCTATAATCGCCAGGGCGATCCCCGCCAACTGCTTACGTTGTAACCGCTCGCTAAAAACAAACGCCCCCAAAGCCATGGTAAAAAAGGCCTGCGCCTGTAATACCAACGACGCCAGTCCTGCGGGCATACCAAACTTTATCGCGCAAAAGAGAAAGGCGAACTGCCCAAAGCTTATCGTCAGGCCATAGCCCAGCAACAGCGTAAGCGGGACTTTAGGCCGGGCGACAAAGAAAATTGCCGGAAACGCCACCAGTAAAAACCGTAATCCTGCCAGCAATAATGGCGGCATATGGTGCAGGCCTACTTTGATGACAACAAAATTGAGCCCCCATACGACAACCACCAGTAACGCCAAAAAACCGTCTTTACGCGACATCATCGGCCCCTGTCATTATTAAAATTTTGTAAAAAGGTAAGTTATCGGAAATCAGTGCGCCATAACAGGACTTTTCTTTTTACCGTGAGCATGGCATTGAACAACACACGATGGGCAAAATCCTGCGTTATGGTATGTTAAGACTACGCTATAGCGTATAGACATCATGCTTTTGCGGGCACGGTAGATTAAAACGTCCCGATACGTAACCTCCATTTCAGGCAGGAAAAATGAATCCAGGATTGAGACGTTCGACGTTGGCTCTACTCGCCTCATCGCTGTTATTGACAATTGGACGCGGCGCCACGCTCCCCTTTATGACCATCTATCTTAACCGTCAGTACGGTTTAGGCGTGGATCTGATTGGCTACGCGCTGACCAGCGCGTTAACAATCGGCGTCGTCTTTAGTCTTGGCTTTGGAATTCTGGCGGACAAGTTTGATAAAAAGCGCTACATGTTACTCGCAATTATCGCCTTCGCCTGCGGATTTATCGCCATCCCAATGGTGCATAATGTCGTACTGGTTGTCCTGCTTTTTGCGCTTATTAACTGCGCCTATTCGGTTTTTTCTACCGTACTGAAGGCCTGGTTTGCCGATAACCTCACCGCGACAACAAAAACACGGATTTTTTCGCTCAATT
Organism: Salmonella sp. 32010601201800023SM; assembly: GCF_017572235.1. Lineage (NCBI taxonomy): Bacteria > Pseudomonadati > Pseudomonadota > Gammaproteobacteria > Enterobacterales > Enterobacteriaceae > Salmonella > Salmonella sp. 32010601201800023SM. The sequence continues at coordinate 745,883 of NZ_JAGEQS010000001.1, forward strand.
ATACCGTACTCAATATCGGCTGGACGGTTGGCCCGCCGCTCGGCACGCTGCTGGTGATGCAAAGCATCAATTTACCCTTCTGGCTTGCCGCTATCTGTTCCGCATTTCCGCTGGTCTTTATTCAGGTATGGGTGACACGTTCGGTTGCCGCCAGCGAGGGGAAAAATGCCGCTATCTGGTCTCCCTCCGTTCTGCTGCGCGACAAAGCATTATTGTGGTTTACGCTTTCGGCATTTCTGGCCTCCTTTGTGGGGGGCGCCTTTGCGTCCTGTATTTCACAGTACGTTATGGTCGTTGCCGATAGCGGCTTCGCGGAAAAAGTGGTAGCCGTCGTCCTGCCGGTTAATGCGGTTATTGTGGTCAGTTTGCAATACGCCGTGGGCCGTCGACTTACCGCCGTCAATATTCGACCAATGATGACGACCGGCACCGTCTTTTTTATCGCCGGGCTCATCGGATTTATTTTTTCAGGCGACAATCTGTTTTTTTGGGGGCTTTCAGCGGCAGTATTCACGATTGGCGAAATTATTTATGCCCCCGGCGAATATATGTTAATTGACAACATTGCGCCTGCCGGGATGAAAGCCAGCTATTTTTCAGCGCAATCGCTGGGCTGGCTGGGTGCGGCGGTAAACCCGCTGGCCAGCGGCGTCATCCTGACGACGCTTCCCGCCTGGTCGCTTTTCGTTGTCCTGATAATCGCCATTGTGTTCGCCTGGGCACTGATGTTAAAAGGAATGCGGATTACCCCTACGCAACAGGCTATTACCTGTTAATTATCTGCAGCCAGTGATGTGCGCAGTTTCTGGCGCACCGGGTTAACCCTATATATTGCAGGCTAATTATCTGCTGTCACTGCGGTAATTCAGGAATATTCCTGGGCGCTGACGAAAATATTCTAATGCTTTACCCTTCCAGTAAAATAAATACGCAATTCAGACTTTGCTTAAGTATAAATTAGTACTATAGTCTGTACGAGGTTTTTTAAAAAAGAGGATGCACACTAAAATAAGGAGAAACGAGATGTTAGGCAGTATTAACCTTTTTATCGTTGTATTAGGAATTATTTTATTTTCCGGATTTCTGGCCGCCTGGTTCAGTCACAAATGGGATGATTAATGAACGGAGATAATCCCTCGCAGAGCCGGCCCCTTGCTGCATCGTTGCGCAAGGGGCCGCTTTTGTCTGGATGGCAGGCAAAAAAAAACCGCCGGTTCACCAGCGGTAAATGCTTGCATGGATAGATTTGTGTTTTGCTTATACGCTACCGGGCAAATTCTTGCGAGGATAACGGATCGCTAACGACTGTAGCACCGTCAATATCAATGAAGCTTAAACGATACGCAACCAGACCTGAATAAGACATTATGGGACCTTTTGTCCCCCAGGCGCTTTTACAAGACCCATGGTATCAGGCCAGCCGCATGCCCCGTATGGCTGACCTGGAGATTGCCGGTTAGCGCGCGTTATTTTTGCAGTCGGTTCACGCGAACAAGCGGTTCCTTCGCTTTCTTGTCCAGACTACCGTTAATGTTGATCATTTGATCCGGCTGAACTTCCCGCCCATCAAATACGGCGGAAGGAATTATCACGTTAATCTCGCCGGATTTATCACGAAATACATAGCGATCGTCGCCTTTATGATCAATAAGGTTGCCGCGCAGCGAAACGGTCGCGCCATCATGCAGGGTTTTTGCCTGTTCGATGGTCATTTTTTCTGCATCATCCGTACCGCGATAACCATCCTCAATAGCATGAGGCGGCGGCGGTGCCACGTCTTTTTTTAATCCCCCTTGATCATCCGCTAGCGCGTAAGGCATTATCAGAAAACTTAAAAATGCAGCCACCTGTAGTTTCATGCTCTCTCCTTAATAACGTCTATTTGACGTATTAAGTCTGGCCGCTATTTTTAGTTTTTACAAACATGAATTTACCCGCAGAATATTAAGCAATAAAATCAACCCATCCGGATTAATATGCAACCGATATCAGCGCCGGTGAGCGCGAAAGCGTAACGGCGTAATAGAGAACTTGCCACATAGCTGAAGTCATATGCATCAACGTTTTGATAGCAATTCAGAATAATCGGCTTTATTTTTTGAGGATAATGGCCTTACGCATAATCAATGACAGTCATCGCCGCAGAAAAGTAAGCAAGTTATGCAACAGCGGGTTTGTTGGTAACTGGATAAAATAATCATTCACTGACAATGTCATAAAATAAATATGCCATACTTGAGAAGAACGAACAGATTTCATTTGTCTCTGTAACGGAAAAATAAACGATGAGATTAGAACAGCACGATATTGTCACCCTTGATGAAGCCGAATCCGTCGATAGCCTGACAAAAAAACTTGGTGATTTACTGGTTAACCAGAAACTCCGTCTGACCACTGCAGAATCCTGCACTGGCGGGAAACTGGCTTCAGCATTGTGCGCAGCAGAAGATACGCCCTCATTTTACGGTGTGGGGTATGTCACCTTTACTGATGAAGCCAAAGCAAAAATCTTACGCGTACAACGCCACAGCCTTGCCGAACATACCGCCGTCAGCGAAGCGGTCGTTACTGAAATGGCACAGGGCGCTAAGGATCAGGCTGAGGTCAATATTAGCATAGCGATCAGCGGCTATGGCGGTCCGGAAGGCGGCGAAGATGGCACGCCGGCGGGCACCGTTTGGTTTGCCTGGAATATTAACAATACAACTTTTACAAGCCGACAACATTTCAACGGAGATTGTCAGGAAGTATTAGAAAAATGCGTACGCTTCGCCCTCGCTGAATTGCTTTTTCTGTTAACGAAGAAAGCATAAACAATAATTTTATCTGGCCGGCCAGAATAACTCCCGGTCAGAATAAAAAAATGCGAGCCTATGGCTCGCATCGTATGTACAATATTTCAGAATATATTTACGAAATATCAGGAGTAAAATTAATTGCCGGATTTCCGTCCGCCACTGTGGCTATTCTGGCCACCTTTTTTACCCGCTTCAGATGCACGTTGTGGGTCGTTTTTAAAGTTCCCACCACTATGCTGGCCGCCTTTACGACCTGCTTCTGAGGCTTTCTCTTTATCTTCTGCAAAATTACCGGAACCGCCGCGATGTTCTGCCATAATATAATCCTCATGATGATGTTGCGTTTTAAATATGATATGTCTTCTCATATCATGTGATACAGTTCTAAATCTAGTCGCCCTGTGCGCAGTGTCAAATTCATTTCTGCATTATTTACATAATACCGCCACATAGCGAAAAATATATTTTCGAAAACGTCAACAGCGAAGCGGTAATAAATCATTGGCAATCAAGCCACCACGGGAAAATAAGTAGAAAAATCCGAATGCACGCCCTCGTTATATTCAGACAACTTAACCCCATAAATTTAACTGGCTGTCATCAGAAGTGCAGGATTCATTTTCAGGCGGTTGTTCGACAATGCCGAACAACCGTATCAGCTTAGCGATCGAGCCCACGATATTGCAACATGGGGTCAATATGCGGTTCATGTCCACGCCAGGCTGAATAAAGCGTTTCTAAATCAGTACTATTCCCCCGGGAAAGGATAACATCACGAAAACGCTGCCCGTTTTCACGCGTCAGGCCGCCCTGCTCTACAAACCATTGATAACCGTCATCCGCTAACATTTGCGTCCACAGGTAGGCGTAGTATCCCGCTGCGTAGCCGCCGCCGAAGATATGGGCAAAATAACTGCTGCGATAGCGGGGCGGCACTGCCGGTAAATCAAGATGCTCGGCGGCCAGCGCCTGCTGCTCGAACTCAGCGACAGACTGCTCTGCTACGCTCTCCTCCAGCATATGCCAGCGCATATCCAGCAATGCGGCGCCGAGCAATTCAGTCATATCGTAACCTTTATTAAATAAACTCGCCTTGCGCATTTTTTCCTGTAAATCAGCGGGCATTTTTTCACCGCTGTCGACATGACGCGCGTAGCGTTCGAACACGCGTGGATGGCTCGCCCAATGCTCATTAATCTGGGAGGGAAACTCGACAAAGTCGCGGGGCGTATTGGTACCTGAAAGCGTGGCATAGCGCTGAACGGCAAACAAACCATGTAACGTATGACCAAACTCATGGAAGAGCGTAATAACGTCGTCCCAAAGCAGTAATGCAGGCTGCCCATCAACCGGTTTCTGATAGTTACATACATTGTATATAACGGGCCGGGTTTCATTGAGTGTGGATTGCTCGACAAAATTCCCCATCCACGCGCCGCCGCTTTTCGAGTCCCGCGCGAAGAAGTCGCCATAAAATAACGCCATGCCGACACCATCGGAGTCGAAAATCTCCCACACCCGAACATCAGGGTGATACACCGGAATGTCAAAACGCTCGACGAAGGTGATGCCGAATAGCTGGTTGGCGGTCCAGAAAACCCCCTCTTGCAACACCGTATTTAAGGCAAAATAGGGCTTCAGTTGCGCTTCATCTAACGCATATTTTTCCCGCCGTACCTGTTCGGCATAGAACATCCAGTCCCAGGCCTGAACGGTGTAGCCGCCCTGCTCACCATCAATGACGTTCTGAATTTCCGCCTGTTCATTGAGTACACGCTGACGCGCTGGCGGCACAATGCCACGCATAAAGCTCAGTGCGGCTTGCGGCGTTTTCGCCATCTGATCGGCCATTTTCCATGCGGCATAATTGGGGAAACCCAGCAGTTTTGCCTGACAGCGACGAATCTCTACCAGACGCTGAACGATAGCGCGGGTATCGTGGGCATCTCCTTTTTCCGCCCGAGTCCATGACGCTGCGAATAAATTTTCGCGGGTCTGGCGATCGCGCAGCGTAGCAAGCGCAGGCTGTTGCGTCGTATTAAGGAGCGGAATGAACCAACGCTCCTCCAGGCCTTTTTCACGCGCCGCTTCAGCAGCGACGGTCATTTCTTCCGGGCTTAATCCTGCCAGGCAATGCGCGTCATCTACCGCCAGCCCGCCCGCTTTACTTGCCGCCAGCAGACGCTGATTAAACTGACTCATTAAGGTCGCTGATTCGGTATTCAATACTTTCAGTCGCGCTTTATCCTCTTCGGCAAGCTGCGCGCCTGCCAACACAAAACGCTGATGGATAACATCGACCAACCGTAGCGACTCATCATCCAGCCCCAGTGAGTGACGCTGTTGCCAGACGGCATCCACGCGAGCGAATAACGCGCTATTCAGATAAATATCGTTGGAGAGCGCCGCCAGCTCGGCAGAAAAGGCCTCATCCAACCGCTGGAGTTCATCGTTAGTGTGTGCGGCCGTCATCGCGAAAAAAACGCTGGTGACGCGTGACAGAAGCGCCCCGCTTTGCTCCAGCGCCAGAAGCGTATTCGTAAAGTCAGGGGCCGCCGGATGATTGACGATGGCCTCGATTTCCACGCGTTTTTGCCGCACGCCCTCATCAAAAGCAGGACGATAATGGCAATCTTTGATCCGATCAAAACGCGGTGCCTGATAGGGCAACATACTCTGGTCTAACAAAGGATTCGTCGACATTTTTCACTCCTGAAAATAGGTTGATCATAAGAGTAAGCTTCCCCCTATGCTGACCGCAACCGTGTTAACCAGGATTACCCTTTCATAAACGCCGCGTGCTATGGTAATACAACACAAAAAGCGTTGAGGAACTGTGTGATGATCGTTTTAGTAACTGGAGCAACCGCAGGGTTTGGCGAGTGCATTGCACGCCGTTTTGTTGAGAATGGACATAAAGTCATTGCCACGGGACGTCGTCATGAACGCCTGCAAGCGTTAAAAGATGAGCTTGGCGAGAACGTATTGACCGCCCAACTGGACGTGCGCAACCGCGCGGCCATCGAAGAGATGATGGCCTCTCTGCCTGCGCAGTGGCGCGATATTGATGTGCTGGTCAATAACGCCGGTCTGGCGCTGGGTCTTGAACCGGCGCATAAAGCCAGCGTAGAAGACTGGGAAACTATGATCGATACTAATAATAAAGGCTTAATTTATATGACCCGCGCCGTGCTGCCAGGAATGGTCGAACGTAATCGCGGTCATATCATTAACATCGGTTCAACCGCCGGCAGTTGGCCTTATGCTGGTGGCAACGTCTATGGCGCGACGAAAGCCTTTGTGCGCCAGTTTAGCCTGAATTTGCGCACGGATTTACACGGCACGGCGGTTCGCGTGACCGACATTGAACCGGGTCTGGTTGGCGGTACCGAGTTTTCCAGCGTCCGTTTCAAAGGCGACGATGAGAAAGCGGGTAAAACCTACGAAAATACCACCGCGCTCACGCCAGAAGACATTACCGAAGCGGTATGGTGGGTGGCCACACTCCCCGCGCATGTGAATATTAATACCGTTGAAATGATGCCTGTTACCCAATCTTTCGCAGGGCTCAGCGTCCACCGTAGCTAAGAGGTTATACCCGGTCTGCGGGCCGGGTAACCCCTGGCAAACGTATCTGCAACCAAGAACATGATCGGTATAGACCGCCACGGAAAAGTGGTAGAGTATCCGGGTCAACCGCCTAAAAAGTAAGAATGAATGACCGTCGAAACGCAGCTTAACCCTACACAGCCTGTCAACCAGCAAATTTACCGTATTCTTCGGCGTGATATCGTGCATTGTCTTATCCCGCCTGGCACACCGCTATCAGAAAAAGAGGTCTCAACCCGTTTTAACGTTTCGCGTCAACCGGTGCGCGAGGCTTTTATAAAGCTGGCGGAAAATGGGTTGATTCAGATCCGCCCTCAGCGCGGTAGTTATGTGAATAAGATTTCGCTTTCTCAGGTACAGAATGGCTGTTTTGTACGGCAGGCGATCGAATGCGCGGTGGTCCGCCGTGCGGCGGCGATGATCACCGACAACCAGTGCTATCAACTGGCGCAAAACCTGCACCTGCAACATATTGCCATCGAGCGCAAACAGATTGATGATTTTTTCCAGCTTGATGACGATTTCCACCAAAAACTGGCGCAGATCGCCGATTGCCAGTTAGCGTGGGATACCATTGAAAATATCAAAGCGACAATTGACCGGGTTCGCTATATGAGTCTGGATCATGTTTCTCCACCGGAGATGTTGCTGCGCCAGCACCATGATATTTTCTCCGCGCTGGAAAATCGTGATGGCAATGCGGTTGAGAGCGCAATGACCCAGCATTTGCAGGAAATTAGCGAATCCGTCCAGCTTATCCGTCAGGAAAACAGCGGCTGGTTTAGCGAAGAGTAACCCCCTTTAACGTCGGGGTGAGACGCCTTCTCCGCTTTCTCACCCTGCACATTCCCGCCTAAAAAGCCGTGAGCTTGATCAAAAACAAAAAAAATCCGCAACGATAAGCGTATTTATATGTCGCCCGTCATGCGGGGAAACCTGCGGGCTTTGGCAGTAAGTTTGAAAGGAGAAAACACGATGATGACATACGATCGTAACCGTAACGCAATCACTACCGGTAGCCGGGTCATGATAAGCGGCACGGGTCATACCGGGATTATCAAAGCCATTGAGAGCGAAGGTCTGGATGCAGGTCAAATTCGCCGCGGCAAAACGGTGATTGTCGAAGGTTGTGAAGGTAAATTCGCGCCGGTCGAACTGATTCGTCTTGGCATGAACTGATACCACTGGCCGCTAAGAACCGCTCCGGCCTTCCCGGTAGCATAATGCTACCGGGTCTCTGTTGCGCTACTTCAACCGCTCGGCATATTTCGCCACGCTCGCTTTCGCGCCATATGTCAGTAAACTGTCATAGGCTTCTTGCACTTTTTGCGTAAACCGCGCCGCCTGCGGCAAATCGTTGCCGAAAATTTCTGCCATTCCCAGCAGCGCCTTAACACGACTGGCGCCTTCTTCACTGTTTGCCACGGCGCGCTGAATAACCGGCAATAGCGGATCGCTAATGTCGATCGCCTTGCCCTGTTCATCCACGCCACCAACGTAACGCATCCACCCCGCCACGCCCAGCGCCAGCAAATCAAAATCGCTATGATTAGCAAGATGCCAGCGAACGGAGTCCAGCATACGCTGCGGAAGTTTCTGGCTGCCATCCATCGCAATCTGCCAGGTACGATGACGCAGCGCCGGATTACGGTAACGCGCAATCAACTGATCGGCATAACGCTGTAAATCTACCCCCTGGACTTTCAGCGTGGGCGCCTGCTCGCGTAACATTAACGCCTGTGCGGTCAGACGATAGTTGTCGTCAGCCATGCAGTCATTAATATGCTGATAGCCGGCAAGATACCCCAGATAAGCCAGGAATGAATGACTGCCGTTAAGCATTCGCAGTTTCATCTCTTCAAACGGAACCACGTCGGCGACCAACGTCGCGCCCGCGTTTTCCCACTGCGGACGACCCACCACAAACGTATCTTCTATCACCCACTGGCGAAACGGTTCACAGGCAACGCCCGCCGGATCGCGCACGCCGGTCAGTTGTTCGATTTTATCCAGCGTCTCCGGCGTGACCGCAGGGACAATCCGATCAACCATGGTTGACGGAAATGTCACGTTTTGCTCGATCCATATCGCCAGTTCCGCATCCACCTCCCGGGCGTAAGCCGTCACAACCTGACGCGTCACATGCCCATTTTCCGGCATGTTGTCGCAGGACATCACGGTAAATGCCGGTAAGCCTGCGGCTTTACGACGCGCTAACGCTTCGACAATAATACCCGGTGCCGTTAGCGGTTGATGCGGATTTTGTAGGTCGGCGGCAATCATGGGATGTTCCAGCAGAAGTTGGCCCGTAGCTGGCGAATGACAATACCCTTTCTCGGTAATGGTCAGAGACACAATCGCTATTTGCGGTTCGCACATCGCCGCCAGCACACGTTCCAGACCATCAACCTGAACATGCAACGCCGCTTTAACGACGCCCACCACACGCGCCGTCCAGGCTTCCGCCGACATCTCCGCCACGGTATAGAGGTTATCCTGCTGCTTTAGATCGGCAATCTGTTGTTCGCCGCCAATAAGATTAACCTCATAATAGCCCCAGTCGCTATGCTGCTCCGCAGCCAGAATATCTGTATAAACCCCCTGATGCGCGCGATGAAACGCGCCAAAACCGAGATGGACCATCCGCGCCGCCAGCGCCGCGCGATCGTAATCAGGAAGCGTCGCCTTTGCCGATAAAAGCCTGTTTTGCATTTTATAACCTCTATATTCTGAAAGCGGAACAGTCGCAGAGTAACGCCTGCCCTGGTGCATTTGGATTTACGCTAATTAAACAAAAGTGACCGGGCAGCATGGCCGAAACCGCATTAGCGTTCCGGCCATACCGCCAACACGATTTAACTCGTCTGAGTTGCGGAGTGGCGTAACTTCTCTGCCGCTGTCGCTTCCGCCGCATCCTCAGGCAAACTCAGATCGCGATCTCTGACCTCCGGCATCAACAGCGCAGAAATCAGACCAATACACGAGTAGAGCACCAGCATAATTAAGATGGGCAGCCAGGAATCGGTCATGTTACAAAAGATCCCTGCGAGGACGGGGCCAAAACCGACCGCCACCAGCCCCCCTGCCTCTTTTGAAATCGCCATCCGGGTGAAGCGATTACGCGATCCGAAAATTTCCGCCATGGTGATGTTTTCCAGCGCAAATAATCCCAGCACGGCAAAGTTATGAATAACAATGAGCGCTGCCATAATAACGCCAGGGCTATACGTTTTATCTACCACAATAGACAGCATCGGCCAGGCGAGAATAATCGCGGAGATATTCAATATTATATACGGCAGCCGACGGCCGTATTTATCGGACAACCACCCTAATAGTGGGATAGTGATAAAACCAATTACGGAACTTATCATTAACGCATCGGTTGGGATAGATTTGTTAAATAATAACGTCTGAACTAAATATCCGGCAAGGAAAGTTTGAATAAGTCCGGAATTCCCCGCTTGTCCAAAACGTAAACCTGTGGCCAGCCAGAAAGATTTGCTGGTAAACATCGCGCCCAATGTATTTTCTGACGCAGGCGTTAACGCTGGCGATTTTTCACCTTCGCTTACTTTTTCGAATACCGGACTTTCTTTCAGATTCATTCGCAGCCAGATCGCGAATATCATAACAACGACGCTCGCCAGGAAAGGAATACGCCATCCCCAGGCGATCAGTTGTTCGCGTTCAAGCGCAAAGAACATCACCGCCCAGATCGCCGTCGCGCTCAACGTACCGCAATTGGTGCCCATCGCGACCAGCGAGGAAATGATGCCACGCTTTCCTTTCGGCGCATACTCGGCCAGCATAGTACCCGCGCCGGAAATTTCCGCCCCGGCGCCCAGCCCCTGTATAATTCGCAATGTCACCAGTAATACTGGCGCAAAAATGCCGATTTGCGCATACGTCGGCAGTACGCCAATCAGCGTGGTGCAGATCCCCATCATGGTGATGGTAATAAACAACACTTTTTTTCGTCCGATGCGGTCGCCCATTTTACCAAAAACAAAGGCGCCGATGATTCTGGCTATATAACCTGCACCATAGGTGCCCATTGCCAGGATAAGCGCCATCGCGGCAGACTGTTCCGGGAAAAATATTTCATGGAAGACCAGAGCCGCGCCTAGTGAATATAACTGAAAATCCATAAATTCAAGCGCGGTGCCTAACCAGCCAGATACGGCAGCGCGCACTAAATCCTGAGTCGATCGTTCATGCTTTATTTGTGTCATATAGGCAATCTCTAAGAGGTAAGATGCGTACCACTTACTCGCAATTATTTATATTATTTCGCAAAAGTGAGTAAAACTTTGCAGCATTGACGCTGGTCTTTTTCAAATAATTCAATCGCGTCAGTGACATGTTGATAATCAAATGTATGCGTTATCAGCTTATCCGGATCAATAAGCCCTTTACTCAGCCAGTCAATCACGACCGGGAATTTATTGGCATTAAGACGCGATGAATAAATAGCCAGCTCTTTTCCGGTAATACCCTGCTGTACAATCTCACACGGGTCGCTGGAAAATCCCATCAGGACAATGCGTGCCGCAGGCGATGCAAGGGTAATCGCCTCTTGCAGGATAGCGGGATGACAGGCGGCATCGACAATCAAGGTCGGTTTTAGTGCCTTCTGCTGTAGAAATTCCGCCAGTGAATGTTGACCATTATTGAGGGTCCAGTCAGCGCCGCTCTGCTTCGCCATCGCTAAACGCTCTTCAATGCGATCAACGACTATGACCGTTTTAACCTGATAAACCCCCTTCAGCGCCTGTACGGTCGTCAGTCCCATCGGGCCTGCGCCATAGATAAGCGCCACGTCCTGCTCGGTCGGATTCACTTGTCCCGTCACATTTGCCGCAATGGTAAACGGCTCAACCATGACGGCATGATGATCTGCGATGTTGTCCGGTATGCGATGAGCATTACGGGCCGGCGCCACCGCATACTCGCTGAAACCGCCGTCACGATGCACGCCCAGCACCACCAGCGAGGTACACACATTGGGTTTACCGACTGAACAAGGGTAACAATGCCCGCAACTGATCACCGGATCGACGGATACCCGTTCTCCTATCCGGTCGTGATTGACGTTGTCGCCTACCGCGTCGATGACACCGAAAAATTCATGGCCTATGACACGGGGATATTTTGCAAAGGGATTATGTCCCCGATAAATATGACTGTCGGAACCGCAGATACCCGCCAGTTTCACTTTAATGCGAACTTCGCCCGGCGCAGGCTGTGGAAGCGCGCGCGTTTCGATAGTTAATGTATTCGGTTTTTCGATTACGATGCTTTTCATTTTTCGCTCCTTACCAGTTCCACAGTGTGCCGTCTTCCAGGCGGGCCACCGGCAAATAGGCTGGATCGTACGGATATTTCGCCGCCAGTTTTTCATCGAACTCAATGCCCAGTCCTGGCTTGTCGCCCGGATGCATATAGCCACCCTCGAACGTCCAGTTATGCGGGAAAACCTCCAGCATCTGTTCGGAGTAGCCCATAAACTCCTGCACGCCAAAGTTAGGCACCCACAGGTCGAAATGTAATGCAGCGGCCATACAAACCGGCGACAGATCGGACGGCCCATGCGAACCGGTACGCACCTGGTAGAGCGAGGCAAAATCGGCAATGCGGCGCATCCCGGTAATACCACCGGCATGGGTAATCGTGGTGCGGATGTAGTCAATCAATTGCTCTTCAATGAGCTGTTTGCAATCCCAGATACTGTTAAAGACTTCGCCTACGGCAATCGGCGTAACCGTATGCTGGCGGATCAGGCGGAAGCACTCCTGATTTTCAGCCGGCGTCGGGTCTTCCATCCAGAACAAACGATAGTCTTCAATACTTTTGCCAAAGCGGGCAGCCTCAATAGGCGTCAGTCGGTGATGCATATCGTGCAGAAGATGTTCATTAAACCCGAACGTATTACGCACGGCGTCAAACAGCTTTGGCGTAAAATCGAGATACTTTTCCGTTGACCACAATTGTTCTTCCGGCCACTGACCTTTTGTCGCAGGCTCATAGGCCAGTCCCTTGCCTTTCGCCATGCCGTAGGTGGTTTTCATCCCCGGAACGCCGCACTGCACGCGGATTGCTTTGAACCCTTGCTCTTTATGACGCGCGTAGTCTTCCAGCACATCGTCGATGGTGTGGCCTGTGGTATGGCAATACACCATGACGCCTTCACGCGAAGCGCCGCCGAGTAACTGATACAACGGCATATTGGCGGCTTTGGCTTTAATATCCCATAGCGCCATATCAACCGCGGAAATGGCGGACATGGTGACAGGGCCACGGCGCCAGTACGCGCCTTTGTAGAAGAACTGCCAAATATCTTCGATGCGGCGAGCATCCCGCCCGATGAGCTGTGGGCACAGGTGATCGGTAAGGTACGAGGCCACCGGGAGCTCGCGTCCGTTCAGGGTGGCATCCCCCAGACCGGTGATCCCGTCTTCCGTGGTTATCTTTAAGGTGACGAAGTTACGCCCTGGACACGTAACAAAAACTTCAGCCCCTACAATCTTCATTTTTATTCCTTACATCGCATTATTGGATGCAGGAAATTTACCCAACTGAGCTACTACCATACAAGTATATTGATGTAAAAAGCGCTGCCAGATCACAAAATGTTCTGGTCGCGCGGCAATGTTACGTACGTCCCCATCCGACGACGATAATCAGCATTCCACACAGCGCGATCAGCGCGCCGCACCAGTCATAAACCGTGAGCCGGACGCCATCGACAACACGTAACCACAGGAGCGCAGTACAGACATATACCCCACCGTAAGCCGCATAAACCCGCCCACTCGCCGCCGGATGCAAGGTCAAAAGCCAGACGAATAACGCAAGTGACGCAGCGGCGGGCAGAAGCCACCACACGCTGGCGCCGCGCTTAAGCCATAGCCAGGGAAGAAAACATCCAATGATTTCACAGAGGGCGGTGACAAAGAAAAGCAGAGTCGTCTTTAGCATGAGATTCATTTGGTTACGAAATGATAAGTGATAATACAACAGAATATCGTTACGGTTATCCGGCCATTCTTGTGTATATGCCAGGCATAAGGATTGGTGTAGAATTTACAGGTGGTTTACCGCTTTTCCCCTCTAATGAAAGGATGTTGTGATGAACAATACGCTGAGCAAACGCCTGTGCCTGACGGCAATGCTTACGTTGGCGGCCGTTGTATATACTACTTCCGCATTCGCTGAAACCAGTAAACTGGTGATTGAATCGGGAGATAGCGCACAAAGTCGTCAGGAAGCGGCGATGGAAAAGGAACAATGGAACGACACTCGCAGTCTGCGCCAGAAAGTGAATACCCGCGCAGAAAAAGAGTGGGACAAAGCCGATGCCGCCTTTGATAACCGCGATAAATGCGAGCAAAGCGCCAACATCAACGCCTATTGGGAGCCCAATACGCTGCGGTGTCTGGATCGTCGTACAGGTCGCGTTATTACGCCCTAATGCAGGATAACTAAAAGGAAGTGTAAGGATACAGTATGACAAGTGACTACAAGGTCAGACTGCGCCCGCTTGAGCGTGAAGATTTACGATTTGTCCACCAGCTTGATAATAATGCCAGCGTTATGCGTTACTGGTTTGAAGAGCCGTATGAGGCTTTTGTCGAACTGTCGGATCTCTACGACAAACACATCCACGACCAAAGCGAACGGCGCTTTGTCGTCGAATGCGACGGTGAAAACGCCGGGCTGGTAGAACTGGTGGAAATTAACCATGTGCATCGGCGGGCGGAATTTCAGATTATTATCTCGCCGGAGTACCAGGGAAAAGGCCTGGCGTCACGCGCGGCCAAACTGGCGATGGATTACGGATTTACCGTACTCAATCTCTATAAATTGTATTTGATCGTCGATAAAGAGAATGAAAAAGCGATTCACATCTACCGTAAACTCGGGTTTAGAGTAGAAGGCGAGCTGATTCATGAGTTCTTCATTAACGGCGAATACCGTAACACCATCCGCATGTGTATCTTCCAGCAGCAGTATCTGGATGAACATAAAACGTCCGGTTCTACGCTCCTGAAACCCACCGCGCAGTAAACGTGGCGCGGCAGTCACGGAGAGTCGCACCGCGCCCGGTTTAGTAGTAATCGATACGATTTTTAATGGTGTAATGGTGGGACACTGCCGGCTTAACGCTCTCATCGACGATAACAAGCCGGCAGTCAACAGGGTTCGCGTACGCATCATATTCGCAGCTCTGTGTGACGTTGCCGACCTGTCGATCATCCACCCGGCTGACTGCCGTGTAATCCAGCTTTTTACGCGGGTCTGCGGAGGGTTTTGCCGTCACAGAGAGCGTATTCTGCGAGTTTATGGTTGTCTTACCTAGCGGATAGCCTTCGCTATCATAGCGATACTCGACTTTCATCTCTTTGCCCGTCGCCGATACCACAAAACCGTTGTCGTCCGTTTCCCAGGTCACGCCCGCCGAAGGCAACTCCGCCAGCTGGCACTTCCCCTGTAACTGCACCTTTTTTTCCAGCGTCTGAGCATCCCGGTAATAATTGGCATCCAGCACGAGCGCCAGCTCCGTATTATTCTCCAGATCGTGTAACTCAAGCGTATCAAAACAGCCTTCTTGTGAAAGCGTACCGGTGACCTGCTTCGCCACTTCGCCATTCTCACTCATCAATGTCTGGCTGAAATCCTTTACCGGACCACGTAATGGATCAAAATCAAATTCGTTCGAAAAACTGGCCATTTCCGGCGTAAAAGACTCAAGGGATTTCGGGTTATCACAACCTGCCAGTATCATGCACAATAACGTCAGTAAAAGAGGTTTCTTCACACGTGTCACCAGGATGAAAAGATATTTATCATCATATTAGCAAATACAGTTATTTACACGAAAAATGCTAAGCTTAGAACATCGTCATTAATCACAGGAGTTCATGATGAAAATCGCAACTGCAATAGCCGCTCTGGCGTTAGTTAGCGCCCCCTCGCTGGTGATGGCGGCACCGGGATCGTGCGAGAGAGTAAAAAGCGATATTGAACAACGTATCATCAATAACGGCGTGCCGGCGGATAATTTTACGCTCACTATCGTTCCTAACGACCAGGCCGATCAGCCGGACTCACAGGTGGTGGGCCATTGCGCGAACGACACGCATAAAATTCTTTATACCCGCACCAGCAGCGGCAATGCGCCAGCCAATACCTCTCCCGCTCAGGACGGTTCATCCGCCGAACCGCAATAACCTCCTCCTGCCCTCCGGGTCCGGAGGGTAACGCTCTTTGACATGGATTAATAATCCTTACTCCCAAAGGGGTAAACTCATTACATCATTAGCATGTTAATAATTTCGTTATAGTTATCAATATATAGCGAAATAATAACGACAATGGAGTGAGTGATGCCCGGAGAAAAGCAACAAACAGGCGTTAGGCGCAGGACGTTAGTGAAATCAGCGGCGCTTGGCTCACTGGCGCTGGCTGCCGGAGGCGTATCTTTACCGTTTGGGATGCGTACCGCGGCCGCGGCGGTGCAGCAGGCCATGCGCAACGAAGAAGATAAAATCGTCTGGGGCGCCTGTTCGGTCAACTGCGGCAGTCGCTGCGCCCTGCGTCTGCATGTAAAAGATAATGAAGTCTGGTGGGTTGAAACTGATAACACTGGCGACGATGTCTACGGCAATCATCAGGTTCGCGCCTGTCTGCGGGGCCGTTCAATCCGTCGGCGCATTAACCATCCGGATCGCCTTAACTATCCCATGAAACGCGTTGGCCGCCGCGGCGAAGGCAAATTTGAACGCATTAGCTGGCAGGAAGCGCTGGACACCATTAGCGCCAGCCTGAAAAAGACCGTAGAGACCTACGGCAATGAAGCCGTTTATATCCACTATTCATCCGGCATCGTAGGCGGCAACATAACCCGCTCGTCGCCTGCCGCCTCGCCGGTGAAGCGTTTGATGAACTGCTACGGCGGTTCGTTGAATCAATACGGCTCATACAGTACCGCGCAAATTTCTTGCGCCATGCCCTACACCTATGGTTCCAACGACGGCAACAGCACATCTGATATCGAAAACAGTAAACTGGTGGTCATGTTCGGCAATAATCCGGCTGAAACACGCATGAGCGGCGGCGGCATTACCTGGTTTCTGGAGCAAGCGCGTGAACGCTCAAATGCGCGCATGATCGTAATAGATCCGCGCTATACCGATACCGCTGCCGGACGTGAAGACGAGTGGATACCGATTCGCCCCGGCACCGATGCCGCGCTGGTGGCGGGAATTGCCTGGGTATTGATTAACGAAAATCTCGTTGACCAGCCTTTTCTCGATAACTATTGCATCGGCTACGATGAAAAGACCCTTCCGGCTGACGCGCCCCCCAATGGCCATTATAAGGCTTATATTTTGGGCCAGGGCGAGGACGGTATCGCCAAAACGCCGCAGTGGGCATCGCATATTACCGGCATCCCCGCCGATCGGATTATCAAACTGGCGCGCGAGATAGGCAGCGTCAAGCCGGCCTACATCTGTCAGGGTTGGGGCCCGCAGCGTCAGGCGAACGGCGAACAAACCGCTCGCGCCATCGCCATGTTACCGATTCTGACCGGCAACGTCGGCATTCATGGCGGTAATAGCGGCGCACGCGAATCCACTTACACCATTACCATTGAACGTCTGCCGGTCCTGGAGAATCCCGTTAAAACCGCCATCTCCTGCTTTAGCTGGACGGACGCCATTGCGCGCGGCCCGGAAATGACCGCCCTGCGCGACGGCGTACGCGGCAAAGATAAGCTGGATGTCCCGATCAAATTTCTATGGAACTACGCTGGCAACACCCTGATTAATCAGCATTCGGATATTAATAAAACCCATGAAATTCTTCAGGATGAAGCGAAATGCGAAATGATTGTGGTCATCGACAACTTTATGACCTCTTCCGCGAAGTACGCTGATATTTTACTGCCGGATCTCATGACCGTCGAACAGGAGGATATCATCCCCAATGATTACGCCGGCAATATGGGATATCTGATTTTTATCCAACCGGCGACGACGCCTAAGTTCGAGCGCAAGCCCATCTACTGGGTACTCAGCGAAATCGCCAGACGCCTCGGTGACGATGTGTATCAGCGGTTTACCGAAGGCCGTACACAGGCGCAATGGCTGCAATATCTGTACGCCAAAATGCAGGCAAGAGATCCGGCATTGCCCGCGTATGACGAGCTAAAAAAAATGGGCATCTATAAACGTAAAGATCCCAACGGCCATTTTGTCGCCTATAAAAAATTTCGTGAAGATCCGCAGGCCAATCCGTTAAAAACGCCGTCCGGTAAAATCGAAATCTACTCGAGCAAACTCGCTCACATCGCCAGTACCTGGGAGCTGGCGGAAGGCGACGTGATAAGCCCACTGCCGATTTATACCCCTACTTTTGAAGGATGGGACGATCCGAAGCGGAGCACCTTCCCGCTACAGCTGTTTGGCTTTCACTATAAATCCCGTACCCATTCAAGCTACGGCAATATTGATGTTCTGCAGGCCGCCTGTCGCCAGGAGGTGTGGATAAATCCGCTCGATGCGCAAAAACGCGGTATCGCGAATGGCGATAAGGTTCGCGTCTTTAACGATCGTGGAGAGGTGCGTCTACCCGCCAAAGTCACGCCGCGTATTCTGCCGGGCGTCAGCGCGATGGGTCAGGGCGCATGGCATAATGCGGATATGGCTGGCGATAAAATTGACCACGGCGCCTGCATCAATACGCTCACGACGCTGCGTCCTTCCCCCCTGGCAAAAGGGAATCCTCAACATACAAATCTGGTGGAAATCGAAAAAATCTAAGCCGCCTGCTCCGGGACGTTTTTACGCGCCCGGAGCTCCCCGTTTTGCGAACACAACGACATTTAAAACTCTTTTTTGGATGAGCATAGTGAGCTGTTATGAAAATCACCAACCCTGAGGCATTAATGGCGGCCAGTATCAGCCGACGAAGCCTGGTGAAAACCTCCGCTATCGGTAGCCTTGCGCTTGCCAGTAGCGCTTTCACCCTTCCGTTCTCCCGCATCGCACACGCCGCAGCAGACCTCGCATCCGGCAATGTGGCAGAAAAAGCGGTCTGGAGTTCATGTACCGTTAACTGCGGCAGCCGCTGCCTGCTGCGCCTACACGTAAAAGATGACACCGTATATTGGGTTGAATCAGATACCACGGGCAACGATGAATATGGCAACCATCAGGTACGCGCCTGCCTGCGCGGCCGTTCTATTCGTCGCCGGATGAATCATCCCGATCGCCTGAAATATCCGATGAAACGCGTTGGTAAACGAGGAGAAGGCAAATTCGAACGTATCAGTTGGGATGAAGCGTTGGATACCATCGGCGATAACCTGAAACGTATCCTCAAGGACTACGGCAACGAAGCGGTACATGTCCTTTACGGTACCGGCGTGGACGGCGGCAATATTACCAATTCTAACGTACCGTATCGCCTGATGAACGCCTGCGGCGGCTATCTCAGCCGTTACGGTAGCTACAGCACCGCCCAAATCAGCGCGGCCATGAGCTATATGTTCGGCGGCAACGACGGCAACAGTCCGGATGATATCGCCAATACAAAACTGGTGGTGATGTTTGGCAATAACCCCGCGGAAACACGTATGAGCGGCGGCGGCGTGACATACTATGTCGAACAGGCGCGCGAGCGCTCCAACGCCAGGATGATCGTGATTGACCCGCGTTATAACGACACTGCCGCCGGCCGCGAAGACGAGTGGCTGCCGATTCGCCCAGGTACCGATGGCGCGCTGGCGGCGGCAATCGGCTGGGTGCTGATTACCGAAGATCTTATTGATAAACCGTTTTTGGATAAATACTGCATCGGCTACGACGAAACCACTCTGCCCGCCTCGGCCCCGCGTAACTCGCACTATAAAGCCTATATTTTGGGTCAGGGCGACGACGGTATTGCTAAAACGCCGCAATGGGCCGCGCAGATTACCAGTATTCCGGCGGAAAAAATCATTCAACTGGCGCGGGAAATCGGCTCGGCGAAACCGGCTTACATTTGCCAGGGCTGGGGACCGCAACGCCACTCTAACGGGGAGCAGACCGCACGCGCAATCGCCATGCTGTCTGTACTCACCGGTAACGTCGGCATAAATGGCGGAAATTCCGGCGTGCGCGAAGGCACCTGGGATCTGGGCGTCGAATGGTTTTCTATGCTGGAGAACCCGGTAAAAACCCAGATTTCGGTCTTTACCTGGACCGACGCTATCGATCATGGCGCGGAAATGACCGCCACACGCGACGGCGTGCGGGGAAAAGACAAGCTCGACGTGCCGATCAAATTTTTGTGGTGCTACGCCAGTAATACGCTGATCAATCAGCATGGCGATATCGCCCACACCCACGAGGTGCTTCAGGACGACAGTAAATGTGAAATGATCGTCGGTATCGAGCACTTTATGACCGCGTCGGCAAAATATTGCGACATTCTGCTGCCTGATTTAATGCCGACCGAGCAGGAAGATCTGATTTCCCACGAATCCGCAGGCAATATGGGCTATGTCATTCTTGGACAGCCCGCCACCTCGCCGAAATTTGAAAGAAAGCCCATTTACTGGATGCTCAGTGAAGTGGCTAAACGGCTTGGTCCGGACGTATACCAGACCTTCACAGAAGGCCGCACGCAGCATGAGTGGGTCAAATACCTGCACGCAAAAACCAAAGCGCGTAACCCGGAAATGCCGGATTACGAAGAGATGAAACAGACAGGAATTTTCAAGAAAAAATGCCCGGAGGAGCACTACGTCGCTTTCCGCGCCTTCCGCGAAGACCCTGCCGCCAACCCACTGAAAACGCCGTCCGGTAAAATCGAAATCTATTCCGAGCGTCTGGCAACCCTCGCCAACACGTGGGAACTGAAGAAAGATGAGATTATCCATCCTTTACCCGCCTATACGCCAGGCTTTGACGGTTGGGACGATCCGCTTCGTCAGCGCTACCCGCTACAGCTAACCGGCTTCCACTATAAAGCGCGTACCCACTCCAGCTACGGCAATATCGACGTCCTGCAACAGGCGTGTCCGCAGGAGATCTGGATCAACCCGATTGATGCGCAAGCGCGCGGCATTCAGCACGGCGACACCGTGCGGGTCTTTAACCAGAATGGAGAGATGCTCATTCCGGCAAAAGTCACGCCGCGCATATTGCCTGGCGTCACCGCTATCGGCCAGGGCGCCTGGTTAAATGCCGACATGTTTGGCGACAAAGTCGATCGCGGCGGCTCCATTAACATTCTGACGTCGCACCGGCCTTCCCCACTGGCGAAAGGTAATCCGTCACACAGTAATCTTGTTCAGGTTGAAAAGGCGTAAGGAGTAACCGATGACAACCCAGTATGGATTTTTTATTGATTCCAGTCGTTGCACCGGTTGCAAAACCTGCGAACTGGCCTGCAAGGACTACAAAGATCTCACTCCCGACGTCAGTTTCCGGCGGATATATGAATACGCAGGTGGCGACTGGCAGGAAGATAACGGCGTCTGGCACCAGAACGTCTTTGCCTACTATCTCTCCATCTCCTGTAACCACTGCGAAGACCCGGCCTGTACCAAAGTCTGCCCGAGCGGCGCGATGCACAAGCGCGATGACGGTTTTGTGGTGGTGGATGAAGACGTCTGTATCGGCTGTCGCTACTGCCACATGGCCTGCCCGTACGGCGCGCCGCAGTACAACGCCGCCAAAGGTCATATGACTAAGTGCGATGGCTGTCATGATCGCGTCGCCGACGGCAAAAAGCCTATCTGCGTGGAATCCTGCCCGTTACGGGCGCTGGATTTCGGCCCGATAGACGAGCTGCGTAAAAAACACGGTGAGCTGGCTGCCGTCGCGCCGCTGCCGCGCGCGCATTTCACGAAGCCGAATATTGTGATTAAACCCAACGCCAACAGCCGCCCGACCGGGGACACTACCGGTTATCTGGCCAATCCGAAGGAGGTATAAGATGGGAAGTGGATGGCATGAATGGCCGTTGATGATCTTCACGGTCTTTGGTCAGTGCGTGGTCGGCGCGTTAATCGTTAGCGGACTGGGCTGGCTGACGGCAAAAGACGATACCATCGCCCGTCAGCGCATCGTGCGTAGCATGTTTTTTCTGTGGCTGGTGATGGGACTGGGATTCCTCGCGTCGATTATGCATCTCGGCTCGCCGATGCGCGCGTTTAACTCGCTTAACCGCGTAGGCGCTTCCGCACTGAGTAATGAAATCGCCGCAGGATCGGTGTTCTTTGCCGTAGGCGGCATCTGGTGGCTGGTGGCGGTACTCGGTAAAATGCCCCCGGTGCTGGGTAAAGTGTGGCTGCTGATCAGTATGGCGCTCGGCGTTGCATTCATCTGGGCAATGACGCTCGTTTATCAGATAGATACCGTGCCAACCTGGTATAATGGCTACACCACGCTGGCCTTTTTCCTCACGGCATTCCTGTGCGGCCCGGTGTTTGCGGCGTTACTGCTACGCATCGCGCGCGTCCCATTTTGCAGCGTGACGTTTGCCAGTATTAGCGGCCTGGCATTGGTGGTGTGCGTGACGGTCATCGTACTACAAGGACTGTCTCTCTCAACCATTCACAGTTCCGTGCAACAGGCCAGCCATCTCGCACCGGATTACGGTATGCTACAGGTCTGGCGCATTGTCTTGCTTGCTGCCGGATTAGGCTGCTGGCTATGTCCGCTAATCCGTCGCCGCGAACCGCATACCGTTGGTTTGCTGCTCGGTGTCGTGCTGGTGCTGGCAGGCGAAATTATTGGCCGCGGACTTTTTTATGGCCTGCATATGACCGTAGGTATGGCCGTCGCAGGTTAATTTATGCGTGCGGGGCGACCCGCACCTTTCGGGATTGTTTGAATGACCACTTTTTTACAACGTGATGATTTTGCAGTAACGGCGCGTGTTCTCGGCGCGTTGTTTTATTATTCGCCGGAAAGCCACGAAACCGCTCTTCTGGTCCAGGCGCTATTAAACGACGACTGGCAGGCGCAGTGGCCGCTTGATGCCGAGGCGCTTGCGCCTGTGGCGGCTATGTTTAAGACCCACAGCGAAGAGTCGTTGCCACAGGCCTGGCAGCGTCTGTTTATCGGCCCTTACGCTCTGCCGTCTCCGCCGTGGGGTTCCGTCTGGCTGGATCGTGAGAGCGTATTATTTGGCGATTCTACGCTGGCGCTACGTCAGTGGATGCGCGAAAACGGAATTCAGTTTGAAATGCAGCAAAACGAGCCAGAAGATCATTTTGGGTCGCTGTTGCTGCTGGCGGCCTGGCTTGCCGAGAATGATCGTCATCATGAATGCGAACAACTCCTGGCCTGGCATCTGTTTCCGTGGTCGTCCCGCTTTCTGGACGTATTTATCGATCATGCCGGGCATCCGTTTTATCAGGCGTTGGGGCAACTGGCGCGTCTGACGCTGGCGCAATGGCAAGCTCAACTCATTATTCCCGTCGCTGTAAAACCGTTATTCCGTTAATCCCCACAAAAGGCAGGATTTTACCTGCCTTTTCTCCCATTGCGGCCTATTTTTATCTACCAAAAGTGACAACGTCACACAACGCTTCTATTTTTAAGATAATTCTTTATCGTGAATGTTCACCCTAAGCCGCATAAGGGCAAAACATAATTGTTAATAGATGTTTAACAGTGTTAAACATCACGCTCCGCTGGAATCCTTCCCAACCTGTTGCTATAGCTCAAAGCACCCTGCCGGAACATGGCATAACAACACGCGACTCTTAACGTCGCCATAACACATGCAAACAGGGAGACACACCGCAATGCACACCCTCACCCTAAAACGTGTACTTGGGTTCACTATCGTCATTTTGCTGTTACTGGCGCTGTTTATCTGGGGAATCGGTCTGGAGACGCTGAAAGCGCGTCAGGTCGATCTGCTGTATCTCGGACAACGGCATTTGATGCTGGTCTTTACGTCCATGTTTTTTGCTTTACTGGTCGGTATCCCGAGCGGGATTTTACTCAGCCGACCTGCGGCAAAAGGATTTGCTGAATATGTCATGCAAATCTTTAATGTTGGTAATACCTTGCCGCCACTGGCCGTCCTGGCCTTAGCGATGGTGATTATCGGGATCGGCGATACGCCCGCCATTGTCGCGCTATTTCTGGCTTCTCTTCTGCCTATCGTCCGCAATACCTATGCGGGCCTCTGTTCCGTTCCCGCCTCACTGATTGAAGCGGCGAACGGGATTGGGATGACAAAATGGCAGCGGCTTCGCCAGGTAGAGCTACCTAATGCGTGGCCAGTGATGCTGTCCGGTATTCGCATCGCGACCGCCATCAATGTCGGCACCGCGCCGCTGGCCTTTCTGATTGGCGCCAGCAGCTACGGCGAGCTGATTTTCCCGGGAATTTATCTCAACGATTTTCCGACGTTGATCCTCGGCGCAACGGCCACGGCGTTATTCGCGCTGATTCTTGACACTCTGCTTGCCTGGTTTGGGCGACGCCTTAGCCCTCATACCGTCTGAACGCATAAATAACAATAAGGAGCGTTAAATGAGATTCAAAAAACACCTGTTGGGATGGCTTGCCGCAACGCTGTTGTTCAGTAGCCAGACGCAGGCCGCGCCGCTGGTTCTCGCCACCAAAAGCTTTACCGAGCAGCATATTCTTTCCGCTATGACCGTTCAGTATTTGCAGAAAAAAGGCTTTCAGGTTCAGCCGCAAACCAATATCGCCGCGGTGATTTCACGTAATGCGATGGTGAATAAACAAATTGATATTACCTGGGAATACACCGGTACATCGCTGATTATTTTCAACCGTATCGATAAGCGCATGAGTCCACAGGAAACCTACGACACGGTAAAACGCCTGGATGCGAAGCTGGGCCTGGTATGGCTCAAACCGGCTGACATGAACAATACTTACGCGTTCGCGATGCAGCGCAAACGCGCCGAGTCGGAAAATATCACCACCATCTCGCAAATGGTGGCAAAAATCGAACAAGTCCGGCAGAACGATCCTGACCACAACTGGATGCTCGGTCTCGATCTGGAATTTGCCGGGCGCAGCGACGGGATGAAGCCCCTTCAGCAAGCCTACCAGATGCAGCTTGATCGCCCGCAAATACGACAGATGGACCCAGGTCTGGTCTATAACGCCGTTCGGGATGGGCTGGTTGACGCCGGGCTGGTCTATACCACCGACGGACGGGTGAAAGGGTTTGATCTGAAAGTGCTGGAAGACGATAAAGGCTTCTTCCCAAGTTACGCTGTCACGCCAGTGGTGCGTAAAGAGGTGCTGGAAGCCAATCCTGGCCTTGATGACGCCTTAAACACCCTTTCCGGCCTGCTCAATAACGATGTGATATCGACCCTAAACGCCCAGGTCGATATCGAACATCGCACGCCGCAACAGGTAGCCCATCAATTTTTGCAGGACAAAGGTCTGCTGTAAGGAGCGCCTATGGATACGATACATTATATGCTGGATAACGCAGGCTATCTCGCCAGCCTTACCTTTCAGCATCTCTGGCTGGTCGCGCTGGCCGTCGGTCTGGCGATTATCATCGGCGTACCGTTAGGCGTTTTGATTGTACGCCACAAATGGCTGGCAACGCCGGTACTGGGCGCCGCCACGCTACTTCTTACCATTCCGTCTATCGCGCTGTTTGGATTAATGATCCCGCTCTTTTCGCTGATCGGACATGGTATTGGCGTTCTGCCCGCCGTGACGGCCGTTTTTCTCTACTCTTTACTGCCGATTGTCCGTAATACCCATACTGCGCTTGATAGTTTGCCGCCCGGTCTGCGTGAAGCGGGACGCGGCATCGGTATGACTTTCTGGCAACGGCTGCGCTGGGTCGAAATCCCAATGGCCCTACCGGTTATTTTCGGGGGTATCCGCACCGCGGTAGTGATGAATATCGGCGTAATGGCGATTGCCGCGGTGATCGGCGCCGGCGGTCTGGGACTGCTACTGTTAAACGGCATTAGCGGCAGCGATATTCGCATGTTAATTGCCGGCGCGCTGATGATCTGTCTACTGGCAATTGTACTTGACTGGCTGTTGCATCGTCTGCAGGTCGTACTGACACCTAAGGGGATACGATAATGATAAAACTGGAAAATCTCACCAAACAATTTGTACAGAAAAAGGGTCAGCCGCTAAAAGCCGTCGACAACGTCAACCTGAACGTGCCGGAAGGCGAAATGTGCGTCTTGCTCGGTCCCTCCGGCTGCGGCAAAACCACCACGTTAAAGATGATCAACCGGCTGATCGCGCCCAGCAGCGGTAATATTCTTATCAACGGCGAGAATACCAACGATATGGATACGGTAACGCTACGCCGCAATATTGGGTATGTTATCCAGCAGATCGGCCTGTTTCCTAATATGACGATTGAAGAAAATATTACCGTTGTGCCGCGCATGTTGGGTTGGGACAAAGCGCGCTGCAAGCAACGCGCCGAAGAGTTGATGGACATGGTGGCGCTGGATGCCAGAAAATTTCTGCATCGCTATCCAAAGGAGATGTCCGGGGGACAGCAACAGCGTATTGGCGTGATCCGCGCTCTGGCCGCCGATCCGCCGGTACTGCTGATGGATGAGCCCTTCGGCGCGGTGGACCCCATTAACCGCGAAGTGATCCAGAACCAGTTTCTGGATATGCAGCGTAAGCTAAAAAAGACCGTGATGCTGGTCAGCCATGATATCGACGAAGCGCTAAAACTCGGCGACCGTATCGCCGTGTTCCGTCAGGGGCGAATTGTACAGTGCGCCAGTCCTGATGAACTGCTGGCCAAACCGGCTAACGAGTTTGTCGGGTCGTTTGTCGGTCAGGACAGAACGTTAAAGCGTTTGCTACTGGTCTCCGCAGGCGATGTGACCGACCAACAGCCAACCATTACCGCGCGGCCTTCCACGCCGCTAAGCGAGGCGTTCGGCATTATGGATGATCACGATATTCGCGCCATTACCGTCATTGACAACGACGGTAAGCCACTGGGATTTGTGAAGCGCCGGGAAGCGCGGAACGCCAGCGGAACCTGCGCCGATATCACCCATCCTTTCCGTATTACGGGCAAAGCGGAAGATAACCTGCGTATTGTGCTGTCCAGATTGTACGAAAGTAATACTAGCTGGATGCCGATCGTTGATGAAGACGGACGCTATAACGGTGAAATCTCTCAGGATTACATCGCCGATTATCTCAGCTCAGGCCGCACGCGTCGGGCGTTAAATATTCACGAAAACAGCTAACGCTGCCGCCGGATGGCCTCTCGCTATCCGGCAATATCATTATTGTACGCAATATTATATCGCACATAGTGCTTTTGCGTCTGACGCCATTTCCCCGCAGAATAGGCTATCCTGAAACTCCCTGTTTACCCGCTCATGCATCGTTTACACGCTTACCCGGATCTGCGCGCGATGTTTCGTCGCCTGCTGATCGCTACGCTCATCGGTATTCTCGCGGCGCTGGCTGTCGCCGCCTTCCGTCATGCGATGCAATTGCTGGAGTGGATTTTCCTGAGTAATGACACCGGCAGTCTGGTGAATGCGGCTGAGGGGCTTTCGCCCTGGCGACGGCTGATTACGCCGGCGCTTGGCGGCCTGGCCGCTGGTCTGTTGCTGTGGGGGTGGCAAAAAATGAACCAACAGCGCCCCCATGCGCCCACTGACTATATGGAAGCATTGCAAACCGACGGGCAATTTGACGTTGGCGCCAGTCTGGTGAAATCGCTGGCCTCGCTGCTGGTCGTGGTCAGCGGCAGCGCAATTGGTCGCGAAGGCGCAATGATCCTCCTCGCCGCGCTGGCGGCATCCAGCTTTGCCCGACGCTTCACGCCGCGTGAGGAATGGAAATTATGGATCGCCAGCGGCGCCGCTGCGGGCATGGCGGGCGCTTACCATGCGCCGCTGGCGGGCAGCCTGTTTATCGCGGAAATCCTGTTCGGTACCTTAATGCTGGCTTCCCTCGGCCCGGTTGTCGTTTCCGCCGTCGTCGCCCTGCTAACCACCCATCTATTAAACGGTAGCGATTCACTACTCTATACCGTACATCTGACCGTTGATCTCCACGCGCGGGAGTACGTCATGATAGTCAGTACCGGCCTGGTCGCCGGTCTGTGCAGCCCATTGCTGATGTGGCTGATGACGGCCAGCCATAATAGTTTCTTACGTTTAAAACTGTCCCCGCCCTGGCAACTGGCGTTGGGCGGGCTTATTGTCGGATTACTGTCGTTACTCACGCCCACGGTATGGGGAAACGGCTATAGCGTCGTACAATCATTTTTGCTTTCCCCGCCGCTATTCTCGCTGATTGGCGGAATTTTTGCGTGCAAAATCCTGGCGGTGCTCGCCAGCAGCGGGTCTGGCGCGCCGGGCGGCGTCTTTACGCCAACATTATTTGTCGGATTATCCATTGGAATGTTTCTGGGTCGGATATGGGGATTCTGGCTGCCAGGCTCGGATGAAATAGCGATTTTATTGGGGCTGGCGGGTATGGCGACGCTACTGGCGGCGACAACCCATGCGCCGATAATGTCCACCCTGATGATTTGTGAAATGACCGGCGAGTATCAGTTACTCCCCGGTCTGCTGATTGCCTGTGTAGTCGCGTCAGTGCTCTCGCGAACGTTACGCCATGATTCTATCTACCGCCAGCACGCTGCCGAGCATTGACAAACGAATATACTGCCCCAGCTCACGCTGCTCGGCGCGCGGCAGGTACGGTAACTCGCCAATCAGCGGCGCTGGCAGTTTTTTCCCAAGCACATCAATAATTTCAGCATAATGCGCCAGGCCAGGATTGATACGATTCGCCACCCAGCCAATTAAGGGCAGTCCATCATTAGCGACAGCTTGCGCAGTCAGTAGCGCATGATTAATGCACCCCTCCTGAATCCCTACCACCATCAATACCGGTAACTGTTCCTGTACCACCCATTCAGACAATGGACGTAAATCATTCATCAAACTACGCCAGCCGCCAGTACCCTCCACAACCACGTGGTCCACTTTATCGCTCAGGCTCGCCAGACCGTTGGACAGCAAGGTGTAATTTATAGGACAGCTATGCGCGACGCTGCTTTCTTCTTCGCTTAACGCGATCGGATTAATCGCCTCATACGGCAACTCCAGCGAAGAGACGCTTTGCAATACCAGCGCGTCTTTGTTGCGCATCCCTTCTGGAGTCTCTTTGCTCCCTTTAGCGACAGGTTTATACCCTGCAACGCTCTTACCACCCGACGCTAACGCTTGTAGTAATGCGCGGGAAACCACCGTCTTCCCAACAGAAGTGTCTGTACCTGTAATAAAGAAACGCTTCAGCATCACTAACTCCACCGTTATGCTTCGAAAATATAAGCCAGGAAAATAATACAGTGGAGAAAGTCTAAGATATGGCAAGGGCAATCAGCTTGAGTTAGCGCAAATTTTTGTACAACAGTTAAAAAATGTTAACCCTGTAATAGACGAATCAACAAAGAGCCGTTATACATCGCGTCTTTTACCAACGCCGCCCCGGCCATCGTGCCCTGGTTGGTAAACTGCGTGCTTTCCACTACCGTATTCCTACTGTAGGCGGGCAGCGCCTGCTGACGGATACTGTCAGCAATGGCCGGAAAAAGGATATCAGCCGCTTTACTTAGCGGCGAACCAATAAGAATTTTTTGCGGATTAAATAAATTCACCATGATAGCCAGAATGCGTCCGACATGCGCGCCAACGCCGCTAATAATATCTTTTGCTAATAGATCTCCCTGCATCGCCGCCTGACACAGTGAATCTACCGTTAACGGCTGGCCGTGCAACATTGAACTCATTGACTGATTAAGCCGAAGCTGCGTAAGTTCCAGCACGCTATCGACGCTGGCGATGGTCTCCAGACAGCCATGATTACCGCAATAACAGCGCTTACCATAAGGATCGACCTGGGTATGCCCAATCTCTACCAGACTGCTACTACCCGCATGAAGCAAATGACCGTCGGTGATAACGCCCGCCCCCACATTATGATCAATCACCACCTGGATAACGTCGCGCGCGCCGCGTGAGGCGCCAAAAAGCGCCTCTGCCATCGTCCAGGCGCTAATATCATGCTGAATGTAAACCGGTACGCCGGTGTGCCGCTCCAGCGCATCTCCCAAAGGCATCTCTTTGACATCTTCGTAATACGGCATCCGGTGCACAACGCCGTTTTCGGTATCGATAATGCCCGGTAACGTAATGGCAATGGAGGTCAGACGCTCCAGTTTCTGCTGATGGCGGGTAAAAAACCGATCAACGTGCGTAATAATTCGCTCAAGCAACGGCGTAGCTTCGTTTAACGGCAGCGCCAGACACTCTTCTACCACCAGTTTGCTGCTAAGATCGCGCAGTGCAAGGAAAATTTCGCCACGGCTAATACGAATAGATAAATAGTGCCAGGCTTCCGTTTCCACCATCAGCCCGACGGCGGGACGTCCACGACTGCCCGCCTCTTTAATTTCAAGCTCCTGAACCAAATGCGCTTCCAGCATTTCGCGAACAATTTTCGTAATACTGGCAGGCGCCAACTGCGCCAGACGAGACAGGTCAATTCGCGATACCGGTCCGAGCTGATCAATCAGGCGATACACTGCGCCAGCATTGGTCTGCTTAATTTGATCGATATGCCCAGGCTGACTATCAGCAACCACCGCTCACTCCCTTTATTTTCGCGCTCCGAAATAATCTGTGTGCTATGGTGAAACACTTCAATACTCGCCGTCAACTTTTTGCTTAGCCGTGTGATTAACTGCACATTTTCACCCTTTTTAAGCGTAATTAATCCCGTCGGGCAGCCAGTAATAGCAGTTGGCAAAACCGCTGTACGGCATGACTCTGTTCATGATGCTTCGGCCATACCAGCCACATTTCAGATACGGCGTCCTCTTCCGCCAGGGGAACCCAGCGCATCTCGCTCATCTGTACACGCTTAAAGGATGCCGGCAGAATCGAGACACCCAGTCCCGCCGCCACCAGACCGATAATGGTCATTGCCTCGCCAACCTCCTGCGTGATGGTCGGCGACAGGTTATAGCGCCGCATCAAGCCGAGAATATCGTCGTAGAGGCCCGTCCCGACATGTGGATCGAAAAAGACGAAAGGTTCTTCCGCCAGTTCTGTCAGACTGACGACCGGCTTTTGCGCCAGCCGATGTTCGCGCGGGATCATGGCCATAAGCGGCTCATGCAAAATCACCTCGCGATTAAGTGTGTCGGGCAACGGCGTATTCCGCAGTAAGCCAATATCCAGTACGCCTTCGTTGAGCGGCGCGATTTGCTCACGCGTATTCATTTCACGCGTTTGCATATGCACCCCCGGATAGGACTGGCGGAACAGCGAAAAGGTATGCGATACCGCCCGAATAAAAGGCGCTGAAGACGTAAAGCCAATACGGATTTCACCCGCTTCGCCCTGATGCAACCGCTCGGCGCGAGCGGCGGCGTCGTTTACCAGACTCAGGATGTGTCGGCTATCCACCAGAAACTGTCGCCCGGCGGCGGTTAACGCTACGCTGCGGTTAGTCCGCGCCAGTAATCGCGCGCCGACCTGCTGCTCCAGAATTTGTATCTGCTGACTCAGCGGCGGCTGCGAGATATTGAGGCGCGCGGCGGCGCGACCAAAATGCAGCTCTTCTGCTACCGCCACAAAGTAACGTAAATGACGTAATTCGATATTCATATTTTTAACGTCTTATTTGAGACAATTAATATATTAGACAGAATATTTTGCTTTTTCTATGCTTTACATGTCGGTTATACCCGTCTCCTGTTGACGGAGATGTAAAGCAAGGATTTAACGTGAGTCGTACAACTATTCTCGATGACGCCACGGCGAGCGATATCGATGAACAACGCCATTCTCAGCCGGTTCAATTTATTAAACGCGGTACAGCGCCTTTCATGCGCGTCACGCTGGCCCTTTTTTCCGCGGGCCTGGCGACTTTCGCGCTCCTTTATTGCGTTCAGCCTATACTACCGGTACTTTCCCAGGAGTTTGGCGTCTCCCCCGCCAGCAGCAGCGTTTCACTTTCTATTTCTACCGCCATGCTGGCTATCGGCTTACTTTTTACCGGCCCGCTTTCTGATGCGATAGGCCGTAAACCGGTGATGGTCACCGCCTTGTTATTAGCCTCCTGCTGCACATTGTTATCAACCATGATGACCAGCTGGCATGGTATTCTGATTATGCGCGCGCTGATCGGTCTGTCGTTAAGCGGCGTCGCCGCGGTGGGAATGACCTACCTGAGCGAAGAAATCCATCCCAGCTTTGTCGCTTTCTCTATGGGGCTTTATATTAGCGGTAATTCCATCGGCGGGATGAGCGGGCGTTTATTAAGCGGCGTCATGACCGACTTTTTTAACTGGCGCATCGCGCTGGCGGCCATCGGATGCTTTGCGCTGGCGTCCGCGCTGATGTTCTGGAAGATTTTACCCGCCTCGCAACATTTCCGTCCCACGTCGCTACGGCCTAAAACGCTATTTATTAATTTTCGTCTCCACTGGCGCGATCGAGGGTTACCTCTGCTGTTTGCGGAAGGCTTTTTACTGATGGGCGCGTTCGTCACCCTGTTTAACTACATTGGCTATCGCCTGATGCTCTCCCCCTGGGAATTAAGCCAGGCCGTGGTCGGACTGTTATCCGTAGCCTATCTCACCGGCACATGGAGTTCGCCGAAAGCTGGCGCAATGACCTCACGCTATGGCCGGGGGCCAGTGATGCTGTTCTCTACCGCAGTAATGCTGGGTGGGCTTTTACTGACGCTTTTTACCTCGCTTTGGCTGATTTTTGCCGGGATGCTGCTTTTTTCCGCCGGCTTTTTCGCCGCGCACTCCGTGGCCAGTAGTTGGATTGGCCCGCGTGCGCGCCGGGCGAAGGGACAGGCCTCGTCACTTTATCTTTTCAGCTATTATCTGGGGTCCAGTATCGCCGGGACGCTAGGCGGCGTATTCTGGCATAGTTACGGCTGGAACGGCGTAGGTGGTTTTATCGCGCTAATGCTGGTGCTGGCCATCCTGGTCGGGACGCGGTTACATCATCGTCTTCACGCCTGAAAAGAAATAATCCGGCGATAGCAACGTGCGCTATCGCCGGGCTGGTTTCACGCCACGACTCACTGTTCACCATAGACCTGTCAGGCTTGATACGCCCATAACTTCTCTAATTGCATCCAGCGCCAGAAGCGTAAATACCACCCAGATTATCGGATTCATATACGGTGTGCTTGTTATTCTGGAGGGCGGATATTACCGACTCTGCGGCCAAAAATAACGGCCGGTAACGTAAAGCTACCTATTATGGTGGGAGCTTACATCGCGTTACCGGGGGATTGTACATAACGTTACATGCCGAAACCAATCACTCACGGAAGCCTTTTGATAACAGCGATATAGTCATTTCACCGGCCCCGCAGTGGGGTTGAATGAAAACCAAATCGAGGGTATCAAAATGAAAAAAGTATTAGCTCTGGTTGTTGCCGCTGCAATGGGTCTCTCTTCCGCAGCATTCGCGGCTGAGACTGCAACGCCTGCGAAAACCGCAGCGCCTGCCAAAACAACCCAGACCACCCAGCACCACAAAAAACAGCATAAAAAAACCGTTGAGCAAAAAGCGCAGGCGGCTAAAAAGCACCAGAAAAAAGGTGGTAAAGCGCCAGCCAAAACCACGTCAAAACCAACTACTCAACCGGCTGCGTAAGTCGTAACATGCTGCGGCGCGCCCCCGCGCCCGTTTTTACGGCGCTAAATTGTTCTGGTTTAGCGCCGCCTTCCGGGAG
Organism: Salmonella sp. 32010601201800023SM; assembly: GCF_017572235.1. Lineage (NCBI taxonomy): Bacteria > Pseudomonadati > Pseudomonadota > Gammaproteobacteria > Enterobacterales > Enterobacteriaceae > Salmonella > Salmonella sp. 32010601201800023SM. The sequence goes on from NZ_JAGEQS010000001.1 coordinate 779,091, forward strand.
GGCAAAAAAGTGTCTCGCTACCGCTTTGAGCTCATTCTTATCGTGCTTATTTTATGCGCCGTTATTGCCACGCATTTCTATCTTTCCTGAGTGTAGTTATCTGATTTTACTCCCACTTTCTTACCGTCACGTCTATAGTAGTACTGAGGGTTTGTTGTTAATAATCATAATTACCCACCAGAGTGTGATATGCATAAAACCATTGCTGTATTACTGGGCATAGTGTGTTTTTTACCGGTTATGGCGAAAGCCAGGGGGGCTGAAACAGACGCCACGGATGCCAGCGACGTCAAAACGCTTTTTTTTAACCATGATGATCGGGTGCCCGTCGCCGATCCTACCCAATCGCCGTGGGATGCCATCGGGCAACTAGAGACCGCCAGCGGTAATTTGTGTACGGCAACGCTTATCTCCCCGCATATCGCCCTGACAGCAGGTCACTGCCTGCTAACGCCACCGAAAGGAAAACCAGACAAGGCGGTTGCGCTGCGTTTTGTGGCGCGAAAAGGAGTATGGCGCTATGAAATCCACGGCATTGAAGGCCGCGTTGAACCGTCGCTGGGCCGACGCCTGAAAGCGGATGGCGATGGCTGGATTGTGCCGCCTGCCGCGGCAAGCTGGGATTTTGGTCTGGTAATATTGCGCTACCCACCTTCCGGTATCACGCCAGTGCCTTTATTTACCGGCGATAAAGCGGCGCTCACTGCGGCGTTGAAAGCCGCAGACCGAAAAGTCACGCAGTCCGGTTATCCGGAAGATCATCTGAATGCGCTCTATTCCCATCAGGATTGCGTCGTGACCGGCTGGGCGCAGAATGCCGTACTCTCACACCAGTGCGACACGTTACCTGGCGACAGCGGCTCGCCGCTCTTATTGCACACGGATAGCGGATGGCAGCTTATTGGCGTACAAAGCTCCGCCCCTGCGGCTAAAGATCGCTGGCGCGCCGATAACCGCGCTATATCCGTCACCGGCTTTCGCGATAAGCTGAAAGCTCTGGCGCAGGATTAATGCGGGAATCGCTGCCTGAACCGACAGGCAGCGATCGTCTCAGGCAAATTTGATCATGACCATTCCGGCGAGCAGCAATATCACGCCAACCCAGCCTTTGGGGTTTAAGCGCTGGCCGAAGAGCACCCAGCCCGCCGCCAGCGTGGCGGCAATACCAAAACCGCCCCATAACGCATACGCCACCGACAGGTCTATCCCTTTTACCGCCTGGGAAAGCGCGCTGAAGGCGGCCAGAACAGCGGCAAGCGATAAGATGCCATAGCATTTACGGCGAAAGCCGTCCGAAAATTTCAACAGTACGTTAGCCGCGATTTCCAGCATTATTGCCAGCCCAAGCCAGGCGCCGTGTATCCATTCAAATTGTTGCACGAGTCGCCTCCTTCACCGGTTTGCCGGGTTTACGCGTCCCTGATTTGATCAATACTATGCCGGCGACCAGCGTCAGCAAGCCGGCAATCTTCATGGTTGATAATGCTTCATCAAATAGCAGCACGCTAAAAATGGTAATAAATAAAATGCCGATCCCTTCCCATAAGGCATACGCTACACCCAGGGCAATCTTTTTTACCGCAAAAGAAAGAAATATATATGACAGCGTGATCATCACCAGCATTAAAATAAAACCCGCATTGCCATTACCCACGCTAGCCCATTTCATTGAGAGCGTGCCGGTAATTTCAGTCGCGATAGCCAGAGCTAATAAAATCCAGTAAAACATGACACTTCTCCTGCATGAGAATATACTCTTTCGAGTCTGCTGCACGCAGCAAACTAAAAAATAAAATCAGTTAGCACAGCGCATTGCGCCAGCTCAGGCAGAAGTGAGAGACTAAAGTGCGTTACGCCAGTGCTGCTCGCCGATAAGCAGGAAAAAGGAGGTAGAGTGAAGATGCGTTTGCGTGGAGAAAAAAGCGCTGAACATATTGTCCATAATATTACAATTATCCGCAGTGTTGCTTCTCGTCATCGCGGATGATAATTGTCCTCGGTAGTTGAACACGCCTGATTTGTATCATAAGCCAGGAATTAACTCAAAATATTTTCACTTCTTTACCTGAAGTGTTTGATTTTAACCAGAACAGGTCGACCGACATCACATTATTATTCGTGTCGGCATCAGAAAACAGGGACTGATATGGCAAAACCGATCATCACGCTCAATGGTCTAAAAATCGTCATTATGCTGGGAATGCTGGTAGTTATTCTGAGCGGTATCCGCTTCGCCGCAGATATCATTGTTCCCTTTATTTTGGCGTTATTTATTGCAGTCGTTCTCAATCCCGTTGTGCAACGGATGACCCGATGCCGAATTCCGCGCGTTATCGCCGTATCATTGCTCATTGTGATTATTGTTATGTTAATGGTACTACTACTGGCCTATTTGGGGACATCATTAAATGAACTGGCTCGTACCCTACCGCAATATCGCTCCTCATTGGTGATACCGTTGCAACGTATTGAACCGTGGTTACAGCGAGCAGGCATTGGCGTGTCGGTTGATGAGCTGGCGAAATATATCGATCCAAACGCCGCCATGACTCTGGTAACGAACCTGCTCACCCAGTTGTCCAATGCCATGTCGTCCATCTTTTTATTGTTATTGACCGTGGTATTTATGCTGCTGGAGGTTCCACAATTGCCTGAAAAACTGCAGCAGATGATGAGCCGTCCGGTGGAAGGCATGGCGGCAATTCAACGCGCGCTTGATAGCGTTTCCCATTATCTGGTGTTAAAAACAGCGATCAGTATCGTGACGGGGCTGGTCGCATGGGGAATGCTGGCCGCGCTGGATGTCCGCTTCGCCTTTGTCTGGGGTCTACTGGCCTTCGCGCTGAACTATATTCCTAATATTGGATCGGTGCTCGCTGCCCTGCCACCCATTATTCAGGTGCTGGTATTTAACGGGTTTTATGATGCGCTGCTGGTGCTGGCAGGCTATCTGCTGATTAATCTGGTCTTCGGCAATATCCTTGAGCCACGAATCATGGGACGTGGTTTAGGCCTTTCAACCTTAGTGGTATTTTTGTCGTTAATTTTCTGGGGCTGGTTATTAGGTCCGGTGGGCATGTTGCTCTCCGTTCCGTTAACCATCATTGTCAAAATCGCCCTCGAACAGACCACCGGCGGGCAGAGTATCGCCGTTCTGCTTAGCGATTTAAACAAAAGATAAAATGCAATACATACACAAAATCATTCAAGATGCCTCGCGGCGGCAAGGGAAGAAATCCCCGGGAGCATAGATAACGATGTGACCGGGTTTTCTGAGCGCAGCCAACAAAGAGGCAGCGTAAAGGATGAAGTGTATAAAAACGGCCTCAGAAGAGGCCGCCGCACGTTTAAAAGATTAAAGCGCTTTCAGAATCGCATCCACGCTGGCTTTGGCATCGCCGAACAGCATTTGCGTATTCTCTTTAAAGAACAGCGGGTTCTGCACGCCAGCATAACCGGTATTCATTGAGCGCTTAAAGACCACGACATTCTGTGCTTTCCACACTTCGAGAACCGGCATACCGGCGATCGGGCTGCGGGGATCGTCTTGCGCCGCCGGGTTCACCGTATCGTTCGCGCCAATCACCAGCACGGTATCGGTATCGGCGAAATCATCATTGATTTCGTCCATTTCCAGCACGATGTCATAAGGCACTTTCGCCTCCGCCAACAGCACGTTCATATGCCCCGGCAGGCGACCCGCCACCGGATGAATGCCGAAACGCACGTTGATCCCGCGCGCGCGCAGTTTTTCGGTGATTTCCGCCACCGGATACTGCGCCTGCGCTACCGCCATCCCATACCCCGGCGTAATAATGACGGAGTGGGAGTTTTTCAGCATCTCAGCGGTCTCTTCCGCCGTGATTTCGCGATGTTCGCCAGCTTCCTGATCGTCGCCCGTTGAGGAGCCGTCAGTACCGAACCCACCAGCAATAACGCTGATGAAAGAGCGGTTCATCGCTTTACACATAATGTAAGACAGGATCGCGCCTGACGAACCGACCAGCGCGCCGGTCACAATCAGCAAATCGTTGCTCAACATGAAGCCAGCCGCCGCGGCAGCCCAACCGGAATAGGAGTTCAGCATTGAAACAACCACCGGCATGTCCGCCCCGCCGATAGAAGCGACCAGATGCCAACCAAACGCCAGCGCGATAATGGTCATCAGCAGTAGCGCCAGAACCTGTAGACCCACGCTTTCGGTACGAACAAAAACCAGCAGCAACAGGAAAGAAACAACCAGCGCCGCCAGGTTCATTTTGTGACGGTTAGGCAACATCAACGGCTTAGAAGAGATTTTGCCGCGCAGTTTACCAAACGCTACGATCGATCCAGTGAAAGTGACTGCGCCAATAAAGATACCGAGGAAGACTTCGGTCAGATGAATATTCACCAGCACCGGCGCCAGACTGGCGTCATGGTACAGATAGCTGTTAAAACCAACCAGTACCGCCGCCAGGCCCACGAAACTGTGCAGAATCGCGACCAGCTCCGGCATCTCGGTCATCTCAACTTTTTTCGCCATGCGGATGCCAATCGCGCCGCCAATAATCATGGCGACCAGAATCCATGCTACGTTGCCGGTATCCGGCCCGAAAATGGTCGCCAGCAACGCGATCGCCATCCCGGCAATACCGAAGTTATTCCCCTGGCGGGACGTTTCATGCTTTGAAAGCCCGGCAAGACTGAAAATAAACAGGATCGCGGCAACAATGTATGCAGCTGTAACTAATCCTCCAGACATGTGTTACCCCTTAGTTTTTCCGGAACATTTTCAGCATACGCTGAGTCACGGTGAAGCCACCGAAAATATTAATGCTGGCGATAAGCACCGCGATAAAGCTCAGGAAGCTGACCCAGCCGCCCTGACCAATTTGCAATAATGCCCCGACAACAATAATCCCTGAAATTGCGTTGGTCACCGACATTAATGGCGTATGAAGCGCATGAGACACGTTCCACACCACGTAATAACCAACCACGCAGGCGAGCGCAAACACGGTAAAATGGCCGAGGAACTCTTTTGGCGCGACATCGGCCAGCCAGCCAAAAAGAATGATCGCCAGCGCCATTAACGCATACTTCCGCCAGGGTGAAGTGGGCTTTTCCGGTTCTTTTGGCGCAGGTGCTGCTTTAGGCGCGGCCTGTGGCTGCGCGGAAACCTGGATTGGCGGCGCAGGCCAGGTAATGTCGCCGTCGCGAATCACCGTCACGCCACGGATCACGACATCGTCAAAATCCACGTCAATATTGCCGTCTTTCTCTTTGCACAGCAGCTTCAGCAGATTAACCAGGTTGGTGCCATAAAGTTGGGATGACTGCGTCGGCAAACGCCCCGGTAGATCGGTGTAGCCAATTACTTTCACGCCATTGTCCGTCGTCACAACCTGATTGGCGACGGTATATTCGCAGTTACCGCCATTCTGCGCGGCCAGGTCGACAATCACGCTGCCGGCCTTCATAGAATCGACCATATCGCGGGTAATCAGCTTCGGCGCTGGTTTGCCCGGAATCAACGCGGTGGTAACGATGATATCGACCTCTTTGGCCTGGGCGGCAAAGAGCGCCATTTCCGCTTTGATAAACGCCTCGGACATCACTTTGGCGTAACCATCGCCGCTACCGGCTTCCTCTTTAAAATCCAGTTCGAGGAACTCAGCCCCCATACTCTGGACCTGCTCTTTGACTTCAGGACGAGTGTCAAACGCGCGGACAATCGCCCCCAGGCTGTTTGCCGCGCCGATAGCCGCAAGACCGGCTACGCCCGCGCCAATCACCATCACCTTCGCCGGCGGCACTTTCCCGGCGGCGGTGATTTGCCCGGTAAAGAAGCGCCCAAATTCATGCGCGGCCTCTACAATGGCGCGATAACCCGCGATATTCGCCATTGAGCTTAACGCGTCGAGCGACTGCGCGCGGGAAATACGCGGCACGGAGTCCATCGCCATCACCGTAACCTTACGTTCGGCAAGTTTCTCCATTAACCCAGGATTTTGCGCAGGCCAGATAAAACTGACCAGCGTAGTCCCGGGGTTCAGTAAAGCGATTTCCTCTTCTTCAGGCGCATTAACCTTGAGAATAATTTCCGACTGCCAGATAGCATTGCCGTCTACAATATCCGCGCCAGCCTGCGCAAACGCTTTGTCGTCAAAACTTGCCAGTTGACCCGCCCCGCTTTCGATAGCGACGCTAAACCCCAGCTTCAGTAGCTGCTCTACCGTTTTCGGCGTCGCAGCGACACGGGTTTCATTGGGTAACCGCTCTTTTGGTATGCCAATTCGCATAAATGTTCCCTTCCATCGATATTTTTGATGATGGTTTGTCAGTAAGCGCGAGAAGCGTACGCCTGCCCGCGTTTGAGGTAAATGTTACCCCAGCAGAATAAAACCGTTACAAACTCTCTATAACCTACTGAAAATAACGCCTGTGATCTAGCGCCAAAAAACAGAATTTTTTATCAAATTTGCAAAACATGAACGATTCAGCCGCTAAGCAGCCATAATGCCTTGAAAATGGCCTGCGAGGGCTGATAATTCGCTCAAATTTGACAGCAAAACATCATTAAACCTCTGCCGGGATCAAGAAATTAACATTAAATTAACTTATTAAATTTATGCGCTTCATTAGCTTAGCCGCCCGGACGCCGTTTTTTTCGACATATCGGCAAATGTTATCATCAAAGATAGGATACATGACACGATGCGTGAAAAATCCCGCAGACATCCATATGGTTTAAATGCAATAATCAGCCACGTTTCTAGTCAATAACAATACCAGTACCTGGTTTGCGCAAGGCGAAGGATTATTTTTATGAAGCTTAAGAACACTCTCCTGGCGTCGGCTCTGCTTTCTGCGGCTGCTTTTTCTGTCCATGCAGCAACAGAACTGACGCCGGAGCAAGCGGCTGCACTAAAACCTTATGACCGCATCGTTATTACCGGTCGTTTTAATGCTATTGGCGATGCGGTCTCCGCCGTGTCCCGCCGCGCAGATAAAGAAGGCGCAGCCTCCTTCTATGTTGTCGACACCTCGGAGTTCGGCAACAGTGGTAACTGGCGTGTTGTGGCGGACGTGTATAAAGCCGACGCGCCGAAAGCCGACGCGCCCAAAAATCGTGTCATTAATGGCATCGTGGAATTACCGAAAGACCAGGCCGTACAATTAGAACCGTATGACACCGTCACCGTTCAGGGCTTCTACCGTAGCCAGCCGGAAGTTAACGATGCCATTACGAAAGCGGCGAAACAAAAAGGCGCATACGCTTTCTATATTGTTCGTCAGATAGATGCGAATCAGGGCGGAAACCAGCGCATCACTGCATTTATCTATAAACAAGATGCGAAAAAACGCATCGTCCAGAGCCCGGACGCTATTCCGGCAGACTCTGAAGCTGGCCGCGCCGCGCTGGCTCAGGGCGGCGAAGCTGCGAAGAAAGTCGAAATTCCAGGCGTCGCCACGTCAGCCTCGCCGAGCGCCGAAGTAGGCCGTTTCTTCGAAACGCAATCCTCCAAAGGCGGGCGTTACACTGTCACACTACCGGATGGCACAAAAGTTGAGGAGCTGAATAAAGCGACGGCTGCGATGATGGTGCCTTTCGACAGCGTTAAGTTCACCGGCAACTACGGCAATATGACAGAAATCTCCTATCAGGTCGCCAAACGCGCGGCGAAGAAAGGCGCTAAGTATTATCATATTACGCGTCAGTGGCAGGAGCGCGGCAATAACATCACCATCAGCGCCGACCTCTATAAATAAGGCGCGCGTCGCCATCAGGCTTTCTCGCCGGATGGCGGCATACCTGCCTTATCAGGCCTACACGATCGTTCAACGGCAGGCCTGATAAGCCGCCATCCGGCACTTTCTCGCGGGATGCCAGTTCCGTCAAATATCGCGATGAATCTCACTTTTCGCTTTTTTGGCGATAAATCTTATCCAGGCCGTTGCATGCGGTCCCTTCTCTCCGTAAAATCCCGCGCCTTAGTGGCTTTCACCATTTTTATGCGTTTTGCCATAATAATTATTCTTCCAATTTCATTTTTATAGCTGGATACCAATGGAAAAAAAACTGGGACTGAGCGCGCTGACCGCGCTGGTTTTAAGCTCAATGCTTGGCGCAGGTGTTTTCAGCCTGCCCCAGAATATGGCCGCCGTTGCCAGTCCGGCTGCGTTGTTAATTGGCTGGGCCATTACCGGCGTGGGGATACTCTTACTGGCATTCGCCATGTTAATCCTTACGCGCATTCGCTCCGAGCTTGACGGCGGTATCTTTACTTACGCCCGCGAAGGCTTCGGCGAACTGATTGGCTTTTGTTCTGCCTGGGGCTATTGGCTGTGCGCGGTCATCGCCAACGTATCCTATTTGGTTATCGTTTTTTCAGCGCTGAGTTTCTTTACCGATACGCCTGCCCTGCGTCTGTTTGGCGACGGTAATACCTGGCAGGCTATTGTCGGCGCTTCAGTCCTGCTCTGGATTGTCCATTTCCTCATCCTGCGCGGCGTACAAACGGCAGCCAGCATCAATCTGGTTGCGACTCTGGCGAAACTGTTGCCGCTCGGCGCGTTTATTGTGCTGGCTATCATGATGTTCAAACTGGATACCTTCACACTGGACTTCACCGGTGTTGAACTCGGTATTCCCGTATGGGAACAGGTCAAGAACACCATGCTTATTACGCTGTGGGTGTTTATTGGCGTTGAAGGCGCCGTCGTCGTCTCGGCCCGAGCGAAAAATAAACGCGATGTAGGCCGCGCCACGCTACTGGCGGTCCTCGCAGCGCTGGGAATATATCTCCTGGTCACGCTGCTTTCTCTTGGCGTTCTTGCGCGTCCGGAACTGGCGGAGATGCGCAACCCGTCGATGGCCGGACTGATGGTAAAAATGATGGGGCCGTGGGGAGAAATTATTATTGCAGCGGGACTGATTGTGTCTGTCTGCGGGGCTTATCTAAGCTGGACTATTATGGCGGCGGAGGTGCCATTTCTGGCGGCAGCCTATAAATCCTTCCCGGGCATCTTCGCGCGACAAAATGCGCAAGGCGCGCCTTCTGCATCGTTATGGCTCACCAATATCTGTGTGCAAATCTGTCTGGTGCTGATCTGGCTGACCGGTTCGGACTACAACACGCTATTGACGATTGCGTCAGAAATGATTCTGGTGCCCTACTTTCTGGTCGGCGCATTTCTGCTGAAGATTGCAACACGTCCCCTCCATCGGGCGGTCGGTATCGGAGCCTGTATTTATGGCTTATGGTTGTTATACGCATCGGGTCCCATGCACCTGCTGCTGTCCGTCGTGCTGTACGCGCCTGGATTACTGGTTTTCCTGTATGCGCGTCGGACGCACAAGCATGACAACGTGTTAAATCGTCAGGAAGTCGTGCTGATTGGTTTATTGCTGGTCGCGGCGGTTCCGGCTACGTGGATGCTGGTGGGTTAACAACCTCCCCATCGTAATATCCGTCTGTATTACGATGGGGAAACCACGGTCTTTGCCAATATTAATGCCATTTAATCCAGCAAAAAATCAGCAGCCACGCGCTTAGCCCCCAGCAGACCACCGCACCGCCAAGCGCGACGGGCAGGCGCATCACACCGCTGAAATACCATAGCGTTGCAAGATAAATGAAATAAGGAATGATCGACCACATGCTAAAGACGATGGTGGTACGCATCGCGTCGATGCCCCGCTCGCTGGCCACGATATAGTGCGCGATAAGCGCAAACGTTGGAAACAGAGGAATTAATCCGGCGATATAATAATTTTTCGTTTTTGACAGCAGACCAATCAATACGACGACCAGCGCCCCCAGGGCAGCTTTAATCACGAGTCCCATTACCTTGCCTTAACACGCTAATAACAACAGCGTGTAGCATAACGGAACCGCTCTCGTTTAGAAAAGATTTATGGAAGGGAAAACAGAGGCGGTGTATGTTGGCGTTTTCTATTCTCCATTTATAATATGAACCGCATTGTATTTGTTGAAGACGACGCTGAAGTGGGTTCTCTCATTGCCGCTTATCTGGCGAAACATGATATTGATGTCATTGTTGAGCCGCGTGGTGACCGGGCGGAGGATCTTATCCTCACCACTCAGCCCGATCTGGTTTTACTGGATATTATGCTTCCAGGTAAAGATGGCATGACGATATGCCGCGATCTGCGCCACCGCTGGCAAGGCCCGATTGTCCTGCTCACCTCGCTGGACAGTGATATGAATCATATTCTGGCGCTGGAGATGGGCGCCTGCGACTACATCCTCAAAACCACGCCTCCGGCCGTTTTGCTGGCGCGTCTGCGCTTACACCTGCGGCAAAGCGAACAAACGCAACAGGCAAAAAGTCTTCAGGAGAGCGCGCTTACGCCGCATAAAGCGCTGCGTTTTGGCGCGTTAACCATCGATCCCCTTAACCGGGCGGTCCAGCTCAACGGCGATTTCATATCGCTCTCCACCGCCGATTTTGAATTGCTCTGGGAACTGGCGACACACGCCGGACAAATTATGGATCGCGACGCGTTGCTAAAAACGCTGCGCGGCGTCAATTATGATGGTCTGGATCGCAGCGTGGATGTGGCGATTTCCCGCCTGCGTAAGAAACTGCTGGATAGCGCTGCTGAGCCCTATCGTATAAAGACCATTCGCAATAAAGGCTATCTTTTTGCCCCTCATGCCTGGGACGAAACGACGGGATAAGTTAGCCGACAGATTTTACCTGCCTTTATCAAGTCATAGTGGCGATGCTCATCACCGCCACTGTTCAAAAAACAGACATTGTATACATGGATGCTATTTTTATTAGTCGAAACGGCCCCTTTATTACCGTTTTCTCTGCGTTGCGGTTCTTCATTACGTCTTCTTCGCCAAAAAAAATTAAATTAAAAAAACTCGAAGCCAGTTCACAAAATTGATAACAGAATGTCTGCCCGCCGCTATATTGCCATCTTTTTTCGCAAATTGTGAAATAAAACAAATCACAACCATGAATATATAATAACAAATATATTCACCATAAATATATGCGTTTCCGATAGTAACTTTTGTATTAATTAATAACATATAAGAAAAGTTAGCATTTGCTGAAATAATATTATTCAGATTAGGATGCCTTTGATTCAACGAATCTGTAGAAGTTCAATCTTTTGCAAATAAGTTAAGTTTTTAAGGATAAAAAAATGAAAAGAAAAGTATTGGCACTTGTCATCCCGGCTCTGCTGGCTGCTGGCGCAGCACACGCCGCTGAAATTTATAACAAAGACGGCAACAAACTGGACCTTTACGGGAAAGTAGACGGCCTGCACTATTTCTCTGATGACTCTTCTAAAGATGGCGATCAGACCTATATGCGTGTCGGCTTTAAAGGCGAAACGCAGATTAACGACCAACTGACCGGTTACGGCCAGTGGGAATATAACGTTCAGGCTAACACTACCGAAGGCGAAGGTGCTAATTCCTGGACTCGTCTGGCATTCGCCGGCCTGAAATTCGGCGACTACGGCTCATTCGACTATGGTCGTAACTACGGCGTCCTGTACGACGTGGAAGGCTGGACCGATATGCTGCCTGAGTTCGGCGGCGACTCCTATACTTACGCTGACAACTACATGACCGGTCGTGCTAACGGCGTGGCCACCTACCGTAACACTGATTTCTTCGGTCTGGTAGACGGTCTGAACTTCGCGTTGCAATATCAGGGTAAAAATGAAAGCCAAAGCGCTGACGATGTAAATATCGGTACCAATAACCGTAATAATGGCGACGATATTCGTTACGATAACGGTGATGGCTTCGGTATTTCTACTACCTATGATATTGGCATGGGCTTCAGCGCAGGCGCTGCGTATACCACTTCCGATCGTACTAATGAGCAAGTCAATGCTGGCGGCACGATTGCTGGCGGCGACAAAGCGGATGCATGGACAGCTGGCTTGAAATATGATGCCAACAACATCTATTTAGCGACTATGTATTCTGAAACCCGTAATATGACGCCTTATGGTAAAACGGACAAGGGTTATGATGGCGGCGTAGCAAACAAAACGCAAAACTTCGAAGTTACAGCCCAATATCAATTTGATTTCGGTCTGCGCCCGGCGGTTTCTTTCCTGATGTCTAAAGGTAAAGATCTGACCTATAACAACGTTAATGGCGATGATAAAGACCTGGTTAAATATGCTGATGTAGGTGCTACCTACTATTTCAACAAAAACTTCTCCACCTATGTTGATTATAAAATCAACCTGCTGGATGACGACGACCCGTTCTATAAAGATGCCGGTATCAGCACTGATGATATCGTCGCGCTGGGTATGGTTTACCAGTTCTAATTATTCATTAATTCTTCTCAAGCCCGCCGTTTCGGCGGGCTTTTCTTTTTTCATTACCACCGTTCTAAAAACAGAACGCACTGTTCCCTGGGCACAGATTGAACAATTCTTGTTCGCTCTCTATGGTTTGCTTATCGCCCGACAAAAGGAACATGCTAATGATCAGTCTCGTCCCACCTCTGCTTTCCAGAACCGCGCTTCTCTTTCTGCTCACGGCCACAGGCGCAGCCACCGCCGCCCGCCCGGCAGCGGATATTATTTTGCATAACGGTAATATCATCACTCTGAATGATGCCCAGCCGCAGGCCAGCGCGCTGGCGATTTCCGGCTCGCGGATTATGGCGATTGGCGATGATACGGCGACAAATGAATGGCGCGGCGACCATACCCGTACCATCGATTTACAGGGTAAAACCGTGATACCCGGCCTGACCGATACCCACATCCACGCCATTCGCGGCGGACAAACCTGGACATTCGAAACCTACTGGTACGACAGCCCTTCGCTTAAAGACGCGCTGGATAAATTACGCGCCGACGCTAACCGTCGTCCCCACGATCAATGGGTAGCCGTAGTGGGATCGTGGATACCGGCGCAATTTGCAGAAAACCGGGCGCCGACGGTAGCCGAATTGAGCCACGCCCTTCCCGATCATCCGGCTTATATTCAGTATCTTTACGACTATGCGTTAGTGAATCAGCGCGGTATAGACGTACTTGGCCTTAACGACACCCCTCCTCCTGATTTAGCGGGAATCCGCGTAGAGCGCGACGCAAAAGGTAGCGCCACGGGGAAATTATTTGGTGACATCGCCGCGTTCAATCAGCTTTTTGCCAGCATAAGTAGTAACGCCGATCGCGAGGGCGGTCTGCGGCAATTTTTCGCTGATATGAACGCTCGCGGCGTGACCGGCATCATTGACCCCTCTGCCGGGCCTGCCGCCGCTTATGAGCCTTTATTTGCAATGCGAAACCAGGGGGATTTACCGCTGCGCGTGGGGTATCGCATTCCGGTACAGCCGGAAGCGAAAGGTCATGAAGCGCAGTGGTTCAGCAACCTGATGGCCTTTCGCCCGGCGCGTGCCGATGACGGGCAACTGGCTTTTCTTGGACTGGGGGAAAGCCTGGTGGCCGGAATGAATGACGGCGTGCGGATGGCCCCAGGTTTTTCTTCCTCAGAGCAGGACAAAACCGCGCTTCGCCAGGTCGCGACGTTTGCGGCAAAACGGGGAATACCGCTTGAGATCCACGCCTATACCGATGACAGCGCCGACGCGATATTGACGATTTTTGAGCAGGTAGCGCAGCAGTACGATCTGCGCCCTCTCCGCTGGTCTATTGCGCACCTGAATACCGGTTCGCCACAGACGCTTGAGCGAATGCGTAAGCTGGGTCTGGCATACACTGTGCAAATGGGGCCTTACTTTGAGGGGCTTGCCATCCGTGACGCCAATCCACCCGGCGCGACGGACAATTCGCCGCCGGTTCGACTGGCGCTGGATAAAGGGCTTGTCGTAGCTGGCGGTACCGATTCGACGCGTATTGGCATTGCCGGTGTCTGGCACGCTATCGAATATCATATCACCGGTATAGCGTCAGGCGGTTCCGTGCGTAAACCCGCCAGCGAGCGGCTCACGCGTCTGGAAGCGCTAGCGTTATATACACGTCATGCCGCCTGGCTCGCCTTTGCCGAACAACACCGGGGCCAGCTTCGCGTCGGAAAACAGGCCGATCTGGCGGTACTCAATCAGCCATTTATGACGATGCCGGAAGACAGAATTGATACCATTCGCGCTGTTTTGACACTTGTCGATGGGCGCATTGTTCACGAAAGTCCGGACCTTAACGCCGGACAATGAGGTTGTCAGTTGACGCAAAGCCTGCTTTTATAACCCACCAGCGGCGCTGACGGGAAATCTTTTCCCCCAGCGCCGCGATAGAGTTAATGTATTGATATCCGGTGGGCGTTGATGAAAAAGCTGTTTGTGCAGTTTTACCTGTTGCTGTTCGTCTGTTTTCTGGTCATGACCTTATTGGTCGGACTGGTGTACAAATTCACCGCCGAACGCGCGGGCAGGCAATCGCTCGACGATCTGATGAAAAGTTCGCTCTATCTGATGCGCAGCGAACTGCGGGAAATCCCGCCGCGTGAATGGGGGAAAACGTTAAAAGAGATGGACCTGAACCTCTCTTTCGATTTACGCGTTGAACCGTTAAATCACTATAAGCTTGATGCCACCACCACGCAGCGACTGCGTGAAGGCGATATTGTCGCGCTTGACGATCAATACACCTTTATTCAGCGTATCCCGCGCAGCCATTACGTCCTGGCGGTTGGCCCGGTTCCCTATCTCTATTTCCTGCATCAAATGCGACTGCTGGATATCGCCTTAATGGCGCTCATTGCCTTTTCTCTCGCCTTTCCTGTGTTTATCTGGATGCGCCCGCACTGGCAAGAAATGCTCAGGCTCGAATCCGCCGCGCAGCGCTTTGGCGAGGGTCATTTGACTGAACGCCTGCACTTCGATAATGGCTCCAGTTTCGAACGTCTGGGCGTCGCGTTCAACCAGATGGCGGATAACATTAATGCCCTGATCGCCAGTAAAAAACAGCTGATTGACGGTATCGCCCATGAGCTTCGCACGCCGCTGGTACGTTTACGCTATCGGCTTGAAATGAGTGAAAATCTGACACCGCCGGAATCACAGGCGCTCAATCGCGATATTGGTCAACTGGAAGCGCTGATTGAAGAACTGCTCACCTATGCGCGCCTTGACCGACCGCAAAATGAACTGATGTTGACCGAACCCGACCTCCCCGCCTGGTTGCTCACGCATTTGCAGGATGTGCAAAGCGTGACCCCGGAACGCGCCGTAAACCTTGTCACATGTGTAATCGGCGATTATGGCGCGCTTGATATGCGGTTAATGTCGCGAGTGCTGGATAACCTGCTGAATAATGCGTTGCGCTACAGTCGTACCACCGTTCAAGTCAGCCTGTTACTCGACGGCAGTCAGGCAACGCTGATAGTTGAAGATGACGGCCCCGGCATTGAAGCGGATGCGCGTGAGCGCGTATTTGAACCTTTTGTCAGACTCGACCCCAGTAGAGACCGGGCGACAGGCGGCTGCGGGCTTGGACTCGCCATCGTACACTCTATCGCCCTGGCGATGGGCGGTAGCGTCGTCTGTGACGAGAGCGAACTGGGCGGCGCAAAATTTAGCTTTCACTGGCCGGTCTGGCACGCGATGCCCAACGTGACCGCTGCCTGACGTATTTTGCACGCTGGTTGAGCGGCGGGAACTGTGCTATACAGATAGTATGTTGTAACTAAAGTGAGTGATACCATGTCCCGCTACGATCTCGTTGAACGCCTGAATGGCACTTTTCGCCAGATAGAACAACACCTGGCGGCGCTGACGGATAATCTACAGCAGCATTCGCTACTTATCGCCCGTGTCTTTTCACTGCCGCAGGTGACCAAAGAGGCGGAACATGCGCCGCTGGATACTATCGAGGTAACGCAACATCTGGGGAAAGAGGCCGAAACGCTGGCGCTACGTCACTATCGCCATTTGTTTATTCAACAGCAGTCCGAAAATCGCAGCAGTAAAGCCGCCGTCCGCCTGCCTGGCGTTTTATGCTATCAAGTGGATAATGCGACACAGCTAGATCTGGAAAATCAGGTACAGCGCATTAACCAGTTGAAAACCACCTTCGAGCAGATGGTTACGGTAGAGTCCGGTCTTCCCTCAGCGGCACGTTTTGAGTGGGTGCATCGGCATCTACCCGGCTTAATTACTCTGAACGCTTACCGCACGCTGACGCTTATCAATAACCCCGCCACCATACGTTTCGGCTGGGCAAATAAACATATTATTAAAAATTTAAGCCGGGATGAGGTTCTGAGCCAGTTGAAAAAAAGCCTCGCGTCGCCGCGCAGCGTCCCGCCGTGGACGCGCGAACAATGGCAATTCAAGCTGGAACGGGAATATCAGGATATCGCTGCCTTACCGCAGCAGGCCCGACTCAAGATTAAGCGTCCGGTTAAAGTACAGCCGATCGCCCGCATCTGGTATAAAGGCCAGCAAAAACAGGTGCAACACGCCTGCCCCACGCCGATTATCGCATTAATCAACACGGACAACGGCGCTGGCGTGCCGGATATTGGCGGGCTGGAAAACTATGACGCCGACAATATTCAGCACCGTTTTAAACCACAGGCGCAGCCGCTGCGACTGATTATTCCGCGACTGCACCTGTATGTGGCGGATTAACGTCCCGGCGTCATACTGCCAACCATCAACTCCGGACGTACCCAGGCGTCGAACTCCTCGTCGCTAAGGTATCCTAATGCCACGGCTGAGGCTTTGAGCGTCAGCCCTTCTTTATGCGCCTTCTTCGCAATCTCCGCCGCTTTATCGTAACCGATGTGCGTATTCAGCGCAGTGACCAGCATCAGCGACTCATTCAGCAACTGCGTAATACGCTCGCGGTTTGGCTCGATTCCTGACGCACAGTGTTTATTAAAACTCTCCATGCCATCGGCCAGCAGGCGCACCGTTTGCAGAAAATTATGAATAACCATCGGACGATAGACGTTGAGCTCAAAGTTGCCCGATGCGCCCCCCATATTGATGGCCACATCGTTACCCATTACCTGGCAACATAGCATCGTTACCGCTTCACACTGGGTCGGGTTCACTTTACCAGGCATAATGGAACTGCCTGGCTCATTCTCCGGGATAGCAATCTCGCCAATGCCGCAGCGCGGGCCGGACGCCAGCCAGCGAACATCGTTGGCGATTTTCATCAGCGAGGCCGCCAGTCCTTTTAATGCGCCATGCGCCTGTACCAACGCGTCACAGGTCGCCAGCGCTTCGAATTTATTCGGGGCGGTAACAAACGGCGCCGCGGTAATCGTCGCCAGTTCCTCGGCCACGCGCCGGGCATATTCCGGGTGGGTATTAAGCCCTGTCCCTACTGCGGTTCCGCCGAGCGCCAGTTCCGCGACGTGCGGTAAACTGTGCTCAATGTGTCTGAGGTTATGTTCCAGCATGGCTACCCAACCGGAAATCTCCTGGCCTAAGGTGAGCGGCGTCGCGTCCTGCAGGTGAGTACGGCCAATTTTGACAATATCGGCGAAAGCGTGGGATTTATCGCGAAGCGTATCCGTTAATGCGGATAATTGCGGGATGAGGTGTTCGCGTAACGCCAGTAACGCCGCCACGTGCATGGCGGTTGGGAACACATCGTTTGAGCTTTGACTCTTATTGACGTCATCATTGGGATGCACCTTGCGTTCCATACCGCGAACGCCGCCCAAAATTTCACTGGCGCGGTTCGCTAACACCTCATTCATATTCATGTTGCTTTGCGTACCGGACCCGGTCTGCCAAATCGCCAGCGGAAACTCATCAGCATGTTTTCCCGCCAGCACTTCATCAGCCGCCTGGATAATCGCGCTGGCTTTTTCCGCCGCCAACAACCCTAAGTCCTGGTTGACCTTCGCAGCGGCGCGCTTGGTCAACGCCAGAGCGTGAATGAGCGAGACGGGCATTTTCTCCGTGGAAATCCGAAAATGCTCCAGCGAACGTTGAGTCTGCGCCCCCCACAGTTTATCTGCCGGGACTTCAATCGCGCCCATTGAATCTTTCTCGCGGCGTACCGTTACCATTACCTGCTCCTTACTCAAGTTGATGAGATCATGTGTCGACATTGCTCACATGTTTGCGGTCTTATGAGTATTAACGATAACAACACAACGGTGTAGACCGGATAAGGCGCTTGCGCCGTTCTCCGGCAAAATAGCGAATCATGTTACCGCCCCGCAGGGCGGCGACATTACTTAACGCAGCGCGCGCACTGCGATGACTGAATCTGCTGGAAGAAATCGTTGCCTTTATCATCCACCAGAATAAAGGCCGGAAAATCCTCCACTTCAATTTTCCAGATAGCCTCCATACCCAGTTCAGGATATTCCACGCACTCCAGGCGCTTGATACTGCCCTGCGCCAGAACGGCTGCCGGGCCGCCAATACTGCCCAGGTAGAAGCCGCCATGTTTCTTACAGGCATCGGTCACCTGCTGGCTGCGGTTGCCTTTCGCCAGCATGATCATACTGCCGCCCTGCGACTGGAGCTGATCAACATAAGAGTCCATCCGTCCTGCAGTAGTCGGCCCAAGCGACCCGGAGGCGTACCCTTCCGGCGTTTTTGCCGGCCCCGCATAATAGATAGGATGATCTTTGATGTACTGCGGCAAACCTTCGCCTCTGTCCATCCGTTCTTTCAGTTTAGCGTGCGCGATGTCGCGGCCCACAATAATCGTGCCGTTCAGCGACAGGCGCGTTGATACCGGATACTGCGACAGTTGTTGCAGTATCTCGCTCATGGGACGGTTAAGATCAACGCGCACCGCCTCGCCCTCTCCCGCCTGGCGCAGCGCCTCAGGAATATATTTACCGGGATTGCGCTCCAGCTTCTCGATCCAGATCCCTTCCCGGTTGATCTTCGCTTTAA
Source organism: Salmonella sp. 32010601201800023SM (assembly GCF_017572235.1). Taxonomy (NCBI): domain Bacteria; kingdom Pseudomonadati; phylum Pseudomonadota; class Gammaproteobacteria; order Enterobacterales; family Enterobacteriaceae; genus Salmonella; species Salmonella sp. 32010601201800023SM. The sequence continues at coordinate 797,934 of NZ_JAGEQS010000001.1, forward strand.
TGTTTCGATCCGCGGAGCAGGATACGCCCATACCTACCGGACACGATGCCCCGTGACGCGGCAATCGGATGACACGAATATCGTGAGCGAAATATTTGCCGCCGAACTGCGCGCCTAAGCCAAGATTTTGCGCCTCAAGCAACAATTCTTTTTCCAGTTCAATATCGCGGAAGGCCTGCCCGTGTTCATTGCCTTCGGTCGGTAGCGCATCATAGTATTTTGCCGAGGCCAGCTTAACGGTCTTCAGGTTCGCTTCCGCCGAGGTGCCGCCAATGACAAACGCAATGTGATACGGCGGACAGGCGGCGGTGCCCAGCGTACGCATCTTATCGACGAGATAATTTTTGAGCTTACCCGGCGTCAGAAGCGCTTTTGTCTCCTGATAGAGGTAGGTTTTATTCGCCGATCCGCCGCCTTTAGCGATACAGAGGAATTTATATTCATCGCCATCGACGCTGTAGAGATCGATCTGCGCCGGCAGGTTAGTACCGGTATTGACCTCTTTGTACATATCCAGCGCCGCGTTTTGCGAATAGCGCAGGTTATCTTCGATATAGGTGTTATATACGCCGCGAGCCAGCGCCGCTTCATCACCTCCGCCAGTCCAGACGCGTTGGCCTTTTTTGCCGACAATAATGGCCGTACCGGTATCCTGGCAGGTGGGCAACACGCCCTTGGCCGCGATATCGGAGTTTCGCAGGAATTGCAGCGCGACATATTTGTCGTTTTCACTGGCCTGCGGATCGCGCAGAATATCCGCCACCTGCTGCTGATGCGCGGGACGTAACATAAAAGACGCATCGTGGAAGGCCTGACGCGCCAACAGCGTTAGCGCTTCCGGCGCGACTTTCAGGATCTCTTGTCCTTCGAATTCGGCGACGGAAACATGTTCGCTGGTCAACAAGTAGTACTCGGTATCGTCCTTTTTGAGGGGAAAAGGGTCTTGATAAAAGAAGGGTTTGTTTGACATTGTGCTCTCACTTACCGCTCGGTATGGTTATTCTCTGGGCAGGTGTTCCATTGCCCGACTCAAAGCGAGTAACACTATCCTACACAATTTTTTAACAAAAACTGAGACAAGTACGACTTTTTACGCCCGGAGGTTACTTCATGCGGGTTTCTTGGTTTAATACCTCCCATTGATCTCCACATTGAAACAGGGCTTGATAATGCAAAAACTCATTAACTCAGTGCAAAACTATGCCTGGGGAAGTAAAACTGCGTTAACGGAACTTTATGGCATCGCCAATCCGCAGCAGCAGCCAATGGCTGAACTCTGGATGGGCGCGCATCCCAAAAGCAGCTCGCGAATCACCACCGCCAACGGCGAAACCGTCTCCCTGCGTGACGCCATCGAAAAGAATAAAACCGCCATGCTGGGCGAAGCGGTAGCCAACCGTTTCGGCGAACTGCCGTTTCTGTTTAAAGTACTGTGCGCCGCACAACCGCTCTCTATTCAGGTGCACCCGAATAAACGCAACTCCGAAATCGGTTTCGCGAAAGAAAATGCGGCGGGTATCCCCATGGATGCCGCAGAGCGGAACTATAAAGATCCTAACCATAAACCAGAGCTGGTTTTTGCCCTGACGCCTTTCCTGGCGATGAACGCGTTCCGCGAATTTTCTGACATTGTCTCTTTACTGCAACCTGTCGCCGGCGCGCATTCCGCTATCGCCCACTTTTTGCAGGCGCCGAACGCTGAACGTCTGAGCCAGCTTTTCGCCAGCCTGTTGAATATGCAAGGCGAAGAAAAATCCCGCGCGTTAGCCGTACTCAAAGCGGCGCTTAACAGCCAGCAAGGCGAACCGTGGCAAACGATCCGCGTGATTTCAGAGTATTATCCTGACGACAGCGGGCTTTTCTCTCCTTTGTTGCTGAATGTGGTCAAACTGAATCCCGGCGAGGCGATGTTCCTGTTTGCCGAAACGCCTCATGCTTATCTGCAGGGCGTTGCGCTGGAAGTCATGGCAAACTCCGATAACGTTCTGCGCGCTGGCCTTACGCCAAAATATATCGACATCCCTGAGCTGGTCGCGAACGTGAAGTTCGAACCTAAGCCTGCCGGCGAGTTGCTGACTGCCCCGGTAAAAAGCGGCGCGGAGCTGGACTTCCCCATTCCGGTTGACGATTTTGCTTTTTCACTGCACGACCTGGCGCTTCAGGAGACGAGCATCGGCCAACACAGCGCCGCGATTCTGTTCTGCGTTGAGGGTGAGGCGGTGTTACGTAAAGATGAACAGCGTCTGGTACTGAAGCCGGGTGAATCGGCCTTTATCGGCGCGGATGAGTCTCCGGTTAACGCCAGCGGCACGGGCCGTTTAGCGCGTGTTTATAACAAGCTGTAGCAACGTACTGAATTTTTTAACAACTCTTGCTAAGCTTATAACAGACGTAAAACTCCTCCAGGCGGTTTAATCCGCCTGGTTTCATTTTTATGGACAATTGATATGAAAAAAACACTGGTAGCTGCAGGTGTAGTGATTGCACTTGGCATCGTCTGGACAGGCGGTGCCTGGTATACGGGGAAAAAGCTGGAGAACCATCTTGCAGACATGGTGACTCAGGCCAATGAACAGCTCAAGCGTACTGCGCCGGAGGCCGGTGTCGAATTAAGTTATCAAAACTACCAGCGTGGCGTGTTCAGTAGCCATCTGCAACTGGTTGTCAAACCGGTTGCCGGCGCAGACAATACCTGGTTGAAGCCCGGGCAAAGCATTGTGCTGGACGAGTCCGTTTCACATGGCCCCTTCCCGCTCGCCCAGCTCAAAACGCTCAATCTGATCCCTTCTATGGCGTCGGTAAAAACCACCCTGGTGAATAACGATGCGGCAAAACCCCTCTTTGATATCGCGAAAGGCGACACGCCCTTTGTTATCAATACCCGCATTGGTTATGGCGGCGATACCCGCTCCGATATCTCTCTCAAGCCGTTAAACTACGAGAATGCCGGTGAAAAGGTCGCCTTTAGCGGTGGCGAGTTCCAGCTTAACGCCGATAAAGACGGTAATGTGGTTTCGCTGTCGGGCGAAGCGCAGAGCGGCCTGGTCGATGCCGTTAACGAATATAACCAGAAGGTCCAACTCACCTTTAATAATTTGAAAACCGACGGTACCAGTAAACTGGCAAGCTTTGGCGAACGTGTGGGCGACCAAAAGTTAACGCTGGATAAACTGTCCATCGCCATTGAGGGTAAAGAGATGGCGGTGCTGGAAGGGATGGAAATTGCCGGCAAGTCCGATCTCGTCAACGACGGAAAAACCATTAACAGCCAGTTGGATTACTCGCTTAACAGCCTGAAAGTGCAGAATCAGGATTTGGGCAGCGGTAAATTAACGTTGAAAGTCGGTCAAATCGACGGCGAAGCCTGGCACCAGTTTAGTCAGCAATATCATGCACAAACGCAGGCGCTGCTGAATCAGCCGGACGTGGCGCAGAATCCTGAGCTTTATCAGCAAAAAGTCACTGAAGCGTTCTTTAGCGCTCTCCCCGTGCTGTTAAAAGGCGATCCGGTACTGACCCTGGCGCCGCTTAGCTGGAAAAACGCCAAAGGGGAAACCACGCTGAATCTGTCGCTGTTCCTCAAAGATCCGGCAACCACAACGGCACAACCGCAAACGCTGGCGCAGGAAGTCGACCGCTCCGTGAAATCGCTGGATGCGAAACTGGCAATTCCAATGGACATGGCGGTCGAGTTTATGACGCAGATAGCAAAACTGGAAGGCTATCAGCAGGATGATGCGGAAAAACTGGCAAAACAGCAGGTGCAGGGGCTGTCCGCAATGGGTCAGATGTTCCGACTGACAACGCTGAAGGATAATACTATCGCCTCCAGTTTGCAGTACGCCAATGGCCAGATCACGCTCAACGGACAAAAAATGCCGTTGGAAGACTTTGTCGGCCTGTTTGGGATGCCGGCGCTTTCCGTTCCGGACGTTCCGGCGCTGCCTCAACAATAATCGCCTTGCCGGGTGTCGCGATGCTGCACCCGGCCTGCGCCGAACGACGCGCAGCCTCTACTTTTGCGTTACCAGGCGAGCGGCTATCGTTTGACTCCGCACATGGTGCTCGTCGTGAGCAATACGCTGCAATATTCGTTCGGCCAGGGTATAGCCTATTTCTCGCGCCGGCGTACTGGCCCAGATAATCGGCAGGTCGTCGAGGGCGTTCTCCGCCACATCAGCAAACGCCGCCAGCGACACCTGCTGCTCGAAATAACGATCGACACCGCTCTCGCCACTCTGTCGTCCGGCTCTCAGTAGGCCAAACCACGCCCCCATCGCAATGGTTTCGTTGTAACAAACGACAGCGCTAATGGTCGGATTGTATCGCAACAGCGCGGTAATGCTTTCTGCTGCCTGTTTCTGACTGGAAGCGCATTCCACGACCCACTCGCTGTGAAACGGTAGACCGTATTTTAACAACGTCGCGCAATAGCCGCCCACGCGCTCCGCGCGGGTTAAAGATGCGCTTTGTCCTCCCAGCCAGGCGATGCGCTGATGGCCCTGACGAATAAGGTACTCCGTCAGGAGCTGCGCCGCCTGCATGTTGTCAGGCCGAACGGTATCCGCATCATCAAGATAGCTGGCGCGTGACGCAAACACCACCGGAATTCCTTGTGCGTCGGCCTGCGCTCTCAGCGCTTCGCTACTACCCGCCGCACCGGCGATCACCATGCCATCCACGCCCTGATTAAGCAGCATGGTAAAACGCTGATTTAGCTGTTCGCCATCTTTCCCCCCGTGCAGGAGAAAAACCATACGGCCTTGCGCTTCCAGCGCTTCCGTTAACCCGGCGGTCAATTCGGCATAAAAGGGTGCCGATAAATCACGCACGATCAAACCGATAACGCCGCTTTGCCCGCCACGCAGCGCGGACGCCTGGCGGTTACGCACAAAGCCCAGTTGCTCAATTGCCGCGTTCACGCGCTCGCCGGTCGCGGCCGATATTCGCCCCTTGCCGCTCAGCACTAAGGAAACGGTGCTCACCGACACGCCAGCCGCCAGCGCAACATCGTGGATAGTGATTTTTTTGGCGATAGCCATGTCAACAAATCGCTCCAGAATCTGACAGATAAAACGTTTTACCTATCTGTTATCTTTATACGCGTTATTATCGGTCAGTAATGTGATTAATGCCGCACTAAAATTTGATAAAACGTTTTATCTTTTCGCCATCATAACCTGACACCGGCCTTTATTAACAAGGAGTCGTTAGATGACGACGAAAACCACGCCAAAAATAACGCTATGGGAATTTTTCCAGCAACTGGGCAAAACGTTTATGTTGCCCGTCGCCTTGCTCTCGTTCTGCGGCATTATGCTCGGTATCGGCAGCTCACTCAGTAGCCACGACGTTATCACCCTGCTCCCCGTGCTGGGTAATCCCTTGCTACAGGCTATCTTCACCTGGATGAGTAAAGTAGGTTCTTTTGCCTTTAGCTTTCTGCCGGTGATGTTTTGTATCGCGATTCCGCTTGGTCTGGCGCGGGAAAACAAAGGCGTCGCCGCGTTTGCCGGGTTCGTCGGTTATGCGGTCATGAACCTTGCAGTCAACTTCTGGCTCACGGCAAAAGGCATTCTGCCGACCACCGATGCGGCGGTGCTGAAAGCCAATAACGTACAAAATATTCTGGGCATCCCCTCTATCGATACCGGCATCCTCGGCGCCGTTATCGCTGGTATTATTGTCTGGATGCTGCATGAACGGTTTCATACCATTCGTTTGCCGGATGCGCTGGCTTTTTTCGGCGGTACGCGTTTTGTGCCTATCGTTTCCGCCGTTGTGATGGGGCTTGTCGGCCTGGTTATCCCGCTCGTCTGGCCGGTTTTTGCGATGGGAATTAGTGGACTGGGTCATATCATCAATAGCGCCGGCGACTTTGGACCGATGATTTTCGGCACCGGCGAGCGCCTGCTGTTGCCTTTTGGTCTGCACCATATTCTGGTAGCGCTGATTCGTTTCACCGAGGCGGGCGGTACGCAAGAGGTATGCGGGCATACCGTGAGCGGCGCATTGACTATTTTCCAGGCCCAACTCAGTTGCCCAACGACGCACGGCTTCTCTGAAAGCGCCACTCGCTTCTTATCGCAAGGCAAAATGCCGGCGTTTCTCGGTGGGTTGCCGGGCGCCGCGCTGGCAATGTACCACTGTGCCCGTCCAGAAAACCGCCCTAAAATTAAAGGATTATTGATTTCCGGTTTAATCGCCTGCGTTGTCGGCGGTACAACGGAGCCGCTGGAATTCCTGTTCCTGTTCGTAGCGCCGGTGCTGTACGTTATTCATGCTCTGCTGACCGGGCTGGGCTTCACCATCATGGCTATTCTCGGCGTCACTATCGGCAATACGGATGGCAATATTATTGACTTTGTGGTGTTTGGCATCCTGCATGGTCTGTCAACAAAATGGTATCTGGTACCGGTAGTGGCGGCGATTTGGTTTGCGGTTTACTACCTCATTTTTCGCTTCGCCATTACACGCTTTAACCTCAAAACACCGGGGCGCGAAGCGGAGATCGCCACCAGCATTGAAAAAGCGATCGCTGGCGCGCCAGGAAAATCCGGCTACAACGTGCCTGCTATCCTGGCGGCATTAGGCGGCACGGAAAACATTGTGAGTCTGGACAACTGCATCACCCGCCTACGTCTGTCCGTGAAAGATATGTCGCTTGTCGATGTCCAGGCATTGAAGGACAATCGTGCGATAGGCGTCGTACAGCTCAATCAGCATAATTTGCAGGTGGTTATCGGCCCACAGGTTCAGTCAGTAAAAGATGAAATGGTTGGTCTGATGAATACCGTTCAGGCATAAGGAAGAGATATGTTCGATTTTTCACAGGAAGTTGACCGTCGCGGGACATGGTGTACGCAGTGGGATTATGTCGCCGATCGTTTTGGCGAAGCCGATCTGCTCCCCTTTACGATCTCGGATATGGATTTTGCCACCGCGCCGTGTATCCTGGTGGCGCTAAACCAGCGCCTTTCCCACGGTGTGCTGGGCTATAGCCGTTGGAAAAATGAGGCGTTTTTAGGGGCGATTACCCACTGGTTTGCGACACGCCATCAGACCACGATAGATGCCCACTCCCTCGTATACGGCCCCTCCGTTATCTATATGGCGTCCGAGCTTATCCGCCAGTGGTCCGACGAAGGCGATGGCGTGGTAGTTCATACCCCCGCTTACGATGCTTTTTATAAGGCGATTGAAGGCAACCATCGCATCGTCACTCCCGTCCCACTGGAGAAAGAAGGCAACGCCTGGTATTGCGATATGGCCAAACTGGAGGCGGCGCTGGCGCGTCCGGAAAGCAAAATCCTGCTGCTGTGCAGTCCGCAAAATCCCACCGGTAAAGTGTGGACGCGTGACGAGCTGGAAACGATGTCAACGCTGTGCGAGCGCCATGGCGTACGGGTGATTTCCGATGAAATTCACATGGATATGGTATGGGGAAACCAGCCGCATATTCCCTGGAGCAATGTCGCGCGCGGAGACTGGGCGCTGCTCTCCTCCGGCTCGAAAAGCTTCAATATTCCGGCATTAACCGGCGCTTATGGAATCATTGAAAATAGTGAAAGCCGTGAACGCTACCTGGCCGCCTTAAAAGGGCGCGACGGCCTCTCTTCGCCAGCGGTGCTCTCGCTCACGGCGCATATTGCCGCGTATCAGCACGGCGCGCCGTGGCTGGATGCGTTACGCGCCTCGCTGGCGGCTAATATGCGCTATATTGAGCAGGCGCTGAATGGCGCCTTTCCGACGTTGAACTGGCAAGCGCCGCCATCGACCTATCTGGCCTGGATTGATCTCCGTCCACTCGGCATTGACGATCAAAAATTACAGCACACGCTCATTCATCAGGAGAAAGTCGCCATTATGCCCGGCAATACCTATGGCGCAGAAGGCCGGGGATTTGTGCGTCTGAATGCCGGATGCCCTCGCCTGAAACTTGAAAAAGGCGTCAACGGATTGATTAACGCTATCCGCACCGTTCGCTGATACTGTCTACAAGCAGGGGGCTGACCCTTTATCCTAAGAGGCGATAACAGAGACGCCCCCCGTGAGCTGACCGGGGGCGCGTTAAAGAGAATGATACAAAATTTCTTCCGCGCTCTCGCGAAGTTGCAACGTAATGACTCCGTTTTTGCAAAATTTCCAGAGCATTATCAATCTGTAGTATAATGGTGCGCACTTTTATTAAAAATTGAGTGCGCCCATGATTGATATTACGCTTCCTTTGACTGACATCCACCGCCACCTTGATGGCAACATTCGCGCCCAAACAATTCTGGATCTTGGTCGGCAGTTCAACATCGCCCTTCCCGCCCAAACGCTGGAAACGCTGATTCCGCATGTCCAGGTCACCTCAACCGAACCCGATTTAGTAAGCTTTCTCACTAAGCTCGATTGGGGGGTAAAAGTCCTGGCATCGCTTGACGCCTGCCGCCGTGTGGCCTTTGAAAATATTGAAGATGCCGCACGTAACGGCCTGCATTACGTCGAGCTTCGCTTTTCGCCCGGCTATATGGCGATGGCGCATCAGTTACCGATCGCAGGCGTGGTTGAAGCCGTTATCGACGGTGTACGCGACGGCTGTAACACGTTTGGCGTCGAGGCGCGACTCATTGGCATTATGAGCCGTACCTTCGGCGAGGCGGCATGTTTACAGGAGCTTGATGCGCTGCTGGCGCACAGAGAGAACATCACCGCGCTGGATTTAGCCGGTGATGAGCTGGGCTTTCCCGGCAGTCTGTTTTTGTCGCACTTTAATCGGGCGCGCGATGCGGGCTGGCATATTACCGTTCACGCTGGCGAAGCCGCAGGGCCGGAAAGTATCTGGCAGGCGATTCGCGAACTGGGGGCCGAGCGTATCGGACATGGCGTAAAAGCTGTCGAAGATCGCGCGTTAATGGATTTTCTTGTACAACAGCGTATCGGTATTGAATCCTGTCTGACTTCGAATATTCAGACCAGTACCGTCGCATCGCTGGCAGACCATCCGCTCAAAACCTTCCTTGAGCATGGCGTTCTCGCCAGTCTTAATACGGACGATCCGGCTGTTCAGGGCGTAGATATTATCCATGAATATCACGTCGCCGCGCCAGCGGCAGGATTGAGCCGCGAACAGATTCGCCAGGCACAGATTAACGGTCTGGAAATCGCCTTTTTGAGCGATGGCGAAAAACGTGCGCTGCGCGAAAAAGTGGCCGCGGCGTAAAATTGCTTTATTGACACTAACGCCCTTCTCCGCCTGCGGTTTAATGCTATCCCAGGCGGAGAAATGCGACATCTCAGGCAAGACACAGCGTCGCGCGATGTTTTGCCGATTCTATGCCCAGTTCAATCAACTCCATAATTTGAATCGCCTGGCTTGCCGGCACGGGATTTTCACCGTTACCGTTTAACGCATCGCGGATGGCGGCATAATATGCCGGATAGTTACCCGGCAACGTAAGCCAGTTCTCTTCTTTGCGCGTCTCTCCCTCAACCAGAGTCAATACGCCGTCACGCATGTCGTATCCCCAGTCTTCCTGCGGTAAACGCTCGCCGTTTTTTAACCGTTCTTCCTGAGGATCGAGGCCATATTTTACATAGCTACCGCGCGAACCATGAATGATGTATCGCGCGGATTCCGCCGCGGCCAGCATCGTACCGTGCAAAATCACGCGGCGCTGGGGGTAGGATAAAATCGCGTGGAAATAATCTGTAGATTGCGCGCCCGGACGCAGTTGCGCTAAATCCACCGTCATGCTGACCGGCAGGCCAAAAAGTTGAATGGCCTGATCCAACAAGTGCGGCGCCAGATCGTACCAGATACCACTTCCCGGCCCGCCTTGCTCGCGCCAGCGGTCGCGCACCTGGGGACGAAAGCGATCAAAGTGGGATTCAAACAAGGACACCTCGCCGAGCACGCCATCCGCCAGCAAGGCTTTCAGCGTCAAAAAATCGCTATCCCAGCGTCGGTTGTGGAAGACGGAAAGTACCCGGCCAGTGCTCCGCGCAAGCGCATCCAATTCTCGCGCCTGTGACAGTGTCACGGTAAAGGGTTTATCAACCACCACATGCTTACCGGCTTCCAGCGCAGCTTTCGCCAGCGGGAAATGGGTATCGTTGGGCGTCGGGATCACGATCAGGTCGATATGCGGATCGTTAAATAAATGTCGGGGCTCAGAGACCACGGAGACCGCCGGCCAGTCTGCTTTCACTTTTGTTTCATCGCTGCTGGATACCGCCGCAAGCTCTAACCCTGGCGTTCCCATAATTAAGGGCGCATGAAAGGTTTTACTGGCGTAGCCATAACCGATTAACCCAACGCGGATTTTGTCATTCATCTCACTGCCTCCGGTTTTAGATATCGCTATTCCACACCATCGTGCGATTAGCCGCAATAGCGTCCTGACCATCAACGTAGCATCAAATGATTAACTTGTTACAGAACAGAGGCTGAAAACGTTTCCCTCCCTCTTGCCGACCGTTCGCCAGGAAAGTAACATTTACCCCCTGTGTTTATGGATAAATCAAAGCAAATGTCGTCAATAATGAATCGTCTTATTGAATTAACTGGGTGGATAGTTCTCGTTATCTCAGTCATTCTTTTAGGTATTGCCAACCATATTGACAATTACCAACCACCAGAGCCCACGGCTTCCGTTCAGAAGAAGTAAGCGTCAGATAATGTAAAGGCATTTTCGCGTGGTACGGTAAGCGGCGCCCCGGGGGTGCAAAGAAAAGTCAAAAACCGGCAAAAAAAACGAAATATGTCCTATCTGGTCTGACGTTTATTGCCTGTTGTAGGAAAGCGCGTTAACCTTTCGCCCCAGGCGCCATGTGGCGCCTGACTCTTTACCGGTAAGAATATTCCCTTTTTACCTGCACCCCTGACCTCTCACTGGTGCGGTTTTGTTTATTTTTTATCAGTGACTACTCCGTTGGCATTATATTTAATATGGATCAACTTTATATGACTGTTCAGGATTATCTATTAAAATTCCGCAAAATTAGTTCGCTCGAAAGTCTGGAAAAACTGTTCGACCACCTTAACTATACCCTTACTGATGACATGGACATTGTTAATATGTATCGCGCTGCAGATCACCGCCGTGCCGAACTGGTTTCCGGAGGACGCCTGTTTGATGTAGGTCAGGTCCCGCAATCCGTCTGGCGCTATGTGCAATAAAGAAAGTAGCGTTTAACATCAAAAACCTTATAATATTTGCCCCAAAATGAGCGGCATGACCGTTAACGCGCGTAACCCCGGAGAAGATATGACTACAACACCGCCACAACGAATTGGAGGCTGGCTTCTTGGCCCGTTAGCCTGGCTGTTAGTCGCGTTGTTGAGCGCCTCGCTGGCGTTATTACTCTACGTTATGGCGCTTGCCACACCGCAAACGTTCAAGACGCTTAGCGGACAGGAAACCGGTAATTTACTGCTATGGGGCATTTCATTTATTACCGCTATCGCCATGTGGTACTATACCCTGTGGTTGACAATCGCATTCTTCAAACGCAGACGCTGCGTGCCGAAGCATTACATTATCTGGCTGCTGGTGTCGGTGTTACTGGCGGTTAAAGCATTTGCCTTTTCGCCCGTCTCAGATGCCTTTGCCGTGCGTCAGTTACTCTTCCCACTGTTGGCGACGGCGCTCATTGTGCCTTATCTCAAACGTTCAGCGCGCGTTAAAACAACGTTTGTTAATCCGTAATAACCCTACAGTTAACCTGTTGTCGCCTGTGGTAGTTTGACAGATAATAGGCGGCTTTTTTATTTCAGGCCGAAACATGACTGATTACCTGCTGCTCTTTGTCGGAACTGTACTGGTCAATAACTTTGTACTGGTCAAATTCCTGGGCCTTTGTCCCTTTATGGGCGTATCCAAAAAACTGGAAACCGCCATGGGGATGGGCCTCGCGACGACCTTTGTCATGACGCTGGCGTCGATATGCGCCTGGCTTATCGACACCTGGATACTTATTCCGCTGGATCTGATTTATCTGCGGACGCTGGCCTTTATCCTCGTCATTGCTGTGGTCGTGCAATTTACCGAAATGGTTGTGCGGAAAACCAGCCCGGCGTTATACCGCTTGTTAGGCATCTTCTTACCACTGATTACCACTAACTGTGCGGTTCTGGGCGTAGCGTTACTGAATATTAATCTCGGTCATCACTTTCTTCAGTCGGCGCTGTACGGATTTTCCGCCGCCGTCGGTTTTTCATTAGTGATGGTTCTGTTTGCCGCTATCCGCGAACGCCTTGCCGTGGCGGATGTGCCCGCCCCTTTTCGTGGTAACGCGATAGCATTGATTACCGCAGGATTAATGTCTTTGGCCTTTATGGGCTTTAGTGGTTTGGTGAAGTTGTAATGAATACTATCTGGATTGCCGTTGGCGCCCTGACCCTTCTGGGCCTGGTGTTCGGCGCCATTCTGGGTTATGCCTCCCGCCGATTCGCGGTTGAAGATGATCCGGTTGTTGAAAAAATCGATGCGCTTTTGCCGCAGAGTCAGTGTGGTCAGTGCGGCTATCCCGGCTGTCGCCCCTACGCCGAAGCCGTGGGTCTCCAGGGCGAGAAAATCAATCGTTGCGCGCCCGGCGGCGAAGCCGTCATGCTGAAAATGGCAGAGTTGCTAAACGTAGAGCCGCAACCATGCGATGGTGAAGAACAGCGGGCTGCGCCAGTACGTATGCTGGCAATTATTGATGAAAATAACTGCATTGGCTGCACAAAATGCATTCAGGCCTGCCCGGTTGACGCCATCGTTGGCGCAACGCGCGCCATGCACACGGTCATGAGCGATCTCTGTACTGGCTGTAATCTGTGCGTCGATCCGTGTCCGACGCACTGCATCGAATTACGTCCGGTGAATGAGACGCCCGACAGTTGGAAATGGGATTTGAACACCATTCCCGTTCGCATCATTCCCGTGGAACAACATGCTTAAACTATTTTCCGCTTTCAGAAAAGATAAAATCTGGGATTTCGACGGTGGTATTCATCCGCCCGAAATGAAGACCCAGTCAAACGGCACGCCGCTGCGCCAGGTGCCTTTAGCGCCGCGCTTCGTTATCCCCTTAAAACAGCACATTGGCGCTGAGGGAGAGCTGTGCGTTAGCGTCGGCGATCGCGTGCTGCGCGGCCAGGCGCTGACCCGTGGACGTGGGAGAATGCTGCCGGTACACGCGCCCACCTCCGGGACGGTTATCGCTATTGCGCCCCACTCGACGGCGCATCCTTCGGCGCTGGCGGAGTTAAGCGTCATCATTGATGCCGACGGCGAGGACCGCTGGATTGAACGCGAGGGCTGGTCTGATTACCGCGCCCACAGCCGTGAAGCGCTCATTGAACGCATTCATCAGTATGGCGTTGCCGGGCTTGGCGGCGCAGGGTTTCCCACCGGCGTTAAATTGCAGGGCGGCGGCGATAAAATCACCACGCTTATTATCAATGCCGCAGAGTGCGAACCTTACATTACGGCGGACGATCGTTTGATGCAGGACTGCGCCGCGCAGATTGTGGAAGGTATTCGCATCCTGGCGCATATTCTGCAACCGCGTGAGGTATTAATCGGCATTGAAGATAACAAACCGCAGGCTATTTCCATGCTGCGCGCCGTACTGGCTGACGCCCACGATATTTCGTTACGTGTGATCCCAACCAAATACCCTTCCGGCGGCGCAAAACAGCTCACCCAAATACTGACGGGAAAACAGGTTCCCCACGGCGGGCGATCCTCTGATATTGGCGTGCTGATGCAAAACGTCGGTACGGCTTATGCCGTGAAACGCGCCGTGGTTGACGGCGAGCCGATCACAGAACGCGTTGTCACCTTAACGGGTGAAGCGGTAAGCCGACCGGGTAACGTCTGGGCACGGCTCGGCACTCCCGTTCGTCATTTGCTTAACGATGCCGGGTTCTGCCCTTCTGCTGACCAGATGGTCATCATGGGCGGCCCGTTGATGGGATTCACCCTTCCCTGGCTTGACGTACCGGTCGTAAAAATCACCAACTGCCTGCTGGCGCCATCCGTGGCTGAAATGGGGGCGCCTCAGGAAGAGAAAAGCTGTATTCGTTGCAGCGCTTGCGCTGACGCCTGCCCTGCCGACCTTTTACCGCAGCAGCTTTATTGGTTCAGCAAAGGGCAGCAGCATGACAAGGCTACCGCTCACCATATTGCTGATTGTATAGAATGCGGCGCCTGCGCCTGGGTCTGCCCCAGTAATATTCCGCTCGTCCAATATTTCCGTCAGGAAAAAGCGGAGATTAATGCGATCAGGCTTGAAGAAAAACGCGCCGCCGAAGCCAAAGCGCGTTTTGAGGCTCGTCAGGCAAGACTGGAGCGCGAAAAAGCCGCCCGCCTTGCACGTCATAAGAGCGCAGCGGTACAACCAGCGGCAAAAGATCAGGATGCCATTGCCGCTGCGCTGGCGCGGGTAAAAGAGAAACAGGCGCAGGCCACGCAACCGGTGGTTATTCAGGCGGGTAGTCTGCCAGACAATAGCGCCGTCATCGCGGCCCGTGAAGCGCGTAAAGCGCAAGCGCGCGCTAAACAAGCCGCTCATCCGGTGGCTGACAGCGCGATATCCGGCGGCGACCCGCGTAAAGCCGCAGTGGAGGCGGCTATCGCCCGCGCCAAAGCCCGCAAACAGGAGCAGCAGGCCGGAAGCGAACCTGCCGAACCGGTCGATCCGCGCAAAGCCGCGGTGGAGGCGGCTATCGCCCGCGCCAAAGCCCGCAAACAGGAGCAGCAGGCCGGAAGCGAACCTGCCGAACCGGTCGATCCGCGTAAAGCCGCGGTGGAAGCGGCCATCGCCCGCGCCAAAGCCCGTAAGCAGGAGCAGCAGGCCGGAAGCGAACCTGCCGAAGCGGTCGACCCGCGCAAAGCCGCGGTGGAAGCGGCTATCGCCCGCGCCAAAGCCCGTAAGCAGGAGCAGCAGGCCGGAAGCGAACCTGCCGAACCGGTCGATCCGCGTAAAGCCGCGGTGGAAGCGGCCATCGCCCGCGCCAAAGCCCGTAAGCAGGAGCAGCAGGCCGGAAGCGAACCTGCCGAACCGGCCGCCCCGCGTAAAGCCGCGGTTGCTGCGGCTATCGCCCGCGTTCAGGCAAAAAAAGCAGCACAGCAGCAGGTTGTCAACGAGGATTAAATGGTATTCAGAATCGCAAGCTCGCCTTATACCCATAACCAGCGCCAGACATCGCGAATCATGTTGCTGGTATTAATCGCCGCTCTGCCGGGGATTGCCGCGCAGACGTGGTTTTTTGGTTGGGGAACGCTTTTCCAGATCGTTCTGGCTGCTATCACGGCGCTCGTCGCAGAAGCCATTGTCCTCAGGCTGCGCAAACAATCGGTCGCCAGTCACCTGCAGGATTATTCCGCGTTATTGACGGGGCTTTTGCTGGCGGTCAGCATCCCTCCGCTTGCGCCCTGGTGGATGGTCGTGCTGGGAACCGGATTCGCCATTATTATCGCTAAACAGTTATATGGCGGGCTGGGACAAAACCCCTTTAATCCGGCCATGATCGGCTACGTGGTGCTATTAATTTCCTTTCCGGTGCAAATGACAAGCTGGTTGCCGCCTTATGAAATAGCCGCAACAACGCCCGATATGCTGGACACGTTGCGGATGATTTTTACCGGGCATACCGCCAGCGGCGGCGATATGACGCTGCTACGTATCGGTATTGACGGTATCAGCCAGGCGACGCCGCTGGATACGTTTAAAACGTCCTTGCGCGCCGGACATTCCGTTGAGCAAATTATGCAGTACCCGATATACAGCGGCGCGCTGGCCGGCGTGGGCTGGCAGTGGGTTAACCTCGCCTGGCTTGTCGGCGGCGTATTCCTGCTGTGGCAAAAAGCTATCCGCTGGCATATCCCGGTCAGTTTTCTGCTGACGCTGGCGCTATGCGCCGCGTTAGGTTGGCTTTTCTCGCCCGCTACGCTGGCCTCGCCGCAGCTTCATCTGCTGTCAGGCGCCACCATGCTGGGTGCATTTTTTATCTTAACGGATCCGGTTACCGCCTCCACGACCAACCGTGGACGTTTAATTTTCGGCGCGCTGGCTGGGGTATTAGTGTGGCTGATTCGTAGCTTCGGCGGCTATCCGGACGGCGTTGCTTTTGCTGTCCTGTTGGCGAATATCACGGTTCCTCTGATCGACTACTACACGCGCCCCCGCGTCTATGGACATCGCAAAGGATAAACCATGCTGAAAACGATTCGTAAACACGGTATTACGCTGGCGCTTTTTGCCGCAGGCTCTACGGGATTGACCGCGGTGATTAATCAGATGACAAAATCAACCATCCACGAACAAGCGCTGCAACAACAACATGCCCTGTTCGATCAGGTATTGCCGCCAGATCGTTACAATAATAATCTGCAAGAGAGCTGTTATCTGGTCGATGCGCCCGCCCTCGGCAAAGGCACACACCGTGTTTTTATCGCTCGCAAGGATGATAAACCCGTAGCGGCCATCATTGAGGCCACCGCCCCAGATGGCTATTCCGGCGCTATCCAGCTTATTGTTGGCGCAGATTTCAACGGTACCGTCCTGGGGACGCGTGTGACGGAACATCATGAGACGCCAGGGTTAGGTGATAAAATTGAGCGCCGTTTGTCTGACTGGATTACCCACTTTAGCGGTAAAACCATCAGCGGTGAAAATGATACGCACTGGGCGGTGAAAAAGGATGGCGGTGATTTTGATCAATTTACCGGGGCGACAATAACGCCGCGCGCCGTGGTGAATGCGGTTAAACGCGCCGGGCTGTACGCCGAATCACTGCCCGCTCAGCTCCCCCATTTAACCGCCTGTGGAGAATAACCATGAGCGAAATAAAAGACATTGTTGTTCAGGGGTTATGGAAAAATAACTCTGCTCTGGTGCAGCTACTTGGCCTGTGCCCTTTACTGGCGGTGACGTCTACGGCAACCAACGCTCTGGGGCTGGGTCTGGCCACAACGCTGGTATTAACGCTGACCAACCTTACGGTGTCCGCACTACGTCGCTGGACGCCGGCAGAAATCCGTATCCCGATTTACGTCATGATCATTGCCTCGGTGGTAAGCGCAGTACAGATGCTGATCAATGCGTATGCGTTCGGTTTGTATCAGTCTTTAGGGATTTTTATTCCTCTGATTGTAACGAACTGCATTGTTGTTGGTCGCGCCGAAGCGTTTGCCGCGAAAAAAGGACCGTGGCTTTCCGCGTTGGACGGTTTTTCCATCGGCATGGGCGCGACAGGCGCGATGTTCGTGCTGGGTTCGCTGCGCGAGATCCTCGGGAATGGTACGCTTTTCGATGGCGCGGATAGCCTGCTGGGAGGCTGGGCAAAAGTATTACGGGTCGAGATATTTCACACCGACTCGCCTTTCCTGCTGGCGATGCTGCCGCCAGGCGCGTTTATCGGCCTGGGGCTCATGCTGGCGGTAAAATATCTTATTGATGAAAAAATGAAGAAACGCCGCGCCGAAACCGCGCCTTCCGCTGTTCCGGCAGGTGAAACAGGGAAAGTCTGATGAACAAAGCAAAAAGGCTGGAAATTCTGACGCGCCTGCGCGACAACAATCCGCACCCCACAACGGAACTCAATTTCACGTCGCCGTTTGAGTTGCTGATTGCCGTGTTGCTTTCCGCGCAGGCAACCGACGTCAGCGTGAACAAGGCTACCGCCAAACTTTACCCGGTCGCCAATACGCCAGCCGCGATGCTGGAACTGGGCGTAGAAGGCGTGAAATCCTATATCAAAACCATCGGTTTATTTAACAGTAAAGCGGAAAACGTGATTAAGACCTGCCGTATTTTACTGGACAAGCATAATGGCGAAGTGCCGGAGGATCGGGCGGCGCTGGAAGCGCTTCCCGGCGTGGGGCGTAAAACCGCTAACGTAGTACTAAATACCGCCTTCGGCTGGCCGACCATCGCCGTTGATACGCATATATTTCGTGTATGCAACCGAACACAGTTCGCGCCGGGTAAAAATGTCGAGCAGGTAGAAGAGAAGTTGCTGAAAGTGGTGCCGAATGAGTTCAAAGTGGACTGCCATCACTGGTTAATTTTGCATGGCCGCTATACCTGTATCGCCCGAAAACCCCGCTGCGGCTCCTGCCTCATTGAAGATCTTTGCGAATACAAAGAAAAAGTCGATATTTGATATGGTCGGAGTGCGTCCGTCACGCCAGCGCGCTCCCACCTTCGGCCTGGATCTATTTTAGCCATCAATCATTCCAGTCTCTGTCCTTTTTCTGATGTAATGTGCTTTCGTTTTTACTCCACGTCAGGTTAATCATTTTTTTAATCGCAAAAAATTCTATCTATCCGTGATCAGGATCACTTTGATAACTTCATGTGAAATTTAATGACATCTAAGGTTACATTTACAACCGGATAGACTGACGCCCCGTTTTCACTACAAAACATTACTCTGCCATTTTTTCAGATAATGGCCTATATCACTGCTTTTCACCTTAAATAGCAGAAGATATCGCCTTTCACCCAAACTAATGGCCTTTTTGCAGTGTAAAAATCTGCCATTCTTCAAATGAAGAAATTTAACGCTGGATAACATTTCTGACATCGGACGATTCAACCAGAAGAGTTATATGTAACAGATTATTACAAAGCTCTTGTCTGGAGAGGAAAGATAGTGAACATTACCTGCCGTTTCCCCTCCAATATAACAATCGGACGGATGAGTCTGACTCATCACGCGCCAGACAATCCCTGTTAATACGGGGCGTAAAAAAGAGGTAAAAGTGTCTACTGCAAACAAAAAACCAACTGAAAGCGTCAGTTTGAACGCTTTCAAACAACCGAAGGCGTTCTATCTCATCTTCTCGATAGAGTTATGGGAGCGTTTTGGTTATTACGGCCTGCAAGGCATTATGGCCGTCTACCTGGTAAAACAACTGGGTATGTCAGAAGCGGATTCCATCACCCTTTTCTCTTCCTTCAGTGCGCTGGTGTACGGCCTGGTCGCCATTGGCGGTTGGTTAGGTGATAAAATTCTGGGCACCAAACGCGTTATTATGCTGGGTGCCGTGGTGCTGGCTATCGGTTATGCGCTGGTCGCATGGTCTGGTCATGACGCTGGCATCGTCTATATGGGCATGGCGGCTATCGCTGTGGGTAACGGTCTGTTTAAAGCTAACCCGTCTTCCCTGCTGTCTACCTGTTACGCGAAGGACGATCCGCGTCTCGACGGCGCATTTACGATGTATTATATGTCCGTCAACATCGGCTCCTTCTTCTCTATGCTGGCGACGCCGTGGCTGGCGGCGCGTTATGGCTGGAGCACCGCGTTTGCGCTTAGCGTCGTCGGTATGCTGATAACCGTCGTTAACTTTGCTTTCTGCCAGCGCTGGGTGAAAAGCTACGGTTCCAAACCCGACTTTGAACCGATCAACTTCCGTAATCTGCTGCTGACAATCGTGGGTATTGTCGTTCTGATTGCGGTCGCCACCTGGCTGCTGCACAACCAGGATATCGCGCGTATGGTGCTGGGCGTAATCGCTCTTGGCATCGTCATTATCTTCGGTAAAGAAGCGTTTTCCATGCACGGCGCGGCTCGCCGTAAAATGATCGTCGCCTTTATTTTGATGCTGCAGGCGATTATCTTCTTCGTACTGTACAGCCAGATGCCAACGTCGCTGAACTTCTTTGCCATTCGTAACGTCGAGCACTCTATTCTCGGTATCGCGTTTGAACCGGAACAGTATCAGGCGCTGAACCCATTCTGGATCATTATCGGCAGCCCGATTCTGGCCGCTATTTATAACAGGATGGGCGATACGCTGCCGATGCCGATGAAATTCGCCATTGGTATGGTGCTGTGTTCCGGCGCGTTCCTGATTCTGCCGCTGGGCGCCAAATTTGCGAACGATGCCGGCATCGTATCCGTAAACTGGCTGATCGCAAGCTACGGCCTGCAAAGTATCGGTGAGCTGATGATCTCCGGTCTGGGACTGGCAATGGTCGCACAGCTGGTTCCGCAGCGTCTGATGGGCTTCATCATGGGTAGCTGGTTCCTGACAACGGCAGGCGCTAACATCATCGGCGGTTATGTCGCCAACCTGATGGCTGTGCCGAGCGACGTGACTGACCCGCTGATGTCCCTGGAAGTCTATGGTCGCGTATTTATGCAGATTGGCATAGCAACCGCCGTTATCGCCGTCCTGATGCTGCTGACAGCGCCTAAGCTGAACCGTATGACCCAGGACGATGATACCGCTGAAAAAGGCTCTAAAGCCGCTACAGTTTAATTTTCCGGGAAACAACATTCAGGCCGCTAACTGTGCGTTAGCGGCTTTTTTTTTGCTCGTCCCCGCACTACCATACTTTAAACCTCAGCAAAAAGGAGTTACCGATGAAACTGTTCTACAAACCGGGTGCCTGCTCTCTTGCTTCCCATATTACCCTGCGCGAAATTGGCAAAGACTTTACGCTTGATGGCGTCGATCTCGCAAAAAAACGCCTGGAAAACGGTGATGATTACCTGGCAGTCAACCCTAAAGGACAGGTTCCGGCTCTGCTGCTGGATGACGGCACACTGTTGACTGAAGGCGTCGCCATTATGCAGTACCTCGCCGACAGCGTTCCCGACCGCCAGCTTCTGGCGCCGGTAAGTAGTCTTGCTCGCTATCATACGCTGGAATGGCTCAACTATATTGCAACGGAACTGCATAAAGGCTTTACCCCGCTGTTCCGCCCTGACACGCCGGAAACACTCAAACCCGCCGTTCGCGCCGGTCTGGAAAAGAAATTGCAGTATGTGGATGAGTCGCTTTCAGACGACCAGTGGATTTGCGGCCAGCGTTTTACCATTGCAGACGCTTATCTGTTTACCGTATTGCGTTGGGCCTATGGCGTAAAACTGAATATGGACGGGTTAACGCATATTGAAAGTTATATGCAGCGTGTCGCAAAAAGACCGACCGTTGCGGCAGCGCTTAAAGCGGAAGGACTGAATTAATGTCATGTTGCCGGATAGCTCGCTGTACCGCCATCCGGCCTCTTTTTAGCAGCAATAATTACAGCCGCGTTGCGCTGAAGTAATGTTCAGGGTTAGCGATCCTGTCCTGGGCCGCCACGACCTGCAGTTCGTACTCCTGCATCGTTTTGGTGGCGATCATAATCTCATAGACTGCCGCCGTAACGTGCTCCAGCGCCTGCTGCAACGTCGCGCCCTGCAAAAGTTTGACCAGCAATAAACCACTGGTGACATCGCCAACGCCAACCGGCTGACGTGAACCGAAATCCACCAGCGGACGGCTAATATGCCAGGCTTCCTGCGCTGTCACCAGCAGCATTTCAAAGCGTTCTGAACTGTAACCGGCGCGGGCGAGATGTTTTACCAGTACAATTTCTGGCCCCTGAGCAATCAGTTCTCGCGCCGCCTGCACGGCGTCATTCACATTATTCACGCTATGTTTGCTGAGAATTTCCAGTTCAATCAGGTTAGGCGCGATAATATCGCTGGCGGGTAGCGCATAACGCACATGGAACTCTGCGACGCCAGGCGCCACGATACAACCCTTTTCCGGATGCCCCATCACGGGATCGCAGAAATATTTTGCCTGCGGATTTGCTGCTTTAACCTGGCGCACAATACCGAGAATGTGTTCTCCCTGCTCGGCAGATCCCAGGTAACCGCTAAGTACGGCGTCGCAGTGCGCTAACTGGCCAATGTCCGCAATCCCCTGGACAATCTCAGTCAGATGGCTGGGCGGCATGACACAGCCGGTCCATTTACCATATTGCGTGTGGTTAGAAAACTGAACGGTATTCAGCGGCCAAACATTCGCGCCAAGACGGCGCATGGGAAATTCGGCGGCGCTGTTGCCCGCATGTCCGAAAACAACATGGGACTGGATAGCGAGGATATTCTTCATTTTTTTACCTGAACATCAAAAATAAGGGAGTGATTTCTCACTCCCTGTTACTTAATGCCTTATTTCCAGCAAATCAGACAATAGTTCTTTTTGCCGCGACGTAATAAGGTATAGCGGCCAAACAGACGGTCCTCATCGTTAAAGATGTATTCAGGATCGGATTGTTTTTCACCATTGATAGTGACAGCGTTGGAGGCGATAGTCTTACGCGCCTGACCACGTGACGGCTGGAGTTCGGCGTCTACCAGCGCCTGCATCAGGTCGGCGCCTTTTTCCATTTCAACCATCGGTACGCCGTCCTGCGCCAACTGCTCAAAGTCAGCTTCGCTCAGCGCGCTCAGTGAACCGCTGAACAGGCATTCAGTGATCCGTTTCGCCGCGACCAGCCCCTCTTCACCATGAACCAGGCGCGTCACCTGCTCGGCCAGTACATACTGCGCGCGCGGCGCTTTACCGCTGTTTTTATCTTCTTCTTCCAGGGCATTGATCTCCTCAATGTCCATAAAAGTGAAGAATTTCAGGAAGCGATAAACATCGGCATCTGCGGTGTTAATCCAGAACTGGTAGAATTTGTACGGACTGGTTTTCTTCGGATCCAGCCAGACAGCGCCGCCTTCGGTTTTACCGAATTTCGTGCCGTCAGCTTTGGTGATCAGCGGAACGGTCAAACCAAATACCTGATTCTGGTGCAGGCGACGGGTCAGGTCGATACCGGAAGTGATGTTCCCCCACTGGTCAGAACCGCCAATCTGTAAGGCAACGCCGTGCAGTTTATTCAGACAAGCGAAGTCGTACCCCTGTAGCAGGTTATAAGAGAACTCCGTGAAAGAGATACCCTGATCGTCACGGTTCAGACGCTGCTTCACCGCTTCTTTGTTGATCATCTGATTAACGGAAAAATGTTTACCGATATCGCGCAGGAAAGTCAGCACATTCATGCTGCCGAACCAGTCATAGTTATTGGCCGCGATGGCGGAGTTTTCGCCGCAATCAAAGTCCAGGAATGGGGCAACCTGTTTACGAATTTTCGCCACCCACTCCTGAACGGTCTCTTCAGTGTTCAGTTTACGCTCGGCGGCTTTAAAGCTCGGGTCGCCAATCAGACCGGTCGCGCCGCCTACCAGCGCAACAGGTTTGTGCCCTGCCTGCTGGAAGCGTTTCAGGCATAACAATGGAACCAGATGCCCCAAATGCAAGCTGTCAGCGGTAGGATCGAAGCCGCAATAGAGCGCGATCGGGCCTTGCGCCAGTCGCTCTGCCAACGCGTCTTCGTCCGTCACCTGGGCTACCAGTCCCCGCTCTTGCAATTGTTTAATCAAGTTACTGCTTGCCATCAAAATCTCCATGTATAAAACGACTGCACCTTTGCCGGTACACGACTTTTCGCCAGACGCGAAAGAGACATAGCATAAAACGGCGGATTCATCCGCACCAGTGCTTAAAACAAGATTTTTGCATCTTTAGGGCGCAAGACGGTCGATTTTCCATGCGCCGTCGTCGCGTTGGTATAAAAAGCGATCGTGCAGACGATGTTCGCCGCCCTGCCAGAACTCCATCTGTTCGATACTCACGCGAAAACCACCCCAAAAGCTGGGTAACGGCACTTCGCCCTGTTGAAACTTCTGCTTGAGCTCCAGGAATTTGCTTTCGAGGATACCGCGCGCGGAAATGCGGCTGGATTGTTTAGAAACCCATGCGCCGATCTGGCTGTCGCGCGGACGGCTGTGGAAATACCTCACCACCTCAAGTGTGGAGAGACGCTCGGCTTTGCCTGTCACCATCACCTGGCGTTCAAGCATATGCCAGGGAAATAACAGGCTGATACGCGGATTGTGCTCAATTTGATGCGCCTTGCGGCTTCCCAGGTTGGTATAAAAGACCAGGCCTTTTTCATCATAATGCTTGAGCAATACAATACGCTGGTACGGTTGCCCCTTGTCATCTACGGTCGCCACGACCATTGCCGTCGGATCGGCCAGTCTGGCGTCGCACGCTTGCCCAAGCCAGCGCTCAAATAAGGTTAACGGTTCAGCGGGTAAATCGCGGCGACGCAAGCCGCCTTTCGTGTATTCACGGCGCAGATGCGCGATCTGCTGCAATTGGTCGTTATCAGACATGGCGTTGATCAGAAATAATCAGTGGGTGGCGCTATTGTGCGCCCCCATACTGAAAATCTCAACGCTTCGGATTTTGTAACTGACAGTTATTAAGCACAATTCTGTCTCGTTTATAGACCGTGGCGCTCTCGCCTTGCGACCAGAAAACATAAATCCCGTCGGTATAACGCGCGCCCGAGGCCGAGATTCCTTGCTTCAGGGTCAGCAGCTTATTGTCATAAACAAAACTGACCTCTTCACGCGGGTTATTGACTTTAACGGTAAGCGGCTTCTCATCACACTGGTATTCCAGCGTATCCGTTTGCATACGTTCAACAAATTGTTGATAAACGCTACAGCCGGTCAGCAGCACAGGTAAACACATTATTGCGATCTTTTTCATAGGCATATCCCGAAAGCTCTCCTGCTTCTGGAAGGGCAAACGCCCCTTCCTGACCTTGCTAGTTTACCGATATAGGGTCCGGGAAAAATTCAGTTAACTCTGAGTTATTGGGTTAGCCGGGTAAATAGCGCCTAAAACACTGGCTTCTGTAGCCCCCGTCACGGAAGGTAAATTTCCCGGCAGGCCCGCGAGCGTTCGCCAGGCAAGCCATGCAAAGGCCAGCGCTTCCATATCATCGCCGCTGATCCCCGCCTTATCGGTGGTCGAAACCTCGATACCGGGCAACAGCGCCGCCAGACGGGCCATCACTAACGGATTCCGGCTTCCGCCGCCACAGACCATCAGCCGCTCGCAGCCGCCATTGAGCAGCACCTGTTGGGCGATGGAGACCGCCGTCAGCTCCGCCAGCGTGGCCTGTACATCGCGCGCGTCTGCGCCAGGGAAAGCCGTAAGATGACGCTCTAACCAGCCATAGTTGAAATATTCGCGTCCTGTACTTTTGGGCGCCGACGCAGCAAAGTACGGATCGCGCAACATCTTTTGCAGCAATGGAAGAATAACCTGACCTTCTTTCGCCCATGCCGCGTCTTTGTCGTAGGGCTGCGCGCATTGTCGCCAAATCCACGCATCCATCAACATATTACCCGGCCCCGTGTCGTACCCGCGCACCGCCTGTCCGGGGAAAAGCAGAGATAAATTGGCGATGCCGCCGATATTCAGGACCATACGTTTTTCCGTCGGATGTCCCAACAGCGCGTGATGGAAAGCAGGCACCAACGGCGCGCCTTGTCCGCCCAGCGCAATATCCCGCCGCCGAAAATCGCCGACCACTGTAATCCCCGTATGGGCGACGATGTGATTATTATCGCCAATTTGCAGCGTATGCGGGGCCTCGCCGGTCGGTTCATGCCAGACCGTTTGCCCATGACAACCAATGGCGACGATATCCCGCGGCTGCAAACGTTGTCGCGCTAACAGCGCATTAACCGCCTGTGCAAAAAGCCGGCCTAACTGGGTATCCAGCTGGCCGAGTTGCGAGAGCGTAAGCGGCTGTCCCTGGCAAATATCGAGAATGCCTTTTTTCAGATGAACGGGAATAGGCCAGGTGAGACTTGCCTGTTGCGCAACCATAGTTTCATCAATTGCCGCCAGTACAACATCCACGCCATCAAGGCTGGTTCCGGACATAACGCCAATAAAACGGCCCGATTTCATACCTCTTCCTTTTAAGCTGGGTTAAGCCTTAACACTCGGCATAACGTATTTTGTAATGCTATGCCCACGTCACGTTTTTTGCCGTGTCGTCCACGGATATCAATGACCTATCTTTTCTTGCTTCCGACTTCGTTTAAGATTGGTTAATTAACTTCTGATTATGATTTTTACATTCTTTCAGCAGAAGATATGACCTTAACTGCATAAATGCCATATAATTTAGCTATAGGGATGCTGACATAGCGTTTCGTGAAGAACAGGAGATGGGTAAATGATTAAACGTGTACTGGCCGTTTCACTGATGGGGTTATCCTTAGCTGGGTGTGTTAACAATGATAGCCTTTCGGGTGATGTTTATACCGCATCCGAGGCTAAACAAGTTCAGAATGTAACGTACGGTACTATCGTTAACGTTCGTCCGGTTCAAATTCAGGGCGGTGATGATTCTAACGTGATTGGCGCTATCGGCGGCGCGGTGTTGGGCGGATTCCTCGGCAACACTATCGGCGGCGGTACGGGTCGTTCACTGGCGACCGCGGCAGGCGCGGTGGCTGGCGGCGTAGCGGGCCAGGGCGTCCAGAGCGCAATGAATAAAACCCAGGGTGTGGAACTGGAAATTCGTAAAGACGATGGCAACACCATTATGGTTGTGCAGAAACAAGGAAATACGCGTTTCTCGGCAGGTCAGCGTGTCGTGCTGGCCAGCAACGGCAGCCAGGTTACCGTCTCTCCACGCTAAACCAGGCTTTACGTGTGGTCACATGGCCACACGTATGCCCCTGCACCTCAATCGTGAGAGTGCAATTCCATAATATTGTGTTCAAGTTTGGCGATAAGTTTAATCAGAAGCTCAATCTCCTCTGAAGAAATCCCAGCCAAAATTTCACCGCGCGTTTTATGAATGACCGCTTCCATCTCAGCGATCAGCGGCTCCGCTTTTTCGGTCAGTTTAATCCGCTTAGCGCGACGATCGCTGGCGCAGGTTTGCCGCGAAATTAGCCCCTTATCTTCAAGTTGATCCAACGTGCGTACCAGCGATGGCTGCTCAATGCCTATCGCTTTAGCCAATTGAATCTGCGACTGGTCAGGCGGCAATTGATGAATATTGTGCAACGTGACCCAATGTGTCTGCGTCAATTCCAGAGGCTTGAGGCGATGGTCAATCAGAGCACGCCAAATGCGCACCAACCGTGCCAGATCAGAACCTAGTGGCGATTCCAATTTCATCTCCTTATAATTAGCTTGCTAAGTTATTATGCTGATTTTAGAATAGTGTGCAGTATTTGTATTCTCAAAACAAATGTATTGCTAAATTTGCTTACCAATAGACATTTTTTCAGACATAGTGCGCACCTGGCACCTGTAGCTTCAGTTTTGGCTAAAACTAAAGCATCGATGTCTGACGCAAAGGAACATTGCTTGTGAAGTGTATACTCAACGCCACAGGATTGCCCTTACAAGATCTCATGTTGGGAGCATCTGTTTACTTTCCGCCATTCTTTAAAGCCTTTGCGCTTGGGTTCGTTATCTGGTTGTTTATTCACCGACTCCTGCGTGACCGGATATACTCTGATGAAATCTGGCATCCCCTGTTAATGGATCTCTCCCTCTTTACGCTGTGCGTATGTCTGGGCCTCGTTTTACTGATCGCGTGGTAAATATGTCGTTAAAAACAATAAAATATTTTTCTACTCTCATTGTCGCCGTCGTCGCCGTTCTGGCCGCGTGGTGGTTATGGAATTACTATATGCAGTCACCGTGGACGCGCGATGGTAAAATCCGCGCGGAACAGGTCAGCGTAACGCCACAGGTTTCTGGCAGCATTACCCAACTCAATATCAAAGATAATCAGTTCGTCAACGCCGGGGACGTTCTCTTTGTCATTGATAAAACGCCCTTCCATATTGCAGAACTTAACGCGCAGGCGCAGTTGGCCAAAGCGCAGTCCGATCTGGCAAAAGCGAATAATGAAGCCGATCGACGTCGACATTTATCGCGTAACTACATCTCTGCTGAAGATCTGGATAGCGCCAATCTGAATGTTAAAGCGATGCAGGCCAACGTAGATGTCGCACTGGCAACGTTAAAACAGGCGCAGTGGCAGCTTAGCCAGACGGAAGTAAAAGCGCCGGTATCCGGCTGGGTGACCAACCTTTCCACGCGTACCGGTGATTATGCCAGCACCGGTAAGCCACTTTTCGCCCTGGTAGATAGCCACTCATTTTATGTAATGGGATATTTCGAAGAAACCAAACTACGCCACATCCGCGAAGGTGAGCCTGCATTAATAACACTGTATAGTGGCAATGTTAAGTTACAGGGTCACGTTGGCAGTATCGGGCGCGCTATTTACGACCAAAGCGTGGAAAGTGACTCCGGTTTAGTGCCCGATATCAAACCCAACGTACCGTGGGTACGTCTGGCGCAACGCGTACCGGTACGTATCGAATTTGACGCTTTACCGCAGGATATCACGCTCGTCTCCGGCACTACCTGCAGCGTAGCCATTGGACAGCGGTAATGAAACTCTCCCTGCCGGCCCTGCGAAATACGCCCTGGTTTAAAGCGACCTCCGGCCAGTGGCGTTACGCGTTGCGCAATACCATTGCCATGTGTCTCGCGCTGACATTCGCTTATTATCTCAATCTGGATGAGCCCTACTGGGCGATGACTTCGGCCGCAGTGGTGAGCTTTCCGACCGTAGGCGGCGTAATCAGTAAAAGTCTGGGGCGTATTGCCGGGAGTTTACTCGGCGCGACCGCCGCGTTGATTATTGCCGGCCATACGCTGAATGAACCCTGGTTGTTCTTGTTTAGCATGGCCGCCTGGATCGGTTTTTGTACCTGGGCCTGTGCGCATTTTACCAATAATGTCGCTTATGCTTTCCAGTTGTCCGGCTACACGGCGGCGATCATCGCGTTCCCGATGGTTAATATTGTAGAAATCACGCAGTTGTGGGATATCGCCCAGGCACGTGTATGTGAAGTTATCGTCGGCATCCTCTGTGGCGGCATGATGATGATGATCCTACCCAGCACATCGGATGGCACTGCCCTGCTCACCGCGTTGAAAAACATGCATGCGCGCTTGCTGGAACATGCCAGTCTACTGTGGCAGCCGGAGACTACCGACGCCATCCGCTCCGCGCATGAGGGGGTCATTGGGCAAATCCTGACCATGAACCTGCTGCGTATTCAGGCCTTCTGGAGTCACTACCGTTTTCGCCGCCAGAATGCATTGCTAAATGCATTGTTACACCAGCAATTACGGCTAACCAGCGTGATCTCCAGTCTGCGTAGAATGCTTTTAAATTGGCCGACGCCGCCGGAAAACAGCCGCGAAGTCATTGAACAACTCTTAGCTGAGTTGGCAAAACCGCGCGCGGACAGCTACACCGTGGCGCGGATTATTGCGCCGCTACGCCCGCAGGATGAACAGGATTATCGTCACCTCGCGTTCTGGCAGCGATTACGCTATTTTTGCCAGCTATATCTGCGCAGCAGCCGTCAGTTATATCTGATCGAAAGCGGCGCGCCGGTGGATCAAATCCATATCCGCCGCACTCCCGGCCTTGCGCGGCATACGGATAACGCAGAGGCCATCTGGAGCGGCGTGCGTACCTTTTGCACGCTCACGGTGATTGGCGCCTGGAGTATTGGCGCGCAATGGGAATCCGGGCCCGGCGCGTTAACCCTGGCGGCGATCAGTTGCGTCCTCTACTCCATCGTCGCCACGCCGTTTAAGTCGCTTTCCTTATTGATGCGTACTTTAGTGCTGCTGTCCTTATTCAGCTTCGTGGTGAAATTTGGCCTGATGGTGCAAATCACCGATCTGTGGCAATTCTTGCTTTTCCTTTTTCCGCTGTTCGTCACGATGCAACTGCTTAAACTGCAGATGCCTAAGCTGGCGGGACTGTGGGGGCAGCTTATCGTTTTTATGGGCTCATTCATCGCCGTGACCAATCCACCGGTGTACGACTTCGCCGACTTCCTTAACGATAATACCGCCAAGATCGTCGGCGTCGCGATTTCCTGGCTGGCGTTTGCGATTTTGCGCCCCGGTTCCGATGCCGTAAAAAGCCGCCGCCATATCCGCGCGCTACGCCGGGATTTCGTCGATCAGCTTAGCCGTCACCCTTCCCATAACGAAAGCGAGTTTGAATCGCTGACCTATCATCACGTCAGTCAGCTCAGCAATAGTCAGGATGCGCTGGCGCGCCGGTGGTTATTACGTTGGGGAGTGGTGCTGCTGAACTGCTCGCATGTGGTGTGGCAGCTGCGCGCCTGGGAGTCGCGTTCCGATCCGCTTTCCCGGGTGCGGGATATTTGTATATCCCTGCTGCGCGATGTGATGAGCGAGCGCGGCGTGCAGCAACGCCCGCTTGCCGTCACGCTACAGGAATTACAGCGTATCTGCGACACGCTCGCACATCATCATCAACCCGCCGCGCATGAGCTGGCGGCGATTATCTGGCGTTTACACTGTTCGCTGTCGCAGCTGGAACAGGCTCCAGCGCAGGGAACACTGTCTCCGGGTTATTTAATGACGCCGCAGGCGTAACGCATTCCGCCGCCGCCGAGCGGTTTCGGCTGATCGGACATGTTATCGCCGCCCACATGGATCATGAGCGCTTTATCTTTCACTTCATCAAGAGACTTCAGACGTGGCGCAGTAACCGGTTCGGTGGCGATACCATCATTATTAACGACTAACACCGGGAGGTCGCCCAGATGCCCCTGGCCTTCCGGCCCTTCATGCTTGCCGGTATTTTGTGGGTCCAGATGACCACCAGCGGCTTCTGCGGCAACCGCTTTGCCGTCTTTAATCGCGGGCTGGCAGTTACCGTTGGCATGAATGTGAAAACCATGCTCGCCCGGCGGCAACGCTTTAAGGTGTGGGGTAAATTTTAAGCCGCCTTCGGTTTCATCGATGACGACGGTGCCGATAGACTGTCCTACGCCTTGCGCCGTCACCAGATTCATCTCTACTTTCTCGCTGGCGGCCTGCGCACCCGCACAGGCCAGCAGCGTCACCATCGCTAAACTTAATCGCTTCATAAAACCTCCGTTACATGTGGTCGCCTGTTAAGTGTAAACCACTGGCGAAAACATGTACGGAAAGTCAACGAGTTGGCGATTACGGCACGTCATAACCCAGTGCCGCCTTGCGGATTCGGAACCACTGTTGACGCGTCAATGACAGCGTTTCCGCTTCTAATGCGGCGCGTACGCGTTCGATTTTACCCGAGCCAATAATCGGCAGCGGTTGCGACGGCAAACGTAAAATCCAGGCATAGACCACCTGTTCAATAGAACTGGCGTTGAGTTCTTGCGCGATAACGGAAAGTTCCTGGCGCAACGGCTGATAAGCCTCATCATTAAACAGCCGACCGCCGCCAAGACATGACCAGGCCATCGGACGAATACGCAGTTGCTGTAATTGATCTAATGTGCCGTCCAGCAACAAAGGCTGATGAACCGGCGAGATCTCTACCTGGTTGGTCGCCAGGGTGAAAGGCAGGCGCGATTGCAGCAACGTAAATTGTGCTGGCGTAAAATTAGAAACGCCAAAATGGCGCACTTTGCCGCTTTGGTGCAGATGTTGAAACGCCTCGGCGACGTCATCCGCATCCATTAACGGATCGGGACGGTGAATTAACAACATATCCAGATAATCTGTCGCCAGATTTTTTAATGACTGTTCGGCGCTCAGAATAATATGGCGGCGATCGGTAATATAATGACCGAGCTTATTTTCCGCTCTGGCAGTGGTCGCAATACCGCATTTGGTAACGATTTGCAGTTTTTCCCGCAAATGCGGCGCCAGCGTTAGCGCCTCGCCAAACGCCGCTTCGCACTGATAACCGCCATAAATGTCCGCATGGTCAACGGTAGTGACGCCCAAATCCAGATGTTCTTCGATAAAACTCACTAACTGACGCGCGGACATATTCCAGTCCATCAAACGCCAGTAACCCATGACAAAACGCGAAAACTCCGGGCCTTGTGGAGCGATGGTGACACGCTGAACCATAACAGATTCCTCATAGAGAATAATGAGGTTGAGTATACGCAATTCCGCGTTTAAAAGAGTGAAGGTTGTTGAGGATCTTCCGATGGGAGAGGCTTATTTGCGCGTATTTTACGCAAGAAACGCTGGCGACAAAGCCGCAGTACATTTTGTTTCTCGACATCGCTCATTTTTTGCCAGTTAAACCGTTCGTCGCGGCTGCGCATACAGCCCCGACAAAAGCCACGCTCATCAGACTGGCAGATACCGCGACATGGGCTTGCTACAGGAAAAAACTCCAACTGCTCGGCCACATCCCCTCCTCAACGTTTGACGCTTATGACTATTGAAGACGCTAACTGACATTATGGCAACTCTGCTTGTAGTAGACCGACTGGTCTACTATACTGCCTGTCATGAATAAGCAAACCGAACACGATACCCGCAAACATCTGCTGGCCACCGGCGAGCAGCTTTGTATGCAACGGGGTTTTACCGGCATGGGGCTTAGCGAATTGCTCAAAACCGCCCAGGTGCCTAAAGGGTCGTTTTATCACTACTTTCGCTCGAAAGAAGCCTTCGGCGTCGCCATGCTTGAGCGACATTACGCCTGCTATCATCAGCGTCTTATGGCGCACTTCACCTCCGGTCCCGGTAATCATCGCGATCGTCTTCTCGCCTGGTATCAGGAAACGTTAAAGCAGTTTTGCCAGCAAGGCGCCATTAGCGGTTGCCTGACGGTGAAACTGTCAGCGGAGGTCTGCGATCTGTCGGAGGATATGCGCTCTACGATGGATAAAGGAGCGCAGGAGATCATGGCACTGCTTGCACGCGCGCTGGAAGATGGCCGTAATAGCCACTGTTTACATTTCACCGGCCAGCCGTTGCCACAAGCGCAGGTACTTTATGCCCTGTGGCTGGGCGCCAATTTGCAGGCCAAAATATCCCGTAGCGCCGCGCCGCTGGAAAATGCGTTGGCGCATGTTAAGACCATCATTGCAACGCCTGAGCAGTAACAGGCGTTTTTATTTCCTTTATTACAAGACGACCGGTCTACTTATATCAGGAGCCACTATGTCATCAGCAAAACTGTTTACCCCCCTCAAGGTGGGTGCCATCACGGCGACAAATCGCGTATTTATGGCGCCTTTGACGCGTTTGCGGAGTATTGAACCGGGCGACATTCCTACGCCGTTAATGGCGGAATATTACCGTCAACGCGCCAGCGCCGGATTGATCATCAGCGAAGCCACACAAATCTCTGCACAGGCGAAAGGCTATGCCGGCGCACCGGGATTACACAGCGATGAGCAGATCGCCGCCTGGAAAAAAATCACTCAGGGAGTTCATGCTCAGGGCGGCCATATGGCGGTGCAACTGTGGCATACGGGCCGTATTTCACACGCCAGCCTGCAACCAGGCGGACAAGCGCCCGTCGCGCCATCCGCTATCAATGCGGGAACCCGCACCTCTTTGCGTGACGAAAACGGTCAGGCCATCCGCGTAGAAACTTCCACGCCGCGCGCGCTGGAGACTCATGAGATCCCCGGGATCGTCAACGATTTCCGCCAGGCTATCGCCAATGCCCGAGAGGCAGGCTTCGACCTGGTGGAGCTGCATTCCGCGCACGGTTATCTGCTGCACCAGTTCCTCTCACCGTCTTCTAATCACCGTACCGATCGGTACGGCGGCAGCGTAGAGAATCGCGCCCGTCTGGTGCTGGAAGTGGTTGATGCCGGCATTAAGGAATGGGGCGCGGACCGTATCGGCATCCGCCTTTCTCCTGTCGGCACTTTCCAGAATGTCGATAACGGCCCGAATGAAGAAGCTGACGCCCTTTATCTGATTGAAGCGTTAGGCAAACGCGGCATTGCTTATCTGCATATGTCTGAACCAGACTGGGCGGGCGGCGAACCGTACAGCGACGCGTTCCGTGAAAAAGTGCGCGCGTGTTTCCACGGCCCCATCATCGGCGCTGGCGCCTATACGCCAGAAAAAGCGGAAGATCTGATCGAAAAAGGGCTGATTGACGCCGTGGCGTTTGGTCGCGATTACATCGCTAACCCGGATCTGGTGGCGCGTCTGCAACGTAAAGCGGAACTTAATCCACAGCATCCCGAAAGTTTTTATGGCGGCGGCGCGGAAGGCTACACTGACTACCCTACTCTGTAATTTCATTGATAGCGGCCGCACATCGCCGCTATACTTTGAATATCTTGACTATTTTAAGGACAACGAAAATGCGTTTATTGCATACTATGCTGCGCGTCGGCGATTTGCAGCGTTCCATCGCTTTTTACACTAACGTTCTGGGCATGAAATTGCTGCGTACCAGTGAGAATCCGGAATACAAATACTCGCTGGCCTTTGTGGGATATGGTCCGGAAACGGAAGAAGCGGTCATCGAACTAACCTATAACTGGGGCGTTGAGAGCTACGACATGGGCAATGCGTATGGGCACATCGCGCTGAGCGTTGACAATGCTGCTGAAGCCTGTGAACGCATTCGTCAGAACGGCGGCAACGTGACCCGTGAAGCGGGGCCGGTAAAAGGCGGTTCGACCATCATCGCCTTCGTTGAAGATCCGGATGGCTATAAAATCGAATTGATTGAAGCTAAAGACGCAGGCCACGGTCTGGGTAACTGATCCCCCGCCGGGCGCAGGTCACTGCGCCCGTTGTTTTACTGCATCCCGGCGTAAAATTTGCCATAATACGCGCTGCATTTTTTCGTATTAAGAGACTCAGATGTCCGATAACGCTCAACTTTCCGGTCTGTGCGACCGTTTTCGTGGTTTTTATCCTGTCGTCATCGACGTTGAAACTGCAGGATTTAACGCTAAAACCGATGCGCTGCTCGAAATCGCCGCCATCACGCTGAAAATGGATGAACAAGGCTGGCTGATGCCGGACACGACGCTGCATTTCCATGTGGAGCCGTTCGCTGGAGCCAACTTACAGCCGGAAGCGCTTGCGTTTAACGGTATCGATCCCTCTAACCCGCTACGCGGCGCGGTGAGTGAATATGAGGCGCTACACGCTATTTTCAAAATGGTGCGTAAAGGTATCAAAGACAGCGGTTGTAGTCGCGCCATTATGGTCGCGCATAACGCCACTTTTGATCACAGTTTTATGATGGCCGCCGCAGAGCGCGCCTCGCTGAAACGTAACCCGTTTCATCCGTTCGTCACCTTTGATACTGCGGCATTGAGCGGACTGGCGCTGGGACAAACGGTGTTATCAAAAGCGTGCCTGGCGGCAGGTATGGAGTTTGACGGCGAAAAGGCCCATTCCGCTTTGTATGATACCGAGCGGACAGCGGTGCTGTTTTGTGAAATCGTCAATCGCTGGAAGCGCCTGGGCGGCTGGCCGTTACCTTTGCCGACGGACAAATAACGAGGCTAACAACGCCGTTCTTGCTCACGATGGCAGTAAAAAAGCGACCTTTACAGGTCGCTTTCTCCTTGCACAGATTACTCTGCGTCCGGCTCCTGAGTTTTATATTTTGCCGCAGTTTCTTTAATAAGCTGCTGCAACTCACCACGCTGATACATTTCAATCACAATATCACACCCGCCGACCAGCTCGCCGTCCACCCACAGTTGTGGGAATGTCGGCCAGTTGGCGTATTTCGGTAATTCAGCGCGAATATCCGGGTTTTGCAGGATATCAACATAGGCAAAACGTTCCCCGCAGGCTGAAAGCGCCTGAACGGCCTGCGCAGAGAAACCACAGCTTGGCAGTTTCGGTGAACCT
Organism: Salmonella sp. 32010601201800023SM; assembly: GCF_017572235.1. NCBI lineage: Bacteria > Pseudomonadati > Pseudomonadota > Gammaproteobacteria > Enterobacterales > Enterobacteriaceae > Salmonella > Salmonella sp. 32010601201800023SM. Next base: position 833,294 of record NZ_JAGEQS010000001.1, read on the forward strand.
TTCATATACAGGAGAATCGGGTTTTCAGCGATCTGGCGCTGAATTTTTTCGATAGTGGTGCTCATTGTCTCGCTTCCTTAAACTACTTTTACGACTGAAGCCTGTCATTGTAACGGGTCAGGCTGGCAACGGAAAATAACATTTTCATCATGCCTTATTATTTTACCGTCTGCGGGAATAAGTTGTATACAAAATATCTTTTAAGCGGGTTGCCGCTCAGTGATTTGTAGATAACGCGTTCGTGTTTAGCATTAATTGCTATTTTTTTTACATCTGTTAACGAAACACAGCTTCAGAAACCAAAAGCAATTACCAATCTGTGCTTTTGTGGATTAGAATTATCGGGTTTTGTAAATCATACGCAGGCATGATCGCCTGCCTTTAACAGAGGATTGCTCAGTGGCGCGGATAAACAAAATCTCGATCACGCTCTGTGCTTTACTTTTTACTACTCTCCCTTTTACGCCAATGGCCCATGCTTCCAGGCAAGCCAAAGCGACGCCTGCTGTTTCTCATGTCACGAAAACGGCAGATAAAAAGAAAAGCACAACGAAAAAGATCAGTAAGACCAGCAAAAAAAACGTAAAAAAAACCTCAAAAACCAGCCGTTCTTCTTCCGCTTCTACGCCAAAACGTACCACCGCCTCCACGAAATCTCGTCATACGACACATCGTCGTAACAGAACCGCGCCCACGTCAATCGCCGCCCTCGACGTAACGGAAAAATGCACGACGCGTAAAGGCCGTAAGCCGCACTGCGTGAAGGGGAAAGGAACATTGCCGGTCTCTATTGCCGATGCGCATCGTGCAAAAGTACAAAAAGCGACGAAAACCGCGATGTCCAAACTCATGAACCAGATTGGTAAACCGTATCATTGGGGAGGCGCGTCGCCGCGTACCGGTTTTGATTGCAGCGGTCTGGTTTATTATGCCTATAAAGATTTAGTGAAGATCCGTATCCCCCGAACGGCGAATGAGATGTATCACCTGCGTGACGCGGCGCCCATTGAGCGTAGCGAGTTGAAAAACGGCGATCTGGTGTTCTTCCGTACGCAGGGGCGCGGCACCGCCGATCACGTTGGCGTCTATGTCGGCAACGGTAAGTTTATCCAGTCTCCGCGCAGCGGTCAGGAAATTAAGATCACCTCACTGAACGAAGAATACTGGCAACGTCATTATGTCGGCGCCCGCCGGGTGATGACGCCTAAAACAATTCGCTAATATTTTATCCTGTCGTTTAACGACAGGATAACTTCTTCTTTTGCGCCACCGCTCAATTTGCTACCCTATCCTTACGCGCACCAGGGGTATTGTGCGTGCGCAATATTAATAATAAGGAGAGAAGCAATGTCGTTCGAATTACCTGCATTACCGTATGCCAAAGATGCTCTGGCGCCGCATATTTCTGCTGAGACGCTGGAATATCACTATGGCAAACATCATCAGACTTACGTGACCAATCTTAACAATTTGATCAAAGGCACGGCGTTTGAAGGCAAATCGCTGGAAGAGATCGTGCGCACTTCCGAAGGCGGCATCTTTAATAACGCCGCTCAGGTGTGGAACCACACCTTCTACTGGAACTGCCTGGCGCCAAACGCTGGCGGCGAACCGACCGGGAAACTGGCTGATGCTATCGCGGCATCTTTTGGCAGCTTCGCGGAATTTAAAGCGCAGTTCACCGATGCCGCTATCAAAAACTTTGGTTCCGGATGGACATGGCTGGTAAAAAGCGCTGATGGCAAACTGGCTATCGTTTCTACCTCAAATGCCGGTACGCCGCTGACTACGGATGCAACGCCGTTGCTGACGGTTGATGTGTGGGAACACGCGTATTACATCGACTACCGCAACGCCCGTCCAAACTATCTGGAGCATTTCTGGGCGCTGGTTAACTGGGAATTTGTTGCGAAAAATCTCGCCGCATAAGTCTGAGTACGCAGAAGGTACGCCTTCTGCGTTTTAGAGAGGGATAGAATAGAGGAGACGCCCACCCTCAGAAGAGAGGAAATCAGTGCAGAGCGGCCGTTAATCCACCTGCGACAATCACGCCCAGAACAATCAGCGTAGTAATCAACGAAAATTTCAGGTCGGTACTCATCAAGTTTTCTCCTTTTTATTCCCACACAAAAAGTGATATAGCGCATTTTTGCACATTCCCGCACAAAAATCTCTCATGTTTTATATTGATAACTGTTTTTAACGCTTCCCCTTTTCCTCAAGATCAGACAAAATTCCAGGCTTACTGAATTAGCGTAACGGCCATTGACCCCTTCCTGACGTTCCGTGTCGTTTTTCCGGCGTGCCGCAACCCTGATGTTGCGATTAGGGTGTGTGTAGGCAAACGTTTACCTGGCGTTTCTCAGGAGCTTAGCGAGGGTCTGGAGTGAAATGTAATGGCAACAATTAAAGATGTAGCGAAACGGGCAAACGTTTCCACTACAACTGTATCACACGTAATCAACAAAACGCGTTTTGTCGCTGAAGAAACGCGTAACGCGGTCTGGGCGGCAATTAAAGAGCTGCACTACTCTCCCAGCGCCGTCGCGCGTAGCCTGAAGGTTAACCATACCAAGTCGATAGGCTTACTGGCGACCAGCAGCGAAGCGGCCTATTTTGCCGAAATTATCGAGGCGGTTGAAAAAAACTGTTTCCAGAAAGGCTATACGCTGATTTTAGGCAACGCCTGGAATAACCTGGAAAAACAGCGCGCCTACCTGTCCATGATGGCGCAAAAGCGCGTGGATGGCCTGCTGGTGATGTGTTCTGAGTATCCAGAACCTCTGCTTTCCATGCTGGAAGAGTATCGCCATATTCCGATGGTGGTGATGGACTGGGGTGAAGCGAAGGCCGATTTTACCGACACGGTGATTGATAACGCCTTTGCAGGCGGCTATATGGCGGGTCGTTATCTGGTTGAGCGCGGCCACCGGGATATCGGCGTTATTCCCGGCCCGCTGGAGCGCAACACCGGCGCGGGGCGGCTGGCAGGCTTTATGAAAGCCATGGAGGAGGCGCTGATCAACGTGCCGGACAACTGGGTTGTTCAGGGCGACTTCGAGCCGGAGTCCGGTTACCACGCGATGCAGCAAATCTTATCGCAGTCACATCGCCCTACCGCCGTTTTCTGCGGCGGCGATATTATGGCGATGGGCGCGCTTTGCGCGGCTGACGAAATGGGGCTTCGCGTACCGCAGGACGTTTCGGTGATCGGTTATGACAATGTGCGTAACGCCCGTTTCTTCACCCCGGCGCTGACGACGATTCACCAGCCCAAAGACTCTTTAGGCGAAACCGCATTTAATATGCTATTGGATCGCATCGTCAATAAGCGTGAAGAGTCACAGTCTATTGAAGTTCATCCACGCCTGGTTGAGCGTCGCTCGGTCGCTGACGGCCCGTTCCGCGACTATCGGCGTTAATCCCCGCTGTCGGGAGCCTCTTCTGGCTCCCGCAGCCACTCCCGATTCAACGTTTCGCTATCGCCCAAATAGTCCAGCAGCCATGCCAGCGCGGGCGAGGCCTCGTTTTGCTGCCACGTCACGCAACAGGCCGCATCGGGAAACGGATTCTCTAACGTCAGCGCCACCCATTTTCCGCTGTCTATCCACTGTCGGGCAAAATGCGTCGGCACCATTCCCACGCATAGTCCTGCCGACAGGCAGGTTGCCGATGACTCCCAGTCCGGTACGACGACCCTTTTTTGGTTATCCAGCAGCCAGGTAATCCGTTTCGGTAAGGTTCGCGAAGTGTCTTCCCTGACCAGCGACGGCCAGTTGCGCAGGGTATCGTCGCTTAACGGCCCAGGCATCGACGCCAGCGGGTGATCGCTTGCCACTACGCAGCTCCAGCTCAGGGTCCCCATATCCCGAAAAGCGTAACGCCCCCCTACCGGAATCGCCTGCGTCGCCCCAATCGCCAGTTCGACACGCCCATCGGAGAGCGCGTCCCAGACGCCGTTAAACACCTCCTGAAAAACCAGCAGTTCCACATCGTCAAAATGACGATAAAAATCGACGATCATCTGCCGGGTACGTTCTGGTCTGACGATATTGTCCACCGCAATAGCTAACTGCCCGCGCCAACCATTAGCAATTTGCTGACACTGCTGGCGAGTGATCTGCATTTTTTTGATAACAGAACGCCCTTCTTTTAAAAACCAGATGCCAGCAGGCGTCAGTTCAACATCACGGTGACGTCGTACAAAAAGCGGTACGGCCAGCCACTCCTCTAGCTGACGAACGGTGTAACTGACTGCTGAAGGCACACGGTGCAGTTCCTGCGCCGCCGCGCTAAAACTGCCATTGCGCGCCACGGCGTCAACCACTTCAAGCGAGTATTCCGACCACATAATTTGCCTACAAAAATTTTGAATTCACTGGACAAATATTAACGTTTCACAACCGTAATTTCACTCCCTACACTCTGCGACAATGTCTGTCTGATAAGAAAGAGAAACAAATATGCAACCTGGAAAAGGTTTTTTAGTCTGGTTAGCCGGCCTTAGCGTGCTGGGATTTCTGGCTACGGACATGTACCTGCCCGCGTTTGCCGCCATACAGGCGGATTTACAAACGCCTGCCGCCGCGGTCAGCGCCAGCCTCAGCCTGTTTTTAGCTGGCTTTGCCGTCGCGCAACTACTTTGGGGACCGCTATCGGATCGTTATGGCCGTAAACCGATTTTACTGCTGGGGTTATCTATCTTTGCACTCGGAAGTCTGGGGATGCTGTGGGTAGAAAGCGCGGCAGCACTGCTGACGCTGCGCTTTGTGCAGGCCGTCGGCGTTTGTGCGGCAACGGTAATCTGGCAAGCGCTGGTGACCGATTATTATCCTTCGCAAAAAATTAATCGTATCTTCGCCACTATCATGCCACTGGTGGGATTATCCCCGGCGCTTGCGCCCTTACTGGGAAGCTGGATACTGACGCATTTCTCATGGCAGGCGATTTTCGCCACCCTGTTCGTGATTACGTTGTTGCTGATGTTGCCGGCGCTGCGCTTAAAACCATCGGTAAAAGCGCGTACCGAGGGACAGGATAAACTCACTTTCGCGACACTGTTACGCTCTAAAACCTATCGCGGTAATGTGCTGATTTATGCCGCCTGTTCCGCCAGCTTTTTTGCGTGGCTAACAGGGTCGCCGTTTATTCTCAGCGCGATGGGTTACAGCCCGGCAGTGATTGGCCTGAGCTATGTTCCGCAAACCATCGCTTTTCTGATTGGCGGATATGGTTGCCGCGCGGCGCTACAAAAATGGCAGGGCTACCAATTGCTTCCGTGGCTGTTAGGGCTGTATGCGCTGAGCGTTATCGCCACCTGGGGTGCGGGCCTTCTGAATAATGCCTCACTGGTGGAGATCCTGATTCCTTTCTGCGTAATGGCGATTGCTAATGGCGCCATCTACCCTATCGTCGTCGCGCAAGCGTTACGCCCTTTCCCTCAAGCCACGGGACGCGCTGCGGCGCTACAAAATACGCTGCAACTGGGGTTATGTTTCCTGGCAAGCCTGGTGGTTTCATGGCTCATCAGCACGCCGCTGTTGACCACCACCAGCGTAATGCTCTCTACCGTTGTTCTGGCGGCGTTAGGTTACAAAATGCAGTCTCATGCAGATTGCGCTGAGGCCGAATTTCCCCATGCCAATGTCGCCCACGACAAGTCTCACTAAAGACTTGTTAACCGCTGGTAATTAGCACGCTAACAATTTTCGGTTGAATCATCAAAAATTGCGGCCTATACTGATTCCCGGTTGTTTATATTACGATAATTATTAGGCATTAACGGGAACCGGAGCGTTCCCGATTCACCATGGATGGCCTTTTCGGCAAGGGTTCCTCCCTTCCTCTGTTCTACGTCGGATAACTGGCTCACGGAATTGTCCGTGGGATTTCTCACAAAGCCAAAAAAGCGTCTACGCTGTTTTAAGGTTCTGATCACCGTCCAGTGATGGAGAAACTATGAGTTCATCGTGTATAGAAGAAGTCAGCGTGCCGGATGATAACTGGTACCGAATCGCCAACGAATTGTTAAGCCGCGCGGATATTACAATTAATGGTTCCGCCCCGTCTGACATTCGTGTTAAGAATCCCGATTTTTTTAAACGCGTCCTTCAGGAAGGATCGTTGGGGTTAGGTGAGAGTTACATGGATGGCTGGTGGGAATGCGAGCGTCTGGATATTTTCTTCAGCAAAGTCTTACGTGCCGGTCTTGAAAATCAACTCCCCCACCATGTTAAAGATACGCTCCGTATCCTCGGCGCGCGTCTGATTAATCTACAAAGTAAAAAACGCGCCTGGATTGTCGGCAAGGAACATTACGATCTTGGTAATGACCTTTTTTCCCGTATGCTCGATCCCTATATGCAATATTCTTGCGCCTACTGGAAAGATGCCGATACGCTGGAGGCGGCACAGCAAGCCAAGCTGAAATTAATTTGCGAAAAGCTACAGCTACAACCGGGGATGCGTGTGCTGGATATCGGCTGCGGCTGGGGCGGCCTGTCGCAATATATGGCGACCCATTATGGCGTTAGCGTGGTGGGCGTAACGATCTCCGCTGAACAACAAAAAATGGCGCAGACGCGTTGCGAAGGTCTGGATGTCTCCATTCTCCTGGAAGATTATCGCGACCTTAACGATCAGTTTGACCGAATCGTCTCCGTCGGCATGTTCGAACATGTCGGGCCAAAAAACTACAACACCTATTTTGAAGTTGTTGACAAGAATTTAAAACCGGATGGTCTTTTCCTGCTCCATACTATTGGTTCTAAAAAAACCGATCATAATGTCGATCCGTGGATCAATAAGTATATTTTCCCCAACGGTTGTTTGCCGTCTGTTCGTCAAATCGCCGAGGCCAGCGAATCACACTTTGTAATGGAAGACTGGCATAACTTTGGCGCCGACTATGACACGACTCTGATGGCGTGGCACGAGCGCTTTATCAATGCCTGGCCAGAGATTGCGGGCAATTATAACGAGCGCTTTAAACGTATGTTCAGCTATTATCTCAACGCCTGCGCGGGTGCGTTTCGCGCGCGTGATATCCAGCTTTGGCAGGTGGTATTTACGCGCGGCGTTGAAAACGGTCTGCGCGTTCCTCGCTAATCATCTCCCCCGCATTTCATGCGGGGGAATCTTATTTTCCGTTAGCCAATGTTGGCCTGATTTCTGACCGCATTTTCTCGCGCAGCCAGTACGCGTTCTACGGTATCGACAACCGCCTGCGTTTGCGGATCGATCTCAATATTCACACGCTCACCCAGTTTTTTTCTGCCAAGCGTAGTACGTTCCAGCGTTTCCGGAATGAGATGCACGCAGAAGCGCGTTGGCGTTACCTCGCCGACGGTCAAACTGATGCCGTCGACGCCGATAAAGCCTTTGTACAGGATATACTTCATCAGGGACGCATCCTGCACTTTAAACCACACCTGATGGTTATTTTCGGAGGTCAGGATTTTCGCGATCTCCGCCGTCGTAATAATATGCCCCGACATCAGATGACCACCGATTTCATCGCTGAATTTAGCGGCGCGCTCTACGTTGACCTCATCACCTACCCTCAACGTGCCCAGATTGGTGATGCGCAACGTTTCTTTCATCAGATCAAAACTTATCTGGTTGCCGTTTATTTCAGTCACCGTCAAACAGCATCCGTTATGCGCTACCGACGCCCCCGTCTCCAGCCCCTCCAGCATGTAGTCCGGTAACGTCACCACATGGGTGCGAAAGTTGGGTTTTTCATCAATCGATACCAGTTTCGCGGTACCCTGTACGATCCCCGTAAACATATCTTCAACTCCTGAAATAAATAAAAGCAGAACTGTTCAGCACAATAGCAGGTGGAAAAACAGCTTGCCAGCAATGCGCCGTTAACAACTGTTTTTTCACTGGAGAAATAGTAATACCCCGCTACAATAGACTGAAATTTCCCCTGCTATTTCTTTTGGCTGCCACTACGGCGGCTTTTTAGTCTTTCATATAACAACAAAATAAAAGGTGAATACGTGCAGAAGTATACCAGTGAAGCGCGTCAGTTATTAGCGTTAGCGATACCGGTGATCCTTGCGCAAGTGGCACAGACCGCAATGGGATTCGTCGATACCGTCATGGCGGGAGGCTATAGCGCTACGGACATGGCTGCCGTCGCTATCGGCACCTCTATCTGGCTTCCCGCCATTTTGTTTGGTCACGGCTTACTGCTGGCCTTGACGCCTGTGATTGCGCAACTCAATGGCTCCGGCCGTCGTGAGCGTATCGCGCATCAGGTTCGACAAGGGTTCTGGCTGGCGGGCTTTGTCTCCGTGCTGGTGATGATCGTCCTGTGGAATGCCGGATACATTATCCGCTCTATGCATAATATTGATCCGGCGCTGGCCGATAAAGCCGTGGGTTATCTTCGCGCGCTGCTGTGGGGCGCGCCAGGATACCTTTTCTTTCAGGTAGCGCGAAACCAGTGCGAAGGTCTGGCCAAAACCAAACCGGGTATGGTGATGGGATTTTTGGGCCTGCTGGTGAATATTCCGGTGAACTATATTTTTATCTATGGCCATTTTGGTATGCCGGAACTCGGCGGTATCGGCTGCGGCGTTGCGACTGCGGCGGTCTATTGGGTGATGTTTATCGCCATGCTTTCTTACATTAAACACGCGCGTTCAATGCGTGATATTCGTAATGAAAAAGGCTTTGGCAAACCTGATAGCGTCGTCATGAAGCGCCTGATTCAACTGGGGTTGCCGATTGCGCTGGCGCTGTTCTTTGAAGTGACGTTATTTGCGGTCGTTGCGCTGCTGGTTTCGCCATTAGGTATTGTGGATGTCGCCGGTCATCAGATTGCGCTTAACTTTAGCTCGCTGATGTTCGTACTGCCGATGTCGCTGGCTGCGGCGGTAACGATTCGAGTGGGTTATCGTCTGGGCCAGGGCTCAACGCTGGATGCGCAAACCGCAGCGCGTACCGGTTTAGGCGTCGGCATTTGTATGGCTGTGGTTACCGCTATTTTTACCGTTACTCTGCGTAAGCATATTGCTTTGCTCTACAATGACAACCCTGAGGTCGTGGCGCTTGCCGCGCAATTAATGCTGCTCGCTGCGGTTTACCAGATTTCCGACTCTATACAGGTTATCGGCAGCGGTATTCTGCGCGGTTATAAAGATACGCGTTCCATCTTTTTTATCACCTTTACCGCCTACTGGGTGTTAGGTTTACCCAGCGGTTATATCCTGGCGTTAACGGATTTGGTGGTGGATCGTATGGGACCGGCAGGCTTCTGGATGGGGTTCATCATCGGCCTGACCTCGGCGGCGGTGTTAATGATGCTACGGATGCGCTATCTACAACGTCAGCCGTCCGCCATCATTTTGCAGCGCGCTGCGCGATAATACGACGATAGCCGTCGCATGGCGGCTATTTTCTCGACATGTTGCATATTTCCACCGCAATCAGGTGATTTCAGGAAGAAAATTGCGATTTCCCTCTTGCCTCATTGCGGTTGTGACGCTAATATTCGTCCCCGTTGTCACCTACAACGTTGCGTTCATAGCTCAGTTGGTTAGAGCACCACCTTGACATGGTGGGGGTCGTTGGTTCGAGTCCAATTGAACGCACCATCATTTTAATGCGTCTGTAGCTCAGTTGGTTAGAGCACCACCTTGACATGGTGGGGGTCGATGGTTCGAGTCCATTCAGACGCACCAATCCATTATCTTGTTTAATTTTATAATACGCTATCTGGTGCTTGTGCCAGGCTAAAAGCGATTATTTTCAGTCTCTCACCTTTATCGTCAAGCACTGCTCTATACGCTATTACCCTCTTAACCTTCGCAGTGGCCTGAAGAAGCATACCAAAAGCATTTATGGTGTTTCGGTAGAATGCGCATAATCTATCTTCATCACCATACGTAACAAGGCTGCAACGGGTTCAAATAACGTTTCAGGAATTTTATCTCCGCGTTCCACTTCAAAAAATAATGAGCGGGCCAGCTCAACATTTTCAACAACGGGGATGCAGTTGCGTTCAGCGATGTTAACAATATAGTTAGCTTGAGCATCACTGCCTTTTTCCAGGACGCGTGGTATTGGCATATCGGTGGGATGATAGCCAAGACAAACCGCAATATGCGTTGGATTACGCACTACCGCAACAGATTGTTTAACAGATTGAGCTAAACTCCCACTTTGTATTTCACTCTGCATTTCCCGACGCCGCGTCTTCATTTGAGGGTCGCCCTCCAGATCTTTATGCTCCTGTTTTACGTCATCTTTACTCATTTTTAGATCTTTTCTAATCTTATAATATTGAAAAGAATAGTCCAGTATGCCAACGACGATATAAAAAACCATCACCCCTACCCATAACCATTTTATTAAAGAAGAAACCACAAGCACGCCACAGGCTAACCCACAGTACGGTAGCGCCCGAAAAGTACTGGCATAATAATAAAAGAAAAAGGCAAAGATAAGAGATAGCATGATAACTTTTAGGCTGGATTTACATAATTCTACTACGCTATGTAAAGAGAATATCTGCTTAAAATTACTTACCGGATTTATATGCTCGCTTTTAAAACCAATGGCCTTGCTGGCAATAACCACCCCCACCTGAAGAAACACGCTACCCACAGTAGCAACTATTACCCCAGCGCCCAGAAACAGCAGTGCAGAAGTCAGTGACTCTATTAAAGCATGACTCAATTGCGTTAATGCATAAGAAAATGGTTTATTTACTAATTGTAATGTGAAAGTTATTGACTCAATCAGTATCAAAATCATCTTTTCAGTAAAGAAATGAAAATACAAATAAAGCGCAATCAGCTGAAATAATGATGTTATTTCAATACTTTTGACAACCTGCCCTTCCTTACGGCCATCACGTAATTTCTTTTCTGTAGGCTGTTCTGTTTTCTCGCTCATACAGATAGAAACCAGTCTTTTAGATAAATATAAAATTTATCGCTTTCAACCAAATAGTGATGAAGAGCATAAGGGAATGAGATCAGGAGCGTCAGTAGAACCAATATACTTTTGAGCGGCATTGAGAAGAAAAACACATTCAATTGTTGTGCCGACCGATTTAAAAGACCTAAAGCCAGATCGGCTAATACCATACATATTATGGCAGGAAGAGAGAAGCTGATACATAATTGATAAAGCGTTCTCCACTCTGCCTGGATATATTTTAAAAATTGCTGGTCAAATAATAAAGTACGCCCTGGTGGTAAATATTGATATGACTCATACAGAATGTTTAATATAAACTCCATGCCGCCGCTTATAAAGAAAATAACACACAAGAACTGGCTGAAAAGCAAGCCAAAAAGTGAGGTTTCAGCTTCTATTGTAGAATTGAATATCGTACCCATTGTCGCGCCACGTAAAGTATCAAGCAGAAACCCCGCCATATCAACGGCCCAAAAGGGAACCGCCGCACAAAACCCAATTAAAAAACCAATAATCACCTCTCCGGTGACTAACCCTAACCAGCTGTAATCTTTACCAATATGCATCATAATCTTCTGCTGGTAAATGATTGGTAATATGGGAAAGGTAAGTGACATAAGCACGCCATTACGTAAAATCGCGGACCCTAAACTGCCACTTTTTAATAGGGGAAGTAATAAAGAGAGGCTCAATGGTCGAATAAAAGCCACAGCCAATGCAATAAGCCACTCATTTACCTGTTGTGCCATTCAACCATGCTCTCCAATTCGTAACATTATCTGCCGGGTATAATTCAACAGGATACCGCTAAGCCATGGGTAGCTGACCATTAAGGTTATTGCAATTGCCAATAATTTAATCATGAACTGTAGCGTTTGGTCCTGTATTTGAGTCAAGGCCTGAACAAGGCTTACGATGACACCAACTACCGATGCCACCAACACCACCGGCATAGACGTAAAAAGGACGATCCATAAAAGTTGCGTTACAAATTGCGTCAATTCAGAATCATTCATGAAAAGCTCTGTACCAATTGCGCCAGTGTCAGATCCCAACCGCCTGCCAGTAAAAATATTAGCAGCTTAAACGGTAATGAAATGGTCATTGGCGATACCATCATCATCCCCATAGCCAGCAGTATATTTGAAATAAGCAGGTCAATAGCCAGAAAGGGAAGATAAATAAGTAATCCAATCCGAAATGCCTGCGTCAACTGACTCACCGTAAATGCCGGAATTAATATGAGCAAAGAATCAGGTTTTATCTTTCTTTTTATGTCTTCAGGCCAGGTTCGTTTTATCAAACTCCGAAAATAATTGGCTTCCTTCTCTTCAGAGTTTTTTTGCAAAAACTGTCGATAAGGCGCTAATGCTTTACTGTCCCACTCAGACGTCCAGAAAGGAGCGCCAGCGACCTGAACCGGATGCCAGCGCTCTTTTACAGCTAATAGCGTCGGCCCCATAATGAATAAGGAAAGTACAAGCGCGAGGCCATACAGTGCGATATTTGGGGGAACTTGTTGAATACCCAGAGCATTTCGTAAAATCGAAAATACCACCGCCAGTTTAAGGAAAGAGGTTCCCATGACGATAATGAGAGGCAGTATTGAAAGCAGAAACAATATACCAATCAGTTGCAAAGGCGAATCGGGTAAAGACATACTGTATCTCTCATGACACGACCTGGAACGCTATTATATTGTTCGCATATTATTTTTCTTATCAGGTTTACGCTGTATTTTTGCAAAGATACCAACGTGTAATACGCACCATAAATTCATTGCCACAGGCAATCAACTCACCTTGCCCAATAATACGGTCATTTACTCTTATCGTCACCTCTGGCGCAAAACATCCACCTACAGGCAAAACGTCCCCCGTTTTAAGTTGTCGTAATTGTCCAATTTCCAGACTCGCACGTCCGATCTCAAAGAGCACCTGTTGTGGTATCTGCTCAAGTTCTACTGAAGATGTTCCGTCACTCTTTGACATTGGACTCCCTGACGCAAGTAGCGTTTCGATATCCTGGACTAATTCATCAAATTTCATCGTGTTATCCTCTGTCAGCAACACCCTCGCGTAGATCCCCCCAGGTAGTTGAATAGCAAAAAAACCGAGTCTGATGTCGCCAAAGCAATGAATCCGAACGCCCATGCCGATTTCGATAGACTCAAGTTCAATTAACGTAAGCTGGCACCAGCCTAAATATACAGGGACTACTACAGGAGGGGCAGGATAAATCTGTTGTCGCTCAGCAGAAAGCTCTCCGACTATATTGCGCAAAAAACCCGTTGGCCATGTAAAAATAATGCTATGGAACTCATGTTCTTCAACTGTCCATTTAATATGCAACGCTAGCTGATGTGGTAGATTACTGCAGGATGTTGGCGGCTCGTTCTGACAGAGGGTTGCATCACTGGCTTGCAATAACGGCGCCAGCCCCCATTCAGCTATTCCATATAGCAATTCAGGATCGATAGCCGATCGATTAGCGGTGCCAATTAGCCCTTCACACCAGCGCTGCCAGCATTGTTCTGCAATCCACACCCTACCCAGCTCATTATGATAATGTATGGTAAATAATGTCCCTTGCTGTACTGGATATTGTTGCATACTCAATGTCAGCTCACCAATGGTAGCGCCTTGCGTTGGAAGTATCTCCACCCACGGACGCTCTTCATTCGCTATTCTTAACATAGAATATCTCCAGGGAAATTATATACCCCATATGCAGCAACTGAGACTCCAGCCACTGCTTTAGCGCTTTCATCGAACGGTAAATTTCATGATGAGGGACATTGATTCTTAACTGGATTAGCCCCCCTGATTCACAGACTTCACACTCTACACCGTCAAGATAACCGCCACTAACACGATAACGTTGCGTGAAAACCACGTTCTTATTCAATGCTGCAGGAGGATTATTCTCACCAATGGGTAATGCCTGGTGCATGAGTTGTTCAAAGTCCATACGTTCCGCCTCCGCCTCGTTATCATCCTGATAAGACTGGCATGGCAACCCAAGACTTCCCTCAACTTTGGTAATACGCATCGCTTAATACCATAGTAATTTTTTCTTTCTTTTTCATAAGCGCATTAAAATTCTTCTGTAATTCGCTTCGCCGGGAGACAAGCTGCTGATACTGATTCTCTAACTGCTGCCGTTGCGTCAAAAAGCTCTGCGCCTGAGTGAATAACCCGGCCATTTGTTGTTTCTTATCCAACAATAAATGACAAGATAACGTACCTTGCCAGCCCATTAATTCTTTCAGTCTGGTAGACACTGCTAAAGCGCGCGTCTGGCAAATCTGCTGTTCAGTAATAATCGCCTGTTGCTGCTGATCAAGTACGGTAAGTTTGCCGCGTAATTGCTTTTCACGCCGCGCGATTATCTCCAGCAAAGTTTCCATGATCACTCGGTGAGTATTTGGTGTAATTTTTCTATGAGTAGCTCGGGTCCGCATACTTCATCCTTACTTTGTCGCAAAAATGTGCAAATATCCGGATAGGTATCAATGGCTTTGTCAGTATCTGTATCAACTCCTCGCTGGTATTCCCCAATGCGTATTAATAGTTCAACCTCCTGGTAAAGCGCCAGGCACCGTCGCAATATCGCCGCCAGTTGACGATGCTCATGGCTGGTAACGACTGGAAAAACGCGGCTGAGCGTTGCCAACACGTCAATGGCAGGATAATGCCCCCTCTCTGCAAGCCGTCGGGATAGCACAATATGTCCGTCAAGCAGTGAACGGACTTCATCCGCCAACGGCTCATTCATATCATCGCCTTCCACCAGTACCGTATAAAATGCGGTAATACTGCCTTTTTCCCCCATTCCTGTACGTTCTAAAAGTCGTGGCAATGCACTAAATACGCCTGGCGGATATTCTCCAGAAACCGCGGTCTCTCCGGCGGCCAGAGCGATTTCCCGTGCGGCCCTGGCATAACGCGTCAGAGAGTCGGCAAGCAAGACGACTCGCTTTCCATTATCGCGAAAAAATTCTGCTATCGTGGTGGCCACAAACAGCGCCCTCACGCGCTCTAAGGCGGGTCTGTCAGAGGTTGCGACAACAATGACACAACGTTTTCGGGTCTCTTCAGACAGTGTAAAATCGATGAACTCGCGGACTTCTCGTCCACGTTCACCAATTAACACCAGAACATTGCAGTCTGCGTCTGGAGCATTACACAGCATCGCCAGAAGCGTGCTTTTCCCCACGCCAGGAGCAGAAAAAATACCCACTCGTTGCCCTTCGCCACAGGTCGCAACGCTATCAATAGCGCGAATCCCCGT
This sequence comes from Salmonella sp. 32010601201800023SM, assembly GCF_017572235.1. Lineage (NCBI taxonomy): Bacteria > Pseudomonadati > Pseudomonadota > Gammaproteobacteria > Enterobacterales > Enterobacteriaceae > Salmonella > Salmonella sp. 32010601201800023SM. The sequence goes on from NZ_JAGEQS010000001.1 coordinate 848,525, forward strand.
CATTAATGGTTGAGTGATAGGCTGTCGAACCATTGCGGGAGGAGGCATTGCATCATAGTCTTTCCAGCAGACGTCTGGCAGTTCGCGGCCATCAAGGGGACGACCAAAACCATCAATGACTCGCCCTAATAACGCTTCGCCCACGGGAACCTGATGGCGTCGCCTTAAGGCCATCACTTGCTGCCCGCAGTGAAGTCCGATTGTACTCGTAAAAGGAGATAGCAAAGCTTTGCTGCCATTAATCCCCACGACTTCAGCAAGTTCTTCTCCAGGCTTTATACAGCACAACTCACCCATAAATACCCCAGGCAACCACGCATTTAACAACGTTGCGCTGACATCCTGAATTCGGCCCCATCGACAATAACCATCGGGGGGCGGATATTTCAGCCTCAGACGTTGCATCAATTCATTCTTCATTGTCCGCCAACTCCTCTTCGCTAAGGTCAATACTTTCTACCACTTGTATAAGGCTCTCCTCTCCTAATTCCTGCCATGACAAAATCGGTACGTCGAACAAGGTGGCTTCTGTAATTTTTCGCAAGAAACGTCGGGTGTCGACAGAAGTGACAATGAATAATTTGGCTGACTGCTTCAGCGCCTGCTCGATAAGTTGCAGGATCTGCGTCTTATGACGAGACGACAGCGCAGTATAGGTCCCCATTGCCGTCTGGCGAATGGATTCACGCACGAGGTTCTCAATACCTTCGCCGATCCGCAAAATCGGCAGCGGTTTTCCTTCCGGATTAAGACGACGCAGAATATGACGGCGAAGCGCGATACGGACATATTCTGTCAACATCAGGACATCTTTTTCACGTGGCGCCCAGTCAATTAAGGTGCCGAAAATAAGACGTAAATCTCTAATAGAAACCCGCTCTGATACAAGCCGTTGCAAAGTTTCAGCGATTTTATTAATGGGTAACTGGCGCTGAAGCTCTTTCACCAGCTCAGAGTAGTTTTTTTCCATCGCATTCATTAGATAACGCGTTTCCTGAACACCAATAAACTCTCCCATATGCCGAAGCAGGACACATTTTAATAAGGCAGAGATACGTTGGCTGCCCGCGAAAACGTCCAGTCCAAAACCTTGCGCCTTATGGGCCATGTCTTTTGTAAGCCAACAGATCTGCCCCATCCCGTTCGGTAACGTCTGGCTGTCACCCACCACACTAGCGTCCGCGCCTATCAATAAATAATCCGCCTGAGCGGGAATAGATAAACTAAATACGGGTTCCTGATATAGCAGTACCGTCAATTTTTCGGTGGGTTCAGGCAAAACCTCAATATTCACCTCAGGGAGAGGGACGCCGGTATCCTCAAATAAAAACCATCTCATGGCGTCAATATCACGAATCAGGTCGGCAGAATGTAACGTCGGGCTAAGACGTAAGATTAGAGGACATGCGCCGGGAACCATACTATCTTTTTCCGGTGCTTCGACGCCATTTGCGGAAACCACAGACTTTTTGCGGCGAATGAGGATAATTGGCAATGCTAACAACGCTGAAAAGAAAGCGAGAGTGATAAAAGGAAAGCCAGGAATTAAAGCGAGGAGCATTAAAACCACAGCGGTTAATATGAGCGACTGAGGTTGTCTGGCAATTTGAGAACTCAACTCTGTCGCCAGGTTCTGGCGTTTCTCACCCGGGACACGGGTGACAATAATTCCCGCGCTAAGGGAAATCAGCAGCGATGGAATTTGCCCACATAAACCATCTCCGATTGACAGTACGCTATAAGTGTGAACAGCCTCACTCATCGACATATCATATTGTACGATAGCGATAATGATACCGCCGATAATGTTCACCAGAACAACAATAATACCGGCAATCGTATCGCCTTTAACAAATTTCATCGCACCGTCCATCGCACCGAGAAAGCGGCTTTCCTGCTGGACATGCTGTCTTAATGTACGGGCATGGTCTGCATCGATAACTCCGGCACGCAAATCGCCATCGATACTCATTTGTTTGCCTGGCATCCCATCAAGCGAGAAACGTGCGCTAACTTCCGCCACCCTCTCGATACCTTTTGTAATGACAATAAATTGCACGATAGTAATGATGGTAAATACGACCAACCCAACGGTGAGATTTCCTCCTACGACAAACTTACCGAAAGCATCCACAATATTACCGGCATTATGTTGTAACAGTACCAGCCGTGATGTGCTGATTGTGAGTGACAAACGATATAATGTAGTAATAAGTAATAAAGACGGAAATACCGATAAATCGAGAGGGTCACTAAGATAAATAGCAATTAAGAGCAGGATCACTGAAAACATAAGGTTGATAGTAATCAGGATATCAACCATCCAGGTCGGCAAAGGTAACAGCATCATCACAATAGCGATTAATAACACCGTCGCCAGAACCATATCCTGCCGACCCGCGCATACACTGAGCCACTGTTGCGCCCTGACTCCCTCACCTAACCATGAACGCATTGCGACTCCAGAAATTTTATTTGTCGATGATGTAATCGTAACCAGAGCTCGGCGGAGCTGGAAAGAGGTGGAGAACAACTCATTGCAAGCCCATCGCGCAACAAAAATAATCGTTGAGGAATACCCTGGAACGCTGCGGGTTTCCAGTTAGCCAACGCTTTAAAAAGCAGTTCTTCGTCTAAGAAGGTTTGCTTGAGTATCTGACATAAGTGAATACGACCGTTATGATAGTTTAGATAGGTTTCATATTGTCCTTGCCGCCAGAACATATTGGTTGCTAAAGGCCGTTCAGCTAATCCTGCTAATTGAATAAAAAGCTGAATATTACGTTCAGTAATGAGATCCCAATCCATCCTGACGCCTCATGATGAGCCAGAAAGCCAATTTACCTAAATATTGAAAGCCAGGTATCAGAATAAAACCTGATTTATCTTTACTTCACGAAGCGTTTCGAGAATTTGTTCACGTTGATCTTCGTCGTTAAAACAGTTATCGGGTATCAGCATAAACTGCGCATCAAGTTGTTGGAGTAACCGATTGAACATCTTCGATGAAGAAACTATAGCGGTAAGTCTATCAAGCAACCAATCACTGAAAAGCCAGCGCTCACAAATGATATCGAGTAGTAGCGGCAGTAATGTATTAGGCGGCAACTGGCAAATCCACTCCTCACGCTGGCACTCTTTTTCAAGGCCAAGGAATAACAGCAAACGACGCAAACGTACTAATGCTGCGGCCAAACGACTTTGCTCCGAAGGTTCGATGCATATGCTAAGTTCAAAGGCTATGGCTCTTAGCAAAATACGGACCCGTTCACAGCGATCCGGCCAGTCTGCCACGCGTCTGAACCACTGCGATAAGGGCATTTCATCGTTGTCTATCGCCTGTTGCATAAAACGTTTCAGAGAGGACAGCGTAGCGGTATCCACTTCGCCAAGTTCCAGTAAACTAAAAACGGCAAGTTCCCATCCCTCCTCCGCTGTAAGCGTATCCAGTTGCGATTGCAAATCGCGTTTTTTCTTTTTTGACAACCCGCCGGCAGTAAGCGCCATTGCAAGAGCGATAATTTGATACGCATTCTGTAAATCAGGATCACTATTCTCTTCGGTAAGCGGACGCAACGTTGCCCCATTATCCTCCTGTATTTGTTTTATCAAACGCAGCAAAGCCTGCTGTCTGCGCTCCAGTTTCTCAGCATCAATGAATTTATTACTTTCGCGCAGTTTACCACTCAGCGCCATTCCTATTTCTTCCATCGTCTCATAGAGCGCTGCCCCCGTCGTTTCCTGTAACTCCTGGAGAGCTAACATTGAAGGCGAAATAACCTCTTGTTCCTCTATAACTTGGCCAGGGGTAAATGCTGTAGGGGGCGTCATTTTTATCTCATTAATTTTAATATTCATCGCGACCTCTTTTATCTTCACCATTACGTAACCATTTCAGTAACGCGTTGAAATGACGAGAAAGTGAAAACTCAACGGCATATCGTGTTGAGGAAAGTTCAGCCTGATCGGGAGAGAAACCAGGCTCGATAATCAACGTAAACCGCTTGCCAAAAGTTTCACGCATCAATGCCTCTTTTTCAGGATGAATACGCAAATAAAGCGCTCCCTCTTCCGCCATAGCCGTGGCCTGGCGTGCCAGACGATGGCACATAACACTGTCTACCGACTGTTGGTCGAACCAGGCCAACAGAACCTGTTCTATACTATTTTTAATATGATGCGCTGCGTGATCGACCAATGAACGAAATTGATTTTCATCGTCTTGTAAATGTTTTACATGCTGTTCCAGCCATTCCACTTCCATTTTTTCCAGCGTATTTTTACGCAAGCACGCTAGTTCTTGTTGCTGCTCAACTTTCTGTTCACGCTGATAACGATAGGCGTCTCGGATGATTTTTTCAGCCTTACGGTAAGCGGAGCTCACAATAGCATGTGAAACTCTCTTAGCTTGTTGCTCTTGCGCAAATAAAGTTAATTGTAATGTTATCCACTGTGACTCAATAATATTTCGAGCGGGTAGCTTATGGTTAATTTCCGTCAGAGGAAGTGAAGTAAAACTCATAGCAAATGCTCCATGAAGATAATCTCGGTAAGAGAAGTCTTCGGCCAAAGTATACGCTGCGGAGGGGGTAATAATACTAATAGCGCATGTAAAACCGCATCGTCATGCGCTTCCCGATTAAGAATGGCGGTACCGATCTGCAATGCAGTTTGTTGCATCACTTGCGGAGGAAGTAATTTGCCATCTCTTTGCCCCAACCAACCATATAGCTGCCAGATCTCATCCTCGCTAAACCACTGTAGAAGCAATTGCCGATACTCTGGTAGCATAAAATAGTCACTACACCTGAGTTTGAATAATCCCAGCCCAAAGGCAAATGCCGATATACGCGGCGCAAGACGAACCTGCCGTTTTTGCCTGTCATTTAAACAGGCTGGAATAACAGAGCTTCCTCTTAGTCTATTTAACGCTCTGTCAAGAAGACGATCCAACTCGGGCCGATCGCCATAACGCCAGCAGTTTGAAAGATGAAAGCCCAGCTTATCCAGCCATTCCGGTACAGCGTAACGAGCAGGTTGCCAGAAATAACGATAAAGTTGCAACACCTCGGGATCAGGTCGGCTCAAAAACGGCGTCTCAGGCAAAAATAGCCGATCAGGATGCCCACTCCTAATAACAGTCCTGTCAACGATAACATCAACGGATAAGGGTATTTCATCAACCACTTCACCACCTTCCCTTTATTGGCGTTGATAACGTCCATAATCCAGAATGTTTGTCTCGCGGGTACGTCAGCTACCATTCTGAATTCAGCAGGCTGCATCAAGATACTAATCTTACTGTATTGCAACCCAGGGATTGACATCTCTATTAAATCTTTAATTTTTACCCGAAAGGCCTCCATATTGACCTGAGGTGAATATTTTATAAATACGGCAACTGAGCTCGGAGAAGCGTTACTTCCCTCATCATAAGTCGGTAGCGCAATGGTCACTTTTGCATTAATCACGCCCTCCATCTGACTCAGCATTCCTTCAATTCTTTGTTCTTTTAAAAAATTAATCTTCTGCTGTTCTTCCTGGGGTGATACCACTAACTGATTAGCCGGAAACATCTTATCCGCCGTTGTAAACTGCCTATGCGGATAACCGTTAAGTCTAAGTAGCTCAACCGCATTAATAAACTGCGACTGCTCGACACGTAAGGTTACACCATCCTCTTCCTGTTTTTTTTCCGCATCAATATGATGCTGCATAAGTAATGCCAGCATTTGATTCGCTTCATCTTCTGGCAATGAGCGATAAAGATCCACATCACATGCCGTAAGAAAGAACGTAAGGACAGTAAGAAATACTATACGATGAACCTTCATGCCATGTTATCCAGCTTATTAAGCGCTTGCGATGCTGCGCCTGATATTCTGGCAAGATAATCGACGCCTACCGTTAACTGCATATAATCCATTTGTCTGGTCAACATAACCTGCGGTAATAAAGCACTGGCGTTACTGGTGGATGCTTCATCTTTCAGCAATTGTTCAAAAAAATTAATTTGCTCCTGGCTCGGTTCTGCAGAGGACTTTACATAAGATTGAGTGCTTACAGGCACTACGCTCATATCAGAAATATTCAATTTTCAAACCCCTCATTTGGTGCAGGAAATAACAGACGCAGCGCCATAGCCTCTGGCAAATCTATATCCGATAAAATTTTCGCGGCTTTTAGCGGCTCATTTAAACCCGCCAACAATAATGCCAGACATACCAACTGTAATTTTTTATCCGGAACAATAACCGTTAGCGCTGGTAACATCGCATGTACCTGGGAAATCAGGCTATGGTTAACGCCCGCAAACATGATTTCCAGCAGTAACCGTCGAACATCGTCGCTAATAACTTCAGATTTTAGCAATGATTCCACTAAGCATATCCTTGATCATTTTGATCAGTGAACTTTCGTAATTAATAAATGTAGAATACTGCTGTAAGGCAAATTGCGCTTTAATCATCGATTCTGGGTTGAGCAAATCATTACCATTCATTTTGTCATTAATGGCCTGGCCTGCCTGGTGCGCCATGTGGGAGAGCATATCCACTAATTGTGCAATATCCATAATGCTTTTCCTTAAAATAAATACATCGTAAGGATACTGGCAACATAGCAAAATTTAGAAAGCAATGAACATCCGGTATATACCTGAAAACGATTACTCCGGCGCACGTTGTTCTGGCGTTACCTGAGCCAGCAAACGATATAATGGGCTGCTGACCTGCATACCGGTCATTGCCATCCCATCCATACCGAAGCGAGTAAAACTCATTAGTCCATAGGTAATATCATTAAGACGCTCTAATAAATGAGGCTGTAGTCCCAAACTACCACTCCAGTATGAATGCGTCATTACCGTCGCGGTTAAGGCTAATCTACCGCCCAGGGAGACGGCTTTAGCAATCGCCATACTTTTGCGTTGATTGGCGAAACAATTAGCAATATAAAAAACGGCATTGCCTATACTGTCGTGAGCCATAGGCAAATGATGTTTATGATGGTAGATAAGACAGGCGACATCCGCGATGGCAATAGCAAGGCCAATCCCTGCCAGGGCTACGAGCGGCGCGCCTCCACCACTTAGCACAGTTAATGCTATTCCAGCGGAACAGCATAAAATCTGTCCGCCCAAAATGACCGTTTGCCAACTAAAAATTTCTTTTGGAAAACACTCTATCACTCGTTTCGCAAGTCCGGCCAATAACCGCTCTTTTCCTTGTTGAGGACCTATTCTACCACTCTCCATATTGGTTTCCGGATGTGGCAATGAGGGACATGGAGGTGATTCCTCAGGCGCGTTAACAGGACGTTGCCCTCCTACCTGAGCATTTGGGCTAACAGGTTTCATGGTTCTCCCCGAGATGTATGACCAGAACTGTCCATTAATGCAGGTGTAGTAGCAGATTGGCAGAGCGATGCCATTTGTTCCGCCAATAACGCACTGGGATCGGCATAAAGTTCATCAACAGAATTTTCCTGATCGTCGCCAGAGGGGCGGGCAAGGCAATAATCCAGTACCGCACCTATCGCCGTCAGGCTAACGGAGGTAATTACACTCCCCATGTCCAAAGAGGCCGCAATATTTTCAGCCGCGGGCAGTGGAAACTGTAGGGGTAAAACCAACATAGAAATAGCGATTCCTGAACGTATTAATAAAGAAAGACAATTAGCAAGGGTGTTAGCGCAGTTAAGACTTGCCCCACATTTTAAGGCCAGCGCACTGACCACAAGAGCAACGCTATCACTGGCGGTTTGTAATGGCTCCTTTTGCTGACATATCGATTGATAATTATGATACGCACAGCAAGCATCCCCAATAGCAATCACGAGCGCCGCCCCCGCAAGAATAGCAATGGGTAATCCTGCCCCGCCAGAAATTACCGCTGCAGCAACCGATAACCCAAACACGACTGTCGCACCCAGCGCACGAATAGTGTATTGCATAAAATGTATCGCATAATCCCTCTGCTGCCTTATTTGTTCAGGCGTAAGCAGCACAGGGGCTGCGGGGGTGCCAGGCGCTGGAATTTCAGGGGGAGGAAACGATACCTCCTTCGCTTGTATATCGGAAGGAGGACTATTACCATCGACTATATTACTTGCCGCTGACGGAATATGAATTTTCATATTTCGTTCTGTTATTTAAGCAATAAGAGTATCAACCATTATTTGCGCATTCTGGCGAATCTCACTCCATGAGGCATCCGCATAACTCATCTTGATTGCGGTTTGAAAAGCCTCTCTCGCCAACCCGGGTTCCCCCATCATTTTGAGACAGACGCCCGTTTGGTAAACCGGTTCTGGATGGCTGGCATCCAGCATCAAGGCATGTCCATAGAAATTAATGGCCGTCGTGTATTCTTTAAGCATCATCCAGGTGCCAGCCAATGCAATATGGGCACGCCAACTCCATGGCTGGGCCATCACCAGCCAACTAAAATCGATTACGGCGCGCGAATAATCCCCCTCCTGCCATGAGGCGTAACCACTGGCATAAACGGTTTCCGGATCAACGGATAATAGCTGTTTCAGAATGTCTTCGGGTATTTTATTTTTCTGATCTTCTTTCATCATCATACCTATTGATTGTTATTTTCACGTGATAATGATTTACGTCAGGAAGGTCATTTAAAAACGTCGCTGGATAAGATGCTCGGCGGATAAAACTGTCCAGTTATCGCCATCAAGCGGTGTAAAGGTCGCTCCCATTACTGTCAGGATGCGCAATAATTTCCTGCGTAGCATGGCTTTTTTTTCATCCAGAACGTCGGTGATTATCAACATCTTTAAACATGTTAACTGCGGGTGATGCACAAATATCCCGCGTAAAAGTCCCAGTAAGTGAAACAATTGCTGTGGTCGAGGTTGCCCGGGCGTCAGGCGCCTGAACTCACAAATAATCATTTCTTTTGCCTCAATACGATAGATCACCAGGTAAGGCGATAATATAAACTGCTGCCCAAGTAATATGGCGGTCTCCCCTAAATATGCAGGCTCAGTAAACACCTGATGCCGACGTAACCATTGCTCTATTTCTTGCACCATGTTTACCTCGTTAATGCCCGGAGTATTTCAGCAAGAACCGTGACCAGTGACGACCCCACGCCGATGATTTGCTGCATAATTTCAGTTGCTTTCTCCATAATTTCCGTCAGGGATTTATTATAAGATTGGGCCCCATTTTGTTGCAGGTCGGCAATCGCTTTATCTTGATCACTTTGACGTTGCGCTACACCAGCCCCCAGGCCCATGACGCCCCCAGCTGTGTGGCCTACGGCTTGACCCGCTATAAGACCGGTTTCCCCGCCTACGGCCCCTAATCCTATCGTCAGTACACCCGACAACATTGCGCCACCCGCAGTAATCATTGATGCTCTAAACGCTTCATCAATTGTTTTCATTTGCGTCTGTAAAACATTGACTTGCAGTTCCCAGGCCAGCCGTTGTTTTTCTACGTTATAGCTGCGCATGATATCGCGCAGCTTTTTGGCAAGCTCCATTAGCTTCATCCAGATATCATCAAATAACAGAAGCATTGATTCAGTACCCATTCCCTCCCCGGAGGGAGATGGAGTGGAAGAAGGTGTTAACAAGGAAGGCGCTGGTAATACCAGTGCTACGTTACTCGCTTCCATATTTTTATCCTCAGATTAAGCGCGATAGCCAGCTATTCTCGCCTGAACGCTACTATAGTGATCAATGGTATCTAATACATCTCTAAGCGCGGCACCGCTCCCCTTATAAAGCTCCTCTAAGCGTTTTTGTTCTATCTTTTTCTGGTTTTCTGTTTGTTGCATTATGAAATCCAGAAACCGTTGCTGAGTTATTAATTGCTCTATTTTCTTTTCGATCTTCGCTTTTTCTGTGTTAACCATGCCAGTATTCATCTGACTGGCGCCCTCGGTTGCACATCTGATAGCCTGTAAGCCTTTAAATGAACAATCCCTCAGTAAGGCATACAGGATTTTTTTGAACATATTGAAGAGAACTTTATTACGGAATTTTTTTAACAGGAACTTTCCACCTTCTTGCACACATTTTTCCAAGGCTTCTTTTGCCGCTTCTTTTGCCATGGCTTTCACCCCCTCTTTCGTAAAGCTTTTTCCCGCGCTTCGCGTCATATTATTTTCTACGTTACGAGAAAACTCGGCAGCCTCCTCTGCCATCTCATTCGCCATAGCCATTTCACGTTCAAGCGGCTCAAATTGTTTGGAAAAACTTTCGCTCACTTCTTCGCCAAACTTTTCAGCCAACTCCTCTATTTCTGCTTCCCCTGCACCTACCATACGCTCAACCACTTCCTCGCCAAAACCGGAGTCAAGCACTTTTGCAGCTGCGCCAGATAAACCTCTCGTCGCCATAAAAGCACGGCCAATCTGGAAAACATCCAGTGCCAGCGCGACGGCTTCACAACCAAATTGAATCTTACTTGTCACGTCAATAATTGCCTGACAGGTATCGTGGTCAGCACCGCACATCATTGCCGTTTCGGCTCCGGCTTTAACCATTCCTGCACAACCTGCGGCTATATAAGCTACGCCGCTAGCCATTTCTGCGGAATTACCGGACAGAAAACCCTCCACAACTTTTAAGGCGCCAATCACAGTTTCAAATATGCCGGTAATCCAGTCAAAAATAGCGCCAAAAATGCCCGCTTTACGCGCTTTATCCTCCTGCTCTATCGCTTTCTGGATCTGCTCCTGATACTCCTTTACCTGCTTATCACGTAATGCATTTTGCACCTCAGTTGCCCGCTCAAGCTGTTGGCATAACGATTGAGCGTTATTACCAAAAACGCTGAGTATTAATGTCGTCATCAACATTGATAAAACCGCGGGATTGGTCTGCAAAAAGTCAGGCAATGATGGACGCTTATGATTTCCGGGTACGGCATCAAGCAGTTGCTTCAACGCATTGCTTGCCTCCTGAAGACTAATTTTCCCTGATAACAGGCACGCGGCGTTGCCATCGCCAAAAGTAGAATTCACACGATGCTGGCGCTTTCCCAGCGAACCCGAGGAAACGCAACTTACATTGCTTAAGTGATGATGTGTTAAGGCGGTTACTCCTGCGGCGCTGTCGCTATTACTGTGAATTCGATTCATTTTTAGCTCCTGTCAGAAAGTTGCTGTAATATCTTTTCTGCACGCTGTCGGAGAATTTGATGTTCACTGACCTCGCCGCAAATACGCACCACGGCCTTTAACGCTTTGATTGCATAACAGACGTTATCACACGCGAGATAGCATTCCGCTGCGGCCCATGGCGCCTGCGGCGCATCAATCTTAATTTGTGCCGCGCGTCCATAAGCGTATATCGCTTCCCCCCAATGTTTTTGAGCCTGGCAGCATTCCCCTAACCTAAACCAGTAGTCAAATGACCAGGCATCATATATCGTCAACAATTGAAAAAGTCGCGCTGCGCCGGCGAACTCTTTTACCTCCATAAGCTGCATGGCATAGCGATACAGAGTATTAAGCGGCTGTGTAACATCGTCATCCAACAACATACGCAGCGAGCCGCCACGCCGGAAAAACCGCATCGTGTCATGTGCCTGTTGTAGGGTCGGGTCTTTTTTCATGAGTACGTTTTCTGCGCTATCATACTGGAAATTTCCCCCCACTTACTGATAAGCCCTGTCAGTTGGGTAAGGACAGCGTTAAGCTCCTGAGACATTTTTTGAATTGTTATCTGCCCCTGACTCATAAGATCGGTATTCCGGTTGGCGTCATTATCCAAAGCCGCTTTGATCGCCTGTAGGCCACCTTTATCCAGCTTCCCATGATCGCCATATTTAGCCATATAATCATCAATGGTCATACCATCGATGAGAATACCATTATCACGCATGTATTTAATTACATCCTCAGGCACCTCCTCTTTGGTTTTAGCATCCCCTTTGGCTGCTTTAGCAATCACCTCATCCATCTCATTTGACTTTTCCTGGGTATTTCTGGCACGTTCAGCGTTCTTCTGGACTTCAATAAATTTATTATTTGCGATAGCCTGAATAACCATAAGGAGAATAAGCAAAACACCATACCCTTCGGCAAACGGATTTTGCTGGGATAAGTCATCCTGGCTCCCGGTATCAGCGTTGCTGACGCCGAAGCTATTTTTAAACACAATAGGGTTTTGACTTCCCCATAAGATGTTTCCTGAAGACATTATGCTTTACCTTTTTGTTTTTCCTGACGGTATCTCCACCGGGGCTTGAGCATTAAGTTGTTTCAGTCGTACTTCAAGTTGTTTAAACAAACTTACTATTTTCTTTAAATCCTTCTCGGCCTCCTGGTTAACCCCGGCAACGCCTTGTGGAAATAGGTTATGAAGAATACTCTCTGTCTCTCTGCTCTTTTTGGGGCTCTCTGCCCTTTCAGCAAGCTGTTGACTCACCTTAGCCCGGATTTGGTGAAATTTTTTAAGACAGTGATTTAGCTGCATGTAACTTTGCTCTAAATCACGATATTCACTAAACGCAGCCTTTTTCTTTATCATCATTCCCCTCCATATACACGATAGATAATTAACGTGCTAACTAAGAGCCTATCCCATTAGGGCTATTTTACTTGCCATTTTGAACCTGGGCAGTGCTCGCCAAAACGCGTTAGCGTTTTGAACGCCGCTAGCGGCGGCCCGAAGGGCGAGCGTAGCGAGTCAAACCTCACGTACTACGTGTACGCTCCGGTTTTTGCGCGCTATCCGTGTCCAAACTGGCTGCGCCAATTAACGCCTGGTGGGATAGGCTCTAAGATATTTTTACTTTACTCTTGCTCACTCACTACAAGTGCGCTGTTATGGTAACGATAATAAATAATGTTGATGATATTTTCGGCCTGCTCGATCGCTTCAAGCAATAAGGTGTTTTGCTGATATTGCTGCGGATCCTGTAACTTGCCGTTGTTCTCTTCTAACTGTTTCCGGGCAGCCCTTAATTGTAAAATTATGCCTTTGGCCTCTTCACGCGAATGAAGCAGCAAATCTTCTAACCGGGTCAAAGTTGTCATTTTCCACTCACTTAAAATCTAATGGATAGTTAATCAAAGTATCATAATGTTTAATCGTTACCACATCGGCACTCAGATGGACAATTTCTCCCCCATTGGGTAACAATGCCCCTACACGTAAACGCTCTTTATTCGTCAGTAATAAGTAATTACCATGGCGACTCTGTACAAAGCCAGCCACTGGCGCAGGCAGATACTTGCTTTCATCATGGGAAGGCGCAATATCCTGATAAATTAAAGAAAGAGCGGGATCCTTTTTCTTTAATGCTGCTAACGTTTCTTGCAAAATGCGTTGATGAGATTCATCCAGTACACCACTGATAACAAAAGAGCGCCGCATTGGCGTAACATTGACAAGCCCCACTAAACCGTTCTCTATTATCGCAGAAATAATATCATCCCCCTGAGACTGATGAGAGTGACTAATCTGCCAGTGCAATAACCCGGGAATATCTGCAAGTAATGGTTGAACCTTACGCCATTGCTGATCCATTTGTATATCATCATGAATTAACACGCTCCCCGGCCCTTCGCTGGATACTTCAGCATGCGGGTAACCCATTTTTATCAAAACATCCTGCACTTCTCGTACCAATAAGTCATCACAGATTACACCATCCCGATACATGACCCCCCATGATTCGAGAGTCGCTCTCACCTTTTGCATCTGTTCGCTTGACGAGCAATAACCGGACAACTGCAGGCTGCCATCTTCTTTCCATTGCGCCCGCACATAATGAATATTGCTTTTGTCTAATAAAAACTTAACCCGCAAAGGTAAGTCATTTACCGTTTCAGGCTGACCACTAATACTTAACAGGACCCCCATTCCACCGATAAAAATCAAGAATACGCCAGCCAACCACCAGTAGCCTGATCTGGAAACGGGTATTTGATAATCAGCAAGTTCACAATCCTGTTTACCAAACGCGATAGCCACTCCCGCAACCTGCAAAACCCCACTGGATGGTAGCGGCTTATTTGGATTAAATCTGCGGCCATTAACTCTAACTCTGGCTTTCCCGGCATCAACAAATAAATTATCTGCCTGTTCTCTCAGAATAATTTTTTCATTTATAGTAAGCGGAATACAAATATCGCATCCTTTCTCCCCCAGTGACAGGTTACCTTCATTCAGCCATACTTCCCGGCCTTGTAAAACGTGACCTAAAAAACGTATTTTCCAGGAGCTCTTTGGATTAACCATGAGATATGCCATTATTTACTACTGAGGCTTTAATCAAAAAAAGCCTGATTACACTATGTACTTGAGTCGTATCATTGCGAAACAAATGACCTACGACAGGAATATCGCCCAATAAAGGAATTTTATTTTGCGAGTGGATTTGTTTACCTTGTTTAAATCCTCCCAGCAATAGACTTTGCCCGGCCAATAATGTGGCCTGCGAAGCAATTTCAGAATTTTGCACTTCGGGCAGCGGGTCTGTTTCGCTTTGCGTATCACTTTGTTGTCCATCCTGAATATTAAGATTAAGCATTATTTTTTGCGTGCCATTATCATTTAACAAGCGAGGTGTAACGCGCAACAAAGAACCCGTAGTGATGGATTCAAGTTTAGCCACTTTTTCTCCCTGCAGTTTGGTATAGAAAGTAATATTTTTATCCAGCACAGCCTGGATATTATTTAAAGTCACCACAGATGGCTGGGAAAGTACATAAGCCTGAGAGCTTTTTTCCAGGGCATTCAAACGCACCATAAAGTTTGAGGTATCGCTGATTACCGTTGAAAAACCGCTAGCACCACCGTCATTCAAACCTGTATTGAACGCAATTTTCTTGCCACCCAGCGACACTGCCGTTCCCCAGTCGATGCCTAACTGGTTAATATCTCCAGCATTAACATCGATAATTTTCACCGAAATCTCTATCATCTGCTGGCGTTGATCTAATTCTGTGATAAGTTTCCGATACCCGGCCATATTGGCCGCATAATCACGAACGATCACTGCATTCTGACGTGGGTCGGCAGCAAACATGGGCAATGCCTGTGTAGCGGGTGAACCATTGTTCGTCGATGACGCCGGTACGCTGGTTTTACTCATCTCACGCAATACACTCACGACCCCTGGAACCACGACGGACTGATCGCGATATTGGTATTGGGTATCCATCGCAGTGGCATACTTAAGCGTGTATATACTTACACTCACCGCACTGTCTTTTCGTTTGATTAACGCATTATCCAGCACTGAAGCTAATTGACTAATACGAGTCAGGCAGCTGGGAACACCGCTCACCTCCACAGCTTTGGTACCGGTAATTTCTTTAACCTCGCATCCCGGTGATGAAAGGATATTCTGGCTGCGTAAGTAATGAATGAACCGTCCAGTAGATAAAATATTGAAAGTGATAACCTGATGTTTTAATAACGATGCAGGATATACATATAACATGCTGCCATCAAACCAGGTAAGCAAATCATATTGTGCTGCCAGGTTATTCAAAATATCGACCGGTGGTCCAGGCGGAATTTTTCCACTAAATGTAGCTGTTATCAATGGGCTAATAGTAATAGCCGTATCATAGTTCTCTGAGAGCAGATGTAAAACCTCTGCTAATGGCATTTGTCTGGCATAAAGGGTGAAGTCATTACCTTTCCATGATAACTCATCACTCTTTGCTGTATTGAGTATAAATAGTAAAATTAAGATTAAACGTTTATTTACTACCATTTTATACCCCACCCGAATAAAGTTTATGGTGATTGCGTATTACATTTTTTAAAATGCAAGTTAAAGCCAGGTGTTTTTCTATCTCAATAGCAATAAGCTCAGAGCTACTACTTGTGGTATAATAACCGTTTAACCATCCCCCATCCGCTGTGAGCTGTATAGCATAATCATGGACGTCCGGGTGTGCTGCAAGCAGTAGTGTCACATAGGCAAGACAAGGCTTAGGTAAGCTTTCCAGGTCATTTAAGAACAAAGAAATAGAAAATGCTTCTGAGAAAATTTCTCCTCTGGCAGGATGCCCATCAATAGTCATTATCCAGGATCGGCTATTACCTTCGGCCCTGATATCCTGAATTAATGGAATGCCTTTTAAAACTGCCAGCATGAATCCCTCCTCAGACATAAATGGGAGTTTCTATCAAATTCGCTCACAACCACATCCGTAAAAAGCCTGATTCACATTTATTTCGACTATACTCTTCTTGTACAATATCAGGATGCTGTCTACATATACCTTGTCACAGGCGATTCTATCATTCGGATTTTCCGATAAATTCACAATTACACTTTCAGCATTGACATAAAAAATTACAATTTGAAAAATTATTTATTAAATAAACTGTTACGATGTTTTTACATCGCCATCTTATTAAAAAGTAATTGTAGTCATCGACTGGGTTATATATGAAGAAATTTATCTTCCTAATGATAACACCATCGATTAATCTTCTGATGAAACTATATGTACTGCGATAGTGATCAAGTGCCAAAGATTTTGCAACAGGCAACTGGAGGGAAGCATTATGAATTTGCTCAATCTCAAGAATACGCTGCAAACATCTTTAGTAATCAGGCTAACTTTTTTATTTTTATTAACAACAATAATTATTTGGCTGCTATCTGTGCTTACCGCAGCTTATATATCAATGGTTCAGAAACGGCAGCATATAATAGAGGATTTATCCGTTCTATCCGAGATGAATATTGTACTAAGCAATCAACGGTTTGAAGAGGCTGAACGTGACGCTAAAAATTTAATGTATCAATGCTCATTAGCGACTGAGATTCATCATAACGATATTTTCCATGAGGTGAGCCGGCATCTATCTGTCGGTCCTTCAAATTGCACGCCGACGCTAAACGGAGAGAAGCACCGTCTCTTTCTGCAGTCCTCTGATATCGATGAAAAAAGCTTTCGTCGCGATAGTTTTATTCTTAATCATAAAAATGAGATTTCGTTATTATCTACTGATAACCCTTCAGATTATTCAACTCTACAGCCTTTAACGCGAAAAAGCTTTCCTTTATACCCAACCCATGCCGGGTTTTACTGGAGTGAACCAGAATACATAAACGGCAAAGGATGGCACGCTTCCGTTGCGGTTGCCGATCAGCAAGGCGTATTTTTTGGGGTGACGGTTAAACTTCCCGATCTCATTACTAAGAGCCACCTACCATTAGATGATAGTATTCGAGTATGGCTGGATCAAAACAACCACTTATTGCCGTTTTCATACATCCCGCAAAAAATACGTACACAGTTAGAAAATGTAACGCTGCATGATGGATGGCAGCAAATTCCCGGATTTCTGATATTACGCACAACCTTGCATGGCCCCGGATGGAGTCTGGTTACGCTGTACCCATACGGTAATCTACATAATCGCATCTTAAAAATTATCCTTCAACAAATCCCCTTTACATTAACAGCATTGGTGTTGATGACGTCGGCTTTTTGCTGGTTACTACATCGCTCACTGGCCAAACCGTTATGGCGTTTTGTCGATGTCATTAATAAAACCGCAACTGCACCGCTGAGCACACGTTTACCAGCACAACGACTGGATGAATTAGATAGTATTGCCGGTGCTTTTAACCAACTGCTTGATACTCTACAAGTCCAATACGACAATCTGGAAAACAAAGTCGCAGAGCGCACCCAGGCGCTAAATGAAGCAAAAAAACGCGCTGAGCAAGCTAACAAACGTAAAAGCATTCATCTTACGGTAATAAGTCATGAGTTACGTACTCCGATGAATGGCGTACTCGGTGCAATTGAATTATTACAAACCACCCCTTTAAACATAGAGCAACAAGGATTAGCTGATACCGCCAGAAATTGTACACTGTCTTTGTTAGCTATTATTAATAATCTGCTGGATTTTTCACGCATCGAGTCTGGTCATTTCACATTACATATGGAAGAAACAGCGTTACTGCCGTTACTGGACCAGGCAATGCAAACCATCCAGGGGCCAGCGCAAAGCAAAAAACTGTCATTACGTACTTTTGTCGGTCAACATGTCCCTCTCTATTTTCATACCGACAGTATCCGTTTACGGCAAATTTTGGTTAATTTACTCGGGAACGCGGTAAAATTTACCGAAACCGGAGGGATACGTCTGACGGTCAAGCGTCATGAGGAACAATTAATATTTCTGGTTAGCGATAGCGGTAAAGGGATTGAAATACAGCAGCAGTCTCAAATCTTTACTGCTTTTTATCAAGCAGACACAAATTCGCAAGGTACAGGAATTGGACTGACTATTGCGTCAAGCCTGGCTAAAATGATGGGCGGTAATCTGACACTAAAAAGTGTCCCCGGGGTTGGAACCTGTGTCTCGCTAGTATTACCCTTACAAGAATTCCAGCCGCCTCAACCAATTAAAGGGACACTATCAGCGCCGTTCTGCCTGCATCGGCAACTGGCTTGCTGGGGAATACGCGGCGAACCACCCCACCAGCAAAATGCGCTTCTCAACGCAGAGCTTTTGTATTTCCCCGGAAAACTCTACGACCTGGCGCAACAGTTAATATTGTGTACACCAAATATACCAGTAATAAATAATTTGTTACCTCCCTGGCAGTTGCAGATTCTTTTGGTTGATGATGCCGATATTAATCGGGATATCATCGGCAAAATGCTTGTCAGCCTGGGACAACACGTCACTGTTGCCGCCAGTAGTAACGAGGCTCTGACTTTATCACAACAGCAACGATTCGATTTAGTACTGATTGACATTAGAATGCCAGAAATAGATGGTATTGAATGTGTACAATTATGGCACGATGAGCCGAATAATTTAGATCCTGACTGCATGTTTGTGGCGCTATCCGCTAGCGTAGCGACAGAAGATATTCATCGTTGTAAAAAAAATGGGATTCATCATTACATTACCAAACCAGTGACGTTGGCTACCTTAGCTCGCTATATCAGTATTGCCGCAGAATACCAACTTTTACGAAATATAGAGCTACAGGAGCAGGATCCAAGTCGCTGCTCAGCGCTACTGGCGACAGATGATATGGTCATTAATAGCAAGATTTTCCAATCACTGGACCTCTTGCTGGCTGATATTGAAAATGCCGTATCGGCTGGACAAAAAATCGATCAGTTAATTCACACATTAAAAGGCTGTTTAGGTCAAATAGGGCAGACTGAATTGGTATGCTATGTCATAGACATTGAGAATCGCGTAAAAATGGGGAAAATCATCGCGCTGGAGGAACTAACCGACTTACGCCAGAAAATACGTATGATCTTCAAAAACTACACCATTACTTAATATTATCTTAATTTTCGCGAGGGCAGCAAAATGAAAGAATATAAGATCTTATTAGTAGACGATCATGAAATCATCATTAACGGCATTATGAATGCCTTATTACCCTGGCCTCATTTTAAAATTGTAGAGCATGTTAAAAATGGTCTTGAGGTTTATAATGCCTGTTGTGCATACGAGCCTGACATACTTATCCTTGATCTTAGTCTACCTGGCATCAATGGCCTGGATATCATTCCTCAATTACATCAGCGTTGGCCAGCAATGAATATTCTGGTTTACACAGCATACCAACAAGAGTATATGACCATTAAAACTTTAGCCGCAGGTGCTAATGGCTATGTTTTAAAAAGCAGTAGTCAGCAAGTTCTGTTAGCGGCATTGCAAACAGTAGCAGTAAACAAGCGTTACATTGACCCAACGTTGAATCGGGAAGCTATCCTGGCTGAATTAAACGCTGACACGACCAATCATCAACTGCTTACTTTGCGCGAGCGTCAGGTTCTTAAACTTATTGACGAGGGGTATACCAATCATGGGATCAGCGAAAAGCTACATATCAGTATAAAAACCGTCGAAACACACCGGATGAATATGATGAGAAAGCTACAGGTTCATAAAGTGACAGAGTTACTTAACTGTGCCCGAAGAATGAGGTTAATAGAGTATTAACCAGGGGCGTCCGATGATATTAAGCATTGGTCATATTTTGATGAGCCTTACGCCACGCAGTATTGCTCATCATCGACAAAATCCATACGGATGCCCTGGTATGCCGCACCATTTATCACTACCTTAGTCTTCATTTGATCATGATATAGTAGAATCCCCTTATTTAACGGGCTTTACCATGTCGTATTCTATAGGCGAATTTGCCAGACTATGCGGTATCAATGCCGCCACGCTAAGGGCATGGCAGCGACGCTATGGTTTATTGAAACCGCAGCGTACTGATGGCGGGCATCGCTTATACAGCGATGACGATATTCGACAAGCGCTTAGCATCCTCGACTGGGTGAGAAAAGGCGTACCGATAAGCCAGGTCAAACCCTTACTGTCGCGTCCGGTCATTCGCCTGGGCGATAACTGGATAACGATCCAGGAGACGATGCTCCAACATCTCCACGAAGGGCGAATTGACGCGCTGCGGCAGTTGATTTATGACTGTGGCCGGGAATATCCTCGCGCAGAACTGGTGACCCATTTATTGCGTCCGTTGCGCAGCAAAGTGTCCGCGCACCTTCCCGCCGTGATGACGCTGCGCGAAATACTGGATGGCATCATTATTGCCTACACCTCTTTTTGCCTTGAAGGCGACAGAAAAGCGCCTGGCAACAATGCCTTTATTAGCGGATGGCATCTCTCGGATCACTGTGAAATCTGGCTGGAAGCGTTGACTCGTACCGGACAAGAGCTGCGGCTCAATGTGCTTCCCTCTCCACCAGCCGTGCTGGCGCCCGAGCTGTTCGCCCAGAGAAAATGGTTCCTGGTGACCACCGGAAAGCTCACTGCCGGACAGAAAAAACAGCTTGCCCAGTGGCGCAACGTGGTCGCTTCGCTGGAGGTTATCACACTATAAGCGCTGAAATAGATTTCTTCCCCTAATTCTATCTTATTGATATTTAAGTACATCAAAAAAATCTCCGCGAAAACTTAGACAAAAAAACAAAGTTGTGTAAGTTTTAAATCAGCGTGAGATAACATTTTGCGCCATTGGCGTCAGTCGTCGTACTTTCAATAAGGGGGAATCATGAATAACAAACCCGTAGTCGGCATTAGCGGATGTCTGACTGGCGCCACGGTACGCTTTGATGGCGGACATAAGCGTATGGATTTTGTCATGAACTCTCTGGCGCCGTGGGTGGCCTACAAACCGATCTGCCCGGAGGTGGCGATCGGCCTGCCCGTGCCCCGCCCTGCGCTGCGTCTTATCCAGACGACCTGTGGCGACATTCGGATGCGCTATAGCCATGCCCCGCACGATGACGTCACCGAGCGAATGAATGCCTTTGCCGATCGGTTTCTGCCAACAATAGGCGAACTGGCGGGGTTTATTGTGTGTGCAAAATCGCCCAGTTGCGGAATGGAGCGCGTTCGCCTGTATGATGAAAAGGGTAACAGGGGCCGCAAAGCTGGCACGGGGCTGTTTACCGCCGCGATGATGGACAAATATCCCTGGCTGCCGATAGAGGAAGATGGTCGCCTGCACGATCCGGTACTACGCGAGAATTTCATCGCACGTATCTTCGCGCTACATGAATTAAATGCGCTACGCGCGCAGGGCTTGAGTCGTCACAGTTTGCTCGCGTTTCATAGCCGATACAAACTTCAGCTTCTCGCCCACCACCAGGCCGGCTACCGCGAAATTGGCCCTTTCGTCGCGCGTCTGCATGAGTGGGACGATCTGGATGCCTTCTTTGTCCGATACAGAGAAAAACTGATGGCTATCCTGCGCCACCCCGCTTCACGTAAAAATCACACCAATGTGCTGATGCATATCCAGGGCTATTTTCACCGCGCGTTGAACAGCAGGCAACGCGCGGAATTACGCGAGGTGATTCTCGGCTACCGGGCGGGCCGACTACCTATCCTGGCACCGTTAACGCTGCTGAAGCACTATCTGGCGGAACATCCGGATGACTATCTACGCAGCCAGAATTATTTTGAGCCGTACCCTGATACATTAGGGCTGCGCTTAGCCATCACCTGATAACCCTGCGCATCGCTAACGGCGGGCAACCCGCCCGCCATGGTGACAATCGCGACGATTCAAAGGCGATTTCGTTATTGCCACCCTGATAGCGGCTATGACCGCGCCAGAGCGTTAATCACGGTTTCCATAGCCTGTTTTTCTAACGCGCTACGTTGGATGCGTTGATTCGCCAGCGCGGTTCTTAACACGCCCGCAATAACAATATATTTAGGCTCCTGCCCCAGATCGCGCATTTCCAGCACGACCTTGCCCACCACCCGGCACATCTCGCGGTACAGTTCGTCATCTTTTGTCGGTTTTGTCATACGTTTTACTCGTCGCCAGCTCAAACCAACAGAATATAACAGTCTTCTCAATTAAACAAAATTTGATGCAAATCAAAGAAATAACGCAGTTTATTATTCATGGCTCATACGTTGTTCGTATTCTGGTCTCTGGCGAGGCCATTTTTTCGAAACGCCTAATCAGTTCCGCCAGGCTACCGGCCTGCATTTTTTCCATGACTCTGGCGCGGTGCACCTCTACGGTACGCACCGCGATATTCATCGCTTCCGCAATTTCACGGTTCATAAATCCTTTTGCCACCAGGCTGGCCAGCTCACGCTCTTTCGGCGTCAACTGCTGGTAACACAGTATAATCTCACGACGCGCCACCGCTGCCGATGAAACCGTCAGCGCACGCTCCAGCGCCGCCTGTAGCGGTTTTACCGATACCGGTTTTTGCAGAAAATCGACGGCGCCGCGTTTCATCTGCTCCACGGCCATCGGTACATCGCCATGCCCGGTAAGAAAAACAACCGCCAGGGTACTTCCGCACTGGCGCAACGCATCATGAACGCCCTGCCCATCCAGTACCGGCATTCGCATATCCAGTAATACGACCCCGGCCTGATACAGACTGGCCTGCGCCAAAAAATCCGCCCCCTGCGTCCAGCATTTTACGTCATATCCCAGACTTTCCAGTAAAAACGCGCACGCGTTAGTGACCGCCGTATCATCATCCAGTAGATGAATTGTCGCCATCCCTGCCCCCATTTTCATGTAAGAAATGTATCGTGACCACCGTTCCCGACAGACCGTCCGGCGCGGTCTGGTTCCTGATACTGATATCGCCCCGCCCATACCGCACCAGCCGCTGGCAAATCGCCAACCCTAAGCCCATCCCCTCTTTGCGGGTGGTCATAAACGGCTGAAACGCCTGACGTAATAGCGCCTCATCGATTCCCCCGGCGTTATCCTGTAAAGCGATACTGATGCCGTTTTCAGTGCGTTCAGCAACGACCCATAAATGGGTGGCGCCCGCCTGAGCCGCATTAAGAATGATATTCGCCAGCACCTGTTCCAGCAGCACTGACGGCAGCGTTACGCGCAGCGCAGCGCTAACCTCGGTATGCAGAGTCACTGTCGGAAACTGTTGCGCCATACGCAACAATTGCCAGACATGATCAATCGCCTCGCGAATGGCTATGGCCTTCCACGCTTCGGTTAGCACCGGGTTGCCCTGCGCCTGGCTGACCCAGTGACGCAGGTTACGCAGAGTATCCGCACCGCGTTGCGCCTGCTGGTCAATCTGCTCCAGCGCCGGCAGCAAGGGATGCTGTTCATCTGCAGCGCGCAGTCGAATCAGGCACCCCTGGGCATAATGTCGAATCGCGGAAAGCGGCTGATTAAGCTCATGGGCAAACCCGGAGGTCATTTCACCCAACACGCTCATTTGCCGGGCGGTTTCCAGCGCCCGCTCATGCTGATGAAGGACTACATTATTACGTTCCAGTTGTTTTCCGCGTCGACGCACCAGCAGCATGACCCAAATATAATTGAGCGTGAGCAACAGGAACGCCAGAATCACGCCACCGACCATTAGCTGGTGCTGGATTAACCAACTTTTGACATCCAGCCACAGTCGACGCTGCTGAGGGTGCTGACGAACATCACGCAGCAAGGCTTCCACCTGACTGGTGGACGCAGGCGCGCCCCAGTGAAATGACGCGGCGGCGGGCGCGTTGAATAGCGCTCGCGTTACGCGATCCGCCAGCGCATCGCTTACCGCAGGTAGCGCCGCGAACGACCAGTCAGGATATAACGGCGTACTGGTTAAGCAAGGCAGGGGCGTCGGTCGGGAAAGCAGCGCGATAAAGTCCTTTTTATTAATCAATCCTTCCTGATCCATATTTTCTAACAGGCACACTGGCACAATTGCCGCCTGCACCGCTTTTTCGCGCAGCATATAGACTAAGGCATCGCCAGGAAATCCGGTAAAACGAAGATGAAAATCGCGCTCCGGGCGTAAGCCCGCGTCGCTGAGCGCTTTATAGCCTAATAAATAGCCGCCAAACGCCTGAGCATCAATCGCGCCGACTGTCTTACCGATGAGATCATGCGCCGTGGTGATGCCGCTATCGCGCCGGGTCAAAATCACGCTGCCAATAACATTACTCACCGCTTTCCCATCGCGCGTGGAACGCAGGGAAGCTAACCAGCGCAGCGGCGCATGGCTGTTCAGTTGGACAAATTGCGCCGGGTTGGTTATCACAAACTGCACGGTTCCCTGGTTAACGGCTTCCTGCATTTGATGCAGATCCAGCGGCTGGATATGAAAGGTTTCGCCTGGAAGCTGTTGGCTTAATGTCTTTGCCAACGGTTGCCAGTGGCTACGCGTAGACGCCTCGCCGCGCATGGCCAAAATACCGATATTCCACGTCCCTGCCCACGCGCCATGACAAAGTAGCCCTACTGCCGCCAACACCGCCAGGCGCCTTACGGTTTTACCTCTCACCCCAATATCCCTGTCAATTATGTTGTTTTAGATCAACAACAAGCCGGGTATGTGGTTAACCACAATAGAGCGCACCCCGTCTCGATTTTTACACTGTAAATCATCAACATTTTTTATTCATTACACATGAACCAACATCGTGACAAATGTTTCATTGTTGGCAATGTGGACGGGAGTCAATATGGACAGCAGTAAACGGCAATTTCTCCAGCAGCTTGGCGTCCTGACCGCTGGCGCCTCGCTGGTTCCGCTGGCTGAAGCGAAATTTCCTTTTTCGCCGGAGCGGCATGAAGGCTCTCCCCGACACCGTTACGCCATGCTTATCGACCTGCGGCGTTGTATCGGCTGTCAGTCCTGTACCGTAAGTTGCACTATTGAAAACCAAACGCCGCAAGGCGCGTTTCGTACGACGGTGAACCAATACCAGGTCCAGCGTGAAGGTAGTCAGGAAGTCACGAATGTGCTGTTGCCGCGTCTGTGCAACCATTGCGATAACCCCCCCTGTGTGCCGGTCTGCCCGGTACAAGCCACCTTTCAGCGGGAAGATGGCATTGTGGTGGTGGATAACAAACGCTGCGTCGGCTGCGCCTATTGTGTTCAGGCGTGTCCTTACGACGCCCGATTTATCAATCATGAAACGCAAACTGCCGATAAATGCACGTTTTGCGTCCATCGTCTGGAAGCCGGACTGTTACCCGCTTGCGTAGAGTCCTGCGTCGGCGGCGCGCGTATTATTGGCGATATCAAAGATCCCCATAGCCGCATCGCCACCATGCTTCATCAGCATCGCGACGCTATCAAGGTATTAAAGCCGGAAAACGGCACGTCGCCCCATGTTTTCTACCTGGGTCTGGACGACGCCTTTGTCACCCCATTAATGGGCCGTGCGCAGCCCGCGCTTTGGCAGGAGGTCTGAATGACGCATTCACTCATCATTGAAGAAGTGCTGGCTCACCCGCAGGACATTAGCTGGCTGCCGTGGGCGGTACAATATTTCTTTTTTATTGGCATTGCCGCCTGCGCCGCACTGTTTGCCTGTTATCTTCACTGGCGGAAAAAAGACGCCGCAACAGAAGAAAATCGGGCATTACTGATTGCCATTACCTGTGCGATTACCGCACCGCTGGCGCTGACGGCGGATCTGCACCAGACCGCCCGCGTCTGGCATTTCTATGCCTGGCCGACGCCCTGGTCGTGGATGCCCTGGGGAGCGTTATTCCTGCCGCTGTTTACCGGATTTCTCGCTCTGTGGTTCCTGGCGCAGCAGATTAAACGATTATTCAATAAAAGTTACAACGTCACTAAATGGTTGGCGTTAGCCAGCGCGCTTTGCGCGGTGGGCCTGTTGATTTATACCGGCCGCGAAGTCTCCGTTGTGCTGGCGCGCCCAATCTGGTTTAGCTACGCCTTCCCCGTGGCGATGTTTCTTAGCGCCTTACAGGCGTTCTTCGCGCTGATGATTGTCGCCGCCCGACGCGACTCGGTAAGGCTGCCAAAAATATTGTGGGGACAAATCTGGACGCTGGCGGCGCTGGGGCTGGTTGTGGCCATGTGGGTTAGCGGCGATACGCTTTCTGGCACGGCAATCCGTCAGTGGATTACCGTCGCCCTGTCAGCCAAATATTACGCTGTCGGCTGGGTAGCGCTGTGGGTATGCACACTGCTGTTCTGTAGCCTGGCGCTACGCCATCCGTTATCACAGCTAAGACGCGTCCTGCTGGTTCTCAGCGCGCTGGCGCTATGTTGGCTGATGCGCTGGACATTGTTGATTCAGGTACAAACCGTCCCCAAGTTCAACGCGCAATTTAACCCTTACTCGTTACCAGGCGGAACGGATGGCTGGCTGGCTATTCTCGGCACCTTCGGCCTGTGGATAGCGCTACTGATTATTATTCGTGAAACGCTGAACGGACTCACCAGGAGATTACAACATGGCTAATTTAACCCGTCGTCAGTGGCTAAAAGTCGGTCTCGCCGTCGGTGGGATGGTCACTTTTGGTCTGAGCTACCGTGATGTGGCGAAACGCGCAATTGATGGCCTGTTAAACGGGACATCCGGCAAGGTAACGCGCGACCGCATCTTTGGCAATGCGTTAATTCCGGAGGCGCAGGCGCAAACGCACTGGCAGCAAAATCCACAACAAACCATCGCCATGACGCAATGCTTCGGCTGTTGGACACAGTGCGGTATCCGCGCCCGGGTTAATGCCGATGGCAAAGTGATACGCATCGCCGGCAATCCCTATCACCCCTTGTCGCAGGAACACCCGATTGACTCGTCCGTCCCTTTTAGCGAAGCCATGGAGCAACTGGCGGGAGAAAGCGGTCTTGACGCCCGCTCAACCGCCTGCGCGCGCGGCGCCACGCTGCTGGAAAGCCTGTACAGTCCGCTACGACTGCTTGAACCGATGAAACGCGTGGGTAAACGCGGCGAAGGGAAATGGCAGCGCATCAGCTTTGAGCAACTTATTGAAGAAGTCGTGGAAGGCGGCGATCTGTTTGGCGAAGGTCATGTGGACGGACTGCGCGCTATTCATGCGCCGGATACGCCAATTGACGCAAAGCACCCCAGTTTCGGGCCCAAAACCAATCAGTTACTGGTCACGAATACCAGCGACGAAGGCCGCGATGCGTTTCTGCGTCGTTTTGCGCTAAATAGCTTCGGCAGCAAGAATTTCGGCGCGCATGGCGCCTACTGTGGACTGGCTTACCGGGCCGGCTCCGGGGCATTGATGGGCGATCTGGATAAAAACCCGCATGTCAAACCCGACTGGGAAAACGTGCAGTTTGCGCTCTTTATGGGCACCTCCCCGGCACAGTCCGGCAATCCGTTTAAACGCCAGGCGCGTCAGTTGGCGAGCGCCCGGCTGCGTGAGAATTTTCAATACGTCGTGGTCGCCCCCGCCCTCCCCTTATCAACGGTGCTCGCCGATCCTCGCGGTCGCTGGCAACCGGTCATGCCCGGCAGCGATTCGGCGCTGGCAATGGGGATGATCCGCTGGATCATGGATAATGAACGTTATAATGCTGATTATCTGGCGATTCCCGGCGTACAGGCTATGCAGCAGGCCGGCGAGCAAAGTTGGACCAACGCCACGCACCTGGTCATTGCGGATGAACTGCCGACGCTTGCCGGACAACACCTGACGCTGCGCCATCTTACGCCCGATGGCGAAGAGACCCCTGTCGTGCTGAATACCGACGGCGAGTTGGTCGATGCGTCCACTTGCCGACAGGCACGGCTTTTCGTGACGCAGTACGTTACGCTCGCCGACGGCCAACGGGTCACGGTGAAGAGCGGGTTGCAACGCCTGAAAGAGGCGGCAGAAAAGCTCTCGTTGGCGCAATACAGCGAACAGTGCGGCGTACCGGAAGCGCAAATTATCGCGCTGGCGGAAACCTTTACCAGTCACGGACGTAAAGCCGCGGTCATCAGTCACGGCGGCATGATGGCCGGCAATGGGTTTTATAACGCCTGGTCGGTCATGATGCTTAACGCGCTGATCGGCAACCTCAGCTTGTCCGGCGGCGTCTTTGTCGGCGGCGGCAAATTCAACGGCGTTAGCGACGGCCCCCGCTACAACATGAATAGTTTTGCCGGAAAAGTGAAACCGTCCGGGTTAAGTATTGCCCGTAGCAAAACCGCTTATGAAGCATCGGAAGAATACCGCGACAAAATTGCCGGTGGGCAATCCCCTTATCCAGCCAAAGCGCCGTGGTATCCCTTTGTGGCAGGCCAGCTTACCGAACTGTTGACCTCCGCGCTCGAAGGCTATCCTTATCCGCTTAAAGCCTGGATTTCCAATATGAGCAACCCGTTTTACGGTGTTCCCGGTCTACGCGCCGTGGCGGAAGAAAAGCTAAAAGACCCTCGCCGACTGCCGCTCTTTATCGCGATTGACGCCTTTATGAATGAAACGACGGCTCTGGCGGATTACATTGTGCCGGATACGCACAATTTTGAGAGCTGGGGCTTTACGGCGCCCTGGGGCGGCGTAGCCAGTAAAGCCACTACCGCCCGCTGGCCGGTTGTCGCCCCCGCCACTCACCGCACGGCGGACGGGCAACCTGTCTCAATGGAAGCATTTTGTATTGCGGTAGCAAAACGGCTCCATCTGCCCGGCTTCGGCGACCGGGCGATAACCGATCCGCAGGGCAATACTTTTCCACTGAACCGGGCGGAAGACTTCTATCTGCGCGTAGCCGCTAATATCGCCTTTATGGGCAAGACGCCGGTCGCGCTGGCAAATCAGGAAGATATTTCGCTTACCGGCGTCAGCCGCATTCTGCCAGCAATTCAGCACACGCTTAAAGCTGATGAGGTCGGTCGCGTGGCGTTTATCTACTCGCGTGGCGGCCGGTTTGCGCCCGAGGATAGCGGCTATACGGAGCAACGGTTAGGTAACGCGTGGAAAAAACCCTTACAGATCTGGAATGCAGATGTCGCCGCCCACCGTCACGCCATCACCGGGGAGCGCTTCAGCGGTTGCCCGGTCTGGTATCCGGCGCGTTTGTCAGATGGTCGTGCGATTGACGACCAGTTTCCCATTGGGCAATGGCCGCTGAAACTGATTTCATTTAAATCAAATACCATGTCCAGCTCAACAGCCGTCATCCCGCGCTTACACCATGTGAAGCCAGCAAACCTGGTGGCGCTGAATCCGCAAGACGGCGAGCGTTATGGACTGCAACATGGCGATCGGGTACGGATCATTACGCCGGGCGGTCAGGTCGTGGCGCAAATCAGTTTGTTAAATGGCGTGATGCCAGGCGTCATCGCCATCGAACACGGATATGGCCACCGCGAGATGGGCGCAACGCAGCACTCTCTGGATGGCGTGCCTATGCCGTATGATCCACAAATCAGGGCAGGCATAAATCTTAACGATCTGGGCTTTGCCGATCCGACAAGAACCATTACCAACACCTGGCTCGACTGGGTTTCCGGTGCGGCGGTACGTCAGGGGCTGCCGGCAAAAATCGAGCGTATATAACCCCAGGGCCGGAGAGCGATATCGTCTTATTTCGTCGAGGGTAGCGACTGATAAGCGAACGCTGTCCGGCTGCATATACTCACTGAATCGTGCAAGCCCAACTATTTTACGTTCACCCTGTCATATTACATAGAAAATATATGACAACACTCACAAAACTATTTTCCCCTTCTGTAAGCAATTAATATTTAACACATTGGCTGCGCTTCTGATTATTGACATTCATTTGGGGTTACTTCCGGTTGACCGCATAATCTGTGATTGAATTCACCGCATGACAACATTGCCATAAATACAATTCAACTCACTACCCGGAGGCAATATGTTTAAAGAAGAAAGACGTCATGCCATCATTAATTTACTGATAAAGGATAATAGTGTTAGCGTCAGTAAACTTTCAGACCTTTATAAGGTTAGCCAGGAGACTATTCGTTCCGATCTACGCTATTTCCAGAAATCAGGTATGCTTCAGCGTTGCTATGGCGGAGGGATTTTAAACCGTGACGCGCTGAGTAAGCTTATCACTGAAAATAAGATTGATATCTCCAGCACTATCGCCACGCCAATCCATCAGGATGCAAAACTGCGCCGGGAAAACCCAAAAAAAGCAGGCAAGGTGTGTGTTTTAGGCTCATTCAATATTGATGTTTCAGCAACCGTGCCGTGGTTTCCACAAAGCGGAGAATCCATTCTGGCCAGTCAATTTGGATTCTATCCTGGAGGTAAAGGAGCCAACCAGGCTTTAGCGGCAAACAATGCCGGCGCTGCGGCACATTTTATTTTTAAAGTGGGCAAAGATCAGTTCAGCGCATTTGCTATGAATCATATTATTCAATCAGGCATCACCTCATACAGCGCGTATCAAACAGATAAAGCGCCCACCGGTAGCGCATTGATCTATGTCTCCGCCGTGGATGGCGATAATATTATCGCCATCTACCCTGGCGCCAATATGATGCTCACCACGCAAGAGATTAACGAGCAACACCGTTATATCGCCGAGTCTGACGTTATGTTAATGCAGCTCGAAACGAACATTGAAGCGTTGACTGAATTTATTCGTCTGGGCAAACAAGAAAATAAAATGATCATGCTGAATCCTGCCCCCTATACGAAACAGGTGACGCATTTATTATCTGATATTGACATCATCACGCCGAATGAAACTGAAGCCTCTTTTTTATCCGGCGTAACCATTACTGATATTAATGATGCGAAAAAAGCCGGAAATATTATTCTGCAATCCGGGGTGAAAAAAGTCATCATTACCCTTGGCGCCCGTGGTTCTCTGCTCTGTGAGCTCGCCCGCACATTGTATATTCCTGCGTGGAGCGCCGTGGTAAAAGATGCCGCCGGGGCCGGTGACGCTTTTAATGGCGCCTTAGCCGCCGCGCTGGCGCGACAAGCAGATATGGTCGCAGCCATTCAATATGCCTCCGCTTTCGCTTCTCTGGCGGTGGAACAAGTCGGTGCGTCGAGTATGCCTCAGCACTTGCAGGTTTTACATCGAATGCGTACCCAATCTAATAAAGTCATTAACATTAATTAACAGGTGACATAATGAAAATTTTATTTATTGGCGAATCATGGCACATTCATATGATTCACTCTAAAGGTTTTGATAGCTTTACATCGAGCAAATATGAAGAAGGCGCAGACTATTTATTATCCTGCTTGCGCCAGGGTAATATCGATGTAGACTACATGCCTGCCCATATTGTGCAAACTCGTTTTCCACAAACTGCCGAAGCATTAGCCTGCTATGATGCGATCGTCATCAGTGATATCGGTAGCAATACGTTCCTGTTACAAAACAGAACGTTTTATAATATGGACATTATTCCTGATGCATTACAACTTATCGCCGATTATGTTGCTGAGGGCGGCGGTCTGTTGATGATCGGCGGGTATTTATCCTTTATGGGAATAGAAGCAAAAGCCAATTATAAAAATACGGTTCTGGCAGAGGTATTGCCGGTTGATATGCTGGATGTAGATGACCGCGTAGAACTACCGCAAGGATGTAAAGCAGTAAATACTGCGGTAGAGCATGTTATTACCCAGCCATTTAGCGAATGGCCGCCGCTGTTGGGCTATAACAAGCTTATCGCCAAAGAAAATAGTCAAGTCCTTGCTGAAATTAATGGCGATCCACTGTTAGTTATGGGTACTTACCATAAAGGGAAAGTATGTTGCTTTGCCAGTGATTGTTCGCCGCACTGGGGAAGCCCGCAGTTTCTGCAATGGGAACATTACGCCACCTTCTGGTGTAATGTTTTACACGCAATAAAAAAATAATATTACCCAGGCGAATATAAATTTCGCCTGCCCTGCCACACACTGAGTCATTAAGAATATGAATGATACTTATCTCTATGGCGAAATGTTTTCTGAAAACATATTGACAAGCTATCGGATTTATGGAGACAGAAAATCATTACTCACGCCGCTCATTATCCTTCATGGCGGCCCTTCTGGCGGCTTTGATTATTTATTAAATTATCGCCGTCTGGCTGATGACGGGCGCATGGTAATATTTTACGATCAATATGGCTGCGGTCGTTCAACGCATTTTCCTCATGCTGACGCGTCTTTCTGGACTATTGCGCGTTATCTCCGTCAATTAACCCAATTAATTCATCACCTGGGTATTGGACACGGGTATTCGATACTGGGACATTCCTGGGGCGGAATGCTTGCCGCAGAGCACGCCTGCTTACAGCCTGCCGGGCTTCGCGGGACGATACTGGCCAGTTCGCCGGCCAGTATCGCCCTGTGGCAACAGGAAGCCATACGGCTCTTTAACGCTCTGACGCCAATGTCCGATGACGATATCAAAAACGTCATTATGCCCGCCGTCATTTATCAAAACCCACCGGAACAGCTGGTCGCTTATTATGCCAGACACGTTTATACCCTCGCGGAAGAAGCCGTTCATGTTCAGCGATCTAATGCGCAGTTCGCCGCCGACCCTACGGGTTATCACATTTTATGGGGAACCAATGAACTGGCGGCAAATGGCAAACTTGCCGACTGGGATATTACGCCCCATTTGTGCCAGATACGCTGTCCTGTTCTGGTACTACGCGGCGAAAACGATCAGGCAACCGAGCGCGTCGTCTCTCCGCTTCTCTCTCACATTTCAGACTGCCGCGCGGTCACTATTCCCGGCAGCAGCCATAACCCGCATGAAGAAAATATCGCGCCCTGCCTCGCAGCGGTAAGCGCGTTTTTACGCGATCTGGCATAAAAAGCCATTAAGGTATTTATCATGAAAAAAGTCAAAAAATTGTCTCTTACCGATTTAGTGCTTTATGGTCTGGTGTTTATGGTGCCTATCGCGCCAGTCTCTCTTTATGGCGTCGTTTATAATCTTTCGCACGGTATGGTTGCGCTGGTTTATATTATTGGCGCGATCGCGATGTTTTTTACCGCGTACAGCTACTCTACCTTATCGCAGCATATCTCCTCGTCGGGTTCGGCCTATGCGTATGCTGGCGTATGCATTAATCCCGCCGTAGGGTTTCTGACCGGATGGATATTACTGCTGGATTATCTTTTGTTCCCTACGCTCGTGGCAGTGCTGGGCGGCGTCGCGGTCCACGCTATTTTACCGCAAATCCCGGTCTGGGTCTGGCCGTTGATTTATGTGGCTATCGGCACCGGAGTCAACTATCTCGGGATACAGCAAACGGCGAAATTCGATAAGTTACTGGTCTTTATTCAACTCGGTATTCTGGCGATTTTCGTGCTACTCATTGTCCGTCTGATGCTGCTGGACAGTAGTCAGATAACGCTTTCCTTCCGGCCTTTTTTCGATTCACAGTGGTTCACCCCAGGGCTCATCGCGACGGCGATTTCGGTGGCTGCGCTGAACTTTCTCGGCTTTGACGCTATCAGTACATTAAGTGAAGAAAGCGAAGGCGGGGGACGCGCCGTCAGTAAAGCAACGCTGTTGGCGTTAGTTTTGGCGACGGTACTGTTTATTATCGTTGTGGCGTTTGCGGCGTTCGCCACCGGTAATGTCGACCGCTTCGCGGAAGGTAATGCGACGAATGAAGCATTTTTCACCATTGCCGGCAACGTTGGCGGTATCTGGCTCAAAGTGGCATTTTCCATCATTGTGGCGTTTGTGTGCGCCGTCGGCAACATTATTACCGCGCAAACGGCGGTGTCCAGAGTGCTATTTTCAATGGGGCGCGACCGAATGTTGCCCGCCTTCCTCGCTCACGTCCATACCACGCGTAAAACGCCGGATTATGCCATTCTGTTTACCGGCGGCGTCACCCTGCTGCTCAGCTACCTGTTTTCCGGCAAGATTGAGTCTATCTCCACGCTGGTGAACTTTGGCGCGCTTTTCGCTTTTTTTGTCGTGAACCTGTGTGTGTTTATCCTGTTCAATTTCCGGATGAAAGCCCAGCGGCGCATTTTCGCCCATGTCATTTCGCCGATCATGGGGATGATCGTCATCGGCTACGTCTGTTTAAACATGAACATTCACGCTCTGATACTCGGAATTAGCTGGGCGGCGATCGGGATAGCGATTCTGTGCTATCGAAAAGCACATAACCAAAACATCGCCATCGACCTGGAAGGCAAAAAGTTGCTCGATTGACATTATGCGCAACAACACCCACTGTTGCGCAACGCCGCCCCTGTTCGGGCGGCGTTATCGCCAGCGACATCGTAAACAGCGTAATAACAAACCGTTGTGGATCTGCACAGATGTCTTTTGAAACAGGGTTTTCATTTTCCTTTTTTGTAAATTTCAGCGTATAATGCGCGCCAATTGTCTCTTGAATGGTTTCAGCGCATTGGACTGTAAAACTCAACGACTAAAATTATCCCCTTCCCGTTGGGCTGAAACGCGAGCACACATTCCTCTGCACGCTCTTTCGATGTCACCTATCCTTAGAGCGAGGCATCATCACTTTAGCAACACAGGCTTAGCTTCCGGGCCGTGCGCGCCCGAAGCCAGATTTCCATATCCTCCTCAACTTAAAGACTAAGACTGTCATGAAAAAGACGAAAATTGTTTGTACTATCGGTCCGAAAACCGAATCCGAAGAGATGTTAAGCAAAATGCTGGACGCGGGCATGAACGTGATGCGTCTGAACTTCTCTCATGGCGATTATGCAGAACACGGTCAGCGTATCCAGAACTTGCGCAACGTGATGAGCAAAACTGGTAAAAAAGCCGCTATTCTGCTTGATACTAAAGGACCAGAAATCCGCACCATTAAACTGGAAGGCGGTAACGACGTTTCGCTGAAAGCGGGTCAAACCTTCACTTTTACCACCGACAAATCCGTGGTCGGTAATAATGAAATCGTTGCCGTCACCTATGAAGGCTTCACCAGCGACCTGAGCGTTGGCAACACCGTCCTGGTTGACGATGGTCTGATCGGTATGGAAGTGACCGCCATCGAAGGCAATAAAGTCATTTGTAAGGTGCTGAACAACGGCGATCTGGGCGAGAACAAAGGCGTTAACCTGCCGGGCGTTTCTATTGCTCTGCCGGCGCTGGCTGAAAAAGACAAACAGGACCTGATCTTCGGTTGCGAACAGGGCGTTGACTTTGTTGCGGCGTCCTTTATCCGTAAACGTTCTGACGTTGTCGAAATTCGCGAGCATCTGAAAGCCCACGGCGGCGAAAACATCCAGATTATCTCTAAGATCGAAAACCAGGAAGGCCTGAACAACTTCGATGAAATTCTCGAAGCTTCCGACGGCATCATGGTTGCGCGTGGCGACCTGGGCGTAGAAATCCCGGTTGAAGAAGTGATTTTTGCGCAGAAAATGATGATCGAAAAATGTATCCGCGCACGTAAAGTCGTGATCACCGCGACTCAGATGCTGGATTCTATGATCAAAAACCCGCGTCCGACCCGCGCAGAAGCAGGCGACGTTGCGAACGCCATCCTCGACGGTACGGATGCGGTTATGCTGTCCGGCGAATCCGCAAAAGGGAAATACCCGCTGGAAGCCGTTTCTATCATGGCGACCATCTGCGAACGTACCGACCGCGTCATGAACAGCCGTCTGGACTACAACAACGACAGCCGTAAACTGCGCATTACGGAAGCAGTATGCCGCGGCGCGGTAGAAACCGCCGAAAAACTGGAAGCGCCGCTGATCGTGGTAGCGACCCAGGGCGGTAAATCCGCTCGCGCCGTGCGCAAATACTTCCCGGACGCCACCATCCTGGCATTGACCACCAATGAAGTGACCGCCCGTCAGTTAGTACTGAGCAAAGGCGTGGTATCGCAGCTGGTGAAAGAAATCAATTCTACTGATGATTTCTACCGTCTGGGCAAAGATGTCGCCCTGCAAAGCGGCCTCGCCCAGAAAGGCGACGTCGTAGTGATGGTCTCCGGCGCGCTGGTTCCAAGCGGCACCACTAACACCGCCTCTGTTCACGTACTGTAATAATTGTTGTGTGAATTAATTTGTTTAAAAAAGCGCCCTTCCGGCGCTTTTTTTATTTAATCGATAGCCACTATTAATAAAAAAATCAAATCGGATTTTACTATCTAATTGCGGATTATCTAAGAAGAATCCGATGGAAGCCCCCTGTTTTCTTTCGGTTTTTTAGGGACTTTCATGCATTTCGATGCTTCTTTGAGCGAACGATCAAAAATAAGTGCATTCCCATCAAAAAAATATTCTCAACATAAAAAAGTTTGTGTAATACTTGTAACGCTACATGGAGATTAACTCAATCTAGAGGGTATTAATAATGAATCGTACTAAACTGGTACTGGGCGCGGTAATCCTGGGTTCTACTCTGCTGGCTGGTTGCTCCAGCAACGCTAAAATCGATCAGCTGTCTTCTGACGTTCAGACTCTGAACGCTAAAGTTGACCAGCTGAGCAACGACGTGAACGCAATGCGTTCCGACGTTCAGGCTGCTAAAGACGACGCAGCTCGCGCTAACCAGCGTCTGGACAACCAGGCTACTAAATACCGTAAGTAATAGTACCTGCGTAATAAAAATGGCGCACATCGTGCGCCATTTTTTTTACCCACATAACCACACAAAGTATAATGTTATTGTTATGAACCGTACTAACCAGCTGATCTTAGGTGCAGTAGTTCTGGGTTCCACGTTACTGGCAGGTTGTTCAAGCAACGCTAAAATCGATCAGTTGTCTTCCGATGTACAGACGCTGAGCGCTAAAGTTGATCAACTGAGTAATGACGTAAATGCAATGCGTTCCGACGTTCAGGCTGCTAAAGACGATGCTGCTCGCGCGAACCAGCGTCTGGACAACAAAGTAGCATCCCACGTCCGTAAGTAATTTGACGCACGATATAAAATGGCGCACATCGTGCGCCATTTCTTTACCCACATAACCACTCATAATATAAGGATATTATTATGACCCGTACTAACAAGCTGATCTTAGGTGCAGCAGTTCTGGGTTCCACGTTACTGGCAGGTTGTTCCAGCAACGCTAAAATCGATCAGTTGTCTTCCGATGTACAGACGCTGAGCGCTAAAGTTGAGCAACTGAGTAATGACGTAAATGCAATGCGTTCCGACGTTCAGGCTGCTAAAGACGATGCTGCTCGCGCGAACCAACGTCTGGACAACAAAGTATTCCGCATCTGTAAATAATTTGACGCACGATATAAAATGGCGCACATCGTGCGCCATTTTTTTGTCCGTCGTTTGCGCGAAGGCTACTGCGTGACGCGCGTTTGCCCCTCTTCCCCGACAAAACCGTTCTGAGCGGATTCGACTGCGGTCGTATTTACCGCTGGCGTCTGCCCGGCGCTCACGCTGACAGGATACCCGGCTCGCCGGTATAGCGCCTTATCGACCAGGCGACTATCCACCCCTTGCGCGTTTCTGAACGCGGTAAATTCCGCAGGCAACACGTAGGGCATCGTCTGCACGTTTTGCTCTTCTTCCGGCGATAGCGGCCTGTGTACCTCTACATAACGAATGCCATTCGGCTCGACAGAGAATTTCACCGGCTGGTTAATCACTTTTACCGGCGTCCCCGTTCTGACCTGCGCAAATAACGCTTTGATGTCCGGCGCGTTCATGCGAATGCAACCGGAACTCACGCGCAGACCTACGCTATCCGGCGCGCTGGTGCCATGAATGAGATATTCCCCATTACCGTGCGCCAGACGCAGCGCATAGCGTCCCAGCGGGTTATTTGGCCCGGCAGGGATCACCGGCGGCAGCGTGATCCCTCGCTCAAGCGAACGTTGGCGTATGCCCGCCGTCGGCGTCCACGTCGGGTTGGGGATCTTTTGCCCTATCCGGGTGTCCATGACGGGAGTTTCCAGTCCCTGCAAACCGATGCCGATGGGATACACCTGAACGCGGTTTTCTCCCGGCGGGTAATAATACAGCCGTAGCTCCGCGAGGTTGACGATAACGCCTTCCCTGGGCGCATCCGGCAATAGCATCTGCGAGGGAATGGTAATTAGCGTACCGGGCTTAGGCACCGGCGCAATCGTATTGTTCGCTTCAAGAATGAGCATCGCCGCTGTATCAAAACGCCGGGCGATAGCCTGCAGGTTTTTATCACCTTCCTGTACGGTATAGGTTTGATTCTGACCAATAAGACGGCTGCCTTCGGGCGGTAATGGATAATCAACCGCCCAGGCTGCCTGTAACGCGCTATACGCGCCGATAATAGTTAGCGTAATGAAAGACGCACGTTTCATACCAAACCTCCTGTATTCCTGGTGATGCCCTCTGCGACGACTGGTAGCGTTTCGCTTATCAGAATAACAAAATACACGCTCTGTCCACTCTGGATAAAGCGACGTCGCCGTCCGACAAAGGATTTGACATCAGGTAGAACGCTGTCTGTACAGTTTAGCTAAGAGTGGCGGCCTTAGCGCGAATTGCGCGAATCATTGCTTCCAGCCCCTGAGAACGAGAAGGTGTGAGGTGCTGCGCAAGCGCCATTTTTTCGAACCATGGCCGGACATCAAAATGCACAATATCCTGCGCCGTCATTTGGTGGTACAAAATAAATACCACCGCCATAAGGCCCTTAACGATCGCCGCGTCGCTGTCGCCCTGCAATTCGATAATGCCGCTGGCGTTTCGCCGCATCACGATCCACACCTGGCTCTGACAGCCATGAATCGTATTTTGCGGATTACGATCCTGCGGATTTAACTCCGCCAGGCGCTGCCCCAACTCAATAATATATAAATATTTCTCTTCCCAATTAGCGCAACGCGTAAAGTTACGCAGCAGTTTTTCTTTATCCGGTAGCGCAGCCATAAAACCTCACTGTTATCCCAATAAGCGGTGGATACGCGTTAATCCTGCCACCAGTCGGTCCACTTCTTCATGGGTGTTATACATCGCCAGCGAAGCCCGGCACATTGCCGGCACGCCATACCAGGCCATGAGCGGCATTGCGCAGTGATGTCCCGTTCGTACCGCGATACCGTAATTATCAAGAAAGCTGCCGACGTCGTAAGCATGGTGTTTACCCAGATTAAACGCGATGACGCCCAATCGCTGCGCCGGACCATACAGCGTGATATCAGGCACCTGCGCCAGTTGCTCCAGCGCATAGCGCATCAGCATCTGCTCATAATCGCCAATCTTATCCAGTCCCAGCGACGTCACATAGTCAATCGCCGCGCCGAGACCGATGATGCCGCCAGTATTCGGCGTTCCCGCCTCAAAACGCCAGGGCGCTTTCGCCCATGTCGTTCCCTGCGTCAGACTGACGGTCGAGATCATCGACCCGCCCCCTTCCCACGGCGGCATTTCTTGCAGCAACGCCTCTTTAACATACAGAATGCCGATGCCGGTCGGCCCGTAAAGTTTATGGCCGGAGAAAACGTAAAAATCGCAGTCCAGCGCCTGGACGTCAACAACATGGTGCATCACGGCCTGGGCGCCATCCACCAGCACTTTCGCCCCATGCTGGCGCGCCAGCGCAATCATGTCCAGCAGTGGGTTTTCCGTCCCCAGCACATTGGAAACATGGGTAATGGCCAGCAGTCGGGTCCGGTCATCGAACAGCGCAGCTAAGGTCTCCAGCCGCAGCGTACCGTCAGGATGCAACGGGATCACGCGCAGTTCAGCGCCTTTGCGCTCGCACAGCATCTGCCAGGGAACGATGTTGGCGTGATGCTCCATCTCGCTGATGATAATGTTATCCCCGGCGCGAATATTTTCCGTTCCCCAACTGTTGGCGACAAGGTTAATGCCCTCCGTCGTACCGCGCACGAACACCAGTTCTTCTGCGGAGCGGGCGTTAATAAACCTCGACGCCTGCTTACGCACATTCTCCATGCTTTCGGTCGCCTGCGCGCTTAACGTATGGATACCTCGATGTACCGCAGCATAGCCGTGACGGTAGAAGGCAGATTCAGCATCAATCACCTGATTAGGTTTTTGAGCGCTGGCTGCGCTGTCCAGGTAAGCCAGCGGCAGGCCGTTAACTTCACGCTGCAGTATGGGAAAATCCGCCCGTACTTTTTCTACAGGAAATGTCATACCAGGCCTCCGGGCAGTCGCTGGCCGATTCGCGCCAGCACCTGCTGTTTAAGGGCGCTATCATGGATAGCTTCCGTTAACTCTGCGGCAAACGCGTAAAGAATCATGTGCCGCGCCTCCTGCTGTCTGATGCCGCGTGATTGCAGATAAAACATCTGCTCATCGTCAATACGCCCGATCGTCGCGCCGTGGCTGCACTTCACGTCATCGGCATAGATCTCTAATTGCGGTTTGGTATCGACTTCAGCCAGTTTCCCCAACAACAGGTTATTATTGGTCATCTGGCCGTCGGTTTTAATGGCGTGTTGCGCCACGTTAATCAGGCCATTAAAGACCGCGCGTCCTTTGTCGCTGACGATGGTCTTGTGCAACTGGCGGCTGTTACAGTAGCCTTTGTTATGTTCCAGCCATGTCCGCGTATCGCAGACTTCATTTTTCACCGGCATCGCCAGACTATTCAGTCGAAGCGTCGCGTTTTCACCATTCAGTTGTGAGCTGCTGTGGTGACGTAGTACTGCGGCGCCCAGCAGAAAACTGTGGCTAAACGCCGAGGCGTCTGTCGCCAGCAGAAGATCGTTATGCGCAAAGTGATAGCTGGACGCATTTTCAAACGCCAGTTTGATATGACGCAGTTGCGCATTGTCTGCAACGTTCATCGTCAGACGCGCGCCGGTAAAATGTTTTGCCGCTGTAAGGCTGACATAATGCTCAATAACCGTCGCTTCCGCGCCTTCCGCCAGCGCCAGATGGTGGCGATAATGCGCGGTGTTCAGCTCGTCGCCATCCACGCCCTGCGTGATATGCATTAACAGTAGCGGCCTGGTCGGACGCTGATTTCGCCGTACCTGTATATACGTGACACATTGTGCCAGGCTTTCCGTCAGATGCAGAAAAACCTCGGGATGTACCGGCGCGGCAAGCGTCTGGCGCTCATCCCTGACGCTAACGTCAAATCCGCTGTTTTGCGTGCTATCACTGAGCTCTGGCATAAACCGACCATCGACAAACACCAGCCGCACGGCATCGATTTGCAGCGCCAGCGCATCACGCTGTGCGGCGCTGATAGTCGCACACTGCTGGATAAACTGGCTATGGGTTAAGCCCTCCAGCGGCGTGTATTTCCAGTCTTCATGTTTACGCGTCGGCAATCCCAGACGTAACATCTGTTGTAAATGTTGTCTTGCCTGCTCAGTTCGACTTTCTCTTTTTTCCTCAAAGAGATGCTGCCATTGCTGTAGCGCTTTACTGCTGTTCGGTAAGCCAGCCATAACCCTGCTCCTCCAGTTGTTTGACCAGAGTAAAATCGCCGGATCGGACAATTCGCCCCTGATAGAGGACATGGACGTAATCAGGCTTGATGTAGTCCAGTATGCGCTGATAGTGGGTCACGATAATAAAAGCGCGTTTATCGTCGCGTAACGCGTTGACGCCTTCCGCCACAATTTTCAACGCATCGATATCCAGTCCGGAGTCAGACTCATCAAGGATGCACAGTTCCGGCTCCAGCACCGCCATTTGCAAAATATCATTGCGCTTTTTCTCCCCGCCGGAAAAACCGACGTTTACCGAACGGGTCAGTAAATCTTCCGGCATTTTCAGCAATGCGATCTTTTCTTCCATCAGATCCTGAAAATCAAAGCGATCCAACGACGCCTGCCCGCGGTAGGCGCGCACGGCATTCAGCGCGGTTTGCAGGAAAAACTGGTTACTGACGCCGGGGATTTCTACCGGGTACTGGAAGGCCATAAAAATCCCTTCGCCCGCCCGTTCCTCCGGCGACAGTTCAAGCAGATCTTTACCCTTGAACGTAACCGAGCCGCTGGTGACCTCATAATCTTCACGTCCCGCC
Source organism: Salmonella sp. 32010601201800023SM (assembly GCF_017572235.1). Classification (NCBI taxonomy): domain Bacteria; kingdom Pseudomonadati; phylum Pseudomonadota; class Gammaproteobacteria; order Enterobacterales; family Enterobacteriaceae; genus Salmonella; species Salmonella sp. 32010601201800023SM. The sequence goes on from NZ_JAGEQS010000001.1 coordinate 890,621, forward strand.
AGGGTGGCGGAGAGCGTGCTTTTCCCGGAACCGTTCGGCCCCATAATGGCGTGAACTTCGCCGGGGCGAATCTCCAGATTCAGGCCACGCAAAATCGCTTTTTCTTCCACACTGACCTGTAAATCTTTAATGCTTAACATGGGTTTTCCTTCATCATTAACCGACGCTGTGCTCAAGGCTAATCGCCAGCAGTTTTTGCGCTTCAACGGCAAACTCCAGCGGCAGTTCCGAGAAAACGTCTTTGCAGAAACCGTTGACGATCATCGAAATAGCGTCTTCTTCGCTGATGCCGCGTTGCAGACAATAGAAAAGCTGATCTTCACCGATGCGTGATGTTGTCGCCTCGTGCTCCAGCTGCGCGCTGTTATTGCGGCATTCAACATACGGGAACGTATGCGCGCCGCAGTCCGCGCCAATCAACATGGAGTCGCATTGGGTGAAATTTCGGGCGTTGGTTGCCGTCGGCATAATTTTTACCAGCCCACGGTAGCTGTTCTGGCTGTGGCCGGCGGAAATGCCTTTTGAGATAATGGTTGAGCGCGTGTTTTTACCGATATGGATCATTTTGGTGCCGGTGTCAGCCTGCTGATGTCCACTGGTCAGCGCAACGGAATAGAACTCGCCGATAGAATTATCACCGCGCAGGATACAGCTCGGGTATTTCCAGGTAATCGCCGAACCGGTTTCCGACTGGGTCCACGACATCTTGCTGTTTTCCCCTTCGCACAACGCCCGCTTGGTCACAAAGTTCAGAATGCCGCCCGTGTTGTTGTCGCCCGGGAACCAGTTTTGTACGGTGGAATATTTTACTTCAGCATCTTTATGGATGATGACTTCCACTACCGCGGCGTGGAGCTGATAACTGTCGCGTACGGGCGCGGAGCAGCCTTCGATATAACTCACATAGCTGCCTTCATCCGCCACCAGAATCGTGCGCTCAAACTGACCGGTTTTCTCGGCGTTAATGCGAAAATAGGTGGATAACTCCATTGGGCAACGCACGCCTTTGGGAACATAGATAAATGTCCCATCGGAAGCGACTGCCGCATTCAGCGCGGCAAAAAAGTTATCGTTCCCCGGCACGACGGTGCCAAGATATTTCCTGACCAGGTCAGGGTGATCGTGTATCGCTTCGCCAAAAGAACAGAAAATAATGCCCTGTTCCGCCAGTTTTTCACGGTATGTGGTCGCTACGGAGACCGAGTCAAAAATCGCATCGACGGCGACCTCTTTCCCTTCGCGAACCGGAACGCCAAGTTGCTCGAAGGCGTCTTCAACCTCTTTACTCAAAAAGGTATTCGCGCCCGTTTGCTGTACGGCTCCCGGCTGGGAAACGCAGCTATCGTCGCAGTTTCCGCATGATGGCGCAGAGTAATAGCTGTAGTCCTGATAGTTCAGTTTATCGTAGTGCGCCTTCAGCCAGTGCGGTTCATCCATGTCCAGCCAGGCTCTATAGGCATTGAGACGAAATTCCAGCATCCACTCAGGTTCGTTACGCTTTGCGGAAATCGCGCGCACCACCTCTTCGCTAATGCCTTTTGCCAGTTCATCAGTGGGTAGTTGCGTGAAAAATCCTTCTTTGTAATTAAGGCGTCCGCCTGTCCAGATGCCGACCTCTTCCGTTGCTTCAGTGTTACGAGACATAGTACCGCCTATACCCCAAAACTTTCGCCGCAGCCGCATTCATTCTGGGCTTTGGGGTTATGAAATTTAAATAACTGGTTCAGCCCTTCCTGTACGTAATCCACTTCTGTTCCGTCAATAAAAGGCATCGCCTGTAACGGTGCGAAAAGCTTTGCGCCTTCGGCTTCAAAAACCAGATCGTCTTTATCCGGCTCCCGAACGGTATCCAGAACATAGCCAAATCCGGCACATCCCGTCTGTTTTACGCTTAACCGCACGCCCAACATGCCCGGCTGCTTTTCTGCCAGCTCACGTATGTGCGCTGCCGCCGCTGGCGTTAGCGTCAGCCCTTGCCAGGGGAAGTCCTCCGGGTTAAACGTGTCTGAATGCAATTCCATAGAGTTACCTCGCGTTCTAAATCACCAGGATATAACAGCATGTTAGTGATAATGATTATCACTTCAACCCCTTAACCGCAGGGGCTTTCCAACAAATGGTCATATTGAGCGCCTTTTATTAAGCATAGACCCTGTCCGCCAGGTCATACGACAGACAAAAAACAACTTAACTTTTTGATAAGTAATGGTTTATAAGATATTAACCGTTCTGACAGGTCAAAAACGAAAAGATGTATAGAAAATGACTATTTAATTAATAGGCTGTCGACATTGCCGGGCGGCGAGGTCAGAACCCCATTTTTTGTATGGATACCTGGCGTTGCGCTCTTTATAATCCGCTGCGGTTCTATAACTCAGTTTGAGCTATAGGTTTATGTAAACTCTTTCCGGCATTTCAGGTGCTGAATGAGGCAAGAGGCTTAAAATATGGTTGTTACGCTCGCGTATATCGCACTTTTTTTGGTTTTCTCGTGGGTCATCTTGAGAATTAATCAAAAAAGCGATTCCCTGTCGAAAAGCGTTTTTATCGCTATCTTTTTAGGGGCTGTTATTGGTTTATCCCTGCATTTTATTTCAGCAAATCACACTAAAACTATTATCGAATGGTACAGCATCGTCGGCAATGGTTACGTCCACCTGCTAAAACTGGTCGCTATACCGCTAATTTTTATTTCTATTCTTTCCGCCATCAATAAACTGGAAAATAGCGCCGGCATCGGAAAAATGTCGCTGACGATCGTCGGATGCATGTTATGCCTGGTGATGGTTGCCGGTTTTATCGGATTACTGACCGCTCATGTGCTGGGGCTTGACGCCAGCCCTTTTGTGCACATGCCGTCAATGTTAACTACGGAAGAAGTCAATAAGACTGCCGCGGTGTCGATTCCCCAGTTAGTGACATCGCTGATTCCGACTAATATTTTTCTTGATCTTACGGGAGCCAGAAGTGTTTCCGTTATCGGCATCGTTATCTTCACGCTAATAGCGGGGATCGCTCTGTTAAAGGTCAAAAAAGAGGCGCCGGAAGAAGGTCAGAAATTAAGCGCAGGCATTAACGCTATTCAGATCTGGGTCATGAAGATGGTACGTATCGTTATTGCATTAACGCCCTATGGCGTCATGGCATTAATGACTACCGTATTTTCATCATACCGCCTTGAACAATTCGCCAGCTTACTTGGTTTTATCGGCGCCTGTTACATCGCGATTTTTATGATGTTTATCGTGCATGCCATCTTGCTGATCCTCAGCGGTAATAATCCAGCGCGTTATTTCAGAATGGTCTGGCCCGTCTTAACCTTTGCGTTTGTCTCCCGTAGCAGCGCAGCCTCTATCCCGCTGGCCATTTCCGCCCAGGAAAAATTTGGCGTACAAAGCACTATTGCCAATATTTCCGCCTCGTTTGGCTCCAGTATGGGGCAAAATGGCTGCGCCGGGATTTATCCGGCTATTATGGTAGCGATGATTGCGCCCACCATCGGCATTGATCCGCTCTCGCTGCATTTTCTGGCCGCGATGTTGCCTGCCATTGCGCTAGGGTCTATTGGCGTAGCCGGCGTCGGCGGCGGCGGTACGTTCGCGGCGCTGATTGTCCTGTCGACGTTGAATTTTCCCGTTGCGCTGGTCGGTATTTTTATTGCCATCGAACCTATCGTTGATATGGCCCGCACGGCTCTGAACGTTAACGGATCGATGATGTCAGGTGTGCTGGCTAACCGTATTTTGAATAATCATACGGCTGACGACATGCCAGCGGTTATTGACAGACCTTAGTTTTTACGCGCCCGGAAAAGAAAAACCCTTAAGTCTGTTCAATACAGGCTTAAGGGTTCCGGCCCCATCCGGCGCTTATCTCCGGCACTCTTAATGGCTTAGCTCTTGAAGGGGCATAAGAATAATCTCATAAAGAGAGCGCGCCTTTTTAGCACAAATGGCGATCTGTATTTTTTTTAAACAAAATCAAGAGGATTATCTATTATCTGGGGACAGGGTCTGGTGAGATTGCCTGGTAACATAGCCGGATGGCGGCTAACGCCTTATCCGGCCTACACAGACTTTATTAATGCACGCCCAACCGCCAGGCGAAATAGATCTCTTCTTTCAGTTCGGTTGCTGAGAGGGTGAGGAGATCGGCAAACTCTAACTCCAGCTGTTTTAAACGCTTCAAATACTGCGCGGGAGAAAGTTCGGTTTTATCACGGCGTAAAAATTCAATCGCCAGTTGGGTTGGGTCTAAATCAGTAGACATATCATCCTCGCTTATGTGTAAACGTGCACAGTATATCACCTTTTTCTGCGCACATTTTGACCAAAAGCAATATGCATCACACTTTTATGGTGACAACGTCACACAATCGCCGTAGTAAGGCGCGAAGAACAGCACAGACGTCCCTGTTCATCAAAGATCTCTATCTGCCAGACCTGATGGCGAGCCCCGGTATGCAACGCTTTACAGACGCCTCGTACGCGCCCCTGACGCGCCGACCGTACATGGTTGGCATTCACCTCCAGCCCCACCACCTTTTGCTCCCCCTGCGTACACAGATAGCCTGCGACCGAGCCGATACTTTCCGCCAGCACCACAGACGCTCCGCCATGCAGCAAGCCGAACGGCTGTTTGGTGCGATGATCGACGGGCATTGTCGCTTCCAGCGTATCGTCCCCAATATGCTCAAAGCGGATATCAAGCAGGCCAACCATATTCCCTTCCCCCATCGCATTAAGCGCATCGAGGGTCACTTCACGTTTCCAGATCAACCTATAATCTCCAGTAATGCCTGCAACGGGTGACGCACGCCCGTACCTTCAATGCGTTTAACCTGGCTTCGGCAGGAATAGCCGGTTGCCAGGCAACGGTTTCGCGGTAGACGTTGCATCGCCTGATGCCAGGATAGCTCATAAATTCCCAGCGAATTTTTATGATTGGTGAGTTCATGTCCATAAGTGCCCGCCATACCGCAGCAGCCTACGCTGACATTTTCCAGCTTCGCGCCAAAATGGGCAAAGATGGCGGCCCACTGCGCAGGCGCGCCGGGTAAAGCCGTGACTTCCGTACAATGACCAAAAAAGTACCACGGTTCGCCGCTCACCTCGACGGACAGTCTTGCATTTATTTCCTGCACCAGCCATTCATTCACCAGCAACACATGAAAATCGCCGCGCTGTTCGCCCAGCGCCAGTTTGTATTCGTCGCGATAACACAGAACCAGCGCCGGATCGACGCCCACCATCGGCATCCCCAACGCAGCGATCCGATTAAGGAACTCAGAGGTTTTTTTCGCCGTTTTCGCAAAGCGATTAAGAAAACCTTTAATATGCTGCGCCTTACCATTCGGCGAGAACGGTAACAATACCGGCCTCCTGCCCAGTTTTTCCGCCAGGCGGATAAAGTCCGCTACGACCCGAGCGTCGTAGTAGCTGGTAAACGGGTCCTGAACCACCAGTACCGTTTTCGCTTTTTGCTCGGCGCTCATGCGCTCCAGTTGCTCAAGCGTCATATTGGCAGACGGATGGCCCACCAGTTGCTGTTGCAATGAAGGGGCAGAAAGCAGAGGTAAATCCACCATACCGATATGTTTTTTCGCCAGATTGCGAACCATCGGTTGGTTAATAAAAAAGTTAAAGGTCTTTGGCGCACGCGCCATCAGCGGCGCGTAGGTCTCGACCGTCGCCACCAGATGATCGCGTACCGGACGCAGATAACGCGTATGGTAAAGCTGTAAGAAACGTGAACGAAACTCCGGAACATCGATTTTAATCGGACACTGGGTCGTACAGGCTTTACACGCCAGACAGCCGGACATGGCCTCTTTAACTTCATGGGAAAAGTCATACTCGCCTTTGCGTTTGTGCCAACTATTCCGGGTGCGGGCAATCAGCGTGCGTAAGCTGGCGCGTTTTTCCGGCAACTCCTTTTCCAGCTTCAGCGGATCGACGCCGCGATCGGCCAATAGACGGAGCCATTCCCGTACCAGCGTCGCCCGCCCTTTCGGCGAGTGGATCCGGTTAAGGCTAATTTTCATCGACGGGCACATCGGGCTTTTCGCATCGAAATTAAAGCACAGGCCGTTACCATTACACTCCATAGCGCCGCGCCAGGTCTGCCGTACCGCCAGCGGGATTTGCCGATCCCAGGTGCCGCGTTTTACCGCATCCACCTTCATCATCGGCGCCTCTATCCCTTGCGGCGGACAGATTTTACCCGGGTTAAGTCGATTATGCGGATCAAAAGCCGCTTTTATTTTGCGCAGCTCGCCATACAGGACTTCGCCGAAAAAGGCCGGGCTGTATTCCGCACGGAAACCTTTTCCATGCTCGCCCCACAACAGCCCACCGTATCTGGCGGTCAGCGCGACGACCTCATCGGAGATCTGTTTCATCAACAGTTCCTGCTGCGGATCGCACATATCCAGCGCCGGACGCACATGCAGCACCCCGGCATCCACGTGGCCGAACATGCCGTAACTTAAGCCATGACCATCCAGCAGAGCGCGAAATTCGGCGATGTAATCGGCCAGATGTTCAGGCGGCACGCAGGTATCTTCCGCGAAAGGAATCGGTTTGGCAGCGCCTTTCGCATTACCCAGCAGCCCTACCGCTTTTTTACGCATCGCGTAAATACGCTCAATACCCGTCAAATCGGTACAAAGTTGCCAGCCGATCACGCCCGCTTCCGCACGTGCCATCAGGCCATCCAGCCGGTGGCACAGCGCCTCGACCTGTCCGTCAATAAGCGCTTCATCGTCACCCGCGAATTCCACGATATTCAGGCCAAGCATTTCTTTATCCGGCACATCGGTAATCAATTCGCTAACGGAGTGCCAGACAATATCTTCCCGCGCGAGGTTAAGGACTTTGGAATCGACCGTCTCGACGGATAAGGCGCGCGCATCAACCATAAAAGGGGCGTTACGCAGCGCGGAATCAAAGGAGTCGTATTTTACATTTACCAGACGGCGGACTTTGGGTATCGGGGTAATATCCAGCCGGGCTTCAGTAATAAACGCCAGCGTCCCTTCCGACCCCGTTAAGATGCGGGTAAGATCGAAGCGGGTCATGTCATCGTTAAAGACGTGGCGTAAATCGTAGCCTGTCAGGAAACGATTGAGCTTTGGAAAGCTATCGAGGATAAGTTGACGGTTTTCCAGGCAGGACTGATAGACGGTCTGATAGATGCGGCCTGGCATCGTCGTGTTTTCACCCAGCGTCCGGGCAAGCTCTACGGGCATCGATTGCGTGTCAAGGATATCGCCCCCCAACAATACGGCCCGTATGCCTAAGACGTGATCTGACGTTTTTCCATAGACCAGCGAACCCTGACCGGAGGCATCGGTATTAATCATACCGCCAAGCGTGGCGCGATTACTGGTGGAAAGTTCCGGCGCAAAAAAATAGCCATACGGCTTTAACGCTTGATTAAGCTGATCTTTTATCACTCCCGCCTCTACCCGCACCCATCCCTCTTCAGGATTAATTTCAATAATGCGGTTCATATAGCGGGACATATCAACAATAATGCCCTGGTTTAGCGCCTGGCCATTCGTGCCAGTACCGCCGCCTCGAGGGGTAAATATCAGCGACGTAAAGCGCGGCTCCGCCGCCAGACGGGCAAGAAGCGCGACATCCGCCGTAGAACGGGGAAACACAACAGCATCGGGAAGAAGCTGGTAGATACTGTTATCGGTCGACATTGTCAGACGGTCGGCATAGCTGGTTGCCGTATCGCCCGTAAACCCTTGCTGCTCCAGCGCCTGCAAAAAATTGAGCACCAGCTGAACGACGCCGGGTGCCTGAGAAATTTGTGGAATCATTATACTGACCTTTTCCTGCGGTCTATGTTGTGAACGGTGGCACCCAACCCGGCGAGCGCGAGCGGTCTACGCACAGGAAGGGATGCTTAATCGTTTGCGTGTTGCGTTATTTGTTGTATCACATTTTTTTCCGGTGCGCCCAACAGAATTACATGCAGAATCGGCCTGTTAAAAACCGCTGAAATTGCTCATCATTATAGGGTGTGGTTTGCATGTTCACGTCGCGCCAACGTTCTGGCGCAAAGACAAAGGTGAAAAGTATTTATGGTAAATGTTCGTCAGCCCAGGGATATTGCGCAAGTGCTGCTATCGGTGCTGTTTTTAGCCATCATGATTGTGGCCTGTTTGTGGATAGTACAGCCTTTTATTTTGGGGTTTGCATGGGCAGGTACGATTGTTATCGCGACCTGGCCCGTTTTGCTGAAATTACAAAAAATATTGTGGGGCCGCCGCTCGCTTGCCGTACTGGTCATGACGCTGCTGTTAGTGCTGCTCTTCGTTATTCCCGTCGCCTTGCTGGTGAACAGCATTGTCGATGGTAGCGGCCCGCTCATCCATGCAGTGACCGGCGGCGATATGACACTACCCGATCTGGCATGGTTAAATAATATTCCGTTGGTTGGCGCCAAACTGTATGCCGGATGGCATAGCCTGCTGGATATGGGCGGTAGCGCTATTATGGCGAAAGTGCGGCCTTATATCGGCACAACCACGACCTGGTTTGTCGGTCAGGCGGCGCATATCGGACGCTTTATGATGCACTGCGCCCTGATGCTGTTGTTTAGCGCCCTGCTTTACTGGCGCGGCGAACAAGTGGCGATGGGAATACGTCATTTTGCCTGTCGTCTCGCGGCTAAACGCGGCGATGCGGCGGTTCTGCTGGCTGCCCAGGCGATCCGCGCCGTGGCGCTTGGCGTGGTGGTCACCGCGCTGGTACAGGCGGTACTTGGCGGCGTCGGGCTGGCGATTTCCGGCGTGCCTTACGCTACCCTGTTGACGGTAGTGATGATCCTTTCGTGTCTGGTTCAGTTGGGGCCGTTGCCGGTATTGATTCCAGCCATTATCTGGCTTTACTGGACAGGCGACACCACCTGGGGCACCGTGCTGCTGGTTTGGAGCGCCGTCGTCGGCACTCTGGATAACGTGATTCGCCCGGTACTCATCCGCATGGGCGCCGATTTACCGCTGCTTCTGATCCTTTCCGGGGTAATCGGCGGCCTGATTGCATTCGGTATGATTGGTCTGTTTATTGGACCGGTGCTTCTGGCCGTGACCTGGCGTTTGTTCTCCGCATGGGTACATGAAGTTCCGGCGCCGACGAATGAACCAGAGGAGATCCTTGAAGAGCTGGATGATATCGAGGAAGCCAACAAGCAGTCATAATCCCGTCGGGCGGCATTGCCGCCCGATGCTTTAGCGACGTTTATCAATTCAACGCACACTCCATTTTGATTCGCCCGTCTGTTCCCCGCCGCATCTCATTTCTGTCGCAAATCCGTTACAGTTTTTAAACTATTGAGACGAATCTGATCGACGCAAAAAGTGCTCATGCCTACTATTAGCACACGGTTATAAATCAACACATTGATTTATAAGCATGGAAATCCCCTGAGTGAAACAACGAATTGCTGTGTGTAGTCTTTGCCCGTCTCCTACGATGGGCTTTTTTTTAACTTTTTTCGCCGCATTGTTACATAAGCCAGCTCCCGTTTCCCTTCAACACCGCGATATCTGCAACGAACAAATAATATTGCACAAAATAGTGTGATTCTGTTCAAGTCGAAACGGTGTCGGTGGTGCTATTTATAGCATCACTTTTTTCATATAAAAGCCTAAAAAATGATGAACGCGTTAGAACTACAAGCACTACGGCGTATTTTTGATATGACGATTGAAGAATGCACAATCTATATCACCCAGGATAATAATTCGGCAACCTGGCAACGATGGGAAGCTGGCGACACTCCCATCTCTCCAGAAATCATTGCCAGGCTGAAGGAAATGAAAGCCAGGAGACAGCGACGAATTAACGCCATTGTTGACAAAATAAATAACCGCATCGGCAATAATACAATGCGTTACTTCCCTGATTTATCTTCTTTTCAGTCCATTTATACAGAGGGTGATTTTATCGAGTGGAAAATTTATCAATCTGTTGCTGCCGAACTTTTCGCACATGATCTGGAGCGGCTGTGTTAGACGTAAACTTTATCGCCGCATCGTATTGATACCGGATAGAAAACCACACAATCACGACATTGACTTGTCACCCTATCCAATATGCTTCCTGCCTGTGTATACCACTGTAATGTTCAGGCGGCATCTCTGAGTCAGATAATATGAAAAATCGTTATTTCCCTACCGCTGTAGGGTTGTATTTTAATTACTTTGTACATGGCATGGGGGTTATCCTGATGAGCCTGAACATGTCATCGCTTGAACAGCAATGGCATACCAGTGCCGCAGGCGTATCTATTGTGATCTCTTCGCTTGGTATTGGCCGGCTAAGCGTTTTGTTAATCGCCGGTATGCTTTCCGATCGCTTTGGTCGCCGTCCTTTTATCATTCTGGGGACCGCCTGTTACCTGATTTTTTTCATTGGCATTCTTTATGCTCAGACGATTTTTGTCGCTTATGCCTGTGGCTTTTTAGCGGGTATGGCCAACAGTTTTTTGGATGCAGGTACCTATCCCAGTTTGATGGAAGCCTTCCCTCGCTCCCCCAGTACGGCAAATATTCTGATCAAAGCATTTGTCTCTGGCGGGCAATTCTTGTTGCCCATTATTATCAGTTTATTAGTCTGGGCTAATATGTGGTTTGGCTGGTCCTTCCTGCTTGCCGGGGCGATCATGCTTATTAATGCTCTGTTTTTATTACGCTGTCCTTTTCCACCCTATCCTGGTCGGATATTGAAGCCCAAAATCTCGCAAGCGCCTGTCACAGGCGTACATCATTGCTCCCTCATCGATCTTATCAGCTACACCCTTTATGGTTATATCTCGATGGCAACCTTTTATCTTATCAGCCAGTGGCTGGCGCAGTATGGACAGTTCGTCGCAGGAATGTCGTATACCCAATCCATCAAACTGTTAAGTATTTATACCTGCGGCTCGCTACTGTGCGTTTTTATAACCGCCCCGCTGGTCAGAAAAACAATTCGCTCTACCACATTATTGATGTTTTATACCTTTATCTCTTTTATTGCGCTTCTGACGGTCTGCCTGCATCCTCAGGCCTATGTTGTTATGATCTTCGCATTCGTCATTGGATTCTCTTCCGCCGGTGGCGTAGTACAAATCGGCCTGACGCTGATGGCGGCCCGTTTTCCACAGGAGAAAGGTAAAGCGACCGGCATTTATTACAGCGCCGGCAGTATCGCGACGTTCACTATTCCGTTGATCACAGCGCGGATTTCAGAAATGAGCATTGCACATATTATGTGGTTTGATACCGGTATCGCCGCAGCGGGATTTCTTCTCGCGCTGTTCATCGGTTACCGAAGTCGGGCTGAATCACAACATCACGCTGAAGCAGCGTCAACTGCACAATAAATGTTAGCGTGCCAGTTGCAATATTATTGCCTTGCTATGCAAAATAAAACGTTAGCCATTATCACCGGGAAACAAAAAATGTAATTTTCGTGTTAATTATTATTCATTATCTTCACACTTATCAGAAAAATTGCGATGAGCATCACGAGTTATATGTATTAAACAACAAATACGCAGCAATTTTTATATTTCCTGGCTAACAAATGAAATGCTATCAATGCAATAAACCTGGCATTTTAAACGCCATGTTATGTACATATAACGACAGTACCGACTTATAGTGTTACTGAACAATCGCTGCATGTAGTAAAGCAGTAATAAGCAGGACATTGAATCAAACCATCAGCAAGGAGCTGTGAACAAATGTCTCAGAACAAGGCTCGCAACATGCCATATTTGCTGGCTGTTATCTGCATTTATTTTAGTTACTTTCTCCACGGCATGAGTGTTATTACACTAGCCCAGAACATGACCTCCCTTGCACAGAAATTCTCCACGGATAGTGCCGGTATCGCCTATTTAATCTCTGGCATTGGTCTTGGCCGTCTGGTCAGTATTTTATTCTTTGGCGTACTGTCCGATAAATTTGGCCGTCGGGCAATAATACTGCTTGGCGCCGTACTATATATGCTGTTTTTCTTCGGTATTCCCGCCAGTCCTAATCTGATGATCGCTTTCATATTAGCGGTGTGTGTCGGCGTGGCGAACTCCGCGCTGGATACCGGCGGATACCCTGCATTAATGGAGTGTTTTCCCAAAGCATCGGGCTCGGCAGTTATTCTGGTTAAAGCGATGGTCTCTTTTGGGCAAATGATTTATCCCCTTATTGTCAGCGCCTTGTTAGTCAACCATATCTGGTACGGCTACGCGGTGGTAATCCCCGGTATCCTTTTCGTCCTCATCACGTTGATGCTGTTGAAAAGCCGTTTTCCCAGCCAACTTGTCGATGCCAGTATTGCGAAAGAATTACCCCAGATGAACAGTACTCCCCTCGTCTGGCTGGAAGGCGTAGCTTCCGTTTTATTTGGCGTCGCCGCGTTCTCAACCTTCTATGTGATTGTGGTCTGGATGCCTAAATATGCGATGGCCTTCGCCGGAATGGCGGAATCCGACGCGCTGAAAACCATCTCTTATTACAGTATGGGATCGTTGGTTTGCGTGTTTATTTTTGCCGCATTGCTGAAAAAAATGGTTCGCCCCATCTGGGCCAATGTTTTCAATGCCGGGCTGGCGACACTCACCGCTGCGGCAATTTACCTGTATCCCTCTCCACTGATCTGTAATGCTGGCGCCTTCGTGATTGGTTTTTCCGCTGCTGGAGGTATTTTACAATTAGGTGTATCGGTAATGTCGGAATTTTTCCCTAAGAGTAAAGCTAAAGTCACCAGTATATATATGATGATGGGGGGCGTAGCTAACTTTCTTATCCCACTGATTACCGGTTATCTCTCTACTATTGGCCTGCAATATATCATTTTGTTAGATTTTGCCTTTGCACTACTGACATTTATCACCGCCATTATTGTATTTATTCGCTATTATCGCGTATTTAAGATCCCGCAAAACGATGTCCGATTTGGCGAGCGTTATTTCCAGTAAAAATGTTAACGATGCGCAACAGGCATGCGCCCTGCTCTGCACTGTCCACTTATTAAGGAGTATAAAATGGATGTTACCGCAAAATATGAATTAATTGGTCTTATGGCGTATCCTATCCGTCATAGCTTATCGCCCGAAATGCAAAACAAAGCGTTAGAAAAAGCGGGGCTACCGTATACCTATATGGCTTTCGAAGTGGATAACACGACGTTTGCCAGCGCCATTGAAGGACTGAAAGCATTAAAAATGCGCGGTACGGGCGTTTCCATGCCAAACAAACAGCTCGCGTGTGAGTATGTCGATGAATTAACGCCAGCAGCAAAACTGGTTGGCGCTATCAACACCATTGTTAACGATGACGGCTATCTACGCGGCTACAATACGGATGGTACGGGCCATATTCGGGCAATTAAAGAAAGCGGTTTCGATATTCGAGGAAAAACCATGGTGCTGCTCGGCGCGGGAGGCGCGGCTACCGCCATTGGCGCCCAGGCAGCCATTGAAGGCATTAAGGAAATTAAACTGTTTAACCGTAAAGATGACTTTTTCGAAAAAGCGGTTGCCTTTGCGAAGCGGGTGAATGAAAACACCGATTGCGTCGTTACCGTCACCGATCTTGCCGATCAGCACGCTTTTACTGAAGCGCTTGCCAGCGCAGATATTCTGACGAACGGCACCAAAGTTGGCATGAAACCATTGGAGAACGAATCCCTGATCGGCGATGTTTCCCTGCTCCGCCCTGAATTGCTGGTCACCGAATGTGTTTATAATCCGCATATGACAAAGTTATTGCAGCAGGCGCAACAAGCTGGTTGCAAAACAATTGATGGTTACGGCATGTTGTTATGGCAAGGAGCCGAACAGTTTGAACTGTGGACAGGAAAAGCATTTCCATTGGACTATGTGAAGCAGGTGATGGGATTCACAGCCTGACCGGTAAAATTATAATTGCGACGAATGACAATGAAGGGTACCAAATGAAAACCGTAACTGTAAGAGATCTCGTGGTTGGCGAAGGCGCGCCAAAGATCATTGTGTCGCTAATGGGAAAAACCATTACCGATGTGAAATCGGAAGCACTCGCCTACCGTGAAGCGGATTTCGATATTCTGGAGTGGCGCGTTGACCATTTTGCCAACGTGACGACGGGAGAAAGCGTACTTGAGGCCGCCGGCGCCATCCGGGAGATTATTACCGATAAACCCTTGCTATTTACCTTCCGCAGCGCGAAAGAAGGCGGCGAACAGGCGCTAACCACCGGACAGTATATCGCTCTGAATCGTGCAGCGGTTGACAGCGGTCTGGTCGATATGATCGATCTTGAGCTTTTTACCGGCGACGATGAGGTGAAAGCCACCGTCGGCTATGCTCATCAACACAATGTTGCGGTGATCATGTCTAACCATGATTTTCATAAAACGCCCGCAGCGGAAGAGATTGTTCAGCGTCTGCGTAAAATGCAGGAACTGGGCGCCGATATTCCGAAGATCGCCGTCATGCCGCAGACTAAAGCCGATGTCCTGACCTTACTTACCGCCACTGTAGAAATGCAGGAGCGCTATGCGGATCGTCCGATTATTACCATGTCGATGTCGAAAACCGGGGTAATATCTCGTCTTGCCGGCGAAGTGTTCGGTTCTGCAGCAACGTTTGGCGCGGTGAAAAAAGCATCTGCGCCGGGACAAATATCGGTAGCCGATCTGCGTACCGTATTAACTATATTGCACCAGGCGTAATACTTTATCGTGTGGCGGAATATTCTCTTTCTGCCACAATAAAATAAATAGTTATCTGATATGAATATGTTCCATATTCATTGAAAGCCGCTGTCTTTATTACCTTAACACGGTTATATCGATATTGCTTTCAGGGATAATAGTGGAGTAAATATGAAAATCAATAAGCCATCACGCATTAATGGCCGCGTTCCCGTGCTCTCTGCACAAGAAGCAGTAAATTATATTCCAGATGAGGCCACTTTATGTATTCTGGGCGCAGGCGGCGGTATTCTCGAAGCGACAACATTAATTACCGCACTGGCAGATAAATATCAAACAACCCAGTCACCACGAGATTTATCTATTATTAGCCCTACCGGATTAGGTGACCGCGCCGATCGCGGCATCAGCCCGCTGGCGCAGGAGGGATTGGTAAAATGGGCGCTATGCGGACATTGGGGGCAATCTCCCCGTATTTCTGAACTGGCTGAACAAAATAAAATCGCCGCCTATAACTACCCACAAGGCGTATTAACCCAGACGCTGCGCGCCAGCGCCGCACACCAGCCGGGTATTCTGAGCGATATCGGTATTGGTACCTTTGTCGACCCTCGCCAACAGGGCGGAAAATTAAACGACGTGACTAAAGAAGATCTCATTAAGCTGGTAGAGATCGATAATAAAGAATATCTCTATTATAAAGCGATAGCGCCTAATGTGGCTTTTATCCGCGCCACCACCTGCGACAGCGAAGGCTATGCATCATTTGAAGATGAGGTGATGTATCTTGATGCGCTGGTGATCGCCCAGGCCGTTCACAATAATGGCGGTATTGTAATGATGCAGGTGCAGAAAATGGTAAAAAAAGCCACGCTGCATCCAAAATCCGTGCGTATTCCCGGCTATCTGGTGGATATTGTGGTTGTCGACGCCGACCAGACGCAACTCTATGGCGGCGCGCCGGTGAACCGATTTATCTCCGGGGATTTTACTCTTGATGATAGTACCCAGCTTACCCTGCCCCTTAATCAGCGCAAGCTGGTAGCCCGACGCGCGCTGTTTGAAATGCGTAAAGGCGCGGTAGGCAATGTGGGCGTAGGCATTGCCGACGGTATTGGTCTGGTCGCTCGCGAGGAAGGCTGCGCCGATGACTTCGTGCTGACCGTAGAA
Organism: Salmonella sp. 32010601201800023SM; assembly: GCF_017572235.1. Lineage (NCBI taxonomy): Bacteria > Pseudomonadati > Pseudomonadota > Gammaproteobacteria > Enterobacterales > Enterobacteriaceae > Salmonella > Salmonella sp. 32010601201800023SM. Next base: position 906,490 of record NZ_JAGEQS010000001.1, read on the forward strand.
ACTGGCCCGGTGGGCGGTATTACCTCTCAGGGCGTGGCCTTCGGCGCTAATGTCAACACCCGCGCGATCCTTGATATGACCTCACAATTTGATTTTTATCACGGCGGTGGGCTCGATGTCTGCTATTTAAGTTTTGCCGAAGTGGATCAACACGGTAATGTCGGTGTACATAAATTCAACGGCAAAATTATGGGCACCGGCGGGTTTATCGATATTAGCGCAACGTCGCAAAAAATTATTTTCTGCGGAACTCTGACGGCCGGAAGTTTAAAAACTGAAATTACCGATGGCAAATTAAATATTCTGCAGGAAGGTCGCGTGAAAAAATTCGTCAGCGAACTGCCGGAAATTACGTTCAGTGGAAAAATTGCGCTTGAGCGCGGGTTAGACGTGCGTTACATCACTGAACGTGCGGTTTTCACTCTCAAGCAAGATGGCCTGCATTTAATTGAAATTGCGCCTGGCGTCGATCTGCAACGGGATATTCTTGACAAGATGGATTTTTCACCGGTTATCTCACCAGATTTAAAACTGATGGACACAAGATTATTTACCGATAGCACTATGGGATTCACGCTTCCTGACGCAACACATTAAAAGGAGTACAAATATGGATTTTTCATTAACTGAAGAACAAGAACTATTACTGGCCAGTATTCGCGAGTTAATCACCAGCAATTTTCCGGAAGAGTATTTCCGTACCTGCGATCAAACGGGCACCTATCCCAAAGAATTTATGCAGGCGCTGGCGGAAAACGGTATTTCGATGCTGGGCGTCCCGGAAGAATTCGGCGGCATTCCGGCTGACTATGTAACGCAAATGCTGGCGCTGATGGAAATCTCAAAATGCGGCGCTCCGGCCTTTTTGATTACCAACGGCCAATGCATTCACAGTATGCGCCGTTTTGGTTCCGCAGAACAACTGCGTAAAACAGCAGAAAGTACTCTGGCCACCGGCGATCCAGCATATGCGCTAGCCTTAACAGAACCTGGCGCGGGCTCTGATAATAATAGCGCCACAACAACCTGGACGCGTAAAAACGGCAAGGTTTATCTTAACGGCCAAAAAACATTTATCACCGGTGCAAAAGAATATCCTTACATGCTGGTTCTGGCGCGCGATACGGAGCCAAAAGATCCTAAAAAAGCGTTCACGCTTTGGTGGGTGGACTCAAATAAACCGGGCATAAAGATTAATCCGCTGCACAAAATTGGCTGGCACATGTTGAGTACATGCGAAGTTTATCTCGATAATGTCGAGGTGGACGAAAGCGACCGGGTCGGTGAAGAAGGCATGGGTTTCCTCAATGTCATGTACAATTTTGAGATGGAGCGTTTGATTAATGCGGCGCGCAGTACAGGTTTCGCCGAATGCGCGTTTGAAGATGCCGCCCGTTACGCCAACCAGCGTATCGCCTTTGGTAAACCCATCGGCCATAACCAGATGATCCAGGAAAAGCTGGCGTTAATGGCCATCAAAATCGAAAACATGCGCAATATGGTGTTGAAAGTCGCCTGGCAGGCCGATCGGGAAGAGTCACTGCGTACCAGCGCCGCGCTGGCTAAGCTGTACTGCGCACGCACAGCGATGGAAGTGATTGACGATGCGATTCAGATTATGGGTGGGCTTGGTTATACTGACGAAGCCCGTGTCTCCCGCTTCTGGCGCGATGTTCGCTGCGAACGTATCGGTGGCGGCACGGATGAAATTATGATCTATGTGGCAGGACGCCAGATTCTTAAAGACTATCAGAACAAGTAAGGATCGTACCGGAACGTCTTATTCGGCCTGACTGCTTTACGGCATCAGGCCGAATAAATCAGATAAATTTCGCCGTCAGGTATTTGGCAGCAAATACGCCTGCTCAACCAAGCTATTTTTAAATTGCTTACGATAATCGTTGGGAGAACATCCTACATGCCGCATAAACAATTTGGCAAAATGGTCCACATTTTCATATCCTACCCGCCATGAAATTTCTGCCAGTGGCGACTCTGTGTTTGTCAGCGCAAACTTGGCCTCGGTCATACGTCGTTGAATAACATAGTTGATAGGGGATATATGATATTCTTTGGCAAATTCATGGCATATATAACTGACGCTGGCGCGAAATTTTTTCGATAGCTGGTCAAGCGTGATTTTTTCACGATAATTATTATTGAGATAAACAAGCACATCCTTAATTAATACATCTTTTTTAATGTAGCCTTGTTCAGAACGATAGGCATTTTTAAAATTTTCATAGTAAAGTGCGGTCAGAGTGTAAGCAAATGCATCGTATACAGAGGAAGCCAATACGTTTTTCCCCTGCGGAAGTAACACGCTTAATTCATTAAAGATACTTTTAATGACCTCTTTCCCCTGAACCACGGAAACCACCGGACAGGAATGACTCTGCAATAGTTGGTTTTCTTCCCAACCTGGAAAACAAAACCCATACAGCGCACAGGTATAGGTGGTAGCCGGCGAATTGCTGTCGGATGCTACAGCGTGTAGCCGCCCCCGCTCAACGACGACAATATCGTCCGCATGCGCGACGTAGAGTGAAGAGTCAATAATTAACCTGGCTATCCCTTTTTTGACGTAAATAAGCTCTGTTTCATTATCATGCATATGATGGCCAGACTCCCAGTTTGGATCATCGCTAATGACAAAACGTGAAAATCGAGGGGTCTTGTCCTGTTCAAAAATCGTCTCCGCGGCGGAGTCAAAACAGCGCTGATACATAATAACCTCTGTCAGGTTTAAAAAGATAACCAGGATAAAATAAAGCGAGCGTCAGTGTTGTACAACCGTGGAGATTACCAGCAAAACAAGATTATTCGTTCCGAATGCAAGATATTATGTTCTTTTGCAGACAGCTCAGATTACCTGTCGATAGCGTATTATCAGACAAAAATACATAGCCGACATATCTTTGATGTTTTCTTTTAACCTCACAGAAACAACATCGCACGTTTCATGTTAAAAAATGATGATATGCTTCGCACTTATTATTCTCACTACCGTATTTATATTTTTATGACGCCCTTTTCAGATGGTTGCTAACGATTCTCTGTTCGCAGATTTTTCGTGCAAGATTGTTGGCAAGGAAAACAGATTGACCCATCGAAAACCTCTTCAGACTGCCGCAGACTATTTTCAGTCAGATTTACGTTACTTATCCGCACGCGACTCACTGGAGATGCAATGAAAATAATAACCTGCTTTAAGTTGGTGCCTGAAGAACAGGACATTACCGTGACCCCGGAGCATTCGCTCAATTTTGATCGTGCCGAGGCCAAAATCAGCCAGTTTGATTTAAATGCAATTGAGGCCGCCGCGCAGTTAGCTGGCGATGGCGACGAGATCGCCGCGCTCACCGTCGGCGGCTCTCTGTTACAAAATTCAAAAGTCCGCAAAGATGTGTTATCCCGCGGGCCAGATGCGCTTTTTATGGTTCAGGATGCGCAGCTGGAGCACGCCCTGCCCAAAGAAACCGCGCTGGCGCTAGCATCCGCGGCGGAGAAAATCGGCTTTGACCTGCTGCTCTTTGGAGAGGGCTCCGGCGATATTTATGCCCAACAGGTGGGCCTGCTGACTGGCGAACTCCTGAAACTCCCCGTCATCAACGCAGTAAGCCATATTCAACGCGACGGCGACAAAATCATCGTTGAACGCACACTGGAAGAAGACGTTGAAATTATCGAGCTCACGCTGCCCGCGGTGCTTTGCGTGACCTCAGATATTAACGTTCCACGCATCCCGTCAATGAAAGCCATTCTCGGCGCCGGGAAAAAAGCCGTTACGTCGTGGCTGGCGAGCGATATCCACTGGACCCCAACCACGCCACTGGCGGAACTGGTCGCCATCTCGGTACCGCCGCAGACAGAACGCAAGCATATCATTCTCGATAACGATTCGCCGGAAGCCATTACCGCACTGGCCGACCATTTGAAAAAATCCCTGAACTAAACCCAACGGAGAAAAATTATCATGAATCATTTAGCTAACGTATGGGTATTTAGCGATAACGTAGAGCGTTATGCCGAATTAATGACCGGCGCGCGGCAGTGGGGAGAAAAAGTTTACGCCATCGTGCAAGGAAACACGGAGATCGACTACGTGAAAGCGCTTGGCGCTGATGAGATAGTCGTTCTTGAATCGCATACGGATTTGCAGCGCGTGGAAAACTATGCCGAAACGCTGGCCTCATTATTAGGCGACCAAAATGGGCTGCTGCTCATGGCGGCGACCAAGCGCTGTAAAGCGCTTGGCGCCCGGCTGAGCATCCAGCTTGACGCCATGATGGTGAACGACGCGACGTCTATTGACCTCCTCGACGGGACGCTACACGCAGAGCATCGCATGTACGGCGGACTTGCTTTCGGCAAAGAGAAATTAAACAGTCCGCAGGCGATTATTACGCTGGCACCCGGCGTGCTGGAACCCGCCGCCCCTCTCCCCGGTCATACTTGCCCGCAGACCACGCTGGCATATATTGCCCCACGCCACGAGGTATTGTGCCAGCAGCGGCGCGCGAAATCGCTAAGCAGCGTCGATTTGAGCAAAGCCAAACGGGTCATCGGCGTAGGACGAGGCCTGGCGGCGCAAAGCGATCTGGATATGGTGCATAAACTGGCGACCGTCCTCGGCGCAGAAGTGGGCTGTTCCCGCCCCATTGCGGAAGGTGAAAACTGGATGGAACGCGAGCGTTATATTGGCGTATCCGGAGTTCTGTTGAAATCCGATCTCTATCTGACGCTGGGCATTTCCGGCCAAATTCAACATATGGTGGGTGGAAACGGCGCAAAAATTATTGTCGCAATTAACAAAGATAAAAACGCGCCCATTTTCAATTATGCCGATTATGGTCTGGTGGGCGATATCTATAAGGTTGTTCCTGCCCTCATCGACCAGTTAAGCCGCTAATTCCTTTTTCAACGCACATCTCCCGTCGTCGATACGGCGGGAAAGGAGCATAAAGCATGTCGGATGATAAATTTGACGCTATTGTGGTGGGCGCAGGCGTAGCAGGAGCGGTCGCCGCGTATGTGATGGCAAAAGCGGGACTGGATGTACTGGTTATTGAACGCGGAAACAGCGCGGGCAGCAAAAATATGACCGGTGGCCGGCTCTACGCTCACAGTATCGAAAGTATTATGCCGGGATTCGCAACGTCCGCCCCCATCGAACGCGTCGTTACCCGTGAAAAAATCTCCTTTTTAACCGAAGAAAGCGCCGTCACACTTGATTTTCACCGCGCGCCCCCTACTCCGCCCCTTACGTCATATACCGTACTGCGCAACAAACTGGACCCGTGGTTAATGGCGCAGGCGGAGCAGGCTGGCGCGCAGTTTATCCCAGGTGTACGGGTCGACGCTCTGGTACGTGAAGGCAATCGCGTCACTGGCGTTCAGGCCGGGGATGATATTCTTGATGCGAATATTGTGATTCTCGCGGACGGCGTGAATTCCATGCTGGGCCGTTCACTGGACATGGTGCCTGCCTCGTCTGCGCATCACTATGCCGTCGGCGTAAAAGAGTTGATTGGGCTCTCTCCGGCACTTATTGAAGAGCGCTTTAATCTGGCGTCCCATGAAGGCGCCGCCTGGTTATTCGCTGGCGCGCCCTCCAACGGGCTCATGGGCGGCGGGTTTCTTTATACCAACCGCGATTCGGTTTCTCTGGGGCTGGTATGTGGCCTGGGCGACATTGCTCACGCGACCAAAAGCGTACCGCAAATGCTGGAAGATTTTAAACAGCATCCGGCGATACGCCCTTTGATTCAGGGGGGAACGCTGCTTGAATACTCCGCTCATATGGTGCCCGAAGGCGGCATAGCAATGATGCCGGAGCTGGCAAATGACGGTGTGATGATTGTCGGCGACGCCGCCGGTCTTTGTCTGAATCTCGGCTATACCGTCCGCGGCATGGATTTAGCCATCGCGTCCGCGCAAGCGGCCGCTCAAACCGCCATTGACGCTAAAGCGCGGCAAGATTTTTCCGCCGCGAGTCTTGCCGGTTACAAACGCGCGCTGGAGAAAAACGGCGTGTTACGCGATATGCGGCATTTCCGCAAACTCCCCGGATTAATGGAAAACCCACGGCTTTTTACCGAGTACCCGCGTATGGCGGCAAACATTGTGGGCGATCTGTTCACCGTTGATGGCGGTCCAGTCCCACCGTTGCGTAAAACTATCCTGTCACATGCGAAAAAAATTGGACTGGTGAATCTATTAAAAGACGGCATAAAAGGGGCTACGGCATTATGAGTTCGGACAATAAGGTGAATGTTGACGTCAAATTGGGCGTAAATAAATTTTACGTAGATGAAGGACACCCACATATCATTTTGCGCTCCTCGCCTGACATGCAGGAGTTTAATAAATTAATAAAAGCCTGCCCTGCCGGACTCTATAAGCTGGACGATGCGGGAAATATTCATTTTGACTCCGCGGGCTGCCTGGAATGCGGGACCTGCAGGGTTCTCTGCGGCAATACTCTTCTCGAAAAATGGGAATACCCGGCGGGAACGTTCGGCGTTGAGTTTCGCTACGGCTGACGCTCTGAAACACCGGATAACGACGCTACGGCGTCTTAGAGCCTATCCCAGTAGGCGTTATTGGCGCAGCCAGTTTGGACACGGACAGCGCGCAAAAACCGGAGCGTACACGTAGTACGTGAGGATTTTGAGCACTGCCCAGGTCTAAAATGGCAAGTAAAATAGCCCTAATGGGATAGGCTCTTATTCGGCTTGCCCCCGGAGATTACGTCATTTGTATTAATAGAGAACAAGTCAATGAGTGTTACATTAACGTTTGACGCCGCAAGGCGGAAAACCTATCGCGAGTCCGGCTACTGGGGCGATGCTTCACTGGGCGACTACTGGCGGCAAACCGCACGCGCCGTACCCGATAAAATCGCCGTGGTCGATAATCATGGCGCGTCCTGGACCTACGCCGCACTCGACTGCGCGGCAAGCCGCCTGGCAAACTGGTTACTGTCTCAGGGGATTCAACCGGGCGATCGCGTGGCCTTTCAGCTTCCGGGCTGGTGTGAGTTTACCCTCATTTATCTGGCCTGCCTGAAAACGGGCGCGGTATCTGTCCCGCTACTTCCCGCCTGGCGAGAAGCAGAGCTGGTTTGGGTGCTGAACAAATGTCAGGCTAAAATATTCTTCGCCCCCACCGTATTCAAACAGAATCGTCCGGTCGATCTTATCCTTCCGCTACAAAATCAACTGCGCCATCTGACGCATATTGTCGGCGTGGATAAACTGGCGCCTGCCACCACAGCGCTTGCGCTTAGTCAAATCATCGACCGCAGCGAACCGTTGCAGTCAGACATTAACATTCACGGTGATGAGCTGGCGGCAGTGCTGTTTACCTCCGGCACAGAAGGAATGCCGAAAGGGGTGATGTTGACCCACAATAATATTCTTGCCAGCGAACGGGCGTATTGCGCGCGGTTGAATTTAACCTGGCAAGATGTGTTCCTGATGCCTGCGCCACTGGGCCACGCCACCGGATTTTTACACGGCGTCACCGCGCCCTTTTTAATCGGGGCGCGTAGCGTATTGCTGGACATCTTTACCCCAGAAGCCTGCCTTACCTTATTAGCGCAGCAACGCTGTACCTGTATGTCAGGCGCGACGCCGTTTATTTACGATCTGCTTTGTGCCGTTGAGCAACAGCCTGCCGACCTCTCCTCACTGCGATTCTTCTTATGCGGCGGCACGACTATTCCCAAAAAGGTTGCCCGCGACTGCCAGCAGCGCGGTATCAAATTATTGAGTATTTACGGTTCTACAGAAAGTTCTCCACACTCTATGGTTAATCTGGGTGATTCGACTTCACGCATGATGAACACCGATGGTTATGCCGCCACCGGTGTAGAAATTAAAATCGTGGATGAAGATCGCAATACGCTTCCAGCAGGCCACGAAGGCGAAGAAGCCTCGCGCGGGCCGAACGTTTTTATGGGATACCTGGACGAGCCGGAACTTACCGCCCGCGCACTGGATAATGAGGGCTGGTATTACAGCGGCGACCTCTGCCGCATGGATGAAGACGGTTATATCAAAATTACCGGGCGCAAAAAGGATATTATTATACGTGGAGGTGAAAATATCAGCAGTCGCGAGGTGGAGGATATTTTATTGCAACACCCCCGCATACACGATGCTTGCGTCGTTGCTATGCCTGATGAACGCTTAGGCGAACGTTCATGCGCGTATGTAGTCTTAAAACCGCCGCACCTTTCGCTGACGCTGGAAGAGGTGATCGCTTTTTTCAGTCGAAAACGGGTAGCGAAGTATAAATATCCGGAACGGATCGTCATCGTAGAAAAACTGCCCAGAACCGCCTCTGGCAAAGTGCAGAAGTTTCTGTTGCGGCAGGATATTATTGAGCGGCTGCGCCAGGAGCACACTGCGGTATAAATTGCCGGATGGCGACGTTAACGCCGCCATCCGGTATTACACTACTTCTTCAGTTCCGCCAGACTCAGCCAGGTCTGAACCACGGTGTCCGGGTTCAGCGACAGGCTGTCGATCCCCTCTTCCATCAGCCAGGCGGCAAAGTCTTCATGGTCGGACGGACCCTGACCACAAATTCCAACATATTTGCCCTGTTTTTTCGCCGCGCGGATCGCCATCGACAGCAGCGCTTTCACCGCGTCGTTACGCTCGTCAAACAGTTCAGACACCACGCCGGAATCGCGATCCAGCCCCAGCGCCAGCTGCGTCATGTCGTTAGAACCAATCGAGAAGCCATCAAAATACTCGAGGAACTGTTCAGCCAGCAAGGCATTGGACGGGATCTCGCACATCATGATGATCTTCAGCCCGTTCTCGCCGCGTTTAAGCCCCTGGCGCGCCAGCTCTTCGATGACCGCTTTCGCCTGGTCGACCGTCCGCACGAACGGGATCATGATTTCGACGTTGGTAAGGCCCATATCGTTGCGCACGCGTTTCACCGCTTCGCATTCCAGCGCAAAACAATCGCGGAAACTTTCTGCGACGTAACGGCCCGCGCCGCGGAAGCCCAGCATCGGGTTTTCTTCATGCGGCTCATAGCGTTCGCCGCCGACCAGGTTGGCGTATTCGTTGGACTTAAAGTCAGACAGGCGAACGATGACGCGTTTCGGGTAGAAGGCGGCGCCTAACGTCGCGATCCCTTCCGTCAGTCGACCAACGTAAAATTCACGCGGCGAGTCAAACCCTTTCATCATCTCACGAATGTCGTTTTGCAGCGCGGCATCCTGGTCGTCAAACTCCAGCAGCGCGCGTGGGTGAACGCCAATCATACGGTTAATGATGAATTCCAGTCGCGCCAGACCTACGCCTTCATTCGGCAGGCAGGCAAAGTCAAATGCCCTGTCCGGGTTGCCGACATTCATCATGACCTTCAGCGGTAGCTCTGGCATGGTGTCTACGCTGGAGCTTTTTACGCTGAAATCCAGCATGTCGGCATAAACATAACCGGTATCACCTTCTGCGCAGGAGACGGTTACTTTTTCGCCATCTTTCATGCGTTCGGTGGCGTCGCCGCAGCCGACTACCGCCGGAATGCCCAATTCGCGGGCGATAATCGCCGCGTGACAGGTGCGCCCGCCACGGTTAGTGACAATCGCCGCCGCTTTTTTCATGATCGGTTCCCAGTCCGGGTCGGTCATATCGGTGACAAGCACATCGCCAGGCTCAATACGGTTCATTTCGCCGATATCGTGAATAACTTTCACCGTACCCGCGCCGATACGATGACCAATGGCGCGACCTTCGGCAATGATTTTCCCCTGCGCATGTAGCGTATAACGCTCCATCACCTGGCCACGGGAGCGCACGGTTTCCGGACGTGCCTGCACAATAAAGAGCTTACCGGTATGACCGTCTTTCGCCCATTCGATATCCATCGGACGACCATAGTGCTGCTCAATCTGCACCGCTTGTTTCGCCAGTTCCTGCACTTCTTCGTTGGTGAGCGAGAAAATGTCGCGCTGTTCCTGCGGCACATCTTCAATCTTCACTTGCTTGCCGTGCTCCTGGGTGGCGGCGTAAACCATGCGGATTTTTTTCGACCCCATGGTGCGGCGTACGATGGCCGGACGGCCTGCCGCCAGGGTTGGCTTATGGACATAAAATTCATCCGGGTTAACCGCGCCCTGCACCACCATTTCACCCAGTCCCCATGCCGAGGTGATAAAGACCACCTGGTCAAAGCCGGATTCGGTATCGATAGAGAACATCACCCCTGACGAGGCGAGATCGGAGCGAACCATCCGCTGCACGCCAGCGGAAAGCGCTACGCCGCGATGATCATATCCCTGGTGAACGCGATAAGAGATGGCGCGATCGTTAAACAGAGAAGCAAATACGTGTTTCACTGCCACCAGCACCGCGTCGAAGCCCTGAACGTTAAGAAACGTTTCCTGTTGGCCCGCAAACGAAGCATCTGGCATATCTTCCGCCGTGGCGGAGGAACGCACGGCAAAAGAGGCATTTTCATCATCCGACGAAAGCTGCGCATAGGCATCGCGGATGGCGTTTTCCAGCTCCGGCTGGAAAGGAGTGTCGATAATCCACTGGCGGATCTGCGCGCCCGCTTTCGCCAGCTGGGAGACATCATCAATATCTGTCTTATCCAGCAGCTCATAAATGCGCTGGTTTACGCCGCTTTGATCCAAAAACTGGTTAAACGCATCGGCAGTGGTTGCAAAACCATTCGGAACGGATACGCCCATGCCGGAAAGGTTAGTAATCATTTCACCCAGGGAGGCATTTTTGCCCCCAACTCTGTCTACATCATTCATGCCGAGTTGGTTATACCAAAGCACCAGCGGTGACGAGCCATTGTTGGACATCGAACAATCCTTTTGTGATAAATGAACGAGTTTAAGAAACACATAGTTGCGTATTTATCCTGGCATACTTAAACCCGCGAAAAAAACGGTGAATCGTTCAAGCAAATTTATTTTTTCATTTTTTCAGATTGTTTACGTAGTTGCGCAAACCCGCGCATAGCACGGCATTCCCTTAATCACCCACGGTATAAACTGCGTTTCCAGGAAATGAAACACACTTTTCATTAATTATAAAAAGTGCCTGTCATTTTATAAAATAAGCGACAAGTTATACGTTTCCCGTTACTTTTAATTTATGCTTTCAGATAATTATGTTTACTCTTCAGGATGAACAGAATGGATAATGTTGTTGATCGCCATGTTTTCTATATTTCTGATGGTACCGCCATCACCGCCGAGGTCCTGGGTCACGCGGTTATGTCACAGTTTCCGGTGACGATCAGCAGCATCACGCTGCCATTCGTGGAAAACGAAAGTCGCGCCCGCGCCGTCAAAGACCAAATTGACGCCATTTATCAGCAAACCGGCGTTCGCCCGCTGGTGTTTTACTCGATTGTTTTACCTGAAATTCGCGCCATCATCTTACAGAGCGAAGGTTTCTGCCAGGATATCGTCCAGGCGCTGGTGGCGCCGCTTCAGCAGGAGATGAAACTGGATCCGACGCCGATCGCTCATCGTACTCATGGGCTTAATCCGGGTAACCTGAACAAGTATGACGCCCGTATTGCCGCTATCGATTATACCCTGGCGCATGATGATGGCATTTCATTGCGCAACCTCGATCAGGCTCAGGTCATTTTACTTGGCGTTTCGCGCTGTGGAAAAACGCCCACCAGCCTCTATCTGGCGATGCAATTCGGTATTCGTGCGGCTAACTACCCTTTCATCGCCGATGATATGGATAATTTGACGCTGCCCACATCGTTAAAACCGCTACAACATAAACTGTTCGGCCTGACAATTGACCCTGAACGCCTGGCGGCAATTCGCGAAGAACGCCGTGAAAACAGTCGCTATGCCTCGTTGCGTCAGTGCCGCATGGAAGTGGCGGAGGTCGAAGCGCTGTATCGTAAGAATCAGATCCCCTGCCTGAACAGCACTAATTATTCCGTTGAAGAGATAGCCACCAAGATTCTCGATATTATGGGGCTTAACCGCAGGATGTACTAGCAAACTAGTTTAATGGATTGGTTTTTGTTATCATGCCGTTCTGCCTGCGAGGTGTGACACGCCTCGCACTTGAAATCAGCAGGGATTGGTTTATCGTGATGCCCATCACTTCCCGGTAGTCCTGCCGTTGAAGCAACAAATTTCTGAGACTTGTAATGAACAGAACCGACGAACTCCGTACTGCGCGTATCGACAGCCTGGTAACACCGACCGAACTCGCGCAGCGGTATCCTGTATCGTCCTCCGTCGCCAGTCACGTTACCGACTCCCGACGCCGGATAGAAAAGATTTTAAATGGTGAAGATCCACGGCTACTGGTCGTCATTGGCCCCTGTTCGATTCACGATCTGAATGCTGCCATGGAATACGCGACGCAGCTCCAGGCACAACGCCAAAAGCATCAGGCGCGTCTGGAGATCGTCATGCGCACCTATTTTGAAAAACCGCGCACCGTCGTGGGATGGAAAGGCCTGATTTCCGATCCCGACTTGAATGGCAGTTACCGCGTCAATTATGGGCTTGAACTGGCGCGTCGCTTGCTATTGCAGGTGAACGAACTGGGAGTACCGACCGCCACAGAATTTCTTGATATGGTCACCGGCCAGTTTATTGCCGATCTGATCAGTTGGGGAGCGATTGGCGCGCGTACCACCGAAAGCCAAATCCATCGGGAAATGGCTTCTGCGCTCTCTTGTCCGGTCGGCTTTAAAAATGGTACGGATGGCAATACCCGCATTGCCGTTGATGCTATTCGCGCCTCCCGCGCCAGTCATATGTTTCTCTCGCCGGATAAAGACGGACAGATGACTATCTACCAGACGAGTGGCAACCCGTATGGGCACATCATCATGCGCGGCGGTAAAAAACCGAACTACCACGCTGAAGATATTGCCGCCGCCTGCGACACGTTGCATGAATTTGATCTGCCGGAACATCTGGTCGTCGACTTCAGCCACGGCAACTGTCAAAAACAGCATCGCCGCCAGTTAGAGGTATGTGATGATATTTGCCAGCAGATTCGTAATGGCTCCACGGCAATTGCCGGGATTATGGCAGAGAGTTTTTTACGGGAAGGCACGCAAAAAATTATCAGCGGTCAACCATTAATCTATGGTCAGTCCATTACCGATCCTTGCCTGAACTGGGAAGATACGGAAGTTTTGTTGGAAAAACTTGCCGCGGCGGTAGACAGCCGCTTTTAATAGCTCGCCCATCCTGCCGGGATGGGCGTTTCTTCGATGCGTTACCCACCCTTTTCTCTACGCGCGCGTATATCACTCCACAGAATTAGCACTTGCTGTTATCGCATTAATTATTGATAATAATAATCATTGTGAGTTTGATTATTAATAAATAACATGTCGCGTATGGATAACACCGAGCTGCCTCACCCTAAGGAAATAGACAATGAAACGCTTCTCCCTGCCGCTGAACGGCGCGTCAACAGTCAGGCGCTATTAGGTCCGGACGGCAAAGTCATTATCGATCACAACGGTCAGGAGTATCTGTTGCGTAAAACTCAGGCCGGTAAGCTACTGTTAACCAAATAGCGCTCCCGCCAGCAGACGATTCTGCTGGCATCTGGCTAACTTGAACAACTGACCTCCAGCCGCTTTCCCCACTCCGGCGGTCGGCTGGCATAGTCATCATCTCGATCGGTAAAAGGTTGACGTAAAACTTCATGCAACCGATGCAGTTCCGCCATGTCTCCTTGTTCAGCCGCATCTATCGCGCGTTGCGCCAGCCAGTTGCGCAACACAACCGCAGGATTCACGCGTTGCATCTGCTGTTGGCGCAGCGCGTCATCCACCGCCTCTGTGCGCAATCGCGCCCGGTAGCGGTCGAACCAGGCATCGAACGCCGCGCGATCGATAAACGTATCCCGCAACGGCGAGGAGGCGCTCTGTTGCTCCGTATGGCTTAACATCCGAAATGTACGGGTATAATCACTCCCTTCGCGCGCCATCAGACTAAACAATTCATTCAGTAAAACGTTATCGTCTTTTTGCTCGGTAAAGAAGCCCAGCTTCTGGCGCATTCGCTGCCCATAGTGCGTTAACAACGCGTCCTGGTAACGATCCAGCGCTCTGTTTAACGCGTCGATCTCAATAAAAGGGGTTAACGTCTGCGCCAGACGTTGTAAATTCCACAGCGCCACCGACGGTTGATTATCGAAGCGGTAACGTCCCTGATGATCGGAATGGTTACCAATGAAGCCGGGATCGTAGTCGTCGAGAAAACCAAAGGGACCATAGTCGATGGTCAGCCCCAGAATCGACATGTTATCCGTATTCATAACGCCGTGCGCAAAACCGACGGTTTGCCACTCAGCGATGAGTCTTCCGGTACGCGCCGCCACCTCTTCAAACCACAAAGCATATTTTTCCGGAACATCCTGCCATTGCGGCCAATAATGACGAATAGCGAAATCAGCCAGTTGCTGAACTTTTTCCGGTTCACGGCGGTAGTAGAAATGTTCGAAATGACCAAAACGCATATGACTTTGCGCCAGACGCATTAACATCGCGCCCGTTTCCTGCGTCTCTCGCTGAACCGGCGTATCGCTGGTTACGATAGATAACGCGCGCGTAGTGGGAATACCCAGATAATGCATGGCTTCGCTGGCAAGGCTTTCTCGTATGGTTGAACGCAGGACGGCGCGTCCATCCCCCATTCGCGAATAGGGTGTTAATCCGGCGCCTTTCAGATGCCAGTCGAGGGTCGAGCCATCCGCCAGGAGCTGTTCGCCCAGCAAAATACCGCGTCCGTCGCCGAGTTGTCCCGCCCAGACGCCGAACTGATGCCCGCTATATACCTGCGCGACAGGCGACATACCGGGTAATAAGGTTTCGCCGCCCCAAACGCCAGCGCCATTGGTAGCGTCAAATAACGACGCGGGAATGGCTAACTGCTGCGCCAGTTTGTCGTTATACCAAATCAGTCGCGCATTTTTTAACGGTGTGGGTAAAAGCGCGGTATACGTTGCTGGCAGTTCATCGCGCCAACGGGCAGTAAAAGACAGGGTCATAGGGCCTCCTGTCTTCAGTGTAGACGGTTAATCACCGGTTAAACACCGGCAAACAGAAAGGTTATCGCTGAACGAGTTTAATGAGCTGGCTTACCGGCACCGGAGGCCATAGTCCGCCCTGGAATGCGCTAAATCCCAATGGCGCTGCGCGCGAAAACATCGCCTCATTATCAATACCGGCAATCATCAGCGACTCGCAGCTGGAGGAGATCTGGGCAACAATAGCGTGCATGAATGGTTCGAATGAGATCATTTCAGCTCGCTGCTGAATAAAATTTTTATCCAACATGACTCGTTTGAAAAGCCCATCGAAAATAGCTTTAGTCGACGCCTCGCCTGCCCCAAAATTTGCCAGCATTAATGGGAAATGCATTGCCAGATTAGCTAACGTTTCATTGTTTTTGCCCTGGTTTAACCCAGGATAATTCTCATTTATAGCTAATTCAAGAAACGGAAAGCGCGCTGCCCGGGAAAAAAGTTCGCTATCTAATAATAAGTCACTAATTGCGGGCGGTAAATTAAGCCATGCAATAAGTTTATGCTGAATAAAAAAGTGCTGACAGGTTTCTAACAACGCCAGTTTTTCAACAAACAGACAGTATTGTTCCTCCACCGAAAGGCGAGGCGCTACCAACTCAGTCGGCATCCGCACGGCGCCGTCTTCAGCGGCAAACGTTGCAATAATCTCTAAACCAACAAGCCGAGCATTTTCATCCATGACGGGAAGGAAAAAGAGTTCGGAATGGTAAAGCTCATCAAGTGAAGCAATCATTACGCCAGTCCCATGGTTAGGGCGCTATTCGCCATCCAGTCACTACGGACGGAAACAGACGTAACTTCAGATACTAATTGAAGCGTCATCATTTTTCTTGTTTACCGGTGAACCGGTTCCTTTTTTTAACTTACTCTGATTATAAACCAATATCCAATGTTGTACTTTTCACAGGGCGTGAACACGCCCGTTTTTAATAAAAGTACGTTTGTAAATGCTACGGTTATATCATTATATATGATGACAACAGATGTCATAAGTTCAACCGGCGATATGTTAAAAATAGACTATAAAATTTATATCGTCTGCGAGGTTAAATTCGCCGTGCCTGCCAGAAGTTTTTTCGCCAGTACACATTATCCAGCGATGAACGCATCACGCCACGACTGGTAGAGGCATGAATAAACTCATTATTTGTATCGTAAATACCAACATGTAAACCACTTTCGCCCGAACCGGTTTTAAAGAAAACCAAATCTCCGGGCAGCAATTCATCTTTATCGATTCTGGTGCCGATTTTTGATTGTTCACGCGTATCACGAGGCAACTGCAAATCAAACTTGTCGCGCATAGTGACTACCACAAAGCCGGAACAGTCCACGCCTCTGCGACTCATGCCGCCGTAACGGTATGGCGTACCGCGCCAGGACTGCAACTGATCGTTCAGACCCGCAATGACGGTAATGGAGTCTGATAATCTGGCATTTGGCGCCGGTGCCCGATGAGTACTGCATCCTGCCAGGAACAATGCTGTGATAACAAGAAGCCAAAAACGCATGCCGCAACAATCCTCTGTTTTTATTTTGGTATTAATTTAGCGTCGAAATTACCTGCTTTTCAAGAAACGATTTTACTTAAGTGGCCGAAATGAGCATTGGATGCCCCTCGACGTCGAGTCGTCGAAAGCGCAAACCGTAGGCTTGCGCCAGATAAGAGGGGGTGAGCACCTCTTCCCGGCGGCCGCAGGCAATGAGTTTACCGCGCTTTAGTAACCAGGCTTTATGCGCATGCCGCAGCGTGTGGTTCAGATCGTGGCTACTCATCACAATCGCAATTCCTGCCTGACATAAATGATGTAATACCCGATCCAGAGCGTTTTGTTGCGCAACATCGAGACTGTTCATCGGCTCATCAAGCAGCAATAATTGACCGACCGGATTAGCGTCGGGATGAATTTGTAGTACAACGGCAGCAAGGCGAACACGCTGCCACTCGCCACCGGAAAGCTGATTCACGCTTCGCCCCAGTTTGTCGCCCAATCCAAGCATATCGGCCACCTCGTTAAGCTGCCCGGTTCGCGTTTTATCAGGTTGATGCAATGTCAGGTAATGCCAGACCGGCATGGCGAACGGCGGATTTTGCTGTTGCGCAAGATAAGCGCGGTGTTGGGCAAGCGTTGCCGTCGCCCATGCCTCCAGCGGCGCTCCGCCAAACCTGATGCTCCCCTCGCCGGAGGTTAACCCCGCCATACGCGCCAGTAGCGTGCTTTTCCCGGCACCGTTCGGCCCGACAAGATGAAGGATCTCTCCTGCGCTTACTTCGCCGGAAAGCGGCCCCAGGCGGGTGCTCTCGGCGACATCCTTTAATTGCATCAATTGAGACATTATTTTGCCAACGCGATTTTTATGCTTTCCATCACAATAGGATCTTCAGGCGTCATATCCGGCGAAAAACGCTGTACCACCTGACCATCCCGGCCTACCAAAAATTTTTCAAAATTCCACAGAATATCATCCGGATAGAGTGGCGTACGCCCTTTGCTTACCATCCGTTCGTAAAAGCCGCTCTTCTCCGGCGCGACTGCCGTTGGCGCAGCGGCTATCAGTTTTTGATACAGCGGATGGCGCGCGTCGCCATTCACATCAATTTTACTGAACATCGGGAACGTGACGCCCCAGGTGCTGGCACAATAGGTTTTAATCTCCTCTTCGCTGCCTGGCTCCTGCCCCATAAACTGGTTGCAGGGAAAACCCAACACGACAACCCCCTGATCTGCCCACGCCTTCTGGATATTTTCCAACTGTTCATATTGCGGCGTCAGGCCACATCTGGAGGCGACGTTTACAATGAGCAGCACTTTTCCGGCGTATTTTTCAAGTGTAGTGACCTCTCCATCAATCGTCGTAACGTGAGTATTAAGAAGCGAGTTTTGCATGGTGTCTCCCTGATGTCGGTAGAATAGCGGGTTTCATCGTTAGCCTTTAATCATAGACTGCGAATGATGAAAGCAGTTGTTTACCGATGCGCTAACGCGCGGATTTGAGCAGCAGCCAGATAAACACTGGCGCCCCCAATGTGGCGGTGACCACCCCGATAGGCAGTTCAGCCGACGCCAGCGCCAGTCGGGCGACCACATCAGCCAATAGCAGGGCGATAGCCCCGGCCAGCGCGCAGCCGGGAAGTAAAACCCGGTGATCGGTTAAACCACATAAGCGCAGGATGTGCGGAATAACCAGACCGATAAAACCAATCGCCCCCGCCATCGCCACGCTGACGCCCACCATCCAGCCAGTGGCGACGACCAACAAATTGCGCCAGAACCACAGCGGCAGGCCAAGCTGCCGCGCCGAGGTTTCCCCTAGCGCCAGCATATTCAGCGGTTGCGACTGGCAACATATCCAGATCAGTACTGGGATGAGCGCAATCATTAGCCAGCTCTGCTGCCAGTCAACGCCGCCAAATCCTCCCATCATCCAGTACATTAATTGCCGCAGATCGAAAGAGGTGGAAAAATAGATAGCCCACGTCATCAGCGCGCTACAGATAATGCCCAGCGCGACGCCCGCCAACAACAAGCGGCTGGTAGAGAGGTGGCGGCGCGCAAAACGCAGCAGGATTAACGTAATAATGAGCGCGCCGGCTATAGCGCACAGTCCCAGCGCCCATCCTGGCAGTTGCCCCTGCCCCAGTAAGACGGCGGCAATAAGCCCAACACCGGCCCCATTCGAAACGCCGAGCAGACCCGGTTCAGCAAGTGGGTTTTCAAACAGCGCCTGCATCACGGCGCCAGATAGCGCCAGAGCAGCGCCAACCAGCAATACCGCAAGCGTGCGGGGAAGGCGAATTTGCCAGACAAACAGTTCCCCTCGGGCGCTTAACCAGTCACCGGGGGCAATCCACTGTTCGCCTGCGCATAAGCTCAGAAGTGTAGCCAGTAGCACCAGCAGTGACAGGCTCAGAAGCCAGCGAACGTTTCGTCGCTGTTGTTGGCGGGCAAAAGTCAGCATGTTATCCATTCAGCTGAAAAGAGGTAGCGTGATTTTACGGTGGGTATCCTTTACTTGAAAGAAAAAAGGCCGCAATGCGGCCTTTTTAGTTATACGGGTCATCTTTCAGGCTGACAGATACGCTGTCATCCCGCCGATCTACTTTCGGGATGGCAGCGTATCTGCCGCAATACACCCTGATGGATGTTATGCCTGGATCTGATTACTCTTCTTTGGGCGAAGCGTTTTCGACCCGGCTCTTTAACTTCTGCCCGGGTCTGAAGGTCACCACGCGCCGTGCTGTAATAGGAATATCTTCACCCGTTTTCGGGTTACGCCCCGGACGTTGATTTTTATCACGCAGATCGAAGTTACCAAAACCAGAGAGTTTCACCTGCTCACCGTTTTCCAGAGCACGACGGATCTCTTCGAAAAACAGTTCAACCAGTTCTTTGGCATCCCGCTTGCTAAGCCCAAGCTTATCAAACAGATATTCTGACATTTCAGCTTTTGTAAGCGCCATAGGTTCAATCCCTCAATGATGCCTGGAATCGCTCTTTTAATGCCTCTACACATTTGGCGACGGTAGCGGCAATCTCCTCTTCTTCGAGTGTACGGTTGGTATCCTGAAGGATCAGGCTGATAGCGAGGCTCTTATAACCCTCCGCAACACCCTTACCGCGGTACACGTCAAATAAGTTTACGCCAACTACCTGATTTACGCCAACTTTCTTACATTCGGATAAAATATCCGCTGCGGGAACGTTTTCTGCAACAACAACCGCAATATCGCGACGGTTGGCCGGGAAGCGTGAAATCTCCCGCGCCTGCGGCACGATACGGTCTGCGAGCTTATTCCATTCCAGTTCAAACACCAGCGTACGACCATTCAGATCCAGTTTACGTTCCAATTCAGGGTGAACAACCCCAATAAAACCAATACGTTCATCTTTCAGATAAATCGCCGCAGACTGTCCCGGATGCAGTGCCGGATTCATCTCCGCCTTAAACTGGATATCACCCAGTTTGCCGGTTAAATCCAATACTGCTTCCAGATCGCCTTTCAAATCATAGAAATCAACGGTCTCTTTTGCCAGGTTCCAGTGCTCATCATAGCGGTTACCGCAAATCACGCCAGCCAGCATCAGATCCTGTCGAATACCCAGATTGGCTTGTGTATCCGGAACGAAACGTAAACCGGTTTCAAAAATACGCACGCGATTCTGCTGACGGTTTTGGTTATAGACCACCGTCGCCAACAATCCGCTCCACAGAGACAGACGCATCGCCGACATCTCAACGGAGATAGGGTTTGGCAGCAGCAGCGCTTCTGCGCCTGGATGGATGAGCTGTTGTACTTTAGGATCGACAAAGCTATAGGTAATCACTTCCTGATAGCCTTTGTCGTTCAGCATGGTTTTAACCCGCTTCAACGACAGATCGGCTTCACGGTGCGTTCCCATGATTAAACCGGCCTGGATTGGCTCGTCCGGAATATTGTTATAGCCGTAAACGCGGGCCACCTCTTCCACCAGATCTTCTTCAATCTCCATATCGAAACGCCAGGTCGGCGCCACGGCTTTCCACTCGTCCTGCCCTTCGGTCACTTCACAGCCCAGACGACGCAGAATATCACTGACCTGCTCATCCGCAATATGATGCCCGATCAGGCGATCCAGTTTACTGCGACGCAGAGTAATGGTGGCGCGTTTCGGCAACGTTGCTTCGTTGCTCACATCAATTATCGGACCCGCATCACCGCCACAGATATCAAGAAGCAGACGAGTAGCGCGCTCTATCGCTTTATATTGCAGCGCCGGGTCCACCCCGCGCTCGTAGCGGTGAGACGCATCGGTATGCAGACCGTGGCGACGAGCGCGACCGGTGATAGACAGCGGATTAAAGTACGCACACTCCAGCAGCACATTTTGCGTTTCGCCATTCACTCCGGAATGTTCGCCGCCAAAAATACCGGCTATCCCCAGCGCCTTATGGTGATCGGCGATCACCAGCGTGTCCGCATTTAACGTCGCTTCGCTACCGTCCAGCAGGACGACGGTTTCACCCTCTTTTGCCATCCGCACGACAATACCGCCATCAATGCGATCTTTATCGAAAGCATGCATTGGCTGACCCAGTTCGAGCAGCACATAGTTCGTGACGTCAACCACCGCATCGATGGAGCGAATACCACAGCGACGCAGTTTCTCTTTCATCCACAGCGGCGTCGGCGCGTTAACATTGATGCCTTTTACCACCCGGCCCAGATAGCGTGGACACGCATCAGCGGCCTCTACTGTAATCGGCAGCGTATCGCTGATAGTTGCCGTAACCGGCGCCATTTCAGGCTCCTGGAGCGGCGCTTTGTTCAGTACCGCCACATCACGCGCAACGCCGATGATACCTAAGCAATCCGCACGGTTCGGCGTGACGCTAATTTCGATGGTATTGTCGTCAAGCTTCAGGTATTCACGGATATCGGTACCCAGCGGCGCATCCGCCGGCAGTTCGATAATGCCGCTGTGATCGTCGGAAATCCCCAGTTCGGAGAAGGAGCACAGCATCCCTTCAGACGGTTCGCCGCGCAGTTTCGCCGCTTTAATTTTGAAATCGCCCGGCAGAATAGCGCCAATGGTGGCCACCGCTACTTTCAGCCCCTGACGACAGTTTGGCGCGCCGCAGACGATATCCAACAGGCGTTCTCCGCCAACGTTGACTTTCGTTACACGCAATTTGTCAGCGTTCGGATGCTGGGCGCACTCAACCACTTCCCCAACCACAACGCCATTGAAGCTTCCCGCGACCGGCTCAACGCCGTCTACTTCCAGGCCAGCCATCGTAATCTGGTTAGCCAACGCATCGCTATCAATTGCCGGGTTAACCCACTCGCGTAACCACAGTTCGCTGAATTTCATTGTTTTATCCTGCCTTTATTTAAACTGTTTGAGGAAACGCAGATCGTTTTCGAAGAATGAACGCAGGTCGGTGACGCCATAACGCAACATGGTCAGACGTTCCATCCCCATACCAAAAGCGAAGCCAGAATAGATTTCCGGATCGATACCGACATTACGCAGCACATTCGGATGCACCATCCCGCAGCCCAGCACTTCCAGCCATTTGCCGTTTTTCCCCATCACATCCACTTCTGCAGAAGGTTCGGTAAACGGAAAATAAGAAGGACGGAAGCGAATCTGCAGATCCTCCTCAAAGAAATTACGCAGGAAGTCGTGCAGCGTACCTTTGAGGTTGGTGAAGCTGATGTTGGTATCAACAATCAGACCTTCCATCTGATGGAACATCGGAGTATGCGTCTGGTCGTAGTCATTACGGTATACACGGCCCGGCGCAATAATACGGATCGGCGGTTGCTGCGCTTTCATCGTCCGGATCTGGACACCAGACGTCTGGGTCCGCAGCAGACGGGTCGCGTCAAACCAGAAGGTATCATGATCGGCGCGGGCCGGGTGATGACCCGGAATGTTTAACGCATCGAAGTTATGGTAGTCATCTTCGATTTCCGGGCCAGTCGCTACGGTAAAACCAAGCTCGCCGAAGAAACTTTCAATACGGTCAATGGTACGCGTGACCGGATGCAGACCACCGTTCTCAATACGGCGCCCCGGCAGGGAGATATCGATGGTTTCAGCGGCCAGACGGGCGTTAAGCGCTGCGCTTTCCAGCTCGGCTTTACGCGCGTTAAGCGCCTGTTGTACCTGCTCTTTCGCGGCGTTAATGACTGCCCCGGCTGCCGGACGCTCTTCCGGCGGCAGATCGCGTAGGGTCGTCATCTGAAGGGTTAAATGCCCTTTCTTGCCCAAATATTCGACGCGTACATTGTCTAACGCGGCAACATCTGACGCCTGGTTAATGGCGGCCGCTGCATTGGCAACCAGCTCTGCGAGATGTGACATGGTTTTCCTCATTGTGTCGGTGAAGACACCGGTTCATTGGACGTAATCTCTCGATTTCAGATACAAAAAAAGCCTCCATCAGGAGGCTTTTTTGCGCTGTTTTTCGTTTCGTTTTTCACGCGCTAGCCTCCTGGGATCAGGTGCTAAAGTAAAAAAAGAAACGGAAAATAGCAGCGTTCATGCTTGCGTTACCTTATGTGGTAAAACCGAATATCCTTTATTGAAAAGGGTTACAGGTCAATTGTCAACTCACTGAACAGTAAATAAAAGAGAGGGAGCCAGGCTCCCTCTTTTCACTGGCTTATGCCAGAGCTGCTTTCGCTTTTTCAACCAGCGCGGTGAACGCGACTTTGTCGAATACGGCGATATCAGCCAGGATCTTACGGTCGATTTCAACAGAGGCTTTTTTCAGGCCGTTGATGAATTTGCTGTAAGAAATACCGTTCTGACGTGCTGCTGCGTTGATACGCGCAATCCACAGTTGACGGAACTGACGCTTACGTTGACGACGGTCACGGTAAGCATACTGACCAGCTTTGATAACTGCCTGGAAGGCAACGCGGTATACGCGAGAACGCGCACCGTAGTAGCCTTTGGCTTGTTTCAAAATTTTCTTGTGACGTGCGCGTGCAATTACACCACGTTTTACGCGAGCCATATGTGCTCTCCTGTATCTATTCTAATTAAAAAGTTAAAAACGTTAACGGCTTATGCGTACGGCAGGCACGCGATAACCAGGCCCAGATCGCCTTTAGAAACCATGGCTTTCGGACGCAGGTGACGTTTACGTTTAGTCGCTTTTTTGGTCAGAATGTGACGCAGGTTAGCGTGCTTGTGCTTAAAACCACCTTTCCCGGTTTTTTTGAAGCGCTTAGCAGCACCGCGTACGGTCTTAATTTTTGGCATTTTAATAACTTCCACTTCGCATTGTTAATAAACGAAACATAGGCGAACAAAACCTGTGAAGCCCGAAGGCTTCACAGAATTGTTACTTGAAGGCCTTACTGTTTCTTCTTAGGAGCAAGCACCATGATCATCTGACGGCCTTCGATCTTCGTTGGGAAGGATTCGACCACTGCCAGTTCTTGCAAATCGTCTTTCACGCGATTAAGCACTTCCATACCGATTTGCTGGTGGGCCATTTCACGACCGCGGAAACGCAGCGTGATTTTGGCCTTATCGCCCTCTTCGAGAAAGCGAATCAGGCTGCGGAGTTTTACCTGATAGTCGCCTTCATCTGTCCCAGGACGGAATTTAATTTCCTTCACCTGGATAACTTTTTGCTTTTTCTTCTGTTCCTTAGAAGACTTACTCTTTTCATAGAGGAATTTGCCGTAATCCATTATACGACAAACCGGCGGCTCGGCGTTAGGGCTGATTTCGACTAAGTCTACTCCGGCTTCTTCAGCTTTTTCCAGAGCTTCTCTCAGACTCACAATACCAAGCTGCTCGCCTTCCAGACCTGTTAAGCGAACTTCTTGCGCGCGAATTTCGCTATTAATACGATTCGGACGCGCCGTTTGAACTCGTTTTCCGCCTTTAATACTTTATTCCTCCAGTTGTTGAAGACTGCGGCTGCGAATCTCTTGTTGCAGCTTCTCAATCACGTCATTTACGTCCAGACTGCCCAGGTCTTTACCGCGGCGGGTGCGAACGGCAACTTTGCCTGCTTCCACCTCTTTATCACCACAGACCAACATATAAGGGACACGACGTAAAGTGTGCTCGCGGATTTTAAAGCCAATCTTCTCATTTCTCAAGTCTGCTTTTACACGAATGCCCGCATTTTGTAGTTTCTGCGTCAATTCGTTAACGTATTCAGACTGCGAATCGGTAATATTCATCACGACTACCTGAACAGGCGCGAGCCATGTCGGGAAGAAACCAGCGAACTCTTCGGTCAGGATACCGATGAAGCGTTCCATCGACCCAAGAATCGCACGGTGAATCATTACCGGCACCTTACGCTCGTTGTCTTCGCCTACATAGGAGGCGCTCAGACGAGACGGTAAGGAGAAGTCCAGCTGTACTGTACCGCACTGCCATGCACGATCGAGGCAGTCATATAAGGTAAATTCAATTTTCGGACCGTAGAATGCGCCTTCACCCAGTTGATACTCAAACGGGATATTATTTTCTTCCAGCGCAACCGCCAGATCCGCCTCAGCACGATCCCACATCTCATCGCTGCCGATACGCTTATCAGGACGAGTGGAAAGCTTGACGACGATCTTCTCGAAGCCAAAGGTGCTGTACATATCGTAGACCATACGAATACAAGCGTTAACTTCATCGCGGATCTGCTCTTCGGTGCAGAAGATATGCGCATCATCCTGCGTAAAGCCGCGTACGCGCATCAGACCATGCAGCGCGCCTGATGGCTCGTTACGGTGGCAGCTACCGAATTCCGCCATACGCAGCGGCAAATCACGATAGGATTTCAGACCCTGGTTAAAGATCTGAACGTGGCCCGGGCAGTTCATCGGCTTGATGCAATATTCGCGGTTTTCTGAGGACGTGGTGAACATCGCATCTTTATAGTTGTCCCAGTGCCCGGTTTTTTCCCACAGCACACGGTCCATCATGAACGGGCCTTTAACTTCTTGATACTGGTACTCTTTGAGTTTAGAACGAACAAAGACCTCCAGCTCGCGGAAGATAGTCCAGCCGTCGTTATGCCAGAACACCATGCCCGGCGCTTCTTCCTGCATATGATACAGGTCGAGCTGCTTACCAATTTTACGATGGTCGCGTTTTGCGGCCTCTTCCAGACGCTGCAGATAAGCGTTCAGGGATTTTTTATCTGCCCATGCCGTACCGTAAATACGCTGCAGCATCTTATTATTGCTGTCACCGCGCCAGTATGCGCCGGCAGTTTTCATCAGTTTAAAGTGATGGCAGAAACGCATATTCGGCACGTGCGGACCACGACACATGTCGACATATTCTTCATGATGGTACAAGCCTGGCTTATCATCATGGGCAATGTTTTCATCAAGAATGGAAACTTTGTAGCTTTCACCACGCTTCACGAAGGTTTCACGCGCTTCGTGCCAGCTGACTTTCTTCTTGATAACGTCGTAATTTTTCTCGGCGAGCTCATGCATCCGCTTTTCGAGCGCTTCGACATCTTCCTGAGTTAGCGTGCGGTCAAGATCAACGTCATAGTAAAAACCGTTGTCGACAACCGGGCCGATCGCCATTTTCGTGTGCGGCCAAAGTTGCTTGATTGCGTGACCTAACAGATGCGCGCAAGAGTGACGAATGATCTCCAGACCCTCTTCATCTTTTGCGGTGATGATGGCAAGCGTCGCATCATTTTCAATCAGATCGGAAGCATCAACCAGCTCGCCATTCACACGGCCCGCAATAGTGGCTTTCGCCAGGCCTGGACCAATGTCCAGAGCAACATCCATCGGGCTTACAGGGTGGTCATAATGGCGTTGGCTGCCATCAGGAAGAGTAATAACAGGCATGTTATATCCTTATTTGCAGTGGTGACCCATACGCAAGATCACATACAAAGAGAAAATGAATTTATTGACAGTGAGTTGTGTATCCATCTAGCCAACCATTGCTAAATTGGCGCACAACCTTCGACACAAACGAAAATTGCTATTTTCGTCCGGCATGACGATGGTAACACTAAAAAAAGGGAGATTGCATCACTCTGTAGCAAATCAAGGCTCTTGACAGAGTTTCTCCGTTATCTTTCTACGCGCCGTATAGCGCTTCTCATCGACAACCTAACTTCTGCGCCAGACTCCCCTTTGTCGTTTTCACCTCGCTGGCTACCGCTTCAGGCAAGGCAGACCACAGCGTCAGCACTGGCTTCGTTTTATGTTCGATAGCCTCCACGGTAACCTGATAGTCGCAAAAATTCGCCGAACGGGGTGTATTCTGATCCATAATAAACGCAGCGTAATTTCCTTCACTTTTTGACGGCGCCGTTCCGGTGAATAAAACCTTCCAGTACCCGCTGGGAATTTCTACCGTCGCATCTTCTGGCAATGTGGCGATATGCCGCTCAAAAAGGGGGCCGGTCACTACGTGCACTACAGATACATCAGCCTGTTTGGCAAGTTCGCGCACCCGGTTTTCCAGTGCAGCCCATGCTCCCTGGTTCAGGGCGGATTTCTGCGGCGTAATATTCGATAAATAATTTAACGACGGCCAGTCCGAAACGCCGCCCAATCCTGCCAACGGCGCCTGGTGTCCCCTGTCGACTTTTAATAGCGTATGGGCATTTTTATAGGCCGAAGGGGCCAACGTATCCGAGGGCGGTAAATCGGGGTCCTGCGCCCAGTTCCGCGGACGACCGCTTGCCTGGCTGGTTTTTGTCACACTATAGGCAACCCAGTTGGCAAATTTCGTGGCGCTATTATTATTGAGCGTATAGACATGGCGATAGATTGTTTGTTGACTTCCTCCTTGAGGACAGCCAACGCTACAGTTATCAGGTTGCTGAACGAGTACGTTACGATGGGGTAACTCGGGTGCCGATATTATATCCTGGGGAGGATACGATGTAGTACATGCGCTTAATAATACTACGGGCAGTAATTTTAGCAGATTAATGGTTTTATTCATTTTTTCTTTCTTAATAATAACTGCCCTAATAATTCAGGTAGCAATAATTTGGTTATATTACCCTGCCAGCCGTTAGATGCGCTCATCATTAAAGACAACACTATCACGGTAAAAATTAATAACAGATAAACATCGAAGCCATCATAGAAAATGAGCTCAAAAGAATACAACGTGATATTCATATTGATACCAAAAAACATCGTATTATATGCATAATCGTGAAGCCAATAATTTCTCGCACTCAGATAGCGAATGAAAAATGGATATTCAATAATATCTGGCGCATGTTTTTTAACACCATTTTTCAACATTAAGGCAACGTATCCTCTCAATGACTCGCTGCTGGCAGGAGTTTAGTTATATTTAAAGGTTTAATAGGCACTGCGCATCATGCTGCTGTGCTTATTACTTTGTAAAAATAAGAGTATTCACTTTCATATTCAGGGGTAAAAAGTGAACAAATACAGCTATTGCGCAACGATGATTGCCGCCATACTCAGTACGACCACAATGGCCAATGCCAGTAGCCTTGCTATTTCAGTGGCGAATGATGATGCAGGTATATTTCAACCATCCTTAAATGCCCTTTATGGGCACCCGGCTGCAGACCGGGGTGATTATACTGCCGGGCTCTTTTTAGGCTACAGCCACGATCTCACTGACGCCAGTCAACTCTCTTTTCATATCGCGCAAGATATTTATTCTCCATCAGGCGCCAATAAGAGAAAGCCTGAAGCCGTCAAAGGCGACCGCGCGTTCAGCGCCTTTCTTCATACCGGACTGGAGTGGAATTCATTAGCCACCAATTGGTTACGTTATCGTTTAGGTACCGATATCGGCGTTATTGGTCCTGACGCAGGCGGTCAGGAGGTTCAGAATCGGGCGCATCGAATAATAGGCGCAGAAAAATACCCTGCCTGGCAGGATCAAATTGAAAACCGTTATGGTTATACGGCAAAAGGAATGGTCTCCCTTACGCCAGCTATTGATATTCTGGGTGTCAATGTGGGCTT
This sequence comes from Salmonella sp. 32010601201800023SM, assembly GCF_017572235.1. NCBI lineage: Bacteria > Pseudomonadati > Pseudomonadota > Gammaproteobacteria > Enterobacterales > Enterobacteriaceae > Salmonella > Salmonella sp. 32010601201800023SM. Next base: position 935,026 of record NZ_JAGEQS010000001.1, read on the forward strand.
CTATCCAGAAGTCTCTGCTGTCGGCGGCAATCTCTTCCAGTATTTAGGGTACGGCGCAACCGTTGCGCTGGGAAATGATAAGACCTTTAACTCTGATAATGGGTTTGGGTTACTGTCCCGCCGAGGATTAATACACACTCAAAAAGAGGGATTGATCTATAAAGTATTTGCTGGCGTTGAGCGCAGGGAAGTTGATAAAAACTACACGTTACAGGGGAAAACGCTGCAAACAAAAATGGAAACGGTGGATATTAATAAAACCGTGGATGAATATCGCGTCGGTGCCACCATCGGCTATTCTCCCGTCGCATTTTCTCTTTCTTTAAACAAAGTCACGTCGGAATTTCGCACCGGAGACGACTATTCTTATATCAACGGAGACATCACCTTCTTCTTCTGAGGCGTCACCACGGAATAACCGGGTTACGTAACGTAACCCGGTACAATATTACATCTTATAGCCCAGCGTTACCGTAGTGCGACGATCGGTATGTTCAGGCGCAGATTCAGGCGGCTGCGAGTTCCACGTTAAATTATACCCCACCTTTAGACCAAAATGTTCGTTAATGGCGACATTGAGGGCTGTTTCCGAATTTAGTGTGGTGTCTTCTGCGCCAAATACTGACACCCCCTGTGTAAACTTAGCATTGTCAGTTAACTGCCAGGCATAGCTGCCGGAAGCATAACCCAACGGCTGCGTTTCAGTGGTATCGTCCGTATGTTCGTCATAGCGAACCCCAGGACCGAATTCAAAACGGAAGCTGTGCACTGGACCATTAAGGAACTGCCGCCCGTAACCGGCGGTCAGTACGTCGCGCTGACGATAACCGTTGAAACGGTCTGTCAGCCAACTGGCCTGGCCAAAGGTATAATCATAATCCGTCATATTAAAACGGTTACGCGCGCCTACCGCATATTTTTCTGAAGAGCGTTCATCATTAGAGGAGGTATTGCTGGCATTGCCCCATAATGACCAGGCGGTACGTTGTCCATACCAGGTCATCGCCGTGTCAGCCGTTAAGGAAGAACTTTTAGTATTGCCTGACTGAGCAAGGTAGCCCGCATTCAGATTACCTTCAAAAGGTTTTTTCGCGGTGGAGGGATCATCCATGACAGTAAAAACGGAATCATCGGCGGCGGCATACAGAGACGCGAACACGCCACCCGCCAGCATAACTACAGCGGGTACTGCCTTCAAAAGCTTCATTTATATAGAGTCCGTACAACTAAAAAAGAGACCACGACGGTCCCGGAAACTTTCATAGGGATCAATGACAAACGCCCCTGGAAAGGTAGCGAATTATAAGAAGCCCCGAATAACATAGCAATCAATTACTATTTCATTTTTTGAATAAGAACCCTCCCGAAGCATTCATTTATTTATATAACTTTACATCGTACTTCTTTAAATAAAGATCCGGAAAATCATATTGTTAATTCCTTCACTTTCCGGGGATTAAGTGCCAGACTGAAATCAGCCTAACAGGAGGTAACGATGGTACGTATCTATACGTTGACGCTTGCGCCCTCTCTCGATAGCGCAACAATCACGCCGCAAATTTATCCCGAAGGTAAACTGCGGTGCTCCGCGCCGGTATTCGAACCCGGCGGCGGGGGTATTAATGTCGCTCGCGCCATTGCGCATCTTGGCGGCACCGCGACCGCAATTTTCCCGGCTGGCGGCGCTACCGGCGAACATCTGGTCGCACTACTGGCTGACGAAAATGTCCCCGTGTCTACCGTCGATGCGAAAGACTGGACGCGTCAGAACCTGCACGTCCACGTCGAGTCCAGCGGCGAACAGTATCGTTTTGTTATGCCCGGCGCCACGCTGGACGATGACGAATTTCGCCAGCTTGAAGAACAGGTACTGGAAATTGAATCCGGGGCAATTCTGGTTATCAGCGGCAGCCTTCCGCCCGGCGTTAAGGTCGAGAAACTCACGCAACTGATTTCCGCCGCGCAGAAGCAAGGCATTCGCTGCATTATTGATAGCTCTGGCGACGCGCTCACCGCCGCGCTGGCGCTTGGCGATATCGAACTGGTGAAACCTAACCTGAAAGAATTGAGCGCGTTGGTCAATCGCGATCTGACGCAGCCTGATGATGTGCGTAAAGCGGCCCAGGAATTAGTGCAAAGCGGCAAGGCTCGCCGGGTAGTGGTCTCTCTGGGGCCGCAAGGGGCGCTGGGCATAGACAGTGAGAATTGCATCCAGGTTGTTCCTCCCCCGGTGAAAAGTCAAAGTACTGTCGGCGCAGGCGACAGTATGGTAGGCGCGATGACGTTAAAACTGGCGCAAGACGCGTCGCTGGAAGAGATGGTGCGCTTCGGTGTGGCGGCAGGCAGCGCTGCTACGCTCAATCAAGGTACGCGTCTGTGTTCTCGTGACGATACCCAAAAAATATACGCCTATCTTTCCGCGCAATAATCGTTTCCCCCTCGCCGAGGGGGATACCGGAAAATCGGTTAACGGGCGGCGCATCCGCCGCTGTTAAAAACACAGTTGCTCCCAACGAGGTGAACGATGGCCAGTGGCGATATTACCCGTTATGTTATTACCGTAACCTTCCATGAAGATTCCCTGACCGAGATTAACGAACTCAATAATCATCTGACGCGCAGCGGTTTTTTGCTGACATTAACGGACGATGAAGGGAATGTGCATGAGCTCGGCACCAATACGTTTGGCTTTGTTAGCGCTCAGAGCGCTGATGAAATCAAAGCGCTTGTCGCCGGACTTGCGAAAAGCGCGTTAGATAAGGATGTCGACATTACCGTGGCGACCTGGGAGGCGTGGAGTAAAAACGCACAATAAGTGCCATTCCCGCCGCGGCGCGTCCGCGATGTGCGTTAGTTCGTATTTTTTAACCGCATTTTTGCGCTAACCTTATGATCTGGCAGACAACGTGGGGAGAGACATTATGTGGCAAGCTATCAGTCGTCTTTTAAGCGAGCAAGTCGGTGAAGGCGAAATCGAACTGCGTAATGAACTGCCAGGCGGAGAAGTTCATGCCGCATGGCATTTACGTTATGCAGGCCATGATTTTTTCGTAAAGTGCGATGAACGAGAAATGCTTCGCGGTTTTACCGCTGAAGCCGATCAGCTGGAGCTGCTCTCCCGCAGTAAAACCGTTGTTGTGCCTAAGGTATGGGCGGTAGGTTCGGATCGGGATTACAGCTTTTTAGTCATGGACTACCTCTCGCCCCGCCCGCTGGATGCCCATAATGCGTTTATTCTTGGGCAACAGCTGGCGCGCCTGCACCAATGGAGCGACCAACCTCAATTCGGCCTCGATTTTGACAACGCGCTCTCTACCACGCCGCAGCCGAATACCTGGCAACGCCGTTGGTCGACTTTTTTCGCCGAACAGCGCATTGGCTGGCAACTTGAACTCGCCGCGGAAAAAGGCATTACTTTTGGTAATATTGACGCCATTGTTGAACATGTTCAGCAACGTCTGGCGTCGCATCAACCGCAGCCTTCTCTTTTGCATGGCGATCTATGGTCGGCGAACTGCGCGCTTGGCCCTGACGGCCCCTATATCTTCGATCCAGCCTGCTATTGGGGCGACAGAGAATGCGATCTGGCGATGCTGCCGCTGCATACCGATCAGCCACCGCAGATTTATGACGGCTATCAGTCCGTTTCGCCGCTACCGCTGGATTTTCTCGACAGGCAGCCGATTTACCAGCTCTACACCCTGCTTAATCGGGCAAGGCTGTTTGGCGGTCAGCACCTGGCCACTGCGCAAAAAGCGATGGATCGGCTGCTTGCGGTATAGGTACAGCCCATGCCGGATACGGGCTATCCGGCATTTTTCAGTTTACATGAAGCCTAACAAGGAAAAGAAAAAGTAGCCGAGCACGATAATAATGACCGGCAAAATATAGAGCGGGAAAAACTGTAAAAAGATGGTATGGTGCGGCACCACGATACGTGACTCTATCTGCTCACGCGTTAGCCCTTCCGCGCCTTTTGCTTTTTCCAGGATCAACTGATCTTCCACGCCTTCACGCAAAAAACGTGACTGGCGGCTCATTCTGGCGCCGGAATCCTGCATCGCCAGCCCGACAAAAATCAGAATAAAAATGAGCCAGAAACCGATATTCAGGCTTCCCTGAAAATTTGGCGTCGGCGAGTTGTACCAAAAAACATTCAGAAACGGCGTATTCACGCGCATCATGTCTATCATTACGTGGGTAAAATCCAGCATTACCGCATTTATCCCCTCCTGCTTTTCACTGTGCGCATACATAAATTTAAGGACTGAGATGAGCGTGGAAAGCAGTGCCGGAATAAAAATAACCCACCCTACAACTCTTTTTAGGATTGCAATGCGTCCAGCTTGTTGATACGTCATGAGTTCCCCTTGATAAAGACGCGTCGTTTTGGCCTAAGTCTACCTGTTGATTCCCGTTTTCGCCTGATCTTTAAGGGCGATATACTAAGAACATGGTCATAATGAACGCTTAATTCGTTATTTTTTAATCTCAACAGGAGAGGTTGTGATGTCAACCCCACGCCAAATTCTTGCTGCAATTTTCGATATGGATGGACTACTGATCGATTCCGAACCGCTCTGGGATCGCGCTGAACTGGACGTAATGGCAAGTTTAGGCGTAGATATTACTCGACGCCATGAACTGCCAGACACGCTTGGGCTACGCATTGATATGGTTGTCGATCTCTGGTTTGCGCAGCAACCGTGGAGCGGCCCCGATCGCCAGGAAGTGACAAACCGTGTTATTGCCCGCGCGATTACGCTTATCGAAGAGACGCGCCCTCTTTTGCCGGGTGTGCGCGAGGCCGTGGCGCTGTGTAAAGCGCAGGGGCTATTAGTGGGGCTTGCCTCGGCATCGCCGCTACATATGCTGGAAAAAGTGCTCACCATGTTCGAACTGCGCGACAGTTTTGACGCGCTGGCCTCTGCGGAAAAATTGCCCTACAGCAAACCGCACCCGCAGGTCTATCTGGATTGTGCGGCCAAACTAGGCGTTGATCCATTAACCTGCGTGGCGCTGGAAGATTCGGTGAATGGTTTAATCGCGGCAAAGGCGGCGCGAATGCGCGCCATTGTGGTGCCAGCAGAAGAAAACCAGCCTGATCCGCGCTTTGCGCTGGCGAATGTCAAACTTAACTCACTGACAGAGCTGACGGCGGCGCATCTACTCGGTTAAGATGTTTCCGAAACAAAGTCAACGGGCAATTAGCCGCTGAGCCAGACGGCAAGCGGCTTTGACAGAGACAAAGAGTTACAACGTCACCACTTCCGCCTACTGTATAAAAACCCTATACTGTATGAATTGACAGTTTAATGGGTTTTATCATGACGGCGGAAGGACATCTTCTTTTTTCTATAGCCAGCGCGGTTTTCGCCAAGAATGCCGAGTTAACGCCCGTCCTTGCGCACGGCGACTGGTGGCATATTATTCCTTCGGCTATTTTGACCTGTCTGCTGCCGGATATCGACCACCCCAAATCTTTTCTTGGCCAGCGCCTGAAATGGGTATCGAAACCGATCGCCCGCGCGTTTGGTCACCGGGGGTTTACCCATAGTCTGCTGGCGGTCTTTGCCCTACTGGCGACCTTTTATCTCAAGGTTCCGGATACGTGGATTATCCCGGCGGATGCGCTGCAAGGCATGGTACTCGGCTATTTAAGCCATATCGTCGCGGATATGCTCACCCCCGCAGGCGTTCCCTTACTGTGGCCGTGCCGCTGGCGTTTCCGCCTGCCTATTCTGGCGCCGCGCAAAGGCAATCAGCTGGAGCGATTTTTATGTATGGCGTTGTTTGCCTGGGCGGTGTGGATGCCGCAGTCCATGCCGGAAAACAACGTCATACGCTGGTCTTCGCAGATGATCACTATCCTGCAAATGCAGTTCAATCGTTTTATAAATCACCAGATTGATTAGTAAATCAACGCCAAAGTCATTTTTGGTATAAACCATTCCATTTGAATATAAGAGCCAGCTCACAGTTCTGCTAATCTTGCGCGAACAGAATCGCTAAAACACAGCGCTTCATAATAAAAAAATCAGGAGAACGGGGATGAATTTTCCATTAATTGCGAACATTGCGGTGTTCGTCATTCTGCTGTTTGTACTGGCGCAGGCCCGTCATAAACAGTGGAGTCTGGCTAAAAAAGTGCTTGTCGGCCTTGTGATGGGCGTGGTCTTTGGTCTGGCCCTGCACACCATTTATGGCGCTGACAGTCAGGTGTTAAAAGACTCCATTCAGTGGTTCAATATTGTCGGCAACGGCTATGTGCAATTGCTACAAATGATTGTGATGCCGCTGGTATTCGCCTCTATTTTAAGCGCCGTGGCACGACTGCATAACGCCTCTCAATTGGGGAAAATCAGTTTTCTGACTATCGGCACGCTGCTGTTTACTACCCTTATCGCAGCGCTGGTGGGCGTGCTGGTCACCAATCTGTTCGGACTGACGGCGGAAGGTCTGGTTCAGGGCGGCGCGGAAACCGCGCGTCTGAATGCCATTGAGACGAGCTATGTCGGCAAAGTGGCCGATCTCAGCGTGCCGCAACTGGTGCTGTCTTTTGTACCGAAAAATCCGTTTGCGGATCTGACTGGCGCAAATCCTACGTCTATTATCAGCGTGGTGATTTTCGCCGCATTCCTGGGCGTGGCCGCGCTTAAACTGCTGAAAGATGATGCGCCAAAAGGCGAGCGTGTGCTTGTTGCTATCGATACCCTGCAAAGCTGGGTGATGAAGCTGGTGCGTCTGGTGATGCAACTTACGCCTTACGGCGTACTGGCGCTGATGACGAAAGTGGTTGCCGGCTCTAATCTGCAGGACATCATTAAGCTTGGAAGCTTCGTGGTAGCGTCATATCTTGGTCTGGCGATAATGTTTGTGGTTCACGGCATACTATTGGGCGTGAACGGGATTAGCCCGCTGAAATATTTCCGCAAGGTGTGGCCGGTGCTGACATTTGCCTTTACCAGCCGCTCCAGCGCCGCTTCCATTCCACTCAATGTCGAAGCGCAAACCCGCCGCCTGGGCGTGCCGGAGTCCATCGCCAGCTTTGCTGCCTCTTTTGGCGCGACCATCGGCCAAAACGGTTGTGCCGGTCTTTATCCTGCGATGTTGGCGGTAATGGTTGCGCCGACGGTCGGCATCAACCCCTTAGACCCCGTATGGATAGCCACGCTGGTGGGTATCGTTACTGTAAGTTCGGCGGGTGTTGCCGGCGTTGGCGGCGGCGCGACCTTCGCCGCGCTGATTGTGCTGCCTGCCATGGGCTTACCGGTCACGCTGGTCGCGCTGTTAATCTCCGTCGAACCGTTGATTGATATGGGCCGTACCGCGCTGAACGTGAGTGGCTCAATGACCGCTGGTACGCTGACCAGCCAGTGGCTGAAGCAGACCGATAAAACCATTCTCGATAGCGAAGAAGACGCTGAACTGGCGCATCGATAATACATTATCGGGCGTTCACATCGTCTGAGACATGACGATCAGCAACTCAAAATGTCTGTCACTAAAAACGCCGGTCTCCAGTACCGGCGTTTTGTTTTTTCTTAGTCAGCGATTTCGTTTTCCTGGCGAACCTGATTCGCCCAACGTTGCGCCGATTCTGGCACGCTAAAGGCGGGCGACCGTTGAAATGACTCCCCCGTCAGAACAAAGGCAACATATTTACCGCGCAGTATCCAGACATCGCGAAACGTATCCATTTTTATCGCATGTTCCGGCGGCGCGGGTTCAACACGCGGAATATAGCTAATAATCTGGCGATTTTGCTGGCGAAGAGGTTTCATCATTAATGCTTCACTAAAAGAGGCTAAGGCTAAAAATCAGAAAAACACTATTTTAGCCGATCTTCGCCCCCGACGTCCTGTTCCGCGCGTGCGATTTCCCTATTGAGCCTTGTCTGCCGTTCCGCTCTCCCCCAGCATAATTGCTGAAATGTTCTATAGTTAGAGTGATTTTGACTACTACCACGCCCATTTCAGTGATGAAAGCAGGAGACGAGTTCAATGTCGCATAATGAGAAATCCCCCCATCAGTCCCCCGTGCATGATACCCGTGAATCACAGCCCGGCCTGGACTCCCTGGCGCCGTCAGACGATTCACATCGCCCCACGCCAGAACCGACGCCGCCGGGCGCGCAACCGACGGCCCCCGGCAGCTTAAAAGCGCCCGAGACCGCGAATGATAAGCTCACTGCCCTCGACGCCTTTCGTAAAGGCAGCGAAAATTATGCGCTGACCACCAATCAGGGCGTGCGCATCGCCGACGATCAAAATTCTCTTCGCGCCGGCAGCCGCGGCCCTACGCTGTTGGAAGATTTTATCCTGCGCGAGAAAATTACCCACTTTGACCATGAGCGCATCCCGGAGAGGATCGTTCACGCCCGCGGATCTGCAGCGCACGGCTATTTCCAGCCATATAAAGACCTGAGCGACATCACGAAAGCCGCGTTTCTGTGCGATCCACAGAAAATTACCCCGGTCTTTGTTCGCTTTTCGACAGTACAGGGCGGCGCGGGGTCTGCTGATACCGTACGTGATATCCGCGGTTTTGCGACCAAATTTTATACCGAAGAGGGAATTTTCGATCTCGTCGGTAATAACACGCCGATCTTTTTTATCCAGGATGCGCATAAGTTTCCGGATTTTGTGCACGCCGTTAAGCCCGAACCTCATTGGGCTATTCCGCAAGGACAGAGCGCGCACGACACCTTCTGGGACTATGTTTCCTTACAGCCTGAGACGCTGCACAACGTCATGTGGGCAATGTCGGATCGCGGCATTCCACGCAGTTATCGGACGATGGAAGGGTTCGGCATTCACACCTTCCGTCTGATCAATGCACAAGGGAAAGCGACCTTTGTCCGTTTCCACTGGAAACCGTTGGCGGGTAAAGCCTCGCTGGTATGGGATGAGTCACAAAAACTGACCGGTCGCGATCCGGATTTTCACCGCCGGGATCTGTGGGAGGCCATCGAAGCGGGCGATTTTCCGGAATACGAGCTGGGCCTACAACTCATTGCCGAAGAGGATGAATTTAAATTCGATTTTGATCTGCTCGATCCGACCAAACTGATTCCGGAAGAGTTGGTGCCAGTACAACGCGTCGGCAAAATGGTGTTAAACCGTAATCCGGATAACTTTTTCGCTGAAAACGAACAGGCGGCATTTCATCCAGGACATATCGTTCCCGGCATTGATTTTACCAACGATCCGCTGTTACAGGGGCGTCTGTTCTCTTATACCGACACGCAAATCAGTCGTCTGGGCGGGCCAAACTTCCACGAAATTCCGATTAACCGCCCTACCTGCCCCTACCATAACTTCCAGCGTGACGGTATGCACCGGATGGATATCGACACCAATCCGGCGAACTATGAACCGAACTCCATTAATGACAACTGGCCGCGCGAAACGCCGCCAGCGCCAAAACGCGGCGGCTTCGAATCATACCAGGAACGCGTGGATGGCAATAAAATCCGCGAACGCAGCCCCTCTTTCGGTGAATATTACTCGCATCCTCGCCTGTTCTGGCTCAGTCAGACGCCGATAGAACAGCAGCATATTATTGACGCGTTCAGCTTTGAACTGGGTAAAGTCGCCCGCGCGTATATTCGGGAGCGGGTGGTCGATCAGTTAGCGCATATTGATGTTACGCTGGCTGAGGGCGTCGCGCATAATCTCGGTTTTGCACTCACCCATGAGCAAACGCAAATTGCCCCGCCTCCTGATGTCAACGGTCTGAAAAAAGATCCGGCGCTCAGCCTGTATGCGGTGCCGGACGGCGATGTTAAAGGCCGCGTGGTCGCTATCCTGCTGAACGACAAGGTTAACGCCGCCGATCTACTGACCATTTTGCAGGCTTTAAAAGCTAAAGGCGTCCACGCAAAACTACTCTATTCACGGATGGGTGAAGTAACGGCTGATGACGGTTCAACATTAACGATTGCGGCAACCTTTGCCGGCGCGCCGTCGCTAACGGTCGATGCGGTAATAGTACCGTGCGGCAATATTGCCGATATCGAGAGTTGCGGCGATGCCCGTTACTACCTTCTGGAAGCCTACAAACATCTGAAGCCCATCGCACTGGCAGGCGACGCCCGACGGTTTAAGGCGCTTTTAAACATTGATAGCCAGGGGGAAGAAGGACTTGCTGAGGCCGATAACGTTGACCACCACTTTATGGACACTCTGCTGACGCTGATGGCGGCACACCGTGTCTGGTCGCGTGCGGGGAAAATTAACGCGATTCCTGCATAAACGGCAAAAAATGCGGCGCATTCTTGCGCCGCAAACTCAGGAGCTAAATATCAAGAAAACTGCCAGGACGATATCCACGTTCCGCAATCGCTGCCTTGAGTGACGCAGACGTCAATACCTCCAGTTCAGTTAAGCGGGGGTAACAATAGGCGCTCTGGCGAATAATGTTGTCCACAAACGCCGGATGACACATCACCTCCAGAGAGGCCTCTCCTCGATGCGCCGAGGCATCCAGAATGCGTAAAAAGCACGCTTCGGTGATCTCCTCGCCGTAAAATTCACTACTAAATCCTTGAGTGCTGCGCAAATCCGACGGCAGATCGTCGGCGTTCAACACCGTCTGGCGGTCAATACGTAACGCAATCCCGCGCTGCGCCGCAAAGCGGGCGACGATGGGGAAAATTTGCGGGAACATATGCACATGATGGTGACTGTCGAGATGCGTTGGCTCGCGGCCAAATACGTCGATGAAACGCTGATACTGACACGCCAGTTCATGCGCAATTTCATCCAGCGGAAGCGTATCCTCCTCCGCCATTTGCCAGATCCATTTCCCCAACAGGCCGTCTCGCGTCAGGCCCGGCATCTCTGACACCGGTTTGCCTAACGTCAAAACAAAATGCATTCCCACCCCAAGCGCAGGCAGCTCGCGGCTAAGCTGCGCCGCATGGTCAATAGCCTCGCCATTGACCAGCGCCGTCGTGGAGGTCACAACGCCGTTGCGATATGCTTCAACAATGCCGTAATTTTGCCCTTTACTCAGGCCAAAATCATCGGCATTCACAATCAACACGCGTTCCATAGCCTACCTCTGTCAGTGGTGCTTACCTTTCAGCGCTTCGATGCAAGCGGCAAAATTAGGCAGCCATTTTTCATGCGCCAGAATGAGCTCACGCGCCAGGACTTCTGCGTCGCGGTCGGAATGCACCAGCGGACTCAGGTTAAGCGCCAGCAGCACATCATTAAAGTTTCCGCTCAGCGCCGCATTGCTGGCCGCGACCTCAAATCCTTTAATAGTGTGGATAAGCCCCAGCACTTTTTCGTCAAAACGGGTGATACGCGGGTGCGGCGTCGCGCCATTGCGTCCCAGAATGCAGGTCATTTCCACCGCCCAGTCCGCCGGGATATTCTCGACATGCCCATGATGTGGAATATTAACGTAATGCTCAGTCTGCTTGTCATTATAAATAGCGTTAATGACTTCACAAGCGGCATCGGAATAATAAGCGCCGCCGCGTTGCTCAAGCTCTTTCGGCTTCACGTTTAGCTCAGGATTTTTGTACAAGTCGAAGAGTTGTTTCTCCACTTTTTGTACGACCTGAGCGCGCGCGCCGCCTTTGTAATATTCGCCCATTTCAATCGCCAACATCTCTTTTTGCTTGAAGTAATACAACAAATAAGAGCACGGCAGCATGTTCAGCGAGCGAATCAATCCTTCACTAAACGGCAGATCAAAGATATTTTTTACGGTTGACGCTTTCAACTGACCGGACGCCACGCCATCCAGTAATTCTGCGAACCGTGAGGTGCCATTCACCAGCACATCTTTAATAAAGACCATATGGTTTAGACCAAACAGGTCAATGGAAAGATCGTCAGTCTCATTCAGCGCCAGCACGTCATGAATAAACATTTTCATGCCGACAGGAATATTACATACGCCAATGAACTTTTTAAAGTTGGTATGACGATAAACCGCTTCCGTCACCATCCCTGCCGGATTAGTAAAGTTAATGACCCACGCATTCGGACATAATTCTTCAACATCCTTAATGATGTCAAAAATAACCGGAATGGTACGCAACCCTTTAAATAAACCGCCAGCGCCGTTGGTTTCTTGCCCCAGATAGCCGTGACTAAGCGGGATACGCTCGTCCAGTTCACGGGCTTTGAGTTGACCAACGCGTAGCTGGGTAGTAACAAAATTAGCGTCTTTCAGCGCTTCCCGGCGATCCAGCGTTTTATACAATTTTAGCGGAACGCCTGCTTTATCAATCATTCGCTGGCAGAGATCATAAATAATGCCCAGCTTCTCTTTCCCGTCTTCAACGTCAACCAGCCATAATTCAGTGACAGGTAATTCATGGTAGCGTTTAATAAAGCCTTCAAGTAATTCAGGGGTGTAGCTGCTCCCGCCACCAATAGTGACGACTTTTAATTTCTGGCTCATAATATCTCCCTTCAGTGTATAACACTGATATGTATTACGCTATGCCCGCTCGTAAGAAATAGCGTGACGTTCCCCGCGCTATTGGGGCAAGCGTGAAATGTAATTAATCGAGCAATGCAAACCGTTACTCATTAATTTCCGTCAATCGCTTCCGATAACTATTCGGCGTAAATGAGGTCATCTTCTTAAACGTTTTAATAAACAGACTTGGACTGCTATACCCGGCTTCATAAGCAATATCCGTAACCGAATAGTTGGTCATTTCCAACTGTTTCTTGGCAAAATTAATGCGAATCTCATTAATGATTTGCATCGGCGTTTTGCTGTAATAACGTCGGGTGGCGCGCGTCAGATACTCCTGGGATTTTGCCGACAGGCGCACCATATTTTCCAGCGCATGTTCGCCAAACTGCGTTTTATCATGCATTATCTCCACGGTTGCTTTCAGCCATTGTGGAATATCATCATAAACCTGCTCTTCGCGGTAATGACGTAAGCGGTTTATAATATAAAATGTCACCACTTCGATAAATTCGTCGAGCCCATTGCCGCGAAAATTCAACGACGCAATCACCGTTTCAATATAGGTAAGGAAGGTGCTATTCGCCCTGTATACCTGCGATGCCACAAAACAAAACGGCAGTAACGGAAGATAATGCTGTTCAAAAAAACGTTTACTAATTCCTACGTTCAGAATACGCGTTGCGCCAAACTCATAGAAACTTTGGTGATTCGACCCCACCGGGATAAAAACAAAATCTCCACGTTCCAGCAGCACACGCTTCCCGTTGATCTCCTGGTAATAACGTCCGGTTAATACCAGGGTAAATTCATAGTAGTCGTGCTGATGCAGCCCGGTGACGCTTTCCGTCTTGTTATAGATAAACACATGGAAATTTTTGCCATTGAAGAGCTGCTGCTCATAAACCGTTTTGATTTCCGTTGCGTTAACCTGTAGCTGCATCATCCGCCCCCTGTTATTTCAGTTTCTCATGGAGCTCAATCAACTCGGCGATCAGTTCACGAGCCAGCATTGATGTCATCAAATGATCCTGAGCGTGAACCAGGACCAGACTGACTTTCATTTTACCTTCGCCCTGATCGCCTTCGATGAGTTTTGTCTGCACAAGATGCGCTTCATTGAGCGCTATGCGCGACTGGTCCATCATCGCTTTCGCCGCCTCAAAATCGCCTTCTTTCGCTTTTCTGAGCGCGCCATATGCCAGGCTGCGCGCCTGACCAGAATTGATGATAAGCCCCATAACGACTTCTTCGAGTTCCTCAGCCGCTGTCTGGTTATCTACAACATTTTCAAGATCAAACATAGTCTTTCCTCTGATTCAGCCCGGCATGGCATCCCATGCCGACGCGGAGTTTAGAATTTCAGTGCGTTAGCGATATCTTCTTCGCTTTCTTCCTGCTCAATGGCGTTCTGCGCTTTGTTAGCCACCACCACGAAGGGGAGATAAATCAGGGTAGCGACCGCCAGGTTAAATAGCGCAACCAGTAATGCGGCGACGCTGCCGTTGGTGTTAAAGAACGCCCCCAGCCCGGTTGGCATGGTCCACGGCGCAATATTGGTAATCGGCGGAATAATACCCAAATAGTAAGCCACCAGCGTAATCGCCGCCAGAATCGGCTGTACCAGAATGAAGGGGATAAACATCACCGGGTTCATAATAATCGGCAGGCCAAACAGGATGGGTTCGTTAATCTGGAAGATACCTGACGGCAGCGCCAGTTTTGCCACCTGGCGATAGTCCGCGCGACGGGATGCCAGAAAGATAGCGATGATCAGACCCAGCGTTGCGCCGCTACCACCGAGGAAGATATAAGAATCCAGCATCGGTTTCGCCCAGATATGGAACGTTTTACCGGCTTCCAGTGCCGCATCGACGGAGCCATACTGCTGGTAAATAGAGATGTTTTCCAGCGCCCAGGGCGTCATGATGCCGCTGTCCAGCGCGGTCAGCGCCAGCGAACCATGAATACCAAAGAACCACAGCAGCGGTACAAAAATGACATATGCCCACCCTACCACGCTACCCAGCGATGCCAGCGGCGTAGAGATAGTGTCCATAATAATCTGATGAAAGTTAGAACCGTAATTAGACAGCGCCCAGGCAATAATCCCCATAATAGAGAGAATAATAAAGCCGGGAATTAATGCTGAGAATGAACGAGACACCGAAGCCGGTACGCTGTCCGGTAGCTTAATCACCCAGTTACGCCGGACAACAAATGTAAACATCTCCGCGACCACCAGGCCAATAATAATACCGGAGATAATATTCGCGCCGCCCAGCCAGTTAGCGCCTACGGCATAGGCCTCGCCGACACTATACGGCGTTACGGTCATAAATGCCGCCACGGAAAGCAATCCTGCGGCCAGCGCATCAACCTTGCGCTCTTCCGCCAGCGCCATGCCGATAAAAAATGGCGCCATGAGCGACATAATGCCCAATGTGCCGTTATAGACGTTCCCGCCGATGCCTTTCAATCCATTAAGTGTTTCAATGGTTGAGGCATCAAGCCGAATGCCCATGGAATAAAAAAACGACCCCTCCCCAAAGCTCAGGAAAACGTTATTAATTAATACAAACATCGCCCCCGCAAGGGTTAATGGCATTAAACGAATAAAGCCGTTCTTGATTGCATTAACGTGTGGCTGCTTTCCTATTTTTACAGCAAAAGGAAGGAGTACCTTTTCAAGTGAAGCAATAACGTTACTCATAGAAAAATACCCTTAAATACCGCAATAAAATATTGCGGTTAGTGTATGAAATAACTCTTTGACGGGAAAAATTAAAAAATAATTAATTCGCGGCGGCTTTTTTAATTGCCGCTACCGCAGCTTTAAGCACGCCTAAGCCATCTACCTTGCCGTACAACATTGAATCAATGACTTCTACCGGTTTACCGGGTAATAAACGCTGAATTTCGGGGAGCATATAAGCAATTTGCGGGCCTAATAACACGACGTCCGCTGCCGGGCCTTTTTCACCGGCCAGGGTTTCAGGGAATGCTTCAATAATCACCGGCACTTCATATTTTTCAGCCTGAGCGCGCATTTTTGATACCAGTAACGATGTTGACATGCCCGCAGAACAAAACAGATAAATGTGTTTCTTTTCCATAAAAACCTTCCTCATGTGCGATTATCTGTCAACCAGATACGCCGCAAGCCTCAACCTGCATCCATACTCTGGGCGACTTGCGTAACCGGATTTACTTTTTTAGGTGGCTGAAATGAGTATACGGGATCGGACCGCCGGATGGTATTTCCTTGACCCACTAAATTGTCTCTCATTGACCTGGCGTTATGACCCCCCTCACATTTCGGGCAAATAATTCGCGATAATAAATAAGGTTATGGCAGGCTCAAAAAAACCGGCTCGCAGGCCGGTTTCCTTGAATGTTCAGGCAATGTACAGTTGTTACTGCTTCGGCGCCTGTGGGTCAGTGTCGTACTCCGCACAGGTCTGGTAGCCGGAGTTAATCACGTGCCCGGTATCATCCAGCGCAATAAAGTAGGTTTCCGCTTTACCATCACGTTGACCCAGGATGTAGGTCTGACAGGTACCGCGCGCATGAATCATACTCACTTCAGATGACGGTTTGCCCGCAATCTGCGCAACTTGCGCCCTGCTCATTCCTTTTTTAACATCTTTAACGACAGGCTCAACAAATTGGTCTTTTGTACGATCATACGCCGTACAGCCTGCCAACATAGTCATTACCGCCGCTGCGCTTAAAATTCCTGCTACGTTCTTGTTCATTTTCCGTCCTCTTGTTTATCAGCGTGTTATGTAAGCCTGGAATACATCAGAATATTTTTCAAGCCGCGACCCGCCACAAAAAGTCTTTCGGAAAATTCTCTAACGCAGCGACATGTTGTTTTAAACACCGCTTAGCCCGCCAAACCTTGTTGTTTCAGCGGCGAAGGGTTAGCTTTAACAGGGTAAAGATTCATTTTTTAATGTCGAAGGGGGTTAAATGACTCTGCAGCAAGAGATAATCCAGGCGCTTGGCGCGAAACCGCATATCAACCCTGAAGAAGAAATTCGCCGCAGCGTGGATTTTCTTAAAGCGTACCTGAAAACCTATCCCTTTTTGAAATCGCTGGTGTTAGGCATCAGCGGCGGGCAGGATTCGACGCTGGCCGGGAAACTCAGCCAGATGGCTATCGCCGAATTGCGGGAAGAGACCGGTGACAATGCGCTGCAGTTTATCGCCGTTCGTCTGCCTTATGGCGTGCAGGCCGATGAACAGGATTGCCAGGACGCCATTGCTTTTATTCAGCCGGACAGAGTACTCACCGTCAATATTAAAGGCGCCGTCCTCGCCAGCGAACAGGCGCTGCGCGAAGCGGGAATTGAGCTGAGCGATTTTGTTCGCGGCAATGAAAAAGCGCGTGAGCGAATGAAAGCGCAATATAGCATCGCCGGTATGACTCACGGCGTCGTGGTGGGCACCGACCATGCGGCGGAAGCGATAACCGGGTTCTTCACCAAATATGGCGATGGCGGTACCGATATTAACCCGCTTCATCGCCTTAACAAACGCCAGGGCAAACAGCTTCTCGCAGCGCTGGGCTGTCCTGAGCATCTGTATAAAAAAGTCCCCACTGCCGATTTGGAAGACGACCGCCCTTCACTGCCTGATGAAGCCGCGCTGGGCGTAACGTATGACAATATTGACGATTACCTGGAAGGCAAAACGCTGGACCCCGCCATCGCTAAAACTATCGAAGGCTGGTATGTAAAAACTGAACATAAGCGCCGTTTACCGATTACGGTATTCGACGACTTTTGGAAAAGGTAAGCGTACTTCTACTGTTGTGCCGGATATCGCTCGTCTATCCGGCCTCCTCTCTTCCCAGCCTCTTTTTTAATCACCCATCCGCTGTTATACTGGATGAATAACCAGTTAACGGAGATCACTGTGGTACGGCGTCAATCAGCCCCCCGCCTTGAGTTTGAAGCGGCGGCCATTTACGAATATCCAGAACATTTACGTCCTTTCCTCAGCGAATTGCCAGCCTTACCGGGCGTCTATGTATTTCATAGCGAAAGCGATACGCTGCCGCTTTATATCGGTAAAAGCGTGAATATTCGCAGCCGGGTGCTTTCACATCTGCGAACGCCTGACGAGGCCGCTATGCTGCGACAGGCGCGGCGGATAAGCTGGATCTGCACCGCTGGGGAAATGGGCGCGTTGCTGCTGGAGGCACGGCTGATCAAAGAACAACAGCCGCTGTTTAACAAGCGGTTACGTCGTAATCGCCAGCTTTGCTCGCTACAGTTGAGCGAACAAAAGATTGAGGTCGTTTCCGCCCGCAGCGTCGATTTTTCCCATGAGCCAAACCTGTTTGGGCTCTTCGCCAACCGTCGGGCGGCGCTGCAAAGCTTACAGAACCTCGCCGATGAACAAAAATTGTGTTATGGCCTGCTGGGGCTTGAACCGGTAAGCCGTGGGCGCGCCTGTTTTCGTTTCGCTCTGAAGCGCTGCGCTGGCGCGTGTTGTGGGCAAGAAACCCCGCAGGCGCATTTTCTTCGTCTGCAGGCCTCGCTGGAACGGTTACGTGTGGTTTGCTGGCCCTGGAAAGGCGCTATCGCGTTAAAAGAGAGCCGCCCACAAATGACCCAGTTCCACATTATCAACAATTGGTTATGGCTGGGGGCGGTACCCTCGCTGGATGAGGCCGCCACCCTGGTGCGCACACCTGCGGGTTTTGATCAGGACGGCTATAAGATTCTCTGTAAACCGTTAATGTCAGGTCAATATGAGATCATTGAACTGCACACCGACTGTCGCCAGTCATAAAGAAAACCGCCGATCCTGTCCACCTCAACGATTGTGTTGTCGACAAGACCGGCGGTCTTAAATTATGCGGAAAGTTATTCTGCCGCAGCAGGCATTTTACCTTCTTGCGCCGGGCGTTCTGTCAGACGCTTCTCAAAATTAGCGTTATATTGCTTTTTCTGCTCCGGCGTCAGAACGTTATAAATTTTATTCTGGGTTTCCATATGCGCCAGCATATTGGCCTTGCGCTGCGCTTCCATTTTCGTAATTTGCGCTTCGGCTTTGGCTTTATCGAAGGTATCGCTGGCAATAATATCATGCATGGCGCGACGCTCTTCCAGCGGCGGACGTTTCATTTGCTCGCGCTGCGCTTTCATAATGTCGCGAATTTGTTGCTTCTGTGCGTCCGTCAGGTTCAGGTTTTTAAACATCATATCGTGATGTGGGCCAAATTTACCTTTATGCTGCATCATTGGCTTCGCATCCGCTGGCGCGGCGGTGGTAGTCTCAGCGGCATGAGCGAGATTCGCAGCACCCATCGCCAGGGTAGAGGCAACAAATAGAGCAGTCAGTTTACGCATATTTCCATCCTTCCTTTCAGTTATTTTTACGGCATATTTAAAACAGCGCCGTGTTGTCGTGATTAACTTTAACCGTCTTAGCGTCAATTAGTCATAACAACGGTAAAACAATGAAAGTATAAAAAACACTTTTTCGCCAATTGTGAAGAAAAAAAGAATAAATTGCGCAGAGTTGAAAGAGAAATATACAACAGCATGATATAGCAGAAATTATGCAGAACTATAACGCAGCAACGCTTATTAATAAAGCAATTCTCCAGGAATAATCCGTAATAGCATGAAAATGTGTCCCAAATCATCCCTGTAATCCTAACGTGAGCTTACAGGGACGTTTATCAGGGCAGTCTTTCCAGCATTAATCCAGCCCGCAATCCGCAGGCGACAGAGGGATTAGGAAAGAGAACATATTCAACGTCATGCGTCACCGTCACACGCTTATCCCCCTCCTCGGCCAGCAACGTTCCCTTCGCAAAGGCAGTAAAATTCAGCGTTTGCGCATCCATATAAAGCGCGAACTTGTCGCTGTGACGCGTGATTTGCGACACCACCCGATAGCGTAGCGGCGGCGAAGACGAGGTTGACGTTTCGATACCGCTCAGCAGCGCCGACAACGCCTGCGAGGTTACGCTGAACTGCGTCAGATCGTTTTGCCCAAACGGCAACGCCTTTCCCAACTCCAGCGTACAGGAAAGCGCGCCGAAATGTTCAGAGCTAAAGTGCGTAAACGTACCGCCTGGCGCCTGATGAAATACCAACGCCTCCAGTCCTGCCGCGCCCAGCCACGCCAGAAAATCCGCCTCCCACGGGCGGTCGCGCTGCGGCAATACGCCAAAACGCAAATGATGCGAGCCACGAATGGCGGTATGCAGATCCAGATGCCAGCGTACCCGCGCCTGGCCAGATGAAAAGAAGGTATCCAGACTTAGCTCCAGCTCACGCGCCCGCCGCGTTTCATCGCTTTCGGCAAAGGACTGCCAACGCCCGCCAAACATACGGTTCATATCGCTGTGACAATAGCGTATTCCCGCCGCCAGCGCCTGCGGATTGCCGAGTACCACCAGCACTCGCCACGTTAACGTCAAGCTGCCTGAATACAGCGCCGACAGCAGCTTATCCAGCATCTCGACCGGCGCGGTTTCATTGCCGTGTATCCCCGCAGAAAGAATTAACGCGCGGTCGACCGGCGCATCGGGCGTGAGTTCAAGCAGACCATGGCCTAACCAGCGCCAGCGAAAACCCGCGCCCTTCCCCTGCCTCACCCGTGGTGTCGTGCCGCTTAGCGTCAACGCCAGAAAGTTATCCATCAGCCGCCCCCGTTTGCTGGAAAGGATAAACCGACCCCAAATCCAGCAGACGCGTTAACACATCCAGCGCCTCCCGGCCTTCTCGCAATAATAACGGATCGGCCAGATCGGCAGCGGTCAGGCGATCGCGATAATAACGATCCGCCCACGCGTTAAGGGCCGTAAACAGAGCGTCATTCATCATTACCGCTGGATTCACCGCCCGTCGTTCTTCTTCTGTTAACACCACGCGTAATCGCAGACAGGCCGGCCCGCCGCCGTTAGCCATACTTTCTCGCAAATCAAACACCTGCATCGCGCTGATGGGGTTATCCTCCGCCACCAGCTTATTCAGATAGCGCCAGACGCCGACATGATCCTGACATTCCCGCGGCAACACTAACAGCATTGAGCCGTCGTCACGGCTTAACAACTGACTATTAAACAGGTAGGTCGCCACAGCATCTGATACAGAAACCTCTCCGGCGGGCACCTCTATCGCCATAAAACCGTCAACGCGCGTACGCAACTGATTAATGAGCACTTTCTGCCGGGCAAACGCCGCTTCGTGACAAAACAATACCTGTCGATTCGAAACGGCGATGACATCATTATGGAATACGCCTTGATCGATGACCTCCGGGTTCTGCTGAGCGAAGATAACCTGTTGCGGATTCACCTGATTAAGACGCGCCACGGCCTCGCTGGCTTCGCGGCTCTGGCGCGCCGGATAACGAGCGGGTCGTATTTCATTCTCCTCTTCGCGCCCATAGACAAAAAGCTGCACGCCTGCCGAACCATACTCGCCGCCAAGACGGTTATGATTCGCCGCGCCTTCATCTCCCAATAATGCGACCTGCGGTAACGCGCTATGCACTGAAAACTGACTTTCATCGCGAAATATGGCGCGTAGCAGCGCTTCGGTAACAGGCGCCTCAAGAGCGCGATGAAATTTATTGTTTAAATTCGCCACCGTCAGGTGAACTTTCCCGTCCAGCGCGTCTGCCGATGGGCAAACCGTCGCCGCATTCGCAACCCACATTGGCGACGCGGAACTCACGCTGGAAAGCCAGCGTGGCGCCTGACGCGCAACCTTATCCAGAATCTGCTCATCGCTACCCGTGAAGCCGAGCTGACGCAACGCCGGAATAAAAGGTCGCTCATGCGGCGGGATCACCGCTTGGGGAAAGCCGGCATCCGCCAGAGCTTTCATCTTTAGCAGCCCCTGTTTTACCGCCAGACGAGGATTCGACACCTGAAAACGGTGGCGGGTCGATGCCTCATTGCCGAAGGATAGCCCGGCATAATGGTGCGTAAGCCCCACCAGACCGTCAAAATTAACTTCATGCGCCGTCATACCGCCTCCCTGCGAGAAAAGTCGAGGCCGGGGCTTAATGTCGCAGGCAACGTCAGTTCGGGAGATTCCAGACTGGCCATCGGCCAGGCGCAATAATCGGCGGCATACCAGGCGCTGGGCCGATGGTTGCCAGACGCGCCGACACCACCAAACGGCGCAGTACTCGCTGCCCCGGTGAGCGGTTTATTCCAGTTAACGATCCCTGCCCGCGCCTCCAGCAAGAGCTGTTCGAACTGCGCGCGATCCGTCGACACCAGCCCACACGACAGACCAAAACGGGTATTATTCGCCAGACGAATCGCCTCATCGAAATGCGCATAACGCCAGACGTTCAGCAGCGGACCAAACACCTCTTCATCCGGCACATCCGCGACGCCCGTCAGCTCAATGATGCCAGGCGTCAGCAGAGAGGTTCCCTCTTTGACCTTCCGCGGCGCCAGTAACGTGCGCCCGCCTAATGCCTCTCGTTGACGCCAGGCCTCCATCACATGCTGTGCCGCCTGCGCTGAAATCAGTCCGCCGATAAACGGCTGCGGATCGTCGTCCCATCTGCCGGGCTGCAGACGTCCGGCAACGTCAACCAGCCGCGCCAGAAATGCATCTCCCTGCGCACCCTGTTTTACCAGAAGGCGTCGCGCGCAGGTACAGCGCTGTCCGGCGGTAATAAACGCCGATTGCAGCGTCAGATGTACCGCCGCATCTATATTTGCCACATCCTCAATAATGAGCGGGTTGTTTCCGCCCATTTCAAGAGCCAGGATTTTTTCCGGCTGGCCGGATAGCTGGCGATGAAGCTGATATCCGGTACTGGCGCTGCCGGTAAAGAGCAATCCGTCGAGATCGTCGAGCGAACTCAGCGCTTGTCCGGTCTCCCGGCCGCCCTGCACCAGATTAAGAACGCCTGCCGGTAGCCCCGCCCGCTCCCAGAGTTTTATTACCGTTTCCCCGGTCCATGGCGTTAGCTCGCTAGGTTTGAAGATCAGCGTATTGCCTGCCAGCAACGCGGGCACAATATGGCCATTCGGTAAATGGCCGGGAAAGTTATAAGGGCCGAATACCGCCAGCACACCGTGAGGACGATGGCGCAACGTCGCGGCGCCATCGACAAGTTCGCTTTTTTGTGCGCCTGTTCTGGCGTGGTAAGCCTTAATCGAGATGGCAATCTTATTGATCATCGCCGTCACTTCCGTCGCCGCCTCCCAGCGCGGTTTACCGGTTTCACGTGCGATGACCTCCGTGAGCTCGGCTTTATGTGCCTCCAGCAGGGCGGCAAATTTCTCTACGATAGCCTGTCGTGCGGCAAAAGGCTGTCTGGCCCAGCGAGGAAACGCCGCGCGCGCCGCCTGACAGGCCTCGGCGACCTGTGCCGCATTAGCGTCATTCCCCTGCCAAAGTATCTCCGCGCTCACCGGGTTCGTTTTGCGGCGGCGTTCGCCCTGACCGGTTATCCAGTCGCCGTTTATCCATAGCGTCATACGGTTTTCTCCTCAGCACAAAGGCGTACCAGCCGAACGTGGTCGCCCGCGCGACATTTCAGTGCATCCAACTGCGCTGCGGTAAGTACAAGTCGTGAAGTCTGCGGATCGGCACGCACCAGCGCGGCCCGAAAGTGGTGATAGTTTTCATTGGCGACCAGACATGCCGGATAGTCGCCAGGCGCGGGTTGCCCTTCCGCGACTTCAACCAGTCGGCTTTTACGAATAGCCCGCACCCGGTCAATATCACACTCCAGCGTCGGCCCACCGTCGAAGATGTCGATATAGTGGCGATAGCGAAAGCCTTCCTTTTCCAGCACCGCGCGGGCTGGCGCCGTTTGCGGGTGGACTTCGCCAATCACGGCCTGTGCCTCTTCAGATAAGAAGTGGGTATAAATAGGATGTTTGGGCATCAGCTCGGCGATAAACGCTTTTTGCCCGGTACCGCATAAAAAATCCGCCCGGCTGAAATCCATAGAAAAAAAGCGTTTGCCGAGACTTTGCCAGAAGGGAGAATAACCGTGCTCGTCAATGACGCCGCGCATTTCCGCCACCACTTTCTCATTGAATTTATCGCGAAACGCGGCCATAAACATAAAGCGCGATTTTGACAACAGGTAGCCGTTACCCTCTTTACGCCATTCGGGATCGAGAAACAGCGTGCAAAGCTCACTGCTGCCAGTGTGATCATTACTCAGGAATAATGTTGGCAACGCGTTATATACATTCAGCTCTTTGGAGGCATGAACCAGCGTACCGACACGATAGTTATACCAGGGGTCATTAAGGCCGACCGCGACCTCAATGGCGCAGATCCCGCCGACCTCACCCGTTTCACTGTCCTCGAGAACGAATACATACCCTTGTTCGCCTTTTGGCAGCTCGCCGGACCAGGTTTTTAGCGCGCGTTCAATGCGGGCCGCCAGCGTCGCTTCATTTGCCGGTAGCGAGGTTAAGCCGCCGCCCGTTTTGCCTGCAAGCTGCATCAGCGCGGCGATATCCGCATGTTCGACAGGACGAATCACCCGCATGGTGCGCCTCCCGTCTGAAGGCGTTCGCACGCCAGGGCAAAACGATCAAGCCCGGTGGCTATCTCCTCGTCGCTCACATTTAACGCTGGCGCAAAACGCACCACGTCGCCACCGGCAATGAGCACCATCACGCCTGCTTTTGCCGCTTCCTGGGCGATGAGTTTGGCTTTTCCGGCAAACTCCGTCTGTAGCACACAGCCAAGCAGTAGCCCCAGCCCGCGAATTTCACTGAACATGCCAAAACGCACATTAAGGGTATTTAGACGTTCAATAAACGCATCGTGGCGCTGTCTGACGCCGTTTTGCATCTCCGGCGTATTGATGATATCCAGTACTTTTCCGGCAACTGCCGTCGCCAGCGGATTACCGCCGTAGGTGGTGCCATGCGTGCCTGGCGTCATGACGCTGGCATAGTCTTGCGTGGTCAGCATCGCGCCGATCGGGAAGCCGCCGCCCAACGCTTTAGCGGTCGTCAGGATATCGGGCGTAACGCCATAATGCATATATGCATACAGTTCGCCGGTACGTCCGACGCCCGTCTGCACCTCATCAAAAATCAGTAACGCCTGATGCCGGTCGCACAATTCACGCAGCCCCTGCAAAAAAGCTTTCGTGGCGGGGATCACGCCGCCCTCGCCCTGCACCGGTTCTACGATCACGGCGCAGGTATTGTCATCAATGAGCGCGCTGGCGGAGTTCAGATCGTTATAGGCTGCATGACGAATATCCGGCGGCAGCGGCGCAAAGTCCTGTGAATAGGTGGGTTGACCGCCAGCGCTGACGGTAAAGAGCGTGCGGCCATGGAACGCGTTTTTAAAGGCCACAATGCCGCTTTTATGGTTGCCGACACGATCGTGGGCATATTTGCGCGCCAGTTTTAATGCAGCTTCATTTGCTTCAGCGCCTGAATTACAAAAGAAAACGCGTTCGGCGAAGGTCGCGTCGATCAGTTTTTTCGCCAGTCGCAGCGCCGGTTCATTGGTGTAACCGTTCCCGATATGCCAGAAGCGATTCGCCTGTTCATTTAACGCCTCGCGCAGCGCCGGATGCGCATGTCCCAAGGCGTTGACCGCGATCCCACCAGCAAAATCAATATACTCTTTCCCCTGCTGATCCCACAGGCGTGAGCCTTCTCCGCGTACAGGAATAAAAGGCGCGGGAACGTATACCGGCACCATCCATTCATCAAAGTTTTCGCGCGTAACTGACAGAGACATAGCGACCTCTTTTGGTAAAAATAAAGTTATTTATATGTTAATTAATATGAGTGTTTGCGCTGTAAATGTAGATTGCAGCATTCGTGCCAGCCAGCGTTAACATTGCATAAACAGAAGTGATAAACGGTAAATCAATGGGTTACAGCGTAGCGATATTCACTTTTACTGCATGAAAAGTGAATATTTCCGCATAATCGGTGGCTAAAAAGAGGAAAAAGCGAAATATTATTCAGTTGCCAAATATAATTCTGGAATTGTGATCTTATACGAAATTTACTGGAAATTACCGCCCCGTTCTGGCGCATCTGCACGCAAACCGTGCCATTTTCGCGCTATAGAAAACACCATACGCTTCCATTGGCCGAATCTGACGATGAGTGGCAGTCACCCGGTAAAATTTCTGTTACCATCCCAACACGATTCACCTTGCAAAGTGGCAGTGACTATGAAATTTGTCTCTTTTAATATCAACGGCCTGCGCGCCCGTCCCCATCAGCTTGAAGCGATTGTCGAAAAACACCAGCCCGATGTGATCGGTCTACAGGAGACAAAAGTCCACGACGAAATGTTCCCGCTCGAAGAGGTCGCGAAGCTGGGCTATAACGTTTTCTATCATGGACAAAAGGGCCATTACGGCGTCGCGCTGCTAACAAAAGCCACGCCCATTTCCGTCAGACGCGGTTTCCCGGATGATGGCGAAGAGGCGCAACGCCGCATTATCATGGCGGAAATCCCCTCGCCGCTGGGTAATATCACCGTCATTAACGGCTATTTCCCGCAGGGGGAAAGCCGGGATCATCCGTTGAAGTTCCCCGCGAAAGCGCAGTTTTATCAGAACTTGCAAAACTATCTTGAAACGGAACTCAAGTGCGATAATCCGGTATTAATTATGGGCGACATGAATATCAGCCCGACCGATCTGGATATTGGCATCGGCGAAGAGAACCGCAAACGCTGGCTGCGTACCGGTAAATGCTCCTTCCTGCCGGAGGAGCGTGAATGGATGTCACGGTTACTGAAGTGGGGATTAGTGGACACGTTCCGTCAGGCGAATCCGCAAACGATGGATAAATTTTCGTGGTTTGATTACCGCTCAAAAGGTTTCGTGGATAATCGCGGACTGCGCATTGACCTCTTGCTGGCAAGCGCTCCGCTGGCGGAACGTTGCGCAGAAACCGGTATAGACTACGACATTCGCAGTATGGAAAAACCCTCCGACCATGCGCCGGTCTGGGCGACGTTTCGTGTTTGATTCCGCTTTCTGATTAACCGTAAGGCCGGGATAGCGCGACGCTTCCCGGCAGGAATAACGACCTTAACGACAATGATAAAAAAACTCGATGTTGTTGCCGCCATCATTGAACGCGACGGCAAAATACTGCTGGCCCAGCGCCCAGCTCATGCGGATCAAGCTGGTTTTTGGGAGTTTGCCGGCGGTAAAGTCGAACCCAGCGAAACCCAGCCGCAGGCGCTTATCCGCGAGCTACGCGAAGAGTTAGGGATTGACGCCACGCCCGGCGTCTATATCGCCAGCCATCAACGCGACGTGTCTGGCCGACGGATTCATTTGCACGCCTGGCATGTGCCTGCGTTTAACGGTCTGATACGTGCGTTGGAACATCAGGCCTTAGCCTGGTGTACGCCGGAAGAGGCGCTGGAATACCCCCTCGCCCCGGCGGATATTCCGCTATTGCAGGCGTTTATGGCTTTACGCGACGCCAGACTAACGGATTCGTGCTGATGGTTTTTTCGTCACGCTGGCACTGGAGCAAGACGCCTTCCACTTTTATTACCGCGCCTTCGGAGTAATTCTGATCCTGGTAAACGCAGCACTGAATGCATGGCTGGGATGACTGACCGCGCGTGCTGAAAACTTCCGGCGGGACATTCACCTGAATATCAGGACGACTGTTCTGGTTTGCCAGCCCGACCATTGGCATTATCACCATCACGGCGACCACGAGGCTTCGGCGCATAGGATTTCCTTATTTTTCTAAGTATATTCTCAGTATAACGGTAAGCCGCCGTGAAAACTTTAATCCTCTTTTGTCATCGCTTTTAGTTATGACCCTCGCCCCGTTATGAATTTACTTAGCAGCGTCATTTTTTTCTTGCTTACCGTCACATTGCTGATGGTATAGTCGAAAACTGCAAATACATATTCTGATAAAACGCAAATACAACCACATTAATATATAAGAGGTTTTTATATCTATGGATCAGACATGTTCTCTGGAATCGTTCCTCAACCATGTTCAAAAGCGCGACCCGCATCAAACCGAGTTCGCGCAAGCCGTCCGTGAAGTCATGACCACCCTGTGGCCGTTTCTTGAACAAAACCCCCGTTACCGCCACATGTCTTTACTGGAACGTTTGGTTGAACCAGAGCGCGTAATTCAGTTTCGCGTAGTGTGGCTGGACGACAAAAACCAGGTGCAGGTAAATCGCGCCTGGCGCGTGCAGTTCAACTCTGCTATCGGCCCCTATAAAGGCGGTATGCGCTTCCATCCTTCGGTAAACCTTTCCATCCTTAAGTTCCTCGGCTTTGAGCAAACCTTTAAAAATGCCCTCACCACGTTGCCGATGGGCGGCGGTAAAGGCGGCAGCGATTTCGATCCGAAAGGGAAAAGCGAAGGCGAAGTGATGCGTTTCTGCCAGGCGCTGATGACTGAACTGTATCGCCATTTAGGGCCGGATACCGACGTGCCTGCCGGGGATATCGGCGTGGGCGGGCGCGAAGTGGGCTTTATGGCGGGAATGATGCGCAAGCTTTCCAATAACAGCGCCTGCGTCTTCACCGGCAAAGGGCTTTCCTTCGGCGGCAGCCTGATTCGTCCGGAGGCGACGGGCTATGGCCTGGTCTACTTCACCGAAGCGATGCTTAAACGTCATGGTCTCGGTTTTGAAGGGATGCGCGTCGCCGTGTCCGGCTCCGGCAACGTAGCGCAATACGCCATTGAGAAAGCGATGGCCTTTGGCGCGCGCGTGGTTACCGCGTCGGATTCGAGCGGGACGGTGGTCGATGAAAGTGGCTTCACGCCAGAGAAGCTGGCGCGTCTGTGTGAAATTAAAGCCAGCCGTGACGGTCGCGTCGCTGACTACGCCCGTGAGTTTGGCTTAACCTATCTGGAAGGCCAGCAGCCCTGGAGCGTACCGGTGGATATCGCCCTGCCATGCGCGACGCAGAACGAACTGGACGTTGACGCCGCGCGCGTACTGATTGCCAATGGCGTGAAAGCCGTGGCGGAAGGGGCAAATATGCCAACCACGATTGAAGCGACCGATCTCTTCCTTGAAGCGGGCGTACTGTTTGCGCCGGGTAAAGCCGCCAACGCGGGCGGCGTGGCGACATCAGGGCTGGAAATGGCGCAGAACGCCGCGCGGTTGAGCTGGAAAGCCGAGAAAGTGGACGCCCGTCTGCATCACATTATGCTGGATATCCACCACGCCTGTGTCGAGTACGGCGGCGATAATAAGCATACCAACTACGTTCAGGGCGCCAACATCGCCGGTTTCGTGAAAGTCGCCGACGCCATGCTGGCGCAGGGCGTCATTTAATCCCGTCGTCAGGCCAGATAGCTTTGCGCTTATTCGGTCTGACGGCCTGTCTCCTCAGCAGGCGGGCTTTTTTTGCCCGCTCGCTTACGCGGCGCACTCTTTTTCTTTTCTCCACCGCCTGGCGCGACTATCCCTCTGAAACGCTTCACCGGCGTGCGCTTAGCCTGATCGATCAGCTGATATAACGTGCCGACCAGCGGTTGCATAAAATCCTGGTAACGGCACTGCTTTTCGCTGATTTGCGTCAAAACAGATTCCCAGTGCGCGGTCATATCTGGACGGGCCGCCATTTCCGGCAGCGAATGTATTAACGCTTTGCCAGCATCGGTAGAATGAATGTAGCGCCCTTTTTTGGTCAGAAAGCTACGTTTGAACAGCAGCTCGATAATCCCGGCGCGCGTGGCTTCCGTCCCCAGCCCATCGGTCGCGCGCAGGATCTTTTTCAGATCTTTATCCTGCACGAAGCGGGCAATTCCGGTCATCGCGGAAAGCAATGTCGCATCGGTGAAATGACGCGGCGGCTGGGTTTGGCGCTCGACCACTTCCCCCTTTTCACACAGCAACTCATCACCTTTGGCGACAACCGGCAGCGGCGTACCGTCGTTTTCCTCGTCGCGCTCTTTACTGCCCAGTAACGTCCGCCAACCGGCTTCCGCCAGAAAACGCGCTTTGGCGACAAATTTCCCTTTGGCGATTTCCAGTTCAATAACGCATTTACGAAACACCGCGTCCGGGCAGAACTGCATCAGATACTGACGCGCAATCAGGGTGTACACTTTCGCTTCGTTTTCCGTCAGATGGACAGAAGAACTGCGCGCCGTCGGGATAATCGCGTGGTGCGCATCCACTTTTTTGTCATCCCAGCAGCGATTGCGCGTATCAGGATTAACCACAGACTGCGGCAATAAATCCGGGGCGTGGACGCTAATCGCGTTCATGACCGCCTGCCGTCCGGCAAAGTGTTCTTCCGGCAGATAACGGCAGTCGGAACGCGGATAGGTAATCAGTTTGTGGGTTTCATATAGCTTCTGACAAATATCAAGCACGTTTTGCGCGCTCAGGCCAAAGCGTTTAGCGGCTTCAATCTGTAGCGTCGAGAGCGAAAACGGCAGCGGCGCGGATTCTGATTCCCGTTTATCATTATAACTGGTTACCAGCGCGGGCTGACCGTTGATTCGGTTCACTACATGCTCCGCCAGCGGACGATGAAGCAAGCGCCCCTCTTCATCCTGATAAGGTTCGCACGCCTCGCTCGGCTGCCAGATAGCGGTAAAACGCTCGTCGGCAGGCGTAACGATGTGCGCCTTCACTTCAAAGAAGTCTTTGGCGACGAAGTTCTCAATCTCTTCGTCTCGCCGCACCACCAGCCCCAGTACCGGCGTCTGCACGCGTCCCACGGATAACACGCCCTGATAGCCGGCATTACGGCCCAGGATCGTGTAAGCGCGGGTCATATTAATGCCATACAGCCAGTCCGCTCGCGCTCGCGCCAGCGCGGAGACGCACAGCGGCACGAAGTCGCTGTTCGCCCGCAGCCTGTCGATAGCACGCTCGACCGCCTGCGGGTTAAGGTCGTTTATCAGACAACGCCGCACCTGCTGGCGCTTTTCGGCAGGAAGCTGGAGATAATCCAGCACTTCATCAACCAGAAGCTGTCCTTCGCGATCCGGGTCGCCGGCGTGAATAATTTCACCGGCTTGATGCAAAAAGCGCTTAATCACATTGAGCTGTTTGGTGACGGAAGGACGAGGCTGAAGCTGCCATTTTTCCGGCACGATAGGCAGGTCAGCCAGATTCCAGCGCGCATAACGGCTGTCATACGCATCCGGCTGCGCCTGTTCCAGCAAATGACCAATACACCAGGTGACGACCTGCCCGTTTCCGCACTCAATAAAACCATCGCCTTTACGGTGCGGTTTTGGCAGCACATCCGCAATGGCGCGCCCCAGACTCGGTTTTTCGGCAATAAACAACCGCATCAGGTTAACGAATCTCAACCATAGCGCGACCGCCGCGGGCCTCGACCAGTTCGCCAATCGCGGTCAGATCGATACCAAATTCCGCCGCGGTGGCTTTAACATCGTCTTCGGCGTCCGGCGTTACCGCCAACAACAGACCGCCTGACGTTTGCGGATCGCACAGCAGGCTACGAACTTCACGCGACATGTCGCCCATCAGATGACCATAGCTGGCGAAGTTGCGCTCTGTGCCGCCCGGTACGGCGCCCAGAGCAATATACTCTTCCACGCCCGGCAGTTTAGGGATGTCCTGATAGCAAAGCAGCGCCTGCACGCCTGCGCCCTGGCACATCTCGCTCAGGTGCCCCAGCAGGCCAAAACCGGTAACGTCAGTCATAGCTTTTACGCCGTCGATATTGGCAAACGCCGCGCCAGCAACGTTCATCCGACACATGACTTCCGTCGCCAGCCCCTGATGTTCAGGTTTAAGCAGCGATTTTTTCTCGGCGGTGGTCAACACGCCAATCCCCAACGGTTTGGTCAGAAAGAGTTTGCATCCCGCCTGCGCGGTACTGTTTTTCTTCACCCGTTCGGTCGGCACTACGCCTGTGACCGCGAGACCAAAGATCGGCTCCGGGGCGTCAATAGAGTGTCCGCCCGCCAGCGCGATACCGGCCTGACGGCAGGCAAAGCGCCCCCCCTCGGTCACTTCACGCGCAATATCGGGCGACAGGGTATTAATCGGCCAGCCAAGGATCGCGATCGCCATGATCGGTTTGCCGCCCATCGCAAAAATATCGCTGATGGCGTTTGTTGCCGCAATGCGGCCAAAATCAAACGGGTTATCGACTATCGGCATAAAGAAGTCGGTGGTGCTGATAATACTGGTGCCATTACCCAGATCGTAAACCGCCGCATCATCGCGGGTTTCATTACCCACCAGCAGATTCGGGTCGACGAACTTCGCCTGCTCGCTATGCAGGATAGTCTCCAGCACTTTAGGGGAAATTTTACAACCGCAACCAGCGCCGTGGCTGTATTGCGTTAAACGAATGGCTTGCTCGCTCATGGACATCTCCTGTCATTGCATTCGCGCTATGGTAGCGCTCATTCCCTGATGTGGTAAGTATCACTGTCTGAATTACCGCGCCTTTGCTCAGAATCCAGACAGTTTTATCCCTCAGCGTCAGAAATAACGCACAAACGGCGTGGGGTCGGGGGTACTGATCGTCGTTGACGCTTTGAGCTGCGGCGTGCCGAGATAGAGAAAACCAACAATTTTATCCTGCGGGCGGCACTCAAAGGCTTCCCGCACAATAGCGCTCTCCGTTAATGCGCCGCTACGCCAGATACCATTAAACCCTTGCGCAATCGCCGCCATTTGCATCGCCATCACCGCGCATCCGGCAGACATCTCCTGTTCCCACATCGGAACCTTATGGTTTTCTTCGCATTTCGCCACCACGGTAATGATCAGCGGCGCGCGAAACGGCGCATTACGCGCTTTTTCGATCGCTTTCTCATCGCCCCCGGCAGCGACAGCGCCTTGTTCAAGCACGGCGCTGAAGCGGTCGCGCCCCTCTCCTTCAATCACAAAAAAACGCCACGGCTGTAGAGATTTATGATCGGGAACACGCATTCCCGCCCGCAGAATGTTCTGTAATTGCTCTCCGACAGGCGCCGGTTCTGCGAGACGAGAGGCGCTACGACGGTTGACCAGCAGTTCTAGTGCATCCATTTGATTAACTCCAGCAATGATATTTATTCACAAAATTAACACGGGAGCGGATTTTGTTACAGCGCAGGCAGTGATTCCTGCTGACAACTGCCTGATGGGTCATTACGATAGCCACATCTTAATGCTTTATCCTCACCAAGGTACAAGCGTTGTTACTCAGATAGGGAGAATACATGCGAACCCTGTGGCGATTTATTGCCGGATTTTTTAAATGGACGTGGCGAGTGTTGAACTTCGTCCGTGAAATGGTACTCAACCTGTTCTTTATTTTTCTGGTCCTGGTGGGCGTTGGGATCTGGATGCAGATCGGTAACGGCAGCAACAGTGAGCAAACCGCGCGCGGCGCTCTGCTGCTGGATATTTCCGGCGTCATTGTGGATAAACCCTCCACCAATCACCGTCTGGGCGCGCTGGGTCGCCAGTTATTTGGCGCCAGCTCCGACCGTCTGCAGGAAAACTCCCTGTTTGACATCGTCAACGCTATTCGTCAGGCGAAAGATGACCGTAACATCACGGGTATCGTTCTGGATCTGAAAAACTTCACCGGTGCCGATCAGCCGTCAATGCGCTATATCGGTAAAGCGCTGCGCGAATTCCGCGATAGCGGCAAACCGGTTTTCGCCGTGGGTGAAAACTACAGCCAGGGTCAGTATTACCTCGCCAGTTTCGCCAATAAAATTTGGCTTTCCCCACAGGGTCAGGTAGATCTTCACGGCTTCGCTACGAATGGCCTGTACTACAAAACGCTGCTGGATAAACTGAAAGTCTCTACCCACGTTTTCCGGGTCGGCACCTATAAATCCGCCGTCGAGCCGTTTATCCGCGACGATATGTCGCCCGCCGCCCGCGAGGCCGACAGCCGCTGGATAGGCGAACTGTGGCAGAACTACCTGCATACCGTTTCTGCCAATCGCCAGATTTCGCCGCAACAACTGTTCCCCGGCGCGCAGGCTATTATCGACGGGTTAACCAGCGTGGGCGGCGACACCGCCAAATATGCGCTCGACCATAAACTGGTGGACGCCCTCGCCTCCAGCGCAGATGTTGAAAAAGCGCTGACGAAGCAGTTTGGCTGGAGCAAAACCGAAAATAACTATCGCGCGATCAGCTATTACGATTATTCGCTGAAAACGCCTGCGGATACCGGCGGTACTATTGCGGTTATTTTCGCCAATGGCGCGATTATGGATGGCGAAGAAACGCCAGGGAATGTCGGCGGCGACACTACGGCATCGCAGATCCGCGACGCACGCCTTGATCCTAAAGTGAAAGCGATTGTGCTGCGCGTCAATAGCCCAGGCGGGAGCGTCAACGCCTCCGAAGTTATCCGCGCCGAACTGGCGGCAGCAAGAGCGGCTGGCAAACCGGTGGTGGTCTCAATGGGCGGCATGGCGGCCTCCGGCGGTTACTGGATCTCTACGCCGGCAAACTATATCGTGGCCAGCCCCAGCACGCTGACGGGTTCAATTGGCATCTTCGGCGTCATCAATACGGTAGAAAACAGCCTGTCGTCGATTGGCGTACACAGCGACGGCGTTTCCACCTCGCCGCTGGCGGATATTTCGATGACCAAAGCACTGTCACCGGAAGTGCAGCAGATGATGCAACTCAGTATTGAGTACGGCTACAAACGCTTTATCACGCTGGTGGCAGACGCGCGTAAGCGTACGCCGGAGCAAATTGATAAAATCGCACAAGGCCATGTCTGGACCGGAGAAGACGCGAAAGCCAATGGTCTGGTGGACAGTCTCGGCGACTTTGACGACGCCGTCGCCAAAGCGGCGGAGCTGGCGAAACTGAAACAGTGGCATCTTGATTACTATCAGGACGAACCGACGGTCCTTGATATGGTCATGGACAGTATGACCGGATCAGTACGCGCCATGCTGCCGGAGGCCATTCAGGCTATGCTCCCGGCGCCGCTCGTTTCCGCCGCCAACACGGTGAAGGCCGAGGGGGATAAACTGGCGGCATTTAACGATCCCCAAAACCGTTATGCGTTCTGTTTGACTTGCGCGAACGTTCGCTAATGCTTCATCAATAGCCATACCGGATGGCGGCGTCTGCTCATAGCCGCCATCCGATAATCATTAATACGTCCTTCGCGACACGACTGAACATTATCATGCAAAAGAAATCAATTTACGTTGCCTATACCGGCGGTACTATCGGTATGCAGCGCTCAGATAAAGGGTATATCCCGGTGTCCGGGCACCTTCAGCGCCAGCTGGCGCTGATGCCGGAATTCCACCGCCCGGAGATGCCGGATTTTACCATCCATGAATATGCCCCGCTGATGGATTCATCAGATATGACGCCGGAAGACTGGCAGCATATCGCTGCAGATATCAAAGCGCACTACGATGAGTATGACGGTTTTGTTATTCTGCACGGCACCGACACGATGGCGTTTACCGCATCGGCGCTCTCTTTCATGCTGGAAAATCTGGGTAAACCGGTTATTGTGACAGGGTCACAAATTCCGCTGGCTGAGCTGCGCTCCGACGGGCAAATTAATTTGCTGAATGCGCTTTATGTCGCCGCCAACTACCCTATTAATGAAGTAACGCTGTTTTTTAATAATCGTCTGTTCCGCGGCAATCGCACGACCAAAGCCCATGCGGATGGTTTTGACGCTTTTGCCTCTCCTAATCTGCCGCCCTTGCTGGAAGCAGGAATTCACATTCGCCGTTTAAATACGCCTCCCGCGCCCTACGGTTCTGGTGAATTAATCGTTCACCCTATTACGCCGCAGCCGATAGGCGTAGTGACGATTTATCCGGGGATTTCCGCCGAGGTAGTACGTAACTTTCTGCGTCAGCCGGTAAAAGCGCTGATTCTGCGCTCTTATGGCGTAGGCAACGCGCCGCAAAATAAAGCGTTTTTACAGGAGCTGAAAGAGGCCAGTTCGCGCGGCATCGTGGTGGTTAACCTGACGCAATGCATGTCAGGGAGAGTCAATATGGGCGGGTACGCTACCGGTAATGCGCTGGCGCACGCTGGCGTGATTGGCGGTGCCGATATGACCGTCGAAGCTACCTTAACCAAACTGCATTATTTGTTAAGCCAGGGTCTGGACACTCAGGCGATTCGTAGCGCGATGGCGCAAAACTTGCGTGGTGAATTGACGCCGGATGATTAAAAAATCCCGACGACAAGGAGAAGATAATGACAAACCGGGCCTTATTACTGGTCGACTTGCAAAATGACTTTTGCGCCGGCGGCGCGCTGGCTGTAGCGGAAGGCGACAGTACCATCGACATCGCCAACGCTCTTATTGACTGGTGCCAGCCCCGGCAGATTCCGGTGCTGGCCAGCCAGGACTGGCATCCCGCGCAGCATGGCAGCTTCGCCAGCCAGCATCAGGCGGAACCCTATAGTCAGGGAAAGCTGGACGGGCTGCCGCAAACGCTCTGGCCGGATCACTGCGTTCAACATACCGACGGCGCGGCGTTACATCCCCTGCTTAACCAACATGCGATTGACGCCTGTATCTATAAGGGTGAAAACCCGCTGATTGATAGCTACAGCGCGTTTTTTGACAACGAACATCGGCAGAAAACTACCCTTGATACCTGGCTTCGCGAGCATGACGTTACCGAGCTTATCGTGATGGGGTTGGCGACCGATTACTGCGTAAAATTTACGGTGCTGGATGCGCTAGAGTTGGGCTATGCCGTTAACGTTATCACCGATGGCTGTCGCGGCGTGAATATTCACCCGCAGGATAGCGCACACGCGTTTATGGAGATGGCGGCGGCAGGCGCGACGCTGTATACGCTGGCAGACTGGGAAGAGACGCAGGGCCAGGCTGTCGCCAGGTAGCGGAGCAGGTATCGTATCCGGTCAATACATCACGCAACGGTGAGACCATTGCATAGATCTTTGGGCCGGATACGTCACGTCAGCGCCGCTACCAGGCAAAGCTCAACGCAGGCTGGAGAGCGCTTCTAACAAAACAGATTAAAAAGCGCGGGCTGGCTGTCGCAATGTTCTGGGAATAAGGCACCGATGACAATAATCAGTTAGCGACACAGTTGGCGGACTCGCTGGACATTAAGCGTTATTCGTAAAAATATGGCGGGCCTGTGTCTGGCAGCAATGAGCAGGCCCGGTAAGCACAACGCATTGGCAATTAAACCACCGGATGGCGACTACCTCTTATCCGGCTCCCCGTTACTGCATTTTCAATGTCGCAATCGGCTTTGACGTAATACCGAAATCCGCTTTGAGCTGCTGCTTGCTTTTCATCACCATCTGACCGTGAGTATCGATCGTCATATGTTGCGCTTCGGTATTGTGCCGCGCCTGCCATAGCATCACCAGTTGCAGGCTGTTTTCTTTCTGTTCCGGCGTCAACGCCACGCCATCCGGCCACTTACCCAGCTCAACGGCGGTGGATAAACGTTGATACACTTCCGGCGTCATGCTGTTAATGATCTCATCAAGATTCATGATGTGTCCGCTCCTGTGGAATAATTTGCTGAATCGTTTTTTCAGCCTTTCAGTTGATCGCCGTTTTTCTCGTCAGAAAAGGCCAGCGAGGCCGAGTTAACGCAATAGCGCTCACCGGTTGGCTGCGGCCCGTCCGGGAAAACGTGTCCGAGATGCGCATCGCAGTTACCGCAACGAATTTCGACACGCTGCATTCCATGAGAAAAATCGTCTATGTAACGAATCGCCTCTTCGCTGACAGGCTGGTAAAAGCTAGGCCAGCCGCAGCCTGAATCGTATTTGGTGTGGGAGTGAAAAAGCGGCGTATCACAGACCAGGCAGTGATAAACCCCATCGCGTTTATTATGTAGCAGGCGTCCGGTAAATGGCGGTTCTGTGCCACGATCCTGCGTCACGTAGAATTGCATTTCGGACAATTTTTTCTTGAGTTCTTCTGCTGAAGGTTGGTTAGCCATTTGCTCACATCTCACTTTAAACGTGCTCACATTGCCTGACCGATTCTAACAAAACATTAACACCTCAGTACCAACTTTTGTTCTAAACTTGATCATTGCGAAATGGCGGCTCACGAATCGTGACTGATGTCACATTATTATCTCGGTTGCCCTTTAAAATTCGGGGCGGCGCCCCCATGTGGTTTCAAGCCGAAAGGAAGAGTGAGGCGAATCAGCCGCGCAAAGGTTGTGCAGAGGATTGATTTGTCGCAATGATTGACACGATTCCGCTTGACGCTGCGTAAGGTTTTTGTAATTTTACAGGCAACCTTTTATTCACTAACAAATAGCTGGTGGAATATATGACTATCAAAGTAGGTATCAACGGTTTTGGCCGTATCGGTCGCATTGTTTTCCGTGCTGCTCAGAAACGTTCTGACATCGAGATCGTTGCAATCAACGACCTGTTAGACGCAGAGTACATGGCATACATGCTGAAATATGACTCCACTCACGGCCGTTTCGACGGTACTGTTGAAGTGAAAGACGGTCATCTGATCGTTAACGGTAAAAAAATCCGTGTTACCGCTGAACGCGATCCGGCTAACCTGAAATGGGACGAAGTTGGTGTTGACGTAGTGGCTGAAGCTACCGGTATCTTCCTGACTGACGAAACCGCGCGTAAACACATCACCGCTGGCGCGAAAAAAGTGGTTCTGACGGGTCCGTCTAAAGACAACACCCCAATGTTTGTTAAAGGCGCTAACTTTGACAAATACGAAGGCCAGGACATCGTTTCCAACGCTTCCTGCACCACCAACTGCCTGGCGCCGCTGGCTAAAGTTATCAACGACAACTTCGGCATCATCGAAGGTCTGATGACTACTGTTCACGCGACTACCGCAACCCAGAAAACCGTTGACGGCCCGTCTCACAAAGACTGGCGCGGCGGCCGCGGCGCATCTCAGAACATCATCCCGTCCTCTACTGGCGCTGCTAAAGCGGTAGGTAAAGTACTGCCGGAACTGAATGGCAAACTGACTGGTATGGCGTTCCGCGTTCCGACTCCGAACGTATCCGTTGTTGACCTGACCGTTCGTCTGGAAAAAGCGGCTACCTACGAGCAGATCAAAGCTGCTGTTAAAGCTGCTGCCGAAGGCGAAATGAAAGGCGTTCTGGGTTACACCGAAGACGACGTTGTATCTACCGATTTCAACGGCGAAGTATGCACTTCCGTGTTCGATGCTAAAGCAGGCATCGCGCTGAACGACAACTTCGTGAAACTGGTCTCCTGGTACGATAACGAAACCGGTTACTCCAACAAAGTACTGGACCTGATTGCTCACATCTCCAAATAAGTTGAGATGACACAGTCATTGGTAAGAGCGACTCAGGTCGCTCTTTTTTTTGCTTAAAGATATACCCGTCATACTTCAAGTTGCAGGTGTGTTGGCTATGCTTTCTCACCCGAATCACTGACGGAAGTCGAACTTATCGGGATGAATCAGGGATGTCCATGTCCCTGGCCGGAGATGACCTACGGTTGTTCAAATTCGTTCCCGATGAATTTGTCGTTCACTTGCCGCGTTACTCGGCCTGCGGCCTCGCCTCTACGGGCCAGCGCAAGCACTGGTCAAGGCACAAGCGCCTTGTCATGCAACTCGAATTATTTAGGGTTAAGAGGATTGCGTAATGATTAATAAAATTTTTGCCCTCCCGGTTATCGAACAGCTTACCCCTGTCCTTTCCCGTCGTCAGCTTGATGACCTGGATCTGATCGTCGTTGACCATCCGCAGGTGAAAGCCTCTTTTGCATTACAGGGCGCGCACCTTCTCTCCTGGAAACCCGTTGGCGAGGAAGAGGTATTGTGGCTCAGTAATAATACGCCTTTCAAAACCGGCGTGGCGCTACGCGGCGGCGTACCGATCTGCTGGCCCTGGTTTGGACCTGCGGCTCAACAGGGTCTGCCGTCACACGGCTTTGCGCGTAATCTTCCGTGGGCGCTAAAAGCGCATAATGAAGATGATAATGGCGTAATGCTGACATTTGAGCTGCAAAGCAGTGAGGCCACCCGGAAATACTGGCCGCAC
Source organism: Salmonella sp. 32010601201800023SM (assembly GCF_017572235.1). Lineage (NCBI taxonomy): Bacteria > Pseudomonadati > Pseudomonadota > Gammaproteobacteria > Enterobacterales > Enterobacteriaceae > Salmonella > Salmonella sp. 32010601201800023SM. Next base: position 974,435 of record NZ_JAGEQS010000001.1, read on the forward strand.
GATTTCACGCTGCTGGCTCGTTTTAAAGTGGGTAAAACCTGTGAAATTGAACTGGAAGCGCATGGCGAATTTGCAACCACATCCGCGCTCCACAGCTATTTTAACGTTGGCGACATCGCCAACGTTAAGGTCAGCGGACTCGGCGATCGGTTTATTGATAAAGTTAACGACGCTAAAGAAGGTGTCCTGACCGACGGTATACAAACCTTTCCGGACCGTACCGATCGCGTTTACCTCAATCCTGAAGCATGTAGCGTGATCCACGATGCGACATTAAACCGCACGATTGATGTGGTCCACCACCATCACCTTAACGTCGTAGGCTGGAACCCTGGCCCGGCGTTGTCCGTCAGCATGGGCGACATGCCGGATGACGGCTATAAAACGTTTGTCTGCGTTGAAACGGTTTACGCTACTGCGCCGCAACAAGCCACAGAAGAAAAACCCTCTCGTCTGGCGCAGACTATCTGCGTCGCTAAACGCTAAAAGTGAATGGATAACGGCGTTACTATAGGATCTGAAAGGCGTCAGCCGCCATCAGGCATGACCTGCCGGATGGCGGCGCTTACACATTTTATCCGGCGTCACACCATATCCAACGCGGTTTTCCCTTTTGGCGCAGGCCAGGCGTTGTCCAGTAAGGCAAGTTCGTTTGCTGACAAGGCGATCTCAAGCGCCGCCGCATTTTGCTTCACGTGTTCTGTACTTCCGGCTTTCGGGATCGCCATCACGCCCGGATGCGCAATCACCCACGTCAGTAAGATTTGCGCCGCCGTAGCGTTATGCGCTTGCGCAATTTCATTCACCACCGGATGATTCAGTAAACCGCTACGTAACCGGCCAGCCTGCGCCAGCGGGCTATAGGCCATCACTGGCATTCGCTGTTGTTGACACCACGGCAATAAATCATACTCAATACCACGTGACGCCAGATGATAGAGCACCTGATTTGTCGCGCATTGCTGTCCCCCAGGGATGCGCCACAGCGCCTGCATATCGTCATAATCAAGATTAGAGACTCCCCAACGGCGAATTTTCCCCTGCGCGATTAGCCGCTCCATACCTTCAACGGTCTCTTCGAATGAAAAGCTTCCGGCCCAGTGCAATAGATAGAGATCGAGATAATCTGTTTTCAGGCGACGCAGGCTTTCTTCACAGGCGGCAACTATCTTCTGGCCGCCAGCGTTCCACGGGTACACTTTTGACACCAGAAATGCCTCATCGCGTCGCCCTGCTAACGCCTCGCCCACGACCTTTTCCGCCCCGCCGTCGGCATACATTTCCGCTGTATCAATAAGGCGTAACCCCAAATCCAGCCCCGCGCGCAACGCCGAAACCTCGCGCTGACGTTGATCCGCGCGCTCGCCCATATACCATGTTCCCTGTCCGATGGCAGGAAGCGTCACCTGCCCGCAAAACGTTACGTTTTTCACTGATTTCATTTCCTTTTCAATGTCACTCGACGGTAAAACAATACAGGACTCTTAGACCCTACGGTAATGTCCGGCATCATACCGCGCAAGGGGGCGATTTTCTTGTCACTGACGAACGTCATCCGCAATCATGTCGACGATGCGGGTAATATGCGCGGCGGGTCGCTGATTCAGTAATAATTGACGCATCACATTCATATAGGGCGTCACATGTTGAAAGAACTCCAGATATCCTTTACAGAGATAATTTTGCCGTTCGCCGCCGTCCATACAAATTCGATGTTTCGGACAACCGCCGTGACAGGCAAAGCGCCACGTACAGTTCTGGCAGCGTGAGGAAAGGTTTGCTTTAGCCGCGCCAAACTGCTGCTGAAAAGGAGAGGCCGCCATTTCTTCTAAAGAGTGTTGCTGCAGATTGCCCAGTTTATAGGCGGGAAAAACAAAATGGTCGCAGCTAAACACGTCGCCATTCTGCTCCACCAGCAAACTTTGCCCGCAGGTCGACTGCATCGTACAAAGCGTGGCGGGCTCCCCCATCCAGACGCCAAGTAAGTTATCAAAAAGCTGTACGAATATGCGTCCGACATCGTGACGTATCCATTGATCAAAAACATCGCACATAAAGGCCCCCCACCCTTCAGGCGTGACGGAAAAGGGCATCAGCGAAGGCGAATCTTCATTATCAGATAACGTCAAAGAACGCTGCGCTTTTTGCGCGAGCGGCTCAACAATGGGAATAAATTGCAGGTGTTTACTTTCCAGTTCCTGCGTCAAAAAATGATAAATAGCGTTGCCATGACGGCATGACGCATCATTCACGACAGTGAGCGTGTTGAACTCGACATCATTTGCCTGCAGAAGGCGGATAGCATTAACGACTCGGGAAAAAGACGCCCGCCCTGACGGCGTTTTCCGGTAATTATCATGAACGACTTGCGGCCCATCAATCGATATACCAATCAGGAACTGATGCTGCGCAAAGAATGCCGCCCACTCTTCATTGATTAATACGCCATTGGTTTGCAGACTGTTGTAGATAGTTTTGCCGTTGGCATAGCGTTGCTGCAAGCGCACCACTTTGTGGTAAAAAGAAAGACCGCATAGCGTCGGCTCTCCCCCCTGCCAACAAAACGAGACCTCTGAGGATGGCGTATCATCAATTACCCGGCGGATATACGTCTCCAGCACATCGTCAGACATGACGCGCTGGCCCCGGGGTTTATCAAGATAGAAACAGTACTTGCAGGATAAGTTACACAGACTGCCGCTGGGCTTGGCTACGGTATTGAATACTATGCTCATTCGTCTTACTCGCTGTGAAGAATGGGTATAGCATAAGCGGGACGTGACAGGGCGATATCAGCCAGCATTGCAACAATTATTACGCTAATTGTTAGCGCAGTTGTAATCACCTGGATTTTTCATATAAAAGGCTAGTTTTTTAAATTGATGTAACAAAGTATAAATCACGTAAGGCTGCGCCATCCCCGGTCAACAGCGCATTTATGCAAGCCGCCATGTTCGCGTTTCAGTTAGCACAAAGCCTGCATAACGCAGGCTTTGTCATGGTTTTTCCGGCAAATTCAATCAATCAGAATCTATAGGTCACGCCAGTAGAAAGGATACCGGTCCAGGATTTATCCACCATCGGGCTGTCGGTAATTTCATCCGACAGGCGGGTGTAGCGCGCAGTACCATATACGCTCCAGTTACCGGCGAAATTATAGTTAGCGCTAAGTTCAAGATACGGGTTCCAGCTATCGTTCGGGTTATAGCCGCGCAGGCCGCTACGCGAAGATTCTTTACGTGATACGCCGTAATAGTAATCGTTCTGGTTCTCGCTATTCCATTCAACCCCGATACCTGGCGTTAAGGTCAGCCCGCCATTGGTATACCGATACAGCCAGGCCAGATCCCAGACAATACCGTTACTGTTATCCAACGTATCCCCTGCCAGTGAGGTACGCAGGAATCCATACTGGGTGTGATGCGCGTAAGAAACGCCCGCCATCATAGTACTTTTACGCCTGTCCAGACGACGCAACTGATGGTCATCGCTGTCGCCCGGTTTGAAGTACATCGGGGACCAGTATGCCATGATTGATAACTTATCGGCATTGTCATTCCACAAGTAGTACCCGCCGCCCAGACCACGGAACCAGAAGTTTTCGCTTTCATAAGCGATGACCGGTATCGGATAAACATCGCTATCGTAATCTTTATAAGGGTGTTCAACCACACCAACGCCTGCGCCCAACGTCAGGTTGCTTTCAGCGTGCGCGACGCTGGCGGATGTTGCAATAAACACGCCAAGAGCCAGAAGTTTAAGTTTGGTCACAATCCATAATTCCTTATTCAAATGTTCTGCGGCAAAAGTGTAACCGCCAATACCTGTAAGCCCAACTATTTTACACAATGTAACCGTTTAATATCACCACCACCGATTATTTTCAGATGATCGGCTGATGATCGTTATGTGACCGGGAACGCTTTTTCTGATATCCACCAGCCTTTTCTACCTGATGAGTTATTGATATGTCATCGAAATCCACTGACGCGTACAGGCAAGTTTTGCAAATGCCATCTACGCTTAATGTTAAGAAGGTGTATCACCGGACACGTTGATCTTCTGACCAATAAAATGGCATGAGAGTTGCTTTTTTTTTCCTTAGCAGAGACGGCGTTCAGTCTACCTCTTCCGGGAGCCTCTACTATTCATATGAACGGCTCTTAACATGTGCGAAAAAACGAAAGGATGGCATATCATGAATATATTCGATCACTATCGCCAGCGTTACGAAGCTGCCAAGGACGAAGAGTTCACACTGCAGGATTTTCTTACCATTTGTCGGCAAGATCGCAGTGCTTATGCCAACGCGGCAGAGCGGCTATTAATGGCTATCGGCGAGCCTAATATGGTCGACACTGCCCAGGAACCCCGACTTTCCCGACTCTTCTCCAACCGGGTTATTGCTCGCTATCCTGCGTTTGAAGAGTTTTACGGCATGGAAGACGCGATTGAACAGATTGTCTCTTATCTAAAACATGCGGCGCAAGGGCTGGAAGAGAAGAAGCAAATTCTCTATTTGCTGGGACCTGTGGGGGGTGGCAAATCATCGCTCGCTGAACGGCTGAAATCGCTAATGCAGCGCGTGCCAATTTATGTTTTAAGCGCCAACGGCGAGCGTAGTCCGGTCAACGATCATCCGTTATGCCTGTTTAATCCGCAGGAAGACGCGCAGATTCTGGAAAAAGAGTACGGTATTCCGCGCCGCTATCTCGGTACGATTATGTCCCCGTGGGCGGCCAAACGCCTGCATGAGTTTGGCGGCGATATTACTAAATTCCGCGTGGTGAAAGTCTGGCCCTCCATTCTGGAGCAGATTGCCATCGCCAAAACGGAACCCGGCGATGAAAACAACCAGGATATTTCGGCGCTGGTCGGCAAGGTGGATATTCGTAAACTCGAACATCACGCCCAGAACGATCCGGATGCGTATGGTTACTCTGGCGCGCTATGCCGCGCTAACCAGGGGATCATGGAGTTCGTCGAGATGTTTAAAGCGCCTATTAAGGTGCTGCACCCCTTGCTGACCGCAACTCAGGAAGGTAACTACAATGGTACGGAAGGTATTTCCGCCCTGCCCTTTAATGGCATCATACTTGCCCACTCAAACGAATCTGAATGGGTGACTTTCCGTAACAATAAAAATAACGAAGCGTTCCTCGACCGTGTCTATATTGTGAAGGTGCCTTATTGCCTGCGAATCTCCGAAGAGATCAAAATCTACGAGAAACTACTTAATCATAGCGAGCTGGCTCATGCGCCCTGCGCGCCGGGCACATTGGAAACGCTTTCGCGCTTCTCGATTCTTTCCCGCCTGAAAGAGCCGGAAAATTCCAGTATTTACTCGAAAATGCGCGTTTATGACGGTGAAAGCCTGAAAGATACCGACCCTAAAGCCAAATCGTACCAGGAGTATCGCGACTATGCGGGCGTGGACGAAGGGATGAACGGTCTCTCCACCCGATTCGCCTTTAAGATCCTCTCCCGCGTATTCAACTTCGACCATGCGGAAGTGGCGGCAAACCCGGTACATCTGTTCTACGTTCTGGAACAACAAATCGAGCGTGAACAGTTCCCGCAGGAGCAGGCTGAGCGTTATCTGGAGTTCCTGAAAGGCTACCTGATCCCGAAATACGCCGAATTTATCGGCAAGGAGATCCAGACGGCCTATCTCGAATCTTATTCTGAGTACGGGCAGAACATTTTTGATCGTTACGTGACTTATGCGGATTTCTGGATTCAGGATCAGGAGTATCGCGACCCGGATACCGGTCAACTGTTCGATCGCGAGTCGCTGAACGCCGAACTGGAAAAAATTGAAAAACCAGCGGGTATCAGTAACCCGAAAGATTTCCGTAATGAGATAGTAAACTTTGTCCTGCGCGCCAGAGCCAACAATAGCGGCCGTAATCCAAACTGGACCAGTTACGAGAAGCTGCGCACGGTGATTGAGAAAAAAATGTTCTCCAATACTGAAGAGCTGTTGCCGGTCATTTCTTTTAACGCCAAAACGTCGACTGACGAGCAGAAAAAGCATGACGACTTTGTCGATCGGATGATGGAAAAAGGGTATACCCGTAAGCAAGTTCGTTTGCTGTGCGAGTGGTACCTGCGCGTGCGTAAATCGTCGTGATGTTAATGCCCGGTGGCGCTTGCGCTTACCGGGCCTACAAAGTAATGTTCTGTAGACTGGCTAAGCGTTAGCGCTATCCGGCACTGACAGAACAGGCGCTCAGTTGGCAGTACGGGGGGCATATGACCTGGTTCATAGACCGACGTCTTAACGGCAAAAATAAAAGCACGGTGAATCGCCAGCGCTTTTTGCGTCGTTATAAAGCACAAATTAAGCAGTCGATTTCCGAAGCGATTAATAAACGCTCTGTGACCGATGTCGACAGCGGAGAGTCCGTCTCTATTCCAACCGATGATATTAGCGAACCGATGTTTCATCAGGGGCGCGGCGGTCTGCGCCATCGCGTCCATCCGGGTAACGATCACTTTATCCAGAATGATCGCATTGAGCGTCCGCAAGGCGGTGGCGGCGGCGGTTCCGGTAGCGGTCAAGGTCAGGCCAGCCAGGACGGCGAAGGCCAGGATGAGTTTGTTTTTCAGATTTCAAAAGATGAGTATCTGGATCTGCTCTTTGAAGATTTAGCGCTGCCTAATCTGAAGAAAAACCAGCATCGCCAGCTTAACGAGTATAAAACTCACCGCGCCGGTTTCACCTCAAACGGCGTACCGGCCAATATCAGCGTGGTACGTTCGCTACAAAACTCTCTGGCGCGCCGTACAGCAATGACGGCAGGAAAACGCCGCGAACTGCACGCGCTGGAAACGGAACTGGAGACCATCAGCAAAAGCGAACCAGCGCAACTGCTTGAAGAGGAGCGGTTACGTCGGGAGATTGCCGAACTACGGGCTAAAATCGAGCGAGTGCCGTTTATCGACACCTTTGATTTACGCTATAAAAATTATGAAAAACGGCCTGAGCCCTCCAGCCAGGCGGTGATGTTCTGTCTGATGGACGTCTCGGGTTCGATGGACCAGGCAACCAAAGATATGGCCAAGCGTTTTTACATTCTGCTCTATCTGTTTTTGAGCCGAACATATAAGAACGTAGAAGTGGTTTATATCCGCCACCATACCCAGGCGAAGGAAGTGGACGAACATGAGTTCTTTTATTCGCAAGAGACCGGGGGGACGATTGTCTCCAGCGCGCTTAAACTCATGGATGAAGTAGTTAAAGAGCGCTACGACCCCGGTCAGTGGAACATCTATGCGGCGCAAGCGTCAGACGGTGATAACTGGGCCGACGATTCACCGCTGTGCCATGAGATTCTGGCGAAAAAGCTGCTGCCGGTAGTGCGCTATTACAGCTATATCGAGATTACCCGCCGCGCCCACCAGACCTTATGGCGCGAGTATGAACATCTGCAGGCGACGTTCGATAACTTCGCCATGCAGCATATTCGCGATCAGGAGGATATTTATCCGGTATTCCGCGAATTGTTTCAGAAACAGAGCGCCAATCAAAGCGCATAACCATAAATCAGCCCGTAATGAGTCACGGGCTGATTTATCACTAACAAGGCAATTATACATACTACCACTATAATAGCCGTAAACCTGTATATCTCCTGACTGGATTAACCTTACATGCGCCGACTTATCACTGAAATACTATGGATTTATTAATGCCAGCAATACTCACCAGGAGGTGGCGGTAATTGCAGAGAATCAGGGGGTTGTAGTTTGCAAAAAAGCCATGGACCCGAAAAATCAAAATCCCACGGACTATCACTACCCGACGCTGCCATAGCAGACGACGTGAACCCCGCAGCCAGCAATGCAAAAAGAAAAATTGTTGCCATTTCTTTAAATCGTTTCATAGTGCCTCCGAACGGAAGTACATTATTATCCTTACCACTTCACACTCCTTTCGCGTAATAATAAAGGCTATTTTATTTTCGTTAGTGTTAAATCGATGCCGTTAATTAACAATTTACTTTTTGCGACAATAGTCACGACTGAAAATATCAACACCATATATTATTGAATTTATTAAATCGAGAATGATTTTTATTCCATAACATCAACACGTTTTATTTTTAAACAGTCTATTAGAGGAATTCTCATCGCTATGGTAAACTAACGCATCCGACTTTCAGGGCTGTAGTTCATCATGAATTTGCATCATAAAGCGCTCAGGCACTTTATCTCGGCAAGCGTCATCGTTTTGACATCGTCCTTCCTGATTTACGAACTTATTGCCAGCGACAGGGCAATGAATGCCTATATGCGTTATATCATGGAGAGAGCCGATTCGTCGTTTTTGTACGATAAGTACCAGAATCAGAGCATCGCCGCACATTTGATGCGAACTTTTGAAGCGCCGGGAGACCCCGTCACCGCAGAAAAACACCGCGCGTTTTGCGACGCCTTTGAAGCTATTAACGGTACGCACGGTGTCAACCTGACCCGGCATAATTATCCGGCGCTACATGGTACTCTGCAAACCGCCGCTACACAGTGTACCGATAATCTTGATGACGCCCTTTTACTGCCTGCATTTGATCAGGCGGTAAGCATCAACCGTTCGCAGGACGACCATAGTCACGGGCTGGGCACACTGGAGCTTAAATTCCGTTATTACGTTGATTTAAATAAACATTATGTCTATTTCTATGATTTAATCAACTCACGGCGCTTCGCCATGCATCGTTGGACTTTTTTACAAAAAGGCACAATGGGTATTAACAGAAAAGATATAGATAAACTTTTTACCGGCCGTACGGTTATTTCAAGTATCTACATGGATGATATTACTCAGGAAAACGTCATGAGTTTTTTAACGCCAGTCTATCTGGCGGGATCGTTAAAAGGCATCGTGATGGTGGATGTTAACCAGGATAATTTAAAAAATATTTTTTATACCCAGGACCGTCCGCTGGTTTGGCGTTATCTTAACGTAACACTAAAGGATATGGACTCCGGAAAAGAAATTATTATTAATCAAAGCAAAAATAATCTGTTTCAATATGTGAATTATAGCCATGATATCCCTGGTGGGCTGCGCGTTTCGTTGTCCCTTGATTTAACCTATTTCCTTGTCTCGTCCTGGAAAGCGCTGGCCTTTTACTTACTGGCAACGGCGCTCCTGCTTAATATGGTACGGATGCACTTTCGGCTTTATCGCAACGTCACACGCGAAAATATTAGCGATGCCATGACCAGGCTTTACAACCGTAAAATATTAACACCGGTGCTGGAACAGCGACTGCAACGCCTGGTCAATACCGGGACGCCGGTGACATTTGTCGCTATTGATTGCGATAGGTTAAAACTGATCAACGATACCCAGGGGCACCAGGAAGGCGACCGAATTATAACCCTGTTGGCGAAAGCGATTAAAACATCGATTCGTAAAAGCGATTACGCCATTCGCCTCGGCGGCGATGAGTTCTGTATTATTCTTGTTGATTACGCGGCGGATTTGGCTATCCATCTGCCGGAGCGTATTATTCGTAACCTGCAAATTATCGCACCGGATAAGACAGTCCATTTTTCTGCCGGGATTTATAATATGCAGCCCAATGATACGATTAATGATGCCTACCAGGCTTCCGATGCACAGCTCTATCTGAACAAACAACAAAAACAACATCGTTCATCATAGTGCTTCGCAGTAAATGTTCATATTGCACCAGGAGTGAGAAATGGCCGAAATGACTGAAGTCGGGAAGGGTGTCGCTACACACCAACGTTTAGTGGCTTTATTAACCCAGGAGAACGCGCGCTATCGTGTGGTGAACCATGAAGCGGTAGGGAAATGCGAAGCGGTATCTGAAATACGCGGTACTGCGCTGGGCCAGGGCGCAAAAGCGCTGGTCTGTAAAGTCAAAGGCAACGGCGTCAACCAGCACGTTCTTGCTATTCTGGCGGCCGATCAGCAAGCCGACCTCTCTCAGCTTGCTTCACATCTGGGCGGCTTACGCGCTTCCCTTGCCAGCCCGGCGGAAGTCGATATGCTGACCGGCTGCGTTTTTGGCGCGATCCCGCCTTTCAGTTTTCACCCTAATCTGAAACTGGTCGCCGATCCGCTCCTGTTTGAGCGTTTCGATGAAATTGCCTTTAATGCCGGCCTGCTGGAAAAATCAGTCATTATGAATACACAGGACTATCTGCGCATCGCCCGACCAGAACTGGCAGTCTTCCGCCGCTTTCAGTCATCGCCAACGGCTTAGTCCCCTTCCCCTTCAAGGAGCAATACAGACACAACGATAATGATAAAAATGGCGAAAAACGACGCCGTAATCATCAGCGCTTCAAGAAACGGTGGATCGTACATAATTGTATCCTCAGGAAGACAACAATGACGGTTCACCTGTTAGCAATACGCGGCGTTGATGGCAATTTAATGACAACGCTGTTTTTCACGTAGAGATTGTCTTTCAGGCAGTTGCCTGAAATCCGCATCAATCGTTAAAAAGGCCTGTGCGCTTTGCCGTTTGGGCGTAAAGTAGTCAGGCTTACTTTTTGGCAAGGAAACCATAATGTTTGATGTCACTCTGCTGATCCTGCTCGGACTGGCAGCTCTGGGATTTATCAGCCACAACACCACTGTCGCCGTCTCAATTCTGGTGCTGATTATTGTCCGCGTAACCCCGTTGAATACCTTTTTTCCCTGGATTGAAAAACAGGGACTCACCGTCGGGATTATCATTCTGACCATCGGCGTAATGGCTCCCATCGCCAGCGGAACCCTACCGCCCTCCACATTGATCCACTCTTTTGTGAACTGGAAATCGCTGGTCGCGATTGCTGTCGGCGTTTTCGTCTCCTGGCTGGGCGGTCGCGGCATTACGCTGATGGGAAACCAACCGCAGCTCGTCGCCGGGCTGCTGGTCGGTACGGTACTTGGCGTCGCGCTGTTTCGCGGCGTGCCGGTCGGCCCACTGATTGCGGCGGGGCTGGTCTCCTTAATTGTGGGGAAGCAGTAACTCGCCCGTCAGATACTGGCCTGGGGTCTGCCCCAGGCCTTTTTTAAACATGGTAATGAATGCCGTGGTGGAATCATAGCCCAGCATTTGCGCCGTCTGTTGTACATTACGCCCCGCGATCAGCGCTTGTAGCGCCAGAATTAATTGCAACTGATGACGCCAGCGACGAAAGCTTAGTCCCGTCTCTTTGACGACCAGCCGGGCAAGGTTACGCTCGCTCATCGCGAATACGCTGGCCCACTGCCCTAACGTATTCCATCGCGCGGGCTCCTGCGCCATTGTCTCAACCATTTGGCGAATTTTCGGATGCCCCGATACCGGTAATTGCAATTGTTCCTGCGGCTGCTGCGGCAGTTCATCAAACAACACCTGAATAAGGCGCTGCGTTGGCATTTGCGCTCTTTCGGGATCGGTTCTGCGCGCCAGCGACAAAATCAACTCCCGGCATAACGGCGAAATTTTCAGCGTGCAGCAACGCTCCGGCATGACGACCGCTGCAGGTTCAATAAATAAAAAGCACAGCTCCGCCCCTGCGGTCACATGATTACTGTGCGGCAGCGAGCCGGGGAGCCAGACGGCATACTGGGGCGGAACCATCCACATCGCATTTTCCACCTCACAGGTGATCGCGCCGTGCAGAGCGAGGATCAACTGTCCCTTGCGATGCTGATGGCGAGGGCTAAACAGTTCATCATCCCTGGCGCGAATACAAAAGGCCACAGCGGCATCGTGGTGAAGGTCGGGATCGTAACCATCCAGTCTCAGGCCAATCATTATATTGTCCGATTTTAGCGATAAATTGTCATTTTAGCTTGATTCATCCAAACAGTAAAAACTGTTAAGGTATCGCCTCGCCTGACGAGATGAGAAAACGATGACGACAGCCCTTTCACCACGCGGCAAACAGGGCGCTTTACTGATTGCCGGTATTTTGATGATAGCCACTACGCTGCGCGTAACATTTACCGGCGCTGCGCCGTTGCTGGAGACAATCCGTTCGGATTACGGTCTTTCCACCGCCCAGACGGGCCTGCTAACAACCTTGCCGCTTCTGGCGTTTGCACTGGTTTCGCCGCTGGCGGCCGGTATTGCCCGCCGGTTTGGGATGGAACGCAGTCTGTTTGCCGCAATGCTGCTGATTTGCGCGGGTATTGCTCTCCGCTCCCTGCCCTCCGCTGCATTGTTGTTTGCCGGAACTGCCATTATTGGGTGCGGGATAGCGCTGGGTAATGTGCTGCTACCAGGATTGATTAAGCGCGATTTTTCACAACATGTCGCCAGGCTGACGGGCGCGTACTCATTGACGATGGGCGCCGCCGCCGCGTTGGGGTCTGCGCTGGTGGTTCCGCTGGCGTTGCACGGTTTTGGCTGGCGCGGCGCGCTGTTAATGCTAATGCTGTTTCCGCTGTTGGCGTTTCTTATCTGGTTGCCGCAGTGGCGCACTACCCGCTCAGCTAACCTGAGTAGCTCCCGGGCATTACATGAACGCGGTATCTGGCGTTCGCCTTTAGCCTGGCAAGTTACGTTGTTTTTGGGACTTAACTCACTGATTTATTATGTAATTATCGGCTGGTTACCAACAATACTCATCAGCCACGGTTACAGCGAAGCACAGGCAGGATCGCTACATGGCCTGCTGCAACTGGCGACCGCGGCGCCTGGGTTAGCCATTCCGCTTATTTTGCCTCGCTTTAACGATCAACGCTGGATTGCCGCGCTGGTCTCACTCTTGTGCGCAGTGGGCGCGGCGGGGCTTTGGTTTGTGCCGGGCCAGGCGATCATCTGGACGCTACTGTTCGGCTTCGGTACAGGCGCGACGATGATCCTCGGCCTGACGTTTATCGGCCTGCGCGCCAGTTCGGCGCATCAGGCGGCGGCGCTTTCCGGCATGGCGCAGTCGGTCGGGTATTTACTGGCGGCATGTGGGCCGCCCGTCATGGGAAAACTTCATGATGCCAGCGGTAGCTGGTATCTGCCGCTATCGGGCGTAACGGTTCTGGCTATCATCATGGCGATTTTCGGCCTCTACGCCGGACGCGATCGAGAGATAGCGTCATAAATAAACCTGATACCCACTTGAATGCCTGATGACGCTTCGTTTATCAGGCCTGATCCATTAAAATCATTACCGCTATCCGACAAAAGTACCGTAAGCGACACCATCACAGGAGGGAAAAATGCGAATCCAGTGTAAGCGCGTCTATTTCCCGGCGGAAAAAGACGATGGTTATCGGGTATTGGTTGACAGGCTATGGCCGCGAGGCATTAAAAAAGCAGCGCTGGTCTATGATGAATGGAATAAGGCCATTACGCCCTCCACCGAATTGCGCAAAGCCTTTCATAGCGAACTGATTGATTTTAACCACTTCGCGCAGCAATACCGGGCAGAACTTGCGCAACAGCATCAAGAAGGCAAACGTCTGGCGGATATTGCCCGACACCAGCCGCTAACGTTGCTATACGCCGCTAAAGATACTCGCCAGAACCATGCCATTGTGCTGGCAGAGTGGCTACGAGAGCTGTGATTGTCGTGCCGCCGCCTGGCCTGGTTGTCTGTCCGGGGACAACGGCATCAAATGTTCTGCCCGCACCCAGGCAAAACCGTGCTGGCCATCGGCGGAGGCTACATCGCCCGTGACCAGCCACAGCGCCCGAGGCGCTTCTTTCGGCAGTAAGGTGACGTGTCCATTTACCGGGTTAATGAATTCATCTCCGGGTTGACACAGGCAAAATAGCTCAACCGATTTACCAATATTCCGCCGTCCGGCGGGTGTTTTAGCGCCAATAACTATTGCCAACGCGCCCGGCTTTAACTGAAACATATTTTCTTGCGCCGCATGAAACTCATTATCAGATTGTTCTTAATCATATCCCGTCGGACCGCAGGTTGTCACTTTTTCGTATCAGGGTGCTCTCTGCGCCATAATGTCCACTCATCAATGATTTCGCCATTGGGCAATTTGCAATCGGAACGCACGCCTTGTGGGGTCTGCACCGGCATCAGCGTACCGCCCTGTTGCTCACAGTAGACGGCTGCCGGATTAGGCATCCCAATACGCGGCGGCCTGGGGGCGTTGGGTTGCGACGATGAACAAGCGCTCAGCAGCAATACGCCTGGCAACGCAATCCACGTAAATTTCATAACGACTCCTTAAAGCGATATTTTGTCCAGGATAACCTGGCGGGTACGCTATTTCCATACTTTCTGTCAGCGCTTTAGTGGGTGTTTATCCCGGGTTAAGTCAGTAATAACCACGCCCTGTCACAAAGCAACCGACCTTTTGTCGCTGAGAAAACCCTGCTATTCTGGCGCCCCCTGAACAGTGAAGGTAATAGCATGAGAGTGGGTATCCTCTTCCCTGTCGTCATTTTCATTACGGCAATATTATTTTTGGCATGGTTTTTTATTGGCGGTTACGCCGCGCCGGGAGCATAACCATGAGGAAAACAACGATGGTGTTGATGGGCATCGCGCTAATTGCGGTGGCGGGTACCGAACTGGGCTGGTGGTAAATTCATTTTGAATAATAAAGGCTACCTGTCGTAGCCTTTATTATCTCTGAAAGTTCTGCGTTTAGCTTTTGATTTTTCTGTAGATTAACAGCACGACAATCGCGCCGATCACCGCGACTGCAAAGCTGCCGAAGTTGAAACCATCCACTTTGCCAAAGCCAAAGAACGTACTGATCCATCCTCCGACTACCGCACCAACGATCCCCAGAATGATCGTCATAAAGAATCCGCCGCCATCTTTACCTGGCATGATCCACTTAGCCAAAATACCCGCAATAAGTCCAAAAATAATCCATGAAAGAATGCCCATTTTTTCCTCACTTATGTCTTAACGTTAGCGGTTTATTTGCCGTTAAAAAGAATAGCACATCGTCAGGAAAGTAAAGTTTGTGATATCCATCACCTTTTAGCGCCGTGGATAAAAGCGCATAAATATCAGGGTTGCAATCATTAATGATAACGATTATCTTTATCAACACCGAGTAGTTGAGTTTATAACCCACCTGTTCGGTACGACATTGCTCACATTGCTTCCAGTATTATTTGCCCGCCTCACCGAGTGCGGGCTTTTTTTGCTAACCGCTATCTATCCCATGTCGAATTCATGGTCTTTTTCAGCCGCGCTATTTTGCGTGATACGGGGTCATCTCCAGCGCCGTACATTCATCCTGCTTGTCCTGCTGCATAAACACCACGGTCACCATAAACAAACCGATCATAAATGGCACTTCATAAAGCTCTTCAATCAAATCTGTGTAACGCGCGTTATGCAGGAATATCGGCGACAACCAGCGATGATGCTCGACAGTGTCGGAAATCAGATATGAACATGCCGTCACGGTAAACAGCCACAATGGCAGAGGAACGTCCCGCAGACGACGAACAATCTCCTTACGTAGCCCGGCAGAAAACAGGACTGGCAATACCAACGCAGCAATTAATATCACTGAAATCGTTCTGAACAGCATACGCGGCTCGTCAGGGAAATAGTCACGCCCCCAACTGGTGCTTCTACCCAATAGCACCACCCACCAGACAACAGCCCATAGCCAAAACTGCTTTGCCCCTTCGGGACGGGAAAGTGGCCGTATATACCAGGCGGTAAATAGCGCCCCAAACAGTAACCATAACGCTTGTCCGTTTTCAATCCATCGGACCACCACGCCGTTAAGCAAAGGCAATTGCCAGTCCGCCGTAAACGGGATGACCACAGCGGCAAGCGCAAGAGTAAGTGCTGACGAAGTTAATCGGGTATCGAGTTTCATGATTATAAGACTCTTCTGGTTTTTAATACCCAATCATAAGTTTTATGAATACGCTCTCATTAGCAAACAATGCGATATTCTTAATGTTTTCTTAATGTTTCTTTTCAACCCATGTCTGATGTAAATAAACAGCGCTTTTCAATACGCAAAAACCGCATCACGCTGGCGACGCGCGATGCGGCTTCTGATTTAAAAAATCACTTTATATCAAATAGATACTACAAGATCCTTACCAACCGCAAACGTCGTGTTCGTTTTCGGTATCGTAGGAACGCACGGTATTGACCAAATCCTTCACAACTTCTGCTGCAACTTCAGGTACCAGCAACGTCATCGGTGCTTCCGTTTCATAGTCCACAGAGACGCCGTTGCTATTATTCGTGACCGTGACGGTATAAGTAGCTTTTCCCATTATTATTCTCTCCCGGCATGAATGACTTTTCGTGAGGTCGCCCCTTCCATCAGTACTTCCGGCGCGACAAAAAAGTCGATGTTAAAATAGGTATCATCCGTCATGACCTCAATATTGTGCCACTTTTCCGGAGGAAACACGCCAAACTCGCCGGCATTGATCACCATGATCTCTTCCGGCTCAGAGCAATGTTCATCAGCGTATCCGAGATATTTGACCGCCCCCTGCATCACCGAGAGGCGAGGATAAACGCCGGGTCGCGTTCCCTTATCAAGGTGGCGTTCGAAAATTCCGGCAGGCGCCGTCTCTTTGTTCCAGAATGGCGTGGAACGTGTATGAATATGATTTTGTGGAATTTGCCGCATTTGCTTCCCTCTTCACGCAGGTTACTCAGCGATAATCTCATCGCTGTCGTAAAAAGGTTACGCTCCAAAAACAGTATTTTAAATACCATTTATTGGTTACTATTTTGCTGTTTTCCACGCAATAAAACCGAAAGGAGAGCAATGACCCGCCGTTGACGACGGGTCCAGGTGGTTAAGACTGGAGCGTTGCCAGCCGGGCGGCAAATCCGACGAAAAGAAGGCCAATCAAAGAATTGCCCACTTTTGCCAGTTTCTTTTTGGTACCAATATAGTGGGTTACAAAAGCGCCAGAAAGAATTAAAAAGCTCAGATAGCAAAAACTGACGATTTCAAGGGTGGTGGCCAAAATAAAAAATGACACCCCAGTATGCGGCGCAGTAACATCAATAAATTGCACAAAAAAGGAAACATAAAAAAGTATGGCTTTAGGATTCGTCAGGCTAAGAATTAAAGCACGCTTAAAAATAGCGCCAAAAGGAACTACCGTTTCCGTCGCCGCACGCCCTTTTGAGGTCAGCGTGGCGTAAAGGATTTTTGCGCCAAGGTAGAGCAGATAAAACGCGCCGAGATAGCGAACAATGTTAAACAGAACCGGCGTTGTTTTGATCAGCGTCGCCACGCCCGCATACGCCAGAAACATTAATATCGCATCGCCGATAAACACACCGCATGCGGCAAGATATCCTCCTTTAACCCCGCGTCCCACGCTGTTTTTAAGCACAAAAAGCGTATTCGGCCCCGGCACCAGAACGATAAAAATCGCCCCAACCAGGTACGTCCAATAATTCAGAACACCATACTCCGCGAACACATTAACCTCTTCCTGAAAACATTTACGCTTAGCTGCGAAACAGTATGCTAACGAATGCACCGGAAGATGGGAAGCGAAACCATGTCTCTCCAGCCGCTATTCCGCCACGCTTATATCCCCATCACCCAAAAACGTTCTTGTATCGCGCCCCCCGCAGGCAATCACCAGGTATTGGCCCACGTTTCCTCGTGGGGAATTAACGCGCGCGTCGCACCAAAGACAGAGATGCCAACACATCACTGATATCGCTCTCATTCAGATTCGGCGCATTAAAGTGCGTTCTCAGCCACACCATATCCTCATGGCTGAAAGCGCCGACCATCAGGCGCTGGCTGATAATGATCAACATTTGATTATCAAGTTGTCGAATACGTTGCCGGGTGACCGACAAGGTTTGTATCGGAAAGGAGGGTTCTGGGCCGGTTCGCCACTGCGCTAAATAGCGGTACTGTATCGCTTTACTGGCATCCATTAGCGAACGAATAAAAGGGGTTATCGAATGCGGGTCCAGACCGTTATTTTTCGCTTCTTCTTCAGCCTCGGCAAAAACATTTTGTTCACGCGTGAAATCCTCTATCGGCAGATGGTGCTTCATTTTATAAGCAGCCACATCTTTCATTAATAACATGCGTTCATTGAGCGCGGTTAAGAGTGCGCCAAGCGATACCGATGTTACCGAATCGGCAAAAGTGGTGCTGCACATCAATAAAGAACAAAGAAAAATGGCGATATGACGAATCATTAATCAACCTCCTTTTACGGAGGCCTGACAGTAATTTACCTTTATTAAGATAACATTAAGTAATTATTACAGATGGGTATTAATGCTTATTCGTTTAAACTGGAGTGAGAAACTGGAGTGATAGAAAGAACAGGCCGTTGATTCTGCGGAATCTTCACCTTCATTTAAAGTGTATAAAATATACAACAAATCACACAAATGTGATGCATATCACGTTTGTGTGATTTTTTATTACAGTTTTATGATATAGGTCTAACTTTAATAGGTCACTAATTTCTCTCCCCCGCTCAGGGAGATCGGCTTCAATTTACATCGAATATGGTGAAATATGACTACCATTACACTAGTCAACGAACAAAATAGTACTGGCAATCCTTTTTCTGCACATATGTTATGTGAACAGCGAGCTATTCAGGAAATTACTTACGAACTATTGCAATCGCAGCAGCATGTCTCAAATAAGGATATCATCGCCAAACTTATTGAAAAACTGGAAACAGAAAAAGACGTAGTGCAGCTTGATATTTACCGTAATGCCTTAGAAGCCGTTTTGTTTCAGACACCTGACGACATCTAATATATACCCAAAATAATTCGAGTTGCTTAAAGGCGGCAAGGGAGTGAGTCCCCAGGAGCATAGATAACTATATGACTGGGGTGAACGACAAATCTGCCGGGAGCAGGTTTGAACGTCGCGTGCGACGGCCCGTCAGGGCGAGGCCCATGGATGGGCCGAGTAATCCGTAGCCAACACATAAGCAACTTGAAGTATGAAGAGTATAAACAAGGGAGGGGTTTACTCCTCCCCTGTTCGTTAATAATGCAGATGCCTCAACGTGCGGTGCCTGATTTTTCGTAGCCGTTTGCATGGATTTGCGGTGCAACATGCTGCATGCTTTCTGGCATCTCATGCTGCCGATATACGGCTGGCAGTAATGTTAAGCCTGAGCCATTTTTCACATGAAGACTAAATTTACCCGATTCTTTTAAAGCCTGAATAAGATTTTCCTGCGCGGGAGTTAATGTCTCATCATGCCACAGAACAATATGCTCGAAAGACGTTGATAAAAGATCGGGCATCGGCGCCTGCCAGGGGATGACTTCAACTCGCATACCTTCACTACAATATTTAATCGTTTCCAGCCATAGCTCAATGGGGTCGTTCAGCGAAAACGCAGCAATAAGCATTGTGCCTGCTGGCGCCTTTCGTACGCTACTTAGCTGGAACGTGGCGTATTCAATAATCGCAGTATCCAGTAATGCCTTTTCAAATCGGCGTGCATCATCATCGCCTGCGGACAACCACAGCCGTAAAGGACGCAGTATTGACTCAATTACGATACACGGCGGAATTTCCCGACCATAACGCCAGAGTAATTTTCGCAATTTGGCGGGTTCGAATTTTCTACACTGCGCTAAAATCTCTTCCTGGTAGAATAACCATCCCGAGCGGCAATGCGTTTCTTCACCATAGAGGGCAGGTTTAATCTCTTTTAATGAAAAGCCTTTGCTTAACGCGTCGATAATATGCTGTATTCTGATAGCATCTTCTATGCAATAAAAACGATTGCCAGCTTCATCTTTGGTAGGTTGAAGCAGGCCATAGCGTTCCCAGGACCTGATATTTGCTGTTGTGACACCACACTGCGCCGCCATTGCGCTAATACTAAAAGTAGCCATGCCTGTCTGGCCTCATGATGATGTAAGAAAGCATAGTGAACCTAAACGCCATCAGAAGCAAATCATTATTAAGCAATGACCTTACTATTTACACGGGAAATTACATTATCAACATTATTTATTGTAAGCCAGTGCGTAAAGGCTTTAGAAACGGACAGTATTTGATAATCCAGAACTGTTCTACAACCTAATTTAGTCAGAACATGGTAGCGTACTGAGTAAATAGTTTTTAAATGTACATTCAGCTCACAGCTTATTTGTCGGATATCCATTCCTTTAACAAGCATCGCCAAAACATTTCTTTCATTCGCCGTTAATCTGACTTTCTCTGACCTGGGAAAAAATTGACCAGCAGCGGCCAAAATCAGTAATTCGCGCCACTCAGCAATAGAGGCATCGACCTTTATTCGATATATGACATGATGTTCATCAATAAAGTTATATTCATTATGGGTAACAATTCCAATGAGTACCGTTTTAAATGTGGAAGTAATATACTGCTGTACGGTGTAGTAATCGTCGATATCAAAAATAATATAATTTACGTTGCCAGCTATTATTGCGACGTCCTTAAATAAGGACTCCAGACCATAATTAAGAAACAGGTTTTCGCTCAATAGTCTTGTATCTGTCTTTAAAACAGATGATGCGGAACCAGTCATATCCACCTCAACAAAACGAGAGCCATGTGGGAATATCCATTCGATGGCCCGCATAAGATCATCTGCTTACTTCAGCGATGAGAACCTATTAAGTAGTAGTTGAGGAACGCCGTTTGCGCAACCTGACAGACGTCCTGGGGCATCTTATGTGAACTGCGTGGGGATGTGCGCTTTGGCAAAATCCACAAAGCGTACGACCGCAGGCAGCAAAATATGCCAGTCCTGTTGCTCCAGACCTAAATATTCACGCTGCGCCGCACGCAACGTGGCAGCATAATCTTCTGGCAACTGAGGTAACAGCCAGTCAGCCGCCGCATCCTTAGAGGTAAATCTCCCGGTAGAAAGGGTATACCAGATACGCGCCAGGGTTAAAACGATATGATACTCATCTCCCTGCACATCTGCCGTGGATTGCCAAAGGTCGAGGGGATAACGCAAGGCCTTCAGCAACTGCGCCGCAGGGGCTGGCGTGAACAGCCGTTCCGCGCGTTCTCCCTTTAGCGGTATACTGGTTTCCAGAATTTGGGTTATCAGTAACACCATGTCCCAGTCCTGCTGCGCTGGTTCATAAATCCCCTGACAAATGTCCTCTCTTAGCCACTCGCCAAATTGCATTTCCCGGGCAGGTGGAAAACACCAGGGAACCAGCTGCGAATAAAGCACGACAGTGACCTCCAGAGCGCGTTTTTCTGCCGACGCCCCCGGCGGCGATGAAAGCGCCAGCAATTCCTGCATCAGCGTTGCGCGTTGGGCCTCCGTCAGCGGCTGGCATATTGTCACCAGTAGATCAATGTCGCTGTTTGGCTTCAGACCGCCCGCGACAGCGGAACCATATAAATGAATAGCACGCAACGTATCGCCTGTGACACGAGTAATCAGGCGACATGCCGCTTCCGTTTGGCATTGAATCGAGGGCGGTATGGACAGTGTCATCATCGCTCCGGGGGCGCAGGTATTTTTTATATTGGTTGCCAGAAATATGGCATAACGGCAGAAAAAAAGCTCACTATTCATAGCGAGCTTTTAACATTGCAATCAGACTTAATGATGTAGCATTTCGTCAACGACCTCATTCGCCTTTAACTGATAAGGATAATAGGTAGGCCAGTTTTCCATCTCTTGCAACAATGCCTGCTGCGAGGTATTTCCCATAAAGATATGGAAGTGCGCCGATTTGCGCGGGGCAATGATATGATCGCTAAACTGAACATATTTAGGCGCTTTGCTATTCGCATCTTTACATTCGAACAGGTAGCGCACCCCTTTTTTACCCGATGCGTAAGTCAGAATTTTATAGCCGGCATAATTGTATTTACAGGATGCAACGTTATTGTCGCGATGGAATTCTATAACGCCATTTTCAATGCCGATCGTCTCAACATTCGTCGCGTATCCTTTGCGATAATACGCTTTAATATCCTCAAACGTTTTCTCCGGGTCTTTCTTCGCCTTTTGCCTGAAGACAGGGTCCAGCTCGCCGCTGACCAGATAAGGATAGACGGATTGCCACATACCATCCCAGTCGGTGAGCGCGCGATCGCGTACATTAGCGTCATCAAACACGCCCGCTGCCGCTTTTTGCTCAACCTCCGTCATCGGCGCGCCATGAGCATGATGACCATGCGCGAAGGCAGGACTATTTACCAACAGCATTCCCAGAAGCATTGTCAGTTTTTTTAAATGAATCACCAAAACGTTACCCTCATCTTTCTTAGAAAGATGATTGTTATATTATAACATTGCATTTATTTCAACAGAAACTCAGCGGCCACCGCGCAGGTGGCCTTTTTTGATATCAACTGGTCCGCCATCGAGGAATTGAACCCCGAACCTTAGAGGTAGAAGCTCTATGCTCTATCCGGTTGAGCTAATGGCGGAAGAAAAATTACGCGGCCATTTTAAGGCAGGCGTCTGCGCATTGGCTGCATGCCCGCGCGCAATTCTGGCAATGGTCGTGATCGTGCCTTGCACACTCTTCGGCGCAGGCTTTGCAGATATCCGCGCACAGGCGGCATAATTTTTGTGAGTACTCGCTTTCCAATGCCATAAATTGCGCCGCTAGGCGACAAATGGCCGCACATTGCATATCTAACTGGATGCAGTGCTTCATCATTTCGACGTTATCTTCACGCAGACAAGAAGAGGCGCAGATATCACACGCCGCCGCGCATTCATAACACTGCTCAATACACTCACGATGTTCTTGTTGCATAAATGACTCCTTATTTTATTAAGAGGAGTAGATAAGTCTGCACAGAAACGCCGGGATAGCCAAACGGCTACCCCTCTTTTTCATACTTTTTGAACAAAAGTGCTGAATAAAACAGCAATAGTAAAGCCGGAAATCGGCCTCCGTGATGTGACGTCTATACTGTAATGTTCATCTGCTTTTCATCGGAGGTAAAATGGAGTATTTAGCACGACTAAATATCGTTGCGATGCTGATGTCAACGACGTTCTGGATCAATCTGGCGGTCGTTTTTTTCGTCACCCTCATTACTTACTGGCTCATCAACTGGCTACTCAATGTGGTCTATAAAGCGCTACAACGCCCGGATAAAAAGGATGATGCTCATGGGCGGCTGCGGCCTATTGTTTTCGAGATGCTGAAAAAGACCAGTAAGATGCTCATCTTTTTTGCCGCATTTCTCTTTAGCCTGCGCTTTGTCGCCCTGCCCGACCGGTTATTCTCCACCCTCTCTCACGCCTGGTTTTTAGTGGTTGCGATTCAAATGGCGATTTGGCTTGATCAGGGCGTACAGTCATGGATGCGTCATTTACTGTATGCCCCAGGCTCCAATAAAAACCCGGTGACGTTAGTCATTCTTGGTATGATTTTGCGCGTGCTCGTCTGGTCTATGATGCTGCTCTCCATCCTGGCGAACGTCGGCGTGGATATTACCGCACTGGTAGCCAGCCTCGGCGTGGGCGGTATTGCTATTGCCCTGGCGGTACAAACCGTTCTGAGCGATGTCTTCGCTTCGCTGTCGATTGGTTTCGATAAGCCCTTCGAGATCGGCGATTTCGTCGTCTTTAATGATGTAGCCGGTACGATTGAACATATCGGTTTGAAAACCACTCGCATCCGTAGCCTCAGCGGCGAACAGATCGTTTGTGCGAACGCGCAGTTGTTGCAGCAAACCATACACAACTATAAGCGGATGCAAACGCGTCGTATCGTGTTTACTTTTGGCGTCGCCACTGCGACACCGCCGGAAAAGTTACGCCTCATCGGCGATATGGTGAAAAAGATTATTACCGATGTCGGCGAAACACAATTCGACCGCGCCCATCTACTGGCCTTTGGTCAGGATCGGCTGACCTATGAGGTGGTGCATATCGTCAATACCGCGGATTACAATAAATACATGGATATTCAGCAAGAGATAAATATCCGTATTATTGAAAAACTCATTGAGAATGATATCGAACTGGCGCTGCCAAGTCTGGTTGTCAGAGCCCCTGTACAGGTTGAAGAGACCAGAGACTACAGTAATACCGCTGATGCAAAAAACGCAGATAAACACGTCATGCAGTAAAATCTCTGCCGACAATACCGGGAACCCATGGGTTCCCGGTGCGTTAACGGCGACACGGCAATGCGGAGAAACGACTTGCGGCTATTCCACCTGTAAATGGCGGGTACAGACTTGATCAAGTAGCGCAGACTGATGACTAATCACCAACATCCCTAATGAACGGCTGCGGCACACCTCAAGCACGTATACCCATATCGCTTTTTGAATAGACGGATCGAGTTGCGCCGTCATTTCGTCGGCAATCAGAAAACGCGTTCGCGGGTCAAGCGCGCGCAGTATCGCAATACGCGCCAACTCCCCGCCTGAGAGCTGCATTGGCCGACGCGTCAGCCACTCGGGCTGCACATACAAACGTCTCAACGTTTCCGGGTCAGGCTGCCAGGCATCACGCACAGCGTCTCCGGCGCTTCGCCAGGGATTAAACGTCAGTTCAGGATGCTGGGGGACCAGCTGTACCGGGCAATACTGATGCAGGGGTAACGGGCTGCCGTCCAGCAGAACGTCGCCCGTCGTCGGCTTTTGCCATCCGGCCAGGACGCGCCCCAACGTTGTTTTCCCCGTTCCGCTTGGCGCATGAATTCCTACCCGTTCACCGGCAGAAATCGTAAACGTCAGGTTCTGCCATAAGACTTTCCCGCCCTGACGAATAACGAGGTCGCGGCAGCTCAACATTCTATTCCCTCTCCGGTCGGCATAAATAACGGGCTTAGTTCAGGCAATGCTTGCCATTGCCGTTTTAACGGCTCACTCATCTCTTCCGGCTGTAACTGCTCGCAGCGGATATTGTCCGTGATATAACCCTGATGCAGCGCCACAATGCGATCGGCATACCGCGCCGCCAGCAGCAGGTCATGAGTCACCCACAGCACGCCGCATCCCCGCTCGCAGAGACCTCGCAAGTGCTCAAGCAACTGGTTTGCCAGTGCGGTATCAAGCCAGGCGGTGATCTCATCCGCGAGGATATAACGAGCCTGGCTGAGCGAGGCGTGGCACGCCAGAATTCGTTTAGCCATCCCACCGGAGAGCTGGCGGGGAAAGCGTTCCAGGACTGTCGGTTCGAGATCGCTTTGCTGCAATAGCTGTACCATCTGCGTCTCATCCCAGGCGCGTCCGGTCAGATGACATGCTCTGCTCAAATGTTTTCTGATATTCAGCATGGGATTAAGCGCCTGTACCCCCTGCGGCACGTAGCTAAACGTATTGCCCCTAAGCTGCCTGATGGTATGCCTGTCCAGCCGGTTGCCATCAAGCGTAATTTCCCCCCGAAAGCGTAAATTTTCCGGCAGCAGATCGAGCAGACATTGCAGCAGCAGACTTTTGCCCTCCCCGCTGCCGCCAACCAATGCCACCATTTCGCCGGGCGCGATATCAAAAGAGACATTCTGTAATAACGGCGACCAGCGTCTCGCGCCATACCAGCAATAACGCGCACTTTCCAGCGTAACCTGTTGTAAACTCAGCATACGTCACTCCTTAGCCACAGCCGCTGAGTGGCGCGCGCAAACTGATCGAAGAGCATCACCAGCGTGAATAACATTAGGCCGGGAAACAGCACCAGCCACCAGTTACCATGGCTAATAAACCGTAACGCATCCGCCAGCAACAGCCCCAGCGAAGGCTCATGCGGCGCCAGCCCAAACCCCAGAAAACTTAATGCCGCGCTGTGCAATACCGCATGAGGAAACATCAATAACGTTCCCGTCAACCATTGCGGCAATAGCGCCGGAAAATAGTGATATCGCCAGCAATAAAGGTGTCCATGCCCCAGACGATAGGTCAATGTCAGGTAGTCACTCTGCGCTACCCGCTCCGCGTCGGCGCGCAGAATCAGCGCCAGACGGGGCCAGTGCGTTAACGCCACGGCCGCAATGACGCCGCTTTTACCGCCGCCGAGCGTAAAACAGATAAGGATCAGCAAAAGTAAATGCGGCATGGCGAGCATAGCATCGGTTATCAGCCGCATCAGGAGGTCCAGCCGGGGATGAATGCGCGCCACTGCCGCCATCACTAACGCGATAACGCCGCTGCACAGCGCGGCGCCAACGCCAATTTGTAAACTGGTGAAGGCCCCCTGAAAGCAACGAAGCCATACATCGCGCCCCAGATTATCGGTGCCAAACCAGTGCTGGATATCAGGCGACAGATGCCGGGCAAGCAGATTAACCTCTGGCGGCTGGCTCAACGTGGCATAACCGTATCCGGCAATAAACAGCAGACAGGTAACGGAGAGGATCAGACGAAGCAACGTCGGAGCAGGATTATAGAGCATCGGGACGCTCCAGCGATCGATTAAGCACCACCACAAGCCAGGCTGAAATCGTATTTCCGGCAAACACTAATAGCGTACAGAATAAAACGATCCCCATGAGTAGCGGGACATCGCCACGCAGGCCGGCATCGATAGTGGCCTGTCCCAGCCCCGGATACGCAAAGACTTTTTCTGCCAGTAACGCCCCTCCCATCAGTTCGCCCAGAGAAGCAAACTGTAAGCAGAGCGCTGGGGTAATCGCATGACGTAACACCTGGTGACATAACAGCGACCATCCTTTATCCCCCTGAGCGCGCGCAAAACGAATAAATTCGCTCTTCATTACGCTGGCTATTTTTTCTCGCGTATGCAGCGCAATTTGCCCCATGCCCAACAGACTTAACGCACATACCGGCAACACAAGATGGCGTAAACGTTCCGATAAAAGAGCTGTTCCTGCATTATTTCCGGGGTCCCAGGCGCAACAAACAGGTAATACCGGCCAGCGGACGGCAAACAGCGCCAGCAACAACATGGCTATCCAGAAAGTGGGCAACGATGACAATAAGTAGCTGATACGGCAAATCATCTTATCCGGCCAACGGTGGAGAAAACGTCCGGCCAGAAAACCCAATGTTACGCCCAGCACACCAGACAATAGCCAGGCGCCTGCCAGCAGCGCGAATGACGTCGCAAAACGTTCCCGGATCACGCTGACGACAGGCATGTTGAACAGCATGGAATACCCCATGTCGCCCTGGAGCAGACGCCAAAACCAGTGACCGAAACGCTCCCACAGCGGCTGGTCAAGCCCCCAGCGCGCCGCAATCCGCGCATATTGTTCTGGCGGAACATGGAGCAGATCGTTGCCAATATAAGCACGGATAGGATCAACGGGCGAAAAGCTAAGCAAAATGAAGGTGCCGACAGCCACCAGCACCAACAGAATAATCAGCCGCAAAAAATGACTGAAGAACAATTTCATCACCGACAGGTCCAGGTCCAGTCATCAAGATTGTTTAACACCGACCAGCTACCGTGGATTTCTGGCGCGCCTTTTCCCAGATCAATACAGGGGTTGGCCAGATAGGTATGCTGAATATTAAGCAGCCATGCCCATGCCGCATCGCCCTGGACGCCCGCGCCCTGCTTCCCATCCCACTCAACCTGCTGCCAGAAAGGGATCGCCTTTTGCCAGTCAGGCGCATCTATAGCCTGTTTCAGATGTGCTTCTACCGCAGGGTTGCTGTAATAGCCCGGGTTATAATATTCCACACCAGCGGCTTTCCCGCTGTAGTGATGGAAGAGTTCCATCGGGTCCAGACTTCCCCAGCCAAACAGCGTAGGGTTAGCGTGCATATGGCGCTCTACGGTTTCCCAGCTTCCCGATTGCAACGAGACGACAATGCCTAAAGGCTGCAACATGGCGCGCACCGCCTCGGCCAGATCCCGCCGGGTGCTGTCGCCACTGGCATACCATAAGGTCAGACGCGCTTCTTTACCTGCTTTTTCACGCACGCCCGCACTGTTTATCTTCCAGCCAGCCTCTTCCAGGATGGCGCGCGCTTTTGCAATATCGCCATCGCTGAATACCACTGAAGGATTTTGCCACGGCAATCCCTGCACCGCGCTATAGGCGGGTATCGCATGGCCTTCCATCACCTGTTCCGCCAGTTGCTTACGATTAATGGCATAGTTAATTGCGCGTCTGATAGCGACATCAGCGGTCACATCGTTGCCGACAGGATAACCGTTAGTATCCTTTTTACCGGCTGGCACCATCGGGAAGACAATGCCCCGGTTTTCAACGCTATCGCGTACCCAGAGTTTAAGATTATCCTGCTGCGGGGCCACCGCCATAGAAGGGGCAATGCGCACCAATCCCAACTGTCCGCTGCGCGCGGCGGCATAAGCATTATCTTCATCCAGAAAGACAAAAACCAGCCGGTTAAAGTCATTCTTTTTACCCGCATACCAGGGATTAGCTTCAACGATCAGTTGCTGACCCGGCTGAAAGCTGACCAGTCGGTACGGACCGGCGCCTATCGGTTCGCGGGCGAACGTTTTTTCATCATAACGGCTGGCCGGAACAATCCCTAACGACCCGAGTACATTCACAAAGGTGCTCTGCGGATGGCTCAGCGTCATCTCAATTCGGCGTGCGTCCAGCGCTCGCGCATGGCTAAAATTGCCCATGTCAATTTTACCGCCGCTCTTCGCCGCTTTATTGTATGTAAAAACGACATCTTCGGCAGTTAATGGCGAGCCATCGGAGAATTTCAGCCCGGGCTTTAAGGTTAGCGTCCAGATTTTACCGTCGGGGCTGGTATCCACTTTTTCCGTCAGTAAATTACCCCAACTCATGTCGGCGTTTTGCTTAAGCAACGGCGCATGAAGCAATAAGTAGCTGCCGTGGCTCCAGCCCAGCATAGGATCAAAGCCTTCCGTTGGCTCAGGGCCAATGGCCAGCTTCAGGGTACGACCATCTGCCGTGTCCGACGCGGCGAAAAGCGACGAAGTGAATACCAGAGTCAGCGCGCACGTCACGAGCGCCAGTTTGCCTTTAATCATCAATTTGTCCCAGATTATGCGTTGTTTTTGTTTCTCCCGGCGCAGCATAAACGTCGGGAGACCTCCTGAGGACGGCATTATGGCGAGCATTTGTAATGAAAAAATTGACGCAGAACAGAAAGTATGACGATCTTTTAAAAACATCATACGCACAAACGTCGGGAGCGCCAACGTGGGCTAAAGGCCGCTTTTGACGGGGATAAAACGCAAGGGAAATGACGCCAGGAATACCGGGTTAATTAACGCCATCTTATTCTCTTATTTCCTTTCTATTCTGTATTACGTCTTCCCACCCGACGCTGTTCATTTTCTCAACATTATTAGTCAGTACTGAAACGTAAGAAGGTATCGTAATTAGCGCCTCCTGGCTTTAAACCTAAACCAATATTAAACGAACCGGGCGTTAATGAAACTTACCAGCAGAACGCCAGTCATATGGCAACCCGATGAAATGACATGCTATGGAGTCCAACCGAAAAATGTTAACGCCGCCAGGGCTCGTGATGATTTTTTTAGCCGTACTGTTCTCATTGCTGACAGGATGCACAAGTTATAAAAACACGGCATGGGGAATATATCCGGCTTCAACGGATATTTGTCCGTCAGGTACGACATCAACAGGAGGGTGCAAAGAGTAATATCGCATATTTAATATACACCACTTTTTAAATGACTGTCCGGACATTTCGGACGGTAAGTTTTCTATTAATTTATAATGGACTAATCCCATGACAAATAAAAAACACATTTTTTCAATTATCTTTATTGGTTCTCTTTTAACGGGGTGTGCTACAGGACCATCACCGACAGGGATTGGCTTATATACGGATGTTAAAGGGCCAATTACTGCCACGAGTCTCCCGGCAACCAAAACCGGTAAAGCGTGTGCGCAAACGGTATTGGGTATTGTAAATACCGGCGACGCATCTATTGATTCAGCGAAAAAAGCGGGCGATATTTCTTTAGTGTCGAGTGTTGATTATGAAACTACAGGTTCATATCCGTTTTATGGTAAAACCTGTGTTGTCGTAAGAGGACAATAACAACAGTAAGCCGGCGATGCCGCCGGCTTTTTATCCCATTTTACGTGCCGCTATCTCTGTCTGTTCCTTGCGACTCAGCCCCCGCTTTAAGGTTCTGTTAAGATTTTACGCATACCCTACAAGCAGTTGTTAATAAAGGATAATAATAATGGCACATTTCTCAAGACTGCAAATAACGCTTCACTGGTTAACACTGCTCCTGACAGGCATCGCATATGCTGCTATTGAGTTACGGGGGTGGGCGCCAAAAGGCTCCAGCGTTTACCTGTTTATGAAAGACACGCACTATGATATGGGCGTTCTGGTCTGGGCGCTGATGTTTTTACGGTTATATCTTAAACACAAATACCCGGATCCGGTCATTACGCCTCCCCCTCCTCACTGGCAGCACGTAGCCGCTAAATTAATGCATATCGCGCTTTATCTCACTTTTCTCGCCTTACCGCTGCTGGGCGTCGCGATGATGGCATCAGGCGGGAAAAGCTGGAGCTTTTTTGGTTTTACTGTACCGGTATTTTTGACGCCAGATAGCGCCCTAAAATCGGATATAAAGCGTATTCATGAAATGCTGGCCAATATCGGCTATTTCCTGATTGCCATGCATGCAGCAGCGGCGTTGTTTCACCATTACATACAAAAAGATGATACATTTTCAAGGATGTTACCCGGTAAATCATGACTATTTCGGCCATCCCGGCGTGAGAGAGCACGCCGGGCAAGGCATTATTATTCCAGCGCTATCGGTTTCGACTGATAGCGCCTTACACCGTTTGTAATCGACAATATACGATATTTTTCCGGTTCCACGTGTAGGTGATATGTACGACGCCGCCCTCGCTAATAATAGCGGGATAAGAATACTCACCGTGGTCACTTTCCAGGTCCAGTAGCGGTAGCCATGATTCGCCATTATCCTGGGAAGCAATCAGTGAAAGCGGATAGCGCTTTCCCCAGTTGCCGTTGACCGGATTTAACGCAAGAATCAGCGTACCGTCCTGCATACTAACCAGATCGATACCACTATTATTATTCGGTAAAGATGTCGCGCGGGCAACAGACCAGGTAGCGCCATAGTCGATTGAATCACTGCGAAAAATTGCCCCGCGTGTGCTTCGTAACAACATATGGATATGCCCTGGAGAAGACTCCCACAGCGTAGGCTGAATAACGCCATCCCAGCGCAGGAGGTTTTCCAGACAACATTCCCACAACACCCCCTTTTTTATACCATCCCACAACGCTACGTTTGTCCCGGAAATAGCGTTATCAGGCTCCAGCGGAACAAAAGAGATACTCCAGTGTTTTCCTTCGTCAGAGGATCGATCCACAAATGCCCTCCACCGTTCAGGACTTTCAATCGATCCTGGCGCAATCCAGGCGCCATTTGATGCCAGCAGGAGTTTATTTTTCACGGGACCGCGCGGCAAAATATCATCGTTGACCAACGGAGCTGGCGTACTCCAGGTAAATCCTCGATCGCTGGAGGTGATAAACCAGGTTTTCCACACGTGTACGTCGCTGCCTACTTTATAAAATAACCACAATTTATCCGACGGGTAAAATAACACCGGATTCCAGTGCGCTTCCCCCTCGCGTGCCGCCACTCGCTGCGGTGTTGTCCAGATATTATGTTCATAGCGAGATAGCCAGATGGCTGTATCTTCGCTTCCTTCGCGCAACCCCGCGAACCATGCGGCCACGAGCGTACCGCACGGTAGGCGAACAAGCGTAGAGGCATGACACTGGAAGGACTCGGTTCCGCTTTCCGGTAAAATGACCTGTCGATTGACGAGCGCTAATTTCATACCTGCCTCGATTAAATAAGGTAAAAAGCATCAGCTTTTTTACGTATGAAAGTAGTGTTAGCAGAAATAGCATCAACGCGGTGAAAACGATCAACCGCTATACGAATTTATGTTCAGGTATCGCGCCCATAACAGGCAGAATGTCGAGAGTGGACAAAAATTGAACTGACCTCGCGGATAATTCCAACTTACCGCCGTCCAATGGCGACGAGGTCAGTGGCACGGGATAATATAGAGGTCAGGGCTATAATATTTAGCGATCTGTGCCTACAAGCATGACGGGATACTTTTCGCTACAGACAATGAAGGCCCGTCTAAACGGGCCTCCATTAATGCTTTTATGATTTATGTTCAATCGCCTTTGGTTTGCTTTCTATGGCAATTTTTTTCGGTTTCTCGCTTTCAGGGATCTCCTGGTAAATCTCGACCAACAAGAGGCCCTGTTCCAGTTTCGCATTATTCACCTTAGCATGTTCAGGCAAAGAAAAACTCAACTGGAAATCCGCCTTACGAATACCACGATAAATCCAGTGCGTCTGATCCTCTACCGTCTCTTCAGTGTGTTTACCCGTAATATTCAGGTTGCCGCCAACCGTTTCAATTTCAAGCTCTTCCTCTTTCCAGCCAGGAACGCTCACGGTAAGCAGATAGTTATTCGCATCGCGCTTTTGCAGATCGTAAGCTGGCGTCGCAGCGACTGGCGTATCTCCTGTTAATTGACTGAAAAGTCTATCAATACGGTTGAAACGGTCAGAGAAAAGAGAATCAGCAAACACGGGAAGTGCTGACAAGGTTCTGAGTGCCATCATTAACCTCCTGAATCACTATTCAAAAGTTCAACATCAAGGCAAGCATTGCTTGTCCACTGACTACATAGGGACGGAAAAAACATTTTCAAGCCTATAAAAGACTTTTTTTAGTCACGAATTTAAGTGGTTAACGAAAAATCTCATCCCGTTCATTGCCATTTCCGCTGTCCCTTCATCTTTACAATTTTTCTTCATCACCACAATTGATAATGATTATCAATTGCATTAGTGTGTACAGGTTGGTTATGGCAGTGACCAACGCCCTTCTCCATTATCAAACCCAGCGCCGCCTTCGGGCGGCCTTTTGGGAGGAAATATGGTCGCCAAAAATAAAACTCACGGTCGTCGTATTCGTCAGTCTCTGCAACAGTTACATCATCGTTGTCTTTTTCAGCAACTGGCGGTAAGCCCACCAGGAGCAAAATATGTTTCAGTCACCGCTGAAACAAAAAACTGGCTTATTCATCTTGTGACTTCAGAGGGCCGTTAGCACGCGGTAGTGACTGTCCATGTTGTCGCTAAAATTTTAATGAAATGACATTTATACACCTACAATTTGCGCCCGGCTGCTCCGGGCGCCATACCTGAAGATATGACACCCGTTGCCAACTGACAGGAGTTTTAGTTATCGTCTCCGGCGTAGAAAACTTCGATATCTTTATTAAACCATTTATCAATGTTGTGCCACATCAGACAACCGGTCAGAAAACTTGCGATCAATATCCCTCCTATAAGCCACTTTTTCACATATACTCCTGAATAACCCCTGTTGATGCCATTATCTGATCGATAATAAAAAGACCATCATTTGAAGAAATAGTTTCACTGACAGATACCGTATGAAACGAGACAGTGAACAGTACCGTTTTCTTCGGTTTTTATGCCATAGTATTGAGCAGTGGTGACAATCATTTTCCATCGCGCCATAATGATTTGCAGCCTATAGTTTATGATTTTAAGATTTGTCTACTCATCACATATGTCAGTGATGGATAAATTATAATACGCTTTTCTGGCGCACTTTTCGTCAGTAAACAGGAATACTACAGCATTCATCGTATTGATGCCGCTTTATCTCCCGCTCTTCAGGGAATTAACGACAATTTTATGCACAAAGGATACTAATGATGAAACGTAAATTGATCCCATTTACCCTCTTTCTCGCTGCGCTTAGCGCCAGTACCACCTCTATAGCAGCTTCGCAGGAGATTTCTAAATCTATATACACCTGTAATGATAACCAGGTTATGGAGGTGATTTACGTCAACACCGAGGCTGGAAACGCCTATGCGATTATCAGTCAGGTAAACGAGATGATCCCGATGCGGTTAATGAAAATGGCCTCTGGAGCAAATTACGAAGCCATAGACAAAAATTATACTTATAAACTTTATACCAAAGGCAAAACGGCTGAACTGGTGGAAGGTGATGATAAACCTGTTCTCAGTAACTGTTCCTTAGCTAACTAACCTTAAGAAATGCCTGAAGGCTCATCAGGCATTTCCACTTCAACCTTCCTGTAACGTAACGTTAAAGAATATGTGAATCACTACCATAGTATAATGGCTAATTAGTAACCACCTTTGAACATGGTTAATCCTATTTTTAAAGAAAAGTTCGAACTGTCTGAATTGTCGTTGTTGAGCGTTTAAATGTTTTGCTTTATTAAGTGACCCAGGTAGAATTCGCAGCGGCTGGTAACCATTCATATTCGCACTATTGAACGATCACCGGCCAACCGCGCCAGGGTCTTGCATACGCTCTGGCGCGGTTAAATCCCCAGGCCATAAACGAAATCACTGGTTTCTGCTATTGCTCGTATCTTTCACGTTAACCTGCATTATGCTTGCCCACCTGATGTAAAAAGACACCGCTCTGAACCATAGGGTGTGAATTTCATTTTATAAAAAATTGCGGTGCCGGGTGCCTCCCGGTGAACCATACCACAGTCAATATGGTTCGCGAGGAACATTAACTATTTGACTGGACGCCCCGCCGCAAAGGGGGATTCACCGCATAAGAAAAATCTACAACTCACAAGTAATAAAAGACAATAACATTTTTGTGCATTTTTTATAAATGACTATCTTGTCACGTAATAAATGAAATTATTCTGTAACAGGGTTGCGAGGCAATACTTATTCAAAACTGAAGTGGTTAGTGGGAGTCGAACCCACATCATCAGCCTGACACTGAGGTAATAACATTATACGATAACCACATTGGACCGCCACCGAGGCCTCGAACCTCGCACCATCAACTTAGGAGGTTGATGCTCTATCCAGCTGAGCTAGTGGCGGCTGGGGACTTCTGCCAGGCGCAAAAAAGGTGCTCTCCTGGATAAAATACATACCTTGCTACTTTTCAGTAGTCGTTCAGCGGCAGGTACAATATGCGAAGGCGGTCACAAAATCTTGATGACATTGTGATTAATTCCAGGAAAATTTTTCAGAGTGAATCTTGTGAGATCTGGCGTTATTTACACCAGATTTTCCTTCCTGCTTATCACCTACCTGAGCAACCTTGATTGCTTACCACAACCCCTTATCTGTGCTTATGCTGGTGAGATGTTATGTACAGCGTCACTATGACGAAGAGAGAAAAGACAGGCAGGTACGTGTTACTGGTAAAGAAGCCCTGTTTTGTGACTGGCGGTGCGGAAGGCGAACCTTCCGCATAGCTTATGCTTTTCAGAAACGGTATCCAACCCCGACGTTGAAGCCGTTTATTTTTGTAGAGGAGATGTTGCTTCCTTCATACCCAACATCGACGACGATATTCTCCAGCGGATTCATCTGTACACCCGCGCCCCAGGCAAATCCCGTTTTCCTTGAGGAAATTTTGTTAGAAAAAGAATCGCCATCCTGAGTGGAATGTTCTTTAAATGTCGCCTTTACCGTGCCGACACCCGCCAGCGCGTATAACGAAAAATTGTCAGACAATCGATAGGCTGGCCCAACCATTAAAGAACCGTACTTCACCTCAAACTTGTCATGGTAATGAATACCTTCAGGCTCAACAGACCCGGAAGCCTGTCTGTCTCCATATAAGTAACTTAGCGAGGAAATAAAACTTACCGGAGAGTCATCCTCATAACGGTATTTCACATTTACCCCTCGGATATTTTTGAAATCCTGAACTTTACTTTGTGCATACCCCACGGAAAAGGCGTTAGTATCGGCCTGTGCAATATTTACAACCAAAACGCTTGTAGTAATAACTAAAGTGGATAAAATAATATTTTTCATAACAACTCCTTAATACTACTTATTATTTACGGTGTGTTTAAACACCTGCAGTACCGATCCGGCATTCAGTTATCGCCACTATGCCGAATCGACAAAACCACGAATAATTCACCGCTATCGCTCCTGATGTGTTTACTTCCTGAAAGATATTTTTACTACCGAAGCACTCTATCGCTCATTTAGGTAACCGGTTCTACAATGTCATCTAACTTTTATAGATTTGAATGCTAATTTTTCTCACGCATATATATTTAACAGAAACCATAAAGTGTTTAGCCACTATAGAACAACAAACCCACCATGCAACATTTTGATATTTAAAGAGAAAATCTCACAACCACATTAAGAAACCTGACACCGATCGGCTAAAAACATGTCATTAAGCAAACTCGCCATATAACCAGAACATATCGCATTGTGCTTCACAGTCCTCACGTGACGCTCCAGCCGCAATACGGTTATATGCCATCGCAGGCGCTGTAATCATATTCACGATGATGCTTAGCACGCTTTATTCCCGCTCCGATTTAATCTTTTAATATATCTATCAGTTACAACATTTCTTGTTATATTATAAGAATAGAATCAACACCACAATTCCAACATAAATATCACCTGTGTTTAGAGAGAATTTACATTCCAAAAAAATAATAACTAACGCAAATATTGAGCACGCGATAAAAAAGTCTATTTCGCTATAAAACCCATTATTATTAAGAGTGGTTAACTCTTCGTTGAATAAAAAATGTCAATGACGTTCCATAATTCAGGAGATGAACTTCACAAGTCATTATATATAACAGGAGGTGCTATGAAACATCATGCTTTTATGCTTTGGTCATTACTTATTTTTTCATTCCATGTTTTGGCCAGTTCAGGCCATTGTTCTGGTTTACAACAGGCATCATGGGATATTTTTATCTACGATTTTGGTAGTAAAACCCCGCAACCACCTACAAATACTGATAAAAAGCAAGCCAGGCAGATTAGTTCACCGTCCTGCCCGACGACAAAACCCATGATGTCCGCACCAGTCAATGACGCCAGGAAAGGGAATACTTTCTCCAGAACATAATGTTATTTATCTACAATGGTGCCGAACGACTACTTTTAGCCATCCGGAAATCTTGATTGCCATCAAATATAGCTGGCATTATTTTTCCTGACGTGTATAGTGCGCCTCGTTATCCCCATTAAGGAATTTGTTTGTCTCGTAAAATGACAGGAATTGTCAAAACCTTTGATTGTAAGAGCGGTAAAGGTCTCATCACCCCCTCCGATGGACGCAAAGATGTTCAGGTCCACATTTCAGCATGTCGCCAACACGAAACAGAAGCGCTTATCCCCGGTATACGCGTTGAGTTTTGTCGTATTAATGGCCTCCGCGGACCTACCGCCGCCAACGTTTATCTTTCATAATTCGTCACCCGGCATTTTTTCAGAAAAATTTAGCGAGTACGTCTACCTCCGCAGCCTGCTATGAGGCTTTGCCTGAAAGGCTGCAGAATGTTTTCAGTGGCGAAAATCTAAAAGATTTATTTTGCTAATGACTCCTGTGACCTCTTTTATCATATATCGGGTGCCCCCCCTTCTCACTTTGTTTAACGTGAAGAAATGTACAGCCGTTTTTCACTGTGATAGCATGTAATATTGCAAAAGTATTTAACGCTATATACCCATCGTCACAGGAGTGGCTGGCTGCGCGCATTTAACCGAAGTATTTATGTGATTCTATCGGAATTATCTCTATTGCCGCTCAATGCTACGTCATATTCAGTGGGTATAAATTGCCAATATAGTTGTAACGCTATTTATTTTTAGGGTAATAATTGAATGACTTTGCTTTCAGGAAAAAACACACTGGTTCTCTGCCTCTCCTCTATTTTATGTGGATGTACGACGAACGGCTTACCCGCACCTTATAGTATTAATTTGTCGTTCCCGGTCATTACACAAAACCAAATTAATTCCGGTGGTTATTACATAAATGATGCGGAACAAATTCGGACAACTGATGGTCTGTGCCTTGATACAGGCCCAGATCAACAGAATCGTTTGACGCTGCGGGAGTGTAAGCATGTGCAATCTCAGCTTTTCTCATTTCACCGAGACAGAATCACGCAGGGTGAGAAATGTCTGGATGCCGCAGGACAAGGTACAAAAGAAGGCACACCAATCATTCTTTATTCATGCACGGGTAATGATAACCAGCGCTGGCTCACTGATGATAACAAAATTAAGGGGAAACAGAGCCGAAAATGCCTGGGCACAAATAGCATTATTGTCAGAAAAGGCGACCCTGTTGTGTTGGCCGATTGCGATTTTAGTCGCGCCCTGGAATTTACCATCAGGTAGCAGGACACCGCTGTGAAGAGAGTGCCGCTAACCTCTTGACACGACAACAGGTTAGCGACCTTTACTTCCACGTGCGATCAATTTACTTTACGTCCGCAACGTCAGGATGACAAAACGGCGGCTAAACCTTGACACCAGTTATATACCCAGCTTAAATACTGGTCATCCAACCAGTAAAAAGGAAATGGCGATGTACGTCGAACTCGTTTATGACAAGCGAAATGTTGAAGGTTTGCCAAGCGCACGCGAAATCATCCTCAATGAACTCACAAAACGCGTACATCAACTTTTTCCCGATGCGCAAGTGAAAGTTAAGCCAATGCAGGCGAACGCATTAAACAGTGACTGTACAAAAACCGAGAAAGTACGGCTGCACCGTATGCTGGAAGAGATGTTTGAAGAGGCTGATATGTGGCTGGTCGCCGAATAACGTCCCCTCCTGCGAAAGCGACATGTCCGATCGAAAACAGCGCCCTGAGGCGCTGTCTGTGACGATATAACGCAAACGCTACCACTCAGAACATGTTGTTGTTGATACCTCAGACCGGTATGTGGAACCGACATTCATCGCTTCACTGGCCTGTCGGTATGAGTAGCCCTTATCAACAATCAGCTGTGCGCATTCCAGCCTGAAATCTGAAAGTACGTTTGGTTTTGTTGTTTATTAAGAGCCTATCCCATTAGACTCTTTTATTCGCCAAACTGGCTTTAACGATTACGCCTACTGGGATAGGTTCTAAACTTATCATCAATACGTAAAATACCTATTTACGAACAAAAAGTAACAGGTAAAAATCCGAAATAAAACCAGCATAACTAAAACTTACTGCAGATATGCACACGCATTATTACTATGTTTCCAGGATAGTCTCGACCAGTCAAGACTATCTATTTTATATAAAAAAGGGAAATACTTCACATGAATAAAATACATGTTACATATAAAAATCTCTTACTTCCGATTACCTTCATCGCGGCAACTCTAATTAGCGCCTGTGATAACGATAAAGATGCCATGGCGGAAGCTGAAAAAAATCAAGAGAAATACATGCAAAAAATCCAGCAAAAAGAGCACCAGCAATCAATGTTCTTTTACGACAAAGCCGAAATGCAAAAAGCTATTGCCAATATCAACGCAAAAGGTGGAGCCAATCTTGCGATTATTGAAGTCCGTTTCTTCAAGGGCGGGTATTCATTCATTCGACAAAGCGTTAACACCCCTGCTAAAGTAGAGATGTTTAAATTTAACAACGGCTACTGGGGGGGACCTTCGCCTGTCAACTTAACCATCTTTGGCACTATAACAGAGGAGCAAAAACAAGAAGCACTAAAAGAGGCTTTATTCAAATTCGACTCGATCAATTTCAGCATTATACCAGAGCGTATTCAGGAAACAATTAAACGTGCTAACGCCAGTGGCATCATTTCCGTTACGGAAGATAGCGATATCGTTGTACGAGCAGAGATAGCTCATAATGGCGAATTCGTCTATGACATTACCATCACTGCTAAAAATACAGCACGTGCGGTAATGACCTTAAATAAGGATGGTTCTATTGCCGGATATGAGATCAAAGAACCTTTCGACCCAAAAAAAGAAGCCGAAAAAGCACAGCAACTTGTTGAACAATCGAGAAAAGACATTGAAAGTCAGCGTAAAAAAGCAGCTGAAAAGATGAACGAAATACAGCAGACATTTAAAAAATAGCAGACGATACAAACATTGATAAAAATTATAGCGCGAAAGAGCGCGTGCCAGGTACTAAGGCACTGCTTGAAGACAGCGAATCGCTATTTCATTCTCTGACACTGTAATTTTTCGTACTCAAGATGTTTATTTATTGAGTCTTTTGTGGATAACCAGGTGAAGTTATGTGACGCCAGGAATCTATTCCAGCGGGCGTACTTGTTGGAGCCAGTGTGAAGCCGGGCAGCGCGCAGAAACCGGAGCGTATACGTTGTACGTGAGAATTTCGAGCACTGCCCGACCTAAAAATGATGAATAAAATAGATATTTTAAAGAGGTAATATGAAGAATTTTTTCAAAATAATTACTGATTTCATCGCGGATATTTCCCTTGATCTATTTGCTATATTTTTATGCATGTTATTCGTATACAAAACAGGACCATCAATTGGTGTGATATCATTTTTTATTGCATTAATTATTTATATCATTCTTCATTTTGTTTTTTACTCATTTCGTGAAAAAATCATAAAAAAAATATTCAAATAAGTATTTAAAATTATTGTTTTGAGGTACAAATTCAGCGCAATAAAACAGAGCAACTAAAAAAAATTAGGCGTAGCGAAGTGGAAAAGGACTGTCATGTACTGGACCGTGAGCTGGTCGGGAGAGCAATGTACGGGAAAGAGCGAAATACTGTCATTGATATGAGCAGGAATATCGATAGCCAGTAAATCACTCCTGTGGTAATACAGGCCACTTGATGACTGTGAAGGTCGCTTCATCTGAAGCACCGGTGAAGTCCAGCATTTTAAGTGAAAAGCAGCCAGCAGGCGCTTCTGCTGGTCCATATTCCTCTATTTTGCCAGACCACACTAAAGTGCCACACAGGTATCTGCCAGAACGGTCCTGAGATAATAAATATAAAAGCAGTTACTGCCTACCTCAAGAAGTATGCGCTCATGATCATTTAAAGCTCTTTTAAAGAGACTGATAATAAGCTTGTCAATATAATATTATGCAGTCTCTATTAAGCGCCTGGTTTATTTGTTTTGCATAATCATATAGTTGACTTTTCGAGTAAGAGTTTTCTTGCAAAGACAAATAAACGTGTTTTATATCTCTGAATAAACATACATCA
This sequence comes from Salmonella sp. 32010601201800023SM, assembly GCF_017572235.1. Lineage (NCBI taxonomy): Bacteria > Pseudomonadati > Pseudomonadota > Gammaproteobacteria > Enterobacterales > Enterobacteriaceae > Salmonella > Salmonella sp. 32010601201800023SM. The sequence continues at coordinate 1,015,331 of NZ_JAGEQS010000001.1, forward strand.
CCATGAATATGAGCCTCTATATAATTCCCTTCATAGCCTTTACCATAATTAGAATGAGCTAAAAATTTTTCGTCCTTAGCCATTTTAACCAAACTCTTAAAGCAATTATAACCAAAAAAATCATTTTGACAGGATGCAATCAGGTTCTCCATATGCCAAAATGTAGATAATTTACTCGTATCCAGGCCAAATCTGTGGCCGTAGATATCAAAAGGTGAGAATGTACAGTTTGTTTTTACATTATCATTTAATTCAAAAAATGATTTTCCATAGGCGCTGGCACCTCCATTTTCACCGTTCAGAAAGTCCAGTGCAGCATAAATTGGTCTGCTTGTAGGGCTAAAAGTTCTACTGTTGGGAGTATATGCTACGGAAAAACCGCCTGTCTGACCATATGGGGCATAAGGTGAATCTGCAAGCCTCTCCAGTTCAAATGCTTTAGTTTCAACTGAATCACGTCCGACATTATAAGCAGGTAAATCTCCTGGTCTGCAACCTAATGCATAAGAGTTCAGATATTCTTTATTTTTTAAGAGAGAGACAAAGTCAATTTTTGCCGCATTAAAATTTATTGTCAGCCGGGCATTTTGTAAAATATCCACCATCTTATTTAGCAAGAGAGTGCAATCTATTTCGGCACCACACTCACGGCTTATCCGCCTGAGCGCTTTTTCTCTTATTATGTCAGCGTCGCGCTGACACCTGGAATGAATATGCGCAAGTACTTGTTTTCCAAAAAGGCGACCATACACCTTTTTACGCTCTTCATTGCTGAGACCGCAAAACACTTCGTCAAAAGAAAGCCTGTACGCTGCGCTTACAGAACCTCTCGCCGTTCTGCTTTCTGGAAATGGCGGAACATCTTCAACAACATTTCTAACTTGCTGAATGTCTGAAGACAGTGGAGTACGTCCGGCATTTTTTTCCTTATCTGTTTCCAGATATTCCGGAACCTTTATACTTCCACTATGGCAGATAGGTTTGAGCATATGTCTCCTGAATTTTTATGACTAATATAGCATTCACTTTCGCTGACGTATTCTTTATCAGGCTGAAATTTCAACACTTCTTAGCAGCCTTGTAGAAGAGCAAATAAAGCATGCTAATAATTTTATAAAATACTTAACCTACCCACTATTGTAGTCAATAAACCATCACTTTTTATTAAAAAATTATCCTGATAATAACAATAAATCTGGTAAGGCACTTTCAAAAAATAGCCAAATCACACATTATTAAGAAAACCACTACAATCAAAATCGGTAACTATCAGCTTTCAGGGGGGTCTCAGGTTATCATGACGATCGGGGTAAAGGATGAACTACTATTGCGGTCTGAATTGAGGGAGTTTTGATAAAGTTTTGATAACCGTTCGAATACTAATAATAAAAACGGGGACGTTAAGTCCCCGTTTTTGTTTTTAACAATTATCGTTATTACATATTCGCGATAATCGCGTCACCAAACTCACTACATTTCAGCAGCTTAGCGCCGTCCATCAGACGTTCGAAGTCATAGGTCACGGTCTTCGCGGCAATCGCGCCTTCCATACCTTTAACAATCAGGTCTGCGGCTTCGAACCACTGCATGTGGCGCAGCATCATCTCCGCAGACAGAATAATGGAGCCTGGGTTGACTTTATCCTGGCCCGCATATTTCGGCGCAGTCCCGTGAGTCGCTTCAAACAACGCGCATTCGTCGCCGATATTCGCACCCGGTGCAATACCGATACCGCCAACCTGAGCCGCCAGGGCATCGGAAATATAGTCACCGTTCAGGTTCATACAGGCGATAACGTCGTATTCCGCCGGACGCAACAGGATTTGTTGCAGGAACGCATCGGCGATAACGTCTTTAACCACGATCTCTTTACCCGTGTTCGGGTTCTTAATTTTCAGCCACGGACCGCCGTCAATAAGCTCACCGCCGAACTCGTCGCGCGCCAACTGGTAGCCCCAGTCTTTAAACGCGCCTTCGGTGAACTTCATGATATTGCCTTTATGTACCAGCGTGACGGAATCGCGATCGTTGGTAATAGCGTATTCAATCGCCGCGCGAACCAGACGTTTAGTGCCTTCTTCAGAACACGGTTTGATACCGATACCGCAGTGCTCCGGGAAGCGAATTTTCTTCACGCCCATCTCTTCGCGCAGGAACTTGATCACTTTCTCAGCGTCTGCAGAGTCAGCTTTCCATTCAATTCCGGCGTAGATGTCTTCAGAGTTTTCACGGAAGATGACCATATCGGTCAGCTCCGGATGTTTCACCGGACTTGGCGTGCCCTGATAGTAACGAACGGGACGCAGACAAACGTACAGGTCAAGCTCCTGACGCAGGGCAACGTTCAGAGAGCGAATACCGCCGCCAACCGGCGTGGTCAACGGACCTTTAATCGCTACGCGGTAATCACGAATCAAATCAAGGGTTTCAGCGGGGAGCCAGACATCCTGGCCGTAAACCTGTGTGGATTTTTCTCCGGTGTAAATTTCCATCCAAGAAATTTTACGCTCGCCTTTATAGGCTTTCTCGACGGCGGCATCGACCACTTTAAGCATGGCTGGAGTGACATCAACACCGATACCATCGCCTTCAATAAACGGGATAATCGGATTCTCAGGAACGTTGAGTTTGCCGTTTTGCAGGGTGATCTTCTTACCTTCCACCGGAACAACTACTTTGCTTTCCATTCACCTCTCCTTCGAGCGCTTCTGGTTTGCTCGTCTGTCATCGCGCTGCATGTGCAATGGCGTCCTGCTGCACGACTGCGTTAGAGCAATTTTTTGTTAATGTTTTGTAATGAGCATGTCAATACTACCCTATTGTTTGCCGCCATGAAAGACACTCATTATTGCGCTATAATGCGGCAATTAATAAGTTCTGAAAACACCATGCAAAAAACTTCTTTTAGAAATCACTACGTTAAGCGATTCAGCTCACGACAAGCATCTAAATCACGGAAAGAAAACCAGCCAAAACGCGTGGTTTTGTTCAATAAACCTTACGATGTGTTGCCGCAGTTCACGGATGAAGCAGGTCGCCGCACGTTAAAAGATTTTATTCCTGTGCAAGGCGTTTATGCCGCAGGCCGCCTGGACCGCGACAGCGAAGGGCTTTTGGTGCTGACTAATGACGGCGCGCTGCAGGCGCGCCTCACGCAACCGGGCAAACGCACCGGCAAGATTTACTATGTTCAGGTAGAAGGTATCCCGGATAATGCAGCGCTGCAGGCGCTTCGTACTGGCGTCACGCTCAACGATGGCCCTACCCTACCCGCCGGTATTGAGATTGTCGCAGAGCCTGACTGGCTGTGGCCGCGCACCCCGCCGATTCGCGAACGGAAGAATATTCCCACCAGTTGGCTAAAAGTCACCTTATATGAAGGCCGCAACCGCCAGGTAAGACGCATGACAGCGCATGTCGGTCATCCCACTCTACGATTAATTCGTTACAGCATGGGCGACTACACGCTCAACGGCCTCGATAATGGACAGTGGCGCGAGATAGCACCGGAGAAAGACAGATGAAACGGCTTCTCATTGCTTTTGCTTTATTAACACCGTTATCCGTTAATGCGGCCAGCTTCGACTGCCAGAAAGCGCAGGCTGCGGATGAAAAGGCTATCTGCGCGCACCTGACGCTGAATGATAAAGACGTGGAAATGCACACCAAATATCAGTTTCTGAAAGGGTTGTTCGCGATGGGCAGTCGCGGCGCGCTGCAGGACGCCCAGCAGAGCTGGCTTAAACAGCGTCAGCAGTGCAAGGCCGACGTCACCTGCCTGACAAAAGCTTATAACGAGCGTCTGAAACAGCTTGACGCGATCTATGACCACATTGATAAACCGCTTTAATAAGGATGCCTATGTTCAAGCCGCACGTGACCGTTGCCTGCATCGTACATGCCGAAGATAAATTTCTGGTGGTGGAAGAGACCATCAACGGTAAATCGTTATGGAATCAACCTGCCGGACACCTGGAGGCAGATGAAACGCTGGCGCAGGCCGCCGCGCGAGAACTGTGGGAAGAGACTGGCATCACGGCACAACCACAGTATTTTATCCGTATGCATCAGTGGATTGCGCCGGATAAAACCCCGTTCCTGCGCTTTTTATTCGCTATCAAGCTTGATCATATTTGCGCGACCGACCCCCATGACAATGACATCGATTGCTGCCGTTGGGTGAGCGCCGACGAGATTCTGAACGCGCCGAATTTACGTTCTCCGCTGGTGGCTGAAAGCGTTCGCAGTTATCAAACGGGACAACGTTACCCCTTATCTATAGTGGGCGAATTTAACTGGCCGTTTACAGAGGGTGTCAAGTAAAGGGCTGCGTGATAGAATACGCCGCCTTGAAGTTCAATGTCGCGAGTATTCCAATGTCAGAAAGCCCAAAAAAAGTGATCGTCGGCATGTCCGGCGGTGTCGATTCCTCCGTTTCCGCCTGGCTGTTGCAACAACAGGGTTATCAGGTAGAAGGCCTGTTCATGAAGAACTGGGAAGAGGACGATGGTGAGGAATACTGTACCGCGGCAGCCGATCTGGCTGACGCGCAGGCCGTGTGCGACAAGCTTGGCATTGAACTGCATACCGTTAATTTTGCCGCAGAATATTGGGATAACGTCTTTGAACTGTTCCTTGAAGAGTACAAAGCGGGCCGTACGCCGAATCCGGATATTCTGTGCAATAAAGAGATCAAATTTAAAGCCTTCCTTGAATTTGCCGCAGAAGATTTAGGCGCCGACTATATCGCCACCGGTCACTACGTCCGTCGCGCGGATGTAAACGGCAAAAGCCGGTTGTTGCGCGGGCTCGACGGTAACAAAGATCAGAGCTACTTCCTCTATACGCTTGGCCATGAGCAGATTGCGCAAAGTCTGTTCCCGGTTGGCGAGCTGGAAAAACCGCAGGTGCGTAAAATCGCCGAAGATCTGGGGCTGGTAACCGCAAAGAAAAAAGATTCTACCGGTATCTGCTTTATCGGCGAGCGCAAATTCCGCGACTTTTTAGGGCGCTATCTGCCTGCGCAGCCGGGGAAAATCATTACCGTTGACGGCGATGAAATCGGCGAGCATCAGGGTCTGATGTATCATACGCTCGGTCAGCGTAAAGGGCTGGGAATCGGCGGCACCAAAGACGGTAGCGAAGACCCCTGGTATGTGGTGGATAAAGACGTTGAAAACAATGTGTTAATTGTCGCCCAGGGGCATGAGCACCCACGCCTGATGTCGGTAGGCCTCATCGCCCAGCAGCTACATTGGGTCGATCGCGAACCGTTCACCGGCACCCTGCGCTGTACGGTAAAAACCCGCTACCGCCAGACCGATATTCCGTGCACGATTAACGCGCTGGATGACGATCGTATCGAGGTCATTTTTGACGAGCCGGTTGCCGCCGTTACGCCGGGCCAGTCCGCTGTCTTTTACAGCGGCGAAGTCTGCCTGGGCGGTGGCATTATCGAGCAGCGACTGCCGCTGACGGTCTGATTATTCAATACACAACACCATTCAAGTCGCCTCAAAGCGGCTTAAAAGATGAAGTGTATTTTATTTGATACAAGGAAGCAGTGATTGTGGCAAAGAATTATTATGACATCACCCTCGCGCTGTCTGGCATTTGCCAGTCGGCACGCCTGGTGCAACAACTGGCGCACCAGGGGCACTGTGATGCCGACGCGTTGCACGTTTCACTCAACAGTGTCATTGATATGAATCCCAGTTCTACTCTGGGCGTGTTCGGCGGCAGCGAAGCTAACCTGCGTCTTGGTCTGGAAACACTGCTCGGCGTGCTGAATGCCAGCAGCCGACAAGGACTTAACGCCGAACTGACGCGTTATACGCTTAGCCTGATGGTGCTGGAGCGCAAGCTGTCATCCGCCAAAGGCGCGTTGAATACGTTAGGCGATCGCATTAACGGCCTGCAGCGCCAGCTTGACCATTTTGATTTACAGTCAGACACGTTAATGAGCGCCATGGCGGGCATCTACGTGGATGTGATTAGCCCATTGGGCCCGCGCATTCAGGTGACGGGCTCCCCGGCCGTTCTGCAAAGTCCGCAGGTGCAGGCCAAAGTCCGCGCCTCGCTACTGGCAGGCATCCGTGCAGCCGTGCTCTGGCATCAGGTAGGCGGTGGTCGCCTACAGCTTATGTTTTCTCGTCATCGCCTGACGACTCAGGCAAAACAAATTCTTGCTCATTTAACCCCGGAGTTATGATCTATGGAATTATCCTCACTGACCGCCGTTTCCCCTGTCGATGGACGCTACGGCGATAAAGTCAGCGCGCTGCGCGGAATTTTTAGCGAATACGGTTTGCTGAAATTTCGTGTACAAGTCGAAGTACGTTGGCTGCAGAAATTAGCCGCGCACGCAGCGATCAAGGAAGTTCCTGCTTTTGCTGCCGACGCAAACGGTTACCTGGATACGCTTGTTGCAAACTTCAATGAAGAAGATGCCGCGCGCATTAAAACCATTGAGCGTACGACTAACCATGATGTGAAGGCAGTTGAGTATTTCCTGAAAGAAAAAGTCGCCGCGATCCCGGCGCTACATGACGTTTCCGAATTTATCCACTTTGCCTGCACTTCTGAGGACATTAACAACCTGTCGCACGCGTTAATGCTCAAAACCGCGCGCGATGAAGTGATCCTGCCTTACTGGCGTCAGGTGATTAACGCGGTTAAAGATCTCGCCACGCAGTATCGCGACATTCCTCTGCTCTCCCGCACCCACGGCCAGCCGGCAACGCCTTCCACTCTGGGTAAAGAGATGGCGAACGTGGCGTATCGGATGGAGCGTCAGTTCCGCCAGCTCAACCAGGTGGAGATCCTCGGTAAAATTAACGGCGCCGTAGGCAACTATAACGCGCATATCGCCGCCTATCCGGAAGTTGACTGGCATCAGTTCAGCGAAGAGTTCGTCACCTCGCTGGGCATCCAGTGGAATCCTTACACCACCCAGATTGAACCGCATGATTATATTGCGGAACTGTTTGACTGTATCGCGCGCTTTAACACCATCCTGATCGATTTCGATCGCGATGTCTGGGGCTATATTGCGTTGAACCATTTCAAACAGAAAACCATCGCCGGGGAGATCGGTTCTTCTACCATGCCGCATAAAGTTAACCCCATTGACTTTGAAAACTCAGAAGGCAACCTCGGTCTGTCTAACGCAGTGTTGCACCATCTGGCAAACAAACTGCCGGTTTCCCGCTGGCAGCGCGATCTGACCGACTCAACCGTCCTGCGTAACCTGGGTGTCGGCATCGGCTATGCGCTTATCGCTTATCAGTCCACCCTGAAGGGCGTCAGCAAGCTGGAAGTAAACCGCGATCATCTGCTTGACGAACTGGATCACAACTGGGAAGTATTAGCCGAACCGATCCAGACCGTCATGCGCCGCTATGGTATTGAAAAACCATATGAAAAACTGAAAGAGTTGACCCGTGGCAAGCGTGTTGATGCCGAAGGAATGAAACAGTTTATTGATAGTCTGGCCCTGCCGGAAGCAGAAAAAACGCGCCTTAAAGCCATGACGCCGGCAAATTATATCGGTCGCGCTGTGACTCTGGTCGACGAACTTAAATAATGCCTGCCTCACCCTCTTTTCTTCAGAAAGAGGGTGACTATTTGTCTGGTTTATTAACTGTTTATCCCCAAAGCACCATAATCAACGCTAGACTGTTCTTATTGTTAACACAAGGGAGAAGAGATGATGCGCGTACTGGTTGTAGAGGATAATGCATTATTACGCCACCACCTGAAGGTTCAGCTCCAGGATTCAGGTCACCAAGTCGATGCCGCAGAAGATGCCAGGGAAGCTGATTACTACCTTAATGAACACCTTCCGGATATCGCTATTGTCGATTTAGGTCTGCCGGATGAAGACGGCCTTTCCTTGATACGCCGCTGGCGCAGCAGTGATGTTTCACTGCCGGTTCTGGTGTTAACCGCGCGCGAAGGCTGGCAGGATAAAGTCGAGGTTCTCAGCTCAGGGGCCGATGACTACGTGACGAAGCCATTCCACATCGAAGAGGTAATGGCGCGTATGCAGGCGTTAATGCGCCGTAATAGCGGTCTGGCCTCCCAGGTGATCAACATCCCGCCTTTCCAGGTGGATCTCTCACGTCGGGAATTATCCGTCAATGAAGAGGTCATCAAACTCACGGCGTTCGAATACACCATTATGGAAACGCTTATCCGTAACAACGGTAAAGTGGTCAGCAAGGATTCGCTGATGCTTCAACTGTATCCGGATGCGGAACTGCGGGAAAGTCATACCATTGATGTTCTCATGGGGCGTCTGCGGAAAAAAATACAGGCCCAGTATCCGCACGATGTCATTACCACCGTACGCGGACAAGGATATCTTTTTGAATTGCGCTAATGAATAAATTTGCTCGCCATTTTCTGCCGCTGTCGCTGCGGGTTCGTTTTTTGCTGGCGACAGCCGGCGTCGTGCTGGTGCTTTCTTTGGCATATGGCATAGTGGCGCTGGTCGGCTATAGCGTAAGTTTTGATAAAACCACCTTTCGTCTGCTGCGCGGCGAAAGCAACCTGTTTTACACCCTCGCCAAATGGGAAAATAATAAAATCAGCGTTGAGCTGCCTGAAAATCTGGACATGCAAAGCCCGACCATGACGCTGATTTACGATGAAACGGGCAAATTATTATGGACGCAGCGCAACATCCCCTGGCTGATTAAAAGCATTCAACCGGAATGGTTAAAAACGAACGGCTTCCATGAAATTGAAACCAACGTAGACGCCACCAGCACGCTGTTGAGCGAGGACCATTCCGCGCAGGAAAAACTCAAAGAAGTACGTGAAGATGACGATGATGCCGAGATGACCCACTCGGTAGCGGTAAATATTTATCCTGCCACGGCGCGGATGCCGCAGTTAACCATCGTGGTGGTCGATACCATTCCGATAGAACTAAAACGCTCATATATGGTGTGGAGCTGGTTCGTATACGTGCTGGCCGCCAATTTACTGTTAGTCATTCCTTTACTGTGGATCGCCGCCTGGTGGAGCTTACGCCCTATCGAGGCGCTGGCGCGGGAAGTCCGCGAACTTGAAGATCATCACCGCGAAATGCTCAATCCGGAGACGACGCGTGAGCTGACCAGCCTTGTGCGCAACCTTAATCAACTGCTCAAGAGCGAGCGTGAACGTTATAACAAATACCGCACGACCCTGACCGACCTGACGCACAGTTTAAAAACGCCGCTCGCGGTTTTGCAGAGTACGTTACGCTCTTTACGCAACGAAAAGATGAGCGTCAGCAAAGCTGAACCGGTGATGCTGGAACAGATCAGTCGGATTTCCCAGCAGATCGGCTATTATCTGCATCGCGCCAGTATGCGCGGTAGCGGCGTGTTGTTAAGCCGCGAACTGCATCCCGTCGCGCCGTTGTTAGATAACCTGATCTCCGCGCTCAATAAAGTTTATCAGCGTAAAGGGGTGAATATCAGTATGGATATTTCACCAGAGATCAGTTTTGTTGGCGAGCAAAACGACTTTGTCGAAGTAATGGGCAACGTACTGGACAACGCTTGTAAATATTGCCTGGAGTTTGTCGAGATTTCGGCTCGCCAGACCGACGATCATTTGCATATTTTCGTCGAAGATGACGGCCCAGGCATTCCCCACAGCAAACGTTCCCTGGTGTTTGATCGCGGTCAGCGCGCCGATACCCTACGACCAGGACAAGGCGTGGGGCTGGCTGTCGCGCGCGAGATTACGGAACAATACGCCGGGCAGATCATTGCCAGCGACAGTCTGCTCGGCGGCGCCCGTATGGAGGTCGTTTTTGGCCGACAGCATCCCACACAGAAAGAGGAATAAACATTTCTGCGCGTTCTTCCACGCATCTCGTTAAGCATCCGTTATAATCGGTGTCAGATACCAGCCTGCGGATACTTAACATGGAATACCAATTAACTCTTAACTGGCCCGACTTTCTTGAACGCCACTGGCAAAAACGCCCGGTGGTCTTAAAACGTGGGTTTAGCAACTTTATCGATCCGCTCTCGCCGGATGAGCTGGCGGGGCTGGCGATGGAAAGCGAAATCGACAGCCGACTCGTTAGCCATCAGGATGGCAAATGGCAGGTCAGCCATGGCCCTTTCGAAAGCTACGATCATCTGGATGAGAGCAACTGGTCGCTGCTGGTACAGGCGGTAAACCACTGGCACGAACCCACCGCCGCCTTGATGCGCCCGTTCCGCGCTCTGCCGGACTGGCGTATCGACGATCTGATGATCTCCTTTTCCGTTCCCGGCGGCGGCGTTGGCCCGCATCTGGATCAGTATGATGTGTTTATTATCCAGGGAACCGGTCGCCGTCGCTGGCGCGTGGGCGAAAAGCTGCAAATGCGTCAGCACTGCCCGCATCCCGACCTGTTACAAGTCGATCCGTTCGAGGCCATTATCGATGAAGAGCTGGAGCCGGGCGACATTCTGTATATTCCGCCAGGATTCCCGCATGAAGGCTATGCGCTGGAAAACGCCATGAACTATTCGGTCGGTTTTCGCGCGCCCAATAGCCGTGAGCTGATCAGCGGTTTTGCCGATTACGTCCTGCAACGGGAGTTGGGCAACACATACTACAGCGATCCGGATATACCGTCCCGCAAACATGCGGCGGATATCCTGCCGCAGGAGATGGATAAACTGCGTAATATGATGCTCGATTTGATCAATCAACCCGCGCATTTCCAACAGTGGCTTGGCGAGTTTCTCTCTCAGTCACGCCACGAACTGGATATTGCGCCGCCGGAGCCGCCGTATCAGCCTGATGAAATTTACGATGCCTTAAAGCAAGGCGAGGTATTAGTACGTCTCGGCGGGCTTCGCGTATTGCGTATCGGCGATGAGGTCTATGCGAATGGCGAAAAAATAGACTCTCCGCATCGCCCCGCTCTGGAGGCGCTCGCCAGTCATATTGCACTGACCGCTGAAAACTTCGGCGATGCGCTGGAAGACCCGTCCTTCCTCGCGATGCTGGCGGCGCTGGTGAATAGCGGGTACTGGTTCTTCGAAGGATAAGAACATCGCAATGCCCGGCGACCGCCGGGCTGACGCAAACTATCCACAACGATCGCCGCCAGGGTTGGCGAAATCGTTATATTGCGGATCGCCCGGATAAATCGAGTGGGCCATTCGGTGGCGAAATGACATTTGCCGATAGCGCCGCGCCAGTACGTTATCTCCAAGACCTTCGGCAATATTAGCCAGTTGCTGTAATCGTTCATACTGCATCTTTGCTGGATAAGCTACGGCATCAAGCGCAAAGGCGCGTTCCGCAAAGTCTTTTGCTTGTTCAAGTTCTTGATTACTCTGATAAAGCAGCGAAATACCATACAACACCATTGATACGTCAGACTGCCGACGTTTATATTCTGCCAGCAATGGGAGATAGAGGGAGGTACTGTCCAGGTCGATGTTTTCGGGCAAATAAAAGCGTAATCGTGATATTACCGTCGCCATTGGCGTTAAACGGCTCTGGTAATACGCGATAAGTTTAAGGTAGAGATCTTTCGCTTCCTTATAATGATGGCCCTGTGCATAAAAGCCAGCAAGATTATTGCTGTCAACCGTCATTTCGCCGAATTCGGCGCCATAAAGCGTTTGCTCAATTTTTAGCGCCTGACTTAGCGCATTAATCGCCTCGCTAATATGCCCTGCATTATAAGCAATATCCGCTTTCTGCTGCAAAAAAGAGGCGACGCGCTCACGATTATCCCAGGTTTTATCTCGTAAAATAACGCTCAGCCACTGCCGCTCCGTTGCGTCTACCTTCGCCAAATAATAGGCTTTACGCGCACTATCACATTCGACATCCCGCTCTTCCAGCGCATCAGAATAAGCGTCGCGCATCCTGTTTAAGGTATAAACCAATGCCTCCGTCGATGCCTTTTTGTCTTTAAGACGCCACGTTAATGCCTGCTCTTGCCAGGCTATCCGCTGACGATAATCAACCTTGATCTCGTATCGCCACTGCTCTGTAGGTGAATACTCTATATGGCGATCGTCACCGTAAACATAAAAGGCCGCCAGGTGTTCAAACATATCGGCCCGATCACCCGGATAAGTACCCGCCGGAAATGTTTTCATGATTGCCCGCGCTCGCAGCAGCATTTGCGGCGTTAATTCAGGTTTACCCAGCCATTGATAAATATCACTTTGTAATAGCAGGCTACGAACAAGCTGTATTGAGCGTTTGCCATATTGCCGCGAGGCCAGCCTCACCGCATCATCAATAAACGTCATGCAGGTTTCATCGCCGGTCATAAAACATGCTGCAGATTGTTGCTGGCGCTGGGACCAGGAAGGCGTATATTCGGCGCTCCAGGCAGAAAAATTGATGGCGGAAAATATCCCGCCATAAATAATAAAACGCTTCACCACAATGCGTAACATTCGCTACTGGCCGCGCTTCGCCGTCAGCTCCGCGATACGTACAATCACCTGTACCGCTTTTTCCATCCCCTCCAGCGTCACAAACTCATGTTTACCATGATAGTTATATCCGCCGGTAAAGAGATTAGGACACGGCAGGCCCATAAACGACAGTTGCGCCCCGTCTGTACCGCCGCGAATTGGTTTCATCTCCGGCGTAATATGACAGTCACGCATGGCCTGCTGGGCGATATCGAGAATATGCGGATGCTCAACCACTTTTTCGCGCATATTGTAATAACTGTCTTCAATCACCAGTTCGATATAGCAGTCCGGATGCAGCCCCTTACCGACTTTTTTGGCAATCTCCATCATTTTGCGTTTACGCGCTTCAAACTGCTTACGGTCGAAATCGCGAATGATGTAGTGCATTTCGGCCCGGTCAACGGTGCCTTTCATGCTGGCCAGATGATAAAACCCTTCGTAACCTTCAGTGGTTTCAGGCGCTTCATCCGCCGGCACTTCCGCGTGAATCCTCGCCGCCAACGACAGCGCATTGACCATCACACCTTTCGCCGTACCAGGATGCACGTTATTGCCGACGATTTTGATATTCACCGAGGCGGCATTGAAGTTTTCAAACTCCAGTTCGCCCACGCCGCCGCCGTCGACCGTATAGGCCCACTGCGCGCCAAATTCCTCAACATCGAAGTGCTTCGCGCCTTTCCCTACCTCTTCGTCAGGCGTAAACGCCACTTTAATTTCACCGTGGGGAATAGGATTACCTTTCAGCACCGCCAGCGCGGTCATGATCTCCGCAACGCCGGCTTTATCGTCCGCGCCCAGCAATGTCTTACCATCGGTAGTAATCAGCGTCTGTCCCAGTAATTGATGCAGTACCGGGAACATCACGGGTGACAACACCTCATCGCCAATCCCTAATGCTATATCGCCGCCGCGATAATTCTCGACAATCTGCGGATTAACGTTTTTACCGCTGAAATCCGGAGAGGTATCCACATGGGAGATAAAACCAATGGCGGGAATATCCCCCTCAACATTGGCCGGGAGCGTCGCCATCAACGTCCCTTTTTCACTTAATGTAATGTTAACCAGCCCCATCTCTTCGAGCTGCTGTTTGAGCAAACGTAGTAACTTCCACTGCCCCTCAGTGCTGGGAACCTGCCGAACACCCGACTTTGATTGGGTATCCAGCGATACGTAGTGTAAAAAACGCTCAAGTAGTTTATCCATGCAGTCACCCTCACTTTTCGTGACAACATTATTAATAAGCAAGAAAAGACAAATATTGCGTCAGGTCACTTTTATCCCTGCAAACAAGAATATTTCACTTTGACACGCTTTCTGACTATAAAGCTAAGTCAGTAATTCGCAACAAGGATTGGCGATCACAGTGGTTTGCCGTAGAATGACCGCCCTCATTAAGAGTGATTAAGGTGGTTAACCACAAACCCCGCAGCGGTCAGCCATCCGTTGCGTTTACATGGGACAGAGTAAGAAATTGAATAATCAACCGCGTTCGCTTTCACCGCTGGTGCTTTTGTCTGGAATTAGCAAAAGTTTCGATGGCAAAGAGGTCATTTCACAGCTGGATTTGACCATTAACAATGGCGAATTCCTCACGCTGCTTGGCCCTTCCGGCTGCGGTAAAACAACCGTTCTTCGCCTGATTGCCGGCCTGGAAACCGTTGATGCCGGGCATATCATGTTGGATAACCAGGATATCACCCACGTTCCCGCCGAAAATCGTTATGTAAATACCGTATTTCAAAGCTACGCTTTATTTCCGCATATGACGGTGTTTGAAAATGTCGCGTTTGGCTTACGAATGCAAAAAACGCCAGCCGCCGAGATAGCGCCTCGCGTGACCGATGCGCTGCGTATGGTGCAGCTTGAAGAGTTTGCACAACGTAAACCGCACCAGCTTTCCGGCGGACAGCAGCAGCGTGTGGCTATCGCTCGCGCGGTGGTGAATAAACCTCGCCTGTTATTACTGGATGAATCGCTTTCCGCGCTGGACTATAAATTGCGCAAACAAATGCAGAACGAGCTTAAAGCATTACAGCGTAAACTCGGTATCACGTTTGTTTTTGTCACTCACGATCAGGAAGAAGCGCTCACCATGTCCGATCGTATCGTGGTAATGCGTAATGGCGTGATTGAGCAAGACGGCACGCCGCGTGAAATCTATGAAGAGCCAAAAAACCTGTTTGTCGCCGGTTTTATCGGCGAAATTAACCGCTTTGACGCAACCGTCATTGAACGGCTTGATGAACAGCGCGTCCGCGCCAGCGTAGAAGGTCGGGAGTGCAATATATACGTCAATTTCGCTGTCGAACCGGGCCAAAAACTGAACGTCCTGCTGCGACCGGAAGATCTACGCGTCGAAGAGATCAACGATGATAACCACATCGAAGGGCTTATCGGCTACGTGCGCGAGCGCAATTATAAAGGTATGACGCTGGAGTCGGTGGTTGAACTGGAAAATGGCAAAATGGTGATGGTCAGCGAATTCTTCAACGAAGACGATCCTGACTTCGACCATTCACTTGACCAAAAAATGGCCATTAGTTGGGTAGAAAGCTGGGAGGTCGTACTGGCTGATGAAGAACACAAGTAAATTCCAGAATGTAGTGATTGTCACTATCGTCGGTTGGCTTGTGTTATTTGTTTTTCTGCCCAACCTGATGATCATTGGCACCAGCTTTCTGACCCGTGACGACGCCAGTTTCGTCAAGATGGTCTTTACGCTGGATAACTACGCGCGCCTGCTCGATCCGCTCTATTTTGAAGTGCTCCTGCACTCTCTGAATATGGCGCTGATCGCCACCCTCTCCTGCCTGGTGCTGGGCTATCCTTTTGCCTGGTTTCTGGCGAAGTTACCGGAAAAGATACGTCCGTTATTGCTGTTTTTGCTGATTGTTCCTTTCTGGACCAACTCACTGATCCGCATCTATGGGCTGAAAATATTCCTGAGCACTAAAGGTTATCTCAATGAATTCCTGCTGTGGCTGGGCGTGATTGATACACCGATTCGCATCATGTTCACCCCGAGCGCCGTTATTATCGGCCTGGTTTACATTTTGCTGCCATTTATGGTCATGCCGCTCTACTCCAGCATTGAGAAGCTCGACAAACCACTACTGGAGGCCGCACGCGATCTCGGCGCCAGTAAAATGCAAACGTTCATCCGCATCATTATTCCATTAACCATGCCGGGCATTGTCGCCGGTTGCCTGCTCGTGATGCTACCGGCAATGGGCCTGTTCTACGTCTCCGATTTAATGGGTGGCGCGAAAAACCTGCTGATTGGTAACGTCATTAAGGTACAGTTCCTGAATATTCGCGATTGGCCGTTTGGCGCGGCTACCAGCATTACGCTGACCATTGTGATGGGACTCATGCTGTTGATTTACTGGCGGGCTTCCCGCTTATTGAATAAGAAGGTGAGTGATATAAGCGATTAATTGCGCAACGCTAACAAATCCACACGCATCCAGGCATGAAGTTTATTCAAGGGTAAACTTCATGCCTTCGGCATAAAAAACGTATGAAAGAAGTTGCCGCCAGTATTGCAAATCTACAACATCATCCGCGGTAGTCCTTCTTTTATTTTTACCTGTAGCGACGCTATCACAGACAGTAATGCGTTTATACGCGAAGCTCTCAGGTTTTATACTGATTGCCAGTCTCTTTTAAAAATTATATTACATCCGATGCGCCCGCAGTTGAGATAAAAAGGGTCGATTTAATCAATTATGTAGTCATTTTTACCCCAGTATAAGTGAGATTAATATGCCGATTACTATAGGGAATGGTTTTTTAAAAAGTGAAATCCTTACCAACTCCCCAAGGAATACGAAAGAAGCATGGTGGAAAGTTTTATGGGAAAAAATTAAAGACTTCTTCTTTTCTACTGGCAAAGCAAAAGCGGACCGTTGTCTACATGAGATGTTGTTTGCCGAACGCGCCCCCACACGAGAGCGGCTTACAGAGATTTTTTTTGAGTTGAAAGAGTTAGCCTGCGCATCGCAAAGAGATAGATTTCAGGTTCATAATCCTCATGAAAATGATGCCACCATTATTCTTCGCATCATGGATCAAAACGAAGAGAACGAATTGTTACGTATCACTCAAAATACCGATACCTTTAGCTGTGAAGTCATGGGGAATCTTTATTTTTTAATGAAAGATCGCCCGGATATTTTAAAATCGCATCCACAAATGACGGCCATGATTAAGAGAAGATATAGCGAAATCGTAGACTACCCCCTCCCTTCGACATTATGTCTCAATCCTGCTGGCGCGCCGATATTATCGGTTCCATTAGACAACATAGAGGGGTATTTATATACTGAATTGAGAAAAGGACATTTAGATGGGTGGAAAGCGCAAGAAAAGGCAACCTACCTGGCAGCGAAAATTCAGTCTGGGATTGAAAAGACAACGCGCATTTTACACCATGCGAATATATCCGAAAGTACTCAGCAAAACGCATTTTTAGAAACAATGGCGATGTGTGGATTAAAACAGCTTGAAATACCACCACCGCATACCCACATACCTATTGAAAAAATGGTAAAAGAGGTTTTACTAGCGGATAAGACGTTTCAGGCGTTCCTCGTAACGGATCCCAGCACCAGCCAAAGTATGTTAGCTGAGATAGTCGAAGCCATCTCTGATCAGGTTTTTCACGCCATTTTTAGAATAGACCCCCAGGCTATACAAAAAATGGCGGAAGAACAGTTAACCACGCTACACGTTCGCTCAGAACAACAAAGCGGCTGTTTATGTTGTTTTTTATAAAATCAGACGACGCTTTCTCAGACGTCACGTTCAGGGTTTACTCACGTACTTCCTGTTTGCCTACTGAGTAACCTCTTGCCAGGCACAATAATGCCGCATATGACCGGATCGGATGAGAATAGTCATTTAAATGGCCTTTTTTTCCCGCTCGTCTGGCAATTTGTTGTAAAATTCGCGGCTTCAAGCGGCAGCTTGCTTCTTCCTGGCTGCTGATAACCGCGAGACGTTTTGGAGAGATTTTGGAGAAGAGAAAAAATTGATCATTTTCAATACTCTAAAAGCACCCCATCCTCTGAATAAGAAGGTGGAACTTGAATGATCGGTCGGCTGCTCCGTGGCGGTTTCATGACTGCCATCTATGCGTATCTGTATATTCCCATCATTATTCTGATCGTGAACTCCTTCAACAGTTCGCGGTTCGGCATTAACTGGCAGGGCTTTACCACTAAATGGTACGAACTACTGGTCAATAACGACAGTCTGTTGCAGGCCGCTCAACATTCACTGACGATGGCGATTTTTTCAGCGACCTTCGCCACGTTGATTGGCTCGTTAACCGCGGTGGCGCTTTATCGCTACCGCTTTCGCGGGAAGCCATTCGTCAGCGGGATGCTGTTTGTAGTAATGATGTCGCCGGATATCGTGATGGCGATCTCCCTGCTGGTGCTGTTTATGTTACTCGGCATTCAACTGGGCTTTTGGTCGTTGCTGTTCTCGCACATCACCTTTAGCCTGCCGTTTGTGGTCGTCACGGTCTATTCGCGCCTGAAAGGCTTTGATGTCAGAATGCTGGAAGCCGCAAAAGACCTGGGGGCCAGTGAGGTAACGATTTTACGCAAAATCATTCTGCCGCTGGCGATGCCGGCGGTGGCGGCGGGCTGGTTGCTGAGCTTTACGTTGTCGATGGACGATGTAGTGGTCTCGTCGTTTGTCACCGGGCCGGGCTATGAAATTTTACCCTTAAAGATTTATTCCATGGTAAAAGTCGGCGTTTCACCAGAAGTGAACGCGCTGGCGACCGTTTTATTGGTGCTGTCTCTGGTAATGGTCATTGCCAGCCAGCTTATTGCTCGTGATAAAACCAAGGGCCGATAAGGCCCGTAATTCAGGGGACGTTAAATGAAAAAATGGTCACGCCACCTGCTCGCGGCGGGCGCCCTGGCGCTGGGTATGAGTGCCGCTCATGCCTCCGACAACGACACGCTCTATTTCTATAACTGGACTGAGTATGTGCCGCCGGGCCTGCTGGAACAGTTCACTAAAGAGACTGGCATTAAGGTGATTTATTCGACCTACGAGTCGAACGAAACCATGTATGCCAAACTCAAAACCTATAAAGATGGCGCGTATGACCTGGTTGTTCCTTCTACATACTATGTCGACAAAATGCGCAAAGAAGGCATGATTCAGAAGATCGATAAGTCGAAATTAACCAATTTCCACAACCTCGATCCGGAAATGCTCAACAAACCGTTTGACCCCAACAACGATTATTCCGTTCCATATATCTGGGGCGCAACGGCAATTGGCGTGAACAGCGATGCTATCGATCCAAAAACCATTACCAGCTGGGCTGACTTGTGGAAACCGGAATATAAAAACAGCCTGCTTTTAACCGACGATGCGCGAGAAGTCTTCCAGATGGCGCTGCGCAAGCTAGGTTATTCCGGTAACACTACCGATCCGAAAGAGATCGAAGCGGCATATGAAGAGTTGAAAAAACTGATGCCGAACGTAGCGGCCTTCAACTCCGATAATCCGGCGAATCCGTATATGGAAGGGGAAGTCAACCTGGGTATGGTGTGGAACGGTTCGGCCTTCGTTGCTCGTCAGGCTGGCACGCCGCTGGAGGTCGTCTGGCCGAAGGAAGGCGGTATTTTCTGGATGGATAGCCTGGCTATTCCGGCGAACGCGAAAAATAAAGAGGGCGCGCTGAAGCTAATCAACTTCCTGCTGCGTCCTGACGTCGCGAAAGAGGTGGCAGAAACCATCGGCTACCCTACCCCCAACCTGGCGGCGCGTAAGCTGTTAAGCCCGGAGGTCGCCAATGATAAGTCGCTCTATCCGGATGCGCAAACCATCAGCAAAGGCGAGTGGCAAAACGATGTCGGCGACGCCAGCGCCATTTATGAAGAGTATTATCAGAAGCTAAAAGCAGGACGCTAATTCAGCCAAAGCGCCTGTCGGGCCTACAGATGAACGTAACGTGAAATGTAGGCCGGATAAGGCGTTACCGGGCAAACAGCACTACAGCCCTTTCAGGAATTTATCAACAAATTCCGGCACAACCTGGCTTGCCGGGCCGTAGTGCTTCTCTTCAAACTCGCTGCCGACCTGGCTTGGCTCAAGATTCAGTTCCACCGTATGTGCGCCGTGCAGTTTTGCTTCATGCACAAACCCCGCAGCCGGATAGACATGACCGGATGTGCCAATGGCGATAAAAATATCCGCCATCGACAGCGCCATATAAATTTCATCCATGCCAAGCGGCATCTCGCCAAACCACACCACGTGCGGACGTAGCGGCGCCGGGAACTGACAGCAGTGACATTTATCTTCCGGCATCACATCGCCGTTCCATTCCAGAATTTGGCCGCTTTGCGAACAGCGCACCTTCAACAGCTCGCCATGCATATGAATGATGTTGCGGTTGCCCGCGCGTTCATGCAAATTGTCGATGTTTTGCGTCACCAGCAAAAAGCGATCGCCAAGCGCTTCTTCAAGCTTCGCTAACGCCAGATGCGCCGCATTGGGTTGTATTTCCGGCTGTTGAAGCTGCTGACGGCGGGCATTATAAAATGTCTGCACCAGCCCCGGATTACGGGCGAATCCTTCCGGCGTTGCCACATCTTCAACCCGATGCTCTTCCCAAAGGCCATCCGCCGCGCGAAACGTACGAATACCAGACTCTGCAGAAATTCCTGCACCTGTAAGGACTAATACTCTTGGGTTTTCCATCATTTCCGGCACCACTCTGTCTCTGAAAAAGATCCGCTGGCGCAGACGTTCACGCAACAGACGTTTATTTTTACGAAAGCGGCTTAATCGATGAAACCGACGCGACTGCATAACAACCTCTTTTTTTGATTAGTCGGTAAGATGTAAAAAAGCAGCACCGCGCATCCCACCTGCATCCCCATGCCGCGCACGCTCAATGCGCGGCGCGCGGGCAACAGGGAGGAGATGGCGCGGCAGTCTTTCCGCCAGTTGCGTTGTTATTGCCGTAAAGTTCGATAGTCCGCCGCCGATCACCAATAAATCGGGATCGACAATCGTCAGTATATTCCCCAGACAAACCGCCAGTAAATCCAGATAGCGCTCAACATGCGCGTGCGCCTGCTCATCGCCCTGCTCCCACAACGCGATAATCTCCGGCGCCTGCAGCGATTGATGATAATAATGCTGATATAGCCACGCAAACCCGCGCCCGGACAGATAATTCTCAATGCAGCCCATCTGACCGCATCCACAACGGCGGAGAGGAAAATCAAACCCCATCAACGTTAGCGCGTCAACCGGCAAACGTATATGACCAAACTCGCCGGTGATATAGCTCTGACCGGTAATCGGCTTCCCGTTTAGCACCAGGCCGCCGCCGACGCCGGTGCCGAGGATAAGCCCCATAACCAAAGGATATTGCGTGAATTCATCATCCCAGGCTTCGGACAAGGCAAAACAGTTAGCGTCATTGTCCAGACGCACATCGCGATCCAGTCGGGCGCTGAGATCGGCGCGCAACGGCTTACCGCTGGCTGCCGGGACATTCGCGGCGTACAGCGTGCCGTCTTCGGTTTCCGGCATACCGGGTATGCCAATCCCTACCGACCCTTTTACGCCAAATCGCTGGTCGGCTTCCGCGACCAGCTCGCACACGGCGTCTAAAAAGGCGCTATAGCTGGCATGGGGCGTGGGAACCCGTTTTTCCCACTGCAGCCGCCGCGTTGAGTCAAATACGCCTAACGCAATCTTTGTTCCGCCAATGTCAAACCCGTAATACATCACCGCTCCTTGTTTTTATATTCCGCGATTACTGGCCGCTCAATACTCGCGCAGGGTCAATGTTGCTCGCCCGCCGCGCCGGATACCAGCTCGCCAGTAAGCTTAACAACAACGCCGTGACCAGTACGTAAACAACGTCCAGCCAATGTAATTCGGATGGCAGGAAGTCGATAAAATAGATATCGCCGGACAAAAACTGATGCCCGATCTCCTTTTCAATCCCATTAATAATGGCGGTAAGCTGAAGCGAAACGACAACGCCGATCGCCACGCCAATCAAGCTGCCCAGCAAGCCCGCCAGTAGCCCGTACCAGACGAAAATGGCACGAATCAAACCATCTTTCGCCCCCAGCGTTCTTAATACCGCAATGTCGCCGCTTTTGTCTTTTACCGCCATCACTAAGGTGGAAACGATATTAAAACAGGCCACGCCGATCACCAGAATCATCGCCAGATACATAATGGCGCGAATCATCTGGATATCGCGATACATATAGCCGTAGGTGCCGATCCAGCTCTTAATGTAGACATAGCTGTTAGTCACTTCACCCGCGTCACGCACCAGTTTGTTCGCATTAAACACGTCGTGGACTTTAAGCGCGATACCGGAAACGCTGGACCCCATATCCAGATACTGCTGCGCATCCTCAAGCGGGATCATGGCGAAGCTGTGATCGAGCTGGCCGCTCAGTTGCAGAATCCCGATGACATGCAAACGCACGCGTTTGGGCTGGAGCAGCTTATGGTCGGCATTCGCATTGGGGATCATGATGGACACCCAGTCGCCCTGTTTCACGTTCAGCGCATCGGCGACGCCTTTGCCGATAATGATCTGCTGCTCGCCCGCTTTGAAATGATCCCAGGCGTGATTTTGCACAAATGACGGTAACGCGCTAAGCTGCTGCTCTTGCTTAGGGTCGACGCCTTTAACCTGAATGGCGCGCAAATTCGCCCCGCTCTCTACCAGGCCGGTAAAATTGATATACGGCGCGGCGGCGGCAATGCCCGGCACCTTCTGCACTTTTGCCAGCGCTTCACGCCAGTTGGTCCACGGCTGATTGACCGCTTCAATCTCCCCGTGCGGAACCACCGCCAGAATACGGTTATTCAACTCGCGTTCGAAACCGTTCATCGCGCTTAAACCGACAATCAATACCGCCACGCCCAGCGCGATACCGATGGTAGAAATGACGGAAATGAGCGAAACCATACCGCCGCGCCGCCGCCCACGGCTGAAGCGCAAGCCAATTAACAATGATAAAGGCGACGCCATTACTCAGCCCCCATCAGGCTCAGTTCCGCCGTCAGGCGGCCATCGCGCATCTCAAGCTGGCGGCTCATACGTTTCGCCAGTTGCAAATCGTGAGTCACCACCAGAAACGCGGTTCCCTGCAGACGATTTAACTCGCCCAGAAGCTCAAAAATACTGTCGGCATTACGCGCATCCAGATTACCGGTCGGCTCATCCGCCAGTACCAGACGCGGGTTATTCACCAACGCGCGCGCTATCGCGACACGCTGGCGCTCACCGCCGGAAAGTTCCGAAGGTCGATGGGTTGCGCGATGCTCCAGCCCTACGGCGTGCAGCATTTCTCGCGCCCGAGCGTCAATCTCCGCCGGTTTCTTTTTGCCAATCAATAATGGCATCGCCACGTTTTCCAGCGCCGTAAAATCCGGCAGGAGATGATGAAACTGATAGATAAACCCCAGTTTCTGGTTACGTAATTCCGCTTTTGCCGCAGAAGAGAGTTTGCTCATCGGCTGGCCGCTAAAAATCACATCGCCGGAGGTGGGCGTATCCAGCCCGCCTAACAGATGCAGCAACGTACTTTTACCCGAACCGGAACTGCCGACGATCGCCATCATTTCGCCTTCGCCGATACTGAAGCTGACATCGTGCAACACGTCGGTTTGTACGGTGCCTTCCTGATAGCGTTTGCACAGGTTGTCGCATTGCAACAGGATCTTATTCATAACGTAAAGCCTCAGCGGGTTGAGTGGCGGCAGCGCGCCAGGAAGGATAAAGCGTAGAAAGCAGCGCGATGGCCATTGCCACCAGCGCGATAACGATCACCTGTAACGGCTCTATCGCCACGGGCAACGCAGCGCCATCCAGAAACGCGCCGATGATCGGCATCAGGTTATTCAGTTGGCTGGCAAGCAATGCGCCCAGCGCGGCGCCCAACAGCGCGCCGATAATCCCGGCGCTGGCGCCCTGCACCATAAAGACCATCATAATTTGTCGCGGCGTCAGCCCTTGAGTTTGTAAAATCGCCACTTCACCCTGCTTCTCCATGACCATCAGGCCCAACGAAGTAATTATGTTAAAAGCCGCGACTGCCACGATGAGACTCAGCAACAATCCCATCATGTTCTTTTCCATGCGCACAGCCTGGAACAACTCGCCTTTGCGTTCGCGCCAGTCCTGCCACTTCGTGCCTTGCGGCAGCGTCTGTTGGCTGAGGGTATCGACTTGCAGCGGTTCATCCAGCCACAGACGCCAGCCGGTAATATTGCCTGCCGGATAGCGCATTAAACGCGACGCGTCCTGAATATTGACCAGCATTTCATAGCCATCGACCTCGCTATTGGCGGCAAATGTGCCAATCACCGTAAACAGACGCTGACTGGGCAGGCGTCCCATTGGCGTAAACTGGCTGGCAGATGGCACCATTAGCCGAATCTGATCGCCGCGGTTGACCCCTAACTGTCCGGCGAGCTGCTCGCCGAGGATGACATTATACTTACCCGGCTGTAATTCGCTTTGCTTCACATTGACCAGATACGGCGTTAATGGATCTTTTTGCGCCGGATCGATACCTAACATCACGCCAACCGCAACGCTACGCGCGCTTTGCAGTACGACATCGCCCGTCGTCAGCGGCGCAATACGGTTAACGCCTTGCAGATTCACCGCTTTTTCCGGCATCTGATTCGGGTTAAGAGAACCATGTTCAGCAGAGAGGATGGCCTGAGGCATCAAACCAAGAATGTTATTTTGCAGTTCGCGC
Source organism: Salmonella sp. 32010601201800023SM (assembly GCF_017572235.1). Taxonomy (NCBI): domain Bacteria; kingdom Pseudomonadati; phylum Pseudomonadota; class Gammaproteobacteria; order Enterobacterales; family Enterobacteriaceae; genus Salmonella; species Salmonella sp. 32010601201800023SM. Next base: position 1,039,569 of record NZ_JAGEQS010000001.1, read on the forward strand.
TCAAAACCGTTCATCACCGACAATACCGTGACCAGCGCCATCACCCCCAGGGTAATGCCGATAGTGGAAAGCCAGGAAACGAAGCGACCGAAGCGATCTGCTGCACGCCCGCGCATGTAACGCAGGCCAATGAATAGAGCGACAGGTTGATACATGTAATCCGTCTGGTTGCTGTTAGCAAAGTCCCGAGTATATAAGCGAAAGCGGAATGCGTAAATGTCTGAACCGTAAGAGTTCGTCAGCGTTATTCTGAAAAAGGCCGACAAATCAAGTCACTTACATGTTCATACTTTACCTGTTCGGCGCGTTATCCGGCGGATTCAATTTGCTAATAAACAACGATCGCGGATAATAAAGAACATTGCTTATCAGTCATATGCCCCTGAATACCTGAGTCCTTCATGCTGTCCCGGCGCGCAGCCAACCATGAAGCAGCCTGAAGGGTGACGCGTAGAGTGCGGCGTAAAACAAAAAGAGATACTGACAACCGTTATGCCTGAAAAACAACGTTACACGCTGCCGACAAAAGCGGGCGATCAGCGCCAGTTGGGCGAACTTACCGGTGCCGCCTGCGCTACGCTGGTGGCGGAGATAGCCGAACGCCATGCCGGTCCGGTGGTACTCATAGCGCCTGACATGCAAAATGCTCTGCGATTGCATGATGAAATCCGCCAGTTTACCGATCAGATGGTCATGAACCTGGCGGACTGGGAAACGCTACCGTATGACAGCTTCTCCCCGCATCAGGAAATTATCTCTTCGCGTCTGTCCACGCTCTACCAGTTGCCGTCGATGCAGCGCGGCGTCTTGATTGTACCGGTAAACACCCTGATGCAGCGCGTTTGTCCGCATAGCTATCTGCATGGTCATGCGCTGGTGATGAAAAAAGGCCAGCGGCTGTCCCGCGACGCTCTGCGCGCGCAGCTTGACAGCGCCGGTTATCGGCATGTCGATCAGGTGATGGAGCATGGCGAATACGCGACGCGCGGCGCGCTGTTGGATCTCTTTCCGATGGGCAGCGAACAGCCTTATCGCCTCGACTTTTTTGATGATGAAATCGACAGCCTGCGTCTGTTTGACGCGGATACCCAGCGTACGCTGGAGGAGGTTGAGGCCATCAATTTGTTGCCCGCGCACGAATTTCCTACCGACAAAGCCGCTATTGAGCTTTTCCGTAGCCAGTGGCGCGATACCTTTGAGGTAAAACGCGACGCCGAGCACATCTATCAGCAGGTCAGCAAAGGCACTCTGCCCGCCGGGATCGAATACTGGCAGCCGCTCTTTTTCAGCGAACCGTTACCGCCATTATTTAGCTATTTCCCCGCCAATACTCTGGTGGTGAATACCGGCTCGCTGGAAACCAGCGCCGAACGCTTTCAGGCCGACACGCTGGCGCGTTTTGAAAATCGTGGCGTCGATCCTATGCGCCCGCTTTTGCCGCCGGAAGCCCTCTGGCTACGGGTGGATGAGCTCTTTTCCGAGCTTAAACGCTGGCCTCGCCTCCAGCTTAAAACCGACCATCTGCCGGAAAAAGCCGCCAATACCAATCTCGGTTTCCAGAAATTACCGGATTTGGCTATCCAGGCACAGCAGAAAGCGCCGCTGGACGCGCTGCGTAAGTTCCTCGAATCTTTCAGCGGTCCGGTGATTTTTTCTGTGGAAAGCGAAGGACGCCGCGAAGCGCTGGGAGAGCTCCTGGCCCGCATAAAAATCGCGCCGAAGCGGATATTACGCCTGGACGAGGCGCAGGATGCGGGACGCTATCTGATGATTGGCGCCGCAGAACATGGTTTTATCGACACCCAACGCAATCTGGCGCTGATTTGCGAAAGCGATCTCCTGGGTGAACGGGTCGCGCGTCGCCGCCTGGATTCCCGTCGTACGATCAACCCGGATACGTTGATTCGTAACCTGGCGGAGCTCCACGTCGGTCAACCGGTAGTGCATCTGGAGCACGGCGTCGGACGCTATGCCGGCATGACCACTCTGGAGGCTGGCGGCATCAAGGGTGAGTATCTGATGCTCACCTACGCCAATGACGCCAAACTGTATGTGCCGGTTTCCTCATTGCATCTGATTAGCCGCTATGCTGGCGGCGCGGAAGAAAGTGCGCCGCTGCATAAACTGGGCGGCGACGCCTGGTCGCGCGCCCGGCAGAAAGCGGCGGAAAAAGTGCGCGATGTCGCAGCGGAACTGTTGGATATTTATGCGCAACGGGCGGCAAAAGAGGGGTTTGCCTTTAAGCATGATCGTGAGCAGTATCAGTTATTCTGCGACAGCTTCCCGTTTGAAACGACGCCCGATCAGGCACAGGCGATTAACGCCGTATTGAGCGATATGTGCCAACCGCTGGCGATGGACAGGCTGGTGTGCGGCGACGTCGGCTTCGGCAAAACCGAAGTGGCGATGCGCGCCGCGTTCCTGGCGGTGGAAAACCATAAACAGGTAGCGGTACTGGTGCCTACCACGCTGCTGGCGCAGCAACACTATGACAACTTCCGCGACCGTTTCGCCAACTGGCCGGTACGCATTGAGATGCTGTCCCGCTTTCGCAGCGCCAAAGAGCAGACGCAAATCCTGGCGGAAGCCGCCGAGGGTAAGATCGATATTCTGATCGGTACGCATAAACTGCTACAAAGCGATGTGAAGCTGCACGACCTCGGCCTGCTGATTGTCGATGAAGAGCACCGTTTCGGCGTGCGCCACAAAGAGCGAATTAAGGCGATGCGCGCCGATGTCGATATTCTGACGCTCACGGCGACGCCGATCCCGCGGACGCTGAATATGGCGATGAGCGGTATGCGCGATCTCTCCATTATCGCCACTCCCCCTGCCCGTCGTCTGGCGGTAAAAACCTTTGTTCGCGAGTATGATAGCCTGATAGTAAGGGAAGCGATTCTGCGTGAAATCCTGCGCGGCGGTCAGGTTTACTATTTGTACAATGACGTCGAAAATATTCAGAAAGCCGCAGAGCGGCTGGCGGAACTGGTACCGGAAGCGCGAATCGCTATAGGCCACGGGCAGATGCGCGAACGTGAGCTGGAACGGGTCATGAATGATTTCCACCATCAACGTTTTAACGTGCTGGTGTGTACTACCATTATCGAAACGGGGATCGACATTCCCACCGCTAACACGATCATCATTGAACGCGCGGATCATTTCGGCCTCGCGCAGTTGCACCAGCTGCGTGGCCGCGTTGGGCGCTCGCACCACCAGGCCTACTCCTGGCTGTTGACGCCACATCCTAAGGCCATGACCACCGATGCGCAAAAACGGCTGGAGGCGATTGCGTCGCTGGAGGATTTAGGCGCCGGGTTTGCGCTGGCGACCCACGACCTGGAGATCCGCGGCGCGGGCGAACTGCTTGGCGAAGAGCAAAGCGGCTCAATGGAAACCATTGGCTTCTCACTCTACATGGAACTGCTGGAAAACGCCGTCGATGCGCTGAAAGCAGGCCGCGAACCCTCGCTGGAAGATCTCACCAGTCAGCAAACGGAAGTCGAGCTGCGAATGCCGTCGTTACTGCCGGATGATTTTATTCCGGATGTTAATACCCGGCTGTCATTCTATAAACGCATTGCCAGCGCGAAGAACGAAAACGAGCTGGAAGAGATCAAAGTGGAATTGATCGATCGCTTCGGCCTGTTGCCCGATCCGGCGCGTAATCTGCTGGATATCGCCCGCCTGCGCCAACAGGCGCAAAAGCTCGGCATCCGAAAACTGGAGGGTAACGAGAAAGGTGGAACGATTGAGTTCGCCGAGAAAAACCACGTTGACCCCGCCTGGCTTATCGGGTTACTGCAAAAACAGCCGCAGCATTTCCGTCTGGATGGCCCGACGCGCCTCAAGTTTATTCAGGATTTAAGCGAACGTAAAACGCGTATAGACTGGGTACGCCAGTTCATGCAGCAACTGGAAGAAAACGCTATTGCATAAGCGTCAGGTCGGGCGTCATTACTCTGCGTCCGGCCTAATCTTTACAAATTCTTTGCACTTCCCTGCAGTTCCAGACACAGCCAGCCGCCATAATTCTTATTTCCTCTTTTATAAAAATAACCACATAATAATCATGGGTTTATTATAATGTTCAACAATACGCGACTCTCTCGCTGGTGGGCGTTGCTTGCGCTTACCGCGACCATCATGCTTGCCCTTCCCGCGCAGGCGAATACGTGGCCTCTTCCGCTCCCCGGCAGTCGACTGGTGGGAGAAAATAAATTCCATGTCGTTGAAGACGACGGCGGCTCGCTGGAGGCGATCGCCAAAAAATATAACGTGGGCTTTTTAGCCCTGTTACAGGCCAACCCCGGCATTGATCCTTACGTGCCACGCGCAGGCAGCGTGCTAACGATTCCGCTGCAAACGCTGCTACCGGACGCGCCACGTGAAGGTATCGTCATTAACCTCGCGGAATTACGGCTTTACTATTATCAACCGGGGAAAAATACGGTCACGGTCTACCCTATCGGGATTGGCCAACTGGGCGGCGATACCCTGACGCCAACGATGGTGACGACCATTTCGGATAAACGCGCCAATCCAACCTGGACGCCGACCGCCAATATTCGCGCCCGTTATAAAGCGCAAGGCATCGATCTCCCCGCCGTGGTGCCTGCCGGTCCCGATAACCCAATGGGGCATCACGCGATTCGTTTAGCGGCCTACGGCGGCGTCTATCTGTTACATGGCACGAATGCCGATTTTGGCATTGGTATGCGCGTCAGTTCCGGCTGTATCCGTCTGCGCGACGGTGATATAGAGACATTGTTCCGTCAGGTCACGCCGGGAACCAAAGTGAATATTATCAATACGCCGATTAAAGCCTCGGTGGAGCCAGGCGGCGTGCGACTGGTGGAAGTTCATCAGCCGCTGTCTAAAAATATAGGCGACGATCCGCAGGTGCTGCCGATTGTGCTGAATGGCCCGATGCAGGCCTTTAAGGACGCGCCGCAGACCGATGCTGCGGTGATGGAACATGTTATGGAAGTGCGTTCCGGAATGCCGGTGGATGTAACCCGTCAAGCAGAGGCGAAACCGCAGTCGCTGTAAGCGTGAATAGCTGACCGACAAAAAAGCCTCGCGATGCATCGCGAGGCTTTCTCTTTTTATTGTGGCAATCGCAGCGGCATTAATGAGGGTTAATGCTTACTTATAGATTACCGCCGTACCGTGGAGGGTATTCGGGCCGGTAACAGAGGTAATACGGAAAGACTTCGCCCCCATCTCCTGTGCTTTTTGCGCCAGCTGATCTTCCAGCGAGCCCAGATTCGTGCCGCCATTCGCGGAAATGGTGCCGAACTTCTGTTGACCTTCTGGCGTTGCCTGAACTTCAACGGCGGCGAAGCTGGCGAATGAGAGCGAACTCAGTACCGCAGCAGCGATGAGGGTTTTTACGTTTTTCATAGTGATGACCTTTAGCAGATGAATGGGTGTCGTAAGCATTAACTTAACGATCGATAAGTTAATCATAGATGTGATCTACATCACACGTCAACCTCTTTTTATAATGATCGTTATATAATTTATAAAGATGTTATTTTTCATGTGAATAGAATTGATTTATTTTTCTAATGAATACTCTGGAGCCAGAAGTGGTTTGTTTTTATAATAGAGAGACTGCTCTTTAAACAGGTACAACGGCATCATGACAACGGATACCACGAGTTGCGCGAAGAAAAGCCGTGGCCGACCAAAAGTGTTCGACAGGGAAGCCGCGCTTGATAAGGCCATGACTCTCTTCTGGCAGCACGGCTATGAAGCAACTTCGCTTGCCGATCTCGTAGAGGCTACCGGGGCGAAAGCGCCTACTCTCTATGCGGAATTCACTAACAAAGAAGGATTATTTCGCGCTGTCCTGGATCGCTACATCACTCGCTTTGCCTCAAAGCACGAAGCCCAGCTCTTTTGTGAAGAGAAAAGCGTGGAATCGGCGCTGGAAGATTACTTCACAGAAATTGCCGCCTGCTTTACCAGTACAGACACGCCGGCTGGCTGCTTTATGATTAATACGTCCGCCACCCTCGCCGCCTCCTCGCGCGATATCGCCCGCACGGTAAAATCACGCCACGCCATGCAGGAACAGACGCTCATCCAGTTTCTGCGCCAACGTCAGGAGCGCGGTGAAATTCCGGCGCACTGTAACCCGCAGGCGCTCGCGGAATATATAAACTGTATTTTACAGGGAATGTCGATCAGCGCCCGTGAAGGTGCCACCTTCGAACAACTGATGCAAATTACGCGTACGACTCTGCGCATCTGGCCTGAACTGATCAAGTCCTGAACGACGCGGCTTCGGATAAAAAAAAGCCCCTCAGCCTGAGCGAATGAGGGGCTAACTTGCAGAGTACAGCTTTTTTATGCTTTGTTATTCAGAACCAGTTGGCCATTGCCGTCGAGGGGAATTTGCGTTCCGGGGTCTTTATCCATGCGGATTTTGCCCTGCTGATCGCCAATTTTGTAGGTCACGTCGTAGCCAAGCATCTTTTCAGATTTGTCATACACCGTCTTACAGCGTTGCTGCGTGGTAGTGTAGGTATCACTTTCCTGCATTGATCCCTGGATTTGATTGCCAGCATAACCGCCGCCCAGCGCTCCGACGACCGTCGCCACATCTTTACCACGACCGCCGCCAAATTGATGTCCAATCACGCCGCCTGCTACTGCGCCAAGCACCGAGCCGGCAATACGGTTTTCGTCCTGAACCGGTCTACGATGCGTGACCGTGACATTACGGCACTCCTGACGCGGCGTTTTTACCGTCTCTTTAATCGGTTTAGCCGATATCACCTGCGCATACTGCGGACCACGATCAAATACGTTGAGACTGGCCACTGCCGCCACACCCAGCGCAGCCGCTACGCCAATCCCTATACCCGCCAACATTGATTTATTCACGGGAGTTCCTCCTTCGTTGCTATTGGTAACAATTTTGCAACCAGTATGCGAACAAAGCCAATCGGAATGAGGATGAAAAATGCGGGATGAGGCGGTAAAGCTGAAGGATTCGGACAACTCCGAAGCAAGAGATGGAGAATCGCTCACCGGCGCGAGCAGCCGGTGAGGCACAGAGAAATTAATGCAGTTTCAGGCGCGGACGAATGACGCGGTTAATACTGCCCACCAGCATCATCAGGCCGGTTTTAAAGTATCCATGCAGCGCTATCTGGTGCATACGGTATAGCGAGATATACACGAAGCGGGCGATACGTCCTTCAATCATCATTGAACCGCGGGTCAGGTTCCCCATCAGACTACCCACGGTAGAGAAGTTGGACAGAGAGACCAGCGATCCATGATCTTTATACTGGTAAGCTTTCAGCGGTTTGCCATTCATCTGCGCCAGAATGTTATTCATCGCGCAGGTAGCCATCTGATGCGCCGCCTGAGCGCGAGGCGGCACAAAACCTCCTTCCGGACGTGCGCAGGAAGCGCAGTCGCCAATCGCATAAATATCAGGATCGCGCGTGGTTTGCAGCGTCGGTTCCACCACCAGTTGGTTAATGCGGTTCGTTTCCAGACCACCAATCTCTTTCATAAAATCCGGCGCTTTGATACCCGCCGCCCACACCATCAGATCGGCCTGAATATATTCACCTTCTTTCGTATGCAGACCGCCTTCGTCGGCGCTGGTGACCATAGTTTGCGTCAGCACGCGAACGCCCAGTTTGGTCAGTTCATTATGCGCGGCGCTGGAGATACGCGGCGGCAACGCAGGCAGAATACGCTCGCCAGCCTCAACCAACGTCACGTTCAGCGCGTCGTTGGTCAGCCCCTTATAACCATAGCTATGCAGCTGTTTTACCGCATTATGCAGTTCAGCCGACAGCTCAACCCCCGTCGCACCACCGCCAACGATGGCGATATTGACCTTACCGTTCGCGCCCAGATTAGCCGAATACTTGAGGAACAGGTTCAGCATCTCCTGGTGAAAACGGCGCGCCTGATGCGGGTTATCGAGGAAGATACAGTGCTCTTTCACGCCCGGCGTGTTGAAATCATTAGAGGTGCTGCCCAGCGCCATCACCAGCGTGTCATACGCGATTTTGCGCTCCGGCACCAGCAGTTCGCCCTTTTCATCACGCAACTCGGCAATGGTGATGGTCTTCGCTTCGCGATCGATATCCATCACCGACCCCAGTTGGAACTGGAAACCATGATTGCGCGCATGGGCCAGATAGCTCAGCGCATCCACGCCTTCGTCCAGAGAGCCAGTCGCCACTTCGTGCAGCAATGGTTTCCACAGATGGCTGTGATTTCTGTCTACCAGCGTGATTTTCGCTTTTTTCTTGCGCCCCAGTTTATGGCCTAACTGCGTCGCCATTTCCAGCCCGCCAGCGCCGCCGCCGACAATCACGATCTTTTTTAATGGTGTAGTCAACGTGACCCCCTTAAATTTATTAACCAATTGTTAATTAAAAGTTATTAGTATAGCCTTTAATTAACAACAAGTTACGTTAATGAGAATAAGCTTCTGATATGAGAATAGCATGAACGGTGCATTGGTCATACCAAAATTGATGTGCATCAAGTTTTCATGCTGAAAAGATAGACAGTTTGCGAGAATTGAGCATAAAAAAACCAGCCGCAAGGCTGGTTATCCGGTCACTGATAACGCCATATTGCCGGATGGCGTTACCCCAGCGTTTTAAACGCTTTGATACGTTGCAAGTGCGGCGAAATATTTTTGAATTTGTGAGTCTGTTCCTCATCCCACACAATTTCATAATACGGGTGAAGCGCTTGCGCTGAGCGTTGGCTGTCCAGCGCTTCGTCATGACGCGAGAGGATCACCAGACAACGATCGCGATTTTTTTCGCGAAAGTTGGTCACGCACTTTGTAGCGATGTCCGCATATTCTTCCGGGCGATCGATTTTCCCCTCCATGTTTTCATAGGGGAACAGGTTCGGGTTAAAAACCACCTGACGGATATCGCACAAAAAGCCAATCCGCTCCGCCCAGTAACCGCCCAGCCCCACGCCACAGATTAAAGGGCGCTCGTCCACATTCAACTGCAACATTTTGTCCACTTCTTTCAGCAGATGCTGCATATCGTGCTTAGGATGCCGCGTACTGTAGCTTACCAGCCGAACATCCGGGTCGATAAACTGTAATTGCAACACTTTTTCATGGTTGCCCGGACTATTTGAATCAAAACCGTGTAAATAAATAATCATCTGGCACCCTCACGAAAACTCGAGTTAATGACCTGCTTTTTCTTCCTGCCAGCGTTCATGTAACTGGTTGAGCTGGGCGCTGGCTGTTTTCCAGCGTGCTGAGTCCATGAGCTCCCGGCGTGAAAATGAACCTTTATGATACAAACGTGTAACACGCTCTGCTTTGATCGGCGACAGATTATCCAGCACGCTGACTGCGCCTTTACGATTATTGCAGACCAGAATCATATCGCAACCCGCATCCAGCGACGCCTGAGCGCGCTCAGCATAGCTGCCCATAATCGCCGCGCCCTCCATCGACAGATCGTCGGAGAAAATGACGCCGTCAAAGCCTAACTCCTGACGCAGCACCGTTTTCAGCCAGTACGGCGAACCGCTTGCCGGGCGTGGATCGATAGCGCGGTAGATCACGTGGGCAGGCATAATCGCATCCAGTTTATTCTCGCTAATCAGCGTGCGGAATACCGACATATCTTTGCCACGGATGTCCGTTTCAGGACGTGGATCGCACGGCGTCTCTTTGTGGGAGTCCGCCGTGACCGCGCCGTGGCCGGGGAAATGCTTACCGGTCGTTTTCATCCCGGCGTCATGCATGCCGTCAATAAAGCGCGTTGCCATTGCCAACGCTTTTGCGGGATCGGCATGATAGGAGCGCTCGCCAATTGCCGCGCTGATATGCCCGACGTCCAGCACTGGCGCAAAACTGATATCAATATCCATCGCGATCATTTCGCTGGCCATCAGCCACCCTGCCTCCTGCGCCAGTCGCCCCCCCTCTTCCAGCCCATGCAGCGCAAAAAAAGATTGCGCCGCGGGCAGGCGGGTAAACCCTTCACGGAAACGCTGTACGCGCCCGCCTTCCTGATCGACGGCCACCACCAGATGGTTACGCGATGCCGCCCGAATCTGGCGCACTAATTCGCGCAGCTGTTCCGGGTCATGGTAATTACGCGTGAACAGAATAAGCCCGCCAACCAGCGGATGCGCCAGTATCTCGCGCTCCTCCGCATCCAGCTCACATCCTTCGACATTCAACATTACTGGGCCCACACTGCTCTCCTTATCCTTTCATACGTAGCTGGCGCCAGGTTTCATCGGCCAGCCTGATAAATTGTTGCTCGCCGGTTTGTCGCCAGCGGTATTCGAACCACCCTGCTTTTAGCATAATGACCCAGGGGTGCCATAATCGTATCTGTCGCCATAGCTGCCGGGCGTCGATTCGCGCGCGCGCGGCATAAGCGTCTGCCAGTTGTCGGTGCTGGCGTTCATCCTCAACCCATACTGCCGCCAGCTCCAACGCAATATCGCCGTCGCCGGCATACTCCCAGTCAATCAGTCTCAACCCGGCGGACGTTAATACTATATTGTCGCCATGGACATCCATATGCAAAGGCGCGAGCCGCAACGGGCGAGGTTCACCGTTTTTTTGCAACTGTTTGAGCCGCCGCAACCAAAACGGCGTACGCCTTGCCGGATCGCAACACGACCAGTACTGCGCCAATAGTGGCGATAGCGCGATACGCCAGCCAAAACGCGGCTGTTGATGCAAATGATACAGTAAGGCCGCCAGTTCGTCGGCATCTGGCAGAGCGGAATTTACCACACCATGCAGATATTCTACCGCCATCCAGCCTGGAGTATAAAAAAGCGCTCGCGGCGCAAGACTGGCCGGCAATTGGGATAAGGCGCGGTAATGACGTAAAAAATGGGCTGGTGGAGCGTCAGGGTCGTGATGACGGCGCAGCACGACACGGTGAGTATCGTGGGCAATAATACAGCTCCCGCCGCTTAGCCCCTGCGATGTGGCGACGGCGGGACGATACTGGGGAAAATAGCGCGACAGGATCTCGTCGCGCGTTAAGGGATTATTGTTGTTGGACCGCACCTTTACCTGACCAGATTATCTCGCCAGTTTGCACCAGCATTAACTGCATCTGTAATGCAGGCGCGTTAACGTTACCGGATGCGCTGGAGTAAAGTACATATTGCGCCCCGACATTGCGCGCAATGCCAATAGCTTTACTGCGCGTTCCCAGACTATCCTGCGGAGACAATCCTAACTGCTGTTTTGCCATCGAGAGTTGCTGTACGGACACCAGCGTAAATTTACCGTTGTTCGCCAGCGCATTACGTAACGTTTCCGTTGCCTCGTTCGCATTTAACGACCCATTCGTCCGGTTATTCACGCTGTCAACAAGCAATACGCTTCCGGCCGTCACGCCATCAGCCTGCAACATTTTGCTGACCAGCGGTTGCATCGCGCCGTTCCAGTCATAGTGGCGCACCTTAGGCGCTGGCTGGCCCGTTTGATCTTCATGTTCGATCGGCCCCGGTTGCTGTGGAATCGTTGGCACAGACGGCACAACAGGAGGCTGCGGCGGCTGCGCGGGTTGTTCTGGCGCTGGTTTTACCTCTTCAACTGGCGCAGGTTGACGTTGCGCCATACACCCGGAGAGAAATATCGCCAGCGCAGCAATGGCAGCGTAGCGATGCATTTTTGTCATCAAAATTCACTCCTCACAAATAAAGATAAAGCCTGACCTTATGCGCCCCCAGATAATTGGCGCTGCCAAATAGCGTTACCGACGAACGCGCGGGTATGGTTACGCTACGCGGCGCCTCCAGCGGATGCATCTCCAGCCCCCGCGCGTCATACCAGTAAAACCGATAATGAACGGTTATGGGCTCTTGCCTTTCGTTATAGACGCGGGAAGAGGCTGATGGCTGGATATCAGACGCCGTCAGTTCAGGCGGCTCTGCGGTGACGCCCGCCGCCAGAACCGTGGACTCCATCACCAGCGACTGCGCGTCGCTTACCGGAATTTCAGGGTGTAACCGGCAGCCGGTAAGCAGCAGCAAGCCCAGAGAAACCACGATGCATCCTTTGATCATACTTACAAGCCTTTATGCGCCAGCATCGGGCCTAGCGGGCGGCCGCCCAGTAGGTGCATATGGATATGATAAACCTCCTGGCCCCCATGACGGTTGGTATTCATGATTAAACGATACCCATCTTCGGCAATGCCTTCCTGTTCGGCGATTTTCGCCGCCACGGTGATCATCCGACCTAACGCCTGTTCATGTTCCGCCGTCACGTCATTGACGGTTGGGATCAGGATATTGGGAATAATCAAGATATGCGTCGGCGCCTGCGGTGAAATATCACGAAAGGCGGTGACCAGCTCATCCTGATAAACGATATCCGAAGGGATTTCACGACGAATAATTTTGCTGAATATAGTTTCTTCTGCCACGACGTTTTCCTTTTTCATAATAGCCCTTGCAGCGCACATGCTACGCCGAGCCATACTGCGAGTATAGAGTATGAGCGAGTTACCGACGCTCTTTCAACTTTAACCCACGATTTATTAAGCGAAAAATGACTACATGCTGGACTTACCGCCATATCCCCCTGCCATGACGCCTTTGTACGCTTAAAAATATTTCTGGTTTCCCTGTTTATACCGTTTTACACATTTAATACAAATGCGTATATTTCTCATTTGCATTTTTATGCGCATTAACTAGCAAAGAATGAAAAGGTTCAACGTCATACGTCCTGAACTTACCCCAATAACAAGCAAGGATTTTCAGATGTCTTTCATTCAATACCGCCGGGACAAACACCTTCCGTCCACCGCCGCACCGTCGCTGTTAGCTATGGGTATGGCGATGGCATTTATGCCTGCCGCCTTCGCGGCTGAGGATACCGTTATTGTCGAAGGCGCGACGACCGCTGACGCCGTAAACCGTGAAGAACAGGATTACAGCGTGAAAACGACCGCAGCGGGCACCAAAATGCCGATGACTCAGCGCGATATCCCGCAGTCGGTCAGTATTGTCAGCCAACAGCGTATGGAAGACCAGCAGTTGCAAACCCTGGGCGAGGTGATGACCAATACGCTGGGAATCAGTGGAAGCCAGGCTGACTCCGATCGCATCAGCTATTACTCGCGCGGGTTTGAAATTGACAATTATATGGTTGACGGTATTCCAACGTATTTTGAGTCCCGCTGGAATCTGGGCGATGCGCTAACGGATACCGCGCTGTATGAGCGCGTGGAGGTGGTTCGCGGCGCGAATGGGCTGATGACCGGAACCGGCAATCCTTCTGCCTCAATTAATATGATCCGTAAACACGCCACCAGTCGGGAGTTCAAAGGTAACGTCTCCACAGAATACGGTAGCTGGAATAAGCAGCGTTACGTCATGGATCTGCAAAGTCCGCTCACCGCAGACGGCAATGTCCGTGGGCGCATCGTGGCGGGTTATCAGAATAATGATTCCTGGCTGGACCGCTATAACAGTGAGAAAGCGTTCTTTTCCGGAATTATCGATGCCGATCTGGGGGCAACTACCAGCCTTTCAGCCGGTTATGAATATCAAAAAATTGATGTCAACAGCCCGACCTGGGGCGGTCTGCCGCGCTGGAACACCGATGGCAGCAAAAATAGCTATGACCGCGCGCGTAGTACCGCCCCGGACTGGGCTTATAACAATAAAGAGATAAATAAATTCTTCGTCACGCTTAAGCAGCGTTTTGCCGAAAGCTGGCAGGCGACCCTGAATGCGACCCATACTGAGGTCAAATTCGACAGTAAAATGATGTATATCGATGCGTTAGTGGATAAAGAGACAGGTACGCTGGTGAGTCCTTATGGCGCAAGCTACCCCGTGGTCGGCGGTACGGGCTGGAACAGCGGCAAGCGCAAAGTAGATGCCATAGATCTCTTTGCCGATGGCGCTTATGAGCTGTTTGGCCGTCAGCACAATATGATGTTTGGCGGCAGTTATAGTAAACAGAATAACCGCTATTTTAGCGCCTGGGCGAACGTCTTTCCGGACGACATTGGCAACTTCAGCGCCTTTAACGGTAATTTCCCCCAAACCCACTGGGCGCCACAAAATCTGGCGCAGGACGATACCACGCATATGAAATCGCTGTATGCCGCTACGCGCATTTCGCTGGCCGACCCGCTGCATCTGATTCTCGGCGCTCGTTATACCAACTGGCGTGTTGATACACTGACCTACAGCATGGAGAAAAACCATACCACGCCGTATGCCGGGCTGATTTATGATATCAACGACAACTGGTCCGCTTATGCCAGTTATACCTCTATCTTTCAGCCGCAGAATAAACGCGACAAAGCGGGTCAATATCTGGCTCCGATTACCGGTAATAACTATGAAGCGGGTCTGAAGTCCGACTGGATGAACAGTCGCCTCACCACCACGTTGTCCGTGTTCCGCATTGAGCAGGATAACGTCGCTCAGGCAACCACTATTCCCATCCCTGGCAGTAATGGGGAATTTGCCTGGAAGTCTACTGACGGAACGGTGAGCAAAGGCGTCGAATTCGAAGTGAACGGCGCAATTACCGATAACTGGCAGATGACTTTCGGGGCTACCCGGTATGTTGCCGAGGACAATGAAGGTAACGCCGTGAACCCTAATCTCCCGCGCACCAGCGTGAAGTTATTCACCCGCTATCGTCTGCCGGCGATACCGGAGCTGACGGTCGGCGGCGGTGTGAACTGGCAGAATCGGGTTTACAAAGATACCACGACGCCGTACGGCACTTTCCGCGCCGAACAGGGCAGCTATGCGCTGGTCGATCTGTTTACCCGCTATCAGGTGACGAAAAATTTCTCCGTACAGGGAAACATCAACAACCTGTTTGATAAAACCTACGACACCAATATTGATGGTTCCATTGTTTACGGCGCGCCGCGTAACGTCAGCCTCACCGCCAATTATCAGTTCTGACAGACTGTCGGAGAGCGGCATGTAAAGCGCCATTAAAAAAGGCAGCCGAATGGCTGCCTTAATTCTCCCCAACATCATTACTGCTTAGCTGTTACGGATGTACTCATCCATTTCCGTTTTCAGGTTATCGGATTTCGTACCGAAAATAGCCTGAACGCCGGAACCCGCGACGACAACGCCTGCCGCGCCCAGTTTCTTCAGGCCAGCCTGATCCACTTTCGCTACATCGGCTACGCTCACGCGCAGACGCGTGATACAGGCATCCAGGTTAGTGATGTTCTCTTTACCGCCAAACGCCGCAACCAAAGCCGGCGCCATTTCGCTGGTCGCGCCCGCTTTTGCGTCATCAGTAGTGTCTTCACGACCCGGCGTTTTCAGATCCAGCGCTTTGATCAGCACGCGGAACACGGTGTAGTACACAATCGCGTAACCGGCGCCAACAATCGGGAACAGCCACAATTTACTGCTGTTACCGGACAGCACGATAAAGTCGATCAGACCGTGGGAGAATGACGTACCGTCACGCATCCCCAGCAGGATACAGATCGGGAATGCCAGACCTGCCAGAATCGCGTGAATAATGTACAGGATCGGCGCCACGAACATGAAGGAGAACTCGATAGGCTCGGTAATACCCGTCAAAAACGAGGTCAGCGCGGCGGAAATCATGATACCGCCCACTTTTGCGCGGTTTTCCGGTTTAGCAGAGTGCCAGATAGCAATGGCCGCAGCCGGCAGACCGTACATTTTGAACAGGAAGCCACCAGACAACATACCCGCCGTCGGGTCGCCCGCCATATAGCGCGGAATGTCGCCGTGGAATACCTGACCCGCGGCGTTGGTGTATTCGCCGATCTGCATCTGGAAAGGAACGTTCCAGATATGATGCAGACCAAACGGCACCAGGCAACGCTCGATAAAACCGTAAATACCAAACGCGACAACCGGATTCTGATAAGCCGCCCACTGCGAGAACGCCTGGATAGCCGTACCGATTGGCGGCCATACGAAAGACAGCACCACACCGGTAAAAATAGCGGCCAGACCCGAAATGATCGGCACGAAGCGTTTGCCCGCAAAGAAGCCCAGATACTCAGGCAGTTTGATACGGTAGAAGCGGTTAAACATATACGCTGCGATCGCACCGGAGATAATCCCCCCGAGAACACCCGTATCAGCAAGGTGTTTAGCGGCGATCTCTTCAGCAGGTAAATGCAGAACCAGCGGCGCAACCACAGCCATGGTTTTCACCATGATGCCATACGCTACTACCGCCGCCAGAGCCGAAACGCCGTCGTTGTTGGTGAAGCCCAACGCCACGCCGATAGCGAAAATCAGCGGCATATTGGCAAAAACAGATCCGCCCGCTTCTGCCATAACGTGCGATACAACGGCTGGCAGCCAGCTGAAGTTAGCGGAACCGACACCCAGCAGGATACCTGCGATAGGGAGTACGGATACCGGCAGCATCAGCGATTTACCGACCTTTTGCAGGTTAGCAAATGCATTCTTAAACATAATTGAGAGTGCTCCTGAGTATTTGTGCTTTTCTACGTTCTCACGCATTGGCGAGGGGGGAGAACCCCGCCGTGGACAGGACATCTAAGTGCCCTTTTATTTATTACACAGAGTAAAATAAATACGTCTGATTTTGTTTGACGGCTATCACGTTTCAGCGCCAGATAGCCTAAAAAGTATCACATTCTGCCAAAATGAGTTTCCGAATGTTTCCATAAACTTGCTCACCGCCCCTTTTGTGGCGGTGAACTTTACGCGCTTTGCTTATTAATTACGAGCTTTAAAAAAACTCGTTTAACGGATTGATGACAGGCGAGACGCGTCAATATGGAACAGGCGAGCAAAGTTATCGGTGGTGATCTGCGCCAGTTCTTCAACGGCAACCCCTTTCAATACCGCCATATATTCTGCGACGTCGCGTACCATCGCAGGCTGGTTCTCTTTACCGCGATGCGGCACCGGCGCCAGATAAGGAGAATCGGTCTCGACTAATAACCGATCCAGCGGCACATAGCGCGCCGCATCACGCAACTGTTCAGCGTTACGGAACGTTACGATGCCGGAAAAAGAGATATAAAACCCCAGATCCAGCAATTTGCCGGCCGTTTCTCTGTCTTCTGTAAAACAGTGTAGTACGCCGCCGCAATCCGTCACTTTTTCTTCGCGCAGGATAGCCAGCGTATCGGCACGCGCGTCGCGAGTATGGACAATCACCGGTTTATGCAATTCGCGGCCAATCTGGATATGATGAATAAAAGACGCCTGCTGACGGATTTTGGTCTCAGGCGTGTAAAAGTAATCAAGCCCGGTCTCGCCCATCGCCACCACATCGTCTTCTGCAGCAAGGAGGCGCAGTTCTTCTACGTGATATGCTTCATTCTGATTTAACGGATGCACGCCGCAGGAAAAGACCACATTATCGCGCTTGCCCACCAGCTCGCGCATATGGCGATACCCCGGCAGCGTCGTCGCCACCGCTAAACAGAACTTCACATCGCGCGCGGCGGCTTTCGCCAGCACATCGTCCACGTCCTTATGCAAAGATTGATAATCCAGACCATCAAGATGGCAGTGTGAGTCGACTAAAAACATAATGTCTCTCTCAAAGATGAGGAACAGGCAACAAGGTGCCTGGTTGCAGGTAATGCTCGATGCGGAGAATGAGATCGGTTAATACCAGTTCGCGGTTTAATCCGGTCACATGAAGTAATTGATCACGACAATGGCAAACATCGTTCAGGATTGCCTGAATACGCGCCGGGGATAGCGGCCCCGCCAGCGCGGCAACAACCGCGTCCGCATCAACGTTTGTCAGGTACGACGCGCCGTGCTGACGTTTCAGCGCGTCTACCAGCAGCGTCGCCAGCCAGTGCAGGCGCGCCGGGGCTTGCTCATGATTGAGCGCCGTTAATACCGCATACCAGTCGCCCGTATGCAAACTGTCCATTAACGCCTGACACAGCGCCTCACGCTGCGCCCAGCGTTCAGACTGCAACAGCGCCAGCGCGGCGCCGGGCGACCCCGCATTCAGACGTAGCGCCGTGAGCAATGCTTCTTGTGACGCCGTCACTTCTCGCGACAGCCATGACATCGCATACGATTCGGACGGCGGCGCCAGATGATGCAGCCGGCAGCGGCTGCGTAATGTCGCCAACAGACGAGCAGGCTCCGGGCTGGCAAGGAAAAACCAGGTTTGCTCCGGCGGCTCTTCCAGCGTTTTGAGCAACGCATTGGCGGCGGCGTCGGTTAATAGCGCCGCATCCGCAATCCACACCACCTTCGCGCCGCCCAGACGGGAGTGCTCGTACAATTTCTCGCTGACCTCGCGTACCGCATCTACGCCGAGGCTGCTTTTGCCTTTATCCGGCGTCAGCGTGTAATAGTCCGGATGCGTGCCAGCCTGCATAAGCTGACAGCCACGGCAATGCCCACAGCTTTTGTGGCCCTCAGGCTGCTGGCATAACAGATAACGGCTCAGCGCATAGCACAGCGCCTCGTCGCCCATGCCAGGTAAGGCCTGAATCAGTAGCGCATGGTGCCCACGTCCCGCCTGGTAACTTTCTACCAGTTTTTCATAGGCGGGCCGTAACCATGGATACCATTTCATGCCGCTTGCTCCTGCACCCACTTCGTCACCGTGGCGCGAATGTCGCGCATGACGACATCCAGCGGCTGGGTCGCGTCAATGGTGCGGATACGCGAGTCTTGCGCCGCCAGTTCCAGATAGCGCGCGCGAGTCCGGTTAAAGAAATCAAAAGATTCCTGCTCAATGCGATCCAAATCGCCGCGCGCTCTGGCGCGTTTTAGCCCGACTTCCGGCGTGACATCCAGATACAGCGTCAGGTCAGGGCGAAAATCGCCCAGCACGGCATCGCGTAGTGTCGCCAGCATGGTTTGATCAATGCCGCGCCCTCCCCCCTGATACGCCTGGGTCGAGAGATCGTGGCGATCGCCGATCACCCATATGCCTTGCGCCAGCGCGGGCTTGATTACCGTTTCGACGAGCTGTACGCGAGCGGCATAAAACATCAGCACTTCCGCTTTATCGGTAATCACTTCGTCGCCTACCGATCGAATATCCAGCACCAGACTTCGTAGTTTTTCGGCAAGCTGCGTACCGCCCGGCTCACGGGTAAAAATCATGTTACGAATACCCAGTTGCTCAAGGGTCTCCACCACCACGTCGCGCGCAGTGGTTTTTCCGGCGCCTTCCAGGCCCTCGATGACGATATAATTACTGCCCATTTTTTTCCTTAAGCACTTTCAGGTACTCCTGCACTGACCGATTATGGCTGGCAAGATTGGTGTTAAATGTGTGACCGCCTTTACCGTCGGCCACAAAATAGAGATACGGCGTTTTCGCCGGATGCGCCGCCGCCTGCAATGACGCTTCGCTGGGCGATGCAATCGGTCCTGGCGGCAGCCCGGTTATGGTATACGTGTTATAAGCCGTCGGCTTTTCCAGATCCGCACGCGACAAGTTACCATTATAACTCGTCCCCATCCCGTAAATCACGGTGGGATCGGTCTGAAGGCGCATACCGATTCTCAGGCGATTAATAAAGACTGAGGCCACCTGATCGCGTTCGCTGGCGACAGCCGTCTCTTTTTCAATAATCGAGGCCATTGTCACCAGTTGGTTCTGATCTTTATAAGGCAGCCCCTCGGCCCGACCTTTCCAGACAGTATCGACAGCTTTCACCATCTTTTGATGCGCTCGCTTGAGAATAGCGACATCGCTGGTGTTGGCGGTATACATCCAGGTATCGGGCCAGAACCACCCTTCTACCCATTCCGGGTGCGCAAGCTTTAATGCCTGAGCGACAGTGGCGTAGTCATCATCCGGCAATGTATGGCGAATATACGGCGCCTCTCGTAGCTGTTTTAGGTAGTCGCTAAGGCGCATCCCTTCCACAAACCGCAACGGGAATTGCGCTTCTTTGCCGCTCTCCAGCAACTCAAGCATCTCCCGTACGGTCATCCCCGGCGTAAAACGGTAAGTTCCCGCTTTAAAGTGCGATAACTCAGGCTCCACGCGCAGCAGCCACTGAAATACCCGGGGGCGATTAATGATTTTTTCATCATAAAGCTGGTCGCCAAGCGCCAGCCGCCCCGTTCCCGCCTTGAGCGTAAAGATAGTCTCGTTTTTAATAAGTAACGTGCTGTTTGCCAGATGGCGAACTTTCCACATCCCCACGCCCGCGGCAATACCCAGCACAACCAACAGCAGAAGGAAAACGCCTGACAATTTTTTCATAACTAATTCGGATGCTCACAAAATGGGGCTAAAAATTGAAACAGTGTTCGCGAAGAATACGACGTCCCGTGATAGGCGCGTATGGGAATAATCGGCATTAGCGCGTTGCAGATGATAACCTCATCCGCCTGCCTGACCGCCTCCTCTCTCGCCTGTACTTCAAGAACCTGGAAAGGAGATTGCGCCAGTTGGCGTAAACAAAATTGTCGCATAATGCCGTTCACCCCAGCCTGATCCAGACGCGGCGTAAAAACAATATCGCCTGTACGCCAGAACAAATTAGCCGCACAGCATTCCGTAACCCATCCCTCGCTGTCAAGAACCAGCGCCTCATCGGCGTCCGTCTGCTCAAGATGAGAGCGAATCAACACCTGTTCGAGGCGGTTCAGATGTTTTAATCCGGCAAGATAAGGATTGCGCCCAAGCGGTATGGGACTAAGGGTAAGAGTGATGCCTTGCTTACGCCACTGAGAATAATAAGCGGGATAAGCAGAAACGGAGAGGATTCGGGTAGCTGCCTGACAATTCGTGGCGCTGTATCCCCGGCCGCCGCTGCCACGGCTAATGATCACTTTCAACACGCCTGAATCATGCCCTGTGGCCAACATTGTCATCTCTTGCCGAAGGGTCGCCCAATGGCTAAAAGCGATCCGTAATTTTTCACAGGCAACCTGCAAGCGCTGAAGATGCGCTTCCAGATGGCAAATGTTGCCATCAACAATACGTGCGGTCGTAAAACTGCCATCGCCGAACTGCGTCGCCCGGTCGCTTACAGCAAGTTGATCCTGCGCATGGCCATTAATTAAAAACATAGTGGCTCCTTATCCGTCGCCTGCTAGTGTGGCAGGATGAATAACGCAGAACAAGAGGTGATATGCCTGATAAAAAAGGCCCGACAAGCGGACCTTTTTATTAATGTCTGTCTCTGGCTTAACTTAGATCTTTTTAAAGATCAAGGAACCGTTAGTTCCGCCAAAGCCAAAGGAGTTACACAGAGCGTACTCCAGATCGCTGACCTGGCGCGCTTCATGCGGCACGAAGTCCAGATCGCAACCTTCATCCGGGTTATCCAGATTAATGGTTGGCGGAATGGCCTGATCGCGTAGCGCCAGAATAGAGAAAATAGACTCTACTGCGCCTGCGGCGCCCAACAGATGGCCGGTCATCGATTTGGTCGAGCTCACCATCACTCGGCTTGCGGCATCGCCAAAGACTGACTTAACCGCCTGCGTCTCAGCTTTGTCGCCGGCAGGCGTCGACGTGCCGTGCGCGTTGACGTAGCCAATCTGAGCAGGCTCAATCGCGGCATCACGCAACGCGTTAACCATCGCCAGCGCAGCGCCTGCGCCATTTTCCGGCGGCGACGTCATATGGTAAGCATCGCTGCTCATACCAAAGCCGACGATTTCAGCATAGATTTTCGCACCACGCGCTTTCGCATGTTCGTACTCTTCAAGCACCAACATACCGGCACCGTCGCCCAGTACAAAACCATCGCGTTCTTTATCCCACGGACGGCTTGCCGCCTGTGGGTTATCGTTGCGGGTCGACAGCGCGCGCGCTGCGCCAAAACCACCTACACCCAGCGGCGTACTGGCTTTTTCTGCGCCACCTGCCACCATCGCGTCCGCATCGCCATAGGCGATGATACGCGCGGCATGGCCGATGTTATGCACGCCTGAAGTACAGGCAGTCGCAATAGAGATGCTTGGCCCACGCAGGCCATACATGATAGTCAGATGGCCTGCTACCATGTTAACAATCGTCGACGGGACAAAGAACGGGCTAATCTTACGCGGTCCGCCTTTTACCAGCGAACTGTGGTTTTCTTCGATCAGACCGAGACCACCGATACCGGAGCCGATAGCGGCGCCAATACGGCTTGCGTTCTCTTCCGTCACTTCAAGGCCAGAATCCTGCATGGCCTGTACGCCAGCGACAATTCCATATTGAATGAAGGCATCCATCTTGCGCTGTTCTTTGCGCGAGATAATGTCATCACAGTTAAAATCCTTTACTAAGCCAGCAAATTTCGTTGCATAGGCGCTAGTATCGAAATGGTCGATCAGGCTGATGCCACTCTGACCGGCAAGGAGAGCTTTCCAGGTAGACTCTACGGTATTGCCGACAGGAGACAACATGCCCAGTCCGGTCACAACTACACGACGCTTAGACACGGTTGTCCTCCAGGGAGGGAAAATGATTCTAGTGGGACAAAAAGATAAAACTCAGGCGGTCGAACGACCGCCTGGAGATGTTCACTTACGCCTGGTGGCCGTTGATGTAATCAATGGCAGCCTGAACGGTGGTGATTTTCTCAGCTTCTTCGTCCGGAATCTCAGTATCAAACTCTTCTTCCAGAGCCATTACCAGCTCAACGGTGTCAAGAGAATCTGCGCCCAGGTCTTCAACGAAAGAAGCATTGTTGGTTACTTCTTCCTGCTTAACGCCCAGCTGTTCGCCGATAATTTTCTTAACGCGTTCTTCGATAGTGCTCATACTCTTAAATTTCCTATCAAAACTCGCTTTCGCGATGGTTTTCGTAGTGTATAAAATGTTGAAAAATTTGCAACTAAATCCCGGCAGGTCTTACCACGATTTTACGTTATTTTGCGGCCTTTCGCCCTAATAACGCAAATATTTTTCAATCGTGATTAAACCATGTACATTCCGCCGTTGACGTGCAGAGTCTCACCAGTGATGTAACTCGCTTCGTCAGAGGCTAAAAATGCAACCGCACTGGCGATTTCCTGAGCGCCGCCGAGGCGACCCGCAGGCACCTGCGCCAGGATACCCGCACGCTGATCGTCAGACAGCGCACGCGTCATGTCCGTTTCAATAAAACCCGGAGCCACAACATTGACAGTAATACCACGGGACGCAACTTCACGCGCCAGTGATTTACTGAAACCGATCAGGCCCGCTTTCGCCGCAGCGTAGTTTGCCTGACCTGCATTTCCCATGGTACCAACCACAGAACCAATAGTGATAATGCGACCACAACGCTTTTTCATCATAGCGCGCATTACCGCTTTTGACAGGCGGAAAACGGATGATAAGTTGGTTTCGATAATATCGTTCCACTCATCATCTTTCATTCGCATCAACAGATTATCACGAGTGATACCGGCATTATTAACCAGGATATCCACTTCACCAAATTCTGCGCGAATATTTTCCAGAACAGATTCAATAGATGCAGGATCGGTCACATTCAACATCAAACCTTTCCCGTTAGCACCTAAATAGTCGCTAATGTTCTTCGCACCATTTTCACTGGTCGCAGTCCCGATAACTTTCGCGCCGCGGGCAACGAGAGTCTCTGCAATTGCGCGGCCTATGCCACGGCTTGCACCAGTCACCAGCGCAATCTTTCCTTCAAAGCTCATGGTTTTCCTCTTTTATTGCGTAAGTGCCGCAGACAGCGCCGCCGGCTCGTTCAGCGCCGACGCTGTCAGGGTGTCGACAATACGTTTCGTCAGACCAGTGAGGACTTTACCTGGACCCACTTCATAAAGATGTTCAACGCCCTGCGCCGCGATAAATTCCACGCTCTTCGTCCACTGTACCGGATTGTACAACTGGCGAACCAGCGCATCGCGGATAGCGGCGGCATCGGTTTCACATTTCACGTCAACGTTGTTTACTACCGGCACCGTTGGCACGTTAAAGGTAATTTTGGCTAATTCAACCGCCAGCTTATCTGCCGCTGGTTTCATCAGCGCGCAGTGCGACGGTACGCTCACCGGCAGCGGCAGCGCGCGTTTCGCGCCAGCGGCTTTACAGGCTGCGCCTGCGCGTTCTACCGCCTCTTTATGCCCGGCGATAACCACCTGTCCCGGCGAGTTAAAGTTAACCGGTGAAACAACCTGCCCTTCGGCAGATTCTTCACAGGCTTTAGCAATAGAGGCATCATCCAGCCCGATGATCGCAGACATGCCGCCAGTACCTTCCGGAACCGCTTCCTGCATGAATTTACCGCGCATTTCCACCAGACGAACGGCATCAGCAAAGTTGATGACGCCAGCGCAAACCAGCGCGGAATATTCGCCCAGGCTGTGACCTGCCATTAACGCAGGCATTTTACCGCCCTGCTGCTGCCAAACGCGCCAAAGCGCGACGGAAGCGGTTAATAACGCCGGCTGCGTCTGCCAGGTTTTATTCAGTTCTTCCGCTGGACCTTGCTGGGTGAGCGCCCACAGATCATATCCCAGAGCCGCAGAAGCTTCAGCAAACGTTTCTTCTACGATAGGGTAATTTGCCGCCATCTCGGCCAACATCCCAACGCTCTGAGAACCCTGACCGGGGAACACAAATGCAAATTGCGTCATGTTTAAATCCTTATACTAGAAACGAATCAGCGCGGAGCCCCAGGTGAATCCACCCCCGAAGGCTTCAAGCAATACCAGCTGACCGGCTTTAATTCGCCCGTCACGCACGGCTTCATCCAGCGCGCACGGCACAGAAGCCGCGGAGGTATTGCCGTGCCTGTCCAGCGTGACGACGACATTGTCCATCGACATGCCGAGTTTTTTCGCTGTCGCGCTAATGATACGCAGGTTAGCCTGATGCGGCACCAGCCAATCGAGTTCTGAGCGATCCAGGTTATTAGCCGCCAGCGTCTCATCGACAATATGCGCCAGTTCAGTGACCGCCACTTTAAAGACTTCATTACCCGCCATCGTCAGGTAAATCGGGTTATCCGGATTTACGCGATCGGCATTCGGCAGGGTCAGTAATTCACCGTAACGGCCATCGGCATGAAGATGAGTGGAGATAATACCCGGCTCTTCAGAAGCGCTCAGTACGGCCGCGCCTGCGCCATCGCCGAAAATAATGATCGTACCGCGATCGCCAGGATCGCAAGTGCGGGCTAATACATCGGAGCCGACCACCAGCGCGTGTTTAACCGCGCCGGATTTAACGTACTGGTCGGCGATGCTTAACGCGTAGGTGAAACCTGCGCACGCTGCCGCGACATCAAACGCCGGGCAACCTTTAATACCGAGCATACTTTGAATCTGACATGCCGCGCTTGGAAATGCATGCGTTGCTGATGTGGTAGCTACCACAATCAAGCCAATTTGGTCTTTATCGATCCCCGCCATCTCAATCGCGCGATTCGCAGCGGTAAAGCCCATCGTCGCGACAGTTTCATTAGGCGCGGCGATATGGCGTTCACGAATACCTGTACGAGTGACAATCCACTCGTCAGAGGTCTCAACCATTTTTTCCAGATCGGCGTTAGTCCGCACTTGTTCAGGCAGATAGCTGCCAGTACCAATAATCTTCGTATACATGTACGCTCAGTCACTTTTCGGTTATATACCGTTACCTGTAAACGTCTGGCACGCTGGCGGCGCCGGGGAGACAGCGATTATTATCTGTGCGCCCGCAGGTTTACGCCTTTGCCATCGTCCAGCGGTTCAAATCCGGCTGGGTATACAGATTCCAGGCGAGCGGCAATTCGCTGAGGAACTTGTCGCTGCACCGCCTGCACTGCCTGTTCAATCGCGACTGCAAATGCTCGCTGATTGGCCGCACCATGACTTTTTATCACCGTGCCGCGCAATCCTAACAGACAGGCGCCATTATACTGGTCGGGGTTGAGGTGACTGAATCGCCTCGTCAGGCTTTTTTGTAACCAACGTTTTAATAACAGCAGCCACCACGACCGTTTTTTCCCCTCGCCCTGTGATTTCAGCAGTGAAAGGAACATTCTGACAACCCCCTCCATCGTTTTAAGTGTGACATTGCCTGTAAAGCCGTCACACACCAGTACATCGGTTTTTCCCGTCAGTAACTCATTCGCCTCAAGGTAGCCGATGTAATTGATGGTTGGGACTGTTTTTAACATTAAAGAGGCTTCGCGAATACTGTCGAGGCCTTTGGTTTCTTCTTCCCCGATATTGAGTAGCGCCACGCGGGGATTTTTGATCCCGACGACCTCTTCCGCCAAAACGGCGCCCATCACGGCAAACTGCACCAGCATGGTACTGTCGCAGTCGACGTTGGCCCCCAAATCAAGCACTACCGTTTTGCCCTTTTGCTGGTGCGGTAATACCGTCACCAACGCCGGACGCTCAATCCCCTCAAGAGGCTTGAGCAATAATTTCGCCAGCCCCATCAGCGCCCCGGTATTACCGGCGCTAACGCAAGCTTCGGCTCGGCCTTCTTTCACAAGCTCCAGGGCCACACGCATGGATGTCCCGCGACTGGCGCGGATCGCCTGCGAAGGCCGGGCATCACTGGCAACAACTGACTGTGCAGGGATAATCTGCAGACGCGAACGTTGTTCAAAGTCAGCTTTGGCAAGTAATGGCGTGATAATATCGGGATTCCCGACTAAAAGAAGAGTGAGCTGCGAATTAGCGTTCAGTGCCTGCAATGCTGCAGGCACCGTCACGGAAGGACCAAAATCGCCCCCCATGACATCTAACGCCAGGGTTAGACGTGTCAAGGTATCGTCGCTGCCTGGTTCGGTGTTCTCCGCTTACGCGGAGAAATCCTCACTAAGCTTTATCACGCTTGTACTCTTCGGCTTTTACACCACAGGCACGCCTGTGATGCAAAAGGCATCGAGTATCGCGCGATTACTTAGCGATGACCTTACGGCCGCGGTAGTAACCGTCGGCAGTGATGTGGTGACGCAGGTGTTTTTCACCAGAAGTTTTGTCTACAGACAGGCTGGTGACTGCGGTCAGAGCGTCATGGGAACGACGCATGCCACGTTTGGAACGGGTTGGTTTATTCTGTTGTACGGCCATGGACCTTACTCCTCAATTACGGTTTATCCCTGCGTCCGCGGGGAAGACCTATTACTTACGCTTTAAGCTGGCTAATACGGCAAATGGGTTTGGCTTTTGCGCTTCATCAGGCAGTTCGCCAAAGACCATGTCCGCCTCGGACACTTCACAGTGTTCAGAATCATGCACCGGAACTACCGGCAAGGCGAGGATGATTTCATCTTCAACCGTCGCCAGCAGATCGATTTCGCCGAATTCGTTTACCTCAATCGGCTCATACGCTTCCGGCAGTGCTTCAGCCTGCTCGTCGGAACGGACAGGGCTAAAACAATACGTTGTGTGAACCTGATGGGTAAACGGTTTCCCGCAACGCTGGCATTCGAGCGACACCGTAACGACCGCATCGCCGGTTAAAACGGCGAGACGCTGGTTATCGATAGCGAACGACATGGAGCATTCCACATCACTGTCCACACTGACTACAGATTCGGCAACGCGCTCAACCTGATCGGGGGTATAGATACCCTGGTAATCAAGGCGTTTTTGAGCGGTACGAACCGGATCAAGAGTCAGGGGTAATTTTACCTTTTGCATAGGGCGCGCATATTAACTTCGTAACGTCATATAGTCAAAGAAAAAGGCAGCCTGCGGTTGCCTTTTGCCAATAATTCGCACACATTGCGGGTTACAGACTTATTTTCGCTCAAGACGAGTCAGTATGACAGGCTTGAAGACCGAAGAGCATAGTTTAAGATGGCTCTCATCATTACGCTATATCTGAGGGAAAAAATATGCCCCGTCTCATCCTTGCGTCTACCTCTCCCTGGCGTCGCGCGCTGCTGGAAAAGCTGACGATTCCTTTCGAATGCGCCGCGCCGGATGTTGATGAAACCCCCATGCCGGGCGAAGCGCCGCGTCAGTTGGTGCTGCGGCTGGCGCAGGCGAAGGCGCAATCGCTCGCCGCGCGTTTCCCGAATCATTTGATTATTGGCTCCGACCAAATTTGTGTTCTGGACGGCGAAATCACCGGCAAACCGCTGACGGAAGAAAAAGCGCGTCAGCAATTAGCCAAAGCCAGCGGAAATATTGTGACGTTTTATACCGGACTGGCACTGTATAACTCCGCCTCCGGGCAATTACAAACCGAAGTGGAGCCTTTTGACGTTCATTTTCGCCATTTAAGCGAAGCGGAAATAGACGACTATGTCCGTAAAGAGCATCCGCTGCACTGCGCGGGAAGTTTTAAAAGCGAAGGTTTAGGCATTGCATTATTTGAGCGCTTAGAGGGTCGTGATCCGAACACGCTGATCGGCTTGCCGCTTATTGCCCTGTGCCAGATGCTGCGACGGGAGGGCTTCAACCCGCTACAGCAGTAAACGGCCTACTCTGTAGGCTTTTCAAATACCCCTAAAAGCCGTTTCTGCACGTGTTGGTAGTTATCTCCCGTTTATTGGGGAGCAGTTTCGACCGCTTCCAGTTCTAACCAACTGGAAAGCGCTTGTTGTGAACAATTTAGCGCCTGCCGATCTTCACTCTCTTCGTGCGGGCCCGTTTCCTGGTCAATCCATTCACCGACCAGAAAAAAAGCATTGGCATTACGAACCGATGTACGGTGCGTTTTATCCCATAGGGTATCAACAGCGGTATACGTGCGCGTTAATGAATTCCCCATCTCAGTTCAGTTTTGTAAAAACACATGTTCTCAATACTCGCCTGACGCGCTCTACGGCGTCAAAAGCGGCTTACGAACTTATTCTCGCGAACAACTCTCAGGACGTTTACTGTCCTGAAACCTTCCCTTTGCGACTCGTTAAATTCCATCTCGCGATGAGTTTACGCCCTCCCCCGAACATTGCTTCACCTCACGACACATTCCTTTAATTAACGCCGCCAGCGTCAGCCGCATCTTGTTGACTATGTATAAATTCAACCATCTGCTGAGTAAGATGGTTTATATCATTCTGCGTAATGAAAAAATTAAATTTTTGATCCTGAAAGTGTTCTTTTGCTGCCAGGTCTACAAAAACCGCTTTTCCATCCGTTTCAAAGCGGACTTTATTTCCCTGTTTTTGCAGAAACTCGCCCATTGCGACCAGCTGGTCGAGCCGCTTTCCGCGCAGAAAATAATAGCGAGTCATCGTCTCATCCAGCGGTGTTACGGTTTTATTCCACGCAGCGTCAAAGACAGGCTTCACATCAGAGGGGAGCTTTAAAGCAGAATATTTTTTTCTGTTTTCACTACTCACATTTTTCAACCGAAGGATAAATCGATTGTTTACGTCACGAGCCACACGTAGCTCGTTCAGGAAAACCAGATTATCACGCTCAGACTGGATAACACCGGTGATCTTATCCTCCTGGCCGGTCTCATACACCACAGCAAAGATTTGCCCGTAGGCAGCTAATAGTACATCGTAGTCATCGGCGTAATGACCAAAAGCCTGACGTTGGGCTGGCGTCAACTCACAGACGCCCACCACGGGAGACGTAATGACTTGCGTATTCAAATACTCAACGAAAGCCCGTCGTGAACTATCGCCCTTCCCTTCGCAACCGGTCAGCATCGCGATAACGAACGGCACGATAACGTATTTTCCCCAACGCTGAGTAAATGAGCGCATCCAGCTAGTATTGGCCATCTGTTCGTCCTTAAACACGCCGAAATCCGGATCGCAAGAATAAACAGTACACAACGGTAAAAATGCGTCGGATACAGCAAAACAAAAATATTATGAGAAAAGTGAGATTCGGGCAGATAACCTGCCCGAGAGAGGAACTATTTTGCGTTACGCAGCACCTGTAGACAGCGCTTCAGGGCGTTATCCATTGGCGCTTCAATGCGCATGACGTCGCCCGTTCCCGGATGCGTGAACTTCAGCGCCGCGGCGTGCAGAAAGAGACGTTTAAGACCGGTTCCCGCTTCGGTAAGCTGTTGATCAAACTCACGGTCGCCGTAGCGATCGTCGAACGCAATAGGGTGACCGGCATATTGGGTATGTACGCGAATCTGATGCGTACGGCCCGTGACCGGGCTACAGCGCACCAGCGTGGCGAAGGCATAGCGCTCTTCCACCTTGAAGCGCGTTTCTGACGGTTTGCCTTCCTGGCTCACGCGAACAATGCGTTCGCCGCTTTGCAGAATGTTCTTTAATAATGGCGCCTGTACGGTTTTAACGTGCGATTGCCACTGGCCGCGCACCAGCGCCAGATAATCTTTCTGCATTCCCTTTTCGCGCAGTTGCTCATGCAGCGAACGCAGCGCGGAGCGTTTTTTCGCCACCAACAGCACGCCGGAGGTATCGCGGTCAAGACGATGCACCAGTTCCAGGAATCGCGCTTCCGGGCGCAATGCCCGCAGCCCTTCGATGACGCCGAAACTTAACCCGCTCCCGCCGTGTACGGCGGTGCCGGAAGGCTTATTCAGCACCAGAATATGGTCGTCTTCATACAAAATGACGTCCGCCAACGCCGCCACTTTTTGCAAATGCGGCGACACGGCCTCTTCTTCGCGTTCAGCAACGCGAACCGGCGGAATGCGGACTTCATCGCCCGCTTCCAGTTTGTATTCCGGTTTAATGCGTTTTTTGTTCACCCGCACCTCGCCTTTACGCAAGATGCGATAAATCATACTTTTTGGTACCCCTTTCAGTTGGGTGCGCAAAAAGTTATCAATGCGTTGCCCCGCTTCGTCAGCGGCGATAGCAACAATTTTTACGGATGGCGTTTCTGTTTTCATGGGGGGCGATTCTAAATAGCCTGTGAGATTCGCGCCACACATTTTTCTATGCTTATAGAGACGTCTACGCCAGTGGATGAACATTTTTCACTGCGGTTTTGCTGGTTATTAAAGCGATTGGCTCACGCTGGTGAAAAAACTGTGAGTAAGCGGGTGATAAATGGTAAAAGTCATCTTGCTATAACAAGGTTAGCAGTGGAATAATGATGCGGTTTCCGCACCGAAACTTGTTAAAACAAAAAGTTTAGCGGAATAACCCATTTTGTCTGACCGATCATCAACGCAGCAATGGCGTAAGACGTATTGATTTTTCAGACAGTTAGCGGGCTGCGGGTTGCAGTCCTTACCGGTAGATAGGATCTTCTCTGGAGAGTAATGCCCAGGCTGCTTCCCTGATAATTGCGCTGTGTTTCCGTATGAAATACAGGCAACCGACACTCTGCGCCTCTTTGAGCTGACGATAACCGTGAGGTTGGCGACGCGAAATAGTCACGAGGCCATCGGTTCATGCCCGGTAAGGCGTCACCATGCCCGCAGCTTAGTCGTCAACGTAAGAATAATGAGTAAGTTACGATGAAAAGAATGTTAATCAACGCGACTCAGCAGGAAGAGTTGCGCGTCGCCCTTGTAGATGGGCAGCGTCTGTACGATCTGGATATAGAAAGCCCCGGACACGAGCAGAAAAAAGCGAACATCTATAAAGGCAAAATTACCCGTATTGAACCGAGCCTGGAAGCGGCTTTTGTTGATTACGGCGCAGAACGCCACGGTTTCCTCCCGTTAAAAGAAATTGCCCGCGAATATTTCCCCGCTAACTACAGCGCTCATGGTCGCCCGAACATTAAAGACGTGTTACGCGAAGGCCAGGAAGTCATTGTTCAAATCGATAAAGAAGAGCGCGGCAACAAAGGCGCGGCGTTAACCACCTTTATCAGTCTGGCGGGCAGCTACCTGGTACTGATGCCGAATAACCCGCGCGCGGGTGGTATCTCCCGTCGCATTGAAGGCGACGATCGTACCGAGTTAAAAGAAGCGTTGGCCAGCCTGGAACTTCCTGAAGGGATGGGGCTTATCGTGCGTACCGCGGGCGTGGGTAAATCCGCCGAAGCGTTGCAGTGGGATTTAAGCTTCCGCCTGAAACACTGGGAGGCCATTCAGAAAGCCGCTGAAAGCCGTCCCGCGCCTTTCCTGATCCATCAGGAAAGCAACGTCATCGTACGCGCGTTTCGCGACTATCTGCGTCAGGATATCGGTGAAATCCTGATCGACAATCCAAAAGTGATGGAAATGGCGCGTCAGCATATCGCCGCGTTGGGCCGCCCGGATTTTAGCAGCAAAATTAAGCTGTACACCGGTGAAATCCCGTTGTTCAGCCATTACCAGATCGAATCGCAGATCGAGTCAGCGTTCCAGCGTGAAGTGCGCCTGCCCTCCGGCGGCTCCATCGTCATTGACAGTACCGAAGCGTTAACCGCCATCGATATCAACTCCGCCCGCGCGACTCGCGGCGGCGATATCGAAGAAACCGCGTTCAATACCAACCTGGAAGCGGCCGATGAGATTGCCCGCCAGTTGCGTCTGCGCGACCTGGGCGGCCTGATCGTTATCGACTTTATCGATATGACGCCGGTACGTCACCAGCGCGCGGTAGAAAACCGTCTGCGTGAAGCGGTGCGTCAGGACCGGGCGCGTATTCAGATTAGCCATATTTCCCGCTTCGGCCTGCTCGAAATGTCGCGTCAGCGCCTGAGCCCGTCGCTGGGCGAATCCAGCCATCACGTGTGTCCGCGCTGTAGCGGTACCGGCACCGTGCGCGATAACGAATCTCTGTCGCTGTCCATTCTGCGCCTGATTGAAGAAGAAGCGCTGAAAGAGAATACGCAGGAAGTCCATGCCATTGTTCCGGTGCCGATCGCCTCTTATCTGCTTAACGAAAAACGGACGGCAGTTAACGCTATTGAGACGCGTCAGGATGGCGTCCGCTGTGTCATCGTCCCGAACGATCAGATGGAAACGCCGCACTATTCCGTGCTGCGCGTACGCAAAGGGGAAGAAACGCCGACCCTGAGCTACATGCTGCCGAAGCTGCACGAAGAAGCGATGGCGCTGCCTTCTGAAGAAGAGTACGCCGAGCGTAAACGCCCGGAACAGCCTGCGCTGGCGACATTCGCTATGCCAGATGTGCCTCCGGCGCCGACGCCTGTCGAACCGGCGGTTAGCGTCGCCACGGCGAAAAAGGATAATGTTGCCGTCGCGCAGCCTGCCCAGCCGGGTCTGTTTAGCCGCTTCCTTAACGCGCTGAAACAACTGTTCAGCGGTGAAGAAACGAAAGCCGTCGAAACAGCCGCGCCGAAAGCGGAAGAAAAAGCGGAGCGTCAGCAGGATCGTCGCAAGCCACGGCAGAACAACCGTCGCGATCGTAACGAACGCCGCGACACCCGTGATAACCGTGCCGGACGTGACGGCGGCGAGAGCCGCGACGATAATCGTCGTAACCGTCGCCAGACGCAGCAGCAAAATGCGGAAGCGCGCGATACCCGCCAGCAGGAAACGGCGGAAAAAGTGAAAACCGGCGATGAGCAGCAACAGACGCCGCGTCGCGAACGCAGCCGCCGCCGCAATGATGACAAGCGCCAGGCGCAGCAGGAAGTAAAAGCGCTTAACCGCGAAGAACAACCTGTCCAGGAGACCGAGCAGGAAGAACGCGTTCAGCAGGTTCAGCCGCGCCGCAAGCAGCGCCAGCTTAATCAGAAAGTCCGCTTTACCAACAGCGCAGTGGTTGAAACGGTTGACACGCCGGTCGTCGTCGACGAACCACGCCCGGTTGAAAACGTTGAACAGCCCGTTCCAGCGCCGCGTACCGAGCTGGCGAAAGTTGATTTACCTGTCGTCGCCGATATCGCGCCGGAGCAGGATGATAGCGTAGAACCTCGCGATAATACCGGTATGCCGCGTCGCTCCCGCCGTTCTCCGCGCCACCTGCGCGTAAGCGGTCAGCGTCGCCGTCGCTATCGTGACGAGCGCTACCCGACACAATCGCCGATGCCGTTAACCGTCGCCTGCGCGTCGCCGGAAATGGCGTCCGGTAAAGTCTGGATCCGCTACCCGATTGTCCGTCCTCAGGAAACGCAGGTTGTTGAAGAGCAGCGTGAAGCAGATCTGGCGCTGCCACAACCGGTTGTCGCTGAACAGCAGGTTATCGCTGCGACCGTAGCGCTCGAACCACAAGCGTCAGTACAGGCGGTAGAAAACGTTGCCGTTGAGCCGCAGACCGTCGCCGAACCACAGACGTCGGAAGTCGTCGAGGTCGAGACAACGCATCCGGAAGTCATTGCCGCGCCGGTTGATGAACAGCCGCAACTGATTGCCGAAAGCGATACGCCGGTGGCGCAAGAGGTTATTGCTGACGCCGAACCGGTAGCAGAAACCGCCGACGCGTCCATTACGGTGGCTGAAGACGTAGCTGATGTTGTCGTTGTCGAGCCAGAAGAAGAGACAAAAGCGGAAGCGGCTGTTGTGGAGCACACGGCAGAAGAAACCGTTATCGCACCGGCCCAGGTGGTGGAAAAACCGCAGGACGTTGTCTGCGTTGACGATCATAACCACGCCAGCGCGCCGATGACGCGTGCGCCAGCGCCGGAATATGTGCCGGAAACCCCGCACCATAGCGACTGGCAGCGCCCTTCCTTCCACTTTGAAGGTAAAGGCGCAGCAGGCGGACACAGCGCCACACGTCACGCCAGCGCCCCGGCGACACGCCCACAGCCGGTAGAATGATGTAAATGCTGATACAAAGCCGACCGCCAGGTCGGCTTTTTTATGCCCCTTACAGGGCGATGCCTCACCCCATGGCGTCTTTTAGTCACTCCAGGCGTTTATGAGATCGGGCGGGATAATACGTACGGATGGCGACGCTACGGGCGCGACAATATGACCACTAACTCAATGACGACTAAAAAAATGCCCGCGCCGGGGTGGATGGCGCGGGCAGACAAAACATATCCAGTTTCGTGATATGTTTCAAAAAGAGGCGTTACCGGTTCAACTGGAAAAGCGACATTCCCTGCATGTCGGTAAACGTTTTATAGGACGCCTGTAATGCCGCCTGTTGCATTACGTAGGAGGAAATGACCGAGTTCCAGTCCACATCTACCAGGTTGCTCATCTGCAACTTCTGTCCCAGCGCACGGTCGCTTCCCAGTGAATCCAGCGTACTGAGTTCGCTCAGTTGCGTTCCCAGTTCCGCACGAACGGTCAGGACGTTATTAAGCGAATTTTTTAAGCCGCGATTGGTTTTATCAATGGCGGCAGCGGCTTTTTCTTTTTCCACGTCATTGCCTTCCACCGGGGTCTTGAGCGCGGCAATTGCCGTATCGAGCATGACAAACAGATTCTTTTCGGAGTCCGAGCCATCCGGTTCCGGCACCGCATTGCTAGTGATGCTATTAAAAATTTGCGCTCCCGTATGGCCAATTACCATCGTGCGTGCGGAATCCACCTGCTGGGTAACACTTTTCTCGCCGCCATGATAACCACCTGTCGCCTGGTCGAATGGCGCCGCTTCCGTTTTATACCCGGCAAAGATATAGCGACCATTGCCGTCAGTGCTGTTTGCCAGGTTCATCAGCTGATCGCGGATGCCCTGTAAATCCGTCGCCAGCGACGCGCGGTCATCGTCGCTTAACGTGCCGTTTCCGGCATAGACGATTTTTTCCTGCGCGGTTTGAATCGCCGTCGTCACCTGACTGAGTACGCTTTCTTCCAGCGACACTTTTTGGGTGGCAAACGTACGCGCCAGGGCGTACTGGCTATTCTGCGCCTGCGCCTGAGAGAGTACTACCGCCTGCGACGCGGCGATCGGATCGTCAGATGGGTTGGTAACGCGCTTACCGGTAGACATCTGCTCGCCCAGCTTCATCCATTCGGCCTGAGAATTAGTGATGCCGCTCATATTTTGTTCGTACATCATCTGGGTACTGATACGCATGTCATCCTTCTCCTTTAGCGAATATTCAATAACGCATCAAACAGCGCATTCGCGGTCTGCAATACTTGCGCATTCGCCAGATAATACTGCTGATAACGCTGCAAATTGCCGTACTCTTCGTCGAGGTTAACGCCGGAAACCGACTGTTGCTGTTTATAAAGCTGTTTAACCACATTCGCCTGCGTGGTGCTGCTGGTTTTCAGCGTTGACGTTTTGTTACCCACATCGCTGACCAACGTGGCGTAAGCATCGTTAAAAGTTTTGTTGCCGCCCACTACATTGCTGTTTTGTAAGTCCAGCAATGCCTGACCATTGCGGTTATCGCTGTCGCCGGTATCCACGTCAGGATCGAGTTTTGACTCAGACGCCATCGCAATCTCGGCTTCATTCGTCACTTTAACGTTCATGTCGACGATAGCATTGCTAACCGGCTTGAGAAGAAAACTGTCGTTTTTCTGTGCGCCGGTCCCTACCGTCACTTTCAGACCGTCAATCTCCAGTTTTCCGTCAGCATCTTTTGTCGCCGTGAAGGTGGTGTTATCCGCAGTGCGAGTAACCTGCCAGTCTGTACCGTCAAAAACAATCTTATAATCCGTTGCCTGAACCTTCGTGCTGTCGACCACCTTAGCGGTTAGCGATACCGTTTTATCGGCATTATTACTGTTGCTATATACCACCGGCGAGCCAATGCTAAAGAAGTCTTTCCCTTTATTGCCGTCGGCGTCATAACCTTTGGTATGCTGCGCGTTAAACGCATCGGCAAACGCCAACGCCAACTGGCCCAGCGTATTACGAGTCTGATCCAGATCCTGAGAACGGAACGTCAGTAGCCCGCCGAGCGAACCGGTGTTCAGCAACTTTTCCGGAATTTCGATGTTACCGGCGGCCTCATCGACATAAGCGACAGTCGTTCGCGTCGGGTCGGCGCTGGAGGGAACCGCCGCCAACTGACGCGCCGTCGACCCCTGCACCAGCGTATAGCCATTGGCCATCGTCAGGTTATAGGTGCCGCCGTCCTGTACACTCACCTCGACGCCAACGATCTTGTTAAGCTCGCTGACCAACTGATCACGCTGATCGAGCAGGTCGTTCGGCGATGCGCCCGCGCCTACGCCCGTCATACGGGAGATTTGATCGTTCAGGTTAGCTATCTGCTTCGCGTAATTGTTGATTTGCGCCACGCTGGAGCCAATCGCGATATTGACCTGTTTATCCTGATCGCGCAGATACTGATC
This sequence comes from Salmonella sp. 32010601201800023SM, assembly GCF_017572235.1. Lineage (NCBI taxonomy): Bacteria > Pseudomonadati > Pseudomonadota > Gammaproteobacteria > Enterobacterales > Enterobacteriaceae > Salmonella > Salmonella sp. 32010601201800023SM. Next base: position 1,076,494 of record NZ_JAGEQS010000001.1, read on the forward strand.
GGTGGTTTTGAACTGGTTTACCAGCCCTTCCGCTTTACCAATCAGCGCCTGACGCGCCGCAGGATCTTCCGCATTACTGACTAACGTTTGCAGGCTGGTAAAAAAACTCTGCAACGAACCAGACAGTGAGCTGGATTTATCGGCCAGCAGGTTGTCGATTTTCGACATCTGTTCATAGCGCGTGGTCAAGCCGCTGCTCTGGTTTTGCGCGCCGCGTAGCTGATTAGTGATAAACGCATCATATTCGCGCTGTACGCCTGAAACGTAAACGCCATTACCTATCCAGCCGCCAGCCCCTAACGTACTGTTTGCCTGCGCCAGAATAGTTGTCTGCCGGGTATAACCCGCAACGTTATAATTGTTGATGTTATTACTGACCGTATTTAACGCGGCCTGCGCGGCGTTAAGTCCGCTCATGGCGTGATTAATCAAGCTGGACATGATGGTTCCTTTTAATCCTTCAATACTCGTTGTTATCGGCAGCGACTACGTGGACTTGAGCAATTTAAAAGAGATTGTCGAGATTCGCGCTGTAGGTTTTGCTGACCTTTTCACTCATCGCTTTCAACTGCTGAATCATGCTGGTCAATTTACGCGCGTAATTCGGGTCAGTGGCGTATCCGGCGTTTTGCAGAGCCACTGCGCCCTGCTCTGCCGTGGCGGCAGTGGTCACGGCAGCGTAGCGTGGGTTACGCGTTAACAGCGCGACATAATCCGATAATGCCTCCAGATACGAGCTATAGACGCGGAATTTCGCTTTCACTTTTTTCGCTTCGCCATTTTCGTATTCAGTGGTGGTGATTTCCGTCACCGGCCCTTTCCAACTGGCGGTCGCTTTCACGCCAAATACGTTATAGCTGGGTTCGCCATTCTCCCGCAGGATTTGCCGCTGCCCCCAGCCGGACTCCAGCGCCGCCTGCGCCAGAATCAGATGATGCGGCACCCCGCTTTGTTCGCTGGCCAGCCTCGCCGGGAGCGAAAGCCGGGCCAGAAAGTCTTTACTGTCGCCGGAGAGCGGCGCATCGCTGCTGTCCGGCGTTTTCGGTATGGCTTTGCGCACCAGTTGGGTCAGCGCCTGATTTTGATAGCTGTTTACCGTCTCCAGGGAGAATTTAAGCGGTACTTGCGGCGCATCATCCGCAGGCATCGTCTGCCCGCTGGTCATCTGTTTAACCATCATATCCGCCAGCCCCAGTCCCTTGCCGGCAGTCATCTGCTGGGCGATCTGCTGGTCATACATGCTGGTATACAGACGCGTCTGATCGCTGCTGAATAAACCATCTTTGGGTAAAGCCTCGCGCATACTTTTCAGCATCATCTGCACAAACATCCCTTCCACCTGACGGGCCACAGGACGGATATTCGCCGCCGGGTCCTGGCCCGCTTTCGCTTTCAGTTCGTTCAGAGATTGCGCATCCCAGGCCGCGCTGGCCAGCAATTTACCGTCTCCGATCATCAGATGATTTCCAGTTTGGCGCGTAGACAGCCCGCGCTCTGCATGGACTGCAAAATCGACATCAGGTCCATCGGCGTCGCGCCAAGCGCATTCAGCGCACGCACTACGCTGTTCAGATTGGCGCTGGAACGCACGCTCTGTAGCGATCCGCCGCTCTGACGCAAATCTATTTGAGTCTGTGGCGTCACCACGGTCTGCCCGCCGCCAAATGGCGTATTCGGCTGGTTGACGTTGAGCTGGCGATTGACTGTCACTGACAAATTGCCCTGCGCCACAGCGCAGCTATCCAGCGTGACTTCCCGATTCATGACCACCGAACCGGTACGCGAGTTGATCACGACTTTTGCATCCTGCGGCGTCACGTTGACTTCCATATTTTGAATGTCCGCCAGAAAACGCACCTGCGAGCTGTTGCCGCTGGGCACGCGCACCTGTACCGTTCGCGCATCAAGCGCAGTGGCGCTGCCGTAACCGCGGGCGCGGTTAATGGCGTCGGTAATTTGCTGCGCCATCGTAAAATCTTCGTCGTTCAATTGCAGATTAATGGTGTTGCCAGCGCCGAACTGAGTCGGCAACTCGCGTTCGATAATCGCGCCATTAGTGATGCGCCCGCCATTAAGCTGGTTAACCTGCACGCTACTGCCGCCTGCGGAAGCGCCCGCGCCGCCGACCAGAATATTGCCCTGCGCCAGAGCATACACCTGGCTGTCCACCCCTTTTAACGGCGTCATTAATAACGTCCCGCCACGCAGACTTTTAGCGTTCCCCATTGAGGAAACGACGACATCGATCGTTTGTCCCTGTCGCGCAAAAGGCGGATACGACGCCGTCACCATCACCGCCGCCACGTTTTTCAACTGCATGTTGGTGCCGGTGGGGACCGTAATCCCCAGTTGTGACAGCATATTATTCAGCGTCTGGGTGGTAAATGGCGTCTGGGTCGTCTGGTCGCCCGTACCGTCCAGCCCGACCACCAGCCCGTAGCCGATCAGCGAGTTTTCCCGTACTCCCTGGACACTGGTCAGATCCCGGATACGCTCGGCGTGCGCCAGAGTGGCAACCAGTGCCAGAACGATTCCTGCAAGAGCTTTAAACACATACACCTCGCTTACATCGGCGACAAATTAAGGAAGAAACGTTGCAGCCAGCCCATATTTTGCGCTTCGTTAATATAGCCGTTCCCGACATATTCAATCCGCGCATCCGCCACCTGTGTCGAGGGAACGGAGTTGCTGCCGCTGATGGTGCGTGGATTTACCACGCCGGAGAAGCGGATGAATTCCGTTCCCTGATTAATCGCGATCTGTTTTTCCCCCACGACGTGTAAATTGCCATTGGCCAGAACCTGATCGACGGTCACGGTCAGCGTGCCGCTAAAGGTATTGCTGGCATTCGCGCCGCCTTTACCATTAAAAGAGTTGCCGCCGGAGGCCTCCATATCCGCGCGGGAATTACCGAATAATCCCTGCAGATAACGCGGTACCGTATCAAAACCAAAGCTGGTTTTGCCGTCGCGGCTGGCATTTGCCGACGAGCTTTTACTGGCGCTGACGTTTTCCTGTAACACAATCGTGAGCGTATCGCCGATATTACGCGGTCGACGATCTTCAAAAAGCGGCTGATAGCCATAATTAATCGGCTGCGCAGACTGAAATATGGAGCCATTCGCCACCGGTACCGGGCCAGGTATCGGCTGCGCCGTGGTCGCCCCCTGCACGAGCGGTTTAGCGGGTATCCAGGCGCATCCTGTCAGCGTCGCGACCATCAGGGCCATAACTGGGTAAGCGTGAAGCGCGTATTTTTGCATTACCTTCATCTTCAAAATCAGGGAGCCGGTGGCGTATCCCCACCGGCGGCCCCTTAGAGTTGCGTCAGTTTCTGCAGCATCTGATCGGTCGTCGATACTGCTTTACTGTTAATTTCATAGGCGCGTTGAACCTGAATCATGTTCACCAGCTCTTCCGCCACGTTAACGTTCGACGTTTCGACATACCCTTGATACAACAACCCCGCGCCGTTGAGCCCCGGCGTGCTTTCGTTCGGCGCGCCGGACGATTGCGTTTCGATATAGAGGTTCTCGCCGATGCTTTCCAGCCCGGTGTCGTTCATAAAGGTGGTCAGGTTAAGCTGCCCGACCTGAACCGGCGCGGCCTGCCCCTGCTGGGTCACGCTGACCACGCCGTCGCGGCCAATCGTGATGCTTAACGCGTTGGCCGGAATGGTGATTGCCGGCTGCACCTGAAAACCGCCCGCCGTCACCAGTTGACCATTCTGATCCACCTGGAAAGAGCCATCGCGGGTATAAGCAGACGTACCGTCCGGCAGCATGACCTGGAAAAAGCCCTGCCCTTTAATCGCCACATCTTTACTGTTGTTGGTCTGCGACAGGTTCCCCTGACTGTGCAGACGCTCCGTGGCGACCGGACGCACGCCGGTACCGATTTGCAGCCCTGAAGGCAGCGTCGTCTGCTCGGACGACTGCGCGCCCGGCTGGCGGATGGTCTGATACAACAGATCTTCAAATACCGCGCGCTGACGCTTAAAACCATTGGTGCTGACGTTTGCCAGGTTATTGGCAATCACATCCATATTGGTTTGCTGCGCGTCCAGACCGGTTTTGGCGATCCATAATGAACTGATCATAAAATGTCCTGTATTAACTCATCGACAGCAGTTGGTTAGCTCGCCCTTCGTTCTCATCTACGCTGGTGATAACCTTCATCTGCATTTCAAAACGACGTGCGTTGGCGATCATGTCGGTCATCGCTTCAACCGGCTTGACGTTACTGCCCTCCAGCACGCCCGACATAATGCGAATTGACGGGTCGGCGGCCAGTACCGCCCCGCGTTCAGCCTGTGCCTCGGCGGTAAGGCGGAATAAACCGTCATCGCTCCGCTGCACCTCATTGCCTTCCGCTTTGACCAGCTTCAGTCGCCCAACGGGCGCCACCGTGTTTGGCGGGTCGCCGGGATTGAGCGCGGAGATCGTGCCGTCTGCCGCAATGGTGATTTCCGACCCTTCAGGAACGGTAATCGGGCCGCCTTCGCCGATAACCGGATGTCCCTGAATGGTTAACTGCCCGGTCGGACCCACCTGGATATTCCCGTTACGGGTATATCCTTCAGCGCCATCCGCCGCTTGCACTACCAGCCAGCCGTCCTGCTGTAACGCGACATCCAGCGGACGGGAGGTGTAGTCCAACTGACCCGGGGTCATATCCGCCCCGGGCGTCGACGCCGTAACCAGCGTGCGCGTTGCTAAAGAGAGGCCATCAACGGGCACCGCGCGTAGCGCGTTAAGCTGCGCGCGAAAGCCCGGCGTTGAGGCATTAGCCAGGTTGCTGGCCGTTACCGCCTGCTGGTTAAGCGTCTGGCTGGCCGCCCCCATGGCGGTATAAATTGCGTGATCCATTAAGCTATCCCGTCAGGCGCTTAGCGCAGGTTAACCAGCGTATTGAGGATCTGGTCCTGGGTTTTGATGGTCTGCGCATTCGACTGGTAGTTACGCTGCGCGACGATCATATTCACCAGCTCTTTACTCAAATCCACGTTAGAGGCTTCCAGCGCGCCGTTCGTCAGCTTACCGAAGTTGCCGGAACCGGCAGTCCCCAGCAGCGCAACCCCGGAAGCCTGCGTCGCCGCCCAGACGTTATCGCCCTGGGATGCCAGACCTTCGTTGTTGGCGAAGTTAGCCAGCACAATCTGCCCCAGCACCTGCTCCTGCTCGTTGGAGTAGTTGCCAACCACGGTGCCGTCGTTGTTAATCTGGTAGCTCACCAGGTCGCCCGGCTTATAGCCGTTCTGATTGGTGGCGACGATGTTGTTAGCCCCGGTGTTCTGCTGCATGGAGTTAAGGAAGCTGAGGGAGAAGGTGGCCGCTGTCGCGCCATTAATCGTACCGGTGGTGATGTTCACCGTACCGCCGGATTGCAGTGTCCCGTTTGCGTTAAATACCAGAGTGGTTGATGGTGCCGCCGGCGCTGTGGCTGCAGGATCGCTGCTGTCATGGGTGTACACGGCCCATTCATTATCTTTGGTTTTCACAAAATAGACGTTCATATCATGGGCATTACCCTGGCTGTCATAAACGGTGACGGTGCCTTTTTTGTTATACGAATCCGCATCACTCACGCTAAAGGGCGTTTTAGACGGTACAGGGTCCGTTGAGTTCAGGTTGATCTGCATTGACGCGGTGGTGGTCGATTTCGCCGCCATCAGCGTGTTCGGAATGGTGATCGGCGCAGGATTCGCCCCCTGCTGAATGGTCGGCGGCGTACCGGTGGCCGGATAGCCGGTCAACTGCATCCCCTGCATATTGACCAGGTTACGGTTCTCGTCCAGTTTGAACTGGCCGTTGCGGCTATAGAACACGGAACCGTTGCTGTCTACCAGGCGGAAAAAACCGTTCTGGCTAATCGCGACATCCAGCCCGCGCCCGGTGTTCGTTGTCGTACCGTCGGTAAAATCCTGGGTAATCCCCGCCACTTTTACGCCCAGCCCCACTTTGGAACCGGCGAACATATCGGCAAATGATGCCGTACCGGACTTAAAGCCATAGGTGGCGGAGTTGGCGATGTTATTACCGATAACATCAAGGTTGGTGGCCGCAGCGTTCAGGCCGCTAACCGCTTGAGAAAAAGACATGACTGACTCCTGATAAGTGTAAGGGCTTAGATTATTTGCCGAACTTCGTCGAGTGTGGTGGTGCCGTAGGTACCCAGATCCAACAGGTTGCCGTTACTGCCCTTCGTCACGCCCTGTACCAGAGCGAATTGCAGCGGCTGCGCCACCAGTTGCGTCCCGCCATTGCTGGCGGTAATCGCAATGTTGTAAGAACCATTCGGTACCGTTGTTCCGTCCGTTTGCTTACCATCCCAGGTAAAGGTGTGTACCCCGGCTCGCAACTCACCGATCTCCAGCGTCCGTACCACCCGGCCATCTTTATCGGTAATGGTTGCCGTCACTTTGTCCGCAGGCTGTTGCAATTCCACGCCAAACGGCGTCGTGGACGTCACGGCCCCTTCTTCCGCGCCTTTACCCGCCAGAATTGTGGTGCCAGGCACCATAACGCCATGTCCAATCAGCGTGGTCGCCTGTAGGGACTGACTATTATCGATTTGCCCGGAAATAGCCCCCAGCGTCGTATTCAGTTTTTCAATGCCGCTCACGGTACTGATTTGCGCCAACTGTGTCGTTAACTCATTATTTTGTAATGGGTTAGTCGGGTCCTGGTTCTTCAATTGCGCGACCAGTAAGGTCAGGAAACTGCTTTGCAGATCGGCAGCGTTGCTTCCGGTCATCGACCCGCTGCCGGTCGTCGTTTTGACGCCCGTGTTGGTCGGGTCATTCATATTTACGGCAATAGACATACGCGCCTCCTTTACTGGCCTAATGTCAGCGTTTTAAGCATCATGCTTTTTACGGTATTCAGGACTTCGATATTTGCCTGATAGCTGCGCGAGGCTGACATCGTGTTGACCATTTCGCCGACCACATCGACGTTGGGCATTTTGACGTAACCATTAGCGTCCGCCAGCGGATTGCCTGGCTCATAAACCAGCTTTTCCGGTGCCTGACTTTCAATCACGCTGGCGACCTTTACCCCGCCAGTGGCTTGACCCGGCGCGGCGTCCACCTGAAAAACCACCTGTTTGGCGCGATAAGGCTGTCCGTCCGGGCCGGTGACGCTATCCGCATTCGCCAGGTTACTGGCCGCAACGTTCAACCGCTTGGACTGCGCGGCAAGCGCCGATCCGGCAATATCAAAAATGTTTAACAGCGCCACGAATTAGTTTCCTCCCTGTAGCACATTCATCATGCCTTTGAGTTGGCTACCCAGAACGGTAAGCCCCATCTGATATTTGAGACTGTTATCCGCAAACTGCGTACGTTCCCTGTCCATATCTACGGTGTTACCATCCAAAGAAGGCTGATCGGGTACGCGGTAAAGCAGATCCACTGCGGGAGAAGAGACCGCCTGGGCGGGAATATGGTGAGAGGAAGTCAACGTTAACGCGACGCCGCCGGTTTCTTCCCGTCCACGCACCATCACCTTTTTTAACTCACTGGCAAAATCAATATCGCGCGCCTGATACCCCGGCGTATCGGCATTGGCGATATTCGCCGCTAATATTTCCTGACGTTGCGCGCGCAGATTTAGCGCTTCCTGCTGAAATCGTAAGGCGGCATCGAGCCTGTCGAGCATATCTCCTCCGCAAATGGCAAAATTCAGCCGACAGCTTAAATGCCTTCACGCGCGCGTTATCGCCGGAATAAACGCAAAATGCGTCGCTATTTATTGCGTTGATGCTTGCTTCACACGGGTAGAATCCTGTCATGACATCAACCAGGGGGAAGTACCATGCAAACGTTAAAACGAGGATTCGCCGTGGCAGCTTTGCTGTTCAGCCCCCTGACAATGGCGCAGGACATCAACGCCCAGCTGACCACGTGGTTTTCCCAGCGTCTGGCTGGCTTCAGCGACGAGGTGGTTGTCACGCTCCGTTCATCGCCCAATCTGCTACCGAGCTGCGAGCAGCCAGCCTTCAGCATGACGGGCAGCGCGAAGCTGTGGGGCAACGTCAATGTGGTGGCGCGCTGCGCCAATGAAAAACGTTATTTGCAGGTGAATGTGCAAGCGACCGGCAATTATGTCGCCGTTGCCGCGCCCATCGCGCGCGGCGGAAAATTGACGCCGGCCAACGTCACGCTAAAACGTGGCAGGCTGGATCAGTTACCGCCGCGGACGGTACTGGATATCCGTCAGATTCAGGATGCCGTCAGTTTGCGCGATCTCGCTCCCGGGCAGCCGGTACAGCTTACGATGATACGTCAGGCCTGGCGCGTCAAAGCGGGGCAACGAGTACAGGTCATCGCCAATGGCGAGGGGTTTAGCGTCAATGCGGAAGGTCAGGCGATGAATAATGCCGCCGTCGCGCAAAATGCGCGCGTACGCATGACATCGGGTCAAATCGTGAGTGGAACCGTCGATTCTGATGGGAATATTCTTATTAACCTATAATTGTGTAAAGATTTTGTCGCGGCTGCCGATGAGATATTCAACCATGATGGTAGCTGGCCGCTACAACGTAACCCTCGATGAGGATAAATAAATGAGCATTGACCGTACCTCACCTTTGAAACCCGTTAGCACTGTCCAGACGCGCGAAACCAGCGACACGCCGGTACAAAAAACGCGTCAGGAAAAAACGTCCGCCGCGACGAGCGCCAGCGTAACGTTAAGCGACGCGCAAGCGAAGCTCATGCAGCCAGGCGTCAGCGACATTAATATGGAACGCGTCGAAGCATTAAAAACGGCTATCCGTAACGGTGAGTTAAAAATGGATACGGGAAAAATAGCAGACTCGCTCATTCGCGAGGCGCAGAGCTACTTACAGAGTAAATAAGCGTATGACTCGTTTGTCAGAAATACTTGACCAGATGACCACCGTCCTGAATGACCTGAAGACGGTGATGGACGCCGAGCAACAACAGCTTTCCGTAGGCCAGATTAACGGCAGCCAGCTACAGCGTATTACAGAAGAAAAAAGCTCGTTGCTGGCGACGCTGGATTATCTGGAACAACAGCGCCGTCTGGAGCAGAATGCGCAGCGTAGCGCAAACGATGACATTGCAGAGCGCTGGCAGGCGATTACCGAAAAAACGCAGCATCTTCGCGACCTCAACCAGCACAACGGCTGGCTGCTGGAAGGGCAAATCGAGCGTAATCAACAGGCGCTGGAGGTGCTGAAACCTCACCAGGAGCCGACCTTGTACGGGGCTGACGGTCAGACTTCCGTCTCTCACCGCGGCGGTAAAAAAATTTCTATCTAATCATTGCCGGATGGCGACGTTGCGCCTTTCCGGCCTGAATGCCTTGTAGGCCTGATAGCACAGCGCTATCAGGCACTGAATTTACGCCGTCCGGCGAACAAACTCTTTCACTTTAAAGCCCAGCACGGCAAGCGCAGCGAAATAGGCCGCGATACCCGCGATCACTACCGCCATCAAACGCAGCAAACGCCATAGCATCGACCCTTGCGACCACTCCGGCATAATATGCAACACGCCGAACAATACGGCGGCCATCACCAGTACGGAAATGATCAGACGCATCAGGAACCACATCCAACCCGGTTGTGGCGTAAAGATATTCTGTTTGCGCAGTTGCCAGTACAGCAGCGACGCATTGAGACATGCCGCCAGACCAATAGAGAGCGACAGCCCGGCGTGTTTCAGCGGTCCAATAAACGCCAGGTTCATTAACTGCGTCATGATTAACGTCACGATGGCGATTTTCACCGGCGTTTTAATATCCTGGCGAGAATAGAAGCCCGGGGCCAGCACTTTTACGACGATCAAGCCAATCAGCCCCACCGAATAGGCGATTAACGCCCGCTGCGTCATCGCCGCATCAAAGGCGGTGAATTTACCGTACTGAAACAGCGAGACTGTCAACGGCTTCGCCAGAATGCCTAACGCTACCGCGCTCGGCAACGCCAGTAAAAAGCACAAACGCAGCCCCCAGTCCATCAGGCGGCAGTACTCATCATGATTGCCGCTGGCAAAGCTTTTCGACAATGACGGCAACAGGATGGTCCCCAACGCCACGCCCAGCACGCCGGACGGGAACTCCATCAACCGATCGGCATAGTACATCCATGAAACCGAGCCAGAGGCCAGAAACGAGGCGAAAATGGTATTGATGATAAGGGAAATCTGACTGACGGAAACGCCCAAAATCGCCGGCCCCATCTGTTTGACCACCCGCATCGCCCCGGTGTCGCGAAAGTTAATGCGCGGCAGCACCAGCATACCGATCTTTTTCAAATACGGAAGTTGATACACCAGTTGCAGCACACCGCCGACGGTGACTGCCCAGGCTAACGCCAGCACCGGCGGATTAAAGTATGGCGCGGCGAATAATGCAAAACCGATCATGCTGATATTAAGAAATGTCGGCGCAAAAGCGGGAATAGAGAAGCGATTCCAGGTGTTGAGAATGGCGCCAACCAGTGAAGCCAGCGAGATCAGCAGAATATAGGGAAACGTAATCCGCAGCAGTTGCGTCGTCAGCGCGAATTTATCCGCAGTATCGGCAAAACCCGGCGCGGTTACCATAATCACCCACGGGGCGGCCAGCATACCGGCCACCGTCACGACGGCCAATGCCAGCGTCAACAGGCCGGAAACGTAAGCGACAAAGATCCGCGTCGCTTCTTCACCCTGCTTGCTCTTATATTCCGCCAGGATAGGCACAAAGGCCTGAGAAAAAGCGCCTTCGGCAAAGATCCGGCGTAGTAGATTGGGGAGTTTAAACGCCACAAAAAAGGCGTCGGTCGCCATCCCTGCGCCAAAAATTCTGGCGACAATCGCATCACGGGCAAAGCCCAACACGCGTGAAAACATAGTCATCGAGCTGACGGCAGCCAGCGATTTCAATAAATTCATTTCTTTTGTATTCCAGACCCTGGCGTAAAACTCCTGCATGGCTGATCCATCGACCGGATAACGCAACTTCTGCCGTATCCGGCTGTATCACCGCGCCTGACGGCGACGTTAAAACGTCTTATCAGGCCTTACAGACTCCCCACGGTTTGCCATTATTCACTGTGAAAAGAGGTATTATGTAGAGTGGGCATATATACCCGCCATACTTCGAGCTGCATGTGCGTTAGCTTTTCTGCAACTCGAATTATTGAGGGTATAGTACCTGGATTACGATGAATTACTACCGCCAGATGTTACAGAGGATTATTCGCTGATGGCGTCCCGCCACAGCGCCTCCACGACGCGCTGGGCCAAAATCGCCTGCTCCCCCGCCGTTTCCGGAACCGTCTGATTTTGTACGCAGTCAATGAAATGCCGCGCGCATCCGACAAAACCACGCTGTTCAAGCGTCGTTTGCCAACTAGGAATGGGTTTGATGAGAATACCCTGCCCGCGCTCTTCGCGCCATTCACGCATATCCGTCACGTCATATAGCCCGCCGTCGGTGACGGCCTGGACCGATTCACGCTGACTTCCGGCGCGCCGGTGCATACTGGTGGTAATTTGTAGTTTGTCGGCGGAAAAATGATGTTCCGCATAGCACATTTCGCCGGACTCGCTGGTGAGCAACGTGCCGCTGGCAAGGCGCGCCTCGCCGCCCGCCAGCCACAGAGCGGTATCCACGACATGCAGATAGTCATCGAGCAAAGTAAAACGTAAGTCGTGCGGCCCGATGCTATCGGTACGATGTTTATCCATACGCAGTGACGCCGCAGTGCCGAGGCGCGTCTTCAGTTCGCGGTACAGCGGCGCGAAACGGCGATTAAAGCCAACCATCAGCGTCAATTTTTTTTGCGCCGCCAGCGCCACCAGCCGTTCGGCATCACGTAGATTTTCCGCCAGCGGTTTATCCACGCAGACATGGACGCCGGCATTGAGAAGTTCGCTGACCACGGCATAATGGCTTGCGGTACTGGAGTGGACGAAGACCGCATCGCAGCCGGACGCTAAATTCGCCAGCGAATCCACATACGGTATGCGCCAGCTTTCGCAAATACGTAAGGCTTTATCCCGCGAAGGAGACCAGGCGCCCTGTAACGTCCATCCGGCGGTGTTGGTTAATACCGGCAGCCAGGCCTTCTGCGCAATACCGCCTAACCCGACAATGCCAATCCGTAATGTTCTCACATTACTCTCCCAGGTGAGCTAACAAAGAATCCAGCCGCTGCTTTAACTCCGCCACTTCGCTTTCCAGCGCTTCGACGCGCGACTGAAGATCGCCCGACGCACTTTCCGGCGCAGACGTCTGGAGAGACAGTTCATCGACGTCGCCGCAAAAAAGGTGCATATAGCGGCTTTCGCGCTTACCCGGTTCACGCGCCAGACGGACGACATACGGGCCGTCCTCACGACTGGCAAGCCGTTCCAGCGTGGATTCAACTTCCGCCATATCGCTGAATTCATGCATCCGCGACGCCCGGCTACGCAACTCGCCGGGCGTTTGCGCGCCGCGCAGCAGCAGCGTAGTGACAAGCGCCACTTCCGCCGCGCTAAGTTTCAGATCGCCAAATTCGGAATTACAGAAACGCTGTTCATATTTGGTGACGCGGTTGCCAAACCCGCTGACCGTACGCAAAAAGTGGCGTTTCACCAGGTTATCGAGCTGTTCTTGTACCTCTTGTTCCGTCAGGTTCATCACCGGTTCACGGTTGGTTTTCTGATTACAGGCTGTCACCACCCCGTTGACGGAAAGCGGATACTGTTCCGGCGTTGTCACCTGCTTTTCCAGCAGACAGCCAATCACTCGCGCTTCAGTGGCAGTTAATTCATATTTCATCGTTTTCTCCCTTTGCCTCTCATTCCGTAAGCCGCTCAACGCCCCGGCGTCCATAACGGCGTGGTTAACGCCGTCAGGACATGGTCGCGCCATTGTCCATCAATCAACAGGTAATCTTTCGCATAGCCTTCTTTTTCAAAGCCAAGCCGCGCCAGCAACGCGCCGCTACGTTTGTTGTGCGGCATATAGTTCGCCATGATACGGTGGATATGCTGAGTGCGCTGCATATAGCGAATCGCAGCGGTTAAGGCTTCAAACATCAGCCCTTGCCCCTGCCACTTCTGCGCAATGGAATAGCCCAGATAACAGGCATGAAAAGAACCGCGCACCACATTGGAAAAATTCGCCACGCCGATAATTTCTTTTTCTTCCGGATCAAGTAGCGCGAAATAGAAGGCGGAGCCCTGTTTGTGAAATTCACCGATCATTCCCAGACGCGCCTGCCATCCTGAAGGATAACAATGACTTTCATCACGGACCGGTTCCCAGGGTTTTAAAAAATGACGATTTTCCGCGTAATAATCGGCCAGACGCCAGGCATCACGCTCATGCACTAAACGTACCACCAGACGATCGGTGGTTAAGCGCACTTTTGGCACGTTACTACGATAGCCAAACATTCTATACCTACTCCTTCCTGTAACGTCTTCAGCACGCCAGTAACATTACTATACCTGCGCAACCAGGCTCTGTGAAAAGCGCAAATCGTCATTTTTTGAATTGCTGCCACATTTTGATGAAAACTCTCGATTAAAAAGGACTTTTGATAAAAAAATATTGTCCCGCTAACGGTAGGAAAAAACGAAACGCCGCCGCAGAATAGAAGACGCTCATCTTTTATTTCCCGGGAGGGGAAATGTCGCGCGTCTCGCAGGCGAGGAACCTGGGTAAATATTTTCTTCTCATCGATAACATGTTAGTGGTGCTGGGTTTTTTCGTCGTCTTCCCGCTCATCTCTATTCGCTTTGTCGATCAAATGGGGTGGGCTGCCGTAATGGTAGGGATCGCGCTCGGCCTGCGCCAGTTTATTCAACAAGGTCTGGGCATTTTTGGCGGCGCCATCGCCGATCGCTTTGGCGCGAAACCGATGATTGTCACCGGTATGCTGATGCGCGCCGCAGGCTTTGCCACCATGGGTATCGCGCATGAGCCCTGGCTCTTGTGGTTTTCCTGCTTTCTTTCCGGTCTCGGCGGTACGCTTTTCGACCCGCCGCGTTCAGCGCTGGTGGTCAAATTAATTCGTCCGGAGCAACGGGGCCGCTTCTTCTCTCTGTTGATGATGCAGGACAGCGCGGGCGCGGTGATTGGCGCGCTGCTGGGAAGCTGGTTGCTACAATACGATTTTCGCCTGGTCTGCGCGACGGGCGCTATTTTGTTCATATTATGCGCCCTTTTCAATGCATGGCTGCTTCCGGCCTGGAAGCTATCAACGGTCAGAACGCCGGTGCGTGAAGGAATGCGCCGCGTCATGAGCGATAAAAGGTTTGTCACCTACGTGCTGACGCTGGCGGGCTACTATATGCTGGCGGTACAGGTCATGTTAATGCTGCCGATTATGGTAAACGATATCGCCGGCTCGCCTGCTGCCGTGAAATGGATGTACGCTATTGAGGCGTGTCTCTCGCTGACGTTGCTCTACCCGATTGCCCGCTGGAGCGAAAAGCGTTTTCGGCTGGAGCATCGGCTGATGGCCGGTTTGCTCGTCATGTCGCTGAGCATGATCCCCATCGGGATGGTGGGCAATTTACAGCAGCTTTTTACGCTTATTTGCGCTTTCTACATCGGCTCGGTTATCGCCGAACCGGCGCGCGAAACGCTCAGCGCGTCGCTCGCGGACGCGAGGGCGCGGGGAAGCTATATGGGCTTTAGCCGTCTGGGATTAGCCATTGGCGGCGCGATTGGTTATATCGGCGGCGGCTGGTTGTTTGATATGGGTAAAGCGCTTGCGCAGCCTGAACTACCGTGGATGATGCTCGGTATTATCGGTTTCATCACCTTTTTGGCTTTAGGCTGGCAATTTAGTCATAAACGCACGCCGCGCCGGATGCTGGAACCCGGCGCCTGATTTGATACCTGTCGCTATCTCCTCCATACTGGTCAGATACCGACAGTCAAATGGAGGAGAAACGTGAAGCTTTATATTTACGATCATTGCCCTTTCTGCGTTAAAGCCCGCATGATTTTCGGCCTGAAGAACATCCCCGTTGAACTTAACGTGTTACAAAATGACGACGAGGCGACGCCCACCCGGATGATTGGTCAAAAGATGGTACCCATCCTGCAAAAAGATGATAGTCGCTACCTTCCTGAAAGTATGGATATTGTACATTATGTCGACAACCTCGACGGCAAACTGCTGTTAACCGGGAAACGCAATCCAGCCATTGAAGAGTGGTTGCGCAAAGTTAACGGTTACGTTAATCAGCTACTGCTGCCGCGATTTGCAAAATCCGCTTTCGATGAATTTTCTACCCCTGCGGCGCGCCAGTATTTTATCCGCAAAAAAGAAGCCTCATCTGGCAGTTTTGACAACCATCTTGCGCACTCTGCCGGACTGATTAAAAAGATCGGCGATGATTTACGTTTGCTGGATAAACTCATCGTACAGCCTAACGCCGTTAACGGCGAATTATCGGAAGATGATATTCATCTGTTTCCGCTTCTGCGTAATCTGACGCTGGTCGCCGGTATCCACTGGCCGACAAAAGTCGCGGACTATCGCGATAATATGGCGAAGCAGACGCAAATTAATTTACTCTCCTCAATGGCTATCTAACGCCCGCCAGGCGGCAACCCTTTCTTGCCGCCTTTTTCAGCTTTTTCTAGTGACGCCATGTCCGCTGGCGCGACATGCTGCTTTGTGTCAAGATTAGGGCACAGGCAACATGCTAAGGAACGCCATGAAAAAGTTTTTTTTTGCCGCTGCGCTGGTAGTTAGCGGCCTGTTAGTGGGTTGTAATCAACTTACGCAATACACCATTAGCGAACAAGAAATCAATCAAGCGCTTGAAAAACGGAATAATTTCTCAAAAGATATTGGTCTGCCCGGCATTGCCGACGCGCATATCGTATTGACTAACCTTGCCAGCCAGATTGGTCGGGAAGAGCCTAATAAAGTCACCCTTACTGGCGATGCCAGGCTGGATATGAATTCCCTGTTTGGCAGTCAAAAAGCGACGATGAAACTCAAGCTAAAAGCCCTGCCGGTCTTTGATAAAGAAAAAGGCGCCATCTATCTTCAGGAGATGGAAGTAGTAGACGCCACCGTGACGCCGGAGAAAATGCAATCGGTGCTACAAACGCTCCTGCCCTATTTAAATCAGTCTTTACGTAGCTACTTTAACCAGCGGCCAGCTTACGTGTTGCGTGAGGACAGTAGTAAAGGCGAAGCGTTAGCGAAGAAACTCGCGAAAGGCATTGAAGTTAAACCTGGTGAAATCGTTATTCCTTTCACCAATTGATTTCGGAGGGCGCGCTCGCGCCCTTTTTTTACGTGCAAACGAAAACGTTTCCGCTTATCCTTTGTTTCCGGCAAAAAGACTATTCCTCAGCCGGAGCTTATTAATGACTGCACCATCCCAGGTTTTAAAGATCCGCCGCCCGGACGACTGGCACGTTCACCTTCGCGATGGCGACATGTTAAAAACGGTCGTACCCTATACCAGCGAAATTTATGGTCGCGCTATCGTGATGCCGAACCTGGCGTCCCCCATCACGACCGTTGATGCAGCGATCGCCTACCGCCAGCGTATTCTCGATGCGGTGCCCGCCGGGCATGATTTCACGCCGTTAATGACCTGCTATTTAACGGATTCGCTCGATGCCGATGAACTGGAGCGTGGTTTCCATGAAGGCGTATTTACTGCGGCTAAGCTTTACCCGGCCAATGCCACCACTAACTCCAGTCATGGCGTAACGTCAGTCGACGCTATCATGCCGGTACTGGAGCGGATGGAAAAACTCGGAATACCATTGCTGGTCCACGGGGAGGTGACCCATGCGGATGTTGATATATTCGATCGTGAAGCGCGTTTTATCGACACCGTAATGGAACCGCTACGCCAGCGTCTGACCGCGCTTAAAGTGGTCTTTGAGCACATCACGACCAAAGATGCCGCGCAGTATGTACGTGACGGCAACGACTACCTGGCGGCTACCATTACGCCTCAACATTTAATGTTTAACCGTAATGATATGCTGGTCGGCGGCATTCGTCCTCACCTGTACTGTCTGCCGATTCTGAAACGCAATATTCACCAGCAGGCGTTACGCGAACTGGTTGCCAGTGGTTTTACGCGCGCCTTCCTGGGGACGGATTCAGCGCCGCATTCACGTCATCGTAAAGAGACCAGTTGCGGCTGCGCCGGTTGTTTCAACGCCCCCTCCGCCCTTGGCAGTTATGCCACCGTGTTTGAGGAAATGAACGCGCTGGCGCACTTTGAAGCGTTCTGTTCACTGAATGGCCCGCAATTCTATGGCCTGCCGGTGAATACGGGGTGGGTGGAACTGGTTCGCGATGAACAACAGGTACCGGAAAATATCGCGCTGGCTGATGATTCGCTGGTGCCTTTTTTAGCGGGTGAAACAGTACGCTGGTCAGTAAAAAAATAAAAAATGCGCTTATCTGTTGCTATATATTGGATTTAACTGTATATATATCCAGTATATTCAACAGGGGGCCATTATGCGTATTGAAGTCACTATAGCCAAAACGTCACCTCTGCCTGCCGGTGCGATTGATGCGCTGGCGGGCGAACTCTCCCGTCGTATTAGCCATCATTTTCCTGAGAACTTGGGTAACGTCACCGTGCGTTACGCTACCGCCAACAACTTGTCCGTCATTGGCGCATCAAAAGAGGAAAAAGAACGCATTAGCGAGATTCTCCAGGAGACCTGGGAGAGCGCTGATGACTGGTTCATCAATGAATAAAAAATGATATGCAGTGATGTATGTTTGCCGGGTCGCCCCGGCTTTTTTATTTGCGCAACTGATGAATATTTCGCCTGACCGTCAAAATAATTGCACAACATCCTAAAAAAATATGAATGAACTGCCGCTTTATTGTTCATATAATTCTTAAAAAGAGAAATTTATCCTCCGGTCTCTTTAAAAACGCAGTGAATAGCCTTATTAATTGGTATACTGAAGTTGCTTCAGAAGAAAAACACGCATTGAACCTCGAGAACCGTTGTCTTATAACACGTACCAGGGGGGCATGATGGAAAAGAATAATGAAGTCATTCAGACCCATCCGCTTGTAGGATGGGACATCAGCACCGTCGATAGCTATGATGCGCTGATGCTGCGTTTGCACTACCAGACCCCAAATCGTCCGGAACCGGAAGGGACTGAAGTTGGTCAAACGCTCTGGTTAACGACAGATGTAGCCAGGCAATTTATTTCAATATTAGAAGCCGGCATCGCCAAAATAGAATCAGGTGATTACCAGGAAAACGAGTATCGTCGCCATTAGCGTGACGCGCTCCCCCTCTCTCAGGCACCGTAAGGTGCCTCACTTATTTCTGGCTTGTATATCTCAGCGCAGTTATTTACCCTGAAATCATCGCGATAGCAGAGAGAAGCTGATGAAATACGACCTTATTATTATCGGCAGCGGTTCGGTTGGCGCCGCCGCTGGTTATTACGCCACCCGCGCCGGGCTAAAGGTCCTGATGACCGATGCGCATATGCCGCCTCATCAACAGGGCAGCCATCACGGCGATACCCGACTTATCCGCCACGCTTATGGTGAAGGCGAAAAATATGTCCCGCTGGTGCTTCGCGCCCAGGCGCTTTGGGATGAACTCTCCACACACAATGAAGAGCCTATTTTTGTCCGCTCCGGCGTCGTCAACCTCGGCCCGGCCGATTCCGCTTTCTTAGCCAACGTCGCACGAAGCGCGCAACAGTGGCAATTGAACGTCGAGCGCCTGGACGCGACGGCCCTCATGACGCGCTGGCCGGAAATTCGCGTGCCCGATAATTATATCGGGCTGTTTGAAGCTGACTCCGGTTTCCTGCGCAGCGAATTAGCCATTACCACATGGCTTCGTCTGGCCCGAGAGGCTGGCTGCGCACAGCTATTCAACAGCCCGGTAAGCCATATTCACCATGATGATAACGGTGTGACGATAGAGACGAGTGAAGGCAGCTACCACGCCAGCAAGGCGCTGATTAGCGCGGGCACCTGGGTCAAAGCGCTAGTACCGGAGCTGCCCATTCAGCCTGTACGTAAAGTCTTTGCCTGGTTTAAGGCGGATGGACGCTACAGCACTAAAAACCGCTTTCCGGCCTTTACCGGCGAAATGCCCAACGGCGATCAATATTACGGCTTCCCGGCGGAGAACGACGAGTTAAAAATCGGCAAACACAATGGCGGACAGCTAATACAGGCTCAGGAAGAGCGCAAGCCCTTTGCCGCCGTTGCCAGCGATGGCGCGGAAGCATTTCCTTTCCTGCGTAACGTATTGCCGGGTATCGGCGGTTGTTTACATGGGGCGGCATGTACCTATGATAATTCGCCGGACGAGGATTTTATTATCGATACGCTGCCTGGCCATGAGAACACGCTTGTCATCACTGGACTCAGCGGACATGGTTTTAAATTCGCCCCGGTGTTAGGAGAAATCGCTGCGGATTTTGCGTTGGGAAAAACGCCCTCCTTTGATCTGACGCCGTTCCGGCTTTCCCGTTTTAGCCAATAATTTGTCGGCCCCGTAAAGGGGCTGTTTATTAAGGTAAGCTATGCGTCGTCTCTTTCATTTTCTGATGAATAATATTCGCGAACATTTCATGCTTTACGTTATTCTTTGGTCGCTGCTGGCGGTGATGGATATTGTTTATCTCCTTTTCTTCTGATTGCTTTTCATTGACGTTAACTGACACTTCCTGAAAATTCCTCACTTTTTATTTCATAACGTTGAAGCACGGCAATAATGCCAGTTCCTGCCGTTGCGCGGTTATCAGGGGGAAATATCTCGAAACTTCTGAAGCTGAACCGCAAACAACATCAAAATTATTGAAATAAAAATAAATATCATTCAAATTCTTATTTATAAGTTGCATTCGGCGCTTTTCCACGCCATTTTCATTCTCTCGTGAAATATTCGTTGGTGTGTTTATGCAATTTAAAAATACTCCACAGCGTTATGGCGTGATTTCCGCCGCGCTCCACTGGCTGACCGCCCTGGTGGTCTATGGCATGTTTGCGTTGGGCTTATGGATGGTCACGCTCAGTTATTACGACGGCTGGTATCACCAGGCACCGGAAATGCATAAAAGTATTGGCATATTACTGATGATGGCGCTGATCGTGCGTATTATCTGGCGGCTTTATTCGCCACCGCCCGTTGCTTTGACCAGCTATTCCCGTTTAACGCGCGCTGGCGCCGCCGCGGGGCATCTCCTCCTGTATCTCCTGCTCTTTGCGATAATCATTAGCGGCTACCTGATTTCCACCGCCGATGGTAAACCGATTAGCGTCTTTGGCTGGTTTGAGATTCCGGCCACGCTTACGGATGCGGGCGCGCAGGCTGACATCGCCGGAACGCTGCATCTGTGGTTTGCCTGGTCGCTGGTCATTATCTCGCTCTCGCATGGGGTTATGGCGCTAAAACACCATTTCATCGATAAAGACGACACACTGAAACGTATGACAGGAATGTCGTCATCTGACTATGGAGCTCAAAAATGAAAAAAAACCTGCTGGGATTCACCCTCGCATCCTTGTTATTCACGACCGGTTCCGCCGTGGCGGCGGAGTATAAAATTGATAAAGAAGGCCAACATGCGTTCGTCAATTTCCGCATTCAGCATCTGGGCTACAGCTGGCTATACGGCACCTTTAAAGATTTCGACGGCACGTTCACTTTTGACGAAAAAAATCCGTCGGCAGACAAAGTGAACGTGACCATTAACACCAATAGCGTCGACACTAACCATGCCGAACGTGACAAACACCTGCGTAGCGCGGAATTTCTTAATGTTGCGAAATTCCCGCAGGCAACCTTCACCTCTACCAGCGTGAAAAAAGAGGGCGATGAACTGGATATTACCGGCAATCTGACGCTCAATGGCGTGACTAAACCGGTAACGCTGGAAGCGAAGCTGATGGGCCAGGGCGACGATCCGTGGGGCGGTAAGCGCGCGGGCTTTGAGGCCGAAGGAAAAATTAAGCTGAAGGATTTCAATATAACTACCGATCTCGGCCCGGCCTCACAAGAG
Source organism: Salmonella sp. 32010601201800023SM (assembly GCF_017572235.1). Lineage (NCBI taxonomy): Bacteria > Pseudomonadati > Pseudomonadota > Gammaproteobacteria > Enterobacterales > Enterobacteriaceae > Salmonella > Salmonella sp. 32010601201800023SM. The sequence continues at coordinate 1,097,500 of NZ_JAGEQS010000001.1, forward strand.
GTTGAGCTTATCATCTCAGTAGAAGGCGTTCAGCAGAAGTAACGCCTGGCGAAATGCCGGATAGCGGCCTTTACGCTGCTATCCGGCAAAATATTACTCGGCCGGATCGGGAATGCTCAGTTTGCTATTAAGCCGACCACGCGATTTATTAAAAATTTTGTTGCCGTTCTCACGACCCGCGCGACGTCGCCGCTGTTCTTCCTCCGGCAAGGCCAACTCTTCACAGCATTGTTCACTACAGCAGCCGTTAAATTTACTGGCGCACTGCGGACACTGGATAAACAGCAGATGGCAACCGTCATTTTTGCAGTTGGTATGGCTATCGCAGGGCGCGCCGCACTGATGGCAATGCGCGATAACCTCATCCGAGATTCGTTCGCCCATTCGCTCATCAAATACAAAGTTTTTGCCGATAAAGCGAACGGGAAGCCCCTGCTCGCGCGCGCGACGGGCGTACTCAATGATGCCACCCTCAATATGCCAGACTTTATTGAAACCGTTGTGTTTCATCCAGGCGCTGGCTTTCTCACAACGAATACCGCCGGTACAGTACATCACTATCTTTTTATCTGCATGTTCCCGCAGCATTTTAACCGCTTTTGGCAACTGTTCACGAAACGTATCCGCCGGGATTTCCAGAGCATTTTCGAAATGGCCGACTTCATACTCATAGTGGTTGCGCATATCAATAAAGACCGCATCAGGATCGTCCAGCATCGCATTCACATCTGCCGCCTTCAGATAATCGCCGACATTACTGGCGTCAAAACTCGGATCGTCAATACCGTCAGCGACGATACGGTCGCGAACTTTCATACGCAGCACCCAAAATGACTTTCCGTCATCCTCCAGCGCGATATTTAAACGCAGCCCGTCCAGCGCGGGATCGAACGTATAAAGCTGTTGACGAAACGTCTCGAGCTTGCTTTGCGGCACGCTGATTTGCGCATTGATGCCTTCATGTGCCAGGTAAACGCGACCAAAAACGTCCAACGCCGTAAACACCTGATACAACGCGTCCCGCGTCTGTTGCGGCGAGGCGATTGTGAAATATTTATAAAAAGAAATTGTCGTACGCGGCTCGCTTTCCGCCAGCATTTTGGCTTTCAGCTCGTCATTAGAGATGCGGTTGTGTAACACTGGCATGGTGTACGTATCCTGCAATCAGCAAAAAATAAAGTGGGCAGGCATGATAAGGCAAGTCTCGCCAATTTACATCCACACATTTTGCGCTACATTTCCTGCTTTACACTAAATAATTAACAACAATTGTCGATTTAATCGCCACTCTCCTGCTACATATTTTTGCTCAACGCAAAAAGATGCGAGAATACGGGGAATTGTTCGTTGAAAGACAGGATAGAAATGACGAAGTTGCCTAAGTTCTCCGTGGCCTTACTGCACCCGCGCTATTGGTTAACCTGGTTGGGTATAGGCGCGCTTTGGTTGGTCGTGCAACTCCCCTACCCGGTCATCTATAAGTTGGGTTGCGCATTGGGCCACCTGGCGCGACGCGTAATGAAACGCCGCGCGAAAATCGCCTATCGCAACCTTGAATTATGCTTTCCGGAAATGAGCGCGCAGGAACGCCACACCATGGTGGTCAAAAACTTTGAATCCGTCGGTATGGGCGTGATGGAAACCGGCATGGCCTGGTTCTGGCCCGATCGGCGAGTGAACCGCTGGATGGAAGCGAGCGGTCTGGAGCATATCCGTGAAGTTAAAGCGCAGGGGCTGGGGTTCATTCTGGTAGGAATACATTTCCTTACCCTTGAGTTTGGCGCCCGCATGTTTGGTATGCATAACCCAGGGATCGGAGTTTATCGCCCGAATGATAATCCGTTGCTCGACTGGTTACAGACCTGGGGACGCTTACGCTCCAATAAATCGATGTTGGATCGCAAAGATCTGAAAGGCATGGTTAAGGCATTGAAAAGCGGCGAATTGATCTGGTATGCGCCGGATCACGATTATGGCCCGCGCGCCAGCGTTTTTGTACCATTATTTGCCGTCGACCAGGCTGCCACGACCTCCGGTACCTGGATGCTGGCGCGCATGTCTAAAGCCTGTATTATCCCCTTCGTTCCTCGCCGTAAACCCGATGGGAAAGGCTACGAACTGATCATTCTTCCTGCGGAATATTCGCCTCCGCTGGAGAGCGCAGAAGCGACTGCCGCATGGATGAATAAGATTGTTGAGCAGTGCATTATGATGGCGCCAGAGCAGTATATGTGGCTGCATCGCCGCTTTAAAACTCGCCCTGAAGGCGTACCGTCGCGCTATTGACAGGATTGCAGCCGTCAGGCTGCAATTTTTCCCCTCTTTTAGCTTTAAAAGCTCCCCACATTGCGAGGCTGGTAAGGTCGGCGCATAATTATAATTAGTACGCTCATAATTAAATTGATGATAGCGCAAAACGCGCATCATACTGTGGAACGCTATGTCACCCTCTGATGTCCCCATAAACTGGAAACGCAATCTAACCGTTACCTGGCTGGGCTGTTTTTTAACCGGCGCGGCATTCAGTCTGGTCATGCCTTTTCTCCCTCTCTACGTTGAGCAACTCGGTGTAACAGGCCATAGCGCGCTTAACATGTGGTCCGGGCTGGTCTTTAGTATTACGTTCCTCTTTTCAGCTATCGCTTCCCCTTTTTGGGGCGGTCTGGCGGATCGTAAAGGGCGTAAGATCATGCTGTTGCGTTCCGCTCTCGGCATGGCCATTGTGATGCTGTTAATGGGCATGGCGCAAAATATCTGGCAATTTCTGATCCTCCGCGCGTTATTAGGCCTGCTGGGCGGATTTATTCCCAACGCCAATGCGCTCATCGCCACTCAGGTGCCGCGCCACAAAAGCGGCTGGGCGTTAGGGACGCTCTCTACTGGCGGCGTCAGCGGCGCTCTGCTTGGCCCACTTGCGGGCGGTCTGCTCGCCGACCATTACGGCCTTCGTCCGGTCTTTTTTATTACCGCCAGCGTTTTGTTTATCTGTTTTCTGCTCACCTTCTTTTTCATTCGCGAGAATTTCCTGCCGGTGAGCAAAAAAGAGATGCTTCACGTTCGGGAAGTGGTCGCCTCGTTAAAAAATCCCCGCCTGGTGTTAAGCCTGTTTGTCACCACGCTGATTATTCAGGTGGCGACGGGGTCTATTGCGCCCATCCTGACGCTCTATGTGCGCGAACTCGCAGGCAATGTCAGTAATATTGCGTTCATTAGCGGAATGATAGCGTCCGTTCCCGGCGTGGCGGCATTACTTAGCGCCCCCCGGCTCGGCAAGCTTGGCGACAGAATTGGCCCGGAAAAGATCCTTATCGTCGCGCTGATTATTTCCGTACTGCTGCTGATTCCAATGTCTTTTGTGCAAACGCCGTGGCAGCTCGCGCTATTGCGGTTTCTGCTTGGCGCGGCGGATGGCGCGCTGCTGCCAGCCGTTCAAACTCTGCTGGTTTACAACTCTACCAACCAGATAGCCGGGCGCATATTCAGTTACAACCAATCTTTCCGCGATATCGGCAACGTCACCGGCCCTCTCATGGGCGCCGCAATTTCCGCGAGCTATGGCTTCCGCGCCGTATTCTGCGTCACGGCAGGCGTGGTGTTGTTCAATGCTATCTATTCATGGAACAGCTTACGACGGCGCAGACTGGCAATAGAATAATTTTTGCGCTTTCATACTTGCAATATTACAGAATCAGCTATTCTTTCCCTAAATACCTCATCAAATCAAAGGGAGACACTGATGACCATGTATGCCACGCTGGAAGAAGCTATCGATGCAGCCCGGGAAGAATTTCTGGCTGACCATCCAGGCCTCGAACAAGACGAAGCGAATGTGCAGCAGTTCAACGTTCAGAAATATGTACTGCAGGATGGGGACATCATGTGGCAGGTCGAATTTTTCGCCGATGAAGGTGAAGATGGCGAATGTCTGCCGATGCTGAGTGGTGAAGCCGCGCAGAGCGTGTTTGACGGCGATTATGATGAGATAGAGATCCGCCAGGAGTGGCAGGAAGAGAATACTTTGCATGAATGGGATGAAGGGGAATTCCAGCTTGAACCCCCGCTTGATACCGAGGAAGGCCGTACTGCGGCAGACGAATGGGATGAGCGTTAATTACTCATAAGGCCCGTGGTGAATATCGAGCGGCAGTAGCAGTGTATCGAAGATCAGTGAGAAGGGCAGATCGAGGATAGTGATATAGCGCCATGCGGAATCACGCATATCCCACTGCACGCCAGGGTAATACTGGTTACCGTGTCCTTGTCCGGGGATCGTTCTGCTGATAATACTGCCGCAGCCGCTCAGGGTAATTACCATTATACTCACCGCGAATATACGCACCTGATACCTCATTTCACTATAAAAATACCGGCATCACGCCGGTATTTTTCACCTCACTCCAGACCTGAAGACCTTATCTCGCTGACGATGTTCGTCCCTGCAACGCCTGCGGATTCAGGACGAGAGACTGATAATGGTTTACCCAGGAAGAGTATCTCTCTGGCGCATTCCAGACCCGATAGTGTAAACGCGCCATCGTCACCGGATCGCTGAGCAAAACCAGACGCCGATCGCGGTTCAGTTTCTCCGGCGTTTCGTTTAGCGCCTGCTCCACATGACGATCGCGGGCTATTTCCAGTACCTTACTGGCGCGGTGACGCGCAGTGGCCATCGCGGTCGCCAGCGCATTAAGCGACGGGTTAAATACCGCATGCATAAAGCCATCGTCCAGAATACGGCGGCGATTCATCTCCAGATATTTATCGGTATCGACCAACACCTGAGGCGGCGAATACTCTTCTGGGATCAGGAACAGCTTCCAGCGTTTGGTGCGTAATCCTACCGTTGAACGACTGGAGATCACCGAAACAAATGGCGACAGAATCAGCGAAAAGACAATCGGCGCCAGCCAGAACAGAAAGCGTAAATCCAGCCACGCCATACCCACCGCCCAGACCAGCCCCAGCAGCAGTTGAGAGCCGTGACGCATAAAGGCTTCTCCCCACGGCGTAGAATCATCGTCGCGTTGCGGTGAGTTCCAGACCACTTCCCAGCCGAGAAACGCGCTGACCACAAACACGGTATGAAACAGCATACGCACCGGCGCCAGCAATACGGAGAACAGCACTTCCAGCAACAGCGACAGCGTAACGCGCCAGAAACCGCCATACTCTTTGGTGCCTTTACACCAGATCAGCATAATACTGAGCAGCTTCGGCAGGAACAGCAGCACCATCGTTGATGCAAACAGCGCGATTGCCAGTTCCGGACGCCACTGCGGCCAGACCGGAAAAAGCTGGCGCGGCTGAAGGAAATATTGCGGCTCTGTTAACGCATGAACGACCTGCAGCGCGGTAGAAAGCGCGAGGAACATAAACCATAACGGCGCGGACAGATATGACATTACCCCCGTCAGGAACACGGCGCGATGCACCGGGTGCATTCCTTTCACCAGGAACAGACGAAAGTTCATCAGGTTGCCGTGACACCAGCGGCGGTCGCGTTTAAGCTCATCCAGCAGGTTTGGCGGCAGCTCTTCATAGGAGCCGGGGAGATCGTAGGCAATCCAGACGCCCCACCCTGCCCGACGCATTAGCGCCGCCTCCACAAAGTCGTGGGAAAGAATCGATCCGGCGAACGAACCTTCTCCCGGCAGCGGCGCCAGAGCGCAGTGCTCGATAAACGGCTTCACGCGGATAATGGCATTGTGCCCCCAGTAGTGCGACTCCCCCAACTGCCAGAAGTGCAGCCCGGCGGTAAACAGCGGCCCATAGACGCGGGTCGCGAACTGTTGGCAGCGGGCATACAGAGTATCCATCCCCGACGCTTTCGGCGAAGACTGGATAATCCCGGCGTTTGGATTCGCTTCCATCAGGCGCACCAAGCCGCTCAGACACTCGCCGCTCATCACTGAGTCCGCGTCCAGCACCACCATATAGCTGTACTGATTGCCCCAGCGGCGGCAAAAATCGTCAATATTGCCGCTTTTGCGTTTCATACGGCGGCGGCGGCGACGGTAAAAAATTTGGCCTTCGCCCTGCACTTCCGCGATAAGCTCCATCCACGCCTTTTGCTCCGCCACGCAGATATCCGGGTTATAACTGTCGCTAAGGATATAGACGTCGAAATGCGCGGCGTTGCCTGTGGCTTTAACGGACTCCCAGGTCGCGCGCAGACCGGCGAAAACGCGACTAACGTCTTCATTACAGATAGGCATGATCAGCGCCGTCCGGTGTTCCGGATTGAGGGGCTCATCGCCAACCGTAGACGCGGAGATGCTGTACTTATCGCGCCCGATAAGCAGTTGCAGGAAGCCCATCAGCGCCGTCCAGAATCCGGCTGACACCCAGCAGAACAGCACGGCAAACAGAATCAGGATACCGGTTTGCAGCATGTAGGGCAGGAGCTGCATAAAAGAGACCCAAATATCCTGCCCCACCATATCCATAGGATTGATGAGCGCCCATCCCTGATAAGGCAGAATGGTCTTCATATACCAGGTCGCGACGACGGTTTGCGCCAGAGTCAAAATTAACAAAATATAGCGGCGTATAGTGCCGACGGTACGCCATTTTTGCTCGCTCGCCTGCTCTTCTTTTGTCAGACGAGAAACATAGCGCGGCGTTACATCCCGCCCACGCAGACGATCCCAGAAACGGCCAACCGGGTTGGTTCGCCAGGGATCAGGAAACATCGAAGAGCGCGTCGCTTTTGGCATAGCCTGCAACTGATCGCGCCCTTCATCATCTTTAATTAACTGCCCCTTCGCCAATGAATCCGGCCAGGCGTGTTCAAGGCGGGCTTTTACGGAACCCTGCGGTGAATCGTCTTCTCGCGAGTAAGTCCGATGCTCGGCATCCAGCGCCTGATGCACGGCGCGGATGTCAGTTTTCGGCAATGCCGCTTTCTCACGTTCAGAAAGCAGCAGTGCGTCAATATACTCAGTTGTTTTATTCATTGGCAGGTAACTGGTAGCTCCAGGTTTCACTTAGCGTCTGATCGGCATTCACCAATGCGGCACGCATTTCCGTGGTTTTCTTCGCGTCTTTGACTTTCACGCGCAGCATTAAACGCCAGCCTTTAGTGACTGGGTTATAGCGTACATTACTGTCAACGATTTCACCGTTATCGCCAATGCTGGTTTGCGCAGCGACAGGCGTATCCGGCGGCAGTTTTTTCATGTCGGCGCCAACGAAATCCACCACAAAGGCAATAGTGCCGTCGGGCTGGCGAATCAGATTCGACTGTTTAACGTCGCCCGTTGAGCGGCGTGTTTGCAGCACCCAAGCATTATCCGGCGCATGAAGTTTATCTTCATCGCGGCTGAAGGTCAGAGTGTACTTGAAGTTCATCTCTTTACCCGGTTCCGGCAGTTGATCCGGAGTCCAGTAAGCGACGATGTTATCGTTGGTTTCATCATTGGTCGGAATTTCAACCAGTTCAACCTTACCTTTGCCCCAGTCGCCTTTCGGGGTAATCCAGGCGCTTGGACGCAGGTCGTAGCGATCGTCTAAATCTTCAAAGCGCGAGAACTCGCGACCACGCTGCAACAGGCCGAATCCCTGAGGGTTTTCCATTGCATAGCTGCTCACAGCGAGGTGTTTTGGATTGTTCAGCGGACGCCAAATCCACTCGCCATTACCCGCATGAATGGATAAGCCGTTCGAGTCATGCAGTTCCGGACGATAGTTGGTCGTCGGCGACGGCTGGTTTGGCCCAAACAGGAACATACTGGTTAATGGCGCAACGCCCAGCTTGCCCACTTTATCGCGCAGATAGACTTTTGACTGCACGTCCACCACGGTATCGCGGCCAGGAATGATCACAAAACGGTAAGCGCCGGTCGCGCGCGGAGAATCCAGTAATGCATAGACGGTCAAACGCTTATCGGTGGGTTTTGGACGCTCAATCCAGAACTCGCGAAAGCGGGGAAACTCTTCACCAGATGGTAAGGCGGTATCAATCGCCAGGCCGCGCGCAGATAAGCCATATACCTGGCCTGCGCCGATAACGCGGAAATAGCTGGCGCCAAGCATACTGACGATTTCGTCGTTCTTATCTTTACTGTTGATGGGGTACAGAACTTTGAACCCGGCGAAGCCTAAATCTTTTACCGTGTCTTTATCGTGCTGAACATTGCCAAAATTGAAGTAATCCGGGCTGTATTTGATTCTTTTGACCGTCGTCGCCGTCACTTCGTTAATCTTGACCGGCGTATCGAAGTACATCCCCTGATGGTAAAATTCGAGCTTAAAAGGGGTCTTTAAGTTGTTCCAGTAGGCTTTATCGCTGTTAAACTGGATCTGCTGATAATCCGCATATTTCATGTCGCGGAAAACGGAGGGCAAGTTGCTTTTAGGCGCCTCATAGCCTTTCCCGGCTAAAGATTGAGCTTGTTTTGCCACGTCATCAATACTGAACGCCCAGCTCGATGATGCGTAAAGCGTTAACATAATAGCTGCGCCCAACCAACGCATTTTCATCATTTGTCGTTTATGTTTCATAATAAGTAAGCACTTCCCCCTTTGTGTGCTTATATCGATCCGATCCATTTTAATGGATAATCAGGCATTACGACAACTGAATCCAGGCTTTGTTCAGCGCGCTGGCTCATGGATTAAGCACCTCCCGCGCCTGTTTTCACTTTGCGTGCTTATCCTGGAGACAGGTTGTCGGAGTTGGTGTAGGGTTGCTACCGAATGTAACTATAATTCGCCTTATGGATAAGGTGAAAAATCTGAGAATACGTGACCTTATATGAGCTCTGTACCCGCGCCGCGTGAATATTTTCTTGACTCTATCCGCGCATGGCTGATGTTGTTAGGGATTCCCTTTCATATCTCGTTGATCTATTCCACTCACAGTTGGCATGTCAATAGCGCCACGCCATCATGGTGGCTAACCCTGTTTAACGATTTTATCCACGCTTTTCGTATGCAGGTGTTTTTTGTTATTTCTGGTTATTTTTCGTACATGTTGTTTTTACGTTATCCGTTAAAACGCTGGTGGAAAGTACGGGTAGAACGTGTGGGTATTCCCATGCTTACCGCAATCCCTTTGCTTACCTTGCCGCAATTTATCCTGTTGCAATATGTCAAAGAGAAAACAGAGAACTGGCCTACACTCTCTGCCTATGAAAAATATAATACGTTAGCGTGGGAACTCATTTCACATCTGTGGTTTTTACTGGTGCTGGTGATATTAACCACAGTCAGCATCGGGATTTTTACCTGGTTCCAAAAAAGGCAGGAAACAAGCAAGCCTCGTCCCGCCGCTATTTCACTGGCCAGGCTTTCGCTTATTTTTTTCCTGCTGGGGATGGCTTACGCCGCTATCAGGCGCATTATTTTCATCGTATATCCGGCAATCCTCAGTGACGGCATGTTCAATTTTATTGTGATGCAAACGCTATTTTATGTGCCATTTTTTATTCTCGGCGCGTTGGCCTTCATTCACCCCGATCTGAAAGCGCGCTTCACCACGCCCTCACGCGGATGCACTTTAGGCGCTGCCGTTGCTTTTATCGCGTATCTGCTGAATCAACGTTATGGGAGCGGCGACGCCTGGATGTACGAAACCGAATCCGTGATTACGATGGTAATGGGGCTGTGGATGGTGAACGTGGTATTCTCACTGGGGCATCGCTTGTTAAACTTTCAGTCCGCGCGTGTCACCTATTTCGTGAATGCTTCGCTGTTTATCTATCTGGTGCATCATCCCTTAACGCTTTTCTTTGGCGCGTATATTACGCCGCATATCTCCTCCAACCTGATCGGGTTCTTGTGCGGGCTGATATTTGTTATGGGTATTGCGTTAATTCTGTATGAAATTCATTTACGCATCCCGCTCCTGAAATTTCTCTTTTCAGGTAAACCGCCGGTAAAACGAGAAAGTCGCGCCACGATCGGGTAGTTTTCCGCGCGTGGGTTCACAGCAACCATTCCACAGGTAAAATTGCCGCCAACCGTACCAGAACTCGTTGCCAGAAACGCGTAGCGGGTTCTTTCTTTAACACCTTTTCCTCTTCTTGCTGACGATCGATCCAGTTAATTCGTCCCCAGCGATCCAGCCGCAGTTGCCAGGCCGCATCGCGTTGGCTCTGTGTAAAACGCTTATGGATAAGCGTCGCCAGCGTTTCACTTTCAATGACAAAGCCCATTTCGGTATTTAAAAGCGTTGAACGGGGATCAAAATTAAGCGACCCGATAAACACCTTACTACCATCAATACTGAACGTTTTAGCATGTAAGCTGGAACCTGAGTTCCCGGTGAGTCCGCGATCATGTACGGCGGTTTCATGTTCGCGGGTCGGTTTCAGTTCGTAGAGCTCCACGCCATAGCGCAGTAATTTCTTGCGCCAGCGCGCGTACCCTGCGTGAACGACCGCCACATCGTTGGCCGCCAGAGAGTTAGTTAAGATGGCGATCTTCACGCCTTTCCTGACCAGATTAAGCAACTGCGCCACGCCTGCGCGCGTAGGAACAAAGTAAGCGGAAATAATGTCGATACGCTCCGTCGGCGACCCCATCACGTCAAATAATCGCTGCGGAAGAAGCGAATGGCGCTGCGCCTTCCCCTCGCCTTTAGAAGGGTCATCGCTAAGCAAGCGTGTTTTTGCCCAAATCAGCGGCAACGTTCCGCGATCGAGATCCGCCATAAACTGACTGGTTTCCAGCTTATGCAGATAACGGCGGGTGATCTCATCGTTATACCAGGATTCGGGAAGTTCGATACGCTGCGTCAGTTCCTGCTCAGAAAGGGATAATACTTGCTGCAATGTCGACACTGAACTACAGCGCCAGTAACGTTCAAAATCATTGGCGACATCATTGACCACCGGGCCAATGGCCATCACGTCCAGATCGGAAAATAGCGGCTCCTCGCCAGCGCCGAAATAGGCATCGCCGATGTTGCGCCCACCGACCAGCGTCACTACGCCGTCAGCAGTGTAACTTTTATTGTGCATCCGCCGATTCAGCCGCGCAAAATCCGTCAAATATCCCAGCGCGCGTAGCGTACGAAAAGAGAAAGGATTAAACAGACGAACTTCGATATTAGGATGGCTATCCAGCAAGCGCAACGTATCATCCAGACCAGGCGTATTGTTATCATCCAGCAACAGACGAACATGAACGCCGCGCTTCGCCGCCGACAGCAGTACCGAAAAGAGCAGTCGCCCGGACATATCGTCTTCCCAAATATAATACTGCACATCCAGCGTCCGCGCCGCCATTTCGGTCAGGCGGTAGCGGGCGGCAAAAGCGTCCAGACTGTTATCCAGCGCAAGAATGCCGCACTCTCCGGGATGGCGCGCGCATAGCGGTTCAACGGCACGCTCCAGGCGTGTTTTATCAGGCAGGGTCGTCGCCTTGCTGAGTAAGTAATCTTGCGTAAAGCCGGGCAGTTTCTTCATCATAACAGACAAAGTATACCTGTTCAGGCAGAGCGTAACGGGTAATAAAATCTGAAACCGTCCTGACGGCGACTTCAGCGGCCTGGGCGCGTGGATAGCCATAAACGCCGGTACTGATTGCCGGAAAAGCGATGGAACGAAAGTGATTCGCCTCGGCAAGCAGCAAACAATTCCGGTATGCCTCTTCGAGTAGCTCAGCTTCCTGGTGTTCGCCGCCTCGCCAGACGGGCCCCACTGTGTGAATAACCGCCTTTGCCGAAAGCTTGCCAGCAGGCGTGATAACCGCATGTCCCGTCTGACATTCGCCCTGTTGCTGACGGATGAGTTTACAGGCGTCCAGCAATGCCGGCCCCGCCGCGCGATGAATCGCGCCGTCTACGCCACCGCCGCCCATTAATGATGCGTTAGCGGCATTCACAATCGCATCGACGCTAAGTTGAGTGATATCACCCTGTATGACCTGAAGACGTGATGTCATAACCCCCCCCCTTTTGTCTCACCTTATCTGCAAAGTGTACAGCAGGGCTTTCAACAGAGTCGCTCTTTTTATATCTATGACACCGCCGTTAACGGTACTCAATATTCATCACCGCCAGGCTTTTTTGCGCATCGAGATAATGCAGCCGTACCGTCGCAATGGACTGAATATCCTGCGGTAATCCAGATGCCTGCCGAAGGTCTATCCGGTGCATTTGCTTTTTACCTTCGCGTAGGCAGGTTAAATCAATATTTTCGGCGTGAGTAGAAATATCGCACAGTGGCTCAACAATCGCGCCGCGAAAATGGATAACGCCGCCCTGTACCGTTTGTTGCCCTACCGCAGAATGGATAAAAAAAGCGCAGATACACAGGCCTATGGCAGGGATATTTTTCTTGATTACGGACATGTTAACTCCTCAATGATTAGTCATCCTCGAGGGTTCGGCGTTACCTTTTAGCGACATGCCGAGACGATGAGACGCTTTTATCGCCTCTTTATACCCAGGTCAGCCAATCCATTTCCGCCACCATCAAAAACTACTGTGCAGAAGGCGGCCATTGTTGTGATAAATGCAGTGATTGTCCGTCCGAAACAGTAACAATAATTTTAACCGAGTCCTCTGAAGATATATTTACACTAAGACGAGACAACTCAATCGGTTGATTAGCAGGTAAAGATAGCGTTTGTTTTTGCTGTGTATGGCTTTGTCCCCCGACGCCGTCGCGCACAGAGAGAATTTGCACCTGACAGACGCAGGGTTCGTTTAATGTGACCTGAGGGATCACCGTGTAAATATCGCCTTGCTGAGTCGTAGTAAACGTAATCTGATTTGAAAGTGCGGCAAGGAGCAATAAAGTATGCATAATTTCCTCCCGAAAAAAAACAGGGCTTATGCCCTGTTTTTTTATTAGCGCAGACGCTAAATTAATACTGGTTAGCCGTGGCGTTGTTGCCAAAACCAACCTGACGCACCATTACGCTGGAATCAGATGCGGTCTGATTAACCAGCGCGGCGTTATTACCGCCGTATTGACCGACAGTAATATCGGAGTTTTTAGCGTTCCACTGGTCGATGGTGGCATTGTTTCTGAAACCATTCTGAGTCAGTTCAATAGTACTGTTATCCGCACCCTGGCCTACATCGGCGCCGTTACCATAACCGCTCTGGGTAATGGTCGTTTCAGATTTACGGGCATCGCTTTGCAGAGCAAGCGCAGCGTTAGCGGAACCGTACTGATAAATGCTCAACGTGGAATCCGGGCCGGAACTATTGCCGCCGCCGTTATGATTACCGCCGCCGCCCCATTGTGGAACGACGCCAGCCAGAGCACTGCCAGAAACTACGATTGCTGCGAATGCTGCCACTTTTAAAAGTTTCATGGTAAAACCCCCATCGGATTGATTTAAAAGTCGTAACGGTATTAGCGTTGGGTGACGCGAATAGCCATATGCGACTGTTTCTGCACTACAACTGCTGTTTTCTGCGTACCGTACTGGGTAATATTGGCCTTATTTCCAGAACCTTTCTGGATAATAGCCGCACTATTACCGTAAGCGCTTTGCGATATACTGGCATCGTTGGCATTGCCCGTTTGCTCAATATACGCAAAGTTATAATTCCCTGCCTGGTCGACTTTCGCCCGATTATTTCCTCCTTCTTGTGAAATAACGGACAATAGTTTTGATCCTTCCTGGCGTACTCTGGCACTATTATCCGTGCCGACTTGACCAATAATGGCCGCCTGATTAAATGAAGACTTGCTTAATTCATTTACCGCAAAATTATACTCTGAACGAGCCAGATCATAATTTGTCGCGGTTGCAATCCCAGGCGCACCCAGTATTGTCAACATCATAAATAACAATTTGTTTTTCATGCTGTCACCCTGGACCTGGTCGTACATAGCGAAAATTATCTATTACTTTGTTAGCGACATGCGTTTTTTGTTAACGCGTCGTTACGATGAAGAGTATGTCCGTGGAAACATTTTTAATAACTCACCCACGCGTGGTATTTTGTTATTTAAGCTCATACCAAAGTACTAATAAAACGATAGCCATGTGATTTTTTATAATTGATTTTTGGCCACAGAAGAGAGTGTATCGCGAACCCAAAAAATGAAGTGTTGGTGTGTGTTATGCCGCCATGGGGATGTTCTTATGCTTCCCATGGGGGGCAATACGCACAAGACGTGACACACTTCGTTTTTTTTGTCTTTGTGCTGTCCAGGTTAATGCCACGTCTCAAATTTTAAGAAAAAATAAAATCAAAACATAACATATAATAATTAAAATGATTAAAAATCAATGAATTATTATAATTTGTATGATTTTTTAAATCTATGCAATAACAGCGAAATGTACAACTTTACTATCAAATCTAAACTTCAAAAAAACCCAAAAACAACATTTTAATATATATTTTTACATCTTGTTACAAGTTTAACACTTGCTTTAAGATTTGTAATGGCTAGATTGAAAACAGTTAAAAGTATTTTCGTAAATATTTTTCTCTTTCTGGATAATGGGCTATTTCAACCCACAGCAGTGCAACATCTGTCAGTACTTCTGGTGCCTTTATTTTATGGGGGCAGCTGTCAGATGTGCGATTAAAAAAAGTGGAGTTTCATCATGTTTAATGAAGTCCATAGTAGTCATGGTCACACACTATTGTTGATCACAAAGCCATCTCTGCAAGCTACGGCATTATTGCAACATTTAAAGCAATCGCTGGCCATAACCGGAAAACTGCATAATATTCAACGTTCTCTGGAAGATATCTCAGCCAGTTGCATTGTTTTAATGGATATGATGGAAGCGGATAAGAAGCTTATCCACTATTGGCAGGATAATTTAAGCCGCAAAAACAATAATATAAAAACATTATTGTTAAATACCCCTGACGATTATCCCTACCGTGAAATTGAAAACTGGCCTCATATTAACGGCGTGTTTTACGCCACTGAAGACCAGGAACACGTGGTCAGCGGATTACAGGGTATTCTGCGGGGCGAATGCTATTTTTCACAAAAATTAGCCAGTTACCTGATTACACACTCAGGAAATTACCGCTACAACAGCACCGAGTCCGCATTACTCACTCATCGCGAAAAAGAGATCCTCAATAAGTTACGTATTGGTGCCTCTAATAATGAAATCGCCAGGTCGCTATTTATCAGCGAGAATACGGTTAAGACACATCTTTATAATCTTTTCAAAAAGATAGCTGTCAAAAATCGCACCCAGGCAGTTTCATGGGCAAACGATAATCTCAGGCGGTAAGGCCATGAAACGCTATCTGACCTGGATTGTAGCAGCAGAGTTACTGTTCGCTACCGGAAACCTGCATGCCAATGAAGTTGAAGTCGAGGTTCCCGGATTGTTAACCGACCATACCGTCTCTTCGATAGGACATGAATTCTATCGTGCATTCAGCGACAAATGGGAAAGCGAATACACCGGCAATCTGACCATTAATGAAAGACCCAGTGCGCGTTGGGGAAGCTGGATAACCATAACGGTAAATCAGGACGTTATTTTCCAGACCTTTTTATTTCCAATGAAAAGAGACTTCGAGAAAACCGTCGTCTTCGCATTAGCGCAAACAGAGGAAGCATTAAATCGCCGACAAATAGATCAAACGCTATTAAGTACGAGTGATTTAGCGCGTGATGAATTCTAAAACATGATTTTTATCCGGAGGCTGTCATGCGTGTTAAACATGCAGTAGTGCTGCTCATGCTTTTTTCGCCATTAACCTGGGCTGGAAATATGACGTTCCAGTTCCGTAATCCTAACTTTGGTGGAAACCCCAATAACGGTTCCTTTTTATTGAATAGCGCCCAGGCGCAAAATTCATATAAAGACCCCGCTTATGATAACGATTTTGGTATCGAACCCCCCTCAGCGTTGGATAACTTTACGCAGGCTATTCAATCGCAAATTCTGGGCGGCTTGTTGACCAATATTAATACCGGGAAACCAGGACGTATGGTGACCAACGATTTTATTATCGATATCGCTAATCGCGACGGACAGCTCCAGCTCAACGTCACGGACAGAAAAACGGGAAGAACCTCGACCATCGAAGTGTCAGGTTTACAAACTCAGTCAACCGATTTTTAAGCTACAGTCACTAAAGGATATAAATCATGCCGCGCTTACTTATTTTGGTTGCCGTTTTATTGTTGAGCGGATGCTTAACTGCCCCGCCGAAACAAGCTGCGAAACCGACATTAATGCCCCGCGCACAAAGTTACAAAGATTTGACGCACTTACCTGCTCCCACCGGTAAGATCTTTGTTTCGGTATATAACATTCAGGATGAAACGGGCCAATTTAAACCTTACCCGGCAAGTAACTTTTCTACGGCTGTGCCGCAGAGCGCCACCGCTATGTTGGTCACTGCGCTGAAAGATTCGCGCTGGTTTATCCCGCTGGAACGACAAGGCTTACAGAATCTTTTGAATGAACGGAAAATTATTCGCGCAGCCCAGGAAAACGGCACCGTGGCGATGAATAACCGTATCCCGCTTCAGTCGCTGACGGCGGCAAATATTATGGTGGAAGGTTCTATTATTGGTTATGAAAGTAACGTCAAATCCGGCGGGGTCGGCGCAAGATATTTCGGTATTGGCGCCGATACGCAGTATCAGCTGGATCAGATTGCTGTCAACCTGCGCGTGGTTAACGTCAGTACGGGCGAGATCCTTTCTTCGGTGAACACCAGTAAAACGATCCTTTCCTATGAAGTACAGGCAGGCGTGTTCCGTTTTATTGATTACCAGCGCTTACTGGAAGGCGAAATCGGCTATACCTCGAACGAACCGGTGATGCTGTGTCTGATGTCAGCCATTGAAACCGGCGTTATCTTCCTCATTAATGATGGTATCGATCGCGGACTGTGGGATTTGCAGAATAAAGCGGACAGGCAAAATGATATTCTGGTGAAATACCGTGAGCTGTCAGTACCGCCAGAATCCTGATCAATACGACAAAGCGTGGGGAAGAACCCCACGCTTTTTTATTTTGTGACCGCCGTATTCGCTGAATGTTGCTCGCGGCGTGATGCCAGCCATAGCCCACTATTTTTCATGGCATAGCCAAAGATTAGCCCCAGCGCCAGCGACGGTAATACCAACCGCCAGTCACCCTGCCCTGCAAATGTCGCGCAGGCGCCGATAAATGTTCCCGGAACAAAAGAAAGCAATAGCTGCTTTGCCTGGATACACATCAGGAATGCCACGATCCCCGTCAACACGTAACTGACAATTTCCAGATGCGGCGCCAACGCGCTACCGTGAATAATGACCAGCGCCCACACCATACCGCTTAACAGCGTACAGGCGGAAATCAACAATCCCTTAAAGCCGCCCTGCGGACAGGCGAAATAAGCCGTACAGCCTAAAAAACCGGCCCAGCTTAGTAACCCCAGGGAGACGGCCACCCATCCCCATATTCCAGAAAGGATGCCCGTAGTGATAGCAATAGAAAGAAGTATGTTCATGGCGCGCATCATAACAGAAAAGCGGCACATTAATGAGATCACGCACACATTTTATGCAATGATGTAAAACCCGTTGCAGTTAATGGTGATTTACATCACATTATTCTTCATCTTCTTCCTGAAGTTCATCCCACATGGCCCCTATCGCATCACGCGTTAGCGGCGCCAGAGTGCGCCAGAATGGCGTAACGGCATGGGCTTCAACTTTACCGAGGAAGGTATTGCACCAGGGAAGCAGATAATCGGCAAATAAGGTTTCCAGCGCTTCACTTTCATCTTCGGCAGACTGATCTTCCAGCCAGGAGGCCGCGAGCAATAAAGTGCCAATGTGATCGGCAGGCGTATCGGCCAGCGGCATCCCTCGCGACGTTAAAAAAGCGCGCACCTCAGACTCTTCCGCGCCTTCGACCCACGCACTGCGGTATGGCGCTACCGCGCACTCTTCCCCAACAAATAACGCATTGTAATCAGTGGAAATCTGCGTGATATCGCAGCTTTTCTGTAAACGCGCCAGCATGTCATCCTGCTCCAGCGGCCAGTTTGCCGCCAGTTTACCTTCACGGATTAACGTAAACAGCGGAACCAGTAAAGGATCTTGCGGTTGGCGGTAAAACAACGATCCCAGCACACGGCACAGGATTGAAAACTCATTCATTGATATCTTCCCATAAATAACGATTAAAGTTCGGCAAATTCCGGTACAGGCGCCATACCGCGTGATTCGAGAAAGGCCAGTAAGCGCTGCGGAGAGACGTTCAGGATTCGATCTTCCGGAAAATTCACCGCATCCAGAATTTTCCGGCATTCGGTGAAATCGCCAAGCGTAAAGGCCGTATGGGAATCAGAGCCTAACGCTACCCAGCCTCCCGCATCGCGTACGGCGGCAGCGACCGCGCGGCAATTATCTTCGCTTCCTTTACGCGAATGCAGAAAAGAAGAGTTGTTGATTTCCAGCGCTACATGGTGTTTCGCCGCCGCCTGCGCGATGGCTTTAACCTCCACTGGATACTTTGGATTTCCGGGGTGACTAATTATATGCACCTTGCCGCTGGCGATGGTCGCGATCATCGCCTGAGTATTGGTTTCTTTATCATGCGGCGCAAAAACGGGCTCATGAAAGCCTGCGATAATCAGATCCAGCGAGTCGAACATCTTTCCGGAACAATCAATTTCACCGTTAATATTCTTGATATTCGCCTCAATGCCACGCAGTATCCCCACGCCGTCAACCAGACGCGGCCAGATGCGCATGTTAATAAAATGCCAGTGATGCGGCGCATCTTCCATGTCCGGACCATGATCGGTAATCGCAAAAAGTTTAATGCCTTTGCGTTTGGCTTCCGCGATATAATCGCTCAGAGTACTGTAGGCATGAGTGCTGGCGACGGTATGCATATGCAGGTCAACGGGATACATTGCTCTCTCCTGTAGTCATTTCCGACAAGGATAGCAGGTATCGCCAGCGTTTTTTAGCGAAACCCGGCCTGCGCCGGGTTGATATCAATATCCTCTCGCCCGATCCACCTGCCCCGTTACCGGCTCTCCCTTCTCCAGCTGGGTAATGGTGCGGCTAATATAATCGATGGCTTCCGCCGGACGGGTGACTGCCGCAATGTGCGGCGTCATGGCGACTCGCGGATGGCGCCATAATGGACTTTCCTGCGGTAACGGTTCCTGGCTAAAGACATCCAACATCGCGCCTTTTAGCTTACCGCTATCAAGTGCAGCCAGCAGATCCGCCTCCTGAACATGCACGCCGCGCGCGAGATTCAACACGTAAGCGCCATCCGGCAATTGATCCAACAATTCGCTATTAATAATTCCTACCGTTTGGGCCGTATTCGGCAGCAGATTAATCAGCACCCGCGTCTGGTTCAGGAAAGCGTGCAGCTCTTCACGCCCAACATAACTTTCCACGCCAGGCCAGGATTTGCGACTACGACTCCAGCAACGTAACGGGAACCCCCACGCCTGTAGACTTTCTGCCACTTTTGCACCCAGTACCCCTGCGCCCATGATACCGACGCTAAACTCTTCGCGGGTATATTCCGGCAACGGTTTCCATAGCGCCTGATTTTTCAGCGCCTGATAATCATCGAAACGACGGAACCAGTGTAATACCTGGCTGACGGCATACTCCTGCATTTGCAGGCCCATTCCGGTATCTTCCAGACGGAATAGAGGAATGGAGGCGTCCAGCATTTCCGGATGCGCATTTAATTTACTCAGAATTGCATCCACCCCCGCGCCCAGCGCAAAGACGGCTTTTAAGCGTCTTCCGGCCAGCATTTCAACCGGGGGCTGCCATACAAGCGCATAGTCTGCGGGGTTGTTATCACCGACCTTCCATTCACGAACGCGCGCATGTGGGAGAGCCTTCTCCAGTGCATTTACCCACCAGGCGGCGTTAAATGTCGGGTGATAAAAAATTATCTCCATGTTATCTCCTGAGCAGTATTGTGCGGAATGTGATTGCGCCTGTTATCAGCGTTTTCAACGGGATGTGCAGCATAGCAAATTTCCCGGCGCGGGCAAAAAAAGCAGTTTTCGCTTATTAAAACCACAGATTGGTGGAAGTTTGTATAAACGCGCTTTTTTTTAAAAAAGTTGATTGACGTAGAAAAGATATTTCCCTACATTAGCGCCCGTTCCAGTAATGCTGGAGCGACAATATGGTGAGGTGTCCGAGTGGCTGAAGGAGCACGCCTGGAAAGTGTGTATACGGCAACGTATCGGGGGTTCGAATCCCCCCCTCACCGCCATATTTAAGTTGAGAGCCTGTACAGAAGTACGGGCTTTTTGCTTATATGTATCCCCCAAACCAAGGGGGGATGAGAACCACCGACCGGGGTTCGACAACTGGCGCAGCCAGTTGGACAGACGACGAGCTTGCGAGGAGAGTGCCCGAAGGGCGAGCGCAGCGAGTCAATCCCCCCCTCACCGCCATATTCAAGTTGAGAGCCTGTACAGAAGTACGGGCTTTTTGCTTATATGTATCCCCCAAACCAAGGGGGGATGAGAACCACCGACCGGGGTTCGACAACTGGCGCAGCCAGTTGGACAGACGACGAGCTTGCGAGG